>CAWDVM010000009.1:0-156729 GCA_963805685.1 uncultured Actinomycetota bacterium
CGCCAGACCGGCTGCCTCCCGATCGCCCCGTAGTTCGCGGCGGTCTAGTTCGCGGCGGCCTTCTCGGCGCCACGGCGCCAGCGGATGCCGGCCTCGAGGAAGCCGTCGAGGTCGCCGTCGAAGACCGCGCTCGGGTTGCCGACCTCGTAGCCGGTGCGCAGGTCCTTGACGATCTGGTAGGGGTTCAGCACGTAGTTGCGCATCTGGTCGCCCCAGGTGGCCGCGACGTCGCCGCGCATCTCGTCGAGATGCGCCTTCTCCTCGGCCTTCTTCAGCGCCAGCAGCTTGGCCTTGAGCACGACCATCGCGCTGGCCTTGTTCTGCAGCTGGGACTTCTCGTTCTGGCAGGTGACCACGATGCCGGTGGGGATGTGGGTCAGCCGGACCGCGGAGTCGGTGGTGTTGACCGACTGGCCGCCGGGGCCGCCGGAGCGGTAGACGTCGACGCGGATCTCCTCGTCGGGGATGTCGATCTCGTCGGTCTGCTCGAGCACCGGCACCACCTCGACGGCGGCGAAGCTGGTCTGGCGGCGGCCCTGGTTGTCGAACGGGCTGATCCGGACCAGGCGGTGGGTGCCGGCCTCGACGCTGAGCGTGCCGTAGGCGTACGGCGCGTGCACCGCGAAGGTGGCCGACTTCAGGCCGGCCTCCTCGGCGTAGGAGGTGTCGAAGACCTCGACGGGGTACTTGTGCTGCTCGGCCCAGCGGATGTACATCCGCATCAGCATCTCGGCGAAGTCCGCGGCGTCGACGCCACCGGCGCCGGCCCGGATGGTCACCAGCGCCTCGCGGGCGTCGTACTCGCCGGAGAGCAGGGTGCGGACCTCGAGCGCCTCGACGGCCTTCTTGATCCTGTCCAGCTCGGTCTCGGCCTCGGCGATCGCGTCGGCGTCGCCCTCCTCCTGGCCGAGCTCGACCATGATGCCGAGGTCCTCGACGCGGGTCCTGGAGCGCGGTGAAGCGGTCGAGCTCGCCCTGGAGGGCCGAGAGGCGGCCGGTCACGCGGGTGGCGTTGTCCTGGTCGTCCCACAGGTCGGGCGCGGCGACCTGCTCGCCGAGGTCGGCGATCTCCTCGCGCATGGCGTCGAGGTCGAGCACCTGCTCGATGGTGCGCATCGTCGCCTGGAGCTGCTTGATCTCGGTGTCGAAGTCGGGGCCTGCCACAAGGAGCGAGCCTACCGTCACGCGGGTGGCCACCCCGAACCGGCGGAGCTCCGGGCTCAGGCCGGCGCGGCCGAACACCTGCGAGACGTACCAGCGACCGTCGTCGCCCTTGCGGGCGACGATCGCCATCAGCCGGTAGCGGCGCTCGAGGATGTTGGCGCGGTGGTCCTCGGACTTCATCCAGCCGTCGTTCACCACGGACCTGCCCGAGGGGAAGCCGTAGGCGACGTTCTCGCCCACCAGCCGCATCCGGCACTTCTTCAGGATCGGCTGGAGGTCCTGGTGGAAGGTCTCCTCGCGCGTGGCCATCCGTGCCGCCTGCTTCCGGGCGAAGCCGCGCAGGCAGTCGCCCTTCCGCAGCCGCACCCGGTCGTGCTTCACCCGCTGGTGGTTGGTGGTCCGGAACGCCGCCCGGCTGTACGACCCGGCCGTGGTGTCGGCCACGGCGGCGGGCGCCGGGACCAGCGCGAGGGCCACGAGCACGGCGAGGGTCACGGCGTACGCCGACACGGATCGCATGGCGAGTCTCCCTGGGTCCGAGAGTTCCGGGGTCCCTGCGATCGTAGTGAACCCTCGCGGCTCTCGGCCTCAGGGCCCGGAGCCGACGAAGCGGGTGAACGGCAGCGAGGAGTACAGGACGCGCACCTGGTCGGCCGGCCGGCCGCTCTGCCTCGGCCAGTTGCTCCTGACGAGGTCGAGATCGAGCCGGGACCCCGTGATCGTGTAGCGCAGCGTCGCCTCCGGCGTCGATCCGTAGTGGCGCAGGACGACCTCGTCCCCGTGCTCGGTGAAGTGCCCCCCGTCCAGGCCCCGGAGGTAGGGCTTCGCGTCCGTGCCGAGGCACAGGCTGAAGCCGTTCACGCGACCCGCCGCGAGGGTGAGCCGGGGGCGGCCGGCCGGAGCGTGCGACTCCCACCAGACCAGCGCGTCGTCGCGTCCCGCGGCGACGAGGAGATGGCGGAGCTCGGCCTGCGACAGGTGCCGGGTGTGCCAGTGCCCGTCGATGGCCGAGGTCGGGTAGACCTGCCCACCCGGTCAGCGAGGAGTCGTCGGTCCTGGTCACCGGCGGGGCGGGCTGCGGCTCGTGGGTCCCGGCCCCACCCTGGGCGGCGGCGATCCCGCCGACCACCGCGACCACGAGAAGGGCGGCACCCGCGACCCCCGCCCGCCGCCTCAGCAGCGTGCCCCGGGCCTGCTTCGCCCCGGGCGGGACCACGATGTGCTCGACCTCGACCACGAGGGTGTCGAAGGCCTGGTCCAGGTCCGTGTCAGGCATGGCGGACCTCCTTCCCCTGGTCGGTGGTCTCGGACCCCCGGTCGGAGGCCTCGGAGAGACGAGCGGCGAGCGCCCAGCGCCCGCGGGCGAGCCGTGCCTTGATGGTGCCTTCGGGGACTTCCTCCATGCGGGCGATCTCGGCGACGGGGAGGTCGGCGATGTGGTGCAGCACCACCGCCCGGCGGGTCTCCTCGGTGAGGCTCCGCAGCGCCCGGACCAGCTCGAGCGTCGTCAGGTCGGGTGGGTCGGCGGTCTCGGGTGGCCGGGCCTGGCGCAGGTACCGCCGGGCGGTCTGGCGGCGACGCACCCGGGTGATCGCCTGGTTCACGGCGACGTGGCGCACCCACGCCGCCGGGTCGTCGTACTCGCTGATGTCGCGCCAGCGCCGCCAGGCCTGGACGTAGGCCTCCTGGGCGGCGTCCTCGGCCTCGCGGAGGTCGCCGACCACGGCGTAGGCGCAGGCCACGGTGCGTCCGAACGTCGCCTCGTAGAAGGCGGTGAAGTCGTTGGCCCTCCTCGACGCCATGCCGACCTCCGCTGGTCCTGGTCGCTCTCCCGGCAACCGCTTGAACCAGACACGCGCGGGCACCGCCCCGGGTTGCCGTTCTTCCCAGACTCCTCCGGAAAGGTCGCCGGGCGCATCGCCCGCGGTGGGGAGGGCGACGGGGCGACACCCCTTGTCGCTGACCGCCGGCCATCGGTACGTTGCCGTGCGACCCGCACTCCGGAAAGGCACAGCATGAGCCGTCGCACCGGCGTGGCAGTCCTCGCCGCCACGTTCCTCGCCGTGACCGGGGCGGCCGTCGTCCCCACTCCCGCGCAGGCCGTCACCCCCACCTGTTTCGGCCGTGCCGCGACCATCGTCGGCACCGGATCCTCGGAGACGATCCGCGGGACGAGCGGCCCGGACGTGATCGTGGGCCGTGGCGGCAGCGACACCATCGACGGTCGCGGCGGCGACGACTGGATCTGCGACCCCAGCGGCCCGAACGACCTCAACTCACTGCACGGCGGCGCGGGCGACGACCACGTGCGCGGCGCGATGGAGCTGGAGGGCGGACCCGGCGACGACGTACTGATCGTCGACGGCACGGCCGGGAGCACGATCGACGTGGTGGGCGGCACGGGTGCCGACACGCTGCGCGCCCCGGTCCTGAAGGCCCTCTTCGTCCCGGGCCCCGGGCGCGACCTCGTCGTGGGCAACGACATCCCCGACGACGAGGTGTCCTACCGCTCGTCCGGGTACGCCGTGCAGGTCGACCTCGCGGCGGGAGTCGCCGTCGGCCAGGGGCGCGACACCCTGAAGCGGGTCGACTGGGCCACCGGCTCCCGGTACGGCGACCTGCTCCGCGGCACCGGTGGCCCGAACGGCCTCACGGGGTTGCGTGGCGGCGACACCCTCAAGGGACGCGGCGGCGCCGACTTCCTCACCGGTGGTCAGGGCGCCGACCTCCTGGACGGCGGCGCCGGCGACGACTACTGCGACGGCGGCCTGCTCGACGAGATCACCCTCTGCGAGCACGGGTCCTGACCGGCGGCATCGTCACCGCGGGTCGACCTCGACCACGGCCGAGCCGGTCGCGCCGACGGACGCGGTCGCCGGGGCCCCGGGGACCGTCAGCGGCAGGTCGAGCGGGGCGTGGACGGTGACGGTGACCCGGTGCGCGGTGCCGTCGACCCCGACGTCGAAGGTCAGCCCCGGGAACTTCCGGTAGGCCCCGATGTCGCCGAGGTAGGCGTGCACGGCGGCGCGCACCGCGGCCGGGGTGAGGGCGAGGTCCTGGTCGGGGAGCCCGCCCGTGTAGGTCTCCTCCCCCGTCGCGCCGAGGTCGGCACCCCGCAGGGCCGCGCCGTCGGCGACGGTGTCGAGGCCCTGCCGCTGGAGGTACGCCGCGGAGGCGTCGGTCACCAGGGCGACGACCATCGCGAGCACGATCGCGAAGCCGATGATCATCACGGTCGCCTGGCCGCGCTCGTCCCGGCGGGTCGTCACCGGACCTCCTGGAACTGGCCGATCGGGACGGTGTGGCTCGCGTCGAGGGCGAAGCTCGGTGCGTCACCGCCCAGCACCCGGGGCATCAGCGGCAGGTCCACCCGCGAGTGGACGCTGACGGTGATGACCGAGGTGCCGCTGTGGCAGTCGTGCGGGAAGGGCCGGCAGGACACCTCGACGTCCAGCGGAGCCTGCGTCGAGCCCCTGGTCGACGAGCGCCTGCCGGGCCGCGGCCTCGGCACGGGCCCGTCCTTCTGCGTCGGTGGGCGCCAACGCGTAGGCGCGCCCGGCGGCGCGGGCCGCGGCACTGACCCCGAACGCACCCCGCTGCACCTCGAAGACGGACAGCACGATCCACAGCATCGGCACCAGCAGCAGGATGCCGAGCCAGGTGAGCTCGACCAGGGCACTGCCCCGCTCGTCGGGACGCCGCCTCCTCACGGTTCCTCCTCGACGGCGTGGCCGGACACCTCGAGGTCGACCGCCGGGCCGCCGATGCCGAGCGCCGGGACGCGGGCGTGGACGACGACCTCGACGCCGGGCGCGCCGTCGACGACCACACGGCGTACGTCGACGTCGCGGGCGAAGCGCCCCGAGACGGCGTCGTCGATCTGGTCGCGGGTGCGCGCCTGGCCGTCGGCCAGGTCGGCGTCCCGGGTGGCGGCGTACCGGGCGCCCTCGGACGCGGCCGCGGCCAGGGTGTTGCGGACGTAGAGCACCAGCCCGACCTGGAGGATGCCGAGGAAGAGCGGGACGAGCACGACCAGCACCAGCACGAAGTCCACGACCGCGGAGCCGCGCTGGCAGCGTGTCCGACGCAGGCGCATCGCTCGTCAGTTGTGCACGGAGGCGAGGGCCTCGCGGAGCATGGAGCTCAGCTGTCCCTTGGCCACGCCCCAGATCGCCATCACCAGCCCGGCCGTCATGACGGTGATCAGCACCCAGCCGGGCACGTCGCCGCGCTCGTCGCGGGGCCTGGGCAGGGTGAGCATGACGTAGATCCTCGTCATCGCCTGCGAGAGGTGTTCCATCGTGTGCGTCCTTTCCGGGAAGCCAGCGGGTCAGGGTGTGGTCAGGTGGAGGCCGATGACGCCGGGCCAGAAGGCGAAGAGCACGGTGACCGGGAGGACCAGGAACACGACGGGCACCATCATCAGGACCTCCTTGCGGGCGGCCACCTCGATCAGCTCGCGTCGTCCGGCCTCGCGCACGTCGGCCGCCTGGGCGTGCAGGACCTCGGCCAGCGGGGTGCCGCGCTCCACCGCCACGGCGACGCCCTGCGCGAAGCGGGCCACCAGCGGCAGCCCGGTCGACGCGGCCATCCGGTCGAACGCCGCCCCGACGGGCTCACCGGTGCGCACCGCCGCCAGCACCCGGCCGAGGTCGGAGGAGAGCGCGCCACCGCTGCGCTGCACGACCCGGTCGAGGGCCGCCACCGGGCTCTCACCGGCGGCCACCGCGAGGGCCAGCAGCTCCGCCACGGTCGGGAACTCGGCGAGGATCTGCCGCTCGCGCTGCTTGACCTGGTTGGAGAGGTGGGTGTCGCGCGCCAGCACGCCCAGCACGAACGCGATCACGCAGAGCAGCAGCGAGGTCACCGCGCCGCCCGGGTCGGCGAGGGCGCGAAGGACGCCGTACGCCGCGGCCACCGCGAACGCGGCGGTCCCCCACAGCACCTGCTCGACCCGGAACTCGTGCACGGTCTTGTCCAGGTCCGCCCGCGCCAGCCTGCGGCGCACCGACGCGGCCCCGCCGAGCACCCGCTCGACGGTGTCCGCCGCGGAGCGCAGCACCGGCCCGAAGACCCCCGCGGCGGCCGAGGTCGGCGAGGAGGAGACGACCCGCAGCCCCGGGGTGCGGCCGACCTGGGGCAGGTCGCGGACGTAGGGCAGCACGCGCACGGCGATCTGGGTCCGGCGCAGGGCCAGCACCCTGCCGACGACCAGCAGCAGCCCGGCGGCCAGGACCGCGCCGAGGACCGCTCCCCACGCCGCCGGGGTCACGACAGGATCCGCCGCTCGGTCGGGAGCCGACCCAGGCGCATCATCAGCCGGTAGGACACCAGGCAGGCGGCGGCGCCGAGGACCAGGACGACCACGCCTCCCGGCGAGGCGTAGCGGTGGATGACCTCGGACTGGAAGGACATGAACAGCAGCACCAGCCACGGCGACGCCACGGCCAGGCGCGCCCCGTTGACCGTCCACGCCTGCCGCGACTCCATCTCGGACCGGGTGCGGGCCTCGTCGCGCAGGTAGCCGGACAGGTTGCGCAGCAGCCGGCCGAGCTCTCCCCCGCCCACCTCGCGGGCGATCCGCAGGCCCTCGACGACCCGGTCGCCGACCGGGTCGGCCAGGCGGTCCTTGAGCCGGTCCAGGCACTCGCCGAACCGGCCGGTGACCTGGTAGTCGAGGGCGAAGTCGTCGAAGGCCCCGCGCAGGGGCTCGGGGCCGCGGACACCGAGCGCGGCGAGCGCGTCCGGGAGGGACAGGCCGGCGCGGACCGCGGAGGCGAGGTTGTCGACCGCCTCGGGCCACACCTCGGCGAACTCGCGCTGCCGGCGGCGGGCCCGCGAGGACACGACGGTCACCGGCAGCCAGGCACCCATCGCACCGAAGGCGAGCGCGACCGGCGGGGTGCCGGAGACCACCTGGATCAGCACGGTGGCGACCAGGCCCAGGCTCACGCAGAGGACCACGAACCCCGTGGCCGAGACCTGCCCCAGCCCGGCCCGGGCGAGCAGCTGCGCGACCCGTCCTGCCGACCGGCTGGTGGTGCGGGTCGGCCGGGGCAGGAAGAACGCCGACCAGACCAGCATCAGCCCGAGGCCGACCCCGAGCCCGACCAGCGCGCCCATCAGTGCGCCCCGTTGAGGATCCGGTGCACGTCGATGCCGACGCGCTCGTAGAGCTCCGGGCGGGGCGGCATGCCGTTGGCCCACCGCAGCTCCCCGCCCGCGCGTCGGAAGATCGCCTCGGTCTCGATCACGTCGTTCTCGGCCCGGCCGGGGACGCCCACGATCTCGTTGACCCGGCGTACGCCGTGGTGGTCGATGCCGAGGTGGACCACCAGGTCGACCGAGGACGCCACGGTCGGCACCACGAAGCGGGCCGAGATGTTCTCGCCGGCCAGCAACGGCAGGGTGCACATCTTCACCAGCGCCTCACGGGCGCTGTTGGCGTGGAGCGTGCACATGCCGGGAAGCCCGGCGTTCAACGCGAGCAGGAGGTCCAGGCACTCCTCGGAGCGCACCTCACCGACGATGATCCGGCTCGGCCGCATCCGCAGGCTCTCCTTCACCAGGTCCCGCAACCGGATCTCGCCGGTGCCCTCGAGGCCGGACTGCCGGGTCTGGAGCGGCACCCAGTCCGGGTGCGGGAACCTCAGCTCGAAGACCTCCTCGGCGGAGATCACCCGCTCGCCGCCGGGGATGGCCGCGGCCAGGCAGTTCAGCATCGTGGTCTTGCCCGCCTGGGTCCCACCGGCGACGAGCACGTTGAGGCCGGCCCGGACCGAGGCCTCGAGGAAGGCGGCCGCGCGGGGCGTGAGGCTGCCGAGCTCCACGAGGTCGTGCAGCCGGGCGGCGCGCAGCACGAACTTGCGGATGTTGACGGCGGAGAAGCCACGGCTGATGCCCTCGAGCACCACGTGCAGCCGGTGGCCCTGCGGCAGCATCGCGTCGACGAAGGGCCGGCTGATGTCGATCCGCCTGCCGCTCGACTTGAGCATCCGCTCGACCAGCTCCTGCACCTGCGCCGTGCTCAGCATCAGGTTGGTGAGCTCGTGCCGCCCGTTGCGGGCCACGAAGACCCGGCTCGGGTCGTTGATCCAGATCTCCTCGACGCTCGGGTCGTCGAGGAACGGCTGGAGCGGCCCGAAGCCGGAGACCCGGGCGACCAGCTCGCCGACGACGGCGTCGATGTCGGGGACCGGCGCCACCACCCCGGTCAGGCTGCGCTCGTCGTGCTCGCGGACCACGCTGTCGGCGATCCGCCGGACCACCTCCGCGTCGCGCTGCGGGTCGACGCCCTCCCGGCGCACCAGCTCGCGCACGTGCTGGTCGAGCAGCTCGACCATCTCGCCGTGCGCGTCCGCAGCCGTCGCGGCCATCGATGACCCCCGTCCCGAGTGAGGTTCCAGCTGGAACCTATGCCCGCAGCACCCCTACCCGGGAGGCCTCCGCCCCAATCTGTGGACAAGGCAAAGAAATGGGATCGCGTGCCGGTCGAGAAATCTTGGGGAAGCGGGGTTGCGGGCAACGGGGCGGGTGGTCGAAAATCCGACTCGTCAGCGGGGGCTGTTCGAGTGGAGGGGTCCCGTTGGCTGCTCAAGCACCGTTGCCGCACGTCACCGACTACGAGCTCGTCGGCGGGAAGCCGGCGGTGGAGGCACTCGTCGACCGGCTCTACCAGCTCCTCCTCGACGACGAGCGGCTCGCCGGCTACTTCGAGGGGGCCGACCTGGCGCAGCTCAAGCGCCACCAGGTCCAGATGGTCACGCAGCTGCTCGGCGGACCGGCGACCTTCGACCGCCGGAACCTCCGGCTGGCGTACGCCCGGATGGGCCTCGCGCGCGCCGACCACGAGAACGTCCGGTCGTACCTCGTCCAGACGCTGGTCGAGAAGGGCCTGAAACCGGCAGTCATCGGACGGTTGCGCGACGCGCTGGCCCGCCTGGACCGGGGTGTCGTGTCCATGGGTGCGATGACGACGTGACCCACGGGGAGAAGAACAGCCAGCACCTGTCGCCGGCCAGCATCCGCAGCGAGGTCTTCGGCCACCGGATGCGCGGCCTGGACGAGGACGAGGTCCGCGAGTACCTCGAGGTGCTGGCCGACCAGGTCGAGGACATGCAGGCCGAGCTCGCGCGCCGGCGTGCCGAGGTCGAGCACCTCCGGGCGGAGAACCGCAGCCTCCGTGACGAGTCGGAGCGGGCGTCGGCGACCCCGCAGACGGTGGCACTGCTCAACCAGGCCCAGCAGGTCGCGGACCAGGTGGTCGAGCAGGCGGTCCTCCACGCCCGCGAGCTGATGGTGTCCGCTCGCAACCAGCAGCGCGACATCCTTCGCAGCGCCTACACGGCGGCCGAGGAGGCAGCCCGGCGCACCGGCACACCGCGCCCCCAGGTTCCGCAGCCCAGGGCCGCCGTGGGGAAGGCCTGGGACGTCCGCACCACCGACCGGGTGACCAGGGCCGAGCTGCGGTCGGTGGTGGACGCGCTGACCGGGCAGTGGGACGGCGGCAGCAGCGAGGGCGAGAGGGCGAGCATCTACGACCAGGTGTGGAGCATCCGGGGACGCTCTCCCGGCCGCAAGGAGTGACGACTCACCGCGGGAGCTGGACGAACTCGGGCCGGCCGATCTCGGGGTTCTTGAAGCAGCCGCTGGAGGTCGGTGGTGTTGCGCGAGATCGAGACCAGCAGGTCCCCCGACTTCAGCGGGACCTCGGGGTGCGCCAGCGGGGCGTACTTCAGGTTGCCGGTGTCGAACCCGCCGGGCGCCTTCAGCTCCTTGATCGGCGTCCACGGCCCCCAGGGTTGGGCGCGGTCCACTTGTAGACGAAGTCGCTGATGTCACCGTTGCGCTTGGACACCGCGACGAACCGGCGCCCACGCTGTCGACGGACAGCGTCTGGGAGACCCCGCCCTCGCTGGGCAGCACGGCCCGCGCCTGCCCGACGTGCGCCTGCCACTGGCGGCCGTCCCAGAACTGCCACCTCTTCCGGTCGCCGGGGTCCGCGACGCGGCGTGCGCGCGACGTACAGCTCGCGGCCGAAGTCGTACTTCTGGCCGGTGAGCCGGGTGCCGTAGACGTAGTACCAACCGCCGTGGACGGTCGACCGCGGCGCCCCAGTTGACCTGCTCCTCGTCCCGGGAGTCGGGCGTGATGTCGACGACCTTCACGAGCTGGGGAGCCTGCCCGGCCTTCACCGTGAACACCGCGGCGCTGGTGCCGAGGAAGGTGAAGCCGAAGGAGCCGCTGTGTCCCGCGGTCGATGCGGGAGCAGAGCACCAGGATCACGTCGTGACCGCCCTGCCGGCCGACGGCGACCGACATCGGCCAGCGCACCACGTTCGGCGACACGTCGGGGATGACGGGCCCCTTCTTCGCGTCCACGAGCTGCGCGATGCACCGGCCTGACGAGACGAGCATCGAGTTGGCGACGATCGGCGGCTCGAGCTTGGTGCGCGTGGTGTCGCCGAAGAGCCAGACCAGCCGGCCGTCGCTGAGCCGGCCGCTCGCCCCGATGTCGCCCGCCTGCCACCCGGGCAGGTCGACCGACGCGCCCAGCCTGTTGACCTGGTCGAGCGTCGGCTTCCGCGGAGGCTGAGGGGGCGGCGGGCAGTGTGGCGCCAGGCGCAGGGCAGCACTCGGCCCGGCCCGCCGCTCGGGCTCGTCGTCCGAGCCCGTGCAGCCGGCGAGCAGCAGCGCCAGCGCCGCCACCAGGGCGGCGAGGCCGCGGGCCGGCCGGGTCACGGCCGTGGCGCCCCCGCCACGGGCTCGGACTCGGGCTCGGTCGCGGGGACGGGTTCGATCGGTCCCTCGAGCTGCAGGTCCGGGATGATCCGGTCCAGCCACCGCGGCAGCCACCACGCGTGGGGGCCCAGGATCGACATCAGCGCCGGCACCAGCACCATCCGCACGACGCTGGCGTCGATGAGCACCGCGACGGCCATGCCCACGGCCAGCATCTTGATGGTCGGGTCGGTGTCGAGGACGAAGCTGGTGAAGACCACCACCATGATCGCGGCCGCGGTGGTGATCACCCGGGCCGTGCTGCCGATCCCGATCGCGACCGCCCGGTGGGCGTCGCCGGTCTGGTGCCAGGCCTCCCGGACCCGCGAGAGCAGGAACACCTCGTAGTCCATGGACAGCCCGAAGACGATGGCGAACATCAGCATCGGCACGAACGCCGGGATCGGCAGGTCCTGGTCGATCCCGATCAGCTGCGAGCCCCAGCCCCACTGGAAGACCGCCACCACCACGCCGTACGCCGCCCCCACCGACAGCAGGTTGAGGATCGCCGCCTTCACCGAGATCACCAACGACCGGAACGCGATCGTGAGCAGCACCAGCGAGAGCAGCACGACCGCGAGGATCAGCCAGATCATCCGCTGCCCGACCTTCTCGGTGAAGTCGACGTAGCCGGCCGTGGTCCCCACCACGTACGTCGCGTCCGCGCCGAGCCCCGGCAGCACCGAGTCCTCGAGCGTGTTGACCAGGTCGGTGGTCTTCTGGTCGTCGGGAGCCGTCGTGGGCACCACGTTGATCACCGCCACCTTGCCCGAGGAGCTGGTGGTCGGCTTGCCGACCGAGGCGACCCCGGACGTGCCGGACAGCGTCTTCTGCGCCGAGCTGAGGAGGTCCTGCGTCTGCTGCTGCGACCCCGACGGCACCTTCAGCACCACGGTCAGCGGGCCGTTCGACCCCTCACCGAATCCCTGCGTGATCAGGTCGTAGGCGCGCCGGTCGCTCTGCGAGGTCGGGTCGGTGCCGGCGTCGAGCTGGCCGAGGCGCAGCGACAGCACCGGGATCGCGAGCACCAGCAGCAGCAGCACACTGCCCACGGCCCACGGCCAGGGCCGGTTGCTGACCTTGCGCCCCCACCGGGCGAAGGCGCTGTTCTCGTGGGTGTGCGCCGCCTCGGCGACGTGCCTCTTCGCCGCCGCGCGGTCGGCGCGCGAGCGGACCCGGTTGCGGGCCAGGGACAGGAACGCCGGGACCAGGGTCAGCGCCGACAGCATGGTGACGGCGACGACGATCGCGGACGCGAGACCCAGCGCGCCGACGAACGGCACGGCGGAGACGTAGAGCCCCAGGATCGCGATCACGACGGTGCTGCCGGCGACGACGACCGCGGCACCCGACGTCGCGGTGGTCTTGCCGATGGAGTCGTCCATGCCCATGCCGTGGTCGAGCTGCTCCCGGTGCCGGGCCACCAGGAAGAGCCCGTAGTCCACCGCGACGCCGAGGCCGAGCAGCGTCGCCACCGTGGGCGCCGTCGTCGGCAGGTTGATCGCCGCGGCCACGATGCCGACCAGGGCCAGCCCGGTCCCGACACTGAACACGGCGCCCACCAGCGGGACCAGCGCCGCGACGATCGAGCCGAACATGATCAGCAGCAGCACCAGCGCCGAGCTCAGGCCGATCAGCTCCGACACCGTGTCGTCGGGCGCCTGGCCGATCTGGCCGGCGCCGCCGCCGTAGTCGACGACCAGGCCCGCGGAGCGGGCCGGCTCGACGGCCTTGTCCAGCGAGTCGAGGTAGTCCTGGTCGAGCGAGGCCGGGACGACGTCCCACGAGACGCTGCCGTAGGCGATGGTGCCGTCCTTCGACACCGCGGGGGTGCCCTGCACGGTGAGCGGGTCGGTGGCGCTCATGACGTGGGGCAGGCCGCCGACGTTCTTCATCGTCGTCGCCACGGCCGACGACTCGTCGGACACCTTCCCCTTCTCGGCGTGGAAGACGATCTGTCCGCTGTAGCCGCTCGCCGACGTGAAGTCGCTCTCGAGCAGGTTCAGGCCGTTCGAGGACTGGCTGCCCGGGACCGTGTAGTCGTTGACGAAGTTGCCGGCGAGGGCCCGGTTCGTGAGCGTCAGCCCGGCCAGCAGCACCAGCCACACGCCCACGACCCACCAGCGGTGCCGGCCGGCGAACCGGCCGAGCCGTTCCAGCAGCGCATTCATGTGGTCTCCCGGCACGGGTCCGGGCCCGGGGGCGGCCAGGTCGCACCGCTCCTCACGTTAGGCGCCGGTCGCTCCCGGGTGCATGCCCAAAGTGTGCGCGCTCGCGATGTGCTCTTCGCCGCCGCGCGGTCGGCGCGCGAGCGGACCCGGTTGCGGGCCAGGGACAGGAACGCCGGGACCAGGGTCAGCGCGACAGCATCGTGACGGCGACGACGATCGCGGACGCGAGACCCAGCGCGCCGACGAACGGCACGGCGGAGACGTAGAGCCCCAGGATCGCGATCACGACGGTGCTGCCGGCGACGACGACCGCGGCACCCGACGTCGCGGTGGTCTTGCCGATGGAGTCGTCCATGCCCATGCCGTGGTCGAGCTGCTCCCGGTGCCGGGCCACCAGGAAGAGCCCGTAGTCCACCGCGACGCCGAGGCCGAGCAGCGTCGCCACCGTGGGCGCCGTCGTCGGCAGGTTGATCGCCGCGGCCACGATGCCGACCAGGGCCAGCCCGGTCCCGACACTGAACACGGCGCCCACCAGCGGGACCAGCGCCGCGACGATCGAGCCGAACATGATCAGCAGCAGCACCAGCGCCGAGCTCAGGCCGATCAGCTCCGACACCGTGTCGTCGGGCGCCTGGCCGATCTGGCCGGCGCCGCCGCCGTAGTCGACGACCAGGCCCGCGGAGCGGGCCGGCTCGACGGCCTTGTCCAGCGAGTCGAGGTAGTCCTGGTCGAGCGAGGCCGGGACGACGTCCCACGAGACGCTGCCGTAGGCGATGGTGCCGTCCTTCGACACCGCGGGGGTGCCCTGCACCTTGAGCGGGTCGGTGGCGCTCATGACGTGGGGCAGGCCGCCGACGTTCTTCATCGTCGTCGCCACGGCCGACTTCTCGTCGGACACCTTCCCCTTCTCGGCGTGGAAGACGATCTGTCCGCTGTAGCCGCTCGCCGACGTGAAGTCGCTCTCGAGCAGGTTCAGACCGTTCGAGGACTGGCTGCCCGGGACCGTGTAGTCGTTGACGAAGTTACCGGCGAGGGCCCGGTTCGTGAGCGTCAGCCCGGCCAGCAGCACCAGCCACACTCCCACGACCCACCAGCGGTGCCGGCCGGCGAACCGGCCGAGCCGTTCCAGCAGCGCGTTCATGTGGTCTCCCGGCGCGGGTCCGGGCCCGAGGGCGGCCAGGTCGCACCGCTCCTCACGTTAGGCGCCGGTCACTCCCGGGTGCATGCCCAAAATGGGTCGGTGCGGGTCAGACCGACGCGACGGGTGTCGGGACCCGTGGCCGCATGCTGAGCTCGAGACCGAGCGGGATCAGGGTGAGCCGCTCCGTCACCGCCAGGTCGTACGACGGGTCCCCGGCGCAGCCCCTCGACGCCGGCGCGGGCGTTCGTCCACGCTGAGCCCATGGCCCTCGCCGTCTGCCTGCTCTTCGACCGACGCTCGGAGCGGCTGGTTCGCGAGCTCTGGGCTCGGCTCGAGGCCCAGGACATCCGGACGCTGGCGTCCCACACGCACGGGCGCCACCACCCGCACCTGTCCTACGCCGTGCTGCGGTCGTGGGACGTCGAGCGGGTGCTGGCGGCGATGACGGACCTGCCGGACGAGGGTCCCGTCGTGCTGCACTGCCGCGGCACGCTCACCTTCCCGAGGGGCCGGGTCGCGCTCGCCCCCTCGATCTCCGCCGCGATCGCCGCCCGCCAGGAGCGCGTGGCCGGGGCCCTCACCGGGACCGGGGCCGAGCTGCACCGGAACTACGTGCCCGGCTGCTGGATCCCCCACGTCTCCGTCGCCACCCGAGCGCACGGCGCGTCGATGGCGACGGTCCTCACCACGGTCGCCGACGTGCTGCCGCTGCCCCTGCACGTCGATCGGGCCGCCCTGATCGACAGCTCCACCGGGCAGCTCTGGCCGCTCGACCACGTTCCGTAGGTGCGCCGCCCCTAGCTGCCGTGCGAGACCGCCTCGACCAGGTCGGCGATCGAGTCCACCACCCGGGTCGGGCGGTAGGGAAAGGTGTCCACCTGGTCCGGCCGCGTCGAGCCGGTCGTGACCAGCACCGTGCGCAGGCCCGCCTCCAGGCCGCTGATGATGTCGGTGTCCATCCGGTCCCCGACCATCACGGTCGTCTCCGAGTGGGCGTCGAGGCGGTTGAGGGCGCTGCGCATCATCAGGGAGTTGGGCTTCCCGATGAAGTACGGCGTGCGCCCGGTCGCCGTGCTGATCAGGGCGGCCACCGAGCCGGTCGCCGGGACGGTGCCCTGCACGCTGGGCCCGCTCGGGTCGGGGTTGGTGGCGATGAACCGCGCGCCGCCCTCGATCAGCCGGATCGCGCGGGTGATCGCCTCGAAGGAGTAGGTGCGGGTCTCCCCCAGCACCACGTAGTCGGGGTCCCGGTCGGTCATCACGTAGCCGATGTCGTGCAGCGCCGTGGTCAGCCCCGCCTCACCCACGACGTACGCCGTGCCGTGCGGACGCTGGTCGGCCAGGAACTGCGCGGTGGCCAGCGCCGAGGTCCAGATCGCCTCCTCGGGCACGTCGATCCCGCTGCCGAGCAGCCGGGCGCGCAGGTCGCGCGGGGTGAAGATCGAGTTGTTGGTCAGCACCATGAAGCTCAGTCCCGAGGCCTTGAGCGCCTCGATGAACTCCTGGGCCCCGGGGATCGGCACGTCCTCGTGGACGAGCACGCCGTCCATGTCGGTGAGCCAGGTGTGGACCTCGCGGGTCTGCGTCATGGCGCCCATTGTGGTGGAACGGGTGGGCGCTCAGACCTCTCGTCTCGTCCGGGACACGTCCTTGGCACGGCGGTACGCCGCGACCGCGGCCAGCTGCGAGTTGACCTCGAGCTTGCGCAGCACGGCCTTGACCTGGCTGCGGACGGTCGCCTCGGAGACGCCCGCGAGCTCGGCGATCCCGCGCACCGACTTCCCGTCGTAGAGCAGCGAGAGCACGTTCAGCTCCCGCGCCGTCAGCGACTCCATGCGGGCCACCAGCCGGCGTTCCTCGTCCTCGACCAGGCGCCACTCGCGGACCAGGCGACGGCGGACGGTCTCGTCCATCACCGAGCCGCCTGCGGCCGCGGCCGACACCGCGACGACCAGGTCGTCCAGGCCGGTCGAGGTCGGCAGCACCGCCGTGATCCCGCGGACCAGGACCGCTCCCCAGCGCGGACTCTCCGGTGCGTTCGTGAGCAGCAGCCACCGCACCGAGCCCGCGGCGTTGACCAGCTCGGCCACCTCGGGCAGCCGCTCGGGCTTGTCGAGGTCGCAGAGCAGCACGCCGACGGCGGCCTCGATCTGGACCAGGTGGTGGGCGGCCTCGCGGACCTGCCGGGACCCCGCCGGCCAGCGGTAGTTGGCCACCGGGAAGCCCCGCGTCGACAGCGCGGTGCGGACTGCCTGGCCCACGAGGTACTGGTCGGCGAACAGGCCTACGGGAGTCCGCCGGGGCTCAGGACCCGTACCCGGACTGACCATCATCCCGAGCTCCGTGCTCCCGGGCGGGCGAGGCGACAGCACGCTGGCGCGGGCTGTCGCATGGTGTGGTTGCTGGCACAAGCTGTCCCCTTGTCCGATGAATACCTCATGCTGGCGGGACGCTCGGGCGGCGGATGACGTCGCCGCGTGATGTGCCCCACTTTTGGGGATGCCTCGAATGGCCCGGAAGCGGAGAGTTGAGCACGTCGAGTCCCCCCACTCGATTGAGGCGGCTCACCAGCCGTGTCTCTCGGATCGATCGTCCGGCGGTTCACGGAGCCGCTGCGACGATCACGGTGTCGCCCGCGGGCCCCCGCGGAGTCGAGTCACCGCCGGCACGGATGGTGGGCCGTTGGGACTTTCGGGACCTTGGTCCCATTTCTCAAGCGACACGCAAGCATTCCTCAAATTGCGGTATCCGTCGCCAAAACGAGGGACGGGCGCTGAAAGCGCAACGTAGCGTGCTAAGGCATGGCGGGAATCACGTTGGAAACGCGACCGCCGGACGCTCAGCAGGTTGCTCGGGAAGCGGCAGGCGTACGGGCGGGGGGACCGAGGCCGGGACACCTGGTACGCAGTACTGCGCTGGCGGGGCGCGCGCTCTGGACGCTGCCGCCCGCAGGAGGATGGACCTGGCGCAGCTCGGCCCTGCTCGCCCTGGTGCTGCTGCACCCCTACGGGCTGGTGCTGGCCGTGCAGGACCCGGCGGTGGACCGGGTGCACGTCGCCGGCGCCATGAGCCTGCTCCTCGTGCAGCTCGCCGTCCTCGCCAGCGCCGTCGTCGTGAAGTACGACTGGCGGATCAGCCGCCGCCCCGTGACCGGCTGGCTCGCGATGACCCTGTCCTTCCTGGCGGCCCAGCACGTGCCGTTCGCCCTGCTGGCCGTGCAGGGATCGGCCGAGGGTCGCTACGGCTACGTGCTCGGCGTGACCCAGCTGCCGTCCTCCGTGGTGGTCCTGACCCTGGTCGCCCTCGCCATGCGCGGCACCAGGCTCCCGGTCCGGAACCCGCTCGCCGCCGGCCTGTTGCTGGGCGGGCTGGTGGCAGCCGCCAGGTTCGCGCTCATCGACTCCGGCCTCGACCCCACCCTGCGCCTCACGCACGTCGCCGGGCTCACCGTCGTCGGCCTGGTCTCGGTCGCGCTGGCCGGGATCGTCGTGATCCTGGTCCGCTCGTCCGCACTGCCGCCGTGGGCACTGGCCCGCCTGGTCGTCTTCGCGCTCTGCGTGACGGCCAGCCGTGCCCTGTCCACCGGCCACGACCACGGGGTGCCGTCCCCGCTGGC
Organism: uncultured Actinomycetota bacterium; assembly: GCA_963805685.1. Taxonomy (GTDB): domain Bacteria; phylum Actinomycetota; class Actinomycetes; order Propionibacteriales; family Nocardioidaceae; genus Nocardioides. The sequence goes on from CAWDVM010000009.1 coordinate 17,873, forward strand.
GGTGGCCGTGGCGGTGCTGGGCGCGATCGCCGTCTGCAGCGCCACCACGGCACTGCTGCGGCAGACGATCAGCGAGAACTCGCGGCGGCTGGTCAACCTGTCGCACCGGGCCGCCAGCGCGGAGATGAACGTCCGCCACGGCCAGGAGAAGATGCACGAGCTGCACGCCACGGTCGCCGGGGTCGCCCAGGCGTCCCGCCTGCTGATCCAGAACGGCGGACCGACCGGCTCGCAGCGCACCCGGCTCGAGTCGCTGCTCGACGCCGAGATGCGTCGCCTGGAGCGGATGCTGACCCGGCGCGGCCAGCAGTCGGTCGGGGGCGTGTGCCTCGACGAGGTGCTGCTGCCGCTCGTGGCGACCCAGCGCACGCTCGGCCACGACGTGCGGTACCTGCCGTCCGGCCTGTGTGCCGCCGGCCGGCCCGACGACATCGCCGAGGCCGTGCACATCCTGCTCAGCAACGCCGCGCGCCATGCTCCGGGCGCCCCGGTGACGGTCACGACGACCCGGTGCTCCGACACGATCGAGATCCGGGTCTCCGACGACGGACCCGGGATCCCGGCCGGGCTGCGCCCGATCCTGTTCGAGTGGGGCGCACGCAGTGCGACCTCACCGGGCCAGGGCATCGGGCTCCAGCTGGCCAAGCGCCTGATGACCGAGCAGTCCGGAAACCTCAGACTCGAGAGCGAGGGTCGCCCGGGGGGCGCGACCTTCGTCCTCACCATTCCCGCCAGCCCTCCGGGACTGACATGAGAAATCCCCGCGGAACCACCCGAGTGGCCCTCGTCGAGGACCACCTGCTGTTCGCCGAGTCCCTCGAGATCGCGCTGGGCATGGAGGGCTACCAGGTACGCCGGGTGCCCCTGCCCGACCGGCCCAGCTCGCTGGGTGCGGTGCTCGCGGCCGTGCTGCGGGCCCAGCCACGCATCGTGCTGCTCGACCTCGACCTCGGCCCGCACGGCAACGGCGTACGCCTCATCGAGCCGCTCACCAAGGCCGGCATCGCGGTCGTGGTGGTCACGGGGTCGGTCGAGCGGACCCGCTGGGGCGAGTGCCTGCGGTACGGCGCCCGCACGGTGCTGACCAAGACCGCGCCGCTCAACGACATCCTCGCGACCGTGCGCCGGCTCAACGACGGCTTCCCGGTCATGGACCGGGCCGCGCGCGAGGAGCTCATCTCCGAGTGGCACCAGAACCGGGTCGAGAACCACGAGGCCCGGCGCCGGCTCGAGGACCTCACCCCGCGCGAGCGCGAGGTGCTGCGCCAGCTGATGCAGGGCCACCAGGTGCGCGAGATCGCCCGGCTCAACGTGGTCTCCGAGGCCACGGTGCGGACCCAGGTGAAGTCGATCCTGGCCAAGCTCGAGGTGTCCTCCCAGCTGGCTGCCGTGGGCCTGGCACACGAGGCAGGCTGGCGCCCCTCGGACGCCTGACCCCGCTCCCGGCCGCCGGATGCCCAATATCCGGCATGACCCTTCCGCGTGCGCTCCTTACGTTGAATGCACTGGCCCGGTGCCTCGGGGGGGCCGTCCACGGGAGGGGAGCCCCATGAAGGCCACGCCGGGCCGCACGAGGGACGCCACGGGTCGTCCATGAGCATCGTTGACAAGGGTGCGTCCGACGTCAGGTCGGTCGCAGGGGTGGACCCACGCTGGACGACGCCCGACGTCGTACGCAGCCTGCCGCTGCCACAGGCGCGGCCGAGCCGGGTCCTCATCGTCCTGCTGGTGCTCGGTGACGCCCTCGCCGTCCTGACGGCCCTGCTCGGCTGGCGGCTGACCGCGTCGACTCCCTCCGAGCTCGGCGTCCTCGCCACGCTGCCGGTCCTGTGGGTGGCCCTGATGGCCTTCACCGGGTGGTACGCCAGGATTCCCCGGATGCGGCCCGAGCCGCTGCTGCGCAACGCGGTGCTGCTCGGTGTCGGCGGCTGGGCACTCAACGAGGCCGCCGGCCGACCGCTGGGGCCCGACTCCCTCGCCGTCGTCGCCACCATCGCTGCGCTGGCGACCCGCCTGAACCGCCGCCTGCTGGACGTGTGGACCCGGTACCGCGGGATCCCCTTTCCCGGCCGCACCCGCCGCGCGGTGGTGGTCGGACACGCCGGTAGCGCGCACCAGCTGATGGAGGACATCGCCCGGAGCCGCGACGGCGACCTCACCGTCTGCGGCGTCTGCATGCTCGACGACGAGGACGCCGACGACGCCGGCCTCCCGGCCGGGCTCCCGGTCGCCGCGGAGCTCGAGCACCTGCTGGCCCTCGTGGGGTTCACCGGCGCCGACACCGTCATCGTGCTGCCCTGCTCGCACCTCGACGCCCGGACCCTGCGCCGGATCGGTTGGGAGCTCGAGGCCGAGGGCACGCACCTGCTCCTCGCTCCCGCGCTGACCCTCGTCTCCGCCGGGCGCACCGGCGTGACGGCGGCGGGCGGGCTGCCGATGATCAGCGTGCACCACGCACGGCTTCGCGGACCGGGCCGGGTGGCGAAGGAGGTCTGGGAGCGGACGGCGGCCGCCCTCGCCCTGATGGTGCTCGCACCCACGCTGGCCGCACTCATGCTCGCCGTACGGCTCGACTCGTCCGGCCCGGCGATCTTCCGGCAGACCCGGGTGGGCAAGGCCGACCGGCTCTTCCCCATGTGGAAGCTGCGCACCATGACCGTCGACGCCGAGCAGCGCCGCCTCGAGCTGCACCACGACAACGAGGTCGACGGCAACCTGTTCAAGATCCGCCAGGACCCGCGGGTGACCCGGATGGGCCGCTTCCTGCGGCGCACCTCGCTCGACGAGCTGCCCCAGCTGGTCAACGTGGTCCGTGGCCACATGTCCCTGGTCGGGCCGCGACCCGCGCTTCCCGCGGAGGTCGCCGCCTACGAGAGCGAGGTCCGCCGGCGGCTCGTGGTGAAGCCGGGCATCACCGGCCTGTGGCAGGTGTCGGGCCGCTCCGACCTCTCCTGGGAGGAGACGGTCCGCCTCGACCAGAGCTACGTCGACAACTGGTCGCTGCGGCTGGACCTGGCGATCCTGGTCCGGACCGTCCGCGCGGTCCTCGGGCAGAAGGGCGCCTACTGACCGTCGCCGGGTCAGCGCCGCGGCAGCAGCACCTCGAGGCCGCAGGCCGGGTCGTCGCCGAGGACCCGGCCACCCAGCGCCTCCACGACGGCGCGGGCCTGGTCCAGCCTGCTGTCGGTCTCCTCGCCCCGGACCGTGTCGGCGCTCCCCTCCGAGGAGACCTTCACCCGGAGGTGGCCGCCCTCCTGGCCCTGGAAGACGATGCGCACCGCGCCCGTGCCGCGGCGTACGACGTCGGCGAGCAGCAGGTCGAGCACGTACTCGATCGGACCGGGGGTGTAGGTGAGGCTGAGGTCGCCCTCGGCCGACGCGGTCAGCGTGCGGTCCCGGACCGCCAGCCGGTCGGCCCAGCGCTGCGCCAGCTGGGTCGCGAGGTCGACCAGCGGCAGCTCCGCGCCCTCGACCAGGGTGCCGCTGCGGGAGAGCTCCACGAGCTCGCCGGCGACGGCGTTCATCTGGTCGACGCTGGCGAGCCCGCGCGCCGCGGTCCCGCGGACGTCCTCGGCCAGCTCGTCTCGCAGGGTCAGCTCCTCCAGCTCCAGGCGCAGCCCCGTGAGCGGGGTCCGCAGGACGTGCGAGGCGCGCTCGGCGAAGTCGCGCTCGCGACGCAACCGGTCCCGCAGCTGGGCCGCGCTGGTCCCGAGCGCCTGGGCGATCGCCCGGGCCTCGGGGATCCGGGTGCGCGGCAGGTCGAGGTCGAAGCGACCGCGGCCCAGGGCGGCGGCGGCCACGGCCAGCTGCTGGAACGGGGCCGACAGGGCCCGGGAGACGACGAACCCGATCGCCCCCGCCAGCACCCCGATCATCAGGAACAGGACCAGCACCGAGCCGACGTCGCGGCCGAGGATGTCCTGCACGACCTCCGGGGACTGGCTCACGGTGACGGCGCCGCGGTCGACGGTCGCGCTCGCGGCCAGGTCTCCCGGCGCGCCGTCGGAGCCGGCGTACCGCTCGCCGCGGGCGACCACGGGCCGGCCGCGGTCCGGGGTGTACTCGACCCGGCCGTCGGGGGCGACGAGGCCGGCGAGGAAGTCGCTGTCGACGCTGCCGCCGCCGGCCTGCCGGGTCGACAGGATCTCGGCGATCAGCACGGACTGCTGCTGCAGGTGGGCGCTCTCCTGCTCGCGGATCAGGTCGCGGAGCACGAACGCCCGCACGACTCCCGCACCGAGCAGCAGCAGGATGGAGAGGACGATGAACGCGGAGGTGAGCCGGTTACGCATGGACGGGGCCGCCCTCGAGGCGGAACCCCACGCCCCGGACAGCCACGACCCGCTCGGTCACTCCGACGCCTTCGAGCTTCTGGCGCAGCCGACCGATGGTGACGTCGAGCGTCTTGGTCGAGCCGTACCAGTTCTCGTCCCACACGTCGGCCATCAACCGGCCGCGGGAGACCACCTTGTCCCGGTTCGCCGCCAGGATGTTGAGGACCTCGAACTCCTTGCCCGTCAGCGCGACCTCGTCCGTGCCCGCGTAGACGCGCCGGGCGTCCACGTCGATGCGCAGGCCGTTGTCGTCGGCGTCGACGGCGTTGGCACCGCTGCTCGCAGACGTACGACGCAGCAGGGCGCGGACCCGCGCCTGCAGCTCGGCCAGGCCGAACGGCTTGGCCAGGTAGTCGTCGGCGCCGTAGTCCAGCCCGACGACCCGGTCCAGCTCCCCGGCCCGGGCGGTGACGATCATGATCGCCCCGTCGTACCCGGCGTCGCGGGCCCGACGGCAGACCTCGAGCCCGTCCATGTCAGGCAGCCCGAGGTCGAGGATGACGACCGCGGCGGGCTCGGACGCAAGCGAGTCGAGGGCCGTCTGCCCACTGTCGACCCAGGTGACGTCGTACCCCTCCCGCTCCAGCGTGCGGACCAGGGGAAAGGCGATGTCCTCCTCGTCCTCGACGACCAGAACCCGTTGTGCCATGGGAGGGAGCATAGAGCCAGGCGCCCATCCGCCCGGCGCGAATCGCGCAGGCCGGCGTCAGGCCCGGGCGGGTGAGCGGCGTCGACCGAGGGCCACCGCCACCAGCAGCCCGAGCAGCCCGACCACCGCGGCGGCCACCACCGCGATCGGCCCGGGGGCCACCAGCGCGAGGTAGACGTAGCCGACGTAGGGCAGCGCGGCCACGACCCGCTTCTCGGTCGGCCGGTCCAGCCGGAGCGTCCACGGGTCCAGCGCTGAGCCGGAGTCCGCCCGGGTCTTGGCCCAGCCGTTGCTGATCGACACGATCCGGCGGGTGACCTCGCCCTCGACGCCGCTGTCGGCCGGCGGCTCGAAGGTGATGACGTCACCGGCCCGCAGGTCGCTGACCGGCACGTCGCGCTCGAGCATGACCGACCCGCGGCCGATCCCGGGCGACATGTCGTCCCCGGTCACGACGTACCGCTCGAGGCCGAAGCCGATGGGCAGCAGCGCGAGCAGCGTGACCGGCGCGAAGACAGCGAGCGCGACGACGAGCCGGCTCCACCCCGACGGCGCCGGCGGCCGGGGAGAAGTGACGATCTCCATACGAGCCTCTTTCCCGAGAAGACGCGATCTGGGGCGGGTGTCCGTCCGACGCTCCCCCAGGACGCCGGACGGGCACCACCTCCCCATGGCGAACGGCGCCGGAGACACTCCCTCCCGACTGTCTCCGGAACCGGCCGAACCTCGTGCAGTCCCCCCGTGGACCGCCTGAAAGGTACTGGAGCCACGTGCTGGGTGTCCCGGCTTCGGTCCAGGGGCCGACTACCCGTTCACGGTAGGGAGCGGCGCACCACGCCAGATCCACAGACGTTCCACGGTTCGGTAACAGTCCCGCGCGTCGACGTGACGTCAGCCGGTGGCGAAGAGGTCGCCGAGGTCCGTGACCCGGTCGAGCACCTCGTCGTACCGGTACTGCTCGATGCCGAGCGGGTCCTCCGCCCCCGTCTCGACCTCGTCCCAGGTGACCGGGGTGGCGACGAACGGACGGTCGCGACCGCGCAGGGAGTACGGCGAGATGGTGGTCTTCGAGCCGGCGTTCTGGGACCAGTCGAGGAACACCTTGCCGGGACGCTTCGCCTTCGTCATGGTGGCGGTCACCAGCTTCGGCTGCTCGCCCTGGAGCTCCTCGGCCACCTCCCTGGCCAGTGCGGTCGACTCGTCGGAGGGCAGCCGCTTCGGCAGGTCGGCGTACAGGTGGAGGCCCTTGCTGCCGCTGGTCACGGGCTTGGCGTGCAGTCCGCGCGCGGCGAGCTTGTCGCGGACCAGCAGCGCGACCGTGCAGCACTCGTGCAGCCCCGCCGGCTCCCCCGGGTCCAGGTCGACCACCAGCCGGTCGGCGTTGCGGGGACGGCCGTTGCGGCCCACGGTCCACTGGTGGACGTGCAGCTCCAGCGCGGCGAGGTTGACCAGCCAGGTCAGGGTGGCCAGGTCGTCGATGATCGGGAAGACCAGCGTGTCGCCTCCCCTGGATCCGGTACTGCTCGATGAGCCGCGCGAGCCGGTGGTCGGCACCGTGACGGTGCGCACCCACGACGGCGTGCCGGCCGGGACGTTCTTCTCGAAGAAGCTGGCCCCCTCCACGCCGTGCGGCCAGCGGATCCGGGTCACCGGTCGGTCCGCGAGGTGCGGCAGCAGCACCGGCGCGATGCGGGCGTAGTAGTTGAGGACCTCGCCCTTGGTGGTGCCGGTGCGCGGGTAGAGGACCTTGTCGAGGTTGCTGATCCGCAGCGTGCGGCCCTCGACGTCGACATGAAGCTCGGAGTCGGGCGGGCTCATCGGCCGATCGCGATCACCGGGACCCGGTCGGGGTCGAGCCGCGCCATCAGCCCGCGCAGGAACGGCCGCGGGGCGCTGACGCACCCGGCCGTCGCCCCGTCGCCGTTGACGTGCAGGAAGATCCCGGCCCCGCGGTGTCGGACCTGGTGGGAGTTGAACGAGGTGACGACGGAGTACTCGTACTGCACCGGGTAGTCGGTCAACCGCTCCGACCCGTTGGGGTCACTGACCGGCAGCCGCCACCGGAACCCGCCCTGGCTCTTGTTGCGGTAGCGGTTGTAGTACTTCGACTTGTTGTCCTCGACCCAGAAGTCGCCCCGCCTGATCCTGCGGTAGCCCAGGGCCCAGCCGTCCTGCCGGGTGTGCGTGCCGAAGGCCGACGGCAGGCGGAACGTGCCGAGGGGGGTCGTGCCGGTGCCCTGGTGCCGGTTCTCGGCGAGCACCAGGCCGCCGTACCCGATCCGGCCGTCGGCGGCCCGCAGCCTGCGGATCCACTCCCCGTGCTTGCGGACCCAGTAGGTGACCCGCGCGTGGTAGCCCGAGGTGCGGTTGACCGTGACGACCTGACGGGTGCCGGCCCGCAGGTCCACGGTCACGCCGTCCAGGTGCACCTGCCGGGAGGACGACCGTTGCGTCCCGGTCGCCGTGGCCGGCGGGACGGCCGCGGGCACGACGGCGGCCAGCAGGGCGGTGGTCAGCAGTCCGGCGAAGACGGTTCGCACGGGGGTCCTCTCTCGCGACGTGGGTGGGGCCGGGCATCAACGTACGACGCCCGGCCCCACCACGTCAGTGCGCGTGCCGGTCCTCGGGCGGGATGTCGCCGCAGTGCTCGCCCTGCGGCGGCAGCTCCTGGACGTCCGCGCGGGACGCCCACCCCTTCGTCACCGGCGGGGTGACGGTCTCGACCCAGACCCGGTCCTGGCGCAGCTCGCGGACGACGGCGAGGGTGCCGCCCTCACGGGCCCTGCCGGCGACCGTGGTGGCGCACGACGGCGCCGCCCCGACCAGCCGGACCTCGCCGCGCAGGTAGAAGTCGTCGATCCATCCGATCTGCGACCCGCCCTCGACGGACGGACCTGCAGCCACTGGCCGTCGACGGAAAGGACCTCCGGCGAGGGTGCCGTCGTGGACCGTCGCGACCCGGTGGCCGCCCTCGGGTGCGTCGTACACGGCACCTGGTCGAGCGCGACCATGCCGTGGTCGTCCCGGCCGGAGACCAGGACGAGGCGGGGGTCGTCGACCGACGGGCGCGGTACCCATCGTGGCCGACGCCGCGAGCTGCCGCCCAGCCCGTGCACGGCGAGGACCACCAAGGAGCAGCGCCGCGGCGACCGAGGCGACGCCGGGACGCGATCACGGGCACGTGGTGGGGTTGGCGGTGCCCTTGCTCAGGTTCGTGGACACGGTGCCGCACCACGCTCCCCCGTCGCCCTGGCGGTGGAAGACCTTGTCGGTCTGCGTGCTGCCGAGGTTGTAGCTGTAGGAGTCATAGGTGACCTCGGAGGCTCCGGTGCCGGACAGGAAGCGCACGGTCTCGGCCCCGGTGTTGTTGAGGAAGCCGGAGGCGATGTCCATGACGTAGCGTCCGCCCGCGGGGATCGTCGTCCCCGCCGGGATCTGCTTGGGAGCACCGCCGCCACCGGCGACGTCGTCGATGTAGAAGCCGCTGACGTCGACCGGGACGCCGAGGGGGTTGTGGAGCTCGACCCACTCGGTGCCGCCCGTCGAGGGCGCCATCAGGAGCTCGTTGACCTTGACCTGCGTCGGGTCGCCGTTGGTCCCGGTGCCCGCGCCGGTGACGTAGCTGCGGGTGCCCGCGTCGTAGGTGACCGTGTAGCCGGATCCGTTGCTGCCGGTCGTGGCCAGGTGGATGGTCCCGGAGTGGTTGAACGTCCCCGAGTAGTCGATCGGCGCGCCCGTGGCGTCGGTGGTGTCGCACGGGTTGTTCATCATGTAGATGTCCGCCGCGATGGCCCGGTAGGTGTCCAGGGTCCGGTTGCCGGGGTGCCCGTAGGAGTTCACGCCGCACGAGATGACGGTCATCTGCGGGTCGAGCGCGTTGACGTAGCTCGCCGACGACGAGTGCGCCGAGCCGTGGTGGTTGGCCCGCAGCGTCTCGACCTTGCCCATCCTCGACCTCAGCAGCGACTCGACGTCGTTGTAGGTGTAGCCGTTGGCGGAGGTGTTGTACTCACCGTCGCTGTCCCCGGCGGTGGCGTAGTTGTACGCGCCGTAGGTGAACTTCACGCCGATCGAGTAGTCGTTCTCGCTCGGCGGGGTCGCGTCGTTGTGGTGGTCGCCGCTGACCGGGGTGGTGCCGTCGGCCTGCATGACGCCCTTGGCGTTGGCCTCCTCGATGGTCCCGGTCGCGCCGCCGCCCAGGTCGATGCTCGGCCAGGTTCCGCTGTTGGTCAGCGTGACGACCTTGCCCGCGATGTTGGCGCGGTCGGCCTGGCCGGCCGGGCCGTAGAGCCAGCAGATGAAGCGCTGCCCGGTCATGCTCGTGGTGCCGACGTTGTGCCAGGCCACCTCGGGCGCCGGCGCGGCCGAGGTGCCGGTGTCGCACTTCCCGTTGCCGTCGGCGTCGGTCCAGGTGCCGCCGTCGTGGTCGATGAGCTGGCCGACCGTGAAGCCCAGCCCGCCGGTCGAGGTCGGGGTCAGCAGCTGGTAGAGCCCGTTGCCGTAGGCCTGCGTGTCGCCGGGGTTGCCGGCGTACCCGATGTGGTCGAGGTGCTGGTGCGAGGCCATCACGTAGTCGAGGTGCACCGGGCTGGCGCCGGTGCCGCAGATGCTGCGGATCTGGGCGGCCACGGCGGTGGCGTTCGTGCTGGTGCCCTTGGAGTTGAAGGCGGTCTCGCCGAGGTCGATCAGCATGGTCCTGCCGGTCGGGCCCACGAGCAGCTGGCTGTCGCCCTGGTCGACGTCGAACCAGTAGACGTTGAGCTGGCCCTGGACCCAGCTGCCGGACGTCGAGCAGGCCGCCGCGTCGGGGACGGCCGCGCCTGCGCTCGCCAGGGGCGCGAGCCAGGCGAGGACGCCGGCGACCAGGGTGAGGGCAAGCGCGATGGACGCGCGTTGAGCACGGTGCATGGGGACTCCCGAGAGGTGAGGTGCCGTTGTCGGCGAGCCGCATCGTGGCGGAAGACCGGGTCGTCGCGCCGCGACACGAGGGGGCCTCCCGATGAATTTCCCGTTACGAGAGGTCGCCGGGAGCCAGGTCGGTGCGGACGCCCCGGTACGACGGCTGGCGGAGCCGCTGGCTCCGCGAGGTGTGGTGGGTGTCGACGTCGACCACCAGCACCGGCTCCACCCAGTGCGTGCCGAGGGCGTCGACGCGGGGCACCTCGTCGGCGAACGGGCTGTCCGCCCGAGACAGCGGCGCCAGCAGCTCGGCCAGCACGGTGCTCGCGCGTCCCGCGATCCCGCTGCCCACCCGGCCCCGGTAGAGCAGCCCGTCGGCGGTGGGCTCCCCCACCAGCAGGGCCCCGAGCCGGGTGGTGCTGCCCTCCTGCGGGCGCCAGCCGCCGACCACGTAGGACAGCGTCTGGCGGTGGGCGAACTTCAACCAGTGCGGGGTCCGCTGGCCGAAGGTGTAGCGCGAGGTGAGCCGCTTGCTGACGATGCCCTCGAGACCCTGCTGCCGGGTGGCGTCGAAGAGCATCGGCCCGTCGTCGTACGCCGCCGGGACCTGCCAGCCGGTGTCGATGCCCAGGTCGGTGAGCAGCTCCCGTCGTTCGGCCAACGGTCGATCCGTCAGGTCGACGCCGTCGAGGCGGAGCAGGTCGAAGACCATGTACGTCGCCGGCACGGCCTCGGCCAGGCGCATCGCCTGGACGTGCTTGCGGACGTGCATCCGGTCCTGGAGGACCCGGAAGTCCGGGAGCCCGGCCTCGTTGAGCGCGATGATCTCGCCGTCCACGAGCAGGTCCCGGCTCCCCCAGCGGCGAGGTGACGAGGTCGGGCCAGGCCGCCGAGACCACGTTGCCGTTGCGGCTGTAGAAGCGTGCCTCGTCCCCGGACGTGACGTCGGCGAGGATGCGCACGCCGTCCCACTTCACCTCGTGCGTCCACTCCCCTCCTGTGGGTACGTGACGGCCGGGGGTGGCGAGCATGGGACGCATGGGGCCATCCTGACCGATACTGGAAGCCTGTTGCGGTGGTCGAGCCTGTCGAGACCACGACTCTGGAAGGGGACGTTGCGATGCGTGCGATCTGGAAGGGCGCGGTGTCCTTCGGACTGGTCAGCGTCCCGGTGAAGCTGTACTCCGCGACGGAGTCCCACGACGTCTCGTTCCGGCAGGTGCACTCCAAGGACGGCGGCCGGATCAAGTACCAGCGGGTCTGCTCGATCGACGGCGAGGAGGTGGCCTACGCCGACATCGCCAAGGGGTACGAGACCGAGGACGGCGAGATGGTCATCCTCACCGACGACGACATGGCCGAGCTGCCGTCGACCTCGTCGCGCGAGATCGCGGTGGAGAAGTTCGTCCCCAGCGACCAGATCGACCCGATGCTGTTCGAGAAGTCCTACTACCTCGAGCCGGAGAAGTCCGGCGCCAAGCCGTACGCCCTGCTGCGGCAGGCCCTCCAGGAGGCCGACCGGATGGCCGTGGTCACGGTCGCGCTGCGGCAGCGTACGTCGGTCGCGGTGCTGCGGGTCCGCGACGACGTGATCGTGCTCCAGACCATGATGTGGCCCGACGAGATCCGGAAGCCCGACTTCTCGATCGAGACCGGTGAGGTGAAGGACGCCGAGGTCAGGATGGCCACCATGCTGGTGGAGACCCTCGCCGGCGACTTCGACCCCGGGGAGTTCGAGGACGACTACGCCGGGGCCGTCGAGGCGCTGGTGAAGGCCAAGGTCGAGGGCGGCGAGGTCAAGCGGACGCCGACCTCGACCAAGTCCTCCGGCGAGGTCGTCGACCTGCTCGCCGCGCTGCAGCGCTCGGTGGACGCGGCGAAGACCGCGCGCGGCGAGACCGGCGCGGAGGACGGCGCAGCGGGCGGCGAGGAGAAGCCGGCGGCGAAGAAGACGCCGGCCCGGAAGACCGCCGCCAAGAAGCCGGCAGCGAAGAAGGCCCCGGCCAAGAAGGCTCCCGCGAAGAAGACCGCCAAGAAGTCGACGACGAAGAAGGCCGCTGCCAAGAAGGCCAGCTGAGCCGCCCGACGCCTCAGCCGACCACCCGCAGCACGTCGGCGTCCGCCGTCGGCGCGAGCTCGATGCCCGAGCCGGAGAGCAGCACCCCGACGGTGCCGGTGACGAGCAGCACGCCGGGTTCGGCGCGCGCGGCCAGCTGCACGGCGCGGTCGACCGCGGGGCCCGAGACGGGGCCCCCGTCGACGGCGACCTCGGCGACAGCGAGCCCGACACCCGAGTCCAGCCCGGCGGTGGCGCCCAGGACCGCGCGGACCGCGGTGGCGGGCCCGTCGAAGAGGACCAGGGGGTCACCGGCGGCCGAGCGCCGGGCCTGGCCCCCGGCGTCCACCAGCGCCGTGCAGGCCCCGGCCGCGGCGGGGCCTCCCGGCGCGGCGACCGCCGCGAGGGCCCGGTGGTGTGCCGGGGCGGGGACGGCGCCGATGAACGGCTCGATCGCGTCGAGGATCTGCCCGGGGTCGCCGGACACGAAGTGGTCGGCCCCCTCGAGCAGCCGCAGCGTGGCCCCGGGCACCCGTTCGGCGATGTAGGCGGCCTCCTCGGGCCGGCACAGCGGGTCGCCGGTCCGGTTCACGACCAGCGTCGGCGCGGCCACCGTCGGCAACAGGGCGCGGACGTCGACGAGCGCGTTCATGTCCATGAGCGCCCGGACCGTGGTCGGTGTCGCCGCCGCACGCATCCGCCGCGACCACCACTGCTGCATCGCCCGGTCCCCCGACGGGCAGCGCATCAGCAGGTCGGCCTCCCAGTCCCAGCTGGTCACCAGCTTCTCGGTGTAGGCGACCCGCGCGTCCGGGTCCCAGCCCCACGGGTGGTCGGGAGCCCAGGTCCGACGGGCGTAGGCGCCGTACAGCACCAGCGACGAGACGCGCTCGGGGTGCGTGGCCGCCAGCAGCAGCGCCATCGGGCCGCCCTCGGAGTAGCCGAGGACGACCGCCTGCTCGGACCCCGCCGCGTCCATCACGGCCAGCACGTCGTGCATCCGGGTCTCCAGGTCCGGCACGCCCTGCGGCCGGTCGGACATGCCGGTGCCGCGCTTGTCGAAGCGGACCAGCCGCCCCATCGAGCCCAGGCGGTCGAGGAACCAGGCGTGCCGGGGGTCGTCCCAGTCCAGGTCGAGGTGCGACACGAAGCCGGGGATCAGGACGATGTCCCGGTCTCCGCCGCCGGTGATCTGGTAGGCGATGTGCAACCCGTCGCTGGTGGTGTAGCGGACCGGGGGCCGCCGCTCCCCGCTGCCGGCCGGCGGCGCGGGCGGCTCCCGCTCCGTCATCTCGGTCATCTCGGCCACCTCGGCCACGAAGCGGTAGCCGCGCCCGTGCAGGGTCCGGATGATCCGCTGGGCGTGGCCGTCGTCCCCGAGCGCCCGTCGGACCTGCTTGATCCGGCTGGTGACGGCCGTCTCGCTGACGAAACGGCCGCCCCAGACCTCGTCCATGAGCTCTTCCTTGGGGACCACCCGGTCGTGGTGACGAACCAGGTGGAGCAGGACGTCGAACGCCTGCGGCTCGAGCAGGACCGCGTGGCCGTCCCGGCGGAGCTCGAAGAGCGTCTCGTCGAGCTCCAGGCTTCCCGCCAGGATCAGGACCACGCCTTCATGGTCCCACGGCGGCTCAGGCCGCAGCCACGTCGACGGAGACGGGTACGCCGTGGGTCAGCACGTCGTACACGGCCGAGCGTTGCCGGGCCTGGTCGACCAGGGCCCGCAGCTGCTCGGCCTCGGCGTCGCCGCGGACGTGGAAGGTGACCCGCACCTGCTCGAAGCCGTTGCGGACCGTCTCGTCGAGGCCGAGGATGCCCAGCAGGTCGATGTCGCCCTCGACGCGTGCGGTGACCTCGCCGAGCTCGATGCCCCGCGCGGCGGCGATGTTGGCCAGGCCGCTGGTCAGGCAGCTGCCGAGCGCCTGCAGCAGGTGCTCCGCCGGCGTGGGCGCCCGGTCCTGGCCGACCAGCACCTCCGGGTGGTCGGCGTCGACGCTGAACGGCTCGGCCCGGTGGTGCTCGCTGCCGGCGCCGTGGAAGTCGTCGATGGTCGTCCGGTTGCAGGTGCCGTCCACCCATCGCGTCGTGGCCCGGAACTGGAAGCGGGCCAGGTCGGGGTGCTCGCGCACCGCGCCGATGGTGGCGAAGAGACCGGCGGTGTCGACGCCGTTGAGGTGGTGGCTCTCGGTGATGGTCATGGTGGTGCCTTTCCGTGGTGGTGTCGTCACGCGGCGGTTGCCGCGTGCAGCCCGGCGGGTGCCGGGCGCGAGGCGAGCTCGCTCGCCTCACGTTCGAGGGCGTCGCTGAGCTCCATCTGGAGCTCCACGAAGCGGGTCGGGTCCGGGAACGCCGCCAGTGCCCGGGTCAGCCGGAAGGTCTCGGCGAGCGCGGCGTCGCGTGCCGCGGCGTACGCCGACAGGGAGCGCGCCTCACCGGCCTCACCCGCGAGGACCGGCGCGATCGCGTCGGCGAGCAGCTCGGCGTCGCGGAAGGCGTCGGTGATCCCGTGCCCGGTGATCGGGTCCCGGTGGTAGCCGGCGTCGCCCACCAGTGCCCAGCCGGGACCGTGCGGCTCCCGCACCTGGTCGGGCAGGTCGACACCGCCCCGCACCGGGGACGCGACGCGGCCTGCGCTCACCCGCCCCGCGAGCGCCGGGGCGATCGCGCCGAGCGCGTCGGCCCACGCCGCCCGGCGACCCGCCCCCGCCGTGCGCACGGGCTCGAGCAGGGCGGTGGGCCGGCACAGCCACACGCAGGCCTGGCCGTCGTGGGTCGGGAACGCCCCGGCGAAGGCCTGCGGGCCGACGTGGAACTCGAAGCCGGACCAGTCGCCCTCGACGTGGGCGTACCACGTGGAGGTCCGGGAGGGGCGGCTGCCGCGCACCCGCGCCCGGGCCCGGGTGGCCGTCGACGAGCGCAGCCCGTCGGCGCCCACCACGAAGCGGGCATGCAACCGGGTCTCGTGGCCGCCGCGCGTCACGGCCTCGACGCCCGTCACCCGGCCCCGGTCGTCACGCAGCAGCCCGGTCACGGCGGTGCCGGTCTGCAGGACGGTGCCGGCCGCGACCGCCTCCTCGGCGAGCAGCAGGTCCAGCACCTGTCGCCGCGGGGCCAGCAGCAGGTCGACGCCCGCGCGATCCTTCACCGCGACCCGGCGCTGCTCTCCGGCGCGCCAGAACGCCACCTCACGAATGGCCGGGGCTCCGGTGGCGAGCACCTTGTCCAGCAGGCCCCAGCGGGCCAGCTGCACGACTCCCCCGCGGGCGATCGCGTGCGTGGACAGGGTGTCGCTGGGCAGGGTTGCCCGCTCGAGCAGCGCCACGTCGTAGCCGCGAGTCGCCAGTAGTCGGGCCGTGCTCGACCCGGCGACGCGGGCGCCGACGACGATCACGTCGTGATGGGTGGTGTGAGGAGCCATGTCCCGAGCATCCGGCCCGCGGACGGGGCAGACTTGGAGACCACGTGGAGGGCTCGTGGAGAAGCCGATGAGTTCGGCCGTCCCGGGCAGTCCGTACCCCTATCGACCCGACGAACCGAGGAGACCCCATGACCGCCACCACCGGTGAGCCCTGCTGGATCGAGCTCTTCACCCCCGACACCGAGGCCGCCGCGGCGTTCTACGGTGCCCTCTTCGGCTGGACGGCCGGCGAGGCCAGCGAGGAGTTCGGCGGCTACCGCATGTTCTTCCGTGGCGACCAGCCGATCGCGGGGCTGATGGTCAACGACGGGTCCATGGGTGGCCCGAACGCCTGGACCGTCTACCTCACCACCGATGACGTGGCCGCGACGGTCGAGAAGGCCCGGGCCGCCGGCGCCGAGGTGGTCGCCGGGCCGATGGCGGTGGCGGACCTCGGGCAGATGGCGGTCCTGGTCGACCCCGCCGGTGCCGCCGTCGGCGCCTGGCAGCCGGGGACCTTCCCCGGCTTCCTCACCCGCGCGGCGGACGGCGCCCCGGCGTGGTTCGAGACGCTCAGCAAGGACTACGCGGGGTCGGTGCGGTTCTACACCGACGTCTTCGGGTGGGAGGCGCACACGATGAGCGACACCCCCGAGTTCCGCTACACGACCCTGGGCAAGGACGAGGACGCCCGCGCCGGGATCATGGACGCCACCGGCTTCCTCGGCGACCAGCCCTCGCGCTGGCAGTTCTACCTGCAGGTGGCCGACACCGACGCGACGGTCGAGCAGGCACTGGCCGCGGGCGCGACGCTGGTGCAGTCGGCGGAGGACACGCCGTACGGCCGGCTCGCGCTGCTGCGCGACCCCGCGGGCGTGCAGTTCAGCGTGATGGGCCCGGGCTCAGCGGAGGTGGCCACCAGTTGACTCCGGCACCGGCTCGTCGGTGTCGATCAGCGAGGGCGGCGCGACGGCAAGGCCCTCCTCGGGGTCGGGGGCGGACGCGCGGGCATCGGCCAGCACGTCGGCGGGGACATGCCGCTCGAGGAACCGCTGCGCCAGCCTCGTCGAGGGGTGGATGCCGATGGTGGCGACCACGATGATGCCGGCGATGACCAGCCAGCCCGCCGCGCCCCAGTTCATCGCGAGGAAGGTGTACACCGCCGGCGCCCACACCCGGCCCAGGGTGCCGCTCAGCTCCGAGGCGCCCTGGTAGGCACCGCGCTGGCGCGGGTCCATCAGCTCGGCCTCGAAGGACCAGCTCGCCGCCGAGAGGTAGAGCTCGGCGCCGGTCACGGTCACGTGGCCCAGCCACACCAGCGCGATCGTGACCCACCCCACGGTGTCGTGGGTGGCCAGGGTGATCAGGCAGGAGACGACGAAGAAGGTGGAGGAGATGCGGACCGCCCTGAGGGCGGTGGGCACATCCTGGACACCGCGGGCCGCCACCATCGGCAAGAAGATGCACATCACCGTGTTGGTGCCGAACAGGAAGGCCAGCAGCACCCGCGGGGCGTCGGTCTCCTCCAGCAGCCACAGCGGGATCACGATGTTGAGCAGCACCTGGTTGGTCCAGAAGACCCCACCGAAGAACTCCGTGAGGAGCCAGCCGGGGTTGCGCAGCGGTCCGGGCCCGGGGATCTTCACCTTGCGGTCCTCCGGGGTGCGGTCGTCGTGCGAGGCCCGCGGCAGTCGCGTGACCGCGACGGCGTTGACGAGGAAGACCGCAGCGGTGAACCACGGCAGCGCGTGGAGCAGGTCGTTGGAGTGGAACGCCAGCGCGACGCCGCCCAGCAGGGACCCGAGGGTGAAGCCGACGTTGAGGGCGGAGTACATGTAGGCGCGCGACTTCACCCGCTCGTCGGGAGGCAGCGCGTCGATCGTGTAGGCGCCGTGCGCCGCGCCACCGAGGGCGCCGATGACCTCCATGCCGACCGCCATGCAGACGTAGCCGCGGAAGTCGGTGATGAACGGCCAGACGGCGAACATCGCCGCCTGCCCGGTCGCGCTGACCGCCCACATCTTCTTCGGTCCGAAGCGGTCGACCAGCCGGCCCATGGGCAGCGCCGCGAGGAACGCGGCGATGCCGGCGACGGTCAGGCCGAGACCGACCTGGGCCGCACTCAGTCCCACGATCTGGGTGAAGAACACCGCCGATCCGGTCATGAAGGTGCCCTCACCGAGGGCGAAGAGGAGGGACTGGACCGCGAGGCGGCCAGCGAGGGGCGAGGGTGGCCGGACCTGGCGGAGGAGAGCTGCGAACATCACGGAGATTCTCCTGTCACACAGGCCCCGGTGTCGCCTGATTTAACACGCCGCCGGCGGCGGCATCAGCGCACGTCGCCGCGGGCTGCTCGCGAGTCCTGCCAGGCGCGGTCGAAGCGGCTGAACAGCGCGTCGCTGAGGCGCGGCGCAGCGAGGTTGAGGATCTCGCCGACGGTCCCGGCCGCCGTGTTCACCGTGACCGGGCGGTCCTCGAGCGCGCGCACGACCTTCTCCGCGGCCTGCTCCGGGGTCAGGGCGCGACGTTCGGCGTAGGCCTCGGTGGGCGCGACCATCGGGGTGCGGACCAGCGCGAAGCGCATGTTGGTGAAGGTGACGTGGTCGCGGTAGGTCTCCCGGGACGCGACCCGGCTCCACGTGTCGAGCGCGGCCTTGGAGGCGATGTAGGCCGCGAACTTGGGCGCCTTCATCTGCACGCCCCAGGTCACGATGTTGACGACGTGCCCGAACTGCTGGGCACGCATGGCCGGCAACAGCCCCATGGTCAGCCGGACCGGCCCGAAGTAGTTGACCGCCATGGTCCGCTCGAAGTCGTGGAAGCGGTCGTAGGTCAGGTGCAGCGAACGCCGGATCGACCGACCGGCGTTGTTGACCAGGTAGTCCACCGCGCCGTGCTCGGCGAGCACCCGCTCGACCAGGGCGTCGACGGAGTCCCCGTCGGTGAGGTCGCAGGCGTACGCCGCGGCGCGGCCGCCGTCGGCCTCGACGGCCGCGCGCACCCGGTCCAGCTGGTCGGTCCGGCGGGCGACCAGGAGCACCGTCGCGCCCCGCCGGGCGACCGCGAGCGCGGTGGCCTCGCCGATCCCCGAGGACGCACCGGTGACGAGCACGGTGCGTCCCGCCAGCGGGCTGCTGGTGTCGCCGGTCAGCCTCCGCAGCACGCGGCGGACCCGGGCGCGCGGGGTCTGGAGGAGCAGGCTCGCGGGCATGCCCGGGACCCTACCGGCGACGTCGCAGCACGAACGGCCTACCGGTCCCCCACCCACATCGGCCACGGCCGGGCCTTCTCGACCTGCGCGGACAGCGAGAACAGGGTGGCCTCGTCGTCGGTGCGCCCGACGAGCTGGACGGAGACGGGCAGGCCGTCGGGTGCGGTGCCGCACGGCACCGCCGCGGCGGGGTTGCCGGCGACGTTCCAGAGCGCGGCGTAGGCGATCGCGGGCATCGCACGCAGCGACGCCCCCACCGTGCCGACCCCGTCGAGCCGGCCCACCTGCGGCGGCCGGTGCGCGATCGCCGGCGTGAGCAGGACGTCCACCTCGTCGAAGACCCGGTTCGCCTTCGCGGACACCTTCTCGGTCTCCCGGAGCGCCCAGTCCCGGACCCGCGGGGTCACCCACGAGCCCATCCGGCAGGTCTGCCGCGTGCGACGCTCGAGCCGGTCGTAGTGCTCGACCCGCTCGGCCTCGTAGCGGATCCCGGCGAAGAACTGCGGGACGAACGCGGCGGTGGGGTCGGGGTACTGCGGATCGACCTCGCGGACGTCGTGCCCGAGGTCGGCGAGCAGACGGGCGGTGTCCTCGACGGCCCGGACGTGGATCGGGTCCGGGCGCACGCCGCGGGTGACCGGCTTGGTGGTCCAGCCGATCCGCAGGCGTCCGGGCTCCCGCTCGGCCGCCTCGACGAACGAGTCGGTGCCGCCGGCGCGGTAGAGGTCGCCCTCGACGTTGCCGCGGATCACGTCGTACACGAGCGCGCTGTCACGGACGCTGCGCGTGAGCGGCCCGGCGGTCCCGAGCGCCCACCACAGGTGCGGGCTCGGCGCCGTGGTCACCCGGCCGCGCTGGGGCTTGAGGCCGAACAGGCCGCAGCAGGCGCTGGGGATCCGGATCGACCCGCCGCCGTCGCCGCCGATCGCCACCGGCACCATCCCGGTGGCGACGGCGACCGCCGAACCGCCACTGGAGCCGCCCGGGGTCCGGCTGCGGTCCCACGGGTTGCGGGTGATCCCCCGGGAGGCCGACTCGGTGTAGGGGAACGCCCCGAACTCCGGCATCGTCGTCTTGCCGACGACGACCGCGCCCGCCTCGCGCAGTCGCCGCACGATCTCGGCGTCCGCGGCGGCAGGCGTCACGTTGGCCTCGCCGCCGAAGGTGGTGACCGTCCCCGCGACGTCGATCTCCTCCTTGATGGCGATCGGTACGCCGTGCAGCGGGCCGGGCGCGCCGCCGCCGGCGAGGTGCTCGTCGCGAGCCGCAGCCTCGGCGCGCGCCTCGTCGGCCAGCACCCGGGAGAACGCGTTCAGGCCCGGGTCCAGCGCGGCGATCCGGGCGAGCGACTCCTCGACCACTGCTCTCGCGGTGCTCTCACCGGAGACGGTCAGGCGTGCGGTCTCGACAACTCGGGCGCTGATGCTGGTCACGAGGAGACCCTAGGCTGTCCCGGGTTGAAGCTGTCTCGATCTCACCATCGACCTCACCGACATCCCGACGGTGATGGTCGAGCTCGACAACGTGCCGCTCCATGGGAGCGCCAGGCACCGTCAGGTCGGTCAGGGTGGTGCTCAGCACTCCCATGAACAGCGAGGAACCAACCTCATCCACCAGCAGGCGACAACCGAGGATGCGGCGTCAGCGCAGGCGGGGCGCCCGCGCCCCGCCACCAGATGCCGAGCGGGTGAAGGCGAGCAGTCCAAGCCCGGCCACCGCCGGAAGGGACGGAACTCCCGCCCCCAGACCGCAACCCCTGCGACGCGCACCGGGTGACCACGAGCAAGGGGCGGGTGGAGTACACGAAGGCGCTGACCCGCAGCACGCAGACCTTCCTCCGCTGACGGGGTACCGGGCCGGGGCAGTCCGTCCCGTTCCGACGGTTGTCACGCGAGGGCGGGCGCGGGGTCTCGGTCAACTGCCTCCGTTCATGCTCACGCTCCCGGACGCACCACGCAGCCGCGTGGGCCGCGACACCATCACCCTGGAACTCAGGCCAACGAGTCGAGCCAGGCCTGGTGCAGATCCGAGAAGCGGCCCTCGCCACCCGCGATCAGCTCGGCGGGCGTGCCGTCCTCGACGATGCGGCCGTGCTCCATCACCAGCACCCGGTCGGCGATCTCCACGGTCGAGAGCCGGTGGGCGATGATCACAGCCGTGCGGCCGGCCAGGACCGTGCGCAGCGCGTGCTGGACCAGGCGCTCGGACGGGACGTCCAGCGAGGAGGTCGCCTCGTCGAGGATCAGCACCGCGGGGTCGGCCAGGAAGGCACGGGCGAAGGCGACCAGCTGGCGCTGCCCCGCGCTGAGCCGGCCGCCCCGGTTGGCCACGTCGGTGTCGTAGCCCTGCGGCAGCGCACTGATGAAGTCGTGCGCGCCCAGCGCCCGCGCCGCCGCCTGCACCTCGGCCATCGTGGCCTCGGGGCGCCCGAACCGGATGTTGTCGGCGACCGTGCCGGAGAACAGGTAGTTCTCCTGGGTCACCATCACCACCGCGTCGCGCAGCGTCTTCGACGACAGGTCACGGACGTCCACCCCGTCGAGCAGCACCCGGCCGGACACCGGGTCGTAGAACCGGGTGGCGAGCTTCGCGAGGGTGGTCTTGCCCGCGCCCGTGGTGCCGACCAGCGCCACGGTCTGGCCGGCGGGCACGGTCAGGTCGAGGTCGGGCAGCACCGGCACGTCGTCGACGTAGGAGAACCGGACGTGCTCGAACCGGAGCTCGCCGTGCGGGTCGGGCAGCGGCACGGGCACCCGGGGCTCGGGGACGGTCGGCTCCTCCTCCAGCACACCGGACAGCTTCTCCAGGGCCGCCGAGGCCGACTGGAAGGTGTTGTAGAACTGCGAGATCTCCATCATCGGCTCGAAGAACTGCCGCAGGTAGAGCAGGAACGCCGCCAGCACGCCGACGGTGACGTCGCCGTTGTAGGCCCGGTAGCCGCCGTACAGCAGCACGACGGCGATCGTGACGTTGCCGATCAGCCGGATGCCGGGCATGAACCAGGCGACCAGCCGGAACGCGGTCAGGTTGGCCGCGCGGTACTGGTCGTTGACGTCGTCGAAGATCTCCTGGTTGCGGGGCTCGCGGCGGAACGCCTGGACCGCGCGGATGCCGCCCATGGACTCCACGAAGTGGACGATCACCAGCGCGACCTTCTCGCGGGTGACCCGGTAGCTCTTCGCCGACTCCTTGCGGAACCAGTTGGTCAGCCACGCCAGGAACGGGCCGCAGAGCAGGGCCACCAGGCCCAGCCGCAGGTCGAGGAAGAGCAGCAGCGCGGCCGTGCCGACCAGGGTCAGCGCCGCGGTGACCAGGCCGTCGAACCCGGTCTCGAGCATCTCGTAGATCGCGTCGACGTCGGAGGTCTGCCGCGAGATCACGCGCCCCGAGGTGTAGCGGTCGTGGAAGGACGGGCTCAGGTCCTGGAAGTGGCGGAACACCCGGCGACGGATCTCGAAGAGGATGTCCTGGCCGATGTGCCCGGAGCGGACCAGGAACAGGTTGCGCGCGACGGCCTGGGAGATCGTCGCCACCAGCACCAGGCCCACGACGAGGAACAGCGGTCCGGTGTCGCCGCTCTCCTGGATGGGCGGGATCCCGCTGTCGATCCCCTCCTTGACGAGGTACGGGATCGAGAGCCGGGCGATGTTCTCGACCAGGACGATCACCACGATGAGCTGGATCGCGCGGCGGTACGGCGCGAGCAGGTCCTTGAGCAGCCGGCGCGACCGGTCCGCCAGCCGGACCGAGGTCTCGTGGGTGAGCTCGTCGGTGATGTCGTCGGCGGCGACGCCGCGCCACTCCTGGGTCGTCCCCTGGGTCGTGGTGGTGGGGGTCTGGGTGCTCACGCGACCACCTCGTCCCGGAAGGAGTCGGCGGAGAGCAGCTCGCGGTACGCCGGCACCGTCTCCAGCAGCTCCCGGTGGTCACCCACGTGGGTGATCGTGCCGTCCTGGAGCAGGGCGACCCGGTCGGCGAGCAGCACGGTGGAGGCACGGTGCGCCACCACCAGACCGGTGGTGTCGGCCAGCACCCGGCGCAGCGCCTCCTCGACGAGCCGCTCGGTGTGGACGTCGAGCGCCGAGAGGGTGTCGTCGAGGACGAGGACCTTCGGCTGGGCGAGCACGGCGCGGGCGAGCGCGAGGCGCTGCCGCTGGCCGCCGGAGAGGGCCATCCCCTGCTCGCCCACCCGGGTGTCCAGGCCCCAGGGCAGGTCGTGGACGAAGCCGGCCTGGCTCACGTCCAGCGCGGACCGGATCTCCTCCTCGTGGGCGTCGGCCCGGCCCAGGGTGAGGTTCTCCCGGGCGCTCATGGAGAAGAGCGTCGGCTCCTCGAACGCCGTCGCGACCAGCGACCGCAGGTGCGCCAGGGGCAGGTCGCGGACGTCGACGCCGTCGATGGTGACCCGGCCGCCGGTCACGTCGTACAGCCGCGGCACCAGGCCGGTGAGGATGGTCTTGCCGGAGCCGGTCGCCCCGACCAGCGCCACGGTCTCCCCCGGCGCCACGTCGAGGTTCACGTCGCGCAGCACCGGCTCGTCGGGCGCGTCGGGGAAGGCGAAGTCCACGTGCTCGAAGACCAGGTGGCCACGCGGGCGGTCGATCAGGCTGGTGCCCGAGACGATGTCCGGCTCGGTGTCGAAGATCTCGAGGATCCGGGCGGCCGCCGTCATCGCCTCCTGGGCCATCGCCAGGATCACGCCGAGCGAGGACACCGGCCACACCAGCGACAGCATCAGCGTGATGAAGGCGACCAGCTCACCGGGGGTGAGCTTGCCGTGACCCACACCGATCGCGCCCAGCAGCAGGACCACGGCCACCGCGAGGTTCGGGATCACCTCGAGGAAGGTCCAGAACTTCGCCGAGAGCCGCACCTTGTCCATGCTGGTGGCGTGCAGGGTCCGCGCGGCGGCGTCGTACTGCGCCGAGACGTGGTCGCTGCGCCCGAAGGACTTGATCACCCGGATGCCGACGGCACCCTCCTCGGCGCGGGTCGCGAGGTCGCCCTGCTCGTCCTGGACCCGGCGGGACACCACGACGTAGGCCTTCTCGAACCGCATCGACAGCCACACGATCGGCGCGGACGCGGCCGCGACGACGAGACCCAGCGGCCAGTACATGTGCAGCAGCACCCCGGTCACCACGGTGACCTGCAGGACGTTGATGACCAGGAAGAGCAGCCCGAAGCCGCTGAACCGGCGGATCGCGGACAGGTCGGTGGTCGCGCGCGAGAGCAGCTGGCCGGACTGCCACTTGGTGTGGAAGCTCATCGGCAGCTGCTGGAGCCGCTCGTAGAGGTCGTGGCGCATCGCGGTCTCGAGCCCCAGCACGGCGTTGGACTGCACCCAGCGCCGGATCCAGATCAGCACCGCCTCGAGCACGCCGAGGCCGAGCGCCAGCAGCCCGAGGGGCAGCACCGGACCCAGCTCACGGTCGGTGATCGGCCCGTCGATCAGCGCCTTGGTGACCAGCGGGATCGCGATGGTCAGGCCCACCGCCGCGATCGAGGCGACGGCCATGACGGTCAGGGCGAACGCGTGCGGACGCAGGTAGCCGCGCAGGCGCCACAGGGAGTGGACGCCTGCGGGCGGGTCCGAGAGGGGGATGGTTGACATCGGCATCAACCCTATGTCCGGCCACCGACGCTCGCGACCGGTTATCGGTTTTCCGGCCCTCTGGTTGTTACATGTCGACCCCGATGAACATCGGGTCGCCGTGCAGCGTCGACAGCGGACCGAGCTCGGTGCAGTGGCCGGAGGGCAGCGCGCAGTCGTACACGGTGGTCCGGCCCCCGCTGCCGGGGACGGCGGCCAGCACCGACCCGTCGGTGTCGACGGCCCACCACCCGTAGCGCGGGCCGCGGCCGGTCTCGCCCTGGTCGAGCAGGATCGGCGCGCCCCCAGCGGTCGGCTCCAGCCGGCTCGACCAGTAGAGGACGTACCGCCCGTCGTAGGTGAGCTGCGCGTCGATCGCGCCCTTCACGAGCCGGTACGCCGTGGCCGCCGCGCCGTCGGGCGCGGGACCGTCGTAGAGGATGACCCCGTTGCGGACGTCGGCCACCCGGGTCCCCCGGCCGGCGAGCTCCTGCACGGCCTCGGTGCGGCTGTCCCAGGTCGTCGTCCCGTCCGGGGTGCGGAGGAAGACCACACCGTCGTCGAGCCCGTCGATGACCGTGTCCCGGCTGATGTCGTGCCGGCCCACCACCTCGTCGGTCGCGAGGTTCCGGACGGTCACGGCCGGCTGCCCGTCGCGGACCACTGCGTAGGCGACCAGGGGCCCCTGGGAGTCGACCTTCGACGTGAAGTGCGACGAGCTGGTGTCGGCGCCGGGCTCGAGGTCGGTGACCTCCCCGGACTCGTCGAGCAGGCGCGGGACGCCGGCGTCGTAGAACAGCACGCCGTACGGCGTCGCCGTCGCGTCGGTGTCGAGGAACTGCATCCGGGAGGCCGGGAACTCCCGACCGCCGAGGTGGATCTCGGCCCCGGGGGCGGCGTACGCACGCAGGCCCTCGGAGAAGTCCATCCGGCCCAGCGGGGCGACCGGGTGCGGGTCGCGGACCGTCGTGCCACCGGTGACCTGCGTGGCGACGACGGCCACGGCCGCCGCGGCCGCGACCGCGGCGGTGGCGGCCGTCGCCCGGCGTCGACGGCGGATCCTGCGTCCCTCCCGGGTCGCGCGGGCGAGGTCGCCGGGGGGCGCGACGACGGCGGACAGGTCGGCCTCGAGGGCGCGGCGAAGGTCGGTGGTGCTCATGCGTCTGCCCCGTCCTGGAGGGCGCCGTGACGGCGGAGGTTGGCGAGTGCGGCGGAGGCCTGGGACTTCACCGTGCCCGGGCTGCAGCCGAGCACGGCCGCGATCTCCCGCTCGGAGAGGTCCTCGTAGTAGCGCAGCACGATGACCGCGCGCTGCCGGACCGGGAGCTGCCGGATCGCCGGCCACAGGGAGCCGTGGGTCACGACCCGGTGCTCGGGCGAGTCGACGCTGGTCAGCGGGTCCACCGACTCCGACGGCCGCTCCCGGCGCCCCCATCCGTGGCGACGGCCGGAGAGGATCTCGTTGACGACCATGCGCCGGACGTACGCCTCGGGGTGGTCCGCGGACGAGACCCGTCGCCACGAGGCGTAGACCCGGGCGAAGGCCGACTGCACGGCGTCCTCGGCTGCCGCGGCGTCACCGACGATGGCCAGCGCCGTGCGGTACAGGCGCGGCCAGGTCGCGGTGAAGAACTCCGCGAACTCGAGGTCCGTCGCCATCCGCCCCTCCCCCGTCAGGTCCGCCCGGCTTCCGGGGGCGGTTCTTGCTTCCATGCCCTCCTGATGTACCGAACGACCCGTCGGGTTGTGCCGAGGTGAGGACTTTCTCGCTGGGCCGCCGCCCTCAGCCGGTCGCCAGCAGGCCGCGCACCACCCGCAGCCCGACCGAGAGCCGGGCCAGGTCGGCCTGGTCGTCGGCGCAGATCTCCTCGAGCGTGGCCGCCGCGCGCGGCACGACCACGCTGTCCTGGTCCTCCCAGAGCGCGATCCGGGCGGGCGCCGACTCGTCGGCCGAGGTGACCGAGAGCACCTGGGCGGTGAGCTGGGCGTGCACCGCGTGCAGGTCGTCGCGCAGCGCCGCCCGGGCCATCGTCTGCCAGCGGTCCTCGCGGGGCAGCCCCAGGATCCGCTGCACCAGCGCCGGCAGCCCGAGCCGCTCGCCCAGGGCGAAGTGGAGCCGGGCGACCTCGGCCGGGTCGAGCTCCTCGCGCGCGGCGATCTCGACGAGGCCGAGCAGCATGTAGGCCGGAGGCAGCACCGCCACCCGGATCGCGAGCTCCTCGGGCACCGCCTGCGCGACCAGGGCGTCCCGCCGGTTCTGGAACGCCGTCAGCTCGCGGCCGGTCATCAGCTCGGGCAGCTGCTCCATCACCCGCTGGACCGGGCCGGCGAAGAAGTCGACCGTGCCCTGGCTGTCCAGCGGCGGCCGCCGGTTGGAGACCAGCCAGCGCGAGGCCCGCTCGACCAGCGTGCGCATCTCGAGCCGCATCCGGGTCTGCATCGCGGCGTCCAGCACGTTGTCGTAGGTCTTGAGCTCCTCGCGCAGCGGCAGCGACGCGAAGATCTCCCGGGCCACGAAGTTGGCGCGGGTGAGCTCGGCGGGCGTCGCCCCGGTCTCCCCCTCCAGGCGCGGCCAGAAGGTCATGCCGGCGCCGTTGACGAGGTCGTTGACCACCTGGGTCACGATGATCTCCCGGCGCAGCGGGTGGGCGCCGATCTGCGGCTCGAACCGCTCCCGCATCAACGTCGGGAAGTAGGCCCGCAGGTCGATGTGGAGGTACGGGTCGTCGGGCAGGTCGGAGGCCAGCAGCTGCTCGGCCAGCACGATCTTGGTCCAGGCCAGGAGCACCGACAGCTCCGGCATGGTGAGGCCCTCGCCGCGCTCGAGGCGACGGCGTACCTGACGGGTGGTCGGCAGCCCCTCCAGCTCGCGGTTGAGCACGCCCTCCCGCTCCAGCCGGCGCATCCAGTCCTCGTGCACGTGCAGCAGGGACGGCGAGTGGTTGGCCGCGTTCGCCAGCGCGAGGTTCTGCTCGTAGTTGTCCCGCAGCACCAGCTCGCCGACCTCGTCGGTCATGTCGGCCAGCAGCCGGTTGCGCTGCTTCCCGGTGAGGTCGCCGTCCTTGACGACGCGGTCGAGCAGGATCTTGATGTTGACCTCGTGGTCGGAGGTGTCGACCCCGGCGGAGTTGTCGATGAAGTCGGTGTTCATCCGGCCGCCGCGACGCTCGGCCCCGAGCACGGCGTACTCGATCCGGCCGAGCTGGGTGAACCCGAGGTTGCCGCCCTCGCCGACACACTTGGCGCGCAGCTCGCGTCCGTCGATCCGGATCGCGTCGTTGGCCTTGTCGCCGGCGTCGGCGTGGCTCTCCTCGACGGCCTTGACGTAGGTGCCGATGCCGCCGTTCCAGAGCAGGTCCACCGGCGCCTTGAGGATCGCCTTCATCAGCTCGGCCGGCGTCATCGCGGTGACGTCGGCGTCGAGGCCGAGGGCCGCGCGCGCCTCGTCGCCGATCGGGATCGACTTCAGCGCGCGCGAGTAGACCCCGCCGCCCGCGGAGATCAGGGAGCGGTCGTAGTCCTGCCAGCTCGACCGGGGCAGGTCGAACAGCCGGCGCCGCTCGGCGTACGACGTCGCCGCGTCCGGCGTCGGGTCGAGGAAGATGTCGCGGTGGTCGAACGCTGCGACCAGCCGGGTGTGCTCGGAGCAGAGCATGCCGTTGCCGAACACGTCGCCGGACATGTCACCGATGCCGACCGCGGTGAAGTCCTCGGCCTGGCAGTCGATGCCGCGCTCGCGGAAGTGCCGCTGCACCGAGACCCACGCGCCGCGGGCGGTGATCCCCATCGCCTTGTGGTCGTAGCCCACCGAGCCACCGCTGGCGAACGCGTCGCCGAGCCAGAAGCCGTAGTCCTTGGCCACCCCGTTGGCGATGTCGGAGAAGGTCGCCGTCCCCTTGTCGGCCGCCACCACCAGGTAGGAGTCGTCACCGTCGTGGCGCACCACGGCGCGCGGCGGGACGTTCTCGCCGTCGACCAGGTTGTCGGTGATGTCGAGCAGCCCGCAGATGAAGGTCTTGTAGCAGGCGATCCCCTCGGCCATCCACGCGTCGCGGTCGCTCGGGTCGGGCAGCTGCTTGCAGAAGAACCCGCCCTTGGCGCCCACCGGGACGATGACCGTGTTCTTGACCATCTGGGCCTTGACCAGGCCGAGCACCTCGGTCCGGAAGTCGTCGCGCCGGTCCGACCAGCGCAGCCCGCCGCGCGCGACCGCGCCGAAGCGCAGGTGCACGCCCTCGACCCGCGGCGAGTAGACGAAGATCTCGAAGCGCGGCCGCGGCGCCGGCAGGTCCGGGATCGCCGACGGCTCGAGCTTGAACGAGATGTAGGAGCGGACCCCGCCGCCGTCGTGCTCGTCGAGCGGCTGGAAGTAGTTGGTGCGCAGGGTCGCGCGGATGTGGGTCAGGTAGGAGCGCAGGATCCGGTCGTGGTCGAGGCTGGCCACGTCGTTGAGGGCGCGGGTGATCCGCTCCTCGATCGCCTCGACCCGCGCGGTGCGGGCCTCGGCGTCGGCGCCCAGGCCGTTGTGGCCGGGCTCGAACCTCGCCTCGAAGAGCTGGACGAGCATCTTGGTGAGGTCGACGTTGTTGCGCAGCGCGTCCTCGATGTAGTCGAGGGCGAACGGGGAGTTCCCCTGCCGCATGTACTTGGCGTACGCGCGCAGCACGGTCGCCTGGCGCCAGGTCACCCCGGCGCGGAGGACCAGCGCGTTGAAGCCGTCGATCTCGTTGAACCCGTCCCACACGGCGCGCAGCGCGTCCTGGAACAGCTCGCGGGCGTGCGCCGGCAGCGAGCGCCCGTAGCGGAGCCCGAACTCGTAGATGTACGTCGGGCGCCCCAGCCCCTCGAGCTCGTAGGGACGCTCGTCGACGACCTCGACGCCCATCGAGCTGAGCATCGGCAGGATCTCCGACAGCGACAGCGGCGGTCCGACCCGGAACACCTTGAGCCGGGCCTCGCCGCGTCCGGCGTCCAGCTGCTCGTAGAGGGAGAGGTCCAGCCCCTCCTCACCCTCGAGCGCCTCGAGCCGGCCGAGGTCGATCGAGCCGGTGCGCGCCGCGAAGTCCTCCTTGTAGGCCTCGGGGAACGAGTCGACGTAGCGGCGGCCGAGCCGGGCGCCGGCCTCCTCGCCGTACTCCGCGATCACCGCGGTCGTGAAGTCGTCGCGCCACGAGCGCGAGGCGTCGGTGAGGCGGCGCTCGAGGTCGTCGGTCTCGACCTCCTCGATGGTGCCGCCCTTGGGCGGGTGCACGACGAAGTGCACGCGCGCGGTCGTCGACTCGTTGACGCTGACGTTGAACTCGACCGAGTCGCCGCCGAGGTGGTCCTTGAGGATCTGCGAGAACTTCTCGCGGACGGTGGTGTTGTACCGGTCGCGCGGCAGGTAGACGAGGACCGAGACGTAGCGGCCGTAGGTGTCCCGGCGGATGAACATCCGCACCTGCCGGCGCTCGCGGGCGTGCATGGCGGCCTCGGCCATCGGCGCCAGCTCGTCGACGGTGGTGTGGAAGAGCTCGTCGCGCGGGTAGGTCTCCAGCGTGTCCATGAGCGCCTTGCCGGCGTGGCTGCGCTGGTCGAAGCCGATCCGCTTGAGCACCGCGGCGGCCTTCTCGCGCAGCAGCGGGATGCGGGTGAGCGACTCGGTGTAGGCGGCGCTGGAGTAGAGCCCGAGGAACCGGCGCTCGCCGACGACCTCGCCGTTCGCGTCGAACTTCTTCACGCCCACGTAGTCGAGGTACGCCGGGCGGTGCACGGTGGCGCGGGAGTTCGCCTTGGCCAGCACCAGCAGGGTCTTCTCACGGGCCTTGGCCTTGACCATCGCCGGCAGCTTGCCGAACGACGCGGACATGTCCTGGTCGGCCCGCAGGATGCCGAACCCGGTGCCGGGCACCGCCCGCAGCAGCTCGTCCTCGCCCTCGCGCTCCAGCTTGTACTCGCGGTAGCCGAGGAAGGTGAAGTGGTCGGCGGCCAGCCACTCGAGCAGCTCGCGGCCCTGCCGGACCTCCTCGGGGTCCAGCGGCGGCGGGTCGGTGGCGAGCTCGCCGACGATCTCCAGCACCTGGGCGTGCATCTTGTCCCAGTCCTCGACGGACTCACGGACGTCGCGCAGCACCCGCTGCAGGTGCTCCTCGATCTCGGCGGTGTCGTCGCCCTCGCGGATCCGGTCGATCTCCACGTGCATCCAGGACTCGCGGACCGCCTCACCGGGCGGCTCGAGCGACCCGTCCGCCACCGGCATCACGCTCTGCAGCGCACCGGTGATGTCGCGGACGACGTCGAAGTGGGGGTGGATGACCACGTGCACGTCGCGCAGCTGGCGCGAGAGCTCCATGGTCAGCGAGTCGACGAGGAACGGCATGTCGTCGATGACGACCTCGACGACCGAGTGGCCGCCCGCGGACCAGCCGTGCTCGGCGAGGGTCGGCGTGAACACCCGCACCTGCGCGGTGCCCTGGGGCCGGTTGCCGGCCAGCTTCCAGTGCGAGGCCAGCGCCCCGTAGATGTCGACGTCGCCGCGCTCGCAGACGTCCTCGGGGGCGACGTGGCGGTAGTACGCCTTGAGCAGGGCCCCGACCTCGTCGTGTGGCGGGCCGCCCGTCCCCTTCCGGTGGATGGCCAGGTCGATGGCCTTCCCCAAGAGGGCGGACTTGTCCTGATCCAGCGTCGTCATTGACACACTCCGACCCTAGGACTCCCGGTGTGACCTCGCCAACACGGGGTGGAGCGTGTTGCCTACAACTCGGAGCGCAGGTCCCACAGCAGCGGGTAGTAGCGCACCGGGATCCGCGAGCGCAGGTAGCCGGCACCGCTTGATCCGCCGGTCCCGGACTTGCTCCCGATCATCCGCTCGACCATGACGACGTGCCGAGCCCGCCAGCTCGCGGCCAGCTCGTCGTGCTGCAGCAACGCCTCCGCCAGCGCCCACACCACGGCGTACTGCGAGCGGTCGTGGGCCGCGGTGCGCAGCGAGGCCGAGATCTCCTCGTCGGTGCCGGCCGCGAGCCCGAAGGAACGCAGGACGTCGAGGAAGGCGTCCCACAGCGAGGGCTCCGCCAGCCGCGCGGCGAGGTGCTCCTGCTCGGCCTCGGTCAGCCCGCGGAACCGCTGGACGTACGACGGGTCCTTGGCGCCGGACAGGAACTCCAGCTCGCGGAACTGCACCGACTGGAAGCCGCTCGCGGGCGCCAGCCGCTGCCGGAACTCCAGGAAGTCCTGCGGGGTCATCGTCTCCAGCACGTCGACCTGCTGGACCAGCACCCGCTCGATCACGTGGACCCGGGCCAGCAGGTGCTGCGCCCACCACAACCGGCCGCCGGCGACGCCGCCGCTCATCGCGTCCCGGGCGGCCTCGACCTCGTGCAGCAGCTGCTTGAACCACAGCTCGTAGACCTGGTGGATGGTGATGAAGAGCAGCTCGTCGTGGGCGGGCGGGTCGGACTCGAGGTGCTGGGCGTCGAGGAGCTGGGGCAGACGCAGGTAGCTGCCGTAGGTCAGCTGGGCACCCTGCTCACCGAACGAGACGAAGGTTTCACTCATGGGCGTGCACGGTAGTCCCCGGGGTTGGGCCATGATGTGCGGCATGCAGTTCCGACACGAGCTGGCCTACGACGCCGCTCCCGACCAGGTCTTCGCGATGCTGGCGGACCCGAAGTTCCGGGAGGCGGCCTGCGCCGCCCAGGACGTGATCTCGGCCGAGGTGGAGCTCGAGCACCGCGGCAACGGCTTCTCGCTCGTCATCGACCAGATGCAGCGGACCGACGACCTCCCGTCGTTCGCCCGCACCTTCGCCGGTGACTCGACGCGCGCGATCCAGCGCGAGGAGTGGGCCGACCCCACCGGCGGCACGCTGCGGATCGAGGCCCCCGGGAAGCCCTCGGAGGTCGCGGGCACCATCACCCTGCGTCCGGAGGGCTCGGGGACGGTTGAGATCGTGGAGCTCGAGCTCAAGGTCAAGGTGCCGCTGATCGGCGGCAGGCTGGAGAAGCTCCTCGCCGAGAAGGTCCGGGCCGGCATGGACGCCGAGCACGGCGTCGGCGTGCCGTGGTTGAAGGGAGAGCACTGAGATGGCGAAGCGCCTGACGCACGACCTGGTGTACGACGCCCCGGCCGACGCGGTCGCGGCGATGC
Source organism: uncultured Actinomycetota bacterium (assembly GCA_963805685.1). Classification (GTDB taxonomy): domain Bacteria; phylum Actinomycetota; class Actinomycetes; order Propionibacteriales; family Nocardioidaceae; genus Nocardioides. The sequence continues at coordinate 50,139 of CAWDVM010000009.1, forward strand.
TGGCCGACCCGGCGTTCCGCGAGGAGGTGTGCGACTACCAGCGGGTGCTGCGACGCACGGTCACCGTGGAGCGCAGCGGCGACGGCATGGAGGTCGTCATCGACCAGGTGCAGTCGGCCCACGGCATCCCGTCGTTCGCGCAGAAGTTCGTGGGCGAGGAGATCAACATCGTCCAGCGCGAGACCTGGGCGTCGATGGAGGCGAGCCGCATCCACGTCACGATCCCCGGCAAGCCCGGCGAGATGAGTGGCACGGGGCGCCTCGACGACTCCAGCGGCCCGACGATCCACGCGGTGAGCCTCGACATCAAGGTGGGCATCCCGCTGGTCGGCGGCAAGATCGAGGGCCTCATCTCCGACCTGCTGCTCAGGGCGCTCAAGGCCGAGAACAAGGTCGGGCGCGACTACCTGTCGCGCTGACCCTCGGCCGCCGCTGCCTCGCGGCGGTCCTGCCGACGTCGTACGGCGATGACGACGCCGAGGGCGACGAACGGCCCGAAGGCCAGCAGGAGCACCAGCACCTGCTCGATCGGGTGCAGCGCGCCCATGTGCAGGGGCAGGACCGGAGGAGTCATCACGTCGATTGTGCCGCGTCCGGGGTCACCGGTCCGGTCCGGCCCCGTCCCCGGGTGAGACTCCTCACCGCCCGATCCGGAATCGCGGCCCGCCCGCTCCCCGTTGATCAAGTGTTCAACGATCACTCGACGAACGAGGAGTCTCACCCACATGCCTGACCTTTTCGACAGCCTGACCGTGAAGAGCTGGACCCTCCCCCACCGCCTCGTGATGGCGCCGCTGACCCGCAACCGCGCGGACGCCGACGGCGTGCCCGGCGACCTCGCCGTGGAGTACTACGCGCAGCGCGCCTCGGCCGGGCTCATCATCACCGAGGGCACCCAGCCCAGCGCCGTCGGTCAGGGGTACCTGAACACCCCCGGGCTGCACAGCGCCGAGCAGGTGGCCGGCTGGCGCCGGGTCGCCGACGCGGTCCACGAGCGCGGCGGCCGGATCGTCGCGCAGCTGATGCACGCCGGGCGGGTGTCGCACCCCGACAACAAGCACGGCCTCGAGACGGTCGCGCCCAGCGCCCTCGCCGCGCCGAACGAGATGTTCACCGCCGACGGCATGAAGCCGCACCCGGTCCCCCGGGCGCTGGAGCTCGACGAGATCCCGGCCGTCGTCGAGGAGTACGTGCAGGCCGCCCGCAACGCCGTCGAGGCCGGGCTGGACGGCGTCGAGGTGCACGCCGCGAACGGCTACCTGATCCACCAGTTCCTGGCGCCGGGCTCCAACCAGCGTGAGGACGAGTACGGCGGGTCCCCGGCGAACCGTGCCCGCTTCGCCGTCGAGGTCACCCGCGCCGTCGCCGAGGCGATCGGCCCGGAGCGGGTCGGGATCCGGATCTCACCGGCCCACAACATCCAGGGCGCGACCGAGACCGACCCGGCCGACGTCGAGGCGACGTACGGCACCCTGGTCGAGGCCATCGCCCCGCTGGGCCTGGCGTACCTGTCGATCCTCGCCGACCCGCGCCAGGACCTCGTGCAGCGGCTGCGCAAGGACTTCGGCGGCGTGGTGATCGCCAACGACGGCTTCGGCGAGATCACCACCCGCGAGAACGCCCAGGCGATCCTCGACGAGGACCTCGCCGACGCGGTGGCGGTCGGCCGGCTCTTCCTGGCCAACCCGGACCTCCCCCGCCGCTGGGAGACCGGCGCCGAGCTGAACGAGCCGAACGGCGACACGTTCTACGGCGGCGGCGCCGAGGGGTACACCGACTACCCCTCCCTGGACGGCTGACTCGACGACTGACCGTTCGACGACGAAGGCCCCGCCGGATCGCCGGCGGGGCCTTCGTCGTTGCTGGGCTCGTTGCTGGGCTCGTTGCTGGGGCTCTCAGCCCATGTACGGGTAGCGGTAGTCCGTCGGCGGGACGAACGTCTCCTTGATGGAGCGCGGCGAGGTCCAGCGCAGCAGGTTGACCGCGGCGCCGGCCTTGTCGTTGGTGCCGCTGGCCCGGCCACCGCCGAAGGGCTGCTGCCCGACGACCGCACCGGTCGGCTTGTCGTTGATGTAGAAGTTGCCGGCGGCGAAGCGCAGCGCGTTCCGGGCCCAGGCGATCGCGGAGCGGTCCTGGGCGATGATCGCGCCGGTCAGGGCGTACGGCGCGAAGGACTCCATCTGCGCCACGACCTTCTCGAAGTCGGCGTCGTCGTAGACGTGCACCGCGAGGATCGGGCCGAAGTACTCGGTCGCGAACATCTCGTCGGTCGGGTCGCCGCCCTCGACGATCGTGGGCCGCACGAAGTACCCCTTCGAGTCGTCCACGGTGCCACCGGCGATGACGTCGAGGCTCGAGGACTCGTGCGCCCGGGTGATCGCCGCCTTGTGCTTGGCGAAGGCGCGCTCGTCGATGACGGCGCCCATGAAGTTCTTGAAGTCCCGGACGTCGCCCACCTCGATCGCCTCGACCTCGGCCACCAGGCGGTCGCGGATCTTGTCCCACACCGAGCGGGCGACGTACGCCCGCGACGCGGCGGAGCACTTCTGGCCCTGGAACTCGAACGCGCCGCGGATCATCGCGGTGGCCACCACGTCGGGGTCGGCCGACGGGTGGGCGACGATGAAGTCCTTGCCGCCGGTCTCGCCGACGATGCGCGGGTAGGAGCGGTACGACGTGATGTTCTCGCCGACCGTGCGCCACAGGTGCTGGAACGTCGGGGTGGAGCCGGTGAAGTGGATGCCGGCGAGGTCCGGGTGCGCCAGCGCGACCTCGGAGACGTCGAGGCCGTCGCCGGGCAGCATGTTGATGACGCCGGGCGGCATGCCGGCCTCCTCGAGCAGCTGCATGGTCAGCGACGCGGCCAGCTGCTGGGTGGGCGACGGCTTCCAGAGGACCGTGTTGCCCATCAGCGCGGGAGCGGTGGGGAGGTTGCCCGCGATGGCCGTGAAGTTGAACGGGGTGATCGCGTAGACGAAGCCCTCGAGCGGCCGGTGGTCGGTGCGGTTCCAGATGCCCGGGCTGTTCGCGATCGGCTGGTCGGTGAGGATCTGCCTCGCGTAGTGGACGTTGAAGCGCCAGAAGTCGATCAGCTCGCAGGCGCTGTCGATCTCGGCCTGGAAGGCCGTCTTCGACTGGCCGAGCATGGTCGCCGCGTTGATCCGCTGGCGCCAGGGGCCGGCGAGCAGGTCGGCGGCCTTGAGGATGATCGCGCAGCGCTCGTCGAACGGCATCGCGCGCCACTCCGGCGCCGCGTCCGTCGCGGCCTGCACGGCGTCCTTGGCGTCGGTCGTCGTGGAGTTCTTCAGGACGCCCAGGACGTGCTGGTGGTCGTGCGGCTGCACGACCTTGGTCTCCGCACCGCCGCCGGGCCGCCAGGACCCGCCGATGTAGGCCGGCAGGTCGTGCTCGGTGTGCCCGAGCTTCTCGATCTCCGCGACCAGGGCCTCCCGTTCGGGGCTGCCCGGCGCGTACGTCAGGTTCGGCTCGTTGGTGGGAGCCGGGGGTGTCGTCACTGCGTCCATGCTCGCGATGCTCTCACCACCCGCGCCTGACCCCAAACGCAGGTCGACCCGTCGCTTGTTCACGCGGAGGGCGTCGACCCGTCGCTTGTTCACGTCGGAGGGCGTCGCCCGCGTCGTCACACCAGGTGCTGGATCTCCTGCGTGGCGTACCAGGCCAGGTCGTCGTCCTCGTCGGCGTCGTCGGTGGTGTCGACGTGGGCGGCGGCGACGTTCTTCCAGACCACGTCCGCGGCGACGTCCACCAGGGTGGGGTCCTCGTCGCCCGCGACCGGCACCACCGAGGGCACGTCCGCGGCGACGACGTACCGCCGCGGCTGGTCACCGCTCCCCCGCATCCCGGCCGAGTCGGCCGCGGCGGCCATCAGCGCGGCGTACTCCCAGGACTCCTCGTCGCCCTCGGGCCAGCCGGCCCGCAGGGCGTCGGTGACGGCATGGGCCCGCAGCGGGCCGGACAGCCGCCCGTCGCCGAGCAGCGAGGCCAGCAGCGAGGACGTGGCCGGGACGTAGACACGGACGCTCACGGCTCGGGAGCCACCTTCGGGGGCTTCTGTCCGTCGCGAGGGGCCCGCTTGCGACCGCGAGGCACCCGGGGCCGGACCCCCGTCGCGGTGTCGACGAGCTCGTCGAGCGCCTCGCGCAGGCACTGCCCGAACAGGTCGGCGTCGGGCAGCAGGTCGCGGTCGGCGGTGACGCCGTAGTAGACGTGGCCGTCGTACGACGTGACGCCGATGGCGAGCGCGTGGCCCGGGAGCAGCGGGTGCACCGGGTAGGTCGCGACCATCCGTGCACCGGCGGCGTAGAGCGGCGACTGCGGACCGGGCACGTTGGTGACACTGACCTGGAAGCCGCGGCGGGCCTCGGCGGCCGCCACCCGCGCGCCGATCGCGTGGAAGGTGGTGGGCGCGAAGCCGGCGATGCCGGCGAGGCGGTTCGCCGCGACGCCGCGGCCGGTCTCCTTGTGCGCCAGGAACGAGTAGGAGACCTGGTGCAGGCGCACGACCGGGCTGGGCTCCCCCACCGGCAGGTCGACGAAGTGGGCCGCGATCTGGCTGCCGAGCGAGGTCGCCTCGAGCTCCTCGTCGATCACCGAGATCGGCACCACGGCCCGGATCTGCCGCAGCCCGCGCAGCGACTCCGACCGGGCCATCAGCCAGGCCCGCAGGGCGCCGGTGACCGTCGCCAGCACCACGTCGTTGACGGTGCCGCCGTGCACCTTGCGCACGGTCCGGTAGTCGGCGAGGTCGGTGCGCACCGTGACCACGCGCCGCTGCTGGGAGAGCGGGCCGTTGATCGGGGTCTCCCGCTCGGGGTCGCGGCCGGTGAGCCCGTTGACGACCCGGGAGGTACGCCGGGTGGCGCTGTCCGCGTAGCGCCGCAGCGTGCCGGTGCGGCTCCGGAGCGTGTCGACGACCGTGCCCGGGTCGCGCACGCTGTCGCGGACCGCGTCCACCAGCAGCCCGGCCGGGGAGACGCGCCGGCCGGCCCGCCACTCGTCGCCGCCGAGCTCCTTGGGGCGCTCGCTGACGTCGAGCAGCACCTGGCCGAGGTCGACGGTCTCGACGCCGTCGACGAGCACCTGGTGGGACTTGGAGAGCAGCGCGACCTGGCCGCCGGCGAGCCCCTCGACGAAGTACATCTCCCACAGCGGACGGCTGCGGTCCAGGGGCCGGGAGATGATCCGGGCCACCAGCTCGCGGAGCTGGTCGAGGTTGCCCGGCCGGGGCAGCGCGGAGCGGCGTACGTGGTAGGCGAGGTCGAAGTGCTCGTCGTCGACCCACACCGGGTTGGCCAGGCGCCCCGGCACGGACTGGATCCGCTGCCGGTAGCGCGGCACGAACGAGATCCGGTCCTCGATCAGCTCGAGCAGGCGGTCGTGGTCGAAGCCGGAGTCGCCCGGGTCGAAGATCTCGACCGTGGCGTTGTGCATGGGCGTCGACGGGGACTCGGCGGCCAGGAAGGCCAGGTCCCGCGGCCGGAGCCGCTCGCTCATCTGGTGCCCTTTCGTCACAACTGTCCCCCGGGGTCAAGGATCGACCGGTTGCCTCACCATGGGATTCTTCCAGAGGTGACGCCCGGCCCGGGCGTCCGTCCCACGTTTGGCTACCGACAAGTAAGGATCTCACCGATGCGCCGAGTCCTGGCGACACTCGCTGTCCTCACGCTCACCCTGGGCGCCACCGCGGCCTGCGGCGGCGACGACTCGTCGTCCCCCTCGGGCTCCGGGTCGAGCACCCAGTCGAGCGAGGGGCCGCAGGTCATCGAGGTCACCTTCGACGGTGACTCCGTGACGCCGAACGGCGACCGGGTCGAGGTCCAGCACGGGCAGCCGATCGAGCTGGAGGTCACCGCGGACGCGCCCGGCGAGATCCACGTGCACTCCGAGCCCGAGCAGGAGCTCGAGTACGACAAGGGCACCAGCACGGTCGAGATCGAGCCCATCGACGCGCCCGGGCATCGTCGACGTCGAGTCACACACGCTGGACAAGACGATCGTCCAGCTCGAAGTCCGCTGAGGTGTCCCCCGACGGGATCTCGCTCGCGCACGGCATCGGCGGGGCCAAGGACCTGCCGGTCTCGCCCGAGCTGGCCATCGCCGGCGCGGTCGCGGCGCTGACGGTCTCCTTCACGGTCCTCGCGGTCGCCTGGCGCCAGCCGCGGTACGACGAGGTCACCAGCGGCCGGCCGGCCCCGGCGTGGCTCGCGCGCCTGGTCGACTCCACCGGCTTCCGGGTCGCCCTGCGCGTCCTCGGCGTGGTCGTGTTCGCCTACGCCGGCGTCGCCGCGGTGCTCGGCAAGGACCTGCTGACCAACCCGGTCTTCGGCATGTTCTACGTCTGGTGGTGGGTCGGCCTGGTGCCGCTCTCGCTGCTCCTCGGACCGGTGTGGAAGGCGATCAGCCCGGTCCGCACCATCAACCTCGCCTTCGCCAGGCTCTCCGGCAGCGACCCCGACCACGGCCTCTACGACTACCCCGCGCGACTGGGCTACTGGCCGGCGGCGGTCGGGCTCTTCGCGTTCGTCTGGTTGGAGCTGGTCTACCCCTACTCGACCCAGCTCGGCCCGGTGCGGCTGTGGGGCGCGGTCTACGTCGCGGTGATGCTGCTCGGCGGCGCGCTGTTCGGCAGCACGTTCTACTCGCGGGCGGACCCGTTCGAGGTGTACTCCAGCCTGGTCGCCAAGCTCTCCGTGTGGGGCCGGCGCGGCGACCTGCTGGTGGTCCGCAGCCCGCTGGCCAACCTGGACACGGTGCCCGTGCGGCCGGGGCTGGTGGCCGTGGTCGCGGTGCTGTTCGGCAGCACGGCGTTCGACTCGTTCAAGGACTCCACGCCGTGGGTGAAGTTCGTGCAGGGCACCGACGTGTCGACCAACCTGCTGAACAACCTGGCGCTGCTGGCGTTCTGCGTGACGGTCGGCCTGGTGTTCGCGGGGAGCTGCGTGCTGACCGGCGTCGTCGACGACGTACGCCGCGGCGACCTGCCGAACCAGTTCGCCCACTCGGTGGTGCCGATCATCGTGGGCTACGTCGTGGCCCACTACCTCACCTACCTCGTCGAGGTCGGCCAGCAGACCCTGATCCAGGCGAGCGACCCGCTCGGCAACGGCAGCAACCTGCTGGGCACCGCCGACTGGAGCGTGAACTACTGGCTGTCCTACCACCCCACCCTGTTGGCGACCACCAAGGTCGTCGCGGTCGTCCTCGGCCACGTGGTGGCCGTCGTCGCGGCCCACGACCGGGCGATGCGGATCCTGCCGAAGCGGCACCAGCTGACCGGTCAGCTGCCGCTGCTGTTCGCGATGATCGCCTTCACCGTGGGCGGGTTGTACCTGCTGTTCGCCGCCTGACCCGGCCGACGGGCGAGCCGCCGGCCCGGCCATCGGCTCGCCCGTTGGCCGGAGCCGGCACACCGGTGCCGGGTGCCAGGGCGTCGACCACCGCGGCCACCGCCCGGGCCAGCGGCGAGTCGCCGGTCTCGGCGAGCGTGCGGCCGGCCACCAGGGCGCGGTCGACGGTGGCCCGGTCGTCGGGCAGGAAGTGCAGCCCCGTCAGGCGGGCGAAGCCCTCGACCATGCCGGCGATGTCCTTCTCGGACCAGCCGAGCGTGGACCGCATCCGGTTCACGACGACCCGCACCGGAGCCCCGCCGGTCAGGTCGCGCAGCTCCACCAGCCCGCGCGCCAGCCGGGACAGGCCGACCGGGTCGGCGTTGCCGACCACGACGATCTCGTCGGCGACCTCGAGCGCCGCCAGCGTCATCTGGTTGCGCCCCGGCCGGGACCCGAAGTCCGAGCCGGGGTCGTCCTCGAGGCTGAAGCCGGTGTCGACCACGACCTGGCCCTGGTCCCGGGCCGTCTCCAGCATGTGCTCCAGCACCCCCGCCCGGATCTCCGGCCACCGGTCCGGCCGCGGCAGCCCGGTGATCACCGAGAGGTGCTGGTCGATGCCGCGCTGCACCGACGCGAACCGCTCCGCCAGCTGCCCCGCTGCTGCCAGCCGGGCCGCCGAGAGCAGGCCGGACACCTCGTCGAGCACGCCGAGCTGCTGGGCGACCGCGCCCCCGTAGGGATCGGCGTCGACCAGCAGCGTGCGCACCCGTCGCCGCGCCAGCTCGGCCGCGAGCCCGGCGGCCAGGGTGGTGCGCCCCGGCGCCCCGCCCGGCCCCCAGACCGCGATCACCCGGCCGCCGGGCAGCGCCTCGGCCGGCATCCCGGCCTCCACGTCGTCGAACGTCGCCGCCTCGTCCGGGACGATCGCCGACGGCTCCGCCTCGACCGAGGTCACGGCGGCCGGGAGTGAGTCGAGGTCGGTCTCGTCGACCAGCACCTGGATGCCGATCCGGGAGGCCCGCAGCCGCGCGGCCTCGGCGGGCGCGCCGCCCGGCACGACCGCGACCGGACGCACGCCGTGCCGGCGCAGGTGGTCGGTCGCGGCGAGGTCCAGGCCGGGCGCGTCCAGCCCGAGCACCGCCACGCCGGCCTGGCCGGCCGTGGCGGCGGCCAGCAGGTCGTCGACGTCGACGCAACGCTTCAGCACCACGATCCCGGGGTGCGCCCCCAGCAGCTGGACCGCCCGCGACTCCCAGGCCGCTCCCGCCGCGACGATCAGGACGATGACCACGGCTCAGCCCCGGCGTACGACGGTGATGACGGGGCTCTCCGAGGAGCCGAGCAGCCGGAAGAACCGGGACGCGTCCTGCTCCGCCACGGCGAGCACCAGCTGGCGCTTGCCGGTGGAGCCGAAGCTCTCCTCGAGCGGCGGCGCGTCGACGACCGTCACCGCCGACAGCGCCGGCCCGCCCCGGAGCCCGGAGCCGGTCGGCCGGGTGCCACCGGCCTGCGCGACCGTCGGTGACGCGACCAGGTAGACGTCGACGACCGAGCCGGCCCGCACCGAGCCCGGGACCTGCTCGGCATCGACGGCGACGGGCACCTGCAGCGTGTCGCTGTCGGCCGCGGACCCGACCGCGGCCCGCGGCAGCAGCTCGCCGGCGCCGACGCCCCGGGTCAGCACCAGGTCGGCCGGCAGCTCGTCGTCGGCGGTGAAGTAGCCACCCAGGTCGCTCGCGTCGGCGAACCGGACCCGCACGGCCACCAGGTCGTCGGCGCGGACCTCGTCACCGGCGCCCATGTCGGTGGCCACGGACCAGACCGGCACCGTGTCGTCCGCGGCGCTCAGCAGGCGCGCGCCCGCGACCACCGAGACCGCCACGATCAGGACCCCGACCCAGAGCCGGGGATCTCGCCAGCCCGGTGTCGTCGCGCGCGTCGCGAGCGGGGTCGGCGCCGTGGTGGACGTCCCGAGGTCAGTGGCCACGCGCTCATGATGCCCTCCGCGGGCCTCGCGGTCATCCGGTTCTCCACAGTCGCCGTGGCTCCGGCCCCGCACCGGGGTCGAGGTGGGACGATGTGCGCATGTCCGGCACGCCCCGCTTCCTCACCCTCGCCGACGTGGCGGAGGTCCTCAACACCTCCAGCGCCCAGGTCTACGCCCTGGTCCGGCGCGGCGAGCTGCCCGCGATCAAGATCGGCGGCCGGGGCCAGTGGCGCGTGGAGTCGGCGCAGCTGGAGGAGTTCATCCAGCGGATGTACGCCGAGACCCGGACGTTCGTCGACGAGCACCCCTACGTGGAGGCCGAGCCCCGGCCCGAGTAGGGGGGACCGCGCCCCGAATCGGGCGAGGTGTCCTAGCCGACCTCGGAGTCGAGGGTCACCGAGATGGTGCGCTCCTCGCCGTCCCGCAGGACGGTGAACTCCAGCGTCTCCCCCGGCTGGTGGGCCCGGATCGCCACGATCAGCGCGATCCCGTCGCTGACCCGCTCGCCGTTCACCTCGGTGATGAGGTCGCCCTTCTCCAGGCCGCTCGCCTCGGCCGGGGTGCCGTCGAGCACCTCGCTGATCTCGGCTCCGGTCCCCTCGTCCTCACCGGTCTGGACCTTGGCCCCGATGACGGGGTACCTCGCCTCGCCGGTGCGCAGGATCTGGTCGGCGGTGATCCTGACCTGCTCGATCGGGATCGCGAACCCGACGCCGATGTTGCCGGCCTCGCCCCCGGCGCTGCCGCCGGTGGTCGCGATCGCGGAGTTCACGCCGACGACCTGGCCGCGCAGGTTGACCAGCGGGCCGCCGGAGTTGCCCGGGTTGATCGCCGCGTCGGTCTGGACGGCGTTGATGTACGACGAGTCGTTGGACGTGTCGCCCGTGGTCACCGGCCGGTGGAGGGCGCTGACGATCCCGGCCGTCACCGTCGAGCTCAGCCCGAGCGGGGAGCCGAACGCGACGACCCCCTCGCCCACCCGCAGCGCCTGCGAGGAGCCGAGGGAGGCCGGCTTGAGCTTCCGGGCCTCCGGCGCGTAGAGCACGGCGAGGTCGTAGACCGGGCTGCGCCCGACCAGCGTCGCGTCGAAGCGGTTGCCGTCCTGGTCGACGATCTCGATCGGGCCGTCGTCGGAGGCCGCGTCGGCGACCACGTGGTTGTTGGTGATGACGTGGCCCTGCCGGTCGAGGACGAAGCCGGAACCCGTGGCACCACCCTTCTGCCCGCCGTACTCCGCGGAGATCTGGACGGTGCTGGGCAGCAGCGCCTGCGCGACCGCGGCGACCGACCCGTCGGCCTTGGACAGCGGCGGCAGGGACACGGTGTCGACGCCGTCGAGGCCGCTGCTCACGGTGCCGGGGCCGCGGTCGTTGGCGATGCGCTCGTAGGCGACGCCGCCGAGGGCGCCGCCGAGGACACCCACGACCAGCGCGAGCGCGGCCACGACCGGCCACAGCCAGCCGGGGACCCGGCCCCGCGGTGTCGCGTGCCGCGGCTGGGACATCGGCATCGGCTGGGTGCCGGGCGGCGGGAAACCGGGCCAGCGGCCCGGCGGCGGCTGGGAGGTGGGCGGCACCCACGAGGGTGCGGGGGCGGGCTCGGCGGGGCGGCCGAAGGCCAGCGGCCTGGTGGGCTCGCTGTCCTCGGGGTCACCCGGCCGGTCCGGCTGTCCGGCGTCGCCGCCGGGCGCGCGGCCCTCGTCGTGCTCGTTCACGTGCCTATCTTGACCCCCGACCCGAAATCCGGGCCGTCAGGGGGTGCGGGCGTGGCGGCCGGGGCTGTCCACCGGGGTCAGCTTCGGGCCCAGCTTCGGATCCAGGGTGGGCGACACCAGCCGAGGGGTCTGGGTGGGGGTGACCAGCTGGGTCACCGGCGCCCGCCGGTCGATGGTCGGGGCGTCCGCCGGCGCGACCCCCAGCGCGAGGACTCCCATCACCGCGGCGCCCACGGCGCCACCGCCGATGGCCACCAGTCCGGTGTTGCGGCGGGACGTCTGCTCCGTGCGGTGCAGGGCGAGGTAGGCGTCACCGGGGGTCACCCCGGCGGGTCTGCCCAACAGCGACCCCTTGAGGTGGTCGGGTGCCGAGGTGCTGCCGAAGGAGAGGCCGGCCAGCCGGGTCTTCACCCAGCCCTCGCGCTCGACGAGGTCACGGCAGGCGTGGCAGGAGTGCACGTGCCCCCAGGCCCGCTCGGCCTCGTCCGGAGGCAGCTGGCCGTCCAGCAGCGCGCTCACACGGGAGCCGAGGTGACCGATCACGTGCCCCACCCCTGGCCGGAGAACATCGGCGCGGGGCCGGAGTAGCGGGCGCGTCCGGCGCTCGGGGCGCGGTGCGCGAGCGCGGCGCGCAGCATCGCCCGGCCGCGGTGGATGCGGGAGCGGACGGTGCCGAGCTTGGCGCCGAGGATCTCGGAGATCTCCTCGTAGGACAGCCCCTCGACGTCGCAGAGCACGACGGCGGCCCGGAAGTCCGGCGGCAGGGTCGCCAGCGCGCGCTCCACGTCGTCGTCGAAGGTCTGGTCGGCGTAGGCCGTGTCGGGGCTGGGCGACGCGCTCGTGAGCCGGTCCGCCCGCTCGTCGGAGAGCGCGTCGAAGCGGATCCGCTGCTTGCGGCGGGCCTGGTCGAGGAAGAGGTTGGTGGTGATCCGGTGCAGCCAGCCCTCGAAGGTGCCGGGCGTGTACGTCGACAGCGACCGGAACACCCGGACGAAGACCTCCTGGGTGAGGTCCTCGGCGTCGGGACGGTTGCCGGTCAGGCGGTAGGCGAGCCGGTAGACCCGGTCGGAGTGCTGCTCGACGATCTCGTCCCAGGTGGGCACGCCGTCCTGCCGGCCGTCGCGCAGGCCCTCGACCTCAGCGTCCACCGGGCCCTCCTTGCCGCGCGCCGGGCGCGCCTTCGATCCGACGTGTCTCTGGAACAGCGTCCTGACCCTTCCCAGCGTAGGAAACCTGGCTGAGAGAACGCTGTGAGCGGCGTTCCCTCCTCCTGAGGGGCTCGACAGCGCCCTCGGACGGATCAACGACCGGTGCCCGGTCCGTGTTCCCGGGCGTGACCCGCTGTTCACGGTACGGTTGGGCCCGCCACGCCGTCCGTCCACCCGGCCGGCGTCCGACCCAGGAGGCCACCATCACCACCCCGATCAAGCCCGCGAGTTGGTCCTACGCCGAGGGGTTCGTCGCCGAGGACGAGGCGCTGGCCTCGGCCCGGGCCCGCGCCGAGGAGGTCGGCGTCGTCCCGATCGGCCCGGGAGGCGGAGCGGCGCTGCGCTTGCTGGCCTCGGTCCTCGACGCCCGGGCCGTGGTGGAGATCGGCACCGGCACGGGCGTGTCCGGCCTGTGGCTGCTGCGCGGGATGCGTGCCGACGGCGTCCTGACCACCGTCGACATCGAGGCCGAGCACCAGCGCCTGGCGCGCCAGTCGTTCACCGACGCCGGCATCCCGGCCCAGCGCGCGCGCACGATCTCCGGGGCGGCGCTCGACGTGCTCCCCCGGCTCACCGACGGCCACTACGACCTGGTCTTCTGCGACGGCGACAAGCGGGAGTACGCCGCCTACCTCAAGGAGGCGCTGCGACTGCTGCGCCCCGGTGGCGTGGTGGCCTTCGACAACGCGCTGTGGCACGACCGGGTCGCCGACCCCGCCCAGCGCGACGAGGAGACCGTGGCGATCCGCGACCTCGGCAGGGCGGTCATGGAGCACGACGACCTGGTCTCCGTGCTGCTGCCCGTGGGCGACGGGCTGCTCGTCGCCAAGAAGGAGTGGTCCCCCGAGGCGTGAGCCCGGGCCCGCGCAGCGAGCCGCCCGGCCGCCCGGTCAGTAGCGGGCGGCCGCCCGGAAACCGTCCCAGCCCTCGGCGACCGCGACGACGTCGCACTCCTCGATGAGCACCGGCGCGCTGCCGATGATCTTCGAGCCGGGCGCGTCCGCGGCGCCGGCGGTGAAGGTCGCCTGGAACTCGGCCCGGGCCTCGTCGGTGGCGAAGACGTAGCAGCCCTCGAACCACTCACCCGCGCGCATCCGCCAGGTCTTGAAGCGCAGCCCGGCCATGCCGGTGAACTTCGCGTGGGAGGTGCCCTCGACGTACGACGCCAGCTCCTGCTCCACGCCGTCGGGCGCGTCGGTCAGGGACCAGCGGACGGTGAGCCCCTTCATCCCAGCACCTCCAGGGGGTCGTCGCTGCCGAGCCACGCCAGCAACGCGCGGGCACCGAAGCCGGTCGGCCCGGTGGTCCACTCGTGGTGCTCCTTGGGCGAGTCACCGACCGACGCGACGTCGAGGTGGGCCCAGGGCACGTCGCCGGCGAAGTGCTGCAGGAACAGCGCGGCCGTGATCGCGCCCGGCCCGGACGGGGCGTTGTCGGCGTCCGCGACGCTCGAGCGCAGCTTGTCCTCGTAGACGTCCGCGAGCGGGAAGCGCCACAGCGGCTCGCCGGCCGCCTCGGCGGCCTCGGAGAGCGCGGTGGCGAGGCCCTCGTGGTTGGCGAAGAAGCCGCCGACCCGCTGCCCCAGCGCCACCTTCATGGCCCCGGTGAGCGTGGCGACGTCGACGACCACGGCGGGAGCGATCTTGTCCACGGCGTACGCGATGGCGTCGGCCATCACCAGCCGCCCCTCGGCGTCGGTGTTGGTGACCTCGCTGGTGCGACCTCCGTAGTGGCGGACCACGTCGCCGGGACGCAGGGCGTTGCCGCCCACGGCGTTCTCCGCGGCGGCGATCAGGCCGACCACCCGCACCGGGCAGCCGAGCGACCGGAGCGCACCCATGACCGCGATCACGACGGCGCCGCCGGTCATGTCGCGCTTCATGTTGACCATCGCCTCACCGGGCTTGATGGACAGGCCGCCGGTGTCGAAGGTGATCCCCTTGCCGACCAGGACGACGGTCGGCGTCTTCCGGTTGGCGTCCTCCGGGGTGTAGTCGAGCCGGATCAGCCGCGGCGGCGTGGCCGAGGCCTGGCCGACCGCGACGATGCCGCCGAACCCCTCCGCGGCGAGCTGCTTCTCGTCCCACACGGCGATGTCGAGCGTGCACTCCCCGGCCAGCTCGCGGGCCTGGTCGGCCAGCCACGCGGGGTTCTTGAGGTTGGACGGCACGGTCGCCAGCATCCGGGAGCGCCAGCCGGCGCCGCCGAGGGCGATCGCCCGCTGCAGCTCGGTGCTGCGGTCGTCCGCGTCCGGCAGCCCGGCCAGCACGATGCGTTCGACCGGGACGTGCTCGGGAGCCACCGAGCGCCAGTGGAAGGAGAACGAGCCGAGCATCGCGCCGACGACGAACGCCTCCAGACCCCCCGGCCCGGCCAGGGCCGGGATCGAGGTGGCCACGGCGGACCGGTCCTTGGTGGCCCGGGCCAGGGCGGCTCCGGCGCGACGGAAGTCGATCGGCCGCTGCTCGCCGATGCCGACCAGCAGCACCCAGCGGAGCGCGGGGTTGTCGGCACCGCCCAGCGGCACCGGCAGCGAGGTGACCTCGCCCGCCTTGCCGGTCGCCGAGCTCAGCTCGAGCAGGGCGAGCAGGTCGGTGCCGAGCTGCTCGCCGGCCTCCTCGGCGCCGGGCCCGAGGAGGACGCCGGCACCCGGACCGTCGCCGGGCAGCACCGGCAGCGCCAGCACCTCGGCTCCGAGCATGGCGTGCGGCGGCAGCGCGCTGAGCGCGAACTCGGGCGGCGATACCTGGGCGGGAAGGGTGGTCAGGGTGTCAGGCGTGCTCACGGGCTGGAGCCGGCCTCAGCCGACGACGTCCTTGAGGGCATCCCCGAGAGCGCCGGCCTCCTCGGCGTTGAGCTCGACAACGAGGCGGCCACCACCCTCGAGCGGGACGCGCATGACGATGCCGCGACCCTCCTTGGTGACCTCCAGCGGACCGTCGCCCGTCCGCGGCTTCATCGCCGCCATCCGCGCACCTCTTCCTGTTGCTGTTCTCGAGCAGGCGAGGTCAGAGCGACCCCGCACGCCGTACCGGCGACCATTATCCCCTATCCCGCCCGTGACTCGGACCACAGGTGTGTACCTGTGGTTCCGCCCCGGCGTCGCCGCGGGCTGGCAGACTCCCTTCATGCACGCCCGTTCGGCACTCTTCGACGTGTACGGCGACCACCTGCGCGCCCGCGGGAACCAGGCTCCGGTCGCTGCTCTGGTGCGCATGCTCGACCCGGTGGGCATCGCCGCGCCGGCCGTCCGGACCGCGATCTCGCGGATGGTCATGCAGGGCTGGCTCGAGCCGGTCCCGGTCGACGGCGGCCGCGGCTACCGCGCCACGGAGCGGGCGACCCGCCGCCTCGACGAGGCGGCCGACCGGATCTACCGCCGCACCGAGCGGGCGTGGGACGGCACCTGGCACCTCGTCTTCGTGACCCCGCCGGACGACCGCAGCGCGCGGCACCGGCTGCGCGCCGACCTGGGCTTCGTGGGGTACGCCGAGCTGGCCGACAACGTCTGGGTCAGCCCCTTCGTCCGCACCGAGCTCGGCTTCGTGCTGGGTCGCGCCGGGGCGCGGGCCCGCTCCGCGCGGGCCGTCGAGTTCGACCCGCCGCCCGTCGAGGCCTGGGACCTCGGCGCCCTGCGCGCGGCGTACGAGGACTGGCTGAACACCGCGGGCGACCTCGTCGCCCGGCAGCTGACCGCCCACCACGAGGAGGACGAGGGCGCGTTCGCGGCGCGCTTCCAGCTCGTGCACGAGTGGCGCAAGTTCCTCTTCGCCGACCCGGGGCTGCCCGACCCGCTGCTGCCGGCGGACTGGCCGGGCCGGCCGGCCGCCGAGCTGTTCGCCGTCGAGGCGGAGCGGCTCAAGCCCGCCGCGGACCGGTTCGTGGCGCGCTGCCTGGACTCCTGACCGGACGGCGATCCGGCAGACTGCCTCCCATGACCGACGACTCCCCCGCCCTCGACCAGCCCGCCGTCGACCAGCCGGTGCTCCTCGACCTCTCCGACGGGATCGCCACGATCACGCTCAACCGGCCGGACGCGATGAACAGCCTCGACGTCGCGACCAAGGTGATGCTGCTCGACGTCCTGCGCCAGGTGGCCGACGACCCGGCCGCGCGGTGCGTCGTGCTGACCGGCACCGGGCGGGCGTTCTGCACCGGCCAGGACCTCAAGGAGCACATCTCCATCCTGCGCAGCGAGTCGAGCGAGTCGCTCTTCCGGACCGTGGACGAGCACTACAACCCGATCGTCACCACCCTGGCCGGCATGGCCAAGCCGGTCATCGCGGCCGTGAACGGCGTGGCCGCCGGCGCCGGCGCGAGCCTGGCCTTCGCCTGCGACCTGCGGATCCTCGCCGACACCGCCGGCTTCAACCTCGCCTTCGCCAACGTGGCGCTGTCCTGCGACACCGGCGCGAGCTACCACCTGCAGCAGCTGGTCGGCCGGGCCAAGGCGCTGGAGCTGCTCTACTTCCCGCGCACCCTCAGGGCCGAGGAGTCCGCCGAGCTGGGCCTGGCGACCCGGGTGGTCCCGGCCGACGAGCTGGCGGCCGAGGTCCGCGCGCTCGCGGAGCGGCTGGCGGCCGGCCCGACGGTGGCGCTCGGCGCGATGCGGCAGTCGGTGGCCTACGCCGCCGGGCACTCCTTCGAGGAGGCCCTGGCCTTCGAGAGCTCGATGATGCAGAAGACCGGCGCCACCGAGGACCACGGGGCCGCCGTCGCGGCGTTCGTGGCCAAGGAGAAGCCGGCCTTCAAGGGTCGCTGAGCCCCTCCGTCAGCCGCCCTGGCCGACGCCGAGCTGGCCGCGCCAGGCCCCCCAGATCGACAGCACCTGTCGCGGCGCCCTGACCCGCATCAGGCGCCGCGGCGGGGTCTGGCCGTACTCGACGGTGAGCGCGGTGCCGGCGAACCTGTGGTTGAACCACATCGTCATGGTCCCGTGGCAGACACCGCCGCAGGTGAACTTCTTGGCCGGCAGGTCGAGGTGCCGGCCGACCTTGCGCGCGAACTTCGGCCGCTTCGTGTCGGTGTCGACCCCGTGCAGGGGCTGGTGGAAGCTGAGGATCCACTTCGGGCGGACGTCGCGCAGGAACTTCATCATCGCGCGCGTCTCCGGCTCCGAGGCCGCCTTGGAGCCGGACTCGTAGTTGCCGTCCAGGTCGGCCCAGCGGTACGGGAAGTTGCGGTTGAGGTCCACGCCGTGGGCGTTCTTGCGGGTGCCCGCCGCGGCGCCGTCGGGGTTGTAGGTCGGGACGACCCAGAGGTTGACCCCGTTGATCTGGTCGCCGTCGCGCAGGGACTGCAGGATCTGCCGGGGCGCCAGCTCGTTGCCGTGCATGCCGGCCATCAGCACGACCTTGGGCTTCCCGGGCTCCCCGAGGTGCCAGGCCATGATCTTGCGGCCGTCCACGGACTCGCCGAGCACCCGCTTGCCGAGCACGGCGCCCTTCTGCGCGGGCGCCGGCGCGGCGGACGACGGTACGCCGGGTGGGGCGGCAGCGAGCAGGAGCAGGGTGGCTGTGGTGATCCCGAGACGTCGAATCATCGCCACAGCATCACACAGCCGGTGCCTCAGACTGCGGAGGTGAGGTAGGCCCAGGTGAAGACGGAGACCCCGACGAGCATCCCGACGTGTGCCAGGACCGAGAGCCCCGGACCCTCCGACCAGGTGTCCTCGGTGGCCGTCTGGGCGTGCCGTCCGTGGCTGGGCAGCCACCGCACCAGGATCAGCAGGCCGGCCACGACGACGACCCACCAGAACGCCAGCGCCACGATGCCGGTGGCGGCGCCGCCCAGCGGCGACTCGGAGTCGGCGATCAGGAACAGCAGCCACGTGACCAGCGCCAGGACCCCGGCGGTCGTGTGCACGTCGACGAGCCGCCGGCCGACCTGGAAACGCCCGGCACCGCCCGTCTCCTGGCGCAGCCGCAGCCGCGTGAGGACGATGACGACCGCCGCCAGGGCGGTCAGGATGTAGACGATCACCTGGGTCGACACGCTGGGAAGTGTGCCCTACGGCGATGCGTCGTCGCCACGACCCTCCGAGTCCACCGCGTGTTCATCTTGCTGCTCGAGCTGCGAGGCCACCCGGTCCAGCAGCGCATCGACCTCGGACATCCGGTAGCCGCGCAGCGCGAGGGAGAACCGAACCCGGCGCAGGTCGTCGGCCCGCAACGGCCCGTTCGCGGGCACGGCCGCGTCCGGCCGGTCGTCGTACTCCTCGGCGAGCGGCGCGCCCTTCCCGGCTGCCAGCACGGCCACTCCGCCCATCGCCAGCACGATGAGAACGGCGAAGAACCACGTCATCCGGCGTCACCGTTCCTCCGGGCCGCCACCATCAGCGCCACGGCCTCGTCGACGTCGTCGGTGAGGGTGAGCATGTCGAGGTCGTGCTGGGTGATCTTGCCCTCGGCGAGCATGGTCTCGCGCATCCACGCGAGCAGGCCCGACCAGTAGTCCACGCCGATCAGGACGATCGGGAACCGGGTGACCTTGCGGGTCTGCGCGAGCGTCAGGGCCTCGAACATCTCGTCGAGGGTGCCGATGCCGCCCGGCAGCACCACGAAGCCCTGGGAGTACTTCACGAACATGGTCTTGCGGGCGAAGAAGTAACGGAAGTTGATGCCCTTGTCGACCCACGGGTTCAGGCCGGCCTCGTAGGGCAGCTCGATG
Organism: uncultured Actinomycetota bacterium; assembly: GCA_963805685.1. Classification (GTDB taxonomy): domain Bacteria; phylum Actinomycetota; class Actinomycetes; order Propionibacteriales; family Nocardioidaceae; genus Nocardioides. The sequence continues at coordinate 69,066 of CAWDVM010000009.1, forward strand.
CCGAGCCCGACGCTGAGGCCGCCGGCCTGGCTCGCCCCCTTGTTGGCCGCCTCCATCGTGCCCGGGCCGCCACCGGTGATGACCGCGAAGCCGGCCTCCACCAGCGCCCGGCCCACCCGCTCGCCGATCTCGTACGTCGGGTGGTCGGGCTGGGTGCGCGAGGAGCCGAAGACGGCGATCGCGGGCCCGAGCTCGGCCAGCGCGCCGAAGCCCTCGACGAACTCGGCCTGGATGCGCATCACCCGCCACGGGTCCTGGTGGACCCAGTCGCTGGGGCCGCGGGTGTCCAGCAGCCGCTGGTCGGTGGTGCTGGTCTCCTGGGCCTGCCCGCGCCGCTTGAGGATCGGGCCGGCGAGCTTGTCCCTCATCGCTCGCCCCCGAGCCAGGCGCGCAGCAGCCGCTCGCAGCGCTCGATGTGCTCGACGGGCACGTGCTCGTCCTGCTTGTGCGCGAACATCGGGTCGCCCGGCCCGAAGTTGACCGCCGGCACGCCGAGGCCGGTGAAGCGGGCGACGTCGGTCCAGCCGAACTTCGGGTTGGCCTCGCCGCCGACGGCCTCGAGGAACGCCTTGGCCGCGGGGACGTGCAGGCCCGGCAGCGCACCGGGCGCGCTGTCGGTGACGGTCACGTCGTACCCCTCGAAGAAGTCGCGGACGAACTGCTCGGCGTCGGCCTCGCTGCGGTCGGGGGCGAAGCGGAAGTTCACCTCGACCACGCACTCGTCGGGGATCACGTTGCCGGCGACGCCGCCGCGGACGTACACCGCGTTGAGGCCCTCGTGGTACTCCAGCCCGTCGATGACCGGCGTGCGGGCGTCGTACTGCTGGAGGCGGGCGAGGATGTCGGCGGCCTTGTGGATCGCGTTGTCGCCGAACCAGCTGCGCGCGGCGTGCGCGCGCTCGCCGGTGGTGCGGACCTCGACCTTCAGGGTGCCCTGGCAGCCGGCCTCGACCCCGGCGTTCGAGGGCTCCATCAGGATCGCGAAGTCGCCCTGCATCAGCTCGGGGTTGCTCGCGGAGAGCTTGGTGAGGCCGTTGAACTCCGCCTCGACCTCCTCGGCCTCGTAGAGGATGAAGGTGACGTCGCGGTTGGGCTCGGGCACGGTGGCGGCGAGGCGGAGGATGACGGCGTCGCCGCTCTTCATGTCGCAGGTGCCGAGCCCGTGCAGCAGGTCACCCTCGGGGCGCACCTCGCGGCGCACGGGCAGGTTGTCGTTGAGCGGCACGGTGTCGAGGTGGCCGGCGATCACGACGCGCTCGCCGCGGCCGAGGTCGGTGCGGGCCACGACGGTGTGGCCGTGGCGGCTGACCTCGAGGTGGCCGAGGGTGCGCAGCGCCTCCTCCACGGCGTCGGCGATCTCCTGCTCGTGGTGGCTCACCGACTCGATGTTGACGAGCTGCTCGGTGAGGGTGACGGCGTCGGCGGTGAGATCCAGGCGTGGCATGGGCCTAGTCAACCAGCCCCCGCCGCGCCCCCGGGCCATACCGCCGGGCTGGAACCGGTTCTAGCATCGGAGGATGCGTCACGGCGTCGTCCTGTTCACGTCCGACCGCGGGATCACCCCGGCGGACGCCGCTGTCGCCGCCGAGGAGCGTGGCTTCGACACGATCTACGTGCCCGAGCACACGCACATCCCGGTACGCCGGGAGGCCGCGCATCCGGGCACCGGCGACGAGACGCTGCCCGACGACCGCTACCTGCGCACGCTGGACCCGTGGGTCTCCCTCGCGACCGCCGCGGCGGTCACCTCGCGGATCCGGCTCGCGACCGCGGTGGCGCTCCCGGTGCAGTCGCACCCGATCACGCTGGCCAAGACCATCGCGACCCTCGACCACCTCTCCGGCGGCCGGGTCACGCTGGGCGCCGGCTTCGGCTGGAACACCGACGAGCTCGCCGACCACGGCGTGCCGACCGGGCGGCGTCGTACCGTCCTGCGGGAGTACGTCGAGGCGATGCGGGCCCTGTGGACGCAGGAGGAGGCGTCGTACGACGGGGAGTTCGTCTCGTTCGGACCGTCCTGGGCGTGGCCGAAGCCGGCCCAGGACCACCTGCCGGTGCTCGTCGGTGCGGGTGGCGGACCGAAGACGTTCGCCTGGATCGCGGAGCACGCCGACGGCTGGATGACGACGCCGATCGAGCAGAACGTCACCGGCAAGGTCGTCCAGCTCCGCGAGGCGTGGGCCGCCGCCGGCCGCTCCGGCTCCCCCGACGTGCACGTGCTGGTCGCCGCGAAGCCGACGCCCGACGACCTCCTCGAGTGGGGCGAGGCCGGCGTCACCGAGCTGATCTGGGGCGTGCCCGACCGCGCGACCGAGCAGGTCGTGGCCTACCTCGACCGGCTCACCGAGCGCGTCGGCCTCTGACGTGCGGGTGGCTTGGGTGGGGCGCCACCAGCTTTCTCAAGGTATGTAGCCGAACCTCCGCTTCCCACGGCGCACACACCGTGGGAAGCGCCGACGCGCCTACATACCTTGCGAAAGCGGTGCCATCGGCGATCAGGCGCGGGTGACGAGCACCGTGGCCTTCTCGTTGTCACCGACGGTCACGGGCGTGCCCTCGGCGTCGCCGTCCTTCACCTCGTACGACGTCGCGAGGGTCTCGCCGGCGATCAGGGACTCGTGGGTGCGGGCGGCGGCCTGCACGGCGGGCGAGCCCCCGATGGTCAGCGCGATCCGGTCGGAGACGTCGAGGCCGGCGTCGCGGCGGGCCTGCTGGACGGCACGGACCAGGTCGCGGGCGAGCCCCTCGGCGGCCAGCTCCGGCGTCACCGCCGTGTCGAGCACGACGAAGCCGCCGCTGGGCAGCATGCCGGTCGCGGAGCCGCCGTCGGCGGAGCCGGCGACGGTCTCGAGGGTGTACTCCCCCTCCTCCAGCACCAGGCCGCCGGCGGTGACGGTGCCGTCCTCGGCGACCGACCAGTCGCCCGACTTCGAGCCCTTGATCGCGGTCTGCACGTCGCGGCCCAGGCGCGGCCCGGCGGCCCGCGCGTTGACGGTCAGCTTCTGCGAGACGCCGTACGACGCCGCCTCGGGCGCGTCCGCGTCGAGCAGCCGCACCGTCTTCACGTTCACCTCGTCGGCGACGATCGACTCGAAGCCCTCCAGCGCGGCCGCGCCGGCGACGACCACGGTGAGCGTCGACAGCGGCAGCCGGTTGCGCAGGTTCCCGGCCTTGCGCAGCGCGGAGGTGGCCGAGCAGACGTCGCGCACCTGGTCCATCGCGGCGACCAGCGCGTCGTCACCGGGCAGGTCCTCGACCAGCGGCCAGTCGGTCAGGTGCACCGAGCGACCGCCGGTCAGGCCGCGCCAGACCTCCTCGGTGGCCAGCGGCATCAGCGGGGCGGTGACGCGGCAGACGACCTCGAGCACGGTGTAGAGCGTGTCGAACGCCCCCTCGTCCACGACGCCGTCCGCGGCCCAGAAGCGCTCACGCGAGCGGCGGATGTACCAGTTCGTCAGCACGTCGAGGAACGACCGCGTCGAGTCGCACGCGTTCGCGACCTCGTAGTTGTCGAGCTGCTGCGTCATCGCCTCGACGTACTGCCGGCACTTGGCCAGCAGGTAGCGGTCCAGCGGGTCGGTGGACGCGGTCGACCACCGGGCGTCGTAGCCTCCGTTGGCCTGGGCGGCGTTCGCGTAGAGCTGGAAGAAGTACCAGCTGTTCCACAGCGGGATCAGCACCTGCCGCACGGAGTCCCGGATGCCCTGCTCGGTGACGACCAGGTTGCCGCCGCGCAGGATCGGCGAGGACATCAGGAACCAGCGCATCGCGTCGGCGCCGTCGCGGTCGAAGACCTCGCGCACGTCGGGGTAGTTGCGCAGCGACTTCGACATCTTGTTGCCGTCGGAGCCGAGCACGATGCCGTGGCTGAGGCAGGTCTCGAACGCCGGCTTGTCGAAGATCGCGCTGGCCAGGATGTGCAGCGTGTAGAACCAGCCGCGGGTCTGGCCGATGTACTCGACGATGAAGTCCGCCGGGAAGTGGTGCTCGAACCATTCCGCGTTGTCGAACGGCACGTGCACCTGGGCGAAGCTCATCGAGCCGGAGTCGAACCACACGTCGAGCACGTCGGGGACGCGCCGCATCATCGACGCACCCGTCGGGTCGTCGGGGTTCGGCCGGACCAGGTCGTCGACGTACGGGCGGTGCAGGTCGGGGTTGCCCTCCTTGTCGCGCGGCAGCGTCCCGAAGTCGCGCTCGATCTCCTCGAAGGAGCCGTAGACGTCGATGCGGGGGTACGTCGGGTCGTCGCTCTTCCACACCGGCACCGGCGAGCCCCAGAACCGGTTGCGGGTGATCGACCAGTCGCGGGCGTTCTCCAGCCACTTGCCGAACTGGCCGTGCTTGATGTGGTCGGGCACCCAGCGGATCTGCTCGTTGAGCTCGAGCATCCGCTGCTTGACGGCCGTCACCTCGACGAACCACGACGAGACGCCCTTGTAGATCAGGGGCTCGCGGCAGCGCCAGCAGTGCGGGTAGGAGTGCTCGTAGCTCTCGCGGCGCAGCAGCACGGTCCCCTCGGTGACCGAGCCGGTCTCCCCGGACCGCTTGGTGGCGGCCTTGAGGTGGTCGATCACGTGCAGGTTGGCGTCGAAGACGAGCATGCCCTCGTAGTCGGTGACCGGGAAGGTGAACCGGCCGTCCTTGCCGACCGGCATCACCGCCTCGATGCCCTCGCGGTCGGTCACCTCCTTGTCGACCTCACCGAAGGCGCCGGCGGTGTGCACCAGGCCCGAACCGTCGGTGGTGGTCACCGCGTCGTTGGCGGCCACCACCCGGAACGCGTTCGCGTGGCCCAGGTAGTAGGAGAACGGCGGGGTGTAGGTGCGGCCGACGAGGTCGCGGCCCTTGAGCCGCCGGACGACCTGCTGGGCGACGTCCTCCACGTCCTCGTTGCGCAGCTCGCGGGCGTAGGACTCCAGCCGCGCCTCGGCGAGGACGTAGCGCTCGGTCACGCCGGTGACGTCGGACTCCACCACGACGTAGTCGATGTCCTCGCCGACCATGACCGCGAGGTTCGACGGCAGCGTCCACGGCGTGGTCGTCCACACCAGGACCAGCGCGCCACCCAGGTCGTCGTCGCCGTCGAGGCGGTAGCCGACGGTGACCGCCGGGTCCTGGACCATCTGGTAGACGTCGTCGTCCATCCGCAGCTCGTGGTTGGACAGCGGCGTCTCGTCGTTCCAGCAGTACGGCAGGACGCGGAAGCCCTCGTAGACCAGGCCCTTGTCGAAGAGCTGCTTGAAGGCCCAGATCACCGACTCCATGTAGTCGGGGTTCATGGTCCGGTAGTCGTTGTCGAAGTCGACCCAGCGCGCCTGGCGGGTGACGTACTCGCGCCACTCGCCGGTGTACTTCATGACCGACTCGCGGCAGGCCTTGTTGAACTCCTCGATGCCGAGCTCGAGGATCTCGTCGGTGGTCTTGATGCCGTTGAGGCGCATCGCCTCGAGCTCGGCGGGCAGTCCGTGGGTGTCCCAGCCGAACCGGCGCTCCACCCGCTTGCCGCGCATCGTCTGGTAGCGCGGGATCAGGTCCTTGACGTAGCCGGTGAGCAGGTGGCCGTAGTGCGGCAGGCCGTTGGCGAACGGCGGGCCGTCGTAGAAGACGAACTCGTTGGAGCCGTTCTCGCCGGGGTCGCGCTGGTCGATGCTGGCCTGGAAGGTGTCGTCCTTCTTCCAGTACGCCAGCACCCGCTCCTCGATCTCGGGGAACTTCGGCGAGGAGGGGACGGCGTTGCCCTCGGCGGCGGTGGAGACCTTGGGGTAGGTCATCGGTGGCTCTCTCCTGCGGTCGGTCCTGCTCGTGTCGAAACACGAGGACGACGTCTGCCGCGGTACCACCTCGCTTGCCTTGCCCTCGTCGGTCGAGCTTGTCGAGACCAAGACCACTCGTTCACGGCTGTGACGGGCCTACCCGTCCGGTTCTACTGGGCCGGTCTCGAGGCTCGCTTCGCTCGCACCTCGACCACCGAGCTGTTCTTCCGGAGGCTCGCCGCTGATGACGGCTCGAACGCCTGTGGGCACAGCGTACGGCGGCGCCACGCGGCCGCGCGAATCAGTTGCTGCGAATCAGTGGCGCGGGTGTCCAGCCAGGCGATGATCTCGGCGGCCGACTGCTCGGGCGTGAGGTCGCTGTTGTCGATCCGCAGGTGGGCGAGGCCGGCGAGCACCTCGTCGGCCGGGGTGGTCGGCCGGTCGGGCTGGGTGTTCATGACGTGGGCGGCGTCCAGCTCCCGGACGTGGGCGTCGGACCAGGCGAGGTCGCGCTTGGACCTCTTGTGCAGGATCCGCTCCTCCCCCACGTTGCGCTCGAGACGGGTGGGCAGGTCGGCGTACAGCTCGACGACGGAGACGGGCAGGCCGGCGTCGGCGTACGGCGCGATGAGCGCCTCGATCGCGTCCGCATCCTCCTGCTCCTCGACGTTCCACACGACGGTGAAGATCAGCCGGGTGCCCGAGGCCGCGGCCTCCTCGATGACCCGGCGCCGGAACTCGCCGTTGAGCGTGCGGAACTGCGGCGTGCCGAAGCCGAAGATCTCCAGCAGCGGCTCGATGGTGTGGTGGTTGTGGAACAGCCGGAAGTCGGTGCGCGCGCAGACGGCCCGCCCCACCGTCATCTTGCCCACGGCCGGCGGCCCGATGATCAGCAGCAGCTCTCCCTCGCTCATGGCGCGGAGGTTATGGGGTTGCCGGCCCCCGCGCGACCCGATTGGCTTCACCCGTGACCGAGCAGACCGCCCAGCAGACCCAGCCAGGCGTCAACGGCATGTGGGTGGATCCCGCCCACGACCCTCGTGACACCGATGAGCCGCCGGTGGGCGAGAAGGTGATCCTGCGGCAGTACCTCGACCACTACCGGACGACCCTCGAGATGAAGTGCGAGGGCCTCACGCCGGAGCAGCTGGCGACCCGGTCGGTCCCACCGAGCACGATGAGCCTGCTCGGGCTGGTGCGGCACCTCGCCAAGGTCGAGCACCACTGGTTCCGCCGGGTCCTGGAGGGACAGGAGGATCTCCCCGGCCCCTACCGCACCGAGGAGGACCCCGACCTCGACTTCAACGGCGCGGTGGGCACCGAGGAGTGCGTCGCGGACGCGTGGGAGTCGTGGCGGCGCGAGGTGGCGCACGCCCGGGCGGTCTACGAGCGGTACGACGACCTCGGCGAGACGCACGACGACCCGTACGAGGTGCGCGGCGTCGTCGTGCACATGATCGAGGAGTACGCCCGGCACGTCGGCCACGCCGACCTGCTGCGCGAGTGCATCGACGGCCGTACCGGCCAGTGAGAGAGCACAGGAGCACGCTCTAGGCTGTACCCCCGTGACTGCTGCACCGACTCAGGCCTGGGGCTTCGGCCTCGCCACCCTCGACGCGAACGGCACCGTCCTGGACGTGTGGTTCCCCGCGCCCGCGCTGGGCGCGAAGCCGGCCGACGCGTCGACGCCGGAGGAGCTCGCGGCGCTCGAGGGCACCGACGACGTACGCCGGGTCACCCGCGAGGTGCGCCTGGTCGAGACGACGGACCTGCAGGCCGCCCCGGCCTCCACCGAGGACGCCTGGCTGCGGCTGCACCTGCTCTCGAGCCGGCTCGTCGCGCCCCAGTCGATCTCGATGGACGGCGTCTTCGGGCTGCTCACCAACGTGGTGTGGACCTCGGCCGGCCCGTGCGCGGTCGAGGGCTTCGAGACCACCCGCGCCCGGCTGCGCGGCGCCGGCCAGCACGTGACCGTCTTCGGCGTGGACAAGTTCCCGCGGATGGTCGACTACGTGCTGCCGACCGGCGTCCGGGTCGCCGACGCCGACCGGGTGCGCCTGGGCGCGCACCTGGCCGAGGGCACGACGGTGATGCACGAGGGCTTCGTGAACTACAACGCCGGCACGCTCGGCGCCTCGATGGTCGAGGGCCGGATCTCGGCGGGCGTCGTGGTCGGCGACGGCTCCGACGTCGGCGGCGGCGCCTCGATCATGGGCACCCTCTCCGGCGGCGGCAAGGAGGTCATCTCGATCGGCGAGCGCTGCCTGCTCGGCGCCAACGCCGGCATCGGGATCTCGCTCGGCGACGACTGCGTGGTGGAGGCCGGCTGCTACGTCACCGCCGGCACCAAGGTGACCGTCAAGGACATGGACGGCAAGCCCAAGGTGGTCAAGGCGCTCGAGCTGTCCGGGGCCAGCAACGTGCTGTTCCGCCGCAACTCGGTGACCGGCACCATCGAGGCCGTGCCGTGGAAGAGCGAGGGCGTCGAGCTGAACGCCGCCCTCCACGCCAACTAGCCCATGCGACTGCGGACCGCCTCGGCGCTGGTCGGGGCGGCGGCGCTGGGGGTCGTCGGAGTCACCGGCTACTTCGTGCTGCACCACGTCGGGCCGCTGCTGGCGACCCAGGAGTGCACGGCGACCGTCGGCGGGCGCACCGTCGACCTCAGCACCGAGCAGGCGGAGAACGCCGCCCTGATCGCGGCCGTCTCGGTGCAGCGCGGGATGCCCGCGCGCGCCGCCTCGATCGCCCTCGCCACGGCGTACCAGGAGTCCAAGCTCTACAACCTCGAGCAGGGCGACCGCGACTCGCTCGGGCTCTTCCAGCAGCGCCCCTCCCAGGGTTGGGGCACCCGCGAGCAGGTCCTCAACCCCTACTACTCGACCAGCGCCTTCTACGACGCGCTGGCCAGGGTCGACGGCTACGACACGATGCGGATCACCAAGGCCGCGCAGGAGGTGCAGCGGTCCGGCTACCCGGAGGCGTACGCCGAGCACGAGGCCGACGCCCGGGTGCTGGCCTCGGCGCTCACCGGCAACTCGCCGCACGCGTTCAGCTGCGTGGTGACCGGCGACGTGCCGTCGGCCCGGGACCGGCTCAACGACGTCGGGCTGACGCACCGCGCCGACGTCGTACGCCGTGAGGTCGAGGCGGTCTTCGGGGAGCAGTCCCTGGGCGGCTTCGCACCGGGTGGGGTCAAGGACGGCCACATGGAGGGCTCGACCCACTACGAGGGCCGCGCGATCGACATCTTCGAGCGCCCGGTCAGCCCGGCCAACAAGGTCAGGGGCTGGGCGATCGCGCAGTACCTCGTCGCGCAGGCCGACCGGCTCGCGATCCAGACGGTCATCTTCGACGACCGGATCTGGAAGTCCGGCTCCCAGTCGAAGGACGGCTGGCGCGACTACGACCCGCCGGAGAGCTCCGGCGACCAGGCCGTCCTCGAGCACCGCGACCACGTGCACGTGGACGTCTTCGACTGAAGAGTGGGCGCCGGCGGGCCCGATGACAGATGATGTCGCCGTGCCCAGACTCTCGGGGGTGCTCGACGACCGGACCCCGCTCACCGCGTCGCGCATCGACGTCGCCGCCCGCGTCGGCTGGCTGCTGCGCACCCACCGCAGCGTCGCGGGACTGTCGCTCCGCGAGATGTCGGTGGCGCTGAGGGACCACGACGTGACGCTGTCCGCGGCCACGTTGAGCCGGATCGAGAGCGAGGGCCACCGCTCGGACGCGGCGCTCGACGGCTACGCCGCCGTGCTCGGCCTTCCGGAGGGCGCGCTGCAGGCGCCGGTGAGCCTCCTGTGCCGCACCTTCCCCTACGCGCCCGACGCCCACTCGAGGCCGGCGGCGCGGAGCCTGGACCGCTTCAGCCGGGCCTGCGAGGCCGTCGACGTGGCCGCCCCGACCGGCGGGGCCTGGCTCGAGTTCGCCCGGCAGCACGCGCAGGACGGCGGACTCGGCCTGCCGCGGGCCCTGATGGAGACCCACGTCCGGCGGCTGGCGCTCGAGCTCACCCACTCGATGGGCGTCGGCCGCGTCACGCGGCGCGAGGCGCTGGTGCTGATGCGCTGCAGCCTGTACGGCGAGGTCGTCGATGACGTGGTGCGGCCGCTCGTGCTCGACCCCGACAGCCAGAACTACTGGGACCTCCTGAGCGTGCTGTCCGACTGCCCGGCCCCGTCGCTGCTGGACTGGCTCGCGAGCCTGCTGGGTGATCCCTCGATCTACCGGGCCCGGGGCGCGTCGTACGCACTGCAGAACATGCTGGTGGTGGGGGGACTCGGCCTCGAGGACTGGTCCCGGCTGGCGCCGCACCTGCACCGGGCGTGGCAGGACTCGGACGGGAACCCTGCGCACCGGGAGGTGCTGGGCCAGCTGTGGGCCGCCCTGCCCTCACCGCTGCAGGCGCGGATCCGGGAGACCTGCTGCCCCGAGCCGACCGACGCAACCGGTCCCTCGGGTGTGGTCGCGGACCCGCCAGAACGTGCACTACGGCTTCGCCGACTCGATCGCCCGGACGGTGGCCGCACGGCGTGGCCAGGCCGAGGAGCCGCTGCTGAGCCGGCTCCTGTTCGAGGCGATGTTCGACCCGCGCGGCGTGCGGCTGTCGAACGCGACGATGATGCTCGCCTTCTCCCCCTTCGCCGCCGACGTGGTCCGGGTGCTGCTCGAGGAGCGGGACCGCTGCCCCGACGCGGTGAGCAGGGCCGCGGCGCTGCGGGTCGCGGCGTACTGCCACGCGGGCGAGGACGTCCCCGGCGTCGACGCCCTCCTGGACTCCGGTGGCGACGCCGACTTCGAGCACGCGCTGACCATCTACGGCCGCTCCGGCCGGCTGCTGCCCCAGGCGGCGGTCGACCGGGGTCTGGCCGCCGACGAGATGACGGCACGCCGCACGCTCTACGCGCTGGGCCTGGCCGGCGACCCGCGACTGGCCGGGATCTCGAGCCAGGCGTCCCTGCCCGCGTGGGTCCGGCGAGGAGCCGCGTGGTGGACGGATCTCGGGCCCCGGATCGAGGTCTGAGAAGGGCCGCTGAGCGGCTGCCTGGCCCCCACGCAGGCAGCTCGCTCTTGGCCGGCCGGGCTCCAACATGACGGGGAGCCGGACCGAGCCAGAATGTAAGCGACGAGCAGGCCCCGCGAGGGTGTTGTTGCGGCGGGCGCCGCTGATGGAACACCGCGATCGAGCACGTCGGCGCGCCGCCTCCTTCTAGGGTGAGGGGCATGCGCGCCGTCGGGGGGACACTCACCGCGCTGCTGCTGGTCGCCGGCACGGCCGCGATGGGCGGCAACGGATCGGCGGACGCCGCCGCGAGTCCCTGCGCGGGGGCCACCGTCGTCGGCACCGATGGTGACGACGTGCTGCAGGGCACCGAGGAGGCCGACGTCATCGACGGCCGCGGCGGCGGCGACCGGATCCTCGGCCTCGGCGGTGACGACGTGCTCTGCGGTGGCGAGGGCCAGGACCGACTGCTCGGCGGCGCCGGCGCCGACACGCTGCACGGCGGCCTGGACGCGAAGGTCGTCGAGGACACCGACTACTACGTCTACTACGGCGACACCCTGGACGGGGGCGCCGGCGACGACGTGCTCGACCCGGGCTTCGACGGCCGCCACGAGGGCTCGGTCGACACGGTCACCTACGTCCACGCGACCCAGGCGGTCACGGTCGACCTCGGCGCGGGCACGGCCACGGGTGACGGCGCCGACACCATCCTCGGCCCGGTCGCCACCCTGGTGGGCTCGCCGTACGACGACTCGCTGACGGGCACAGACGCGGCCGAGACGATCGTCGGCAGCGCCGGCCACGACCGGCTCGTGGGCCTGGGCGGAGCCGACCTGCTCGCGGGCGGGTCATGGTCCGCGGGCGACGACGACCGCGTGGGCAACCTGCTGCTGGGCGGGCCGGGCCGCGACGAGCTGCGCGGCTCGGAGGGCGACGACGAGATCCGTGGCGGCCCCGGCAACGACGTCGTCCAGGGCGAGCAGGGCCGGGACCGGTCCTGGGGCGGCGCCGGGAACGACCACTTCAACGACGTCGTCGAGCCCGCGGCCGGCCAGCTGATCCGGGGCGGCACCGGGCGCGACGAGCTCTCCGCCCTCTCCTTCGTCGACGCGACAGGGCGGGACCAGCGCCATGCGCGCGGGCGCATCGACCTGGCCGAGGGCACCACCCGGGTCCGGTTCGCCGACGTCACCGTGACGATGCAGACGGCCGGCATCGAGGACGTCAGCACCTCGCCCGGCGACCTGTGGACCGTGTGGGGCACCCGCGGCCCGAACGTCCTGATGGCGGGCTTCGACCACTCCCCCGTGCGCCTGTACGGCCTCGCCGGCGACGACCGGCTCCTCGGCTCGTTCGAGGACGACGTGCTCGACGGCGGACCCGGTGACGACGAGGGCAACGGCTGGACCGGCCACGACCGCATCCGGTCGATCGAGCGGCTCGACTGACCCGGCGCTACTGAGCCGGTTCTACTGAGCCGACCTACTGCGCCAGCCGCGCGACCGCCGCGTCGATCCGCTCGTCGGTGGCGGTGAACGCCACCCGGACGTGCCGGGAGCCGGCGCGGCCGTAGAAGGTGCCGGGGGCGGCGAGGATGCCGCGCTCGGCCAGCCAGGAGACGGTGTCCCAGCAGTCCTCGTCCCGGGTCGCCCAGAGGTAGAGGGACGCCTCGGAGTGGTCGATCCGGAACCCCGCGGACTCCAGCGCCTCGCGCAGCTTGGCCCGCCGGGCGGCGTACCGCGCGTGCTGCTCGAGGACGTGCTCGTCGTCGTCCAGCGCCGCGATCATCGCCGCCTGCTGGGGCGCGGGCATCTGCAGCCCGAGGTTCTTGCGTACGGCGAGCAGCTCACCGACCAGCGCGGGGTCGCCGGCGAGGAACGCGCACCGGTAGCCCGCGAGGTTGGACCGCTTCGACAGCGAGTGGACCGTCAGGATCCCCTCGGTCGAGCCGCCGGACACCGAGGGGTGCAGCACGGAGACCGGCCCCGTTCCATCGACGCCGTCCTCCCACGCGCACTCGATGTAGCACTCGTCGGAGACCAGGATCGTGCCGCGCTCGCGGCACCAGTCGACGACCTTCTTCAGGTGCTTGACCGGGAGCACCCGGCCGGTCGGGTTCGACGGTGAGTTCAGCCAGAGCAGCGCCGGCCTCTCCGGGCCCAGCGAGGTCAGCGAGTCCGTCGCGACGGCGCGCGCCCCGGCGAGCACCGCACCCACCTCGTAGGTCGGGTAGGCCAGCGCCGGGTAGGCGATCAGGTCACCCGCGCCCAGGCCGAGGTGGCCGGCCATCGAGGCGATCAGCTCCTTGGAGCCGACCACGGGCAGCACCGCGTCCAGGCCGAGGCCGTCGACGCCGTGCCGCCGCGAGAGCCAGTCCAGGCAGGCCTGCCGGGTGTCCACCCGCCCGATCGTCGTCGGGTAGCCCGGCGAGTCGGCCGCCTCGCACAGCGCGTGCTGGACGACCGCCGGGGTCGGGTCGACCGGCGTACCGACCGAGAGGTCGACGATGCCGTCCGGGTGGGCCCGCGCCGTGGCGGCGTGGGCCGTGAGGTGGTCCCAGGGGAAGTCCGGGAGCCGGCTCGAGACGGTTCCGAGCCGGCGGTTCGAGACAGGCGCTGCGCGCCTTCCTCAACCACCGGAGGCGTCAGGAGTCCTGGTTCTGGGGCGGCAGGGCCGCGACGAACGGGTGGTCCTTGTCGATCTCACCCATCTTGGCGGCGCCACCGGGCGAGCCCAGGTCGTCGAAGAAGCCCACGTTGGCCGTGTAGTAGTCCTTCCACTCCTCCGGGGTGTCGTCCTCGTAGAAGATCGCCTCCACCGGGCAGACCGGCTCGCAGGCACCGCAGTCGACGCACTCGTCGGGGTGGATGTAGAGCATCCGCTTGCCCTCGTAGATGCAGTCGACGGGACATTCGTCGACGCACGCCCGGTCCTTGAGATCGACGCACGGCTGGGCGATGACGTAGGTCACCAGATCCTCCTGAGGGAGCACGGGACAGCACAACTGTTCGGACGACAGACAGCCTAGTATCCCGACGTGCCGCACTCCCCGGAAGCCCACCGCTTGGGCCCCCACGTGGTCGGCAGCCGGGTCGTCGTACGCCGGGTGCTGCCCGGCGAGACCGGCCCCTCGGGCGGTCCGGCGATGACCGACGTCCTCGGGATCTGCACGGCGTGGGGTGAGGGTCGCTGCGTGATCGCCCCCGAGACCGGCGACCCGGTCGAGATCCGGCTCTCCGACATCGTGTCCGGGAAGCCGGTGCCGCCGCGCCCCTCGGTGCGGCACCGGATCAGCACGCGCGCGGCCGAGCAGCACACGCTCTCCCTGTGGCCCCGCCTGGAGACCGAGCCCCTGGGCGAGTGGGTCCTGCGCCACGACCCGGCACCGGTCGGCCGGCTGCGCAAGCGGGCCAGCTCGTGCCTCGCGATCGGCGACCCGGGGGTCGACCTGGCCGAGGCGGTGGACCGGGTCCGGGCGTTCTACGAGGCCCGGGACCGGCGGGTGCTGGCCCAGGTCGAGCGCGGCTCGGAGGTCGACGAGGCGCTCGTCGCGGCCGGCTGGGCCCCGGTGCCGGACGGTGACGCGCACTTCCTCATCGCGTCCCTCGCCCGAGGGTTGCGGGCCGCGCGGGCGACCCTGCCGGCGACGGCCGGCGACACCCGGCTCACCGAGGACGGCGACCACGCCCTGGTCGAGCTGGGCGACGGCACCGCTGCCGGCCGGGCCACGCTCGACGGCGACTGGCTGGGCCTGCACTCGCTCACCGTCGAGGAGGCGCAGCGCCGCCGCGGGCTCGGTACGACGGTGCTCGCGGCGCTGCTGGACTGGGGGGCCGAGCGGGGCGCGACGACGGCGTGGCTGCACGTCGAGGTCGAGAACGCGCCGGCGCTGGCGATGTACGAGGGGCTGGGGTTCCGCACCCACCACACCTGCCGCTACCTGACCCCCGCCTCCTGACCCCCGCTCTCAGCCCCCGGCCTCCTGGCCCTCGGCCTTCTGGCGCCGGGGCTTCAGTCCCCCGTGTGGCTGCCGCTGCCCGAACAGCCGCTCGGCCTGGACCGTGACCCAGGTCCAGCAGCCGCGCATGAAGGCGAGGACGAGGACCCCCGCCAGCAGCATGCCGGCGATGTTGGCGCCCAGCTGCTCCAGGGAGCCGAGGATCTCGGTGCGCTCCCCCAGGGCCAGCCCCAGCGCCAGGTTGCCGGCGGCGGGCACGGTGGTGACGCTGATGAAGACACCCACCATCGTCGCGGTCTTCTGGATCGCCAGCGCCAGCACGCCGGCCGCCCCGGCGACCAGCGCCACGACGAACGACCACATGTCGGGGTGCCAGATGAAGCCGGTGTTCGGGCGCGGCCTGGTGATCATCTCCTCGTCGAGGGCGCCGGTCAGGCTGACCAGCCAGGCCAGGACCGCCACCACGAGGACGGCGAAGGCGAAGCTGAACACCAGCAGCCGCAGGCTCCGCCCCACCAGCCCCCAGCGCGCGAACACGATCCCGACCGAGGCGGCCGCGATCGCGCTGAACTCCGGGCCCACGACCATCGCCCCGACGACCAGGATCGCGGAGTCGGTGATGACCGCGATGGCCGCCAGGATCACCGCGAGCACGAGGAAGACGACGTACGACACCGTGGGCTGGGCACCGTCCTCGGCCTCGGCCTCGACCGCCTCCCAGATGACCGCGTCGTCCGGGTGGCCCGGGGCGAGCGCCTCGAGCCGGGACGCCTCCGCGAACGGCGTGCCGGTGGGCGTGCTGATCACGATCCCGCCGCGCTCGTCGAGGTCCAGCCCGTTGAGGTGGTGCAGGAGCACGCCGGCCTTCTCGCGCGCGACGTCGGCCTCGACGAGGTCCCCCTCGGGCTCGAGGCTGGCGCCCTGGTGCACCGTCACGTTGGTGACGCACTCGTGGTCGAGGAGGAGCTTGCGGACCGGCTCCGACAGGTCGTCGGGGACGTTGAGGCGGAAGTGGACCAGCACGGCGACAGCGTACGGCCGGAAATGGATTTCCTCGTCGGCCGCCGGGGGTCCTACGCTTTGGGTGGCTCACGTGAGGACTGACGACCCTCTCCCTGCCTGCCGGGGAAGCGTGGCCCGCGCGTCCGGCGTACCGACGAGAGGCCGACCCTCCGGTGGAGGTCCTCGGCGAAGGTGTGGTGGCACCGCGACCTTGCCCCCGCCCACACCTCCAGGGCTTCCGTAGCTACTGGAGGTGAACGACATGCAACGCACCCTGAGCGCAGAGCTCCCCCACGTGACGCCCGGACAGACCGTCCGGCTGCAGGGCTGGGTCCACCGTCGCCGCGAGCTCGCGGCACTGACCTTCCTGGTCCTGCGCGACCGGACCGGGCTGGCCCAGGTCGTGGTCAAGCCCGGCCCCGCGGGGATGCCCGAGGTGCCGCCGGAGGAGACGACGGTCGAGGTGACCGGTGTGGCGACCGCCAACCCGCAGGCACCCGGCGGCATCGAGGTGACCGAGCCGGTGATCACGGCGCTGACCGAGCCGGCCGCGACGCCGCCGGTGGAGCTGTGGCGCCCGGCGATGAACGCCTCGCTGCCCACGCTGCTCGACCACGCCCCGGTGACCTGGCGGCACCCGGCGCAGCGGGTGAAGTGGGAGCTCGCGGCGGCCTCGCTGCGCGGCTTCCGCGACACCCTCGACCGGGCGGGCTTCACCGAGATCCACACCCCGAAGTTCGTGGCCTCGGCGACCGAGTCCGGGGCCAACGTGTTCCAGGTCGACTACTTCGGCCGGCCGGCGTACCTCGCCCAGAGCCCGCAGTTCTACAAGCAGCAGATGGTCGGGGTCTTCGAGCGGGTCTACGAGGTCGGGCCGGTGTTCCGGGCCGAGCCGCACGACACGGTGCGGCACCTGGCGGAGTACGTCTCGCTGGACGCCGAGCTCGGCTTCATCGAGGACCACCGCGACGTGCTGCGGGTGCTCCGCGACGTGATCGCGGGCATGGTCGCCGCGATCCACGAGCACGCCGGGCCCGCGGTCGAGCTGTCCGGCGCCGAGATCCCCGTGGTCCCCGAGGAGATCCCGGTCATCCACTTCCGCGACGCGCTGAAGCGGGTGGGGGCGCCCGACGACGAGCCCGACCTCGCCCCCGAGCACGAGCGGGCGCTCGGCGCCTGGGCGCGCGAGGAGCACGGCAGCGACTTCGTCGCGGTCGAGGGCTACCCGATGGTGAAGCGGCCGTTCTACACCCACGCCCAGCCCGACGACCCCCGCTGGTCGAACAGCTTCGACCTGCTCTTCCGCGGGCTCGAGCTGGTCACCGGCGGCCAGCGCCTGCACCGCCCCTCGGCGTACGACGCGGCCATCCGCGCCCGCGGCGAGGACCCGGCGGCGTACGCGTCGTACCTCCAGGCCTTCGAGCACGGCATGCCGCCGCACGGCGGCTTCGCGATCGGGCTGGAGCGCTGGACCGGGCGCCTGGTCCGGGCCGCCAACGTGCGCGAGGTGACCCTCTTCCCGCGCGACCTCAACCGCCTGACCCCCTGAGCCGGCCCCTGACAGATGGGGTGGGACGTCATACGAATCGGTGATCCGAACAGCCGGTTCGTATGACGTCCCGGGGCCGGTGCCGCATGCTGGAGACGTCCGAACGGCGCGTCAATTCGCCTAACTACAGTTTCTTTGTATGGTTACAACATGCTGCGTGACTCCCTGGGCCGTCCCCTCGACGGCGGTGACTGGTTCGTCCACCACGGCACGGACGTCGAGACCCGCTGGGACGCCGACGTCCCCCACCTGACGCCGAACGACCGGTTCTTCGTCCGCAACCACACCCGCCCGCCGGTGGTGGACGTGGACACCTGGCGGCTGCTGGTCACCGGCGACGGCGTGCTCGGCGAGCGGACCTACTCGCTGGCCGACCTCCAGTCCTTCACCAGCACGACCTACGAGCGCGCGCTGGAGTGCACCGGCAACGGCCGGCGGCTCTTCGCCGACCAGCAGGGCACCTACCGGCCGGGCACCCAGTGGGGCCTGGGCGCGATCGGCGTCGCGCGCTGGACGGGCGTCCCTCTCTCCACCGTGCTGCGGCACGCCGGGCTGCGGCCCGAGGCCGTGCAGGTGATGCCGGTCGGCCTCGACGAGGCGTACGTCGAGGACGGGGTCGACCACGGCCGGGTCCGCCGCCCGCTGCCGATCGCCAAGGCGCTCGACGACACGATCATCGCCTGGGCCATGAACGACGAGCCGCTGCCGGTCGACCACGGCTTCCCGGTGCGGCTGGTGGTGCCGGGCTGGGTCGGCATCGCGAGCATCAAGTGGCTCGGTGAGCTGCGGGTCACGACCAGCGTGGTCGACTCGCCGTGGAACACCCGGTGGTACCGCATGCACGGCGAGGGCTGGGCCGGCACCGACGCGGTGCTGGACCGGATGCCGCCGAAGAGCGCGATCGACGCCACCGGCCCGCTCGAGGCCGGACGGCTCACCGTGCTGCGCGGCCGGGCGTGGTCCGGCGAAGCCTCGATCCGGATGGTCGAGGTCAGCACCGACGGCGGGCTCACCTGGGACGAGGCCCACCTGACCGGGACCAACGAGCCGTCGTCCTGGGTGGAGTGGGAGCACCCGTGGACGCCCTCCGCGGCGGGCGAGCACCTGCTGATGACCCGCGCCACCGACAGCCTGGGCCGGACCCAGCCGGACCGGGCGCCGGTCAACGACGACGGCTACCTGTTCACCGCGGTGGTGCGGCACCCGGTGACCGTCGCCGCCCCCGTCAGATCCCGCACTCCGGCCTGAACGAAGGGTCCGCCGGGCCGGCGTGGGTGAGCGCGTCCAGCGTCCACCCGATCGCCGCCTTGCTCATCGGGATCCGCAGGTGGTCGGCCAGGTCGGTCGGGCAGGTGTCCTGGAGGGTGATGTTGGTGGTGTCCGGCCCCTCTGCCAGGTAGGCGGAGGTGTACGGCACCACCACCTCGTCGTACCTCGTGGTGATCTGGGTGTAGCTCACCGGCCCCGGCGTCTCGTCGCCGGCGTTGAGGTTCTGGAGGAACTCCGAGCCGGCCGCCTGCTGCACGCACGCCGGGCAGTAGCTGCCGAAGGTGGCGCCGGTGAGCGGGTTCGACGGGTCGCCGACGACCGTCGTGCCGTGGTTGGAGGGCGAGAGCCCCACCAGGTCGTCGACGACGGCGTCGCCGCCGAGGAACTTGATGTAGTAGCGCGGCATCATCCCGCCCTGGGAGTGCCCGACCATCGACACCTTCGTCGCGCCCGTCGCGGCGAGGACCTTGGCGGTGAAGTCCTTCAGCTCCTGCGCCGACTGCTCGATCGGGCCGGTGGCCCGGTTGCCGTAGTCGAGGGAGAAGACGCAGAAGCCCTGCGCCACCATCGCCGCCGAGAGGTCGTCGAGCAGGTCCTTCCGGTCGCCGAAGGTGCCGTGCACGATGATCACCGGCTCCGGGCGCAGCTCGGACGGCTGGCAGCTCCAGTCGTTGGCACCGGTCGGGTCGCCGAACGGCGAGGTGGGGTACGCCGGGTCGGCGCCGGCGGGCGCGGAGACCCCGAGGGCCGCGACGAGCGAGACGAGCAGGGTTCCGAGGGCGAGTCGCATGGTCGTCCAACGAGCCGGTGTGACGACGGTTACTTGCAGATCACCGTGTCCGACGGGATGTAGCGGGTGTGGAACACCTCGTTGTGGTCGAGGCTGCTCCGGCCGTGCCGGCGGAAGTGCCGGGTGACGTCCACGTCGAAGCCGTCGTACCCGGTGTTCGGGTAGCAGTCGTCGGTCTTCAGCGTGCGCGTCTTCGGCGGCACGAAGCGGTAGCGGCGGGAGGTGGTCGAGGTGATGTCCCAGTACTTCGTGGACCACATCGACACCGTGACCACCCCCTGGCTCGACGGGGTGCTGGGCGTGACGTGGGCGTCGATCAGGACGCCGTACGGCGTGTCGTTGCGGAAGCGCAGGTCCACCGACCCCCAGGCGACGGTGGCCTCGCGGCCGACCGGGTAGCGGTCGATGTAGAAGGAGTGCGGCTTGTGCTCGACGTCCTCGAGCCCGGCGAAGTACATCGCGTTGAACAGCGTGGTCGCCATCTGCGAGACCCCACCGCCGAGGTCCTCGGCGAAGATCCCGTCGCTGATGATGAAGCCCTCGGTGAAGCCGTTCGCGCGGGTGCGCTCGCCGACGGTGTCGTTGAGGGAGAACGTCTCCCCCGGCTCGAGCAGGGTGCCGTCGACGATCTCGGCGGCGCGGCCGATGTTGGTGTTGCGGTACTCCGCGTAGGGGAAGTACGTCGTGAACGACGAGACCTTCTCGCGGATCCGCAGCCTGCGGGCGTCCCGGGTGGTGAACTCGGGCTCGGCGACGCGGGCCTTCACCTTCATCGAGCGCTTCCCGAGGTCCCGGGTGACCAGGCTCAGGAAGGCGTCGTTGACGTCGCTCTGGTGGTAGACGACGCCGGGCTTGGCCGGCACCACCCTCGGCTTGCCGTCGACCAGCGCGACGCTCGCGTCGACGGGTGCGCCGTCGGCCGCGACCGCGTCGCCGACGAGCTTGCGCAGGACGGCCTCGTCGAGGTCCGGGACCAGCCGGCCGTTCTCGGCGCGCATGCCGAGCGCGGGGGCGTACTCGCGGGGCTGCAGCCGGACCGGCGTCTTGTCGAAGAGCAGCCGCACCGAGCCGGACATCGCGGGGTTCGCGAAGCGGGTCATGGCCTTCTGCACGTCGGCGGCGTCGATGTCGGGGGCCTGGTCGTGGAGGGTGAGCTCGGCGGCCGGGTCGTCCTGGAGGTACGCCGCCTCGAGGGCCGCCCGGGTCTCGTCGGCGTCGAGGTGCTCCCCCACCACGGGGTCGGTGACCTTGATCCGGTCCCGGCCGAAGTCGATGGCCCCGTCGGTGGCCGGGGTGCCGGCGAACGCGTCGAGCCGCGCGACCAGCGCGTCCATGCGGCCCTCGTCGACGGTGAGGACGGGGTCGAGCTCGTCGCCGCCGGCGTAGTGGTTCCACAGCCGCGACAGCTTCCAGCTCGGCTCCTCGGTGGCCTGGTCGACCGAGGCGGCGAAGTCGACCCCGAGCCCCGCCTCGCGCGGGGAGACCTGCTGGCTGCGGCCGTCGATGGTCACCATGATCGCCTGGTGGGTCCGCTCGCGCAGGCCCTGGCGGAGCGCGACGAACGCGGCGGAGGGGGTGCGGCCGCCCACGTCGACGCCCGCGATCGTCGTACCGCGGGGCGTCCGGTCGGCGGCGGCGTAGTACGCCGCGGCGTACCCGCCGCCGAGCATGATCGCCAGCACGAGGATCAGGACGAGGACGACTCGTCCACCTGCCCGCTCCCGATCGCTCACGGCGCCGAGTCTAGGGAAGCGGGCGGGGCGGTCCGGGGCTCACGCGCCGGGGCCGGCGTGGTTCGACGGGTCGGTCGCGGCAGCGTCGCGATCCCGACCACGAGCACGAGCAGGGCGAGCCCCACCAGCGCGTAGCCGCGTGCGTCGGAGCTGATCGCGTAGCCGCCGTCGGTGCGCGGCCCCACGACCCAGCCGACGAACCCGGCCCAGGCCAGCGCGAAGGGCAGCCGCGCCCACCACCCCGGTGGGAGCGCCACCAGGGTCACCACCGTGGCCGCCACAGCCAGCGGCAGCCCCCAGGAGATCTGGTGGACGGCGACCGAGGCGAGCGCGGTCCCGGCGCCGACGACGAGCAGCCCGGCAGCCGCCGCGGCCCGGGCCAGGGTGTGCATCAGAGCCCGGCGAACAGGTCCGCCTCGAGCCCGTCCGCACCGGCGGGCCCGGGCGTGCCCTTGGCGATCCGGAAGAACTCGATGCCCCAGGCGGTGCTGCCGACGTTGTTGGAGAGCGCGAAGAACGGCCCGTCGGTGGTGATCTGCGTGGCGTGCGCCTTCATCGCGGCCATCTTGTGGTCGATGAACTCCTGCGCGTCGACGGCCGCGGTGAGGTCCTCGTCCTTGATCGCGAAGTACGGCAGCGGCCCCTCGGGGTCCATCCCCTCGAAGGAGGTGGTGTCGCCGGCCTCGCGCAGCATCCGCAGCCCGACACGCAGCCGGCTCTCGGACATCGCGCCCCAGTAGATCTTGGCGATCTCCCACGACTCGCCGAGGTCGCGGCGGTACGACGGCACCGCGGCGAGCTGCGCGCCGTACATCGCGACCCGGTGGGCCTGGATGTGGTCGGGGTGACCGTAGCCGCCGAACTGGTCGTAGGTGACCAGCACCTGCGGCCGCACCTCACGGATCACCTGGACCAGGTGGTCGGCGGCCTCGGTGAGGTCGGCGTGCCAGAAGGCGTTCTCGTGGACGTCGTCGGCGGCGACGGCGTGGCCGTCCGCGTGCCACTTCATGCCGGAGTCGCGGTAGGTGCCGAAGCCGCCGAGGTAGCGGTGGTCGGTCACCCCGAGCTCCTTCATGGCGGCGTCGAGCTCGCCGCGGCGGTGCTCGGCCAGCTCCTCGGGGCTCAGGTGCTCGAGCTCGGGCACCAGGATCTCGCCGAGCTCGCCGGCGGTGCAGCTCACGAGGGTGACGCCGCGGCCCTCGGCGACGTACTTCGCCATCGTCGCGCCCTGGTTGATCGACTCGTCGTCGGGGTGGGCGTGGACGAGCAGGAGGCGCTGGTCGGCGGTCATGCGTCGATCCTAGTGAGGCCGTCCGAGGGGGCGGCGGGGCCATTCGCACCAGGCACCGACCCCGCCCGTCCTGCCGAGACGAAGAACCGGCACCATTGCCGCCCGTGATGGGGTGGAGGGACGCACGAGGCCGGGCCGTGGTCGTGGCGGCCGTGCTCGGAGCCGTGCTCGCGTCGGGGGTCTCCGCGTGCACGCTGCCGGCCGATCGAGGATCCGCCGGCCCACGGCACCGCGCCGGTACGACGGTCGCGGGCGGCAGCGCGCTGACAGCGCTCGAGCGGCTGCCGGTCAAGGGGCGCGCGCCGATGACCGGCTACGACCGGGACCGGTTCGGCCCGGCGTGGCTCGACGCCGACCGCAACGGCTGCGACACCCGCAACGACGTGCTCGCCGCCCACCTCGCCCAGGTCGTCCTCGAGCCCGGCACCCACGACTGTGTGGTCACCTCCGGCGACCTGGCCGACCCCTACACCGGCTCGACGATCCACTTCGTCCGCGGCGACGGCACCCTGGTCGACATCGACCACGTCGTTGCGCTCGGCAACGCCTGGGTCACCGGCGCCTTCAAGGAGCCGGTGCGGGAGCGCGCGGCGCTGGCCAACGACCCCCTCAACCTGCTCCCGGTCGACGCGTCGGCCAACCGCCAGAAGGGCGACGCCGACGCGGCCACCTGGCTGCCGCCGAACAAGTCGTTCCGTTGCCGCTACGTGGCGCGCCAGGTCGCGGTGAAGGCGAAGTACGACCTGTGGGTGACGCCGCCGGAGCGCGCGGCGATCGAGCGGGTGCTCGACGCCTGCCCCGGGCAGCGGCTGCCCGCGGACTCCGGCGCGCCGGTGCTCGCGCCCGTGCGGGTCACCGACCCCGCGTCACCCGCTGCCTCACCCTCTGCCTCCCCCGGCTCGGGCGCCTTCGCGAGCTGCGACGCGGCCCGGGCCGCCGGCGCAGCGCCGCTGCACCGGGGCGACCCCGGCTACTCCCCGCAGCTGGACGGCGACGGCGACGGCGTCGCCTGCGAGTGAGGACCAGGCCGGCGCCCGGTCGGAGGAAGTTGTCGCATCCACGCGACAGATGAAGTCACCTGGCTTCGGGCCGCTTGATCCGCTTCGGTCCGGCCGGCAGGTCCAGCGGAGCTGCACCGGGATCAGCAGGCCCTTGGCGGGGCCGGTCGGCCACCTCCTCCTCGTCGAGCCACCCGTCGTACTCGTCGACGAGCAGCTCCAGCACGATCGAGGGCGCGTCGGTGAGGATCGCCCACGGGTGGTCCTCGTCGTCGTCCTCGCCGGCCAGCCGCTCACGCACCAGCGTGACCTCGAAGCCGTCGTTCCGGAGCCGGGCCTGCACGGCCCGGGCGTCGTCCTCGTCGAAGAAGATGCCGCGCACGAGACCCAGTGTCGCCGATGGGTGCGCCCTCCCCGCCACCGGTTCAGGGTCGGCTGCGGATCTCGTCGGTAGTGTTCGGAGCACGGCTGGTTCGCGAGGACGGGAGCGCGACGGTGAGGCTCGAGCAGTTGTACCGGATTCGCTTCACCTACCCGGAAGGCTGGGTGGTCGGACTCGAAGGCGGGTGGGAGCAGCACCTGTACCTCGCGGAGGGCCGCTGCGAGGGCTCGATCAGTGGCCGCTTCAAGGGCGCCAACTTCCCGATGCGCCGGACTGCCACGGGGCCGTTCCGCCCGGACCTCCGCGCCGTCATCGAGACCGACGACGGAGCGACCATCATGGTCGAGCTGCACGGATATGGCCGCGCCTACCCGCAGGGACGACGGCAGATCGTCGGGTCCGTCCTCCACCTCACCGACAGCGACCGCTACACCAGCCTCAATGACGTCGTGTGCGTGTGCGTGGGCGAGGTCCGCGCGTCGGATGATCCGGGCCGGGAGAGCCCCGACCTGGTCATCGACGTCGCCGAGCTCATCTGGGAACCCATCCTCGACTGATGTGGATGGTGCGACACCGGCACGCACCACGGTCTCCTCACGTCCGCCTGGTGAACCGGTAGTCACCGTTCGGGAGGCGGTCGGCGGTGTAGCGCGGGTCGTGGGCCCGGTGGTGGTGCCACGAGCAGAGCAGGACCCCGTCCTCGAGATCGGTCCTGCCGCCCTGGCTCCAGGGCCGGAGGTGGTGGGCCTCGCACCAGGCGGCGGGGATCGAGCAGCCCTCGGTGCGGCACCTCCGGTCGCGGATCGCCATGGCCTTGCGCTGAGCGGGACTGAACAGGCGGCGAGCGCGTCCGAGGTCGAGCACCTCACCCTTGCCGCCGAGCACCACGGGAAGGATCTCGGCGGTGCAGGCCAGTCGACGGGCCTCGGTGGCGGTGATCCGGTCGCCGGTTGCCAGGTCGGCGGCACCGAGCCCGGCCCTGAGCTGGTCGAACGGGATGGTGACCATCACGCTGGTGGCGGTGCCGCCGTGCTGGGGCAGCACCTTCGCCGGCAGCCGCTCGAGCAGCGCGCAGAACGCCTCGCCCAGCCGGCGCGGGTAGGGCAGCCGGGCCTGCTCGTCGTTCGGGTCGGGCCGGCCGGGCTGTCGCGGTGAGGTGAGCGACTCCAGGTAGACCTTGAGCCGGGCAGCGACGTGGTCGGGCACCCGGATCCGGATGTCGGTGGACCCGTCCCCGCGCGCGTGCATGGTCAGGCTGGTGCGTGCGCCGGGCGGCGCGCTCCTCCGCCTCCAGCCGGCGGCGCTCCTCCTCCTCGGCGATCTCGGGCGCCACCTTCTCCAGGACCCGTTCCGCCAGCACCTTGAGCTCCCGCGGCGCGAACACCGCGGCCTGCTCCACGAGGTACTCCTCGGCCTGGCCACGCAGCGCCGGCCCGAGCCTCTCGGGCAGGGCGTCGAGGGCCCGCACCAGCACGGTCGCCTGCGCCTCGGTCGCCCGCCCGTCCAGGAACGCGGCCGCGAGCAGCGGCCACCGGCGGTCCAACGCCTCCCCCAGCCGCGTCGCCCGTGCCGTCTCCCGGCGGTCGACCCGCATGGCCAGCTCCGCCCACGCGGCGACGCTCCGCGCGCCGGTCTCGACCGCGACGTCCTCGGCGTTCGCCAGCAGCCGCACCTGCACCGCCCTCAGCTGCTCCACGGCAGCCGTGACGATCAGCAGCGCCGCCCGCTTCTCGGCGGAGTTCAGGTACGCCGGGTCATGCTGGCCGGCCTGCTCGACCTCCTCGCAGCACCGCGTGCACGCAGCCCAGCAGCGGGTGCGTCAGCGGGAGCGGGTCGACGGCCATGCCTCATTCTAGGCCCGATCGGCACACTATTCGAGTAAAGTTTCGAACCTGTGGAAGAGTCAGGTCGACACCCGCAGCAGCGCCGCGAGCTCGGCCAGGAACGGCCGGTCCGGCTCGAGCCAGTCGACGTCGTCGAGCTCGTCGGCAGCCAGCCACCGCACGGCGTCGTGCTCGTGCGGCACCGGCTCGCCCTCGACGATCCGCACGACCGCGACGGTGAGCCGGTGCGTCGTACCGATCGGGACGGCGCCGTCGAGCCACCGCTCCACCGACACCGCGCAGCCGAGCTCCTCCTCGATCTCGCGCACCAGGGCCGCGTCCGGCGACTCCGCGCCCTCGACCTTGCCGCCCGGGAACTCCCAGCGGCCGGCCGCCGCGGCGGGGCGGGTACGACGGGCCGCCAGCACCCGCCCGTCCCGCACGATGGCGGCGCCGACGACGGGATGCATGGCCCGGACGCTAGCCCACGCTCCCTCTACGGTGGGGCCATGCCCCAGTCAGCCGACCCCTCGACCCGGGGTGTGCACCTCGCCCGGACCGACGAGAACACCGCGGGCATCGACGCACTGGCCGAGCCTGCTGGGCGGCCGCGTCGGCCTCGACGGCGTACTCGGCGATCTCGACCGGCGCGCCCGACGCGGGTTCGCGCCCGGGCTCGCGGCCAGGCAGGCGCTGACCTGGGACCGCGAGGACCGGCGTACGACGCGCTGGTGGCCGCAGGGCATCTCGACCTCCGCCGACGCCTCCGACACCGAGACCGTCGGCGGGCGGCGGGTCGTGGTGGTGTCCTGGTACGCGAAGGAGACCGAGGGCGAGCCCCCGCAGGGCTCCCGCCTCACCTTCCTCGACCTCGACACGCGCCGCTACCGGCACGTCCTCCTCGTGACGCCGACGTTGGCGCCGGACGGCTCCGTGCACCTGGAGCCGCTGCGCGTGCACGCCGGCGGGCTCGTCTGGTGCGGCCCGTGGCTGCACGTCGCCGCGACCGGGCAGGGGTTCCTGACCTGCCACGTCGACGACCTCCTGCGCGTGCCGGACGACCGGGCCAGCGGTGACGCCTCGCGGCTGGCCGTCGACGGCGACCGGGTGTCGTCGTTCGGCTACCGCTACCTGCTGCCGGTCCGGTTCGCCCACCGCGCCGGCACCGAGGAGGGCCACGAGAGGCTGCGCTACTCCTGCCTCTCCCTCGACCGGGGCGCGACGCCGCCGGAGCTGGTCGTGGGTGAGTACGGCCGGGGCGCCAAGACCCGTCGGCTGGCCCGCTTCGCGCTGGACGCCGAGAGCCTGCTGCCCGCCGCGGATGAGGACGGCCTGTCCCGGCCGCTGGTGCTCGACGAGCGCGGCGTCCGCGGCACCCAGGGCGCGGCCGTCGCCCGTGGCGACTGGTTCCTGACCGTCTCGCACGGTCCGAGGAAGCCGGGGTCGGTGTACGTCGGGGAGCCGGGCGCCTTCCGCCGGCGCCGCTGGGCGACCCCGATGGGGCCGGAGGACATCACCTACTGGCCCTCGACGGACACGCTGTGGTCGGTCACCGAGCACCCGCGCCGGCGCTGGGTCTTCGCGATGCGTCGCTCTCGCCTGGCCTGACGACCCGTCGGTCGAGCTGTCGAGACCCTGAATGCGAAACAGGCGCCACTTGTGTGGCGCCTGCTTGCCGGGCTGAGCGGATCGCATGCCCTAGTGTGAGACAGGCGGTCCGGACCATTCTCGCGCAGCGGCAGACAGAGAATGGCCCGGACCGCGTCTGTGTGTCCCGACTTTGTGCTTCAGATGGTGCAGGGGGTGTGCGGGAGCAGCGCCCCCTGGGAGAGCTCGCTCCGGGGCACTTGCGTGCCCCGGAGCTCACTCACTTGGTCAGCGAACCGACTTGCCGGCCTCGCCCTTGGTCGTCTTGTTGGTCTTGGCGACCTTCGCGACGTAGGCGGTCTTCTTGTTGCCGTTCTCGTCGGCCACCTTGAACTTGTGGTTGCCGTACTGGTTCAGCGTGCTCGTGCCGACCAGCTTCAGGGCACCCGACTTGGTCACCTTGAACAGCTTGACGACCGCGCCGGAGGCGGCGTTGATCGCGTTCACCTTGAGCTTGTCAGCCTTGGCGCCGTTGTCACGGCCCTGGAGCTTGACCTCGGGCGAGACGAGCACGTCACCCACGAAGGTGACCTGGTCGGTCGCACGGCTCTCGGAGACGATCTGGTCGCCGCCGAGCGGGCTGTAGTCCGTGATCAGACCCTGGACGGTGGCCGTCCCAGCCTTGGCACCGGAGAAGACGTAGCTCGCCTCGCCGGCCTCGTTGGTGATCGCGGCGCTGTTGAAGTCGCCGTCCTGGTAGCTGTCCGGACCCGAGCGGAAGAACTTCACCGTGACGTTACGGATCGGCTCGCCCATCTGGTCGACCGCCTTGTAGGTCTCGAGGACGGTGGTGCCGACCTTGACGGAGTCCGCCGTGTCGTGCGTCATCGAGTAGGTCGAGTGGGCGAAGTCGATGACGTACCAGTTGACGGTCTCGCCGCTGTCCTTGAACGTCTTGCCGTCCGCGACCGTCTTGCGAGCCGCGTCGAACGCCGGGGTCGACCGGGAGCGAGTCGGTCCAGGTGTTGGTGTCCGTGGTCCAGGTGCCGGTGACCGTCTGGTCGCCGGCCACGTCGGAGTCGAGCTCCAGCGCGGGCGCGTCGTTCTTCAGCTGCGAGGCGACCGAGCCGTTGTTCTCGTCACCGTTCACGTCGGCGCCGCCCAGGTTGTCGGTCAGGTCGACCGTCCTCGCCCTCCACCAGGTTGCCGAACTGGTCGGTGGTGAACACGTTGTAGTACACCGACTCAGCGGTCGGGGCCTTCGGAAGGACCGTGACGGTCTGCTGGGCAGCAGCCGCACGCTCGATCTTGACGGCGCCACCGTTGAGCGGGCTCTCCGACACGAAGTCGAGGGTGACCGTCTTGGTGACGTCGCCGGCCTTGATGGTGACCGTCGTGGTGACCGTCGTCGCTGGTGTCGAAGCCGCGTCCTTCTCGATCGCCACGACGATGCCGGTCTTGCCGGCGTCGTCGGTGGTGAGCTCCTTGGACGTGCCGACGGACTTCCACTCGCCGTAGAGGCCACCCTCGGCCGGAGCCGGGTCGGCGTCAGGTCGCCGGCGGTCTCGGCGTTGGGGCTCAGGAAGCCGTGGTCGACGGAGACGGTGACCGGGTAGTCGGTCAGCGTGTCACCGTCGGCGTTCTTGACGGTGATGTCCAGGTCGACCGGGCGACCCGGGGTCGCTGGCGTCGATGAGGTCCGCCACGCCGACCGTGATGTCGTCAGCGAGACCGGAGCGATGGACTTCAGGAAGTCGACCGTCAGGCTGCTGCTGTCGCCCGCGTTGCCGATCTTCGGCGTGTTCGTGGTCGACGCAGTGAGCACGCCGCCCTTCTCGTTGGCCGGGGTCGGCGGGGGCCGTGGCCGGCGGGTCGGTCAGCGCGACACCGAAGGAACCGTCGGCGCCGGTGGCCGTGGTGGCCGAGGTGTCGCCGGTGCGGGTCGTGCCAGCCGGCTGGGCCGACTGAGCCGCGACAACCGCGTCGCCACCGAGGGCGCGCGCCCAGTTGACGGCGATGTTGCGACCGGCGAGAGCGGTGCCGTCCTCGAGCTCGAGCGAGCCCTTGAACGTCTTGGTGCTGTTCGACGGGGCCTGCGCGACGGAGCCGTCCGCCCACACGATGTCGGCCTGGCCGGCCTTGACCGTGAGGTCGGTGCCACCGAGGTCGCCGGACTGCTGAC
The DNA here is from genome assembly GCA_963805685.1 of uncultured Actinomycetota bacterium. GTDB lineage: Bacteria > Actinomycetota > Actinomycetes > Propionibacteriales > Nocardioidaceae > Nocardioides. Next base: position 98,394 of record CAWDVM010000009.1, read on the forward strand.
CCGGGGTGCCGTCCTGGTTGATGTAGGTGTGCAGGACGTAGGTGCCCGAGGGCTCCGAGGTCGGGAACGGGATCGTCGCGACACCGTCGGCGTCGGTGGTCGCCGAGCCCTCGGCGAGGGTCTTCGGGTAACCGGCGGTGGCGGCGAACGGGGTGACGGTCCAGTCGTAGCGCACGACCTGGCCGGCCATGCCGTTGCCGTTCTGGTCCTTGACCGTCGCGGTGACGTCGCCGGCGGCGTACTCGTCGTCGTCGAACGCAGCACCGTCAGCCGACTTCGGCGTGATGGACGGCGGCAGCCGGGGAGTACTCGGTGACGGTGGCCGACCGCTTGAAGTCGGTGCCGTTCTCGTACGCCACGGTGCCCGTGGTGTTCACGAAGAAGTAGTGGGTCGGTCCCGGTCGTGGAGCCGCCCTGGTTCGCGAACACGGCCTGACCCTGCGAGTTGGTGTACTCCGCAGCGGCGTCGCCAGCGTTGTTCTGGTCGTCGTCCTGGAAGACCTCGGCACCGACGACGGGCTTGCCGTTCTGGTCGGTGACGGTCACGGTGATGTCGCTCTTGCCACCGGCCTGGACGGTCGGCTTGGCAGCAGCGGCGGTCACCGTGGTGATCGTCTGCTTGTACAGGGTCACGGCCTCGGCGTCGGAGCCACCGGTGGCGCCGCCGACGTTGGCCTGCTCGAGGGCCTGGTCGACGTCGGTCGCGGTGCCGAAGTCGTAGCCGGTGTAGTCGACCGGACCGGCGACCGAACGGCTGCCGTTGGCGGGAGCACCGACGGTGTCCTCGTCGCTCGCCGCACCACCGTAGGGCGCGGAGAAGGTCACGGCCGGGTCGTCGGCCACGTCCGAGGTGGTGGCCGAGGCCGCACCCAGGAGCTTGTCGTTCGGGCCGGCGTACGGCTGCTGGAAGACACCAACCGCGGAGCCGGCGGCCTCGGAGAGGTCGATGGCGTCCTGGTTGCTGGTCACGAGGACGGTGTTGTCGTCCGCCGTGGCGTCGGTGCCGACGTTGTTGATGGCGACCGCACGCACGTGCACGGGCAGGTTGTAGACGCGAGGTCGGCGGGGTCCACTCGGTCGAGAAGACGCCGTTGCTACGGCTGACCGTGGCGATGGTGGTGAACGGGCCGGCGGGGTTGACGCCGTACTCGAACCGGATCTGGGTGGCCGTCGCTGCCGGCGTTCGCCACCAGGTGGACGGTGGTGTTCTGACCGTCGTTCTTGATGGAGGCCGCGCCGCCGTCGTCGGGCGTGTAGAGAACCACGGCGTGCCGGCCGGGAGCTGGTCAACCATGGGGTTGGCCGAGGCCGAGGAGGCGAGGAGCGGAAGACCCGCCACCGCCAGCGCGGAGACGGCGGAAGCCGCCAGTCCCCGCTTCATGCCGCTGCTGATCATGCTGTTTCCTTCCGGAGTGAAGATTCGGCCGAGGCACTCCCCCGCCCGAGCATCGGGCCAAAGTGGAAGGCCCTACGTGTCGCAGCACCCGTTCACGGATCTCAGGTGCCGGGATGGACGCTAGGGCTGTGGCGCCAATCACCGGGTTCTTGTTGCAGCCCGGGTTTATTTCTGCAATAAATGGGCAGCGACGCCGGATCACCGGGATGTCATTCGGGGGATCAAGGCGGGGGCCTGCACATGAGCACGGACAGTTCTGACGGCTCTGCGCGCAGACGGGGTCGACCACAGCGACTTCCCGAGGACCGCTCACCGATGCACTCCGGGGTCGTCGGGTGCGACCAGCGGACCGCCTGGCTGCTGACCACCTGCCGCGTCCTCGGTCCCGATCCCGTCCTCGCCCGGCGCGACGGGTTCATCAAGGCCCTTGCCGAACGAGGGGTCCACGTCGACAGCCCCCGGGTGTCGCGGTGGGAGTCGGGTCTCCATCCGGTGCCGATGCGGGTGGCCGCGACGTACGAGTCCGTCCTCGGCGCCCCCGAGGGCTCCCTGGTGGCCGTGATTGGCGGCCTGCGCCGCGCGTTCGGCGGCAACTCCCCCGCCAAGGACGGTCCGACCCGGGACGCCGACCTCTCCGACGGCGACGTCGACCGGCTGCTGGCCCTCACCGAGTCCGGCCGGGCCCACGGCGGTCAGTGGCTGCGGCTCGCCGGCCAGCTCAACCGCTACGACCGCGTCTACCTGCGCAAGCGGGACTGGCAGGACCTGTGCGGCCAGCTCGTCAGCGAGCTCGCGGCCTCGGTCGGCGTCGGCTACGTACGCCGCTACGAGGCGGCCGCCTCGCTGATCCGGAACCCCCATGCGCAGCGCCACCTCACCCGCGCGCTCGGCAGCTTCGTGACCCACCCCGACACCCAGGTGGTCACCCCCGTCCTCAACCTCCTGGCCGAGGTCACCGACGACGGGGCCGCCGACCTGGTCCTCCGGATGCTCGGCTCCGAGCACCGGGACCTGCGCCGGGCAGCCGCGTCCGTCGCGGCGGTCAAGGTGTCGCGGGGGCACTTCGACGCCGAGGCCCTCAAGCACCTGGAGCCGCACGTCGTCGGCAGCCTGCGGCGGGGCGAGTCACTGGACGGGCGTCTCGACTTCTTCGACCTCGCGGTCCAGCTCCCGGAGGACTGCTGGGACCGGATCCAGCCCGCCGTGCGCAACCGGCGCGCCTTCGACCTGGTCACCCGGTCGCGGCAGGGCGGCGAGCTGGTCCCCTGGGCCCAGGCCTCGGCGGTGGTCAAGGAGATGGCGTCGAAGATCCAGGTCGAGACGCCTGCACACCATCCCTCCGAGCCCGACCTGATGCTGCACCGGCTGCTCCGCGAGTCGCTGCTGCACGCCCACAAGGCACGCCGTCACCATGCGGCGCTGCTGCTCGCCGCGAGTCCCTACGCGCCGGCCGTCTCGCGACACTGCCTGGCGCTGGCGAAGCAGCAGAACGACCTGCTCGCTGCGCGCGCGTGGACGGTGCTGATGCGGGTCGGCCACAGCGACCGTCGGGACCAGGTCGTTCTCCAGGCCATGGCCGAGCCCCGGGTCTCGATCCGGGCTCGGGCGCTCGTCAACGTAGGCCTTCTGGACGTCCCTCTGCGACCCGACGAGGCCCAGGTCCTGTTGACCCAGCTCGACGAGGCGACCAAGCCGCTCGAGCGACAGGCCACGATGTTCGCACTCGGGATGGCCGGGGCTCCCCAACTGGCCGAGCTGGCCAAGGAGGAGTCGGACTGGCCGGGACGCGGCGCGCGGTGGTGGCTCGAGCAGGGACCGGCACGGCACGACCCCGATGCCGGCGGTCCAGCCGAGTCCCCGGAGCCTGTCCCAGCCCGGTGATAACTTGACGCCACCCTTGACGGTTGGCTCGGGGGAACCATCCAACTCTCGGTGAGGTCTGCATGCGCAAGACTCTTCTCGGCGCGGTGAGCGCCGCCGCGATCCTGCTCTCCTCGGCATCCGCCGTGGCTGCCTCGACCACGCGGGTCGACGGCGACCACTTCGGCGCCAGCGGCGTGCGGATCGCCAGCCAGGGGTGTCTCGACCCCGGCGCCCAGCCCGGCACGGCTCCGAAGTTCGGGATCGCGCAGGGGCCGCGCAACGCCACCCCTCGGGACCCATTCGGTCGGCTGGACCCCGAGCGGCACCGGCTACGGCATCGGCCCCACCGTGCACGTCGACAGTCCGTCCACGCTGTCGCAGGCGCAGATCTGGGTCTTCTCCCGGGCCACGCAGGCGTCCGGACAGGTGCTCGTCAACTACTCCGCCCCCGGTGACACCGGGGTGTGGCGAGGTCGCTCCGCGCTGGGCGCGGACTCGTCGAGCGGGTGGCACGCCGTGACCGTCGACGCGACCGCGACCTACCAGTGGCGACACTTCAACGCCGACGGCGTCGCCGACCAGGACGCCGACAACGCGACCGTGGCCGACTTCGTCAACGCGCACGGCGGCGACGGCGGGGGTGCCTGGGTCGGCTTCGCCTACGGCTGCGACGGGAACGCGTTCTTCGTCGACGCCCTGAGCGTCGAGACCTCCGCCGGGAACCGGATCTTCAACTTCGAGGGCTACGGCACCAACACCTACCTGACCACGGGTGGCGAGATGGTCAAGCAGGTGACGATCACCTACGGCGAGCGGGTCGGCTTCACCGCCCACCTGCGCAGCAAGGTGGGCAGCGAACCCAGGTCCGGCATCCTGCGGATCGACTCGAAAGCCTTCTCTGCGAAGAAGTGGTCGAAGTACGCCAACCGCAAGCTCGGCAAGGGCGGCAACGAGCGAGTCCTGCTCCATCCCGCCCGCGGGGTCTCGTACCGCGCGTCGTACGCCGGCAACACCGCGTGGGAGGCCAGCACCTCCAACGTGCTGCAGATCCGGGTGCGGTCGAAGCTCAACGCCTCCATCGCGGACCCGACGGTGACCAAGGGCCATCCGTTCGTCACCGCCGGTCGCGTGCTTCCGGGCCGCGCGGCGAAGGTCCGCCTGCAGCGCTTCGTGCACAAGAAGTGGACGACCGTGAAGGGCATCGTCTCGGGCAAGGACGGACGTTTCCGCATCTCCGCGCCCGCGAAGTCCGTCGGGGTCAGCTACTGGCGGATCGAGGTCGCGCCGGGCCGCGGCAACCTCGGCGCCCACACGCCCACCATGAAGCTCACGGTCAAGGCGCCGCCGTCCTCGGGTGGAGGTGGCAGCACGCCCCCGCCGCCCTCCGACGACCCGCCGCCCCCGCCGCCGGAGGACCCGCCGCCGCCCCCGCCGCCGACGCACTGATCGCACCGCGAGGCCCGGACCATCACGGTCCGGGCCTCGTTGCGTCAGCGGGGCTGGCGGGCGAGCTGCCGGCTCTGGGCGACCAGGCGCCCGGTGGAGTCCCACACCTCGCAGTCCTCCTCGAACATGCCGCCCGCCATGTTGCGGGTGGCGTGGCGGACCTTGAGCCAGCCCGGCGCCGGGCGCGCCCGCACGTGCGCGGTCAGCTCGAGGGTGGGCGCCCAGCCGGGCATGCCCAGGTCGAAGGTGACCGGCGGCAGCGCGTCCACGACCATCAGCAGCGAGATCGGGTCCGGCTCGCGGCCGTCGGCGAGGCGGAACCACGCGCTCAGCACGCCGTTCCCGCTCGGCTCGCCGACCGCCCAGCCGACGTGGTCGGGGTGGAAGCGCATGTCGAAGCGCTCCAGCAGCGGCGCCGCGGCGAGCACCTCCGGCGGCGCCATCGTGTTCGGCACGCACTTCTCCGGGGGCGGCATCGGCGGCTCCTCGGCCGTGGTCCGCACGTCGTCGCCGAGCGCGCCGAGGTCGCCGTACGTCGCGAGGGCGGTGATCCGGGCGTCCTCCCCCTGCCGCAGGTCCGCGGCCGCGGTGGCGATGCTGCCGCCGTCGCGTCGTACGTCGACACTCACCGTCGCCGGGCCGGGCACCGACGCCGAGAGGTAGTAGGCGCTGACCGCGATCGGGTCGGGCTTCCCGGGCAGGCTGGCCCGCAGCGCGTTCCCGACGACGGCGAGCAGGTAGCCGCCGTTGACACCGCCGCCGACCACCCAGCCGGGTGACAGGTCGGCCGCGAAGGAGCCCTCGCCCTGCCCGGTGACCTCGATGTGGCTGTCGAACTCGTGACCCATGGCCCGACCCTACGGCCCGAGTTTGGCGCCCCTCACCGGAGGGCAGGAAGGGCCCATGAAGACGGGGATCTCGGCCATCGCACTCACCCTCTCGCTGCTCGGGCTGGGCGCCTGCAGCTCGGCCGACGGCGACGAGCCGTCCGCCGCCCACACGCCGGAGCCGTCCAGCGCGGAGCCGTCCGGCCAGGCGTCGTCCGCGGCGCCCGCCGTACGGATGCGCGACGACGGCGGCCAGTGGACCAGCTGTGTGCCCTACCGGCGGTCGGAGGGGGACTTCCTGTGGACCGGCGTCCGGCTCACCGCGGACGCGGACGCGCGGCTGGTCCGCGTGGCACCGGCCCAGGCGAACGGGGTGCACATCGTCGGCGCCTGGGTCGCCGAGGCCGAACACGCCTCCGGCGCCTTCGTGCCCTGGTCCAAGGGCGACGAGTTCCTGCGCAAGATGGACTGGGCCGGCCGCACGGACGCGGACGGCGCGCAGCTGTCGGCGGGGACGAAGTACTCCGTGGTGTTCCGGATCCGGCCCGACGCCCGCCAGCTGCCCGCGGAGCTGACGGACCTCACCATCGACTGGGAGGCCGACGGGTCCTCCGGGTCGCTGACGAACGACACGGTCCTGCAGTTCGCACGGCACTGCTGAATCGGACCCCGTGGCGAAGCCCGTCGGTCGCGGCGTACGGCACGATGAGGCCATGACCGAGCGCCGCCCCCACTGGGTGTACGACGCGGGCGAGGAGCCCGACCCGCGGTTCAGCCTCGCCAACGAGCGCACCTTCCTGGCCTGGGTCCGCACCTCGCTCGCCATCCTCGCCGGCGCGGTCGCCTTGGACTCGCTGAAGGTGCCCAGCTCGGCCCCGCTCCGGACCACGATCGTCGTCGGGCTCGTACTCTTCGGCGGCGTGATGACCGCGCTCGCCTACCGAGCGTCCCGAGCTCGGCTCCGCTGCGTACGACGATCGTGGTCGCGCTGGTGCTGTTCGGCGGCTCGATGACCGCGCTGGCCTACGTGCGCTGGGCGAGGGTCGAGCAGGCGATGCGCGAGCGCGCACCGCTGCCGTCGTTCTCGCTCGGCCTGTGGATCACGATCGCGATCGTGCCGTGGCCGCCCTGCTCGCGGTGGCGCTGGCGATCAGCCCGGGCTGAGGTGCACGATGTGGGCACACGTCGGCCCGCGCCGGGCCGCCGAGAGGGGGTCCACCGTGCGCAAGCTCATCACCGGCCTGAGCCGGTTGCTCGACCGCTGGGCGATGCGTCGCTACCAGCGGTCCGCACAGCGCGACGCCGACACGGTCCGCGACGGCGAGGAGCGCCTGAACATGGCTCGTGAGGGGCGGCTCGGAGGGCCGCACCCCGGCGACTGACGGCCGACGATCGGCCGGCTGTGCGAAGCGACCGGCCGGCTGTGCGCGGCCGGCCTGAAGCCGGGGAGCAGCGGGCGCGACCACGTCTCCTCGTGGTTCTCGTGGCCGCAGCGCAGGCAGCGCCTCGAGAACCCGGCGTCGTCCTGTCCCGGGGTGTACGGCGCCGTCGCCCACTGGTGGCCTCCCGACGCCACGAGGCAGACGCGGATCGGCATCACCAAAGCCTGCTCGCAGCGCTGGGGCGCGTACTCGAGGAACCGGCCGAGGTCGCGGAAGCCGACGGCGGCGTACACCCGCTCCGCCACCGGCGTGGACTGCAGGCTCGCCGTCCGGCATCCCCGGGCCAGCGCGTAGTGCGAGGTGGAGCGCGGTCAGCGCGGTGCCGAGTCCGCGCCGCCGGGCGTGCTCCAGCGTGGTGACGTTGTAGATCCCGCAGTCCCCGTCGCGGTCGAACGCCATCGCCGTGGCGACGTCCTCCCCGTCGAGGCGCGCCACCAGGACGTGGAAGGCCTCCTGGCGGACGCCGCCCAGGAGGCCCGGCGGCACCCCGAGGATGCGCAGGTACTCGGACCAGTCGGCCGGCCCGAGCTCGGCCTCCGGCCGGGGCAGACGGATGTCGTCGAGGCTCATGCCCATCGCGCGCGTCGACTCGTCGACCTGTAGCCGCGCCGCTCGAGGTCGGCACACAGGGCCCGTCGCTCTCGTGCGCCCAGGCGGCGAACCGCGCGACGTCGGCCGTCGGGTAGGCGGCCTCCATCGCGTCCAGGGCCTCGGCACGCCCGGCGGCGTCGAGGTCGCGCTCGAGCAGCGCGTTGTTGAAGAAACGCGCTCCGGCCCTTCCGGGAAGACGGCAGCGGCGACGCCCGGCAGGCGCGTCACCAACGCGCCGGCTGCCCCGCGGGCGTACTCCTCCCACGAGGCGAGCAGGGTCGCGACCCCGCGCAGGTACAGCTCACCGTCGCTCCACTCGGCCTGTCCACGCTCACGCGGTCCATGATGCGCCCTGCCGGGCCCGGACCCGGTGGCCCCGACGGCGTCGTACGTTCGGAGCCGTGAATCGTCTGCTCCAGGAGTACACGCGGCTCACCGGCCAACCACTGCCGTCGGTGCAGGTGGCCCACGACCGCGACGTGCTGCCGTCGCGCCTCGCGGCGAGCGAGCTGGCGGTCGACGCGGTGGCCTCCGCGGCGACGCCGCGGCGGCCTCCTGTCCCGGGCCCGTGGCGGTCCGCCGCCGCAGGTCCGGGTCGACGGGCGGCGCGTGAGCGCGGCGTTCCGCAGCGACCGCCTGCTCCGGATCGACGGCCGCCCGATCGAGGGATTCGCGGAGCTGTCGGGCTTCTGGCGGACCGCCGACGGCTGGGTCCGCACGCACGCCAACTACCCCCACCACCGCCCGGCTGCTCGCGGCCCTGGACCTGCGCGACTCCGCCGGCGCACCCGATCTCGCGGCCGCCCTCGCCCAGCGTCGCGCGGTCGAGGCCGAGGAGGCGGTCACGACCGCGGGAGGCATCTGCGTCGCCGTCCGCTCGTACGAGGAGTGGGTGCGGCACCCGCAGAGCGCCGCGGTGGAACGACTCCCGCTGGTCTCGTGGGAGACGGTCGGGGAAGCGCCGCCCCGACGACTGGGCGCGCCACCGTCGACTCCGCTGCGACCGGCCGCCGGCCTGAGGGTGCTCGACCTGACCCGGGTCATCGCCGGCCCGGTGGCCACGCGGACCCTCGCCCACCTCGGCGCGGACGTGCTCCGACTCGACACGCCCCGCCTCCCGGAGATCGCGGAGCAGTACCTCGACACCGGCATGGGCAAGCGATCGGCGCTGCTGGACCTCGGCACGCAGCGGGAGACGTTCGACGCCCTGCTCGCGACGGCCGACGTCGTCGTCACCGGCTACCGGCCCCGGGCGCTCGACCGGCTCGGCCTGTCGCCGGAGAACCTGGCGGAGCGTCGACCGGGGCTGGTCGTCGCCTCGCTCGACGCGTGGGGCGGCGTCGGACCCTGGGGCGACCATCGCGGCTTCGACAGCATCGTCCAGGCCGCCACCGGCATCGCGCTCGCCGAGTCGCCCGACGGCGGCACCCCCGGCGCGCTGCCGGCCCAGGCGCTCGACCACGCGACCGGATACCTCCTCGCAGCGGGGATCCTCACCGCCGTCGCCCGCCAGCTGGAGGACGGCGCCTCGATCCACGTCCACGCGCATCTCGCTCGCACCGGCTCCTGGCTGCTGGACCACCCCGACCCGTCGCCCGGGCCCTGCCCGAGGTCGACGACCTGCTCTTCACGCGCACGACTCCGAGCGGACTCGTCCGCTGCGCACCACCGGCCTTCGAGCTCGAGGGCGGCCCGGCCGACTGGTCCTCGGTGGGTTCACCGTGGGGCGCGGACTCCCCGCAGTGGCCGGCGCTCACTCCCAGGTGAGCGCGTGCCGCTCGAAGTCGTCCCCGGTCTGGATCGGCACCACGCAGAAGACCAGCCCGCCCGGGTCCCGCAGGATCGTGTAGGTCTCGTGCGCCTCCAGCACCGTCGCGCCCAGCGCCACCACCCGGCGTACCTCCGCGGCGACGTCGTCGCTCTCGATGTCGAGGTGGACCCGCGCCGGCGTGCCCTCGCCGGTGCGCTGCGACTCCAGCCCGATCCCGGCGATCCGCCCGAGCCCGCGGTACATCGACGCGGTGTCGCCGGGCTCCTCCGTGGTCGGCTCCACGCCCTGGACGCCGGCCCAGAAGGCCAGCGCCTTCTCCCAGTCGCTCTCGGGGTGGTCGATCAGGACGAGGCCGATGCGGGAACGGTGCATACGGGGGAACCTACGACAGCGCCGCGCCCACCGCGGAGAACGCCGTGCAGGCGACCAGCAGGATCAGCAGCAGCGGCCAGATGAACCGGAGGTACTGGTCGTAGCGGACCTTGGCCAGCGCCAGGCCACCCATGACCACCGCCGAGGTCGGCGTGACGAGGTTGATGACGCCGGAGGCGGACTGGTACGCCGTCACCACCATCGCGCGGGACACGCCGGCGAAGTCCGCGAGCGGCGCCAGGATCGGCATCGCCAGCGCCGCGTGCCCCGAGGTGGACGGCACCAGGAACGCCAGCGGCAGGTTGAGCAGGAACATCAACGCGCCGAACACCCCGGCCGAGGTGTTGCTGACCGCGTCCTCCATCGAGTTCAGCACCGTGTCGGTGATCAGCGCGTTGTTCATGATCACGGTGATGCCGCGGGCGAGCACGATGATCAGGCCGACGCCGATGAAGTCGCCCGCGCCCCGCACCAGGGTGTCGGTGAGCTTCTTCTCGCCCATCCCCCCGATCAGGCCGACCACCAGTGACATCACGAGGAACAGCGCGGCGAGCTCGGGGAAGTACCAGTCGAACTGCCAGGTGTAGCTCTCGGCGTCGGGACCGTTGATGACCTGCGCCCAGGGCACGATGGTGAAGATCATGAAGGCGAACGTGAACGCCACGACCGCCAGCACGGCCTTCTGCTTGACGGTCAGCGCCGGGGGCTCCCCGACCCCGCGGGTGGCCATCTCCTCGTCGCCGGTCTGCGGTCCGGTCATGGACCGGGCGGGGTCGGCCTTCACCTTCTTCGCGTAGCGCAGCACGAACCAGACGCCGACCGGCACCAGCACGAGGTACATCAGGAAGCGGTAGCCGATCCCGTCGCCGATCGAGATGCCGGCCGCGTCGGAGGCGACCCCGGTGGCGAACGGGTTGACCGTCGAGGCCAGTACGCCGATCCCCGCGCCGATCAGGATCGTCCCGGCCGCCACCAACCGGTCGTAGCCCAGGCTCAGCATCAGCGGCACGACCAGGGCGTAGAAGCCGAGCGTCTCCTCGGCCATGCCCTCGGTGGTGCCGCCGATGGAGAACAGCACCATCAGCATGACGATGAGGGCCGAGCCGCGCGTGCTGTAGCGGTGCGCGACGTGGGCGATGCCGTTGTCGATCGCACCGGTGCTCATCGACATCGTGATGAAGATGCCGATGGCGATCACGAAGAAGAACACGCCCGCGGCCCCGAAGAGCTCGCCGGACTCGTAGGGGCCGATGAAGCCGCTGGCCGCGGACTTCACGCCGTACAGCCCGTTGACCGGCGACAGGAACAGCTCCATCAGCCGGTCGGTGAAGGAGAGCCCGGAGTCGACGTGGTGGTAGCTGCCCGGGATCGGACCGCCGGTCTTGTCGCTCACCTTGTAGGAGCCGGTGGGGACGATGAACGCGAGCAGCCAGACCAGTACCGTGATGACGAAGAGCACGGTGAACGCGCTGGGGAAGGTGAATCGGTGCTGCCTGTGGTCCGGTGCCGGCTTGGCCTGCTCCTGGGTCGCCATGGTGGTTCCTCTCCCGGGGCGGACGGGGGTCCGCACGATCAGGACACCAGCGGCACGACCGGGCCCGCCTCGGGCCAAGGTCTCCACCCGGGATGACTTTGGGCCCTCAAGGACGGCGGTCCCGCGGAGGGACAGTGGGGCATGACCCTCCACGTGGACTCCGAGGTCGGCCGCCTGCGGCAGGCCATCCTGCACCGCCCCGACCTCGAGCTGAAGCGGCTCACCCCCACCAACAAGGACGCCTTCCTCTTCGACGACGTGCTCTGGGTCAAGCGCGCCAAGCAGGAGCACGACGGCTTCGCCGAGACCCTGCGCGACGCCGGCGTCAAGGTGCACCTGCTCGACCAGCTGCTGCGCGAGACCGTCGCGATCCCCGAGGCCCGGCGGCACATCCTGGACCGCGCCTTCGACGAGCGCCTCTACGGCCCGATGGCCACCGACGCGCTGCACAACACCTTCGCGGGGTTCGACGACGAGACGCTGGTGCGCCACCTGATCGGCGGGATGACCAAGCGCGAGCTGCTGGAGCACGTCGAGGAGCCGCGCTCGGTGGTCGTGCAGGCCCTCGACCTCGACGACCTGTTCCTGCCGCCGCTGCCCAACCACCTCTTCACCCGGGACACCTCGGCCTGGATCTACGGCGGGGTCGCGATCAACTCGATGCGGATGAAGGCCCGGATGCGGGAGACCATCCACTACGAGGCGATCTACCAGTGGCACCCGCTGTTCGAGGGCGAGGTCTTCGACGTGTGGACCCCCGGGTCGGCCAGCGGTCCGGCCACCGCCGAGGGCGGCGACATGCTGGTGCTCGGCCGCGGGGTCGTGCTGATCGGGATGAGCGAGCGGACCACCCCGCAGGGGGTCGAGCGGCTCGCGAAGAGCCTCTTCGCCCGCAACGCCGCGACCCGGATCGTCGCGCTCGCGCTGCCGCAGCGGCGGGCGTTCATGCACCTCGACACGGTGATGACGATGGTCGACGGCGAGACCTTCACCAAGTACGCCGGCCTCGGGTTCCTGCCGTCGTACACGGTCGAGCCGGGCGACACCGAGAAGGAGCTCAAGGTCACCGCCCACGACGCCGAGCAGATGCACGACGCGATCGCGGCCGCGCTCGGCCTGGACTCGATCCGGGTGCTCACCCCCACCCAGGACGTGAAGTCGGCCGAGCGCGAGCAGTGGGACGACGGCTGCAACGTGCTGACCGTGCGGCCGGGCGTCGTCGTCGCCTACGAGCGCAACGTCACCACCAACACCCACCTGCGCAAGAACGGCGTCGAGGTGATCACCATCCAGGGCAACGAGCTCGGCCGGGGCCGCGGCGGCCCCCGCTGCATGACCTGCCCGATCGAGCGCGAGGGGATCTGAGATGGCCTTCAACCTGCGCAACCGCAGCTTCGTCAAGGAGCTCGACTTCACCCCGCAGGAGTGGACCTTCCTGCTGGGCCTGGCCGAGGAGCTCAAGCGCGCGAAGTACACCGGCTCCGAGCGGCCGCGGCTGACCGGCAAGACCGTCGCGCTGATCTTCGAGAAGGCCTCGACCCGCACCCGGTGCGCCTTCGAGGTGGCGGCGTTCGACCAGGGCGCGCACGTCACCTACCTCGACCCCTCCGGCGCGCACATCGGCCACAAGGAGTCGATGAAGGACACCGCGCGGGTGCTGGGGCGGATGTACGACGCGATCGAGTACCGCGGCTCGGGCCAGGCGAACGTCGAGACGCTGGCGGCGTACGCCGGGGTCCCGGTGTGGAACGGCCTCACCGACGAGTGGCACCCCACCCAGACGCTCTGCGACATGCTCACCATGCGCGAGCACGCCTCGAAGCCCGACGGCGAGATCTCGTTCGCCTACCTCGGCGACGCCCGCAACAACGTCGGCAACTCGCTGCTGGTCACCGGCGCGATGATGGGGATGGACGTGCGGATCGTCGCGCCCCACGCGCTGTGGCCCTCCGACGACATCGTCAAGCAGGCGGCCGCGATCGCGCACAGCACCGGAGCGCGGCTGGTGCAGACCGAGGACGTGGCCAAGGGCGTGAAGGACGTCGACTTCGTCTACACCGACGTGTGGGTCTCGATGGGTGAGCCGGCGGAGACCTGGGACCAGCGGATCGAGCTGCTCCTGCCCTACCAGGTCAACGCCGAGCTGCTGGCCCTGACCGGGAACCCGGCCGTGAAGTTCATGCACTGCCTGCCGGCCTTCCACGACCGGCACACGGAGGTCGGCGAGCAGATCTTCGAGAAGGCGGGGCTCGAGGCGCTCGAGGTCACCGACGAGGTGTTCGAGGGGCCCGCCTCCATCGTGTTCGACCAGGCCGAGAACCGGGTGCACACGATCAAGGCGGTCATGGTCGCCACGCTGGGTGACTGACCTTCGTCCTGACCCCGGACGGGTCGTGTGCCTGAGAACGCGCCATGGCGCGTTCTGGGGCACACGACTCACCGGCTACAGGTCCCCGGCCTCTCTGCATACTGGACGGAGATGACCGAGGACACCGGCCAGAAGCTCGGGATCGACTGGCTCAAGACGATCGCGGGCGCCCTCGCGGCGGTGTCCTCCGCCGTGCTGCTCTCGACCCTCGGCGCGGCCGGCACCATCATCGGTGCCGCGCTCGGCAGCGTGGTCGTGACGGTCGGCGGTGCGCTCTACGGACAGGGCCTCGCCCGCAGCCGCGCGCACCTGGCCCAGGTGCCGATCACGCCCCGGCGCAAGGTCGGGACCCTCGCGGACGAGCCGCACGAGCCGCACGAGCCGCACGAACCGCACGGCCCCGGCTGGCGGGAGCGCTTCGCGGGGCTGCCGTGGAAGCGGATCTCGCTGGGCGCCGCCGGGCTGTTCGCGGCCGCCCTCCTCGCCATCACCACGTTCGAGCTCGTCGCCGGCGAGACAGTCTCGTCGATCACCGGCGGCACCGACGGAGGAGGCGGCACGACGATCACCCACTTCGGCGGCGGTTCGAACGGCGGCACGACGCCGGACGACGACCCGTCCCCGTCCGACGACACGACATCCCCGTCGGACGAGTCCTCGGACCCGGCCTCACCCACGGACACGGCGTCGCCCTCGGACCGGGCGTCACTCCTGACCGAGCCGACCGACGGGACCACCGAGTCGCCGTCCGACTCCACCAGCCCGGCGCCCACGCCGGCGACCCCGACCACACCCGCACCCACGCTGCCCACAGAGCCCACCCCGTCGGCGGGCTGACCCGGCCCGGACGGGTCGTGTGCCTGAGAACGCGCCATGGCGCGTGCTGGGGCACACGACCCACCGGCTGGCTCAGTGGCTGCGCAGGTAGCGCAGCACCACCGCGGCCTGGGCGCGGGCGCCCGCCGCGTTCGGGTGCGCCGGGACCCCGACGGCCGGGTCGTTCGCGGACGGCCCGTAGATCTCGCCGTACCGCACCGTGGGCAGCTGGCAGAAGTCGTGTCCCAGGGTCGGGTCATAGGTGTTCACGAACTCCGCGCCACCCTCCGCGGCGGCCCGCTTCACCATCGCGTTGAGCTCGAGGAACTTGTCGTGGATGTAGGCCATGTCCTCGTCGGTGGCCGGCACGGTCGGGTAGCAGCCGTGGTCGGGGACGAGCGAGAGGTAGTCGACCGCGAGGATGCGCGCGTCGGGCGAGATCTCGTGGATCGCGCGGAACGCCGCGACCAGCTTCGGCTCGGAGGCCTGGATCCGCTCGGAGAGCCGGTCGTGGCCGCCGGCGGTGTACTTGGCCTTGCAGCCGCCGAGCGGCAGGTCCGACCCGATGATCGGCACCGGGTTGTCGGGCAGGCCCGGGGTGCTGCCGGGCGGGACCGGGCTCGCCACCGGGAGCGCGTTGAGGCAGTCCATGCCGGCCGAGGCGATGCCGGCGTCGTTGCCGCCGATGCCGACGGTCACCAGCCGGGTGCGCGCGGTGAGCCGGTCGAACTGGGGCGGGTTCTGCCCGCCGGCCGGCAGGTCCTGGGGGTGGGTGAAGTCGTCGGTCGTCGCCGAGCCGCAGGTGGCGTCCCGGAAGCGCGGCACGCCCAGACTCGCCGCCACGAGCTTGGGGTAGTTGCGGTGCGACTGGGCGCAGTCGATCGGCGCGTACGTCGTGTCGGGCGCACCGTCGGTGTTGGCGAACACCACGTCGGCCGACCACGAGTCGCCGAGGGCGACGTACTCCGTGACGCGCGGCAGGCTGCGGGCCGCCGTACCGGCGTGCTCCGGCGCCGGGGATGCGGTCGCGGTCCCGGCGGAGGTGGCGACCAGGGCGCCGCCGAGCAGGGCCAGGGTCGGGACGAGGACGCGCAGCCGCTTCATGCCAGCCATCAACTGGCGGGCCGCGCCGAGGTCACGCGGCGTCGGCGATGGTCTGGGCCGCCCGGGCGAGGTCGTCGACCCCGCGGGCCAGCTCCTCGGGCCGGTCGGTGGTGAGGTCGAGGTGGAAGCCGAAGAGCGCCGAGTCGACCAGCGTCACGATCCGGGCCACCCGGCGCGGTGGGGCACCGCTGCGCACGAAGTAGTCGCCCAGCGCGCTCCCCCACCGCTCGTTGCTGGCCCGCGCGTCGCTGAGGTAGGGCTCGTGCCCGATCAGCCCGGTCGCGGCGGCCTGGAGGTAGATGTCCAGACAGCTGTTGAGCGGCTCGGTGAGGTAGGTCGCCCAGAGCCGGTTGACCGCCGACCGCACGCCCGGGGCCGCCGGCAGCTTCTCGATGACCGCGATCGCGCGCTCGGTGGCCCGGGCGACCACGTCGGAGACGAGCGCGTCCCGGTTGTCGAAGTGGTAGATCAGCATCCGGTCGCTGGTGCCGATCGCGGCGGCCACCGGACGCAGGGTCAGGCCGATCAGGCCGTGCTCGAGCACGTGGTCGGTGACCTGGTCCAGCAGGTCGTCTCGGCGGCTCACGGAATAAGCGTAGCGAGTGCTACATTGATCTAGATGTAGCGAGTGCTACAGGTGGTCTCGACAAGCTCGACCACCGATATCCGAAGGACGTGTTCGAGATGTACGGCGCAGTGGTGCTGCTGATGGCAGCGATCGGGATCGAGGTGGCCTCCACGGCCCTGCTCCCCCGCGCGGCGGGCTTCACGAATCCGACGTGGAGCGCCCTGGTGCTCGGGGGCTACGGCGTCTCCATCTGGATGCTCGCGGTCGTGGTCAAGTCGATGCCGGTCTCGGTCGCGTACGCCGTGTGGTCCGGCGTCGGCACCGCCCTGGTGGCCGTGATCGGCATCGCCTTCCTCGGCGAGTCGCTCGGCTGGTTCAAGGCGCTCTCGCTGGCGATGATCGTGGTCGGCGTGGTCGGGCTGAACCTCGCGCATGCGTGAGGGCCGCCCGCTTGTAACGCGGGGTTATCGGGTCTGGTCACCCGTTCTGAGGGCGCCCCAGAGCCGATAACTGCGCGTTACAAGCAGCGGGCGCCTACCCGCAGGCGGCGGCCGCGGCCCGGCCCGCCGTACGACCCGAGAACAGGCAGCCGCCGAGGAAGGTGCCCTCGAGGGCGTTGTAGCCGTGCATGCCGCCGCCACCGAAGCCGTTGACCTCGCCGGCGGCGTAGAGCCCGGGCAGGGGCTCGCCGGAGGAGGTCAGGCAGCGGCCGGAGAGGTCGGTCTCGAGGCCGCCGAGGGTCTTGCGGGTGAGGATGTTGAGGCGTACGGCGATCAGCGGGCCGGCCTCGGGGTCGAGCAGCTTGTGCGGGGTGGCCACCCGGATCAGCCGGTCACCGCGGTAGCGGCGGGCCCCGCGGATCGCGGTCACCTGGGCGTCCTTGGCGTAGGCGTTGTCCATCTGCCGGTCCCGCTGCTCGATCAGCCGCCGCAGCGAGCCCTCGTCGATCAGGCCGGGCTCGCCGACGCGGTTCATCCCGGCGACGAGCTCGGTGAGGGTCGAGGCCACCACGAAGTCCTCGCCGTGCTGCTTGAACGCCTCCACCGGGCCGGGCGCGCCCGCCTTGACCCGGGAGAGCAGCAGCTTCACGTCCTTGCCGGTGAGGTCGGGGTTCTGCTCCGAGCCCGAGAGCGCGAACTCCTTCTCGATGATCTTCTGGGTCAGCACGAACCACGAGTAGTCGTGGCCGGTGGTGCGCAGGTGCCGCAGCGTGCCGAGGGTGTCGAAGCCCGGGAAGTACGGCGCGGGCAGCCGCTTGCCGGTCGCGTCCAGCCACAGCGACGAGGGGCCGGGGAGGATCCGGATGCCGTGGTTCTCCCAGATCGGGTCCCAGTTGCGCAGCCCCTCGACGTAGTGCCACATCCGGTCGGGGTTGATGACCCGCGCGCCGGCGGCCTCGGTGATGCCGAGCATCCGCCCGTCCACGTGGGCGGGGACGCCGCTGACCATGGTCGACGGCGGGGTGCCGAGCCGGGCCGGCCAGGACTTGCGGACCAGGTCGTGGTTGCCGCCGATGCCGCCCGAGGTGACGATCACGGCCTGCCCGCGGAGCTCGAACTCGCCGGTCTCGACCCGGCTGCTCGGACGGCCCCGCTCGACCCCGGTCGGCTCCAGGGTCGCGCCGCGGACGCCGACGACGGCACCGCCCTCGAGCACCAGCCCGTCGACCCGGTGCCGGAACGCGAACCGGATCCGGCCGCCGTCCACGTGCTCCCGCACCCGGCGCTCGAACGGCGCGACCACGCCCGGACCGGTGCCCCAGGTGAGGTGGAAGCGCGGCACCGAGTTGCCGTGCCCCTCGGCCCGCCCGTCGCCGCGCTCGGCCCAGCCGACCACCGGGAACACCCGGTGGCCCATCCCGCGCAGCCACGAGCGCTTCTCGCCGGCCGCGAAGTCGACGTACGCCTCGGCCCACTGCCGGGGCCAGTGGTCCTCCGTGCGGTCGAACTGCGCGCTGCCCATCCAGTCCTGCAGCGCGAGCTCGTGGGAGTCCTTGATCCCCATCCGGCGCTGCTCGGGGCTGTCCACGAGGAACAGCCCGCCCAGGCTCCAGAAGGCCTGGCCACCGAGGGACTGCTCGCCCTCCTGGTCCACGAGGACCACCCGGCGGCCGGCGTCGGCGACCTCGGCGGCGGCGGTCAGGCCGGCCAGGCCGGCGCCGACGACGATGACATCGGTGTCCACACGGGTGTCCATGGGCGACATCCTCCGGACGCCGCCGATGAGGGGTCAATGGATTCGCGCACCGGGCGAGCAGGTGCGTTGTCAGTGGGTGACAATGAACGCCGTGAGCGAGCGGCAGCGGGTGGAGCGGGCGATCCGCGACGACCTGGACCGGGTGGTGCCCGACGTGGTGGCGACGATCCGCGAGCAGATCCCGGCGTACCGCACCCTGTCGGCCGCCCAGGTCGAGGAGGTCTCCGCGATCGCCGCCTGGGCCACCTCCCGGATCCTGCAGCTGTGGGTCGAGGGCGGCGAGCTGGAGCCGGCCGACGTGCAGCGCTTCCGCGGCATCGGCGCGGCGCGGGCCCTCGACGGGCGTCCGCTGCCGGTGATCCTGCGCGCCTACCGCGTCGCCGGGACCCGGATCACCGACCTGGTGGCCGACGTCGGCGGCGACCGGCTCACGGTCGAGGACGCGCTCGCGCTGGCGCGGCTGTGGATGGCCAGCATCGACACGCTGTCCGAGGCGTTGTACGCCGGCCACTCGGCGGCCAGCGAACGGCTCAGCGGCGACCGGGAGCGCGCCCTCGCCGACCTCCTCGACGACCTGCTCACCGGGCGCCAGGCGACCCGGACCGCGCTGCAGGACCGCTGCCGCGAGCTGGGCGTCACCCTGCCCGCCACGCCGTGCGTGCTCGTCACGACCGGGCCCGCCCCCGCGGACGCGGTGCTCGCCCGGGAGCGGGACGGGACGACGGTCGCGGTCTTCGTCGATCCGGGTCGTGTGCCTGAGAACGCGCCAGAGCGCGTTCTCAGGCACACGACCCGGAGGGGCTGCGTGGTGGTGGCCGCGGACGCCGGGGACGTGCCGCGCGCGCACCGGCTGGCGGAGCTGGCGGCGACGACCGCGCCCGGGCGCGCGTTCGCGCACCGCGACGTCCTCGACGAGACCGACGCCCAGGTGGTGGCCCTGCTCGCGGCGCACCGGGACGCCGACCCCGCCCGCCTCGCTGCGCTCGCGCTCGGAGGCGTGGCGACCCAGCCGCACCTGCTGGAGGGGCTCGACGCCTTCCTCGCGACCGGCTCGGCGACCGCGGCCGGCGAGCTGCTCGGCGTACACCCCCAGACGATGCGGCACCGCCTCCGGCGGCTGGTCCAGCTCACCGGGCGGGACCCGCGCCGCCCGTGGGACCGGTTCGTGCTCGAGGTCGCCCGGTCGGTGCGACCTTCCGCCTGACCTGTCCCACGGCAGCCCGGTGGGCTGGTCAGCGCACGATCTGGTCGCCCGTGATCAGGTACCCGTCGCCGGTCTGCTCGAGGAAGATGCGCCGGACCTCGCTGGCGGTGCTGCCGTCCTGACGGGTGTAGGTGAGGAACGCGTCGACCGCGTCCGGGCCGGCCGAGCTGGTCCCGGTGACCTCGACGGAGTCGATGGAGTTCCAGAACCCGCGGTACTTCCCGTAGCTCCCGATGTCCTGCTGGAAGCCGCTGGAGAGCATCGCCCACCCGCTCTTGGTGTCGTCGGGGAGCACGCCGTAGTAGCCGGTGACGAACTGCTTCGCGCCGCCGGACGTCTGGCCGGCGTTGCTCGCGGTCTCCGAGGGCGGCGCCGACGTCGTCGGGGTCTGCGAGGGCGTCCTGCTCGCGTCCGGCGTGCCGCTGGGCGTCGGCGAGCTGCGCTCGGTCGGCGACGGTCCGGCACTGGTCGAGGGCTCGTCGGTGGTGGAGGTCCACCACAGCAGCCCGACGGCGGCGACGAGCGCCAGCAGGGCCAGCGCGGCGAGCACCGCCCGGCGGCGACCGCGTCGCCCGGCGGTGCCGGCAACGGGGCGCTCGGCGGTGGTGGTCGCCCCGGCCGCCGGCTCCGGCGCCGCGGTCGTGACCGGCAGCGCCGTGGTCGCCGGGCCGGACGCCAGCGGGACCTCCTCGCGGGTCCCGGCCTCGGCGTTCCGGTCGTGGATCCGGTGCAGCGCGTGCGAGGCGTCGGCCATCGCCCAGCGCGACCTCGGGTCGGGGTCCAGCATCCGGCCGATCGGCTCGGCCAGCACGCCGGCACGCTCCGGCGCCGTCGGCGGCTCCGCGGCGATCCTGCTCAGCAGCGCCAACGCGTTGGGCTGGTCGGGGTACGGCCCGTGCCCCTCGACCGCGGCGTACAGCGTCGCGCCCAGCGCCCACACGTCGGAGGCCGGCGAGGCCTCCTCGCCGCGAGCCTGCTCCGGGGAGAAGTACGCCGGGGTGCCGGTCACCATCCCGGACTGGGTCAGGGTGGCGTCGCCGTGGGTGCGGGCGATGCCGAAGTCGGAGATCTTGGCGAGGTCGTCGTCGGTCACCAGGATGTTCCCGGGCTTGACGTCGCGGTGCACGGTGCCGCGCGCGTGCGCCGCCGCCAGCCCGTCGGCGACCTGGGCGCCGATCCACGCGGCCCGCTCGGGCGGGAGCGGGCCGTCGCGAGGCCACGATCTGCGACAGCGTGCGGCCGGGGACGTACTCCATCACCAGCCAGATGTGGTCCCCCTCCTCGATCGCGTCGTAGACCGCGACGACGTTGCGGTGGTTGAGCGCGGCGGAGGACCGGGCCTCGCGCATGGCCCGGGCGAGGTCCGTCGTGGACTCACCGGGCAGGCGGCCGACCTGCTTGACCGCGACCGCGCGGCCGAGCAGCTCGTCGCGGCAGAGCCAGACGCTGCCCATCCCGCCACGGCCCACCTCGCGCTCCACGTGGTAGCGGCCGGCGATGGTCTCGGGTGGCATGCGGCTCCTCTCGATGTCGACGTCAGCTGACTGGTCGTTACCCAGCGGCGCGCACTTCCACGCCTGCGGGCGTCTCACCCTTCCAGCATGGCGTGGCCGGCCCAACTCACCGAAAAGCGCCACACGGCCCGCCGCGACCGGGCAGACTGGTCGCCCACGCTTGGGAGGGTGGAGGGAAATTGCTGAACGGCGCCGTTCAGCCGTCTTCCGCCGCATCGACGTCCGTGCTTCTGGTGGACGCCGGTCTCGGGAAGATCAGCGCGCTGACCGCACCGCACGACGAGCCGCACGGCCCGTTGGCGCTGCTTCGCGCGCCCAGCCTGCGCTCGGCCCTCGACGTACTGACCGCGCGCACCTTCGACTGCGTCGTCGTCGACCTGGACCTCCCCGGGGCCGCCAGCGTCGACGCCTGGCAGGAGCTGCGCCGCGCCGCCGCGGGCGCCGCCCTGGTCGCGCTCGCGGACCACCACGGGCACGAGGACCACCCGGGAGCGCAGCTCGCCGACGACGTCGTGGTCCGGTCCGAGCTCGCCACGCCGGACGCGCACCGCACCGTGCTGCGCACGGTGCGGCAGGTCCGGCTCGCGGGAGAGCTGCAGCGGGCCGAGGAGTCGGCGCGGGTGCTCTCCGCGATCGTCGACGCCACCCCCGACGCGGTCTTCTCCAAGTCCGTGGACGGCGTGATCACGTCGTGGAACCGCGGCGCCCAGCAGCTCTACGGGTACACCCCCGAGGAGGTCGTCGGGGAGCACGTCAGCATCCTGCACCCGCCCGGGGTGGAGGAGTACACGCCGATCATGTCCGTGCTGCTGCGCGGCGAGTCGGTGCGCGCGCTCGAGACCGTGCGCCGCACCAAGGACGGCCGGCTGGTCGACGTGTCGCTGACCGTCTGCCCGGTCTACGGCCGCGCCGGCGAGCTGTCCGGCGCCTCGGTCGTCGCCCGCAACATCACCGACCGCCGCGAGCTCGAGACCGAGCTGGTGCGGGCGTTCATGCACGACGGCCTCACCGGCCTGCCCAACCGGGCCTTCCTCGTCGACCGGCTCTCCCGGCTGCTGGCCCAGTCCGCCACGACGCGGTCCCCGGTCGCGGTCTTCTTCCTCGACCTCGACGACTTCAAGCGCATCAACGAGGGCCAGGGCCACTTCGCCGGCGACCGCGTGCTCGGCGAGGTCGCGACCCGGCTCGGCGCGGTGACCCGACCGGTCGACACCGTGGCCCGGCTCGGCGGCGACGAGTTCGTCCTGGTCTGCCCCGACACCGACATGGAGGCCGCGGCGCGGTTCGCGCAGCGCATCATCGAGGCGCTGAGCCGTCCGGTGCGGCTCGAGGGCCGCGCCGTGCACATCAGCGCCAGCGTCGGCATCGCCGTCTCGCCCCCGCTCGAGGCCGACGCCGAGGGCCTGCTCCGGCACGCCGACGCGGCGATGTACGAGGCGAAGGCCCGCGGGCGCTCGCGCAGCCAGATCTTCGACGTCTCCTTCGCGGAGCGGTCCCGCGACCAGCTCCGCCTCGCCGGCGACCTGCGCGAGGCGCTGGCGCACGACCTGCTCGACGTGCACTACCAGCCGGTCATCGGCCTGGCCGGCAGCGGCCTGGTCGGGTTCGAGGCGCTCGCGCGCTGGAACCACCCGACGCGCGGCCAGGTGCCGCCGAGCGTGTTCGTGCCGCTCGCCGAGCACAGCGGCTTCATCTCGGAGCTGGACCAGTGGGTGCTGCGACGGGCCTGCCGGGACACCCGGACCGGGCGGGCCGCGGGCCTGCTGCCCGGCGACGCGCGGGTCTCGGTGAACCTGTCCGCCCGCTCGCTCGGCGACCCGGACCTGGTCCGGATCGTGCACGACATCCTGCTCGCCGAGGAGCTGCCGCCGCAGGCCCTGATCCTCGAGATCACCGAGACGGCGCTGATGCAGGACATCGAGCAGGCCCGGCTCTCCCTCGAGGGCCTGCGCACGCTGGGTGCCGGTGTCGCCCTGGACGACTTCGGCACCGGCTACTCCTCGCTCAGCTTCCTGCGGGAGCTGCCGGTCACCCAGGTCAAGATCGACCGGTCGTTCATCGCCCACATCGCCGGCAACGACGAGGACCTGCTGATCACCCAGTCGATCATCGACCTCGGCCGCGGGCTGGGCCTCGAGACGGTGGCCGAGGGGGTCGAGACGCAGGAGCAGCTGGCGCTGCTGAACCGGCTCGGCTGCACCAGCGCCCAGGGGTACCTGTGGAGCCCGGCCGTCCCGCTGGACCGCCTGGCCGCACCGGAACGGCGTACCGCCGCCGAGCAGGTCGACGTCGCGCCGCTGGCCCTGCGCGGCCGGCACGCGGACCGCGGCGGGCGCCGCTGGGCCCGCGGCCGCCGGCGCCAGCTCGCCGACACCGCACCGCACCGGGCGGCCGAGGCCGTCGTCGACGACCCGGTCGCGGGCTCGATCCGCACCGGCCTGGACGCCGGGGAGGCGTGGCTCGTCATCGCGGTCGCCGAGCACCGCACCGCGCTGCGCACCGGGCTCGGCTCGAGCCACGGGCTCGCGGCGGCCCGCGGCGACTTCGTCGAGCTGGACGCCACCGAGATCCTCGAGGCAGATCTGCCCCGACGGCGCCCCGGACCCCGAGCGCTTCGAGCGGCTCGTCGGCGACGTCGTACGCCGGCTGCACGCGCGCGGCCGGGCCGTCCGGATCTACAGCGAGCTGTCCGGGCTGCTGCTCCGGGGCCGGGAGGTCCCGGCGGCACTCGCGATGGAGGACCTCTGGAGCGGGCTGGAGCAGACCCTCGACCTCACCGTCTGGTGCGGCTACGACCCCGACGACCCCGCCGCCCGCGAGCACGCCTCGCTGTGCACCCGGCACGAGCACGTCGCCTGGTCCGGCTCGCCGCTGCGGGACTCGACGGCGTCGTGAGGGCGGCGGCACTTTCCCCGGCTGGCCGGTGAAAGTGGTTCTTGTCAGGGGGACGGCCACCTGACAAGTGCTCGTTTCCCCTGACAGGTCCCCGCCGGCGGGCCCCGGCCGGACGGGCCGACCGGGGCGGGCACTTTCACCGGCTGGCCGGTGAAAGTGGTTCTTGTCAGCCGAAAGACCACCTGACAAGTGCTCGTTTCCCCTGACAGGTCCGGCCGCGGGATCGCCCACGGAGCTCAGTCCGCGGGCGGCTGGTACTCGCCGGCGGTGGCCATCTGGACGCCACCCCCGCCGGACCGCTTGGCCCGGTAGAGCGCCCGGTCCGCCGCCGCGGTGGCGATGACCGCCCCGCGGTCGTCGACCTCCGCGACGCCGATCGAGACGCCGGCCCCGGGGGCCTCGGCCGCCCAGGTCCGGGCCAGCAGGTCCATCCGCTCGACCGCGACGGGCAGCGGGATGCCGGCGAAGATCACCAGGAACTCGTCGCCGCCGTACCTGCCGACGAAGTCGACGTCGCGCACGCTCGCGCCCAGCAGCTGGCCGAAGCGGCGCAGCGCCCGGTCCCCCGCGGCGTGCCCGAGGGTGTCGTTGAGGCTCTTGAAGCCGTCGAGGTCCATCAGGCAGACCACGTCCTCGCTGGTCGACTCCGCGAGCCGGGTGTCGACCTCGCCGCGGCCGGCGAGGCCGGTGAGCGCGTCCGTGCGGGCCCGGGTCGCCTGGCGCTGGTAGCGGTCGCACCGCGCGGCGGCCGCCTCGGCGTCCTCGACCAGCCCCGGGAGCTGTCGCTGCAGCCGCGAGAGCGCGGCCGCGGACCGGACGACGGGGACCACGACGCTGGGCTCGCCGACGCCCAGCGAGACGTCGGCCGGGAGGGCGTGCGGGTCACCGGGCTGGTCACCGGACTGGGCGGCCGTGACCCGGCCCCCGAGGTCCCGGACGGCGGCGCGCAGCACCGCGGCCGCCTCGGCCCGGCTGTCCACCCGCAGCAGCGCGCGGGCAGCGTTCAGGACGACGGCGTCGGCACCGACGTCGTCCAGCTCGGGTTCCCTCTCCGCTGTCATGGTGCTCCCACTCTGACACTCCCCTGCGAGACGGGCTCACCCATTCGGGGGTCATCTACCCCATCTGGGGGACGCCACGCGGGTAGAGTCCGAACCCTCGCCGGTGCCGCTCGGGGCGCCGGTCCAGGGGAAGGCGCGTCATGACGCCGGATGAGGCGCGACTCGGGTCCGCCGGGGGTCCCGTCGGCGGCTCCACGCTGCCCGTGGCCGTGGTCCGCCCCAACGGCGACCTGGTCGTGGTGAACGACGCGCTGTGCGGCCTGCTCGGGCTCGAACGCTCGCAGCTCCTCGGCCGCCGGCTGCAGACCCTGGGCGCGTCCGACGCGGACGCGGAGGCGGCGGCGCGGGCGCTGGACCTCGCCCGCTGCGGCACCGCCTCCGGCGACTTCGACCAGGAGTGGGCCGCCTCCGACGGCGCCAGGCTGCGGCTCCGGCTGGCGTGGGTGGTGACCGGACGCTTCGACGGGATGGCCTCCGAGATCACCGCCTTCTGCCTCGAGCGGGGCCACGCATCGGCTCCCGACGAGGCCCGGTTCCGCGGCCGCTTCGAACGGTCCGCGATGCCGCAGACCTTCGTCGACCTGCACGGGGTGCTCACCGAGGTCAACGAGGCGTTCTGCCGCCTGGTCGACCGGCCGCCGGAGGAGCTGGTCGGCCTGCCCGTGCACGAGCTCAACCACCGCTCGGACAGCGGCGAGGCGGACGGCCACCTGGCCCGGCTGCTGCGCGGCGAGGTCGGGACCGTCCAGACCGAGCGGATCCTGGGCCGGGCCGACGGCCGGCCCGTGCCCGCGCTCGTGGACGCCGCGCTGCTCCACGACGACTCCGGCCGGCCCACCGGGGCGGCCGCCTTCGTGCAGGACCTGACCAGCCTCCGCGGCATCGAGCGCCGCCGCCAGCAGCAGGAGGACTTCTTCCTCGCGCTCGCGCAGCGTGCCAGCGACCTGGCGGTCGTGACCGACGCGGAGGGACGGCTGCTCTACGCCTCCCCCGCGCTGACCAGCATGCTCGGCTACGCGACCGAGGACGTCGTCTACTGCCGCGGCACCGAGTTCGTGCACGCAGGACGACGTACGCCGGACCGCGGAGGTGTTCGCCCGCGTCGTCGCCGACGGGGGCGCCGAGACGACCACGCTGCGGGTGCGGGACGCCGCCGGGGCCTGGCACTGGATGGAGGAGACCGCCAGCAACCTGCTCGACACCGCGGTCGGCGGCGTCGTGTGCAACCTGCGCGACGTCACCGACCGGGTCCGCGCCGAGGCGGCGCTGCGGGCCTCGGAGTCCCGCTACCGGGCCATCGCCGACAACGCCGACGAGGGCCTCTGGGTGACCGCCCCCGACGGCCTCAGCATCTACGTCAACAGCCGGCTGGTGGAGATCCTCGGCCTCGCCGAGGACGAGATCCTGGGCCGGCCGCTCATCGACGTCCTCGACCCGGACGAGCACCGGGTCACCCGGCGGCCGTCGGACCGGACGGCGCGGGCCGCGGGGAGGTACGAGGTCACCTACCAGCACCCCGACGGCGGGCCCCGGATCCTCTCGGTGTCGGAGGCGACGCTCGACGACGCCGGCGGTGCGCTGGAGGGGTCGCTCGCGATGGTCTCGGACGTCACCGACGCGCGCCGGCTCGAGGACGAGCTGCGGCGGGCGGCGCTCCACGACACCCTCACCGGTCTCCCCAACCGGGCGCTGCTCCTCGACCGGCTCCAGCACGCCCTCGCCCGCGAGACCCGCGGCACCGCGGTGCTCTTCGTCGACCTCGACCGGTTCAAGATCGTCAACGACGCCCGCGGGCACGCCGCCGGCGACCACCTGCTCGTGGAGGTGGCGGCCCGACTCCGGGGGAGCGCCCGGCCGGCCGACACCGTCGCCCGCTTCGGCGGCGACGAGTTCCTCGTCGTGTGCGAGGACGTCGACGAGCGCGCCGCCCGGGGGGTGGCCGCGGGCCTGCTGTCCTCCCTCGACCAGCCCTTCCGCGTGGCCGGCGGCGAGGCCGCGCTGACCGCCTCGATCGGGGTCGCGCTCTCCCCCGCGGTGTCGGCCGACGCCCTGCTGCGGCAGGCGGACACCGCGATGTACGCCGCCAAGGTCGCCGGCCGCAGCCAGGTCCGGGTCTTCGACGCCGAGCTGGCCGCGCAGGCCGAGGAGCGGTTCGAGCTCGGCAGCGACCTGCGCCGGGCCCTGATCGGCGACGAGCTCCAGCTGCACTACCAGCCGGTGATCGACCTCCGGTCCGGCCAGGTGCTGGGCGCGGAGGCCCTCGCGCGCTGGACGCACCCGGTGCGCGGGGCGGTGCCGCCGAGCCGGTTCGTGGCCGTCGCCGAGGACGTGGGCCTCGCCCCGCGGCTGGACCGGTGGGCGATGCGCCGGGCCGCCCGGGACGTCGGGGAGCTGCGCCGGGACGGGGCCCTGCCGGCCGAGGCGTACGTCGCGGTCAACGTCTCGGCGCGGACGCTCAGCGATCCCGGGCTCGAGGACTGGGTCCTCCGCAACGTCGAGGCCGCGGGCCTGACCCCGGCGGACGTCCTGCTCGAGGTCACCGAGAGCGCGATCATGGCCGACGCCTCCAGCGCGGTCGCGCTGCTCACCCGGCTGCGCGGGCACGGCTTCGGGGTCGCCGTCGACGACTTCGGCACCGGGCACAGCTCGCTGGCCTACCTGCGTGACCTGCCGCTGTCGGTGCTCAAGATCGACCGCAGCTTCGTCGCCGAGCTGTCCAGCGACGCCAGCGCCCTGGCGATCGCGGCGTCGATCATCGAGCTCGCCCGGGCCGTCGGCCTCACGGTCGTGGCCGAGGGCGTCGAGACCCGGCAGGACGCCGAGCTGCTGCGGGGCCTGGGCTGCGACGCCGCGCAGGGCTGGCTGTGGAGCGCGGCGGTGCCACCCGACGACGCCCGGCGCACCGGCGCGCTCGGTCGCCGCTACGACGTCAGCGGCTGACGTCAGCGGCTGACGTCGGAGACGTCCTCGGGGCGGGCCACCGCGATGCGGCCACCCCCGAGCTGCTTGGCGCGGTACATCGCGCCGTCGGCACGGCGTACGAGGTCGTCGAAGTCGTGCGGCGGGGAGACGGCGACGCCGATGCTCACGCTGATCTCGTGCTCGTCGCCCTGCCGGCGGAACGGCTTGCGGAGCTCGCCGAGGATCTTGGCCGCCACGAGCACCGCCGCCTGCTCGTCGGTGTCCTCGCAGATGATCGCGAACTCGTCGCCGCCGAGCCGGCCCACGGTGTCGGTGGCCCGGACCGCGCCGGCGAGCCGCTCGGCGACGTCCTGGAGCAGCCCGTCCCCGACGTCGTGGCCGTGGCCGTCGTTGACGGGCTTGAACCGGTCGAGGTCGAGGTAGAGCACGGCCGTGCCGCGTCCGTCGGACCGCTGATGGCGGGCGGCCGCGGTCTCCAGCCGGTCCAGGAACAGGTAGCGGTTGGGCAGCCCGGTGAGGGAGTCGTGCAGGGCCTGCCGCCGCAGCGTCAGCTCCACCAGGCGGGCCTCGGTCACGTCCGAGACCATCACCAGCGAGCCGAGCGGCTCGGGCGCCGGGCTGTTGAGCGGGGACACCGAGCCCTCGAGGATCCGCTCCCGGCCGTCCGGGTGCCGGTAGGTCACCTCGAACCGGCCCGAGCCGCTCTCCCACCCGGGCAGCCCGAGCTGGGCGAGCGTGTCGCCGCCGTACAGATCGTCCAGCGACCGCCCCAGGATCTGCGCGGCCGTCTCGTTCGCGAACGTCGTGGTGCCGTCGGGGGCCATCGCCAGGATGCCCTCCTGCGCGGTCTCCACCATCGCCCGGTGCAGGGCCTCCGAGAGCCGCAGCGCCTCCTCGGTCTGCACCTGCTCGGTGATGTCGCGCAGGTTGGCCACCAGGCCCCGGATGTCGGGGTCGTCGAGGCAGTTGGTGACCGTCTCCTCGGTCCACCGCCAGCGGCCCTCGCTGTCGCGCAGCCGCAGCACGAAGCGCTCGGTGTGCCGCGGCTCGGCCAGCACCCGCGCCAGCACCTCCCCGACCCGCGGCCGTCGGCCGGGTGCACGTGGTCCACCCCGGCGGTGCTCAGCACGTCGCCGGGGTGGTGGCCGAGGAGCTGCACGACCGACGGCGTCACGTAGGTGAGGGTGAGGTCCTCGTCGAGGACGATCGCGGTGTCCCAGGACCGCCGGCCGAGCGCCTCGTAGAGGCTCGCCTGCACGGCCGCCGTACGACGGGCGTCGTCGACGACGGTGAGGTCGCGCGCCGAGACCGCGATGGCGTACGGCGTGCCGTCGGCCTCGCGCAGCAGCGTGGCGTCGAGCAGCAGCGACAGGCAGCGGCCGTCGGCGTCCTGGAACATGCCCCGGTAGCTGAGCGACTCGAGGCCGCCCGTGCGCAGGGCGTCGAGCCGCTCCTCCGCGTTGTGCAGGTCCGTCGGGTGCACCAGGGCGAGGAGGTCGCGGCCGGCGAAGTGGTCGGCGGCGTGGCCGAACAGCTCGCACCAGGCCGGGTTGACCGAGTCGAGGTGGCCGCGCAGGTCCAGCAGCGCCTGCGGGGTCGGCGTCTGCTCGAAGTGCGCGCGCGAGGCCTCCAGCGCCTGCGCGAGCTCGCGCTGCTCGCCGAGCTCGGCGGTGACGTCGCGCAGGATCACCGTGACGCCGGTGACCTCGCCGTCCGCATCGTGCACCGGCCCGAGCGTGATCGAGGCCTTGAACGTGCTGCCGTCGCGCCGCACCCCGGCGTCGAGGAAGGGCGCCACGCGCTCGCCGTCCAGCAGCTGGTGGAGGTACGCCGCGTGCAGGTCGCCGCCCTCGCGCGGGGCGACGACGGCGAGCTCACTGCCCGCCAGGTCCTCCGGCCGCCAGCCCAGCACGTCGAACGTCGCCGGGCTGGCCCACACGATCCTGCCCCCGATGTCGACGGACAGGATGCAGTCGTGTGAGGTCGCCGCGATGCTGGCCAACAGCTGGCCCTGGTCGATCTGCTGCACGTCTCCCCCCAAAGCCGCTCACCGGGACGTCGTGGTCCGGTGAGCGACGATGTTGCGGGCGGCTGACCGAGCGCCGCTGCTTCGTCCTCACGTAGTGCCCCCCTGATACCCGTCCGGAGTCTCGGGAATCCCCCCGGATCCCGCTGGAACGGATCTGGACAGACGTCAGGTGTCCAGTTGATCGGCACCGGGGCCGGTGGACTTGAGCCCGCGACCGGACCGGCTCGGCGCGGTCTGGACCACCCGGGGATCCGGCGTGCTTGTACCCCACCAGCACCACGGATCACGTCAACCACGGGCGTGTTTTCCCGATTTTGGGTACGCGCCGCGCTCGTCGCACCTACCTTTGACGAGGCTCGATCTCAGGTGGGCTCGTGTCCAGGGGGAGGGCGGATGAGGGCGAACACGGCGCGGCCCGGGGCCGTCGCTGCCCTCGGCGCGACCTCGACCCTGGTCGACACCCACCTGCCCGCCGTGAGCCTCTCGCTCGACGGCCGGCTCCTCGAGGTGAACGACGCGCTGTGCACCCTGGTCGCCCGGCGCCGGCGCCAGCTCGTCGGCCGGGACCTGCGCTCGCTGAGCGCCTACCCCACCGACGCCCAGGCCGGCCAGCGCGCGCTGGCGGCCGCACGCTCCGGGACCCCGTGCGGCACGTTCGTGCAGCGCTGGCAGGTCAAGGGCAGCCGGCCGCCGATCCGGGTCCGCCTGGTCTGGACGCTGATGCGCGGCCACCACGGGGTGCCCGTCTCGCTGATGGCCTTCTGCGTCGACGAGCGCCAGGACGTCGGCGCGGCGGCCTCCCTCGCCAGGTCCGGCGCCCACTTCGAGAGGTCGCCGGTGCCGCAGGTGCTGTGCGACGTGGCCGGGCTGCTGACCGACGTCAACCCGGCGTTCTGCCGTCTCGTCGGCCGGCCGGCCACCCAGCTGGTCGGCCGTCCCGCCCGCGACCTGCTGCACCGCACGGACCCGGGCCGGCTCGAGGACGAGGTGCAGGGCCTGCTCGGCGGGGCCGAGGTCATCGAGTCCGAGCGGATCCTGGCCCGCCCGGACGGCCGGCCGGTGTCCACCCTGGTGAGCGCGACGCTGCTGCGCGACGAGGCCGGCACCCCCACGGGTGCGGCCCTGTCGGTCCAGGACCTCGGCGGCCTGCGCCGGGTCCAGCGCCGCCGGGAGCGGCAGGAGGACTTCTTCCTCGCGCTCGCCCAGCGGGCCGGGGACCTGGCGCTCGTCGCGGATCCGACCGGCCTGGTGCTCTACGCCTCGCCGGCGCTGGCCGAGCTGCTCGGCTACCCGACCGAGGACCTCGGCGGCATCGGGAGCACCGAGCTGGTCCACCCCGACGACGTCACCCCGGCGACCGCCGTGTTCGACCGGGTCCTGGCCGAGGGTGGCAGCGAGACGCTGACGCTGCGGGTGGGCGACGCCGCGGGCCGGTGGCGGTGGATGGAGGCGACCACCAGCAACCTGCTCGACACCCCGGTCGGCGGGATGCTGTGGAACCTGCGCGACGTCGACGACCGGGTCCGCGCCGAGGCGGCGCTGCGGGCCTCGGAGTCCCGCTACCGCGCCATCGCCGACAACGCCGACGAGGGCCTGTGGGTGTTCGCCCCGGACGAGCGCACCGTCTACGTCAACAACCGCCTGGTCGAGATCCTGGGCATCGGCGCCGACGAGATCCACGAGCGCCCGCTGCTCGACGTGCTCGACCCGGACCGGCGGCTCCGCGAGGCCGAGCAGACGACCGGCGCCGGCCGCCGGTCCGAGCGCTACGAGGTGGCCTACGAGCACCCGGACGGCCGCCGGCGCACCCTGCTGGTCTCCGCGGCGCCGCTCGACGACGCCGGCGGTGCCGTCGAGGGGTCCCTGGCGATGGTCATCGACGTCACCGACGCGCGACGGCTGGAGGACGAGCTGCGCCGGGCCGCGCTGCACGACACCCTGACCGGGCTGCCCAACCGGGCCCTGCTCCTCGACCGGCTCCAGCACGCCCTGGCCCGGGAGTCCCGGTCCACGGCGGTGCTCTTCGTGGACCTCGACCAGTTCAAGGTCGTCAACGACGTCTGGGGCCACGCCGCCGGCGACGAGATGCTGGTGCGGGTGGCCGCCCGGCTGCGGGAGACGGTGCACGCCACCGACACGGTCGCCCGGTTCGCCGGCGACGAGTTCCTGGTGGTCTGCGAGGACGTCGACGAGGACTCCGCCCGGCTGCTCGCCGAGGGCCTGCTCGCGGCCATGGACGCGCCGTTCCGGGTGGCCGAGGGCGAGGTCCACCTGACCGCCTCGATCGGGGTCGCGCTCTCGCCCGCCGCCTCGCCGGGGGCGCTGCTGAACCAGGCGGACACCGCGATGTACGCCGCGAAGCTGGCCGGCCGGCACCGGGTCCGGGTCTTCGACGCCGGCCTCGCGGCCCGCGTCGGGGAGCGCTACGAGCTCGGCGGCGACCTGCGCCTGGCCCTGGCCGACGACCGGCTGGACCTCCACCACCAGCCGGTGATCGACCTGCGCACCGGCCGGGTCGTCGGCACCGAGGCGCTCGCCCGCTGGACCCACCCGGTCCGCGGCGAGGTGCCGCCGGACCGCTTCGTCGCCATCGCCGAGGAGGTCGGGCTGGCCCCCGACCTGGACCGCTGGGCACTGCGCCGCGCGCTCCGCGACGCCCGCGCCCTGCGCGAGGCCGGCGCGCTGGCACCCGACGGCTACGTCGCCGTGAACTTCTCCGCCCACACGCTGAGCGACCCCGGCCTGGACGGCTGGATCGCCGAGACGGTCACCGAGGCGGGCTTCGTCCCGCACCAGGTGCTGATCGAGGTGACCGAGAGCGCGATCATGGCCGACGCCACCACGGCCGTGGCCGTGCTCGCGCGGCTGCGCGACCGCGGCTTCCAGATCGCCGTCGACGACTTCGGCACCGGCCACAGCTCGCTGGCCTACCTGCGCAACCTGCCGCTCACCACGCTGAAGATCGACCGCAGCTTCGTCGCCGAGATCGCCACCGACCCGAGCGCGCTGGCGATCGCCGCCTCCATCGTCGACCTCGCGCGCGCCGTGGGCCTGACGGTGGTGGCCGAGGGCGTCGAGACGCCCGAGAACGCCCGGCTGCTGCGCGACCTCGGGTGCGAGGCCGCCCAGGGCTGGCTCTGGAGCCCCGCGGTGCCGCCGGTCGAGGCGCGCGACTCGGGAGCCCTCACCCGCACCTACGACGTGGGCGGCTCGCCCTCGCGGGGCGACGGGAGCTGAGCGGCCACCGCCGGCGCCTGGGCGTCCTGCGGGTGCAGGACCACCGTGCCGTCCCGGTGGGCCACCGCGGCCCTGCCGCCACCCTGCTGCTTGGCGTGGTACATCGCCGCGTCCGCCTGCCCGACCAGCTCGTCGATGGCGTACGGCGGTGACAGCGCCACCCCGACGCTGATGCTGACCGGGAAGTCGCCCTGCGCGAGAACGATCGGCGTGCCGAACGCGGCCTGGATCCTCGCCGCCACCGACCTCGCGGCGGCCTCGTCGATGTCCTCGCAGATGATGACGAACTCGTCGCCACCGTGCCGCGCCACCGTGTCGGTGGCCCGGACGGCCCCCGCGAGCCGGGCCGCGACCCCCTGGAGCAGCTCGTCGCCGACGTGGTGGCCGTGGGTGTCGTTGACCGGCTTGAACCGGTCGAGGTCGAGGAAGAGCACCGCCGTGCCGTCGCCCTCCGTCCGGGCCTGCCGGGCCGCGGCCATCTCGAGGCGGTCGAGGAAGAGGTAGCGGTTGGGCAACCCGGTCAGCGGGTCGTAGAGGGCCCGCTGACGCAGCGCCCGCTCCTCGCGCCGGGCCTCGGTGACGTCGGCGACCGTGAGGAGGGAGCCCGACCCGATGCTCTCCCCCAGGTCCAGCGGGCTGCGGGCGACCTCGAGGATCCGGTCGCAGCCGTCCGGGTGCGCGTGGACGACCTCGTGGCGCCGCGGCCCCGTCGTACCGTCCGGTCCGATCCCGAGCAGCGCGGCCGCCGAGGCGGCGTACAGCTGCTCGAGGGAGATCCCGAGCAGGCCGGCCAGCGACGAGTTGGCGTACCTCGTGCTGCCGTCCGAGGCCACCACCGCGATCCCGTCGTGGGCCGTCTCCACCATCGCCTGGTGCAGCGGACCGGAGAGCCGCAGCGCGTCCCGGCTGCGGACCTGCTCGGTGACGTCGCGCAGGTCGGCGACGAGTCCGCGGACGTCGGGGTCGGCCAGGCGGTTGGTGACCGTGCCCTCCACCCAGCGCCACCGCTCCTGCCTGTCGCGGAGCCGGGCCACCAGCCGCTCGGTGCTGTCGGGATCGGCGAGCAGCCGCTCGACCATGGCCGTCACGGTCGCGTGGTCGGCGGGGTGGATGAGCTGCTCGACGGTGCCGGCCAGCGGGTCCTCGGGGGCGTACCCGAGCATCCGGGAGACCGCCTCGGTGGCGTGGTGGACGGTGAAGTCGGCGTCGGCGACGAGGACCGCGTGCCCCGCCTGATGGCCGAGGTCGCGGGTACGCCGCTGCCGGTGCGCGGCGGTGACGTCGCGCAGGACGACGGTGGCGCCGGTGACGTCGCCCCGCCCGGTGCGCAGCGCCTCCAGGGTGATGGCGGCCTTGAACGTCCGCCCGTCGCGCTTCACGCCGACGTCGACCAGGGACGTGACGTGCCCGCCGCCGAGGATCAGCGCGAGGTGGGCCTCCAGGAAGTCACCCCCCAGCCGCGAGGTGAGCACCGAGAAGTGGCTGCCGGCGAGGTCCTCGGGCGACCAGCCCAGCACCTCCCGGGTCGCCGGTCCCGCCCAGACGATGGTGCCCTTCACGTTCAGCGACAGGGGGCAGTCGGTCCAGATGGCCGCGGGCGCGCCCTGGTCGGCGGCCTCGCCGGCGTCGGGCGCAGGGCCCGACCAGCCACAGGACAGCACCCGCTGCAGTCGGTCGATGGCGACGTCGTTCATCCCGAGACCCGCCCCCTACGCCAGTCCGACGGCCCGCAGGTAGGCGTCCCACAGGGGGCCTCCCGCGAAGATGCCGACCGCCGCGCCGCTGAGCAGGAACGGCCCGTGCGGCACGCGCACGCCGACCTTGGCCCGGCCCGTGGCGATGAGCACGACGCCGACGACGGCGCCGATCGCGAAGCCGAGAGCCAGCCCCACGACGCTGGGGCCCCAGCCCAGCCAGCCCAGGGCCAGCCCGAGCACCGGGGCCAGGGCGACGTCGCCCAGGCCCATGCCGCGGCCCAGGGTCAGCAGCCAGATGCCGCCGTACACGCCGAGCCAGAGCGCCGTCGACAGCAGCGCCGTCGGCAGGGCGCCGGGGCCGCGGACCACGGCGTCGATGGCCAGGGCCAGCACCGTCCCGACCGCGGCGGCGCCGGTGATCGCGAACGGCAGCCGGCGGTGGTCGAGGTCGATCAGGAACAGGGCGACACCGGCCGCCATCATCACCAGGGCGGCGGCGGTGTACGGCGAGGTGCCGAACCGCCAGCCGGTCAGCGCGAACAGCGCGCCCGTGGCCAGCTCGACCATCGGGTAGCGCACCGGGATCGGCACGTCGCAGTCCCGGCAGCGGCCGCGCAGCACCAGCCAGGAGACCACCGGGACGTTGTCCCAGGGGCGCACCGGGTGCGCGCAGGCCGGGCAGGCCGAGCCGGGCGAGACCAGCGACAGTCCCGCCGGCACGCGGTAGATCACCACGTTGAGGAACGAGCCGATCAGCAGGCCGAGCACGCCCAGGAAGGTGGGCAGCAGCGCGGCGGGGAGGGGGGCGATCTCGGCGGTCACCATCACGGGCCCTCCGCGCTCTCGAGCGCGAACCAGAGCGCCTCCATCTCGGCGGAGCCGACGATCGAGATCAGCTCGCGGCGCAGGGTGGCGAAGGTGTTGTCGCCGAAGGTCGTCTCCCAGCTCGCCGGGTCGAGGTCGCCGGCCAGCGCCCAGCGCAGGTCGACGGTGGCGAGCTGGTGGTCCCCCGCGTGCACGGCGGCCGCGACCAGGTAGGCCTCGAAGGCAGCCACGTCGGCCTGGTGCACGAGCCGGTCCCCGGCCTCCTCCTCGCCCTCGCGGTTCATCACCCGGGCAACGGCGAGGCAGTCGGAGGCGGCCTCGCGCAGCTCCTCGACCAGCCGCTCCGGGGAGCGCCCCTCGAGCCGGGCGGCGTCGGTGGGCTCCTCGTCGCGGCTCGCCGTGAGGGGGTCGCAGGAGTCGAGGTGGTCGAGGTTCGTCAGCTGCGCCATCAGGATGTCGTGCACGGACGCGTCGAAGGTCGACACCATCGCCGTCCGGGCCGCCTCCAGCACCTCGCGGGCGGTGAGCTCACCGGTCGCGCACTCGGCCAGGGACTCCAGCGCGGAGGCCACCGACTCCCCCACCGCCGCCAGCTGGGCGACCGGGTCGTCGGCCTCGGCCAGGCCGTTCTGCCACAGCAGCTCCTCGAGCACGTGGACGTCGGCGGCCCACGACGCGAGCTGGGCCCGGCGTACGTCGCCCTCGGCGGCGCGCTGCTCGGCCAGCCGCGCGAAGCGGTCGGGGACGGAGGCGTGTTCGTGCATGGTGGTGGGCTCCCGCTCGTCGGTCATCACGGTCATCGCAGTTCTCCTCGCGAGCCGTCGTACTACCGGCGGAAACGCCGGCGGGTGGTCTGGGGCTGGTTCTGGGCGGGCGGGGGCACCGGCAGCACGACCTCGGCGGCGTCGTACGTCGGCAGGGTCGGCTCGGCCTCCGGCAGCTCCATCGCCTGGGTGGGCTCGGGCATGGGCTCGGGCATCGGCTCGGCTCGGGCATGGCCTCGGCCTGCGGCGCGACCTGGAGGTCGGCCTGGGGCGCGAGCTCCGGCTCGGGCGCCGGCTGCGGGGCCACCTCGGCGACCTGGGGGCTGACCTGGACCTCGCCGTGGGAGTAGACGTTCACCAGCTCCTCCACGAGGGTGCCGACGGCGCCCGGGAAGGCGACGACCTCGCCCTGCGTGGCTCCCGCCGGTGCTTCCAGCTCGTGGATCTCGCGCCGGTGCATGGGCCGCCACGGGCCGGTGCCCCGCGGGTGCGGCGGCGGGTCGCTCGGCAGCGGCAGCACCGGGCGGTCCATCCCGTTCGGGACGCCGAGGCGCTCGACGGCGGCGGCCACCCGGGCCAGGGTGCGGTGCGGGTTCTCGGCCTCGTCGGTGTGCTCGGCCAGGCCGCGGACCACCAGCGAGATCTGGCGGAGGTAGGCGTCGGTCGGCTCGGCGGCGGGCGCCGGCACGACGGCGAGGCCGGTCTGCCTCTCGGCCAGCTGCGCCACCGCCTCCTCGAGGGTGCGGACCTGCGCGCGCAGGGCCGCAGCTCGGTCTGCGCTGCCGACTCGGGCCCGTCCTGCTCCTCGGCGAGCTGGTCGGCCGCGTCGGACAGGGAGGCCTGCACGAACGCGATGTCCTCGACCGCCGCCTCGACGTCGACGGCCTGCTCGTCGGCGAGCTGCGCCTCGAGCTCCTCGAGCTGCTCGTCGACCGACGGCTCGTCCTCCGCGCCCGCGTCGGCCGGGAGCTCGAGCTCCTCGAACTCCTTCTCCAGGCGACGGGCCCGGCGCCGGGCCCACCAGCCGCGGAGCGACGACCGGCTCGGCGAGGACGGGCTCCTCGTCGAGGACCGGCTCGTCGACCAGCTGCTCGTCGACCGGCAGCTCCGCCACCTCGTCGGCCTCATCCGCGACGACCGGCTCCCCGCCCGCCTTCGCGAGGCGGCGCGCCTGTCGCCGTGCCCGGCGGCCACGCGGCGCGGGCTGCTCGGCCGGCTCGGTGACCTCGTGGGCCACCGGTTCGTCGATCACTGTCTCGGCACTCGCCTCGGCGGGGCCGGTCTCGTCGGCAACCGGCGCCTCGAGCGGGGACCGGTCGTCGACCAGCTGCGCGATCCAGGCGGACCTGGTGTCGTCGGCCTCGGACTGCGCGGCGTTGCGGCGACGTCGGTCGCGCAGCGCCAGGCCCCCGAGCAGGACGAGGAGGGCGAGCAGTGCGGAGACGATCGCGGCCTGCGTTGTGAGTTCCATGGTGCTCTCCCGCTCAGGGCTGGGTGGTCGTGGCGCTGAGGTTGACGGTCTTGCCCGGGTCTTCGATCGGTGGCATCACGAACATCTCCCCGGCGATGGTGGTCGTGTAGGAATCGGTGTCGCCGCCGCCACCCAGGGTCACCGAGGTGATCAGGTAGGCGCGCGGCATGTGCTCGAGGTTCTCCAGCAGCTGCTTGGTCTGCTCGTAGGTGCCGGTGATCGACACCGACACGGTCTGGCTCGCCAGCTTGCCGGAGCCCGCCGCCGGCGGGTCCGCGGTCACCGCCCCGTCGGTACCGCCGATGACCGGAGCCGTGGGCGCCAGCGTGGTCACGCCGTTCGGCCCGATGCCCGCGTCGACGGCCGCGTCGGTGACCTCCCGGAACAGGCCGGGCTGGTCCGCGGTCGGCGGGAACCTCTTGGCCAGCTTCCGGGCCGTGTGCCGCATCTTGCCGAGCTCCTCGCTCTGCGCCTTCAGCGAGCGAGAGCTGCTGGGCGAGCACCTGGTTCTGCTGGCGGGCGGAGTCGACCTGCAGCCGGGTGTCGGCGAGCGTGCTCGTCTCCGGCCCCAGCACGAGGACCCAGCTGAGGCCGGCGATGGCGAGCAGGGAGAGCCCGCCGACGACCTTGCTGGCGTTGGGAGTGTTCAGGTCCATCAGGACTCCCCTCCCTCGGCCGCGGGGGCGGCCGGCGCGTACCGGTTGCTGAAGACCTTCTCGGAGAGCCCCACCGAGCCGCTGAACGACACCGGTGCGGCGTCCCCGGCGGTGGTGGTCGAGATGAAGGGCTCGACGAAGAGGCCCATGCTGCCCAGGTTGGTGACGAGCTCACCCACCTCGGCGCGGCTCGCGGCGGTGCCGGAGAGGGTCACGCAGCCGATGATCGTCTGGGTCTTGAACGGGTCGGGTCCCGGGCAGATCGAGGCGCCCGCGGTCGTGGCAGGGGCGGCCGCACCGGCGGCGGCGTCCGGCGCCAGGGTGACCGCGATCGACTGCAGGCTGGTGCCGGTCGGGCTGGCGGTCCGGATGCTCTCGAGGACCTTGGAGAAGAAGATCTCCCGGGCCATCGTCGTCTGGACGGTCTGCTCCTGGGCGGCGACGCCGGTGACGTAGGTCTTGATCGTGACCAGCGTCTGGGTCTGGGCGCTGAGCCGGTTGGTCTCCGCCTGCTCCACCGCGACGAGCTTCTCCGCGTCGGACACGCGCTGGTGCTGGAGGAACCAGCCGGCCCCCACGAGCAGCAGCAGCGCGACCCCGCCGGCGACGAAGCGCTGGCGCAGGCGGCGTACCGCCATCCGGTCGAACTCGGACTGCGAGAGCAGGTTGACCGTGGGCAGCCCCGGGCGGGGGTGGTTGCCGCCGCCGCGCTTCATCGGGCCGCTCCGGCGCAGAGCCCGGCCGGGACCGTCAGCGCGGCCACGTCGTCGGGGCCGAGGTGGGAACCGCGGGAGGCCTTGACGTGCGCCATCACGTCGAGCGGCTCGACCGGGGTGCCGAGCCGGTTCTCGAGCAGCTCGCGCAGCCCGCCGAGCCGGGCGCCCGAGCCGGTGAGGAGCACGCGGGTCACCTCGGTGGGACGCTCGGACCCGGCGGCGACGGCCGCCTCGTTGGTCGAGGCCCGGTAGAAGTCCAGGGTGGTGCTGATCTCCGCGACCAGGGCGGTCGCCGCGGTGACGACGACCTTCTGCGCGGGGTGGTCGAGCCCGTCGGAGCGGGGCGTGACGGTCGCGCGCTGCGACTCGTCGAGGTGGGCGTGGCCCGGCAGGCCGACGAAGACCTTGGTCCGCTCGGCGTCCTCCCAGCTCCACTGGTAGCCGTGCTGGACGGCCTGGGTGATCGAGTCGCCCCCGACGCCGGGGATGATCCGGACGTAGTGCGGGACGCCGCCGGCGTGCACCACGACCGAGACCACGTCCGCGCCGATGTCCACGATCGCCTCCGCCTCGCCCGAGGCGTCGAGGCCACCGGGGGTCCGCGCCCGGACCAGCGCGAAGGGCAGCAGGTCGACGCCGGCGGTGCGCAGCCCCGCCTTGCGGGCCGCCTCCACGAACGGGTCGACGACCTCGCGGGCAGCAGCGACGAGCAGGATGCGGGCGACCCGGCGCGGGTCCTGGTTCTCCTCGGTGAGCTCGAGCTCCTCGAGCAGGTGGTAGTCGAGGTTGGCGTCGTCGACCGGCATCGGCAGGGCGTCCTGGACCTGGTAGCGCAGGGCCTGGCGGAAGTCCGCGGGCGGCATCCAGTCCAGCACCATCTGCCGGACCATCACGCTCGAGTTGGCGATGCCGAGGCGGACCTCCTTGGTGCCGAACTTGGCGCTCGACCACAGGGTCTTCAGGGCTTCGGCCAGGGCCTCACCGTCGGCGACGGTTCCCGCGCGGACGACGCCCGGGGCGAGCGGCACCGAGGCGAACCGTCGCAGGGTCGACCGGCGCCGGCCCGGGACGAACTCGGCTGCCCGGACACCGGTGCTGCCGATGTCCAGTCCGACCAGGGTGCGTGCCATCGGGTCCTCGAAGTGCTAGGGGTGGAGAAGCGGGTCGAAAAGGTCATCGGCAGGCCGGGCCCGGCACTTGACGGCGTACGACGGATTTCCCCGCGCCCCCGTCTTTTTCGGGGAGTTCGTATCGGATCGGTCAAGGTCGAGGGCACGACGACCGACATACACATGGAACCCGTGAGAACCGTGCTACACAGACGACCGTCGACTGCCGAACCCGGAGGCGTAACAGCGTGACCCTTCAGATCGCTCCGTTCCTGCAGGCCGTCGTGGTCAACAACGGGTCGGACCTCCACATCAAGGTCGGCGGACCGCCGCGGATCCGGATCTCCGGCACCCTGGTCCCGCTGCAGGTCGACCCGCTGACCGCCGAGACCGCCGAGACCCTGATCCGGGAGACCATGCCGGCCGACGTCGCGGCGCACTTCGCGGCGACCAACGAGGCCGACTACGCCCTGTCCGTCCCGGGCATCGGCCGGTTCCGCGTCAACGCCTTCCGGGCCCGCGGCGCGGCCGGCTGCGTGCTCCGGCTCGTCCGGCTCAACCCGATGTCGCTGGAGGAGCTCGGCCTGCCGGACGTGATCCGGCACCTGGCGCTCGAGCCGCGCGGCCTGGTGCTGGTCACCGGCCCCACCGGGTCCGGCAAGACGACGACCCTCTCGGCCATGGTCGACGCGGTCAACGAGACCCGCGCCGCCCACATCCTCACCATCGAGGACCCGATCGAGATCGTGCACCAGGACAAGCTGGCCAGCGTCACCCAGCGCGAGCTCGGCACCGACACCGCCGACTGGTCGGTGGCGATGCGCGCCGCGATGCGCCAGGACCCCGACGTCATCCTGATCGGGGAGATGCGCGACTCCGAGACCGTGAAGGCGGGCCTCTCCGCCGCGGAGACCGGCCACTTCGTGATGTCGACGCTGCACACCACCGACGCCAAGGAGACGGTGAACCGGATCATCGACTTCTTCCCGCCGCACGAGCAGAAGCAGGTCCGGCTCGGCCTGGCCACCTCGCTGCGCGGGATCATCTGCCAGCGACTGGTCCCCCGCGCCGACGGCAACGGGCGCGCGGTGGCCATGGAGATCGCGGTGAACGGCCCGCGCCTGGCCGAGGCGATCGCCGACCCCGACAAGACCGACACGATCGAGGACATCATCGCCTCGGGCGGCTACAACGGCGCGCAGACCTTCGACCAGCACCTGGTCCGGATGGTGCTCGACGGCACCGTCTCGATCCGGGAGGGCAAGCTGATGAGCTCCAACACCCACGACATGTCGGTCATGCTCAAGCGCGCGGGGATCGACCCCACGCTCGTCGACGAGGCGGTCTGAGAATGAGTCCCCAGGTCCCCAACGCGGACACGCGCCGCCGCTCGGTCACCTCGACCGTGCCCTCCGAGGAGCTCGCCACGCTCGACCTCGTCGAGCTCCGCGGCTACCGGCACCGGCTGGAGGCCGAGGAGGAGAAGGTGTCCTACTGGCGCCGCCTCGTGCACGCCCGGATCGACGTGCTGTCGGCGGAGTCCGACGCGGGCAACTCGCTGAGCATGGACGACCTCGTGCGGGTGCTCGGCGACACCGGCTCGGGGGCCGGCCGGCGCGCGCTGGTCCGCTTCCGCGCGGCCGACCCGCTCCCCGACCTGCCGGTGCTCGGCGAGATGTGGGTGACCGAGATCGACCCGCAGGACGACACCCAGGTCGAGGACGCGCTGGCGCGGCTGCGCACCGCCGAGCAGCAGCTCACGTCGTACCGCCGGGCCCTGCACGAACGCATCGACGAGGCCACCCGAGAGCTCATCCTGCGCTATCGCGAGAACCCGCTCGCGGCGCTCTCCGTCATCCCAGAGGAGTGACCGTGCAACTTCAGGCTTCCCGCGAGACCGTGAACGCCCTGCTCGACGCCGGGCTGGTCACCTCCGCCCAGGTCGACGAGGCCGACGAGGTCGCCACGCAGCGCTCCCGGAGCGTGCTCGAGATCCTGCTCGAGAACGGCACCGTCAACCGCACCGACCTGCTCCGCACCGCGGCCACGGCCGCCGGCCTGGAGTACGTCGACCTCACCGAGTACTCGGTCGACATGGCCGCCGCGGCCCTGCTGCCGCCGGACTTCGCGCGGCGTTCGTGCGTGCTCCCCCTGCGGGTCGAGCACGGCGAGCTGGTCGTGGCCGTGGCCATCCGGCAGGCCGGCAACATCGAGCTCAAGGACGACCTCGGCCGGATGGCCAACCGCCGGGTGCGGTTCGCGATCGCGAACCGGTCCGAGATCGAGACCAAGATCAACCAGGTCTACCGGGCCGAGGGAGAGCTGCACGACCTCACCTCCGGCCTGACGGCGGACGAGGAGGCCGAGGACCTCTCGAACTTCACCGAGGTCTCGGACGAGGCACCCGTGGTCCGGTTCGTGAACCTGCTGATCAACCAGGCCATCTCCGACCGGGCCTCCGACATCCACATCGAGCCGACCGAGCGCGACCTGCGGGTGCGCTACCGGATCGACGGCGTGCTCAAGGACGCCCACCGGTCCCCCAAGAACATCCAGAACGGCGTGATCTCCCGGCTCAAGATCATGTCGGACATGAACATCGCCGAGCGGCGGGTCCCCCAGGACGGCCGGATGTCGGTGAACCACAACGGCCGCCGCATCGACCTGCGCGTGGCGACGCTGCCCACGGTGTGGGGCGAGAAGTGCGTCATGCGAATCCTCGACAACACCAACACCCAGCTCGCCCTGCAGGACCTCGGCTTCAGCGACGACAACTACCAGCGCTTCGAGCACTCCTACTCCAAGCCCTACGGGATGATCCTGGCCACCGGGCCGACCGGCTCGGGCAAGTCCACGACGCTCTACGCGACGCTGAACCAGCTGAACCGGCCCGACGTCAACGTGATCACCGTCGAGGACCCGGTGGAGTACCGGCTGGCCGGCATCAACCAGGTGCAGACCAACGCCAAGGCGGGGCTGACCTTCGCCTCGGCGCTGCGCTCGATCCTGCGGTCGGACCCCGACATCGTGCTGATCGGTGAGATCCGCGACCACGAGACCGCCCAGATCGCCGTGGAGGCGGCCCTCACCGGCCACCTGGTGCTCTCCACGCTGCACACCAACGACGCGCCGTCCGCGGTGACCCGCCTGGTCGAGATGGGGATCGAGCCGTTCCTGGTCGGCTCCGCGCTCGACGTGGTGCTCGCCCAGCGCCTGTGCCGGTCGCTGTGCAGCCGGTGCAAGGTCGC
This sequence comes from uncultured Actinomycetota bacterium, assembly GCA_963805685.1. Classification (GTDB taxonomy): domain Bacteria; phylum Actinomycetota; class Actinomycetes; order Propionibacteriales; family Nocardioidaceae; genus Nocardioides. Next base: position 142,036 of record CAWDVM010000009.1, read on the forward strand.
CTACACCCCGGAGCCGGAGGACCTGCTCCGGGTCGGCTACCCGTGGCAGGAGGACGAGGAGCTGCCCACGCTGTACAAGCCGAACGGCTGCTCCGCGTGCTCGCACACCGGCTACCGCGGCCGGCTGGCGCTGCACGAGGTGATGAGCGTGACCGAGGAGATCTCCCGGCTGACCGTGGCCCGCGCCTCGACCGACGACATCACCCGGGCGGCCATGGAGCAGGGCATGACCGAGCTCAAGCAGGACGGCTGGCGCAAGGTGGCCCTGGGCCGGACCTCGATCGAGGAGGTCCTGCGCGTCGTCGCGTGACGCTCACGTCGGGGGCGCTCAAGTCACGGGGCTGGGCGACCGATGAGAAGGGTGGCTACATCCCCGACTCGCCCCCGCTCGGAGGAGCATCCCCGTGAACGAAGTACTCAGGAACGGCTTCGGCCTCTCGTTCGCCAACACGACGACGGCACCGGCACCCCCGGCGACGGCACCGCAGGCACCCGCGGTGCCGTCGGCCGCGCCGGCCCCGTCGTACGCTCCCCCGGCTCCGCCCCGGCGCAGGCGCAGGTCCAGCCCCAGGCCCCGGCGTACGCTCCCCCGCCGGCGGCGGCTCCCGCCGCGACCGCGACGCTCGAGCGGAACCTGGTCCTCGACGAGCTGCTGATCCAGGTCCTCCAGGTCGGCGGCTCCGACCTGCACCTGACGTCGAACGCGCCGCCGACCGTGCGCGTCCGCGGCGAGATGGAGATGCTGCCGGGCTACCCGGCGCTGACGGCCGAGCAGCTGCGCAAGGTGATGTACGCCGTGATGACCGAGAAGCAGCGGAAGGTCTTCGAGGAGGAGCTCGAGCTCGACTTCGCGTACTCCGTGCCGGGCCACGCGCGCTTCCGGGTCAACGTCTTCCAGCAGCGCGAGGCGCTCGGCGCGGTGATGCGCGTGATCCCGTGGGAGATCGTGCCGCTGGAGAACCTCGGCATGCCGGACTCGATCGGGAGGTTCGCCGACCTGCCGCGCGGGCTGGTGCTGGTCACCGGCCCCACCGGCTCGGGCAAGTCCACGACGCTGGCGGCGATCATCGACAAGATCAACCGCTCCCGTCGCGGCCACATCATGACCATCGAGGACCCGATCGAGTTCCTCCACGAGCACCGCGGCTGCCTGGTCAACCAGCGCGAGGTCGGCGGCGACACCCACGGCTTCCGGGCGGCGCTGAAGCACGCGCTGCGCCAGGACCCCGACGTGATCCTGGTCGGCGAGCTCCGTGACCTCGAGACGATCTCGGTGGCGCTGACCGCGGCCGAGACCGGCCACCTGGTGCTGGCCACGCTGCACACGCAGTCGGCCCAGGACACGATCACCCGCGTGGTCGACGTGTTCCCCTCCGAGTCGCAGCAGCAGGTGCGCACCCAGCTGGCCGCGACCCTGCAGGGCGTCGTCTGCCAGACGCTGGTGAAGACCGCGGACGGCAAGGGCCGCGCCGCGGCCGTCGAGGTGATGGTCTGCAACACCGGTATCCGCGCGATGATCCGCGACGACAAGCTCCAGCAGATCCAGGGTGCGCTGCAGGCCGGCGCCAAGGACGGCATGCAGACGCTGAACTCGCACCTGGCCGCGCTGGTGAAGTCGGGCCGGATCACCTACGACGCCGGGCTGGAGGCCTGCACGAACCGTGCGGACTTCGAGACCCTGGCCGGCTCGTCGGCGCAGCGCGCCACGAGCTGGCAGTGACCCTCTCGCACCACACCCCTGACCACACTTCCAGGAGACGTCCATGAGCAGCACCGCGACGCAGTACGCCTACAAGGTCCGCGACGCCTCCGGGAAGTTCACCGAGGGCAAGGTCGAGGCGGTCTCCGAGGCGGCCGTCGCCGAGAAGCTGATGGCGATGGGCTACGTCCCGCTCGAGGTGAAGCCGGCGAACGTCGGCATGCAGCGCGAGATCAACATCGGGCCCAAGAAGCGGGTCAAGACCAAGGACCTCGCGGTCTTCTCGCGGCAGTTCGCGACGATGATCGACGCCGGCCTGACCATGATCCGGGCGCTGAACGATCATGGCCGACCAGTCGGACAACCCCGAGCTGCGCCGGATCCTGCGCGCGGTCAAGCAGGACGTCGAGGCGGGCCTGAGCCTGTCGGCGTCGTTCGCGAAGTTCCCCGAGACCTTCCCGCCGCTGATGATCAACATGACCAAGGCCGGCGAGGCGGGCGGCTTCCTGGACGGCGCGATGCGCCAGATCGCCGACAACTTCGAGGCCGAGGTGCGGCTGCGCGGCAAGATCAAGGCCGCCCTCACCTACCCGGTCGTGGTCTTCATCCTCGCGATGCTGATGTGCGTCGCGATGCTGATCTTCGTCGTCCCCGTCTTCACGGGGATGTTCGAGGACCTCGGCGGCGAGCTGCCGCTGCCCACCAAGATCCTGGTGATGCTGTCGGGGGCGATGAAGTTCCTGCTGCCGATCGGGATCGTGGTCGGCGTCGCCTTCATGATGTGGTGGCGCAAGTTCGGCCGGACCGAGCGGGTGCGCAACGTCGTCGACCCGGCGAAGCTGAAGCTGCCGGTCTTCGGCAAGCTCTTCCAGAAGCTCGCGCTCACCCGCTTCGCCCGCAACCTCGGCACCCTGCTCTCCTCCGGCGTCCCGATCCTCCAGTCGATCGACATCGTCTCGGAGACCACCGGCTCCATCGTGATCTCCCGGGCGCTCAAGCAGGTCCAGGAGTCCGTGCGCCGCGGTGAGTCCGTCGCCGGCCCGCTGGCCGAGCACGACGTCTTCCCCGCGATGGTGGTGCAGATGATCGCCTCCGGCGAGGAGGCCGGCGCCATCGACCAGATGCTCAAGAAGATCGCGGAGTTCTACGACGAGGAGGTCGAGGCGATGACCGAGTCCCTCACCGCCCTCATCGAGCCGCTGATGATCGCCTTCCTGGGCGGCGTCGTCGGGCTCGATGATCGTGGCCCTCTACATGCCGATCTTCAAGGTCTTCGACATGATCGGCTGAGCTCGCCCCCGGACACAGAGGCGCCGTCACGGAAACCCCGGCGGCGCCTCTGCATGTCGCCCGGAGGTCGAGCGCCCGGTGGTCGAGGTGCGAGGAGCGCCAGCGAGCGAGCGTCGAGACCCCGTAGCGCAGACGCCTTCAGGTAGCTCAGCAACTGACGACGCAGGCATGGACGAGCACCGAGGCTGGAGCGCGGAGTCCTGCTCGTACGTGGCACGTCTCCGGCTCCGCCGCACGCTCGACGGCATCAGCCGGCGTCGAGCGGCGAGCTCGCAGAGCGTGCCTCGGCGACCCGAGCGAGCGCATCGCGCGTGCGCAGCGTCACCGGATCAGCGGCGACGTCGCGACAGTCGGCCGCCGCAACCGCGACGAGCGCACGCGCGACGCTCGCCTCCGCGGTCAGGAGAGACCGCGGTCGTTCTCCCGGTACTTGCTCATCTGCACGTCGAGGAGGGAGGGACTCAGGTTGGCCAGGAAGCATCCGTCCAACGAGATGTCGACGTTGCCGACCAGGTTGATCGAGTCGGCGTAGATCGAACCGATGAAGTCGGCGGTTCCGTTCGCCCTGGTGACCTTCCCGTAGGGGTTCGTCCCAGTGAGTATCAGGGAGGCGAAGAGCTGCTGGTTGGAGTTGAGCGAGGCATTCCCCGCCTCGATGACGATCACCAGCGACTTTGCCGGGCACCCGGCCGCACTCGCGTCGAGGTCGCCGGCGCGACCGAAACCGGTCACATCGTTGAGGTTGACCGTGCGCTGACCACTCGGCTGGCTGCTCAGGTCGAAGAACATGACGGCGTCGTTCTCGTCCGGGCTGGTCCACGAGGAGGCCGAGGTCCAGTAGTTGCCCTGGGCCATCGCCACCGCGCGCAGCTGGTCGATGCGCGCCTGCGAGACGGGCGGCGACTTGATGCCGAACAGCTGACGGAGCGAGGCGTCGTCCTTGATGAACGAGCCACGTACGTCCCAAGTGCCATCGCCGTCGAAGTCCCGGTCGCCGTAGTACAACGGATAGGTGGTGGCCACGCTCGCGCAGGACGTGCTCGCGAGATTCCGCCCATGAGGTCCTGGTCGTAGGGATACGTCGTGTTGCAGGCGCCAGCCTTGTGGATCAACCCGTTGTCGGAGGAGGGGCAGTACTGACCGCTGCCGTTCGACCTGGTGATGTACTGCGACGAGTGCACGGCGATCGGGATCCCGTAGGCGGCGTCCATCTGGCCGGTCACCATGTGGATGTGGTCGCGGTCGTAGACGCAACCGGTCGAGATCACGCTCTCGCGGGTGACGGAGGCGGAGCCGCCTCCGTCGATCGTGCGGGCGAACATGGCCCGGATGGCATCCGTGGCCACGTTCACGTCGACGGCGACGGAGCGCTGCGCCGCGCCTGCGGCCGAGCCGGTCGAGTGGATCGTGTAGACGCCGGGGCTGTTGGTGGCGTTCGGAAAGGCAGTGACGACCTCGATCCAGGCCTTGTAGGCCTCGCCCCCCGGGCCCGGAAGGCTGACCGAGGTGGGGGTGGTCGAGTTGCCCCAGGGGTTGGCGGAACACGTCGGCGAGCAGGTCGAGGCCCTTGACTCCCGACGTACGCAGGTAGCTCATCGCCTGGGCGACGCCCGCATCCGCCGCGTTGATCGCCGACCCCGCCTGCTGGGCCTGCCGCGAGGCCTGCAGGTTGTTGATCGTGAGCACCGCGACTGTCGAGGACAGGGCAGTGACGAGGGCCATCACCATCAGCGTGATGATCAGCGCAGAACCGCGGTCGTCGCGCCGGGCGAAGGAGAAGCCTGAGATGGCCACGATCAGCTCCTGTTCCGCAGGTCGATCTGCGTGCTGTAGGTCTGTGTGCCGTTGCCGTCCTCGACGGTCATCGACACGAAGAGCAGGTCCGCGAAGCGAAGTTCCTGCGGGTCCGGCTCGGAGTTGTGATTGCCGACCGCACTGTTGTCGAGCTCGAGCCACGTGGTGATGCCGTCCGCGCAGCTGCAGGCCCCGCCGACCTGGTCGTACTGCCAGCGACTACTGCGGGGCTCGATCACGAAGGACGTGACCTTGGCCGCGAGAACCGGTCGTGTCACGGTGGCCACCCCGGTCACGGCGGTCATCGACAGCTCTTGGGTGGCGGGATTCCACTCGTAGGTCATCACCTCGGGGTCCGAGGCGTTGTTCGTGCGAGCACCATCGTTGTTGAAGTCGGTCCAGAACGTGAACGACGTGGTGGTGTGATGCGGCTGGGGTGCCCGGCAAGGAGACCGCGTCCAGACCTGCGGACTGTCGAACCTCGCGCGCGATGCGCTCCATCGCGATGCGCGCCTCCTCGTTGACACCGGTTCTGTCGCGCGTGTCTCCGGTGACGGCCTGGGTCGAGAGGGCAAGACCGAGGAGCAGCGAAGCAAGCACGCCGAACAGCCCCATGGCCACGAGGACCTCGATGAGGGTCATGCCACCGTCGCGGGGAGCACCGTCCGGAGTCTCGATCATCGTGAGTCCTCGGCCGAGCACCCGACGGCACCGACGGTCAGCGAGACCGCCGACGACAGGTCCACGTTGTTGGGACCAAGCAGATCGGTGTCCGGTACGGGCGGGCTGTGTCGTGATCGAGAGCACGCCGGGGATCCGTAGCGCCGCCATGCCGTCAACACCGTCAACACTGGTGCGTGAGACCTGGTTGTCGAGCAGGGCGGACCAGGAGGCGACGTAGTCACCCAGGGTGTGACCGCCTCCAACGGGCGTGTTCATGGGAACCAGCGCCGGGGTGAGTGGGTCAGCCGAGAGACTGGGCCGGATGTCCGCAACTTCGTGGTACCCGCCGCCCGCCTCGTGGTACCGCACGCGGACGCGATAGTCCGAGGACACGGTCGCCGTATGCGCGATTCCCGTGAGCAGGCACCGAGCGTAGGAGTACTCGAGGTCGATCTGGAGCACACCCTGCGGCGCGAAGCTGGTGGGGAACACGGAGATGGTGCTGGCTCGGGTCCGCGCGCATGCCTCCACGGTCGCGGGCGACGTGGCCGCGTCCAACGCTGTGCTGCGGACGAAGCCACTCGCCGTGACGTAGGAGCTGGCCCCCGAACTGCCAGCCTGACAGTTCGCAGCCACACCACTCGCGACCGGGGACGCCGCGCTTTCCAGACGCACCAGCGGAGCAGCCAGGGCCAGTTCGGGGCGGTATGTCGACGTCGCCCCGTTGTTGAACGAAAATCCATTGCTGGTGGTGTCAGTCAACGTCCTGCTGGTGAGCAGCGCCTGCATGGGGCTGCTCGCCGTCCCGATGTTGGGCAGCCCACTGTCGGCGCTGAGGGCAGCGACGTCGAGCTGGGTCCCACCCCAACAGACCAGGACACACCCGCTGGACAGGTCGCCTGCAGTCGCGGTCACCGTGGCACCTGTTGCAGTAGGCGGAGCCGCCAGCGTGCGGGCTGCTCCAGATGCTTGCGATCCCGTGGCCAGGCCCGCAGAAGTCCCGGCCAGCACAGCTCCTGCATTGCTCGCATAGGTGAGCGCACCCTGCAGGCTGAGCAGACCGGCCGCGAGCGAGACGGCACCGTCGGCCACGGTGCTCGATCCGACCTGAACCGCGGTCGCGTCTGCATTGACGTTGAGCCGGCTGGTGGCGCTCGGCTGGTCCGCGATCTGGGTGTAGGTCGTCACCGGCTTCAAGGTGCTCCGCTGTGAGTACAGGACCGTGACCGAGACACCGATCTGCTGCGTTGGCGGTGCGTCCTTGCCGGTGACCTGGGTGTCGTAGCCGGTCGGCGGGTCCACCACGTTCAGGGCGGTATCGCCCTTGAGGAACTGGGTGCTCACCACGACGGTGAACCCCTGAACCTGGCTCACGGAGCGGTACATGGCTCCGGTGGCCGGCTCGTAGCCGCACCGGGTGCCGCCGGCCGGCGACGTACCCGTCCATGTCGACTGCGGGCACGGCGTAGGCGCCCGGACTGCCGCAGGCCGACCGGCCCCGTCGGGGCCGTCTTGTCCTTGAAGTAGTAGTCGAGCACGTCACGGTAGCGCCCGGCGTCGCGAGCGACGTGGTACGGCAGGTTCCGCATCCGATCGAGCTGGCCCTGAGCCACGCCCTTCGCCTGGGTGACCTGCTTGGCCAGGTCGGTCGACCGGATCCCGACGATGAGCTGCGGCAGCAGCGCGACCAGGACGACGACCGTGATGCCGAGGGCGACGATGACCTCGATGAGCGTGAAGCCGTCGTCGCGTGGCCTCTCGGAGCAGCGGCGGCGCTGTCAGCTGAGCGAGACACGACCGGTGAGTCCTTCGACGGCGAGGGTGTAGACCTTCGATGAGCCCGTGCGGGTGACCTTGACGGTGCCTTGAGTCGCAGTGCCACGCGCAAAGAACGTGACTCCGGTGCCGGGCGTGCCCGCGAACGACGGCGAAGCGACGTGCACCTGGGCGCCGTCTGTCTTGAACGGGCCGCCGACCTCGGACCCGTGCGGCGTCGCCGCAGGCACCGCGGTAGACCGTGTAGTTGTTGGCGGACACCTCGAACTGCACGCACATGGCGCGGCCTTCGGTCACTGCTCGCTGCTGCGTCTGCCGCATCAGGGACTGCAGCTCACGCGCCGTCCCGGACTGCTCGCTGGAGCGCGCCCATGACGACCATCCGGAGACGGCAAAGGCCATGACAATCCCGAGCAGGGCGATCGTGACCATGACCTCGATCAGCGTGAAGCCGCTGTCCCGCGCAGGCTGCGACACGGTGCCCTCCGATGGTCGACGGCGGACGTCCCCCGAGCGGGCGGTCCCTTACGTCTCTGTCATCGGGTCCCTGGCTGCGGGACTTGAGGCTGTGTCTGACGAAGACATACGGAGCCTCGAAAGAAATTCGAGCGGGGGCTAAAGCGACCGCAGCCGCCGGCCGAAGTTCTCATCGACAACAGCGCCAAGGCCCCCGGCAGACCGGTGCGGAACAGCGCAGGCAAGATCCGACCTCCCACAGGAGAACCTCATGCTCGCTCGACTGCAGAAGTCCATGAAGGAGAAGGACCAGGGCTTCACCCTGATCGAGCTCCTCGTCGTCATCATCATCATCGGCATCCTCGCCGCCATCGCCATCCCGGTCTTCCTCAACCAGCGCAAGAAGGGCGTCGACGCCCGCTGAAGTCGCGACCTGAAGAACGCTGCGACCACCGTCGAGACCTGGATCGACCGACAACCCGACCGACCTGACGGCCGAGACCGCGACGCGACTGGCGCCGTCACGGCTTGGCAGCGACGTCCAGCGCACCGCGGCAACGTCACCGGTCGCACTCGCGGACGTCAACGGCCAGCGCCGGCTACTGCATCAAGGCTCGAACGCGGCGCCTCGACGCCACGGCGCGGTCTACACGACTCTGCGCCTACAACTCCAGCGCGCCGGCGCGACCGCTGGCCAGGCACCGGCAGGACCTGCATCTACGACTCGACGCCGGCGGCCTCCAGGCGGCACGTGCCGCCGCTGATCGCACGGCTGCTGACTCACCGTCCGAGCGGGGGCGGCACTCGACCGAGTGCCACCCCCGCTCTGCTCGGACCTGCACCACGCCAACCGAGGGAGACGGTCATGCGTGGACCACTTCGGCTCATCAGCCTTCGCAGCCTGGGGCTGCTCGTCGCAGTCGCGGTCGTGCTGCTCGCGGTCGACGCCGGGTCGGTGATGCTGACGAGGATGTCGGAGCCCGACGACGTACGCACCGCCGGCTACGCGGCGGCGGCGGTGGCGAAGACCGGGCCGACCACCCGCCAGGTGGCGGTCAACGCGCTGGCCAGGCAGCTCGGCAGGACGCCGACGCCCACGACATCACCGTGCCCAGCAAGGGCTTCACGATCTACCCCGACGGCCGGGTCACGCTGACCGGCACCAAGACCGCACCGACGATCCTGCTGCACCGACTGTCCTTCCTCAGCCACTTCGCTGAGGTGAGCACCACCGTGACGGTGGAGCCCCTCCCGTACACCTCGTGACCACCCCCCCTAGCTTTCTCGAGGAGCAGACCATGACGATGACCGCCAACCGCCCCACGCACGTGCTCGCCCCGGGCGTCGCCCGGGAGACCATCCACGAGATGGCCGCCGTGATCCGCACGCTCTTCGGAGTGGGACTCCAGGCGTCCCGCCAGCCGGTCGCTCCCGAGCCCGCCCAGGTGACCGCGCCGGCAGCTCCCGCGGCCCCGACGGTGGAAGCGGCCGGGGTCCCGATGACGGGCATCCCGGTGCCGGGCATCCCGGTGCCCGAGGCCCCCGCGGCCGGCATCCCGATGCCGAGCATCGCCCTGCCCGACATGGCCGCGTTCGAGGCCGAGGAGACCGTGTCCTCGATCGAGGTGCCCGTCCTCGACGACATCCCGGCCGAGGTGCCCCTCGCCCGCATCCCGGTGATCGACGTGACCGACGACGAGCCCGACGAGGTCGCCGCCCCGATCGCCCTGGCCCCGATCGCCCTGGCCCTGGTGCCGGACCTCGCGCCGGCCGAGGACCTGGGCAACGAGCGCCGCGCAGCGCTGCTGCAGGAGCTCGCCTTCCTGGACGACTGAGTCTCGACGACTGACCTCCGCACCACTCCTCACGACCAAGGCAGGACACCATGGCCGTCGGCCGCCCCAGCTCACCGGCTCCGCGCCGGCTGGCGCTGCTGGCTGCCCTGCCCCTGGCCCTGACCGGCCTGGCGCTGCCCGCCCAGGCCGCGCCGCACACCTCCGGTGACACCAGCGCGAGCGTGCACGCCGCCGCGCGCGCGGCCGCCGTACAGCAGAAGGTCGAGGCCGCCTACGCGGCGTACGAGGAGTCCCGCCAGCGGGTCGAGGCCCTCAGCACCCAGGCCGACCCGGCTCGCCACCAACGCCGAGAAGGCCGGCGACATCGCCTCCCAGCTGCGCGAGCAGGTCTCCGACGAGGAGGCCGGGCTCTTCCACACGATCGGCGACATGGTCTCCTCCGGCGAGTCCGACCTGGACCGCGCCGCCGAGGCGGCCGCCGACGCCGAGAGTGCCCGCCAGCTCTCGGACATGGTCCAGGGCAAGCTCGCCGACTCGATCGCCCAGGCCGAGCACGACCGGCTCCGGTACGAGGCCGTCCAGCGCAAGCAGGAGCGCATCGAGGCGACCTGGACCGCGCGCCAGGTCGTGGCCGCCGCGATCCGTCGCTCGCAGCTCCCGGCCGGGTACGCCGTGACCGACCCCGCGCAGGACCGCCGCAACCACCTGGCCCTGCGGGCCTGGGAGCGGTACCTCCGCCAGGTCGGCACCGCCGCCGTGGTCCCGCCGCCGGCGAAGCAGCTGGCCGAGCCCGACGACCTGCCCACCCCGCTCGAGCCGATCCGCGACGCCGGCTACCGCGCCGTCCCCGGGGTCGGCCAGGCCAGGCTCCCCGACGGCCGCGCGGTCACGGTGCTGCCCGCCGAGACGGTCCGCGCGGTCTCCGAGGCGTTCCACCGGCTCGGCCTGTCGACCGTGCCCGGCGGCGTCGACGCCACGACGTACGCCTGCGGCGGCCTGGTCGCCAACGCCTGGGGCACCAGCATGATCACGCTGCCCTCCGACGTGACCGGCCAGTGGGAGGAGCTGCACGCGGTCCCCCGCGGCACCCTCCAGGTCGGCGACGTCGTCGTCCTCGGCGGCAAGCGCGCCGGCCTCGACCAGACCGCGGTGTACGTCGGGCTGCAGCGGGTCATCGTCGTCGACCCCGGCACCGGCACCGCGGGCGTGCAGCCGCTGCCCGCGCGCTTCCTCGGCGTACGCCGTGCCACGCTGCCGGCGGCCGACAAGCACGCCAAGACCCCCGAGCCCCCGGCCGGCGGCACCTGCAGCCCGGTCGCCCCCGCCCCGGTCGTGGACGGCTCCGGCCCGCTGCTGATCCCGCTGGCCGCGGGCAGCTACCGCCTCTCCGCCGGCTTCGGCCAGGCCGGCGGCCGCTGGTCCTCCGGCGAGCACACCGGCCAGGACCTCGCCGCCCCGGTCGGCACGTCGGTGATGGCGGCCGCGTCCGGCGTCGTCAGCATCGAGCACCCCGACTGGGCGGGCAACCTCGTCCGCATCGACCACGGCGGCGGCGTGGAGACGTGGTACGCACACCTCTCCCGCGTCGACGTCACCCCCGGCCAGACCGTCGGCCCCGGCCAGCCGATCGGCGCGGTCGGCAACCTGGGCAACACCATTCAAATTCTAATCCAACAGATTCAAATCTCCATGTGTCATACATCCTAATTTGTAATAATATTCCTAGTATTATTACAGTTATACTTGACAATATCCCATATAATAAGCCTTCATATATTATCATTTTTCTAAAGTCATCATTTGATATACCTACTGCCCTTAACATTCCAAATTCACTAGTTCTAGATGTTATATTATAACTAACATTGTTGATTATATTAAACATACTTATTGTAAATATAATTAATATAATTCCATATCTAGATATATTTGAACTTTTATCTGCTTGCTTTTTAAGTTCTTTTTCTTTTATCATACATTTCGTTGTAGTTCCTGGAGTTTTACTTCCTATTTTACCTAGCTTTTTATTTATAACTTCATAATTTGTCCCTTCTTTCATATTTGCATAAACTAAGTTATATGTATTTGTTCCTGTAATTTTTTCCATATATTCATTACTTGTTATAACATCTATACCACTATCACATGAATACATCCAATCATCTGCAAATGGATAATCAACTATTGCTCCAACTTTAAATTCATAATATTCATAATCATAGTTGTCCCCATCTTTCATAATCCAGTAGTTGTATTTATCATCTCCATCCTTCATTTTTCCTTTTGGTGACTTTACCTTAACTGTATCTCCTACTTTTATATCTACAACTGGTTTCCCTCCACCCGTAATTTTATTACTATATTCACCGCTACTATAAGTATGAGGCATATACAATACAACTGTATTACTATTTTTCATTTTTTCTATATCTATTTTTCCACTTACTACATAATCATCTAATGATTTTATCATTTCATCATTATATCCTTTTATTTGTTGTTTAATTGTATATGCATTTTTTTCTTTATTTTCTAAAAATTCATGTCCTGCTCTTACTTTTTTAGAGTTTTCATCTTTATCTTTGTAATAATTTAAATCATTAAATTTATTTTTTGGTATATCCATTCTTGTATGTAAAATACTTGCTGTCTTAACTTCTTTAATCCCATCTATTTTCTTTATTTCTTTTACTTGTTCATTGCTAATCCCACTATTTTCATTTGTAAAGCTATTAGCATTTAAAATAAAGTCGCCATTATCGTATCTTTCTAAGTCCATATTTTTAATTCTCTCTTGATATTCTACATTTCCATAGTTAGTTTTTATAATCATTAATCCACCTATACTCATAGATAACATAATTATTACAAGACTACATTTATCTCTAAATATATTTCTCATAGATATACTATTTGTTGCAGATATATATTTACTTATTTTATTTACTATCAAATTATTTTTCTTTATTTTTTTATTATTGCTTAAATTTTTTCTCATTGCATCTATAGGTGATACTTTCCTTACTTTTATATAAGTTAAAATACTTATAATAAAAATAACTGAAAGTGTACAACCTATAGCTAAAAGTATTATATTAATAGGTATTACAAACGGAGTTACTACGCCATTAACTTCAAATCTTATATTACCTGATAGTTTGTTGAAAATTTGTGCTCCACCCATTCCAATTAATATGCCTATTGGTAGTCCTAATAAACTAAGTTCTAATAATTCATATATCATAAGTTTAAATATTTTAAAATTAGTAGAACCTAAAGCTTTTAACACTCCATACTCTCTAATTCTTTGATATATCGATATACTATATATACTATACATTACAAAACCTGCAAATAAACTTGCAACTATTGATGTATTTTTGCTTTCTTTATCTAATACTCCGTTTGACATAACAGCATATATAACTTCTTCATTTGGTCTAATATTATCTTCTTTATTAAATTTAGCTTTTTTTGATATATCATTTATATTTTTATTTATATCGGTATTTTCATAAAATTCTACGTATGCATCAAATTTATTAAGATTGCCTTCATCTAAGCTTAAAAACATCTCGCATACTCCTACACTTTTTTCTTGATATCTATCACTAAGTATTCCTACTACTTTAAATGTTTCTGGTTTTTCTTTTTTATAAAGTTTAAAAGTTATTTCTTGATTTAACTTAGGTTCTAGTCCCATACTATTTAAAACCCACTCTTCAACTACAACTTCATCATTCCCTTTTGGAAGTCTTCCTTTTAAAAGCTCTGAGTTACTAGTTAAATAATTTTCAGTTGCATGATTTATATTTATCGGTAACTTTTCACCAACATCAGTTGATGCATAGTATGATGTTATTCTTAAATCTTTTATGTCCTTTCCTTGTTTTACAATTTCTAATTGTTCTTTATTTATGTCTTTAAACCTTACGTGTTGCGTACCACAGTACCTTTTCATTCTTTCTAAATTTGCTTGTTGAGCACTTCTTGATAAAGTACCTACCCCTACTATAAGAGCTGTTCCAAGTACTATACTAAGTATTATTGCTAATGACCTTGTTTTATAGCTTTTTATATATTTCATTACTATACTTAAATCATTCCTCATATTTACCACTTCCTTCCTTTTGAATAACTTAATTATATATTGCTTTAAAAAATGTAGCAAATTGCACTTTTTCAAGTTTTTAATGCTTTTTTACATAGATATATATATCTATATTCAAGTTTTAATAGTTTCTTTGTAATTTCCCATTTTTTACATATTTTTTTATAAATGATATACTCTTAATATAAATTAGAAATCAGGGGGTGAGTTATGGATAATATTTTTAGTTTTCCTATATATATTTTAATTTCGTTTATAGGAATCAACATTTTATGCAGTAAATATATATTTTACAAAGAATTATCACTATTAAAAAGAAGTTTAATTACAACAGCTATATCAATTATTCTTTTTTATTTAATTAAAAATATTTTAGGTTTAACTTTAATTAGTCTTCATTCTAAATTGCTACTAATAGGGTTATTTAAGATATTTATATCTTTTATTTGTGCAATTATTTGTTTTTATATAGGATTTAAATTTATAGAATTATTAGATGATAATAGTTCAAAAGGATGTAAGCTTAAAAAACAAAGTAGTAAAATTGAACATAAGGATAATATAATTGCCAAATTAAGAAGTCAAAAACACGATTACTTAAAGCATTTACAAGTTGTGTATTCTTTGCTTAACACAGGGCTTAGTGATGATGCAAAGAATTATATAACTAACATTTCAAATAGTTTTAGATTTAAAACATCTAGGTATGGTAAAGTTTCTTATTTAGATGCTATAGCTTCTTTAAAGTATGAAGAATGTCTTATGAAAAACATTGCTTTTGATGTTTATATACAAGATTTTATAGATAATTTAGTTATAGAACCTAGTGACATGAGCTCTGTTCTTCTTAATATAATAGACAATGCCATGGATTCTTTATCTAATGTTTCTAAAGAAAATAAATATATAAAGCTTTTTGTATATGAAGATGAGTTCCAATATGTTATTTCTATAAAAAACAATGGACCTAAGATTTATAATACAGATGCTATATTTTAGAAGGATTTTCTACAAAAGATGGACAAGATAAGGGATACGGTCTTTATTTAGTCAAAAATATATTAGATAAATATGATTATCATATTTTTGCTAGTAGTGATGAATTTATC
>CAWDVM010000010.1:0-206697 GCA_963805685.1 uncultured Actinomycetota bacterium
CCCGCGGCGGACTCTCGTGGTGGTGTCCGTGCAGGGACCGGGTCGTCAGGAGGCGAGCAGAGTGGACAGCTCCGGTCCCACGGGCCCACCGTGTTCACCACGCTGGGCATCTCCTCCCGCGGAGAGCGCGCCAGCTCGATCTGGGTTGACCGGCTCGGACCGTTCACTCCTCGAACGGGGCGAGGGCGATGGCGGTCGAGAAGGCGCCGTAGCGCCGCAGCAACCGCGCGCGTCCTCGAGGCACCCGGGCGGCCTCAACTGCCCAGGCTTTGGTGAAGTACACCTTGAACCCTTCGCGCGGATGGAGGCGCACAGCGTCCTCCAGGACGGTCCGCGGCAGGTCCCACGACCGCAGCCCGGCGACATCGACACCGGCCCCTGCTGCGAGCAGGTAGGCCTCCGGGCCGACGTCGAGGGAGACCCGCGGGTTGTAGTGCATCGTGATGGCCGTCTGCATGGTCTCGGACGCGCGGCTGGAGAGTCCGACCCCCTCAGCCACGTCCCTGGCCACCCGCGCTGAGCCGAGCGTGAAGTCGACGCTGCCGTCCGCGCTACCGTCCGTGAGCACCAGGCCCGTGTCATGGAGCAGGGCGGCCGCGAACAGCAGCTCGTCGTCGACCTCGAGTCCTTCGAGCTCGCCGAGGGCGCGACCGAACCTGTAGGCGCGGTGGCTGTGGTTCAGCAACGACGGCGTCAGCACGCGCGTGGCCGCATCTTCAGCCGCCCGCGTCAACGGCGAATCCGGTGGCACCAGACTGTCGGCAGAGACGACGGCGCGTCGGCCCGAGCTCAGGTGCAGCATCGCGCTGCCGCGGCCGAGAACGTTGCCGACGTGGACGCGGGCCAGGTCAGCGACCAGCCGGCGCCGCTCGGCAGGTTCGAGGCGCCCGCCGGTGCGTCTCGTCCACTCGATCGTCCCCACGCTGTTCGCCGTGGCCTTCATGACTCTCCCGCGTCCATCTTGTGACGCTAACCACGGTGGAGCCGCACGCGACAGACCCAAGTTGGCGAAGGTCGAGCCGCACCGCCAGCCGATCGGTCGAGTGCCTGTGCGGTGCGGGTGTACGTGGGCGGTAGGAGCCGGGGTGGGACGTCGCCTTGGGTAAATCACCAGGTTTTCCCTACCCGGTTGTCGCGCCCGGTGGCAGCATGCGGGCCTTCGGAGGTGACCCGTGATGGCACTGCGCGACCAGCGACACGAAGGCCTTCCCGCCGGCGGCAGGCTGCGAGACCTGCGCGTTCCCATCCTCTGGGGGGGCGTGGTGGGCGTTCTGCAGCTGGCGTCCCCACTCGCCTTCTGGTGGCTGGCACCAGCAACCGTCTATGCGCTGGGCTTGGCGTTCATCGCGGCGATCTACATCGGGTTCAGCGTCGCGGACGGCCGAGCGCCGGTCATCGCAGTCGAGTGCGCCGTCGCGGGCGTCTTCGCCACCGTCGCCGCCGCAGGAGTCACCGGCTCGGCATGGCTCCTCGTGGCCGGGCTGGCCGGCCACGGGTTGAAAGACGTGTGGCAGCACCGCACCCAGTACGTCGCGACCACGCGCTGGTGGCCGCCGTTCTGCGCGGCTGTGGATTTCGTCGTGGCGGCTTTGCTGGCCGTCGTCATCCTGGCGGGCGCGGGCCTGCACGGCTGACCACCGGGCGCAGGCGCGCCGGGGCGCCGGGGGCGCCGACAGTCTCCTCATCCCCCTGCGTCCTCCGCATCCAGCGGCCGCTGACGCGCGCTGATGGTTGAGATTGGGGATGCGCACGTGGTGCAGGCGGCGTCTGATGGAGGGAAAGCCGACTGATCTGGGGGTGCCGATGTCGATACGACACGAGGTGATCGTGGTCGGTGGCGGCCAGGCCGGTCTCGCCATCGGCTACTACCTGGCCCGTCAGGGGCTGGACTTCACCATCCTCGAGGCGACACACGAGCCGGCCGCCGCTTGGCGCGACCGGTGGGCGTCGCTGAAGCTGTTCACGTCTGCTCGCTACGACTCCCTTCCCGGACTGTCGTTCCCGGGCGACCCCGACCGGTACCCCACCCGCGACGAGGTCGCCGACTACCTCAGCGACTACGCCGCCCACTTCGAGCTTCCGGTCCAGCTGGACAGCCGGGTGCGCTCGCTCCGCCGAGGCGACGGCTTCACCCTGGAGGTGGGCACTCGCTCGTACGAGGCGGACCAGGTGGTCGTCGCGACCGGACCCTTCCAGACACCCCGGATCCCGTCATGCGCCGGGCGCCTGGGCGCCGAGGTCACCCAAATGCACAGCAGCTCCTACCGCGCCCCCGACGCGATCCCGCCAGGCCGCGTGGTGGTCGTCGGCGGTGGCAACAGCGGCTACCAGATCGCCGCAGACCTGGCGGACACCCACGAGGTCCACCTCGCGATCGGATCGCGTCAGCTGCCGCTGCCGCAGCGGATCCTCGGACGTGACCTGTTCTGGTACCTCGACGCCGTCGGGTTCCTGCGGCTGAGCCAGGAGTCGCGCCTGGGCCGTCGCCTCGCGGCTCGTGAGGACACCCTGATCGGCTCCTCTCCGCGGCGCCTGCGCCGCCGGCACGCCGTGACCCAGCATGGGCGCGTCACCGACGCCGAGGGCAGCGTCGTCCGGTTCGCCGATGGCTCGGCGGTGGAGGTCAGCACGGTCATCTGGGCAACCGGCTTCCGCCTCGACCTGTCCTGGATCGACCTCCCCGTGCTCGACCCCGAGGGCCGCCTGGTCCACCGCCGCGGGGTCACCACCGAACCCGGTCTGTACTTCCTCGGCCAGATCTGGCAGCACACCCGCGGGTCGGCACTCCTGGGCTGGGTCAAGGACGACGCCGAGTACCTCGCCCGGCAGATCGGCGACTTCCACGCGGCGCAATCCGCGCGCAGTCCCCGAGCTCATCCGAGTCATCCGACCTGAGACAGGCCCGGCGAGCAACCGAGGGAGCAACGGACATGGCCAGCAGCCAGCAACACTTCACCACCGACGTCACCGACCTTCCGCCGGTCGGCCAGACCGAGGTGGTGGAGCTGTCGGACGGTGACCGCTACGAGCTGAGGATCGCGCCCGTCGCCAATCGCGTCGGTGATGCCACCGTCCGGATGCTCGCCTACAACGGGTCCATCCCGGGCCCGACCCTGCGAGTGCGGCAGGGAGCACACATCCTGGTCGACATCGAGAACCAGGGAGACATGGAGGGCACCGTCCACTGGCACGGCCTGCGCCTGGACAACCGCTACGACGGCACCCACCAGACCCAGGCACCCATCCAGGTCGATGGCCGCTTCACGGCCGTGATCAAGTGCCCCGATCCCGGCGCCTACTGGTACCACCCGCACATCCGCTCCGACTATGGCATCGAGATGGGGCTGTACGGCGGCATCGTCGTTGACCCCGCCGACCCCGACTACTGGCCGCCGGTGCACCGGGAGCTGTTCCTCACCCTCGACGACCTGCTGCTGGAGGAGGGTCAGGTTGCGCCGTTCGGCCGTGAGGAGACGACCCATGCGGCGATGGGGCGCTTCGGGAACGTGATCCTGGTCAACGGCGAGACCGACCTCGCCCTGACCGCGCGGCGAGGTGAGGTGCTGCGCCTCTACCTGCTGAACACCGCCAACACCCGCGTGTTCAACGTCGGGATTCCGGGTGCACGGATCAAGCTGGTCGGTGGGGACAGCGGCCACGTCGAGCAGGAAGAGTGGGTCGACGAGGTCGTGCTCGCGCCCTCGGAGCGGGTCGTGGTCGACGTGATGTTCGAGGCGGCGGGCGAGTTCGTCCTGCAGCACCGCACCCCCGACCGGGTCTACCCGCTCGCCGCGGTCACGGTGCACCCGGAGCCGGCCGAACCGTCCCTCGCCGACAGCTACCCACAGCTGCGCAGCTCCCAGGACATGGTGGCCGAACGTGCCCGTGTCGGGGCCTACCTGGCAGCGCCACCCGACAAGACGCTCTCGTTCCTCGCGGAGATGAACATGCCGGAGCCGGAGGGAGGCGCCCCCGTGGTCTACGCCTGCCCGATGCATCCGGACGTGGTCAGCGAGACCCCCGCCCACTGTCCCCAGTGCGGCATGAAGCTCGTCGCGGCCGTGACGTCGTTCGTGTGCCCGATGCATCCAGAGGTGGTCAGCGACGAGCCCGGGCACTGTCCCCAGTGCGCGATGAAGCTGCTCCCCAAGCAGCTGGTCGACCAGGCCGCCAGCCACGGCCACGAGCACACCGGACCGGGGGACGGGCACGCCGGACACGGCGACGGGCACGGGGGGCACGGCGAGCCGGCCGCCACCGGCGAGCTCCACAGCCACGGGAGTTCCGGCGGCATCGAGTGGGAAGACGACATGGTCGACGTCAACCGCATGACCACGCCGACGAACTTCCAGTGGAAGCTCCTCGACCCAGACAGCCAGGCGGTGAACGCGGCAATCGACTGGCGGTTCCGGGTCGGCGACCAGGTCAAGATCCGGCTGGTCAACGAGATGGCCGGGGACCACCCGATGCACCACCCGTTCCACATCCACGGCGCGGGTCGCTTCCTGGTGCTGAGCCGCGACGGCGTCGTCGAGCCGAACCTGGTGTGGAAGGACACGGTTCTGCTGCGCACCGGCCAGACGGTCGACATCTTGTTGGACGTCACCGAACCCGGTATCTGGATGGCGCACTGCCACATCGCCGAGCACCACGAAACAGGGATGATGTTCAGCTTCGAGGTGGTCGAATGACAGCCGCCGCGCCTGGGCATGGGGCGGCTCCAGCTGCGTCGACCTGGGAGCAGGCCGCGACCTGGAGACCGTGACCGCGGCCTGGTCCACCGCGTCGGCCACCTGACCGGCATCGAGCGCGCAGGCACGGCGGCGGTTCACGGCGGCGGAGCTCGGCTTCGACACGCTCGGGACGCCGGTGCCCGAGGGGCTCGCCGTCGCGGGGCTGGCACGGTGCCACGAGGTCGCGGGCGAGATGTCGTCGGCCCGGGAACGGTACGCCGACGTGCTCGCCATCGGTCGCCGGGTGGGCGAGCCCGGACTGACCAGCACGGCGCTCGAGGGCCTGGGTCGCCTGGCAGCCGAGAGCGGCGACGTGGCCGAGGCGCACCGGTTGCTGGTCCGAGGCGGCGGAGCTGCGCCGCAGCTCGGCCAGGCCGGCCCCGCCCCACGAACGCCGCGACCTCGAGGCCGCCACCGCAGCCTGGTCCACCGCGTCGGTCACCTGACCGGCAGGCACGGATGACTGTTGGCGGAGGCGGACGGGAATCGAACCCGCCTGACCGGGATACCCGGCCACATCGGTTTTGAGGACCGAGCCCGTCACCAGACGAGAAACGCCTCCGCGGAGAAACCTAGCGGGTGACGGGTTTGGAGCCGCGTGGTGTGGTTACGTGTAGGCAGCAGACGGGGTGCGAGCTGGGAGGACGGAACGGCGTGGGTGCGAAGACCTTCATCGGCTCCTGGCCGCTGCTCCGCCAGCTCCGCGGTGACGACCGGCTCGGTCGTGGCGCGGCGGCGATGTCCCCGCGCAGCGAGCACCTCGAGCCCCGCACCGTCGAGGCCGACGAGGTCGTCGACTCGGTCTGCCCGTTCTGCGCCGTCGGCTGTGCGCAGAAGGTGTTCGTCAAGGACGGCAAGGTCACCCAGATCGAGGGCAACCCCGCCAGCCCGATCTCGCGCGGCCGGCTGTGCCCGAAGGGCAGCGCCAGCAAGCAGCTGGTGACCTCGCCCGGCCGCGTCACGAAGGTCCGCTACCGGCGCCCGCACGGCACCGAGTGGGAGGACCTCGACCTCGACACCGCGATGGACATGATCGCGGACCGCGTCATCAGGACCCGCAAGCAGTTCTGGGAGTGGGAGGACGACCACGGTCGTCGTACCCGCCGCACCCTCGGCATCGCGAGCCTCGGAGGAGCGACCCTCGACAACGAGGAGAACTACCTCATGAAGAAGCTCTACACGGCGATGGGCGCGATCCAGATCGAGAACCAGGCGCGTATTTGACACTCCTCCACGGTTCCCGGTCTGGGAACCTCGTTCGGCCGTGGTGGCGCAACAACCTTCCTGCAGGACCTCTCCAACGCTGACTGCATCCTCATCGAGGGTTCGAACATGGCGGAGGCGCACCCGGTGGGCTTCCAGTGGGTGATGGAGGCGAAGCGTCGCGGCGCCACGGTGATCCACGTCGACCCGCGGTTCACGCGCACCTCGGCGGTCTCCGACCTGCACGTGCCGATCCGGGCCGGCTCGGACATCGCGTTCCTCGGTGCGCTGGTCAACCACGTGCTGAGCAACGAGCTGGACTTCCGTGAGTACGTCGTGGCCTACACCAACGCGGCGAACATCATCGACGAGGACTTCCAGGACACCGAGGACCTCGACGGGCTGTTCTCCGGCTTCGACCCCGAGGCCGGCCACTACGACCCGATCACCTGGCGGTACGACGCCCCGGAGAACCCCGACGAGGACGAGCGCCGTCGCGCCGAGGAGCTCGAGGCCGAGGAGAGTGGCGGGAGCGGCCCCAAGGAGTCGCACAAGGCGGCCCAGTCCGAGGCGCACGGCTCCGGTGGTGCCCCGGTCAGCTGGAAGGGCCGGCGCGACGAGACGCTCCAGGACCCGCACTGCGTCTACCAGATCCTGAAGCGGCACTTCGCCCGCTACACGCCCGAGGTGGTGCAGGAGGTCTGCGGCATCACGCCCGAGCAGTTCGCCCGGGTCGCCGACGCGCTGACGCGCAACAGCGGCCGCGAGCGCACCACCGCGTTCGCCTACGCGGTGGGGTGGACCCACCACAGCGTGGGCGCCCAGATGATCCGCACCGCCTCGATCCTGCAGCTGCTGCTG
The DNA here is from genome assembly GCA_963805685.1 of uncultured Actinomycetota bacterium. Lineage (GTDB taxonomy): Bacteria > Actinomycetota > Actinomycetes > Propionibacteriales > Nocardioidaceae > Nocardioides. The sequence continues at coordinate 6,798 of CAWDVM010000010.1, forward strand.
GGCAACATCGGGCGCCCGGGTGGCGGGATCCTGGCCCTGCGCGGGCACGCGAGCATCCAGGGGTCGACCGACATCCCGACCCTGTTCAACATCCTGCCGGGCTACCTCCCGATGCCGCACGCGGGGCAGCACCAGAGCATGGACCAGTGGGTCGAGGACGACGAGGGCAAGGCGGGCTTCTGGGGCAACGTGCGCTCCTACGCCGTGAGCCTGATGAAGTCCTACTGGGGTGACGCGGCCACGCCCGAGAACGACTTCTGCTTCGACTACCTGCCGCGCGTCACGGGCGACCACTCGACGTACAACACCGTGAAGTCGATGATCGACGGGGGCTGCAAGGGCTACTTCCTGGTGGGGGAGAACCCCGCGGTCGGCTCGGCCAACGGCAAGATGCAGCGGCTCGGCATGGCCAACCTGGACTGGCTGGTCGTGCGCGACCTGCAGATGATCGAGTCGGCGACGTTCTGGCAGGACGGCCCCGAGATCGAGACCGGCGAGCTGGTCACCGAGGAGATCGGCACCGAGATCTTCTTCCTGCCCGCCGCCTCGCACGTGGAGAAGGCCGGGTCCTTCACCCAGACCCAGCGGATGCTGCAGTGGCGCGACAAGGCGGTCGACCCGCCGGGGGACTGCCGCAGCGAGCTGGACTTCTACTTCGAGCTCGGCAACCGGATCAAGGAGTTGCTCGCGGACTCGACCGACGAGATGGACCGGCCGATCCTCGACCTGGCCTGGGACTACCCCGTCGACGAGAAGGGGGAGCCCGACGGCCAGGCGGTGCTGCGCGAGATCAACGGCACCGGTCCGGACGGCAAGGCCCTCAGCGCCTACACCGAGCTCAAGGACGACGGGTCGACCGCCTGCGGCTGCTGGATCTACTGCGGGGTGTACGCCGACGAGGTCAACCAGGCCCGCCGCCGCAAGCCGCACTGGGAGCAGGACCAGGTCGCCGCGGAGTGGGGCTGGGTGTGGCCGGCCAACCGGCGGATGCTCTACAACCGCGCCTCCGCGGCGCCGGACGGTACGCCGTGGAGCGAGCGGAAGCGCTACGTGTGGTGGGACGCCGAGCAGGGCACGTGGACCGGCTCCGACGTCCCCGACTTCATCGCCGACCGCGCGCCGGACCACGTGCCCGAGCCGGGCGCGAAGGGTCCCGACGCGATCGGCGGGAAGGACCCGTTCATCATGCAGACGGACGGGAAGGCCTGGCTGTTCGCGCCGCTCGGGCTCGCGGACGGTCCGCTGCCGACGCACTACGAGCCGCCGGAGTCGCCGGTGCGCAACCCGCTCTACGGCCAGCAGAACAACCCGTCGCGGCGCAAGCTGTCCGACCCGTCGAACCCGATCAACCCCAGCTACAGCGACGTGTTCCCGTACGTCTTCACCACCTACCGGCTCACCGAGCACCACACGGCCGGCGCCATGAGCCGGACGCTGCCCTACCTCACCGAGCTGCAGCCCGAGCCGTTCTGCGAGGTCTCGCCGCGGCTGGCGGCCGAGCGGGGCCTCGAGCACCTCGGCTGGGCCACCATCGTGACCGCGCGCACCGCCATCGAGGCGCGCGTGCTCGTCACCGACCGGGTCCGCTCGCTGCGGCTGGGGGACCGGTTCGTCGAGCAGATCGGCCTGCCGTACCACTGGGGCCGCAACGGCATCACCCAGGGCGACTCGCCCAACGACCTGGTCAACGTCACGATGGACCCGAACGTCTACATCCAGGACAAGGTCGGCACCTGCGACATCCGGCCCGGCCGGCGTCCGCGCGGGCCGGCGCTGACGTCGTACGTCGAGGACTACCGCCGGCGTGCCGGTGTCGACATGGACGACCCCACGAACGGGAGGACCGACTAGATGGCCAACTCCCTCTGGGGCCCGCTGGACGACGTCCAGGGCGACGCGGGGTACGACGCTGCGCACCCGCCGCGGATGGGCTTCTTCACCGACACCTCGGTGTGCATCGGCTGCAAGGCCTGCGAGGTGGCGTGCAAGGAGTGGAACCAGGTCCCCGACGACGGCTACGAGCTGTCCGGGATGTCCTACGACAACACCCAGGCGCTCGGGGCGAGCACCTGGCGGCACGTGGCCTTCGTCGAGAAGCCCGTGGACAAGCCGCTCACCACCACCGACCTCGGCCTGCCCGGCATGGGTCCGCCCGGAGCCATGGAGAGTGGCGCGACGGACGGGGACGCGGGCGTGCGCTGGCTGATGTCCTCGGACGTCTGCAAGCACTGCACCCACGCGGCCTGCCTCGACGTCTGCCCGACCGGCTCGCTGTTCCGCACCGAGTTCGGCACCGTCGTCGTGCAGCCCGACATCTGCAACGGCTGCGGCTACTGCGTGCCGGCCTGCCCCTACGGCGTGATCGACCTGCGCAAGGAGGACGGCCGGGCCTTCAAGTGCACGCTCTGCTACGACCGGCTCAAGGTCGACGAGACCCCTGCCTGCGCCAAGGCCTGCCCGACCGAGTCGATCCAGTTCGGCGAGCTCAGCGAGCTGCGTGAGCGCGCCCAGGTGCGGGTCGAGCAGCTGCACGAGCAGGGCGTGGACGTGGCCCGGCTCTACGGCGCCGACCCCGAGGACGGTGTCGGTGGTGACGGGGCGTTCTTCCTGCTCCTCGACGAGCCCGAGGTCTACGGGCTGCCGCCGGACCCGGTGGTGACCACCCGCGACCTCGGCTCCATCTGGAAGCACGTCGGCGCCGCGGCCGCCACGCTGACCGGCCTGGGCGTCGCGTCGTTCCTCGGGAGACGCCGATGAGCCCCAAGGGCGGCGGCGGCCGGGGCGACCGCCTGATGGTGCCGGAGGTGGAGTTCGAGTCCTACTACGGCAAGCAGATCATCAAGACGCCCACCTGGAAGACGCCCGACGTCCCGCTCTACCTGTTCCTGGGCGGCATGGCCGGCGGCTCGGCGCTGCTCGCCGAGGGTGCGGCGCTCCAGGACCTCCCGGCGCTGGAGAAGGTCGCTCGCGGTGCTGCTGCGGCCGGAGCCGGGATCGGCACCGTCTTCCTGGTCCACGACCTCGGGCGACCCGAGCGGTTCCTCAACATGCTGCGCGTGTTCAAGCCGACCTCGCCGCTCTCGGTCGGCTCGTTCATCCTCGCGCCGTTCTCGGCGTTCGCCACGGCCGCGTTCGGCTCGCAGGTCACCGGATGGTTCCCGCGGCTCGGCCGGCTCTCGGGTGTCGGCGCGGCGGCGTTCGGGCCGCCGCTGGCGACCTACACCGCGGCCCTGTTCGCCAACACCGCCGTCCCGATCTGGCACGAGGGGCACCGGGAGCTGCCGTTCGTCTTCGGCGGCTCCGGCGCCTCGGCGGCCGGCGGCGTGGCGATGATGCTGGCGCCCGCCGCGCAGAGCGGTCCCGCGGTCCGGATGGCCCTCGCCGGTGCCGCGCTCGACATCGGCGCCGTCGAGGTGATGAGCCGCCGGCTGGGCATGATCGCCGAGCCCTACGAGCAGGGCCGGTCGGGCCGGCTCATGAAGGCCGCCCGCGCGCTGACCACCGCCGGTGCCGGCCTGTCGCTGCTCGGCTCCCTCGGCAAGGGGCGGCGCTCGCGCGTCGCCCGCGTGGCCGCAGGTGCGGCGTACGTCGCCGGCTCGGTGACGCTGCGGTTCGGGGTCTTCGAGGCGGGCCTCGCGTCGGCGCGCGACCCGAAGTACACGGTGGTCCCGCAGAAGGAGCGGCTCGCGGCCCGTGAGGCCGCGCGGGCCGCGAGCGCCCCGGGCTGAGGCTCAGGAGCCGCTGCTGGCCTTGCCGCCCTTGCGGCCCGCCTCCTTCTTCTGCGCGGTGGTGCCGCCCTGGGAGCTGTCGCCGCCCGTGCCGCTCTTCTGCCCGCCGTGCTTCGAGGCCTCGGGGGAGTTGGCGATCCTCGCTGCCCGCTCCTTCGACATGCCCTTGTCCTTGAGCGCCTCGTACTGCTTCTCGTTCTTGATGTTGCCCGGCACGGTTCGCCTCCTCGACATCGAGATCGGGACCCTGGTGTCGTACCCGACCAGCCGGCGAGCATGCTGGGCCTGCCACCTCGACGACCTGCCCCCTCGACGACCGGAGCACGACGTGACGCAGGACCTCACCACCCACCGACTGACCCAGTTCGCCTCCGGGGGCGGCTGCGCCTGCAAGGTGCCGCCCGGTGAGCTGGAGCGGGTGCTGTCCGGGCTGGGGGGATCGGCGGGCGGGTCCGCGACCGGCGACCTGCTGGTGGGGCTGGAGAACGGCGACGACGGCGCCGTCGTACGCATCCAGGACGACCGGGCCGTCGTCGTCACCGCCGACTTCTTCACGCCCGTGGTCGACGACGCCTACGACTGGGGCCGGATCGCGGCGGCCAACGCGCTCTCCGACGTCTACGCGATGGGCGGCGACCCGGTCGTGGCGGTGAACCTGCTGGCCTGGCCGCGCGACCGGATCCCCTTCGAGCTCGCCGCCGAGGTGCTGCGCGGGGGAGCGGCGGTCTGCGCGGAGGCGGGCTGCCACCTCGCGGGCGGGCACAGCATCGACGACCCCGAGCCGAAGTACGGGCTGGCGGTCACCGGGCTCGCCGACCCCGACCGGCTGCTGCGCAACGACGCGGGAGTGGCGGGTACGCCGCTCACGCTCACCAAGCCGCTGGGCCTCGGGGTCCTGAACAACCGGCACAAGGCGACCGGCGAGGTGTTCCCGGACGCGGTCGCGACGATGACGCGCCTCAACCGCGACGCCTCCCTCGCCGCCCGGCAGGCGGGGCACGTGTGCGCCACCGACGTCACCGGCTTCGGCCTGCTCGGCCACCTCTACAAGCTCTGCCGGGCCAGCGGCGTCTCCGCGGTCGTCGATGCCGCGGCCGTCCCCTATCTGGAGGCCGCGCGACCCTCGCTCGCCGAGGGCTTCGTGCCCGGCGGCAGCCGCCGCAACCTCGAGTGGGTGCGCCCGCACGTCTCGTCGTCGGTGTCCGACGAGGAGCTCCTGCTGCTCGCCGACGCGCAGACCTCCGGCGGCCTCCTGGTCGCCGGCGAGCTGCCGGGGCACCCGGTGATCGGCGAGCTGGTGCCGCAGCGGGGAGTACGCCGTCAGCGTGCGGTGATCCGGGCGCCTTCGGACCGCGACGCCTGATGGGGGCACGGGCGAGCAGTCGGTGGTTGTGGCCTCGGCAGTCACGGCGAGGCCTGCGCGTAGTTGCCGCCGCCTCCCGGGCTGCGGCCCTTCTCTTGCGGCGGTCCTTGGCGGCTACGGCGGGGAGCTTCGCGCGGGGTTGCGGTCGCCTTCCGGCTTGCGGTCACCGGGCTTGCGGTCGCCGTCACGAATGGCCTCGAAACTTTCTTCGATTTCAGTCTCACTGGATGAGATATGCACAGGTCAGTGGGCCGTCACTGTCGGTGCCCTCTGGTTGAGTCGGGTCATGGAACAGCCGACCGGAACGCCGACCACCCCCGCGGGGGTGGTCGCTGACGCGAACGGTCGCCTGGCCTGCCTGGACCAGACGCTGTGGGCGGCCAAGACCTCCGAGGAGCTGGTGGTCACGGTCGCGGAGCTCGAGGCGGCGCGGGCGCACCTGGCCGGTCTGGAGGCCAGCGTGCTGGCCGAGGTGAAGACCCGGAAGATCCCGAAGAAAGAGCTGGCCTGGGGGTCCACGTCGGACTGGTTCACCCACCTCGCCGGCATGCAGCGCGGCGAGGGGCACCGTACGGTCAAGCAGGCCCCGATCCTGGTGACGGAGCGGACCGCCACCCACGCCGCGCTGCTCGCCGGGAAGGTGTCCCCGGAGCAGGCCGCGGTGATCGTGGCCGCGGTCGAGAAGCTCCCCCTCGACACCGCGGTCCGGGCACACGGCGAGGAGGTCCTCCTCGGCGAAGCCGCCCGGCTGAACGCCACCGACCTGGCCCACGTGGCCAAGCGCCTGGTCCACGTGGTCGACCCCGACAAGGCCGAACGGGACGCCGAGAAGGCCCTGGACCGCGAGGACCGGGCCGCCCACCTCGGCCGGTTCCTCTCGATCACCGAGGACGGCGCCGGCGGGGTGCGGCTACGGGGCCGCGGCACCGTCGAGGACGCCGCCGCCCTCAAGGCCGCGCTGCTGCCCTTGACGAAACCTGCGCCGGCGGTCGATGTCGAGGACCCGGACTGCGAGGTCGTGCAGGATCCGCGTGACCACGGCGCCCGACTCTGGGATGCGCTGGTCCAGGCGTGCGAGCACGCGCTGGCCACCGACCTGCCCCCGGACTGCCACGGCGCCCGGCCCCGGGTCACCGTCACCACCAGCCTCGAGGTGCTGCGGCAGCAGATCGACTGGGCCACCCTCGGCACCGCCGCCTCGACGACCGACGACGGCCTCGAGCTCGCCCCCTCGGTGGTCCGGCGGCTGGCCTGCGACGCCGACATCATCCCCGTCGCCCTCGGCGGCAAGGGTGAGGTGTTCGACGTCGGCCGCCTGCACCGCCTCGTCACCCCGCCGCTCTGGCGGGCCGTCGTCTGCCGCGACCAGCACTGCGCCTTCCCCGGCTGCACCCGGCCCCCGATCATGTGCCACGCCCACCACATCACCCACTGGGCAGACGGCGGCGAGACCAAGCTCGAGAACCTCGTGCTCCTCTGCGGCCAGCACCACCGGGTCATCCACCACACCCCCTGGCAGGTCCGGCTCAACCCCGACGACGGACGACCCGAGTTCCTCCCACCGACCAAGGCCGGCCACCCACCCCCGGACTGGATCAGAAGCAGACCCCGCCGCGAGTAGGAACAGCCAGGAAACGAACCCACCCACACCCAAGCCAGACAGGCGAAGGACGAGGTCTGCTGCACCCGTGCGGCCGGCAGCGCCGGCAGGGCGCAAGGAGCGTAAAAGCAAGCCGCGCGCCGCAACGGCGCACAACCACAGCGGACGGCGATGCGGCGCAAGGCGAAGCAAGCGACGGCGCCCTGCCGGCGCAGCCGGCCCCACCGATGAGGCACCGAGCCCCAGCCGCAAGAAAGCCCGGCCACCGCCGGATGACCGGCCACCGCGGATGAATCCGGCCCCGTCGAGCAACCCGTGTGTGTCCGGGCGAACTCCAGCACCGCGGGGTTTGAACCTCAGGCCGGCTGGCTACGGTCGTGGACATGAGCGAAGACCAGCTGCAGCCCCAGGACACGCTCGAGGACCGCGGCGTGGACGACGTCCTCGACGAGGGGATCTCGCCCCCTGAGCGCCCTCGCGGCGTCAACGCGAAGGGCGTCACCCCGCTCGAGGCCGCCGAGGGCGAGACGCTCGACGACCGGGTCCGTCAGGAGGAGCCCGAGGTGTGGGAGCAGGCTGAGGCCGAGCGCGACGCCGAGGTCGTCGACGGCCCCGTCGGCGGTGTCACGGACGTGGACTAGGCAGACTTCGTGGCCGGGCGGGTCCGCACGATCGTCAGCAGGTGCCGCGCCCAGATCCGGGCGCGCTCGCGCTCGCCGGTGACGAGGGGGCCCTTGACGTCCTCGACGTAGAAGCTCGTCGGGTGGTCGATGAGCTCGATGCCGTGGCCGTGCAGCACCCGCCCGGTCTTGCGGGCGGCCGAGCCCGGCCAGTGCTTGACCTTGTCGACCCGGGTGTCGAAGACCGCCGCGCAGGGCCGGACCGTGCCCGCGCCGAAGACCTCGTCGAGCGAGACCAGCCACTCCCGCAGGCCGAGGGCGGCCCGGGACTCGTGCGCGCCCTGGCGCACGGCGTCGGCACGGGTGCTCGGCCGGCTGAGCGTGAACGCGTGCGTGGGCGCGCCGAGCACGATCAGGTCGCAGCCGGCGAAGTCCTCCGGGCGGACGTGCCGCACGTCGGCGAGCACGACCTGCACGCCCTCGGCCGCGAGCCCGTCGCCCATCTCGCGGGCGAGCTTCTCGGTGTTGCCGAACATCGACTCGAAGACGATCACGGCCTTCAGGGTTGTCATGGTCACCTCGGAGTTCTCGGAGCGGTTCAGGGCCGGTAGCTGTCGTGGGGGACGACCACGGCGCGCCCGCGGACGGTGCCGTTCGCGAGGTCGCGGTAGGCCTGCGCCGCGTCGTCGAGGGTGAAGATGCTCGTCTCGGCGTGGAGGAGCCGGCGGGCGGCCAGGTCGAGCACCTCGACCAGCTCGCGCCGGTTGCCCCAGTACGTCGTCTGCACGCTCGCCTCGTAGGGCACGCCGAAGAAGGACACCGGGAGCGTCCCGCCGGCGATTCCCACGATCGTGAGGTCGCCGAGCATCCGGACGCTCGCCGCGCTGGCCGCCAGCGTCTCGTCTGAGCCCACGAAGTCCAGGACGACGTCCGCGCCGCGGCCCCCGGTCGCCTCGCGCACCTGCTCGGCGAGGCCCTCGCCGGGTGCGAGCACCAGGTCGGCACCGCAGGTCCTGGCCAGGTCCCGGGCGGACTCGCGCGGGTCCACCGCGATGACCCTCGCTGCCGAGGTCGCCTTGAGGATCTGCAGGCCCAGATGGCCGAGGCCGCCCACCCCGAACACCAGGGCGGTGGAGTCCGGGCCCAGCTTGTCCTGGGAGCGGCGTACGGCGTGGTACGGCGTCAGGCCCGCGTCGGTCAGGGGCGCGGCGTCGACCGGGTCGAGCCCGTCGGGCAGGGGGACCAGGTGCCGGGCGGCCGGGACGAGCAGGTACTCCGCCATCCCACCGTCCAGGCCCAGCCCACCGCCGCCACCGGGCACCGGCGCACGATCGGGGCGCTCGCAGTAGGTCTCGAGGCCGTCGAGGCACCGGGCGCACGAGCCGCAGCCCCAGGCGCCGACGACGGCGACCGGCTGGCCGGGCTCGACGCCACGCACGCCGGCGCCGAGCGTGTGCACCCAGCCGGCGTTCTCGTGGCCGAGGGTGAACGGCGGAGCCCACGGCAGCTGGTCGCCCTCGAAGTCGTGCATCAGGTGCAGGTCGGAGTGGCAGGCGCCGGCAGCGCCGACCTGGACGAGCACCTCGCCGGGTCCCGGTTCGGGGACCGGGACCTCCTCCAGCTCCGGCTCGCTCTTCCAGGACTTCAGGCGCAGTGCCTTCATGCTCGACCTCTCGGGTGGGTGGTTCGGACAGCGCGACACAGGCCGCCGCCGGCCTCGGGTCCCAGCCTGCCGTCAGGGAAGGTCCGGACCGGAGGGGCGTCGGACCGGTGACTGCCGGGACGTTGGTCCCTAGGTCGGGTCGGATCGCGAGACGAGGGTGGAGCCACCACGCGCCGTCTCGTCCGCAGATCGGCGCCGGAGCACGGAGGTCGTCATGTCCGAGCAGAGCCCGAAGCCGGTCGTGGTGGCCGTCGGCAACGACCCTGTCGACAGCGCACTGGAGTACGCCGCGGCGGAGGCGCTGCGCCAGGGCTGCGGCCTCCACGTGCTGCACGCGATCCACGTGACCCCGACCGGCCCCGAGCTGGTGCTGCTCGACTTCGCCGAGATCGAGCAGATCGGGCACGCCACCGTGCACGCGGCGATGGAGCGCGCCGAGGACCTGCTGCAGGGCCGGGTCCCGCTGACGAGCTCGCTGGTCCGCGGCCCGGTCGTGCAGTCGATCCTCGAGGCCACCGAGGACGCCCGCCTGGTCGTGCTCCAGCGTCGGGACCTGTCCCGGATGATCCGCACGGTGACCCGGTCCACCTCCAGCGGCGTCGCCGCGCACGCCCACGTGCCGGTGGTGTCCGTCCCCACCGGCTGGTCGGAGTCGAACCACGACGGCGGGCTCCAGCAGGTCGTGACCGTCGGGGTGGACATCCCCGAACGGTCCGCCGCCGTGCTCGCCGTGGCGGCCGGCGCTGCGCGGTCGCGGGGGGCCCGCCTGCACGTGCTCCACACGTGGTGGTTCCCGAGCGTCTACGACGACATCATCATGAGCCGCGTCGAGAACGACGCCTGGGCCGAGCACGCCCGGGAGGAGATCCAGGGGGTGCTCGACGGACTCGGGGACGTGGTGGCGGACCTGCCGGTCGAGGTCGAGGCACGGCACGCCCACCCGGCCGACGCCCTGATCGACGCCGGTCGCGACTCGGTGCTCCTGGTGGTGGGCAGGCACGACCCGCTGGTGCCGGTCGGCTCGCACCTCGGACCGGTGGCGCGCGCGGTGCTGCGCGAGGCCACATGCCCGGTCATGCTGGCGAACCCCACCCATGCCCACCGGGTCAACCCCACGACCCATCACGGCTCCTCGTCGAGCTCGGCCCCCGAGCCCTTCGTGAGCTTCTAGGCGGTCGACGGGGCCCCCTGGTCGGTCGATGGCGTCAGTGTCACGACCGCCGACCCGCTGAGCCGGCCCGCGGCGAGGTCGGCCAGCGCCCGGTCCGTCTCGGCGAACGGGTACGCCGTCGCATGCACCCGGACCCCGAGCCGCGCCGCCAGCCGCAGCAGCTCCTCCCCGTCGCGGCGGGTGTTCGACGTGACCGTGCGCAGGTCCCGCTCGTAGAACAGGTGCCGCTCGTAGTCCAGCGACGGCACGTCGGACATGTGGATGCCGGCCAGCGCCAGGGTGCCGCTCCGGTCGAGGGCCTCGAGCGCCACCGGCACCAGCGTGCCGGCGGGGGCGAACACGATGGCCGAGCTCAGCGGGACGGGCGGCCGTTCGTCCTCACCGCCGACCCAGGTCGCCCCCACCTCCGCGGCCAGGCGACGGTTCCCCTCGCCCCGGGTCATCACGTACAGCTCGGCGCCCTGGGCGAGCGCGATCTGCGCCGTGATGTGCGCGCTGGAGCCGAAGCCGTAGATGCCCAGGCGTCCGCCGGGCGGCAGCGCGGCCCGGCGCAACGCGCGGTAGCCGATGATCCCGGCGCACAGCAGCGGTGCCGCGTGCACGTCGTCGTACGCCTCGGGGACCCGGTAGGCGAAGGCGGCCGGGACCACGGCGTACTCCGCGAAGCCGCCGTCGGCGTCCCAGCCGGTGTACGCCGAGGCGGGGCACAGGTTCTCCGCACCGCGACGGCACCACTGGCACGTGCCGCAGGTACGGCGCAGCCAGGCGATGCCCACCCGGTCCCCGACGGCGAAGCGGTCGGTCGACTCCCGCGGCCTGCTCGACCACGCCGACCACCTGGTGGCCGGGCACGACCCCGGGTCGACGGGGCGTCAGGTCACCCTCGGCGAGGTGCAGGTCGGTGCGGCACACGCCGCACACGCGCACGCGGACCAGGATCTCGTCCGGCGCCGGTTCGGGCACCGGCCGCTCGGACAGCTCGAGCGGATGGTCGTCCACGGGCGCCGGTCGCACGACCGACCACGCCCGCATCATCACCCGCGGGTCCGGGCGAGCAGCGGCTCGAGCACCTCCGTCTCGCCGGCGTCGGCCACGACGACGGCGACCGGGCAGTCCACCCGCTCCCGGCAGCGCTCGGCGAGCTCGGTCCGGGCCTGCTCGACGTGGTCGACGCCGGCGCCGACCACCAGCATCCGCCGGCCGCGGGCCCGGAGGCTGAGCGCCTCCTCGGGACGGGCGTTCTCCAGCACCGCGGACACCGCGACCGCGTCGGTCGCCGGACTGCGCGCCTCGCGGATCGCGCGGTGCTGGGCGGTCCGGGCGCGCTCGCGTGCGTCGCTGTGGTGGCCGGGCACCTCGCGCACGAACACCGGGCCGGTGTGCGGCCAGGCCGTCACCACCTCCACCTGGTAGTCGTGGTCGGCCGCCTCCGCCAGCGCCCATCGCAGGGCCCGGACGCTGGCCCACGAGCCGTCGACGCCGACGACGACGGTGCCGCTCACGGCAGGACCCCGGGGAGCGCCGGAGTGACCTCGAGCCCGGCCAGGGCCGCGCTGGTCTCCTCGTGCTCCTCGTGCCGGGGGCCGGGGACGAGGACGACCGGGCAGCTGGCCCGGCGGGCCACCTCGGCACAGGTCGATCGCTCGGTGATGCCGTGGCCCGGCCCGTCCCGGCGTTGCAGCACGACCTGTCGCGCCCGCGAGGCCCGCTGGACGATGACGTCCGCGACGGGGCCGGCGTGGGCGAGCTCGGTGCTGACCCGGGGCGCCCCGGGCGCGAGCTCCCCGGCCCGCACCGCGGCGGCGAGCAGCAGCCGCTCACCCGTCGCGTGGGCCGTGGGCGAGCTGCCGGGGAGCACGACGTGCAGCAGGTGGACCGCGCAGCCGGCGCGACCGGCCGCGTCCACGGCGTACCGCAGCGCGGGAGCCGCGTCGTCGTCGAGGGCCACCAGGATGGCCGGGCTGTCCGCAGGCATCGAGCACCTCGCTTGTCGTGGGATGGCTGGTCGGAAGGCATGGCTGCTGGTCGAGGCATGGTTGGGGGCAGGCGCGTCCTCGGGCCCGTCCCGCCGCCCAGCCTCCCGGTGCGACGGGGGGTCCCGACAGTGACCAAAGGCCCCATCCGCCGGGGCCCTCCGGGGGGAGGGGCGCCCGGGGACCGGCCCCGGGCCATGCCCGCGCGGGACCCACGGCACCGGCGGGCGGGGACCTCCGGCCCTGACCCGGTCCGGGGCGGCCGCGACACCGTGGGTCGCAGGAGGTGTTGGACATGTCGACGGACGCTTCAACCGGTCACGGGCCGGTGCCACGCACGTTCCACCGCATGGGTCGCCGGTCCACCTCCATGCCGACCTTCAGCGAGCGCCGACCCGTCACCGGCTCGATCGTCACGATCTGCCTGCTGGTGCTGCTCGGCGTCGCGGTGGGTGCGGCGCTCGGGGGAGCGCTCGCCATGGCCGTCCAGGGAATCCTCGACATCGTCACGCCGTGGATGAAGCCATGATCCTCTACCGCGCCTGCTGGAACGCAGTCGCCGCCGTCCTCGTCGCGATCGGTCTCACGCTCGCCCTCGCGCGTCTCGGCGTGGGGGAGGTGCTGGCGGTGTCGATCCCGCTGGCGGGGATCGCGGCCCTCTACGCCTATCTCTACGCACCCGCCGGCGGCGGTGGCGTCGGGCACGTCTGCGCGTGGGCGCTGCGGGTCGGGATCGGCGCTCCCGCCTTCGTGGGCCTGCTGGCTCCCCTCGGCCCCAAGGCCCTGTTGCCGTTGGCGGGTTTCCTGGTCGCCGCGCCCTCGGTGGTGGCATGGCTGCACCAGCGGTACTCCGCCTCGGAGCGGACGTGGGCCTCCCGCCCCTCCTTCGCCGCGCGGATCAGCGACCGGGACCTGGCGATGGCCTGGCAGTCGAGCTACGTGGCCCTGCAGACCACCACCGACGTGAGGGCCAAGGCCCGGATCGTGCAGGTCCGCACCCTGCTGCTCGACGAGCTCGAGAGGCGCTCCGCCCCGTCGCGGCGTACCCGACGCTGGGTGGCGAGCCCGGACCACCTGTACGCCGCCCGCACCCGCCCCTGGGACTCGGCCAGCCTGTGAGCCCCGCGCGGCAGCGCCTCGAACGCCCGCGTCAGCCCTTGAAGGCGGCGACCTTCAGCTGGTAGGTGCTGCCGTTGTCCTTCGCCTTGCCCCGGCAGGAGAGGTTGGTCTGCTGGTGGCAGTCGAATCGGGTCGAGGCGTTCACGGCGGTGATGGTCACGTGCTTCACGCCACCGCTGCTGAACCCGAACGACGTCCGGCCGACGCCGCTGCGGTTCAGCCGGACGGTCTTCTCGACCTGGCGGCCGCCCGCCCGGGTGACGACGACCTGGACCGCGGGGCTCTTCGCGAGCCCCGGCCCGTCGACGACGACCCTGCCCCGCCAGCGCTTCCCGGCCAGAGAGGCGTCAGGCTTCATGACCACGTTGCGCGACGCCATGTGGTTGACCGTGAGCTTCGTGCTCCCGCTCAGCTTGTCCTGCGAGAGCTTCCACCGCTTGTCGATGACGGCCTTCGGCCAGGTGCTGCCCTCGGCGTAGCTGCGTGCCGGGGCGGTGTTGGCGGAGGCGTACCGGGAGAAGACACCGGTGAACCCGCCGTGCCGGCTCAGCACGGCGACCACGGCCTCGGTGGAGTACTTCTTGCCGCCGTCGGGGAACTCGCCGGCCGCGTCCCAGATCCGTCGGACGATCCCGGCGCCGAAGTGGCTGCTGAGGTACTCGAAGAACGGCCAGTTGCCGTACTGGTTGAAGCCCTGCGAGTTGTAGACGTCGAGCGAGGAGGACGACCGGTGCACCTGGCCGTAGGGCAGGTACTGCCGGTTGTCGTTGATGCCGTCGGCGAAGCGCTCCTCCATCCAGGTGGAGGTCGCCTCCATCAGCCACGGGTCTTCCTTGTAGTCGTAGCCGAACTGGACCGCGTGGAAGAACTCGTGCGCCGCCGTCACCCGGAGGCTGTCGACGGGCCGGACGCCGCCGAACTGCGAGGAGTCGAAGTCGTTGTCCAGCACGCAGTAGCCCGACGCCTCGCGCTTGCGGCCCGGCTTGAGGTACTCGGGGGCGCAGTAGCCGTACAAGCCGTCGGCGCCGACGTCCTTGAGGTAGACGTCGAACAGGTTGTTGCCGCCGTGCTTGCCGTCCCTGACCGGCGGGCGGTAGTTCAGCGCGCCGACCTCCTTGCGCCAGACCTGGTTCATGGTCCGCAGCGACTTGTCGACCCAGCTCGTGCTGGGCGGCGCGTCGGAGGTGGTGGGCACCCAGTGGAGGCAGAAGTGGCCCTGGCACTTCCGCTTGGCAGACACGGTGTAGCCGTCGCCGTAGGGGTCGTTGTTCCCGTCGGTGGGACGGGCGAGCACCGTGCGCGCCTCCTGGCGCTGGCTGGTGGTCAGGTCGGGGAACGCGGCGAACAGGTCGCGCATCGCCAGCGTCCCCTCGACGCGGGAGCCGGGAGCGGCGGTGGCCGTGCCGGCCAGCACCTCCCGGGCGTGCTCGAGGGCCAGGCGCGCGTCGTCCTGCGCGATGAGCCCGGCGAGCGGCTCCGACGGTGTCACGGTCGTGTCGGTCGCGGACGAGGCCGTGGCAGGCACCACGGACAGGGCCGTGGCCAGGGACACCACGGCGGCAGCGATCGAACGGCGCATTGTTTCCCCTTGGTCTCGCAAGTGCTGGGCGACGGCGCGTTGACCGCCGTCCGGACGCCGAGCCGGTCCGGACCACCAGCCACCCTAGACGTCGTCGGTGACCGCGAACCCAGCGGCGTCGGCCGGTTACCTCAGGTGGCGGACGAGATCTTCTCGATCAGAGCGGTCGTCGAGATGGCCGGCGTACGCGGGAGGTAGACGACCTCGCAGATGTCCTCGAACTCGTCGAAGCGCCCCGACCAGTCGTCGCCCATCACCAGCACGTCGGCACGGTGCTGGAGGATGTAGTCGCGCTTCAGCTCCAGGCTCTCCTCGACGAAGACCTCGTCGACGGGCTTGAGCGCCGCCACGATCGCGAGCCGCTCCGACTGGCTGAAGACGGGCTCCCGGCCCTTCTTGCGCAGGTTGAGCTCGTCGGCCGACACGCCGACCACCAGCCGGTCACCGAGTGCGGCGGCGCGCTCGATGACCCGCAGGTGTCCGACGTGGAACACGTCGAAGGTGCCGAAGGTGATCACGGTGCGAGCCATGCGGGGGATTCTGACACGTCGGCGATGCGTGGCTCGATTCCGCGTGGGGGAGAATCAGCCGCGATGACCGCCACGATCACGATGACCACGCCGGACACCGGCTCCGACGACGCCCGCCGCCGGGCCCTGCGCCGGATGCGGAGCCTGGCCGTCTCGCTGCTGGTCTTCGCCGCCGTGGTGTACGCCGCCACGCTCGGCGAGGACGGCTTCTGGGGCTTCGTGAACGCCGGCGCCGAGGCGTCGATGGTGGGTGCCATCGCGGACTGGTTCGCGGTGACCGCCCTCTTCAAGCACCCCTTGGGCCTGCCGATCCCGCACACCGCACTGATCCCGCGGCGCAAGGACGAGCTGGGGCGGGGGCTGGAGGAGTTCGTCGGGGACAACTTCCTCCAGGAGGACATCATCCGCGACCGGATCGCGGCCGCCACGATCTCCCGGCGGGTGGGTCGCTGGCTCACCGACCCGGCCCACGCGCGCCGGGTCGTCGACGAGGCCGCCGACGTGGCCGCGATCGGTCTCGGCAAGGTCCGCGACGAGCACATCGCCGACCTGGTGACCGAGGCCCTGGTGCCACGCTTCCGCGAGGAGCCCATCTCGCCGCTGCTCGGGAGCCTGCTCTCGGAGGTGGTGCACGACGACCTGCACCACGGCCTCGTCGACCTCGCCCTCGAGGAGCTCCACCAGTGGCTCGAGCGGAACCCGGAGACCGTGTCCGAGATCCTGGGGGAGCGGGCGCCGTGGTGGGCGCCGCCGCGCCTGAACGAGGCGGTGACCGCGCGGATCCACGTGGAGCTGGTCCGCTGGGTCGGCGACATCCGCGACGACCCGCGCCACCACGCCCGCCAGGCCCTCGACTCGATGCTGTCCCAGCTGGCCACCGACCTGCTCGAGGACCCCGACACCCAGGCGCGCACCGAGCGGCTCAAGGAGCGTCTTCTGGACCACCCGCAGGTGATCGCGTCGAGCATCTCGCTGTGGAACGCCCTGCGCCGCGCGCTGCTCACGTCACTGACCGACCCCGAGGGCGCCGTGCGCCAGCGGCTGCTGATCGAGCTGAGCCGGTTCGCCGAGCGGCTCGAGGCGGAGGAGGAGCTGCGGTTCCGGCTCGACGGCCTCGCGGCCGACGTCGCGGTCTTCGCGGTCGACCGCTACGGCACCGAGCTGACCGCCGTCATCACCCACACGATCGAGCGCTGGGACGGCAAGGAGGCCGCGCGCCGGATCGAGCTGCACGTCGGCCGCGACCTGCAGTTCATCCGGATCAACGGCACGATCGTCGGCGGGCTGGTGGGTGTGGTCATCCATGCCGCCAGCGTGCTGATCGGCTAGCGTGCTGATTCACTGATCCCCGTGACCGAACCCATGGACGTCCCGATCCGCGACGAGTCGATCCGGCTCGGCCAGTTCCTGAAGCTGGCGAACCTCGTCGAGACGGGCGCCGAGGCCAAGCCCCTGATCGCCGACGGCGCGGTCGTGGTCAACGGCGAGGTCGAGACCCGACGCGGCCGCCAGCTGGTGCTGGGTGACGTGGTCACCCTGGGCGGCCAGTCCGCCCGCGTCTCCGACGAGAGCGCGGGCGACGACCTGCCCTGGTGAGCCTCAGCTGACCCCGAGCAGGTCCACCACGAAGATCAGCGTCTCGCCGGGCTTGATCACGCCGCCCGCACCGCGGTCGCCGTAGCCCAGGTGCGGCGGGATCACGAGCTGGCGCCGACCGCCGACCTTCATGCCCTGCACGCCCTGGTCCCAGCCGGAGATGACCTGGCCGATGCCGAGGCGGAAGCGCAGCGGCTCGCCGCGGTTGTACGACGCGTCGAACTCCTCGCCGGTCGAGTGCGCGACCCCGACGTAGTGCACGGAGACGGTGTTGCCCGCGGCGGCCTCCGGCCCCTCGCCGACGGTGATGTCGGTGACGACCAGGTCGGTCGGCGGCTCGAAGTCGGGGAAGTCGATCTCGGGCTTGTCCATGATGTCCTCTCGGCGGGGGATGGTCCCGACGACGATAGACGAGGCCCGACGGTCGACAGCCGCCGCGTCCGGGGCCGGCCCTAGCTGCGGTGGACGTAGCTGTCGAGCTGGTCGCGCTCGAACTGCAGCTGGTCGATGCGGTGCTTCACCACGTCGCCGATGCTGATGATCCCCACCAGCCGGCCGTCGTGGACGACGGGCACGTGCCGGACGCGCCGCTCGGTCATCACCTTCATGATGTCGTCGAGGTGGGTGTCCTCGTCGCACGTCTCGACTGCCGCGGTCATGATCGCCGAGACGGTGTTGTTGATGACCGTGCCGTCGTGGTGCAGGTGACGCACGACGTCGCGCTCACTGACGATGCCGTCGACCGTCGCGCCGTCGGCGCTGACGATCAGGGCACCCACGTTGTGCTCGGCCAGCCTGGCGACCAGCTCCCGGACGCCGGCGTCCGGGCTGATCGTGACCACGTCGTGGCTGGGCTTGGCCTTGAGTACGTCGCCGATCCGCATCGCTGCACCTCCGGGTGTCACTTCCGAATTTACCCGGGTCGTGGCAACGTTGAACAGATCGACGCGCCCGCCGCGAGACGCGCGCCTCAGTCGAGCTGCGGCTCGTCGTCATCCGCGTCGGCCGGACGGGGCCTGCGGGCGCGCAGGTCGTGGACCGACCCGGCGCGTTCCGGGCGTGAGTCGGGGTCGTCCTCGTCGTGGGGGAGCGACCCGAGGAACGCGAGCGCCGCCTCGTGCAGGTGCCCGTTGGAGGCCAGCGCGTTGCCGCCGAAGGGGCCGTCGGTGCCGTCGAGCGAGGTGAACCGACCACCCGCCTCGCGCACGATCACGTCGAGCGCCGCCATGTCGTAGAGCTCGAGATCGGGCTCCGCGGCCAGGTCGACCGCACCCTCCGCCAGGAGCATGTAGGACCAGAAGTCGCCGTAGGCACGGGTTCGCCAGCAGCGCCGGGTCAGCGACACGAAGTCCTCGAGCCGGCCGCGCTGGTCCCACCCGGAGAGGGAGGAGTAGGCGAACGACGCGTCCTCGAGGCGGCGTACGTCGGAGACCTGGCAGCGGGTCGCCTTGAGCAGCGACCGTCCGGTCCACGCGCCGTTGCCCACCGAGGCCCACCAGCGGCGCTGCAGCTGCGGGGCGGAGACCACGCCGAGGACGACCTCGTCGTCGACGACGAGCGAGATCAACGTCGCCCAGACCGGTACGCCGCGCACGAAGTTCTTGGTGCCGTCGATGGGGTCGACCACCCAGCGTCGCTGGCTGTGCCCCGTCGTGCCGTGCTCCTCCCCGATCACCGCGTCACGGGAGCGCACCCGGGACAGGGTGCGCCGGATGCCGTGCTCGACGGCGGTGTCGGCGTCGGTCACCGGCGTCAGGTCCGGCTTGCTCATGACATGCAGGTCCAGGGCCTTGAAGCGCGCCTGGGTGAGTGAGTCGGCGTCGTCGGCGAGCACGTGCGCGAGGCGCAGGTCGTCGGTGTAGTCGGTCGAACCGGTGGTCGGCATGGGCACAGGCTATTCCCAACCATTTCGGGCTTACCGTGTGTGCATGGAGATCAACGGTCTCCCGCTGCACCCGCTGGTGGTGCACGCGGCCGTCGTGTTCGGGCCGTTGGGCGCCCTGCTGGCCCTCGCCTACGTGTCCCTGCCGGCGCGTCGCGACCAGCTGCGCTGGCCGATGCTCGGCCTCGCAGTGGTGGCCGGGCTGTCGATCCTGGCGGCCTACCTGACCGGTCGCTACTTCCTCACCCAGCGACCCGAGCTGAAACAGCTGCCCGGCGTGTCGACCCACCGGGCGCGCGCCCGGGTCCTGCTGGCGGTGACCTTCGTGTTCACGGTCGTGGCCTTCACCACGGCGTGGTTCCACACCCGGACCGGCGTCGTCCGGGTGCTCCTGCTGGCCCTGCTCGGCGTCTCGGCGCTCGGCACGCTCGTCATGGTCGTGCTCACCGGGGACGCCGGCGCGCGGGCGGTCTGGGGCCAGTAGCCCGGCGGTCAGTAGACGGGCTCGCTCCGCGCGGCCAGCAGCCGCCGGAAGGACTCCACCCGCTCCGGGTCCGCCGTGCCGGCGGCGACCGCCTCGTCGAGGCCGCACTCCGGTTCCTCCGAGCCGTGGGTGCAGCCGCGGGGGCACTCCTCGGTCATCTCGTCGAGGTCGGGGAACGCCTCGATCAGGCGCTCGGGCTGGACGTGCGCCAGTCCGAAGGACCGGATGCCGGGCGTGTCGATGATCCAGCCGCCCTGCCCGTCGGAGGCCTCCGGCAGCGCGAGCATGAACGCCGACGTGGAGGTGTGCCGCCCACGTCCGGTGACCGCGTTGACGATGCCGACGTCGCGGCGGGCCTCGGGCACCAGCGCGTTGACCAGCGTCGACTTGCCGACGCCGCTGGACCCGACCAGCACGCTGGTCCTCCCGCTGAGCCGCTCCCGGAGCGCGGTCAGGTCGCCGCCCCGCTGCGTCACCACCCAGGGGACCCCCAGGGACCGGTAGGTCGAGAGCAGGGTCTCGGGGTCGGCGAGGTCGGACTTCGTCAGGCACAGCAGCGGCTGCATGCCGGCGTCGTACGCCGCGACCAGCGCCCGGTCGATCAGCCGCGGCTGGGGCTCCGGGTCGGCCAGCGCCGTGACGATCACCAGCTGCTCGGCGTTGGCGACGATCACCCGCTCCACGGGGTCGTCGTCGTCGGCCGTACGACGCAGCGTGGTCAGCCGCTCGGTGACCTCGACGATCCGGGCCAGCGAGCCGGGGGCGCCCGAGGTGTCGCCGACGACGCGGACCCGGTCGCCGACCACGACGCCCTTGCGACCCAGCGGCCGGGCCTTCATCGCCATCACCGTCGCGCCGTCGATGAGGAGCGTGAACCGGCCCCGGTCGACCGTGACCACGACGCCGTCGACGGCGTCGTCGTACGTCGGGCGCTCCTTGGTGCGCGGCCGGGTCCGGCGGCGGGGCCGCTCGTAGTGCTCGTGGTCGTGCTCGGTGTAGCGGCCGCTCATCGAGGGGCGTCCGCCCCGTGCACGGGCTCCAGCAGGCCCGACCAGAAGCCCGCGAACTCGGGGAAGGTCTTGCCGGTCGTCGCGATGTTCTCCACCAGGACCCCGTCGACCGCCGCGCCGACGATCACGCCGGCGTGGGCCATCCGGTGGTCGGCGTAGGTGTGGAAGACGCCGCCGTGCAAGGCGGCCGGCCGCAGGGAGAGGCCGTCGGCGTGCTCGACGACGTCGGCACCGAGGGCCCCCAGCTCGGTCGCGAGGGCGGCCAGCCGGTCGGTCTCGTGGCCGCGGATGTGGGCGATGCCGCGCAGGTGGGACGGCGACGACGCGAGAGCGCACAGGGCCGCCACCGCAGGCGCCAGCTCCCCGACGTCGTGCAGGTCGGCGTCGATGCCCTCGAGGGTGCCGGTCCCGGTGACCCGCAACCCTGCGTCCACCCGCTCCACCTCGCAGCCCATCCGGGACAGCAGGTCGCGCAGGGCGTCGCCGGCCTGGGTGGTCTGCTGCGGCCAGTCGCGGACCGTGACCGAGCCGCCGGACACGGCGGCCAGCGCCAGGAACGGGGCGGCGTTGGACAGGTCGGGCTCGATCACGTGGTCGAGGGCGCGGACCGGGCCCGGCGCCACCGCCCAGCGGTTCGGGTCGGTGTCGTCGACCGCGACACCGTGCGCGCGCAGCATCGCCACCGTCATGTCGATGTGGGGGAGCGAGGGAACCGGCTTGCCGTCGTGGCGGACGTCCACGCCGAGGTCGTACCGGGCCCCGGCCAGCAGCAGCGCGGAGATGAACTGCGAGGACGCCGAGGCGTCCACGACGACGGTGCCCCCACGCACGGCCCCGGTGCCGTGGACCGTGAACGGCAGGGCGCCCCGGCCCCCGTCGTCGACGGTGACGCCGAGGGTCCGCAGCGCCGCGAGCACCTCGCCGACGGGGCGGGAGCGCATGTGCGGGTCGCCGTCGAACGCGACCGCGCCCCGCGCCAGCCCGGCCGCCGGCGGCACGAACCGCATCACGGTGCCGGCCAGCCCGCAGTCGACGGTGGCGTCGCGGTCGAAAGGTCCGGGGGTCACCGCCCAGTCCTCGCCCGACGTGTCCACCACGGACCCCAGCGCGGTCAGCGCCGCGGCCATCAGCGTCGTGTCCCGCGAGCGCAGGGCGCGACGGACCACCGAGGGGCCGTCGGCGAGGGCGGCGAGCACCAGCGCCCGGTTGGTCAGGGACTTGCTGCCCGGGAGGGTCACCACGACGTCGACGGGGTCGGTGGCCCGGGGCGCGGGCCAGGGGTCGAGCACGGTCCCGGTCTCTGTCGTCACCCGCGCAAGACTAACGAGCACGGCGCCCCGGGGGCGCCGCCTCCGCCGATCGGTCCGCTCAGCCGACGCTCAGCCGACCTTGGCCTTCGCGAGCTTCGCTTCGTGCCGGGCGGACTGGGCGAGGTGCTTGGCCTCGCGGCGGGCGTCCTTGGCGGCGCGGCGGGCCCGCCAGGCGACGCCGGGCTTCCCGTTGGTGTCGCCGGACGCGATGATCAGGCCGCCCAGCATCGAGACGTTCTTGAAGAAGTGCAGCTGCTGCTGGGTGCGCTCCTGCTTGTCGCTGACCTCCCAGAAGCGGTGGCCGGCCAGGGTGGTCGGGACCAGCGACGCGGCGAGCACCGTGGACGCGAGGCGCGGCGCGCGCCCGGTCGCGAGGGCCGCGGCGGCCCCGAGCTGCAGCACCGCGTTGATCCGGACCAGCGTCACCGGGTCCTCCGGGATCGGCACGGAGGGCGCGGCCTTGCGGGCCAGGGGGACGAGCTTCTCGGCCACGGGTCCGGCCTTCTGGGCCGCCGCCGGGGCGTTGCGGAGGGCGTTGACACCCCCCACGACGAACATGGACGCGAGCATCGGACGGGCGATCATTCGGCTGACGGTCATGGCACCTTCATACCCGATCCCGGCAGGCTCAGACCTCCCGGTTCACGGCACGAGCTCCACCCGGGTGGTGTTGTCCGACGGGTCGGACTCGCGCACCTGCCCGTCCGGGCGCACGGTGAAGGTCAGCGTGGTCGGGGCGTCCGGCGGCGCCGCGACCAGGAAGGTGTACGTCGTGGGCGTGTCGGTCACCGCGCAGGATCCGTGACCGATCCCGAGGCCCGCGCAGCGGGCGTCGGGGGTGAGCGTGACCGAGGTGTGGTCGGACGTGACGCCGAGGGTCGCGGTCCGGCCCGGGTCGAGCCCGGTCACCGTCACCCGGACCTCGAACGCGACGCCGGACGACGGTGACGCCGACGCCGAGACCGCGAGGTCCATCCCGGCCGGCTGGTCCGGGGCTGCTCCACTCGCTTTCCGTGGGGCCGTCCTGCGGGGGCCCGTCCTCCATGACCCCGTCGTCCGTGGGCTGGCCGTCAGGCTGCTGCTGCTCCGGTGACGGTTCGGGAGGGGAGGGAGTGGACGAACCCACGGGTGCGGGTGCGGGCGGAGGGCCGGCGGGCTGTGGCGGTCCGCCGGGCCGCGTCGTACGCCGTCCCGGGGCCTCGCCCCGGACGTCGTGCCGGCCGGACTGTCGGGGGCCGGTCCCCGGGCCGGTCGTGCTGACGGCGGGCGCCTCGGCCTGCGGACCCGGGGACGGTCCGCCGAACGGGTGCAGGAGCGTGCCCGCCACGATGGCTCCCGCGGCGATCCCCGCGACCGCCGTCGTCGGCGCGTTGGCCACCGCGAGCTCCCGGGCCCTGCCGAGCAGCGCGAACAGGCCACCGGCGGCGGTGGACCCGCCGGCGGAGGCGACGTACGCCGCGGCGGCACCGCCGAGGAGAAGGGGCGCGAGCAGGCCGGCGAGGCCCGAGTTGACCTCGTTCAGCTCGAGGTAGACCGCCATGCACCGCCGGCACTCCCGCAGATGTCCCTCGACCCGGGTCGCGTCCCGCCGGGAGAGACCGTTGCGGACGTAGGAGCCGAGGTGCTCCTGGGTCCAGGTGCAGGAGGCGTCCGTCGTGTCCTGGGCGTGCATCGACAGGAACGCCTGACGCAGTCCCTCGCGGGCGCGGTAGGCCAGGGCGGACACCGAGTTGGCGCTGAGGCCGAGCAGCGGCGCGACCTCGGCGGGCTTCTGGCCCTCCACCTCGGTGTGCCAGAGCACCAGCTGCCAGCGCTCGGGGAGCGACGCGAAGGCCCGGGCGGCCGCGGCGTTCTCGAAGCCCTCCACCGCGGTGTCACGGAACGGGATGCCGGGGTCGAACGGCGTCAGGTCGTCGGTCGGGTGGAGGCGCGCGGTGGCCCGGATCCGGTCGACGTGGAGCCGGCGGACCGCGGTCAGCAGGTAGGCCCGGAAGGCGAGGTCGGGGCCGCCGCCCCGCTGCAGCACGACCATCACCTTGGCGAAGGCCTCGGAGACCAGGTCGTCGACGTCCGGACCCGACACCAGCTGGCGGGCGAGACGTCGCGCGGCCTCCACGTGGCGCTGGAAGAGCTCGCCGTAGGCGTCGACGTCGCCGCCCCGGACCGCCGAGATCAGCTCGGCGTCCGCCGGGCCCTCGATCGTCGGCATGGTGGTGCTCACAACAGGCCCAACGCGCGAGTGCCCCAAAGATCACGGACGAATTCCGGGATCAGGAACGAATTTCGGAGAAGTTCTCCGAGAACGGCGTCATGGGCGGGCCGACCCCGCGTCCCAGAGGCGGAGCCAGGGGGGATCGAGGAGGGAGCGCCGTGGGGATCTTCGCGATGGGGACGCGGCGGCCCACGGACCGTCCCGAGGTGAGGGGGGAGCTGCCCGAGGTGCAGCGGCAGGGGGTGCCGCCGCACTTCGAGGCAGTGGGGGAGGCCCTCGCCTCGGGGTCGGGCTCGGCTGACGCCTGCGGGGTCGTCGGGGGAGACCTCGCCCGGGAGGGGGCGTCGCTGGAGGAGGTGCTGGCGGGGCTGGCGGCGACGTCCCTGGTGGTGCGTGGCCGCGAGCCGGACCACGCGGACACCAGGGCGATCGCGGTCGCCTGGGCGGACGCGACGCTCGCCTACCTGCACCAGCTCTCCTGCGAGGACCCGCTCACGGGCCTCGCGAGCCTGGCCCACGTGCGGGGGCGCCTGGCGGACCTGTACCGGGGGGAGGTCCGCCGGCGCGTCCGGGTCCCCGAGAGCCACGCCCTGGTGGTCGTCGAGGCGGCGGTGCGCCGGGAGCCGGGGGAGCACCACGGGACGGACCACCTGGCTCGCGCCCTGCGCCTGAGCCACCTGGGGGCCACCGCGCGCACGGTCTTCCCCGGCAGCGAGACCATCGGCCGGCTCGGGCCCACCAGGCTCGCCGTGATCGCCCGTCGTGAAGGGCTGGGGCCGCGGATCGCGCTGCTGCGCCGGCTGCTGCCCGATGCCCGCCCGCCGCTGCGGGTCTGGATCGAGGGGCTGCCGGGCACCGACGCCGCCGCCGCCTGGCTGCTCGACGAGCTGGCGCGCTCCTGACCCACGCCGTGCGGGGGACCCATCCCCTAGGCTGGCGCCATGTGTGGCCGTTACGCGTCGAGCCGGCGCCCCGAGGACCTCGTCGAGGAGTTCGAGATCGAGGACAACCGGGTCGTGACGGCGCTCGAGCCCGACTACAACGTCGCCCCCACCAAGGAGGTGTACGCCGTCGTCGAGCGGCCGCCCCGCACGGAGGAGTCCGGCGAGGAGCGCCCGCCCGAGCGGCAGCTGCGGGTGCTCCGCTGGGGGCTGGTGCCGTCGTGGGCCAAGGACCCCTCGATCGGCAACCGGATGATCAACGCCCGGATGGAGACGGTGGCCGAGAAGCCGGCGTTCAAGCGGGCGTTCGCGAAGCGGCGGTGCCTGCTGCCGGCCGACGGGTACTTCGAGTGGTACCCGACCCAGCAGCTGACGAAGTCGGGGAAGCCCCGCAAGCAGCCGTTCTTCATCCGGCCGGCGGACGGTGGCGTCCTGGCGATGGCCGGCCTCTACGAGATCTGGCGCGACCCCACCCGTGACGACGACGACCCCGACCGCTTCCGGTGGACGTGCACCGTGCTCACGACCGAGGCCGAGGACGCCGTGGGCCACATCCACGACCGGATGCCGCTGACCGTGGAGCGGGACCGCTGGGAGCGGTGGCTGGACCCCACCATCGCCGACCGGGACGACCTGCTGGGCCTGCTGGTGCCCGCCGCACCGGGCCGGCTGGAGATCTATCCCGTCTCGGCCGCGGTCAGCAACGTGCGCAACAACGGCCCCGAGCTCGTCGAACCCATCCCGGCGGAGGACTGACATGAGCACCGAGCGCCGCATCATGACTCCGCACGGTGAGGGACGCCTGGTCACCGACCGGTCCCGGCACCCGGTGGCCACCCTGCTGGTGAGCCACGGCGCCGGGAACGGCGTCGACACCCGCGACCTCGAGGCGCTGGCCCGCAACCTGCCCCGCAACGGCATCACGGTGGTGCGCTTCGAGCAGCCCTGGAAGGTCGCCGGCCGCAAGATCGCGACCTCGCCGAAGACCCTCGACGAGGCGCTGGTCGCCGCCGCGGACCAGCTGCGGGTGCGCACCCCGCTCGTGGTGGGCGGACGCAGCGCCGGTGCCCGGTCGGCGGCCCGCTGCGCCCGGCACCTCGGCGCGGTCGGCTGCCTGGCGCTGGCGTTCCCGCTCCACCCGCCCGGGCACCCGGAGAAGTCGCGGCTCTCCGAGCTGCGTGAGGCACGGGTCTCGACGCTGGTGATCCAGGGGGAGCGCGACACGATGGGCCGGCCCGAGGAGTTCCCCGCCGACGTCGACCTGGCCGTCGTACCCTCCGCCGACCACGGGTTCAAGGTCCCGGCCCGGGGCGACCTCTCCCAGGACGACGCGATGGAGATCGTGGTCGAGGCGACCCTGGAGTGGATCGTCCGCGAGGTCGTGGGCAGCGCCGGTCGCGGCGGTTCGGACGTCGGCGGGAATGGCCCACGCGGCTGAGGTGTTCTGCCGGTGTGCTTGCCATCCTGGAACCAGCGCCCGGCCGGGCCACGCTGTCGCGACTAGACTGGGACGCGATGACTGACTCCCTGAACATCCCCGACGAGGTCGTGGACCCCGCCACGGAGACCGACGAGCAGCGCTCGGCGCGGTTCGAGCGCGACGCACTCCCCTTCCTGGACCAGCTGTACTCGGCCGCGATGCGGATGACCCGCAACCCCGCGGACGCCGAGGACCTCGTCCAGGAGACCTTCGCCAAGGCCTACTCCTCGTTCCACCAGTTCCGCCCCGGGACGAACCTGAAGGCCTGGCTGTACCGCATCCTCACCAACACCTTCATCAACTCCTACCGCAAGAAGCAGCGGGAGCCGCAGCAGTCGATGTCCGAGGACGTCGAGGACTGGCAGCTCGCGCGTGCCGAGTCGCACTCCTCGACCGGGCTCCGGTCCGCCGAGATGGAGGCGCTCGAGCACCTGCCCGACTCGCAGGTCAAGGACGCGCTGCAGCGACTCCCGGAGGAGTTCCGGCTCGCGGTGTACCTCGCCGACGTCGAAGGATTCGCCTACAAGGAGATCGCCGAGATCATGGAGACACCCATCGGCACCGTCATGTCCCGGCTGCACCGGGGTCGCCGTCAGCTGCGGGACATGCTCTCGGACTACGTGCGCACCAACGACCTGCTGCCCGTCGGCCGTGAAGGGGGAGAGTCGTGAGCCACTCCCACGACGGTCACAGCACCGAGGACTGCGCCGACTTCCTCGAGCGCATCGTCTACTTCCTCGACAACGAGCTGGACGAGGCCGACTGCTCGGCGGTGCGGCTCCATCTCGACGCCTGCAACCCGTGCCTGGAGAAGTACGACCTGCAGCGGACCGTGAAGTCCGTCGTGGCCCGGTCCTGCTCCGAGGCGGCCCCCCAGGAGCTGCGCGAGCGCGTGATGTTCCGGATCCGCGAGGTGCAGGTGCAGATCAGCGAGGGCTGACCCAGCTGCCACCGAACAGCAACGAGCCCCCGGCCGGATCGGCTGGGGGCTCAGTGCTGTGTGCTACTGACGTAGCAGCGCTCAGGCGTTGGGGCGCTTGCCGTGGTTCGCGCCCTTCTTCTTGCGAGCGCGGCGCTTGCGGCCGGTCTTGCCCATGGTGTCCTCCTGGATCGACGATCGTGGCCCAGCCCGTCAAGGAGCGGACGAGCCATCGGCCATCCTCTCAGGTCGCGGCGTCCAGACGAAATTCGGCCCCGGACGAATTCGGACCCCGGCCGATGTCCACGGTCACAGCCGGGAGAGGAACCGCTCCGCGTCGACCACCACGCGGGTCACCTCCCCGGTGCCCACGACCTTGCCCCCCACGACCTTGCCCCCCGCGCCGCCGCCCAGGTGACGGGCGGCCACCGTGAAGCGGTGCAGCCGGCCGTCGACGTACGCCAGCGAGGCGGTGACCTCGAGCTCCTGGCCCACCGGGCTCGCGCCGACGTGCTCCAGGGCGACCCGGGTGCCGACGCTCGTCGCCCCGGCGGCCAGCGACCCCTCGAGCGCGGCGCAGGTGGCCGCCTCGCACCAGGCGAGCAGCCGCGGGGTGCCGAGCACCGGCAGGCTGCCCGAGCCGAGGGCCGCGGCCGTGTCGTCGTCGGTGACGGTGAACCGGAGGGTGGCCTCGGCGCCGGTCGGGCTCATGCGAGCAGGTCCAGCCGGTAGGCGATCAGCTCGACGTGCGGCACCGGACTCCAGTCCCGCTCCGGCGTCCGCTCGAAGCCGAGCCGCTCGTAGAGCCGGTGGGCGTCGGCCATCTGGGGCAGGGTCGACATGACGATGGCGACCGCACCCTCCTCGCGGAAGCGGTCCATGACCAGGCGGACCAGCGCCTCGCCCACCCCCGAGCGCCGAGCACCGGGCGCGACCGCCAGCATCCGGAACTCGCCCTCGTCGTGGCCGCCGAGCTCGCGCCACGGCGAGCCCTCCCGGCAGAGGGTGACGCTGCCGAGGACGGTGTCGCCGTCGTCCGGCGTCGCGACCCAGAGCTCCGCCTCGAGGTCGCGGGCGGCAGCGTTGCGCAGGTGCTCGTTGTAGGGGTCCTCCGGGCCGAGGGTGAAGTCGGAGTACGCCGCGACCGTGACGTCGCCGACGGCGTCGTAGTCCTTCGCGGTCGCCCGTCGCAGTCGCATCCTCGCTCCTCAGATCCCGAAGGTGGTGCGCGGGTACGCCGCGTCGACGTCGGTGATGACGTTGACCAGGTAGGGCACGCCGGAGGCGAACGCGCGGTCCAGCGCGGGCCCGATCTGCCGCGGGTCGGTCACCGTCTCGCCGGCCCCGCCGAGCGCCCGCACCACCTCGTCGTACGCCGTCCGCGGCGCGAGGTCGGCGGCCACGTCGTAGCCGTAGAGCATCTGCATCGGGCCCTTCTCCAGGCCCCACGCGGAGTTGTTGCCCATGACCATCACCACGGGCAGGCCGTGGCGCACCAGCGTGTCGACGTCCATCAGCGAGAAGCCGGCGGCGCCGTCGCCCAGCAGCAGCACGACCTGCGCCGACGGGCGGGCCAGCCGCGCCGCGATCGCGGCGCCCAGGCCGGCGCCCAGGCAGCCGTAGGGACCCGGGTCGAGCCAGCCGCCGGGGCGCCGCGGCTCGACGAACTTGCCCGCGAAGCTGACGAAGTCACCGCCGTCCCCGATGACGACCGCGTCCTCGGCGAGCCGGGGGACCAGCTCGCCGTAGATCCGGGCGGGGTGGATCGGGTCGGCCTCGGCGGCGAGCAGGGCGGCGTCCCGCTCCGTCGCGGCGGCCACGGTGTCCTGGAGGTCGGCGACCCAGGCGGACCAGTCCGGGCGGCGCACGACCTGCTCCAGGCCCGCCTGCAGGCCGTCGAACACCGCGGTGAGGTCACCGGAGACGGAGGCCGCGAGGTCGGCGTGGCCGGAGACCTGCCCGGGGGAGTCGGCGACGTGCACGACCTGCGCCGGCGCCGCGCTCGCCCCGGAATCCGATGCGGCGCCCCCGAAGACGCCGTACCCGAGCCGGAAGTCCAGCGGGGTCCCGACCACGACCACCAGGTCGCTGGTGCCGAGGGCCTTGCCGCGCGCCTTGGTCACCAGCAGCGGGTGGCCGCCCGGCACGACGCCGCGGCCCATCCCGTTGGTGATGGTGGGGATCCCGACCGCCTCGACGAAGCGCAGCGCCGCCTCCTCCGCGCCGTCGGCCCACACGTCGGTGCCGAGCACCAGCACGGGCCGGAGGGAGCCGGCGAGCAGCTCGGCGATCTCGGTGACGGCGTCGGGGTCGGGCTCCGCGCCTCGCACCCCGGACAGCACCGGTGCCGGCCCGGACGCCGTGCTGAAGAACTCGTCCATCGGCACGTCCACGAACACCGGGCCGCGGTGCGAGGAGCGGGCCGTCGTGAACGCCCGGTCCATCCCGTCGAGGACGTCTCCGGCGGTGTGCAGGGTGCGGGCCAGCTTGGAGATGGACGCGAGGATCGGCGGCTGGTCGAGCTCCTGGAGGCTGCCGCTGCCCCAGCGGTTGGCGGGCGCCCGCCCCCCGACGACGACCATCGGCGACCCGGCGAACTGGGCCTGCGCGATGGCGCTGACGCCGTTGGTGACGCCCGGGCCGGCGGTCAGCACGGCGAGTCCGGGCACCCGGGTGAGCTTGCCGGTCGCCTCGGCCGCGAACGCCGCGGTCTGCTCGTGGCGTACGTCGAGCAGCCGCATCGGCGGCTCCGCCTTCACGGCACCGTCGTACATCGGGAAGACGTGCGCGCCGGACAGCGTGAACATCGTCTCCACGCCGTGGGCGCGGGCCACCGCGACCGCCAGCTCGCCGGCGTGGCCGCTGAGCTCCCCGGTCTCCGTGCTCTCGGACCCCTCGGAGAGGTCGGTGCCGTCGCTGGTCCGGGTCGCCGCGTCGCTCATGCCTCGCAGGTTACTCGGGCGTAGTGCCGAGGTAGTGGGGGTTGGTCGCCTTGAGGGCGTCGACGAGCACCAGCAGCAGGTCGGTCCGGTGCTCGGGCGGCTTCGGCCCCATCGCCAGCTGCAGGTAGAGCGCCCGCAGGAAGGCCTGCGCGTTGCCGCCGACCAGGTAGGGGTCGCGGTCGTCGTAGGACCCCTGGGTGCCGGCGGCGGCCGCGAGCCGGGCGATCCACGGCTCCAGCACGCGCAGCGGGACGAGGTTGCGACGCAGCACCTTCATGGTGGCCAGGGCCAGCCGGTCCGGCTCACCGGCCGTGAAGAGCCGGTCCACCGGCAGCAGGACGCGGTCGGCGATCACGTCCAGCACCACGGTGAGCTCGGGGGTGTAGACGTGGGGCGACAGGGCCAGCGTGCCGAGGGCGTCGGCACCGTGCGCCACGGCGTGCGCCCACCCCTTGCCGGGGACGAAGCCACGCAGGTCGCGCTCCCGCAGCAGCCAGGTGGCGACGCGGTCGCCCCAGTCGAGGATCTTGCCGCCGGGCAGCAGCGGGCGGCCGTTGTCGCGGGCGATGCACTCGGCGAGGACCAGCACCGAGAAGCTGCGGCGGAAGACGGTGTCGGTGTCGGTCTCGCCGACCCCGACCCTCAGCCCGGCGGCCATCCCGTCGCCCAGTCCGGCGAGCAGGTCGTCGTACACGCCGCGGTCGACCCAGGTCGCGAGCGTGGGGTACGCCGTGCCGTCGCGCAGGGCGGGGTCCGGCGAGCCCAGCATCCGGGTGAGCTCAGCGGTCAGGTCGTCGAGCGGCCGATCCGAGGGGACCGCGAGCCCTCTGGCTTGGACCTGGCTCCAGTACGACCCCGACATGGGGGACATCCTGCCAAAGCCCCGTCGGCGACACGCCCGGAGGTCCCCGGGTGGTAGACACTGTGCCCGTGCCGTCGCTGACCGAGCTCGTCCGCAGCCACACGGACCTCGACGACGAGGACGTGGCCTGGCTGCAGCTGCTGCAGGCGGACTGGCAGATCATCGCGGACCTGTCGTTCGCGGATCTCGTGCTCTGGCTGCCCGACCGCGAGGGCCAGGGCTTCTGGGCGGGGGCCCAGATGCGCCCCACCACCGGCCCCACGGCGTACGTCGACGACGTGGTCGGCACGTTCGTCCCGACCGGCCGTCGCCCGATGCTGGACGCGGCCTGGGCCCAGGGCCGGCTGGTCCGTGAGGGCGACCCCGAGTGGCGTGACGACGTGCCGGTGCGGGTGGAGACGATCCCGGTGCGGCGGGACGATCGCGTGATCGCGGTCGTGGCGCGCAACACCAACCTGCTGGGGGTTCGCACGCCCAGCCGCCTGGAGCTGTCCTACCTGCAGACCGCGGCCGACCTGACGCAGATGATCTCGCACGGCTACTTCCCGGCCCCGGGCCAGCGCAGCGACCACGCGGACTCCCCACGCGTGGGCGACGGGTTCCTGCGGGTGGACGCGGCCGGGCGGGTGGTCTACGCGAGCCCGAACGCGCTCTCGGTCTACCGGCGGCTCGGGCTGTCGGGGGACCTGACGGGCCTGTCCCTGGCGGAGCTGACCCGCGAGCTGGTGCCGCCGCGCCGGCGGCCGGACGAGGAGACGCTGAGCGCGGTGCTGGGCGGACGGGCCCACCGGGACACCGAGATCGGCACCGACGAGGCCTCGCTGATCGTGCGGGCGATCCCGCTGCGCCCCCAGGGCGACCACATCGGCGCGCTGGTGCTGGTGCGCGACGTGACCGACCTGCGGCGTCGCGACCGTGAGCTGGTGACCAAGGACGCCACGATCCGGGAGATCCACCACCGGGTGAAGAACAACCTGCAGACGGTGGCGGCGCTGCTGCGTCTCCAGGCGCGCCGGATCGACTCGGAGTCGGCGAGGTCGGCCCTCGAGGAGGCCGTGCGCCGCGTGGGCTCGATCGCGATCGTGCACGAGACGCTGAGCCAGGCGGTCGAGGAGCAGGTGGACTTCGACGAGATCGCCGACCGGCTCGGGCGGATGGTCACCGAGGTCAGCGCGGTCGGCGACCGGGTCCACGTCCGTCGGGACGGGCGATTCGGGGTGCTGCCCTCAGAGGTGGCGACCGCGTTGGCGATGGTGCTGACCGAGGTGCTCCAGAACGCCGTCGAGCACGGCTACGCCGAGGCCCCCGCGGACGGGTCGCCCAGCGGCGAGATCGTGGTCACCGTGCGCCGGCTGGTGGGTCGGCTGCACGTCAGCGTCGAGGACGACGGGCGAGGCCTGCCGGACGGCTTCGACCTCGACAAGTCCACGAACCTGGGGCTCTCCATCGTGCGCACCCTCGTCGAGTCCGAGCTCGGTGGGCAGCTGGAGGTGGGGCCGGCGCCGGGAGGGCGAGGAGCCCGCGCGGCGATCGACGTACCCCTGGAGTGAGTCAGGCCGTAGCGACTCTGCCGTAGTGACTCAGGCCGTGCGGACGCGGGCCCGGGCGTTGCGGCGCTTCAGGGCGCGGCGCTCGTCCTCGCTGAGGCCGCCCCAGACACCGTGGTCCTGGCCAGCCTCGAGCGCCCAGGCGAGGCACTGCTCGCGCACCTCGCAGCGACGGCACACCTGCTTGGCCTCCTCGATCTGGAGGATGGCAGGACCGGTGTTGCCGATCGGGAAGAACAGCTCCGGGTCCTCGTCGAGGCAGGCGGAACGGTGGCGCCAATCCATGGCTGGGGGATCCCTCTTTCCTTCTACGTGCGGACAGGTCAGGAGTTCTCACAGCCCTGCGGGCGCGAGCGAACGACACATGAGTGAAGGCGTTCACGAGCGCGTCGTCTAGCGTGGCAACTATTGGACCGTTAAACAAGGGCTTAGGGCGGTCTCTTTCCGTCACGAGCGTCACACGGCGCGGCCGTTGACGCCGACCGCGCCGAGGCCGCCCCCGGAGATCTCCTACGCTGGCGCCGTGAGCCCGCAGTCTACCGACACCCCTGCGCCCCTCGTGGTCGCCGCCTCCCTGGTGGCGATCGAGGGCCTGCTGATGATCGTCCTGGCCGTCCTGGAGCTGGCCAGCCTGTCCTCGGACCGGGTGTCGCTGGGCCTCACCACCGCCGGCTTCTTCGTCGTGTACGGCGTGGGGCTGCTGCTGTGCGCGTGGGCGCTGAACCGCTGTCAGTCGTGGGCCCGGAGCCCGGTCGTGCTCGCCCAGCTGATCTGGCTGGGCATGGCCTGGAGCCTGCGCGGCGGCGACGGCACCTGGGCGTCCGTGGCGCTGGCGGTCGTGGCCGTGGTCGTCCTCGCGGGGGTCCTGCACCCGGCGAGCATCGACGCGCTCGCGGACCGGCCCTCCGAGGAGGGCTGAGCGACCCTCAGCCGGACTCCTCCAGCGAGGCCCGCAGCTGGTCGAGGGTGCGGTTCAGCAGCCGGGAGACGTGCATCTGCGAGACGCCGATCTCCTCGGCGATCTGCGACTGGGTCATGTTCTTGAAGAAGCGCAGCAGCAGGATCTTCTTCTCCCGGGGCGCGAGCTGGTCGAGCAGCGGCTTGAGCGACTCGCGGATCTCGACGTGCTCGAGGTTCTGGTCGTCGATGCCGATGGCGTCCAGCATCGTGGCGGCGCCGTCCTCGTTGTCGTCGCTGGCGTCCAGCGACAGGGTCGAGTAGGCGTTGCTCGACTCGATCCCCTCGACGATCTCCTCCACCGAGCACCCGATGCTCTCGGCGAGCTCGCGGGGCGTGGGGGAGCGGCCGAGCGACTGGGTCAGCTCGGCGGTCGTGGTGCCGATCTGCATCCGCAGCTCCTGGAGCCGCCGGGGCACCCGGATCGCCCAGCCCTTGTCGCGGAAGTAGCGCTTGATCTCGCCGATGATCGTCGGGGTCGCGTAGGTCGAGAACTCCACGCCGCGCTCGGCGTCGAAGCGGTCGATGGACTTGATGAGCCCGATCGTGCCCACCTGGACGAGGTCCTCGAAGGGCTCGCCACGGTTGCGGAAGCGGCGGGCGCAGTGCTCCACGAGCGGCAGGTGCAGGTGCACGAGCTCGTCGCGGGCGTAGTCCCTGCTGTCGGTCGAGGCGTCCTCGTCCCGGAGCTG
The DNA here is from genome assembly GCA_963805685.1 of uncultured Actinomycetota bacterium. Classification (GTDB taxonomy): domain Bacteria; phylum Actinomycetota; class Actinomycetes; order Propionibacteriales; family Nocardioidaceae; genus Nocardioides. Next base: position 40,978 of record CAWDVM010000010.1, read on the forward strand.
GCCGAACAGGTCCGCGCTGCGCCGCCGGGTCACCTCGACGCCCGACGGTGGGCCCTCCAGCCTGTCGCCGGCGTCGTCGGTCATGACCGGATCCATGTCACAGACCGAGCTCCGGGGTGCCGGACTCCATCGTCAGCGTGATGGTGAACCGTCCGTCGCTGGTGTCCGCGGAGGCACTGGTCGCGAGGGTCGTCAGCACCTGCCAGGCGAAGCTGTCGTAGTCGGGGCGCTGCGCGGCACGCGAGGTGCTGACGCCGACGGTCACGGTGAGTCGGCCGGGGCGCATGAAGAAGCGGCACAGCAGGTCCCCCGCCTCGTCGGCCTCCGGCAGCACCATGGCGCTGGCCTCGCCGACCGCGATCCGCAGGTCCTCGATGTCGTCGATGGGGAAGTCCAGCCGGGCAGCCAGCCCGGCGGTCGTGGTCCGCAGCACGGAGACGTAGGCGCTGTCCGCGGGAAGGCGCAGCTCCACGTCCGCACGGTCCTGGGAATGACCGCTCGCCGGCCCGGTCAGTGGCCCGCTCAATGACATCGTCGTCGTCCTCCGGTGGGTGGGTCTCGCGCTGCAGACTAGTGGGGGCCGGCCCCGGGGTTGTGTACCCGGTGGCCGACCCCGTCACACATGTCGGGTCAGAAGCCCCGTCGAGGCGGGGCGCCGGCCCTCAGCACTTCTTGTCACGGCGACTTCGCAAGCTCAGTCGCCGATGAAGACGAAGCGGGGTTTCGTCCCTCAGCCCTTCTTGTTACGGCGACTTCGCAAGCTCAGTCGCCGATGAAGACGAAGAGGGGCTTCGTCCCTCAGCCCTTCTTCGTCTCCCAGAAGATCTCCGCGATCTCGTCGATCTTGGCGAGCAGCTCGTCGGCCTTGCCCGCGTCCAGCTCACCCTTGGTGCCGGAGGCGCCGGCGAGCTTGGTGGCCTCGTTCACCAGCGTGTGCAGCTGGGGGTACTTCTCGAAGTGCGGGGGCTTGAAGTAGTCGGTCCACAGCACCCACAGGTGGTGCTTGACGAGCTCCGACCGCTGCTCCTTGATGAGGATCGCGCGGGTGCGGAAGTCGGGGTCGTCGTTGTCCGCGACCTTGGCGATGATGGCCTTGATCGACTCGGCCTCGATGCGGGCCTGGGCGGGGTCGTAGACACCGCAGGGCAGGTCGCAGTGAGCGGAGACTTCGACGGTGGGTGCGAACAGTCGCGCGAGCATCCGGGGTCCTCTCGTGTAGGGGATCGTCGTATCGACTGCGACACTACTCCGCGTGCCGCGTCGTCCTGGTGGGGAGGTTTCGTACCCCTCAGCGCACCCTCCATTCGGGTTCGCCCGCGTGCGCGGCAGCTCGATGCTTCCCACGCTGCGCGACGGGGACCTGCTGCTGGTGAGGTACGCGGGGCGGGTGCGGCCCGGCGCGCTGGTGCTGGCCCGGTTCCCGGACGGGACCCTCACGGTCAAGCGCGCCGTCGAGCGGCGTACGTCGCGGTCCGGCGCTCCGGCCTGGTGGCTGCTGAGCGACAACCCCGACGAGGGGGTGGACTCGCGGCACCGGGGTGCGGTCGCCGACGACCAGGTCCCGGCCGTCGTGGTGGCCCGCCTCTGGCCCCGGCCCGGGCGTCCCCGCGGTTCCCGGAACGGGTCGCCGGGCTGACGGGCGCATCCGTGGACGGTGGGCCGGGCGGCCACGCGCGCTGTGCCACACTGGCACCAGGGTGATCCCCTGGTCCGACGAGTTCCGCGAAACACCCTTGCCGCGTCGAGCTTGACCATCCTCGTTCCCTGCCGGCCGCGCGCCTGGAGAGTCAGATTGGCCATGGAAGCTGAGTCGCACCCGCACACCGGTGACCCCGTCTTCGACCTGCACGTCGGCGGGAAGATGGAGACCCGGTCGACGGTATCCCTCACGGGTCCAGACGACCTGTCGCTCGCCTACACGCCGGGCGTCGCCCTGGTCTGCGAGGCGATCGCGGCGGACCCGTCGCTGACGCAGCACTACACGTGGGTGCCGAACACCGTCGCCGTCATCACCGACGGCACCGCCGTGCTCGGGCTCGGCGACATCGGCCCGGCCGCCGCGATGCCGGTCATGGAGGGCAAGGCCGTGCTGTTCAAGCAGTTCGGCAACGTCGACGCGGTCCCGATCTGCCTGGACACCACCGACACCGAGGAGATCATCGAGACCGTGGCCCGGCTCGCGCCGAGCTTCGGTGGCATCAACCTCGAGGACATCTCGGCGCCGCGCTGCTTCGAGATCGAGCAGCGGCTCAAGGAGCGGCTGGACATCCCGGTCTTCCACGACGACCAGCACGGCACCGCCGTGGTGGCGCTGGCCGCGCTCCAGAACGCGCTGCGGCTGACCGGCCGCAACCCCGGGTCGACCCGCGTGGTCATCTCGGGCGCCGGGGCCGCCGGCGTGGCCGTGGCCCGGATCCTGCTCGAGGCCGGCATCAAGGACCTCGCCGTCACCGACCGCAAGGGCGTCCTGAACTCCGCCCGCGGCGACCTCACGCCCGTGAAGCGGGCGCTGGCGGTGGACACCGCCGACAACTACGGGCGCTCGGGCTCGCTGGCCGACGTGCTCGCCGGCGCCGACGTCTACATCGGGGTCTCCGGCGGCACGGTGCCGGAGGAGTACGTCGCCACGATGGCGCCGGACGCCATCATCTTCGGGCTGGCCAACCCCATCCCCGAGGTGCATCCCGAGGTCGCCCACCGGCACGCCCGGGTGGTCGCCACCGGCCGGTCGGACTTCCCCAACCAGATCAACAACGTGCTGGCGTTCCCGGGGATCTTCCGGGGCGCCTTCGACGTCCACGCGACCGCGATCACCGAGGGCATGAAGCTGGCCGCCGCCGACGCGCTCGCGCAGCTGGTGGGCGACGACCTGGCCGAGGACATGATCATCCCCTCGCCGTTCGACCCGCGGGTGGGACCGGCCGTGGCCACCGCGGTCGCCGAGGCCGCACGCCGGGACGGCGTCGCCCGGAGGTAGGGAGGGTCGGTAGGTTCGGGGCCATGTTCTCCGTCTACGCCGAGAAGTTCTCCTCCGACGACCCGCTGTCCGGCCTCGTGGTGGGGGAGCGGCCCGACCCGGTCGCCCCCGACGGGTGGACGACGGTCACCGTCAAGGCCGCCTCGCTCAACCACCACGACCTGTGGTCGCTGCGCGGCGTCGGGCTGCGTGAGGAGGCGCTGCCGATGATCCTCGGCTGCGACGCCGCGGGCCACGACGAGGACGGCAACGAGGTCCTGGTGCACGCGGTGGTCAGCGATCCGTCGTGGACCGGTGGTGACGAGACCCTCGACCCGAAGCGGTCGCTGCTCTCCGAGCGGCACCAGGGCACCTTCGCCGACAAGGTCGTCGTACCCCGGGGCAACGTCATCCCCAAGCCGGAGTCCCTGTCGTTCGAGGAAGCCGCGTGCCTCCCCACGGCCTGGCTCACGGCGTACCGCATGCTCTTCACCCAGGGGAACCTCAAGCCCGGCGACACGGTGCTGGTGCAGGGCGCCGGCGGCGGCGTCGCCACCGCGCTGATCACGCTGGCGCGGGCGGGCGGCCTCCGGGTGCTGGCCACGAGCCGCGACGAGGCCAAGCGGGCCCGGGCGCTGGAGATCGGCGCGCACGAGGTCTTCGAGTCCGGTGCCCGGCTCCCGGTGAAGGTCGACGCGGTGATGGAGACCGTGGGTCGCGCCACCTGGTCGCACTCGATCCGCTCGCTGCGCCCGGGCGGCGCCATCGTCATCTCCGGCACCACCTCCGGCCCCAAGCTCGACGACGCGGAGCTGACCCGCATCTTCTTCCTGCAGCTGCGCGTCATCGGCTCCACCATGGGCACCCGGGCCGAGCTCGCGTCGCTGGTGACGCTGCTCGACGCCTCCGGTGCGCGGCCGCTCATCGACCGCACGCTGCCCATGGACCAGGCCCGCGACGGCTTCGCGGCGATGGCCGAGGGTGACGTCTTCGGCAAGATCGTCTTCACGCGCTGATGGCGACGCACGTGATCTCCGGTGCCGGGTCCGGCATCGGGGCCGTCCTGGCCGACCGGCTGCACGACCGCGGCGACGAGCTGTGGCTGCTCGCCCGCAGTGACGAGCGGGCCGCCGAGCTGGGCGCCAGGCACCCCGGTGCCCGGACGCTCGTCGCCGACCTGGCCGACCCCAGGGGGCTCGAGCGCGCCCTGGCCGCGGCAGACCTGCCCGCCCGGGTGGACTCCCTGCTGCACGTCGCCGGCGTCGTGGACCTCGAGCCGGTGGCCGAGGTCGACCTCTGTCGCTGGCAGCAGCAGCTCGACGTCAACCTGACCGCGCCGATGCTGCTGACCCGGGCGCTGCTCCCGGCCCTGCGGGCCGCCCGCGGCACGGTCGTCTTCGTCAACTCGGGCTCGGGACTGTCCGCCAACCCGACGTGGGCGGGGTACGCCGCCTCCAAGTTCGGGCTGCGAGCCCTCGCCGACGCGCTGCGCGGCGAGGAGCTCGGGAACGGCGTCCGCGTCACCACCGTCTACCCCGGCCGCACCGCCACGCCGATGCAGGAGAAGGTCCATGCCCAGGAGGGCAAGGAGTACGACGCGGCGCGCTGGAGCGATGCCGGGACGGTGGCCTCGTCGATCCTGCACGTCCTCGACCTGCCGGCCGACTCCACGATCCCGGACGTGACGGTCCGCCCCGCCCCCTGAGGGCCCGGGTCAGGCCGCCGGCTCGAGCACGAAGATCCGCAGCCGCCGGCCGGTGATGCGCCGGACCGGGCGCCCACGACCCCCGAACCGGGCTAGGAGGTGGAGCGCCAGTTCAGCGCGCCCACCAGGACCATCCGCAGCTGGGTGCGCGCCGACTCGACGATGGCCTTCTCCGCGTCCGGTCGGGCGGGCGCCCTCAGGATGGCCTCGGCGGTGGCGACCAGCGCGGTGACGATCAGGTTCGACAGCACCCGGAGGTCCTCGCTCGACCACGGGTCGGTGCCCGGCAGCCGGGCCAGGTCGGTGGCGAGCTCGTGCTCGAACAGCTCGATCTGGTGCCGGATGGCCTCACGCACGGCGGGCGGGCCGGCGGCGCGCTCCCGTGCGATGAAGAGGAAGTGCGCGCGCTGCCGGTGCACGTGCTCCACGAGCACGTTGATCGAGCGGTCGACCATCGCGTCGAAGGCCGGGTCGCCGCGTCGTACGTCGCGCAGCATCGCGCGCAGCGAGACGAACGACTCGTCGACCAGGGCCAGGCCGAGCGCCTCGACGGAGTCGAAGTGCCGGTAGAACGCGGTCGGCACGATGCCGACCTCCTTGGCCACCTGGCGCAGCGAGAGCGCCCCCAGGCTGCTCTCCTCGGACAGCGACAGTGCGGCGTCCATGATCGCCCGGCGGGTGCGCTCCTTGCGCTCGCCCCTCGTCCCGGGACGGCTCACCGCCTGCTCCGTCATGCGCTCGATCGTAGACCCCGGTGCACAGGCGTGCACCGGGGTGCGGGATCGCTCACAGCCGGTTGTGGACGTGGGCCTCGCGCCCGGAGGATTGAGGGCATGAAGGACCACCTGAGCAAGGCCGAGATCAACAAGGACGCCGTGCAGGACGCAGTCCAGGCAGCCGCCTCGACGGTGGGTCAGGTAGCGACGATCGTGACGACGGCCGTCCGTGACGTCGCCGGGGCGGTCGGCGGCTTCGCCACCGAGGTGTTCGAGATCCGTGATGCGGTCAGGCGTGCCCGTGCCGAGAACGACGTGCCCGGGTAGCCGCACCCGGAGGGAACCGGAAACGACATCTCGGCAGAGGTTGTGGTTTCGATCACCTCGCCCGGGGGTAGGTGTCGGTCCTCCGGGGGAACGGACCAGCTCGACGACCGAACCGAGGAACTCATGGACACGGCGTTCGCCTCGCACTACGACCCCGGCACCTCCACCCTCGAGCTGACCGGGGCCTTCGACCGTGATGCCTGGGCGCTCGTGCACGAGGAGGTCGAGCGTGCCTTCCGGCGTACGGCGTGCCGCCTCACCATCGACCTCACCCGCGCGTCCGGCGTGCCGGCACACTTCGTCGGCCACCTGGTGCACCTGTGCAACTGCTGCTACCCGGGGACGATCGTCCAGGTGGCCGCGCAGCGCGGGGCTCCCGCGGCCTGACCGCCGCTCCGGCCGGCGTCTCAGCCGAACGACATCCGGAAGCCGGCCATCCGGAACGACGCCAGCGGTCGTCTGCCCGCCAGCCAGCCCAGTGGCCCGTCCGGGGCGAAGTCCCAGTGCCCGCGGCAGGGCAGCGACTTCGCAGTCCCGGCCATCGTGGCCGCGCCCTCGGTCCCGCCCGGCTCGAGCGGCGGCTGACGGACGCGGCCCCTGAACGGCAGGCGTACGGCGGCCCGGGAGACGTCGGTGAAACGCGCGGCGGCGATGGGGCGTCGCTCGAGGGACGCCGACCACTCGGTGCGCGTGAGCGGGCCGGTGTGGCTGCTCTCCAGGTCGAAGTCGCACAGCTCCTTCGGGATCGCCCAGAGCTCACGCCCACCCGCCATGGACGCGGGGGAGTCGACCCAGATGTCGGTGATGGAGACCCGGCGTCCCCTGCCCGGGCCGGGCACGGCGCGGGCCACCAGGAGCTCGGAGTAGGTCAACGGGCTGCCGGGCTCGTAGCTGACGAAGGCGACGCCGTAGGTGCCGGCCGGGCGTCCGCCGGGGACGAGGGCGGGGTCGACCGCCTCGCGCGAGCCGGAAGACCGAGAGCCACAGCTGGCCGACCATCTGCCACGGGGCGTCCGGGTAGGAGTGGGAGGACAGCCGACTCAGTCCTCGGGGTCGTCGAGACGGGCCAGCCACGTGGCGAACCGCTCGACGGCCGTCTCGAACTCCGGGTGGGTGTCGGTGAACTCCTGCAGCCGCTCGGCGAGCCACGCCAGGGTGACCTCTTCGTCACCCCGGCGCTTCTCGAGCTCCTCGATGCCGCGATCGGTGAAGTACATCGGGTACTGGCTCTGCCTTTCTCACTCACCAGGTCTCGACACGCGGGTCACGGCTTCGCAGGCTCAGCCGTGCCGCTCGCTCGACCACCATCAGCTGGTCCGCTGGCGCGTCCCAGCTCAGGCAAACGCGCGCTCGAGCAGGTCCTTCTGCTCGGACTGGTGCCGCTTGACCGTGCCGACCGACGGGGACGACGACGCCTCGCGGGTGACCGGCTCGACGGTGGCGTCGACCTCCGGCCACACGTTGAGTGCGTAGTGCGGCCACGGCCCCATGTTCGCGGGCTCGTCCTGCACCCAGCGCACCGCCTTCAGGTGCGGGTAGCGGGCGATCTCGGCCTTGATGTCGTCGAGGGGCTGCGGGTACAGCTGCTCGACCCGGCCGATGGCGAAGCGCTCGGAGTTCTCGCGCTTGGCACGCTCGACCATCAGGTCCCAGGTGACGCGGCCCGAGCACAGCAGCAGCGTGTCGACGGTTCCCTGGTCGGCCTGCTCGTCGCCGATGAACGGCTTGAACGAGCCGCTCGTGAAGTCGTCCGGCCGGGAGGCCGCCTCCTTGCGCTTGAGCATCGACTTCGGGGTGAAGACGATGAGCGGTCGGTGCTCCTCGCCCAGCGAGTGCTGGCGCAGCAGGTGGAAGTACGACGCCGGCGTCGACGGCTGGGCGACCACGAACGCGTCGTCGGCACACATCGTCATGAAGCGCTCGATGCGGGCCGAGGAGTGGTCGGGGCCCTGGCCCTCGTAGCCGTGGGGGAGCAGGAGCACGACACCGGACTGCTGGCGCCACTTGGTCTCACCCGAGGTGATGAACTCGTCGATCACGGTCTGCGCGCCGTTGACGAAGTCGCCGAACTGCGCCTCCCACAGCACCAGCGCCTCGGGACGGGCCACCGAGTAGCCGTACTCGAAGCCGAGCGCGGCGTACTCCGAGAGCAGCGAGTCGTAGACGTAGAACCTCGCCTGGTCCTCGGTGAGCGAGGACAGCGGCGTCCACTCGTCGGCGTTGACGCGGTCGATGATCGTCGCGAAGCGGGACACGAAGGTGCCGCGACGCGAGTCCTGGCCGGCCAGGCGCACCGGCCGGCCGTCCATGAGCAGCGACCCGAAGGCCAGGATCTCGCCCGTGCCCCAGTCGATCGGGCCGTCGGTGATCGCGGCCGCGCGGCGCTGGAGCTGCGGCATCACCTTCGGGTGGACCGTGAAGCCGTCCGGCGGGGTGACGTAGGCGTCGGAGATCCGCTTGAGCACGTCGACCGACACCGCGGTGTTCGCCTCGCCGACGGGCTTGTCCGGGTAGTCCGGGACGGTGGTCCACTCCGAGGGCTGGCTGCTCGCCTCGCGCACCTCGGTGAAGACCCGCTCGAGCTGCTGCTGGTAGTCGCGCAGGACCTGCTCGGCCTCCTCGATCGTGATGTCGCCACGACCGATGAGGGACTCGGTGTAGAGCTTGCGCACCGAGCGCTTCTGCTCGATCAGGTCGTACATCAGCGGCTGGGTGTACGACGGGTCGTCGCCCTCGTTGTGCCCACGGCGCCGGTAGCAGACCAGGTCGATGACGACGTCCTTCTTGAACGCCTGGCGGTACTCGAACGCCAGCTGCGCCACGCGGATGCACGCCTCCGGGTCGTCGCCGTTGACGTGGAAGATCGGCGCCTGGACCATCCGCGCCACGTCGGTGCAGTAGAGCGAGGAGCGCGACGAACCGGGGGAGGTGGTGAAGCCGACCTGGTTGTTCACGACCAGGTGGATGGTGCCACCGGTGCGGTAGCCGCGCAGCTGCGACAGGTTGAGCGTCTCCGCCACCACGCCCTGACCGGCGAACGCGGCGTCGCCGTGCACCAGCAGCGGGAGGACGGGGTACTCGTTGCCGCGGTTCAGCATGTCCTGCTTGGCGCGGGCGATGCCCTCCAGGACCGGGTCGACGGCCTCGAGGTGCGACGGGTTCGCGGCGACCGAGACCTTGATCCTGGCCTTCGAGCCGGCCTCGAACTCACCCTCGGCGCCGAGGTGGTACTTCACGTCGCCGGAGCCCTGGACCGTGCGCGGGTCGATGTTGCCCTCGAACTCGCGGAAGATCTGGGAGTACTTCTTGCCGACGATGTTGGCGAGCACGTTGAGCCGGCCGCGGTGGGCCATCCCGATCGTGACCTCGTCGAGCTCGGCCTCGGCGGCCGCCTCGCAGATCTCGTCGATGACCGGGATGGTGGTCTCGCCGCCCTCGAGCGAGAACCGCTTCTGGCCGACGAACTTCGTCTGCAGGAAGGTCTCGAACGCCTCGGCCTGGTTGAGCTTGAGCAGGATCCGCAGCTGCTCCTCACGCGGGGGCTTGGTGTGCGGCTGCTCGACGCGCTCCTGGATCCAGCGGCGCTGCTCCGGATCCATGATGTGCATGTACTCGATGCCGGTGGTCCGGCAGTAGGAGTCGCGCAGGATGCCGAGGATGTTGCGCAGCTTCATGAACGGGCGGCCGGAGCCCCCGAACGAGCCGGTGGCGAACTCCCGGTCGAGGTCCCACAGCGTCAGGCCGTGCGACTCGACCTCGAGGTCGGGGTGGCTGCGCTGGCGGTACTCGAGCGGGTCGGTGTCGGCCATCATGTGGCCGCGCACGCGGTAGGCGTGGATCAGCTCGAGGATCCGGGCCTGCTTGCTGATGTCGTCGTCGTGCGTCGTCGCGATGTCGTTGGCCCAGCGGATGGGCTCGTACGGGATGCGCAGCGAGCGGAAGATCTCGTCGTAGAAGTCGTCCTGGCCCAGCAGCAGCTGGTGGATGCGCTTGAGGAACTCGCCGGACTGCGCACCCTGGATGACGCGGTGGTCGTAGGTGGAGGTCAGCGTCATGACCTTGCTGATGCCGTTGCGGGCGATCGCCTCCGCGGAGGCACCCTGCCACTCCGGCGGGTACTCCATCGCGCCGACGCCGATGATCGCGCCCTGCCCCTTCATCAGGCGGGGGACCGAGTGGCTGGTGCCGATGCCGCCGGGGTTGGTCAGGCTGATCGAGGTGCCCTTGAAGTCCTCGACGGTCAGCTTGTTGTCGCGCGCCTTGCGCACGATCTCCTCGTAGGCGGTCCAGAAGCCGGCGAAGTCCATCGACTCCGCGGCCTTGATGCTGGGCACCAGGAGCTGGCGGCTGCCGTCGGGCTTGGGGACGTCGATGGCCAGGCCGAGGTTGATGTGCGCCGGGGTGATCAGGTTGGGCTTGCCGTCGACCACGTCGAAGCCGACGTTCATCTCGGGCATCGACTTCAGCGCCCGGACCAGCGCGTAGCCGATGAGGTGGGTGAACGACACCTTGCCGCCGCGGGCGCGGGCGAGGTGGTTGTTGATGACCGTGCGGTTGTCCCACAGCAGCTTGACCGGGACCGAGCGGACCGAGGTGGCGGTCGGGACGCTCAGCGAGGCGTCCATGTTCTGCGCGGTACGGGCGGGGGCGCCGCGGAGCACGGTGAACGTCGGCTCGTCGCTCGCCGCTGCCGGCGCGGCCGGCTTGTTGTCCTTCGCGACCGGCGAGGTGGTGCCCTTGGCCGGCTCGTCAGCCTGCCCGGCGGGGCGGGGCTTGGCGACCGGGGCGGGAGTCTTCTCCTCGGCCTTCTTCTGCTCACGCTGTGGCGCGGCCTTCGGGGGCGCGGCCTGCTTCGGCGCGGCCTTCGCGGGCGCTGCCTTCGCGGGCTCTGCCTTCGGCGCCGGCTTCTCCTCGGTCTTCGTGGCGGCCGCAGCGGCGTGGCCGTTGGCCTGCCCGTTGGCCTGGAAGTACTTCACCCACGTGGCGTCAACGCTGCCGGGATCCTTCTGGTACTGGTCGTACATCTCCTCCACGAGCCACTCGTTGGCGCCGAAGTCGGCGGAGGGCTGTTCGGGAGACTGGCTGCCTGAGGACTGCGGCACGGGTTGGTTCGCCTCTTCCGGTGTACGCGCGCGGTGATGGGTTTCAGTCGTCAAGGCTAGACCCACACGCCAGCAAATGCTCAGGCAAGGGTGGCCTTTCGGGCGGGGTGTTACGCGATCCACACCGCATGAGAGATTGATCCACCATGAGCACCCCCAGACGACGGGTCGCAGCGCTGGCCACATCGCTCCTCGTGCTGGTGCCGGCGAGCACCTCGTGCAGCGGTGACGACACGAGCAAGCAGCCCGCCGAGACGGCGCCGAGCTCGTCGACCGAGCCGCCCTCGCCCGCGCCCGAGGTGCGGACCCGGGTCAGCCTCGAACGGGTGCCGGGGCGCCTGCCCGCGGAGGTGCGCAAGCGGGTCCAGCGCCAGGTCGGTGACGTGGTCGACCGCTGGTTCGACGCGGCGTACGTCCGGGGGCGCTACCCGCGCAACGACTTCCACGACGCGTTCCCCGGCTTCACCGTCAGCGCCCGGGCGCAGGCCCACCACGACAAGGCGCTGATGACCAACCAGCCCCTGGCCAGGCGGATCGACGGGGTGAGGGCGACGCAGCGGCTGGTGTGGATCGACGTCCTGCCCGCTGGTGGGCGGGCGGCCGGGGCGACCGCGCGGTTCCGCCTCGAGTTCACGACCACGGGGGACATGAAGAAGTCCGTCGCGGTCCGCGGACGCCTGTTCCTGACGCCGGGCCCCGACGGCTGGAAGGTGTTCGGGTACGACGTCGCCAAGGGAACGCCGGACGAGCTGAAGCCGCCGCCCCCGCCGAAGGCGCAGAAGAAGTCGAAGGCGCAGACGAAGAAGTCGAAGGGAGGCGGTCGATGAGCACCGCCCGCACCCGCACCGCCCGCGGACTCCGCCTGCTCACGCGGCGCCTGATCCCGCTGGGCCTGGTGCTCGCCGTGGCCGCAGTGGTCGTCCCGGACTCGGCCGTGAAGTCCACCGAGGTCTCGCTGGTCAAGGTGAACCGCGCCAGCGGCGTCGACGTCAGCCCCGACGTGGTGTGGATCCTGGCCGTCGGGTCCGACGCACGTCCCGGCCAGGACATGACCCGGAGCCGGGGCGACGCGCTCCAGCTGATCGGGATGAACACGAAGACGGGCGCCGCCGCGGCGATCGGCGTTCCGCGTGACTCCTGGGTGAGCATCCCCGGCCACGGCAACGAGAAGATCAACGCCTCGCTGTACTTCGGAGGACCGCAGCTGCTCGGCCAGACCGTGGGCAACCTCGTGGGGATCCAGCCGGACTACGTCTTCGTGACGCGCTTCCCCTACTTCATCTCCATGGTCCGCCAGATCGGCGGCATCGACGTGCAGAACCCGACCGCCTTCAGCGACACCTACCTCAAGCCGCAGGGGTTCAAGGCCGGGCGGATCCACCTCAACGGGTACGACGCAATGGCGTTCTCGCGGATCCGCCACAACCTTCCGCGCGGCGACTTCGACCGCTCGGCCAACCAGCAGCGGGTCCTGCGCGGCATCCAGGCCCGGGTGCGCGCCCAGGCCGCGGTGCCGGGCTTCATGGAGCGTGGTGTCGTCTCGGTGATGCAGCACCTGTACACCGACCTCGGCCCGGCCGAGCTGTTCCGGCTCGCGCAGGCCATGGCGCAGGTCGAGCCGTCCAAGATCACCAGCTGCGTCGTCCAGGGCGGCATCGGCAACATCGGCGGCGCCAGCGTCGTGCTGCCCTACACGTCCCAGGCGCGGATGCTGGGCAACGAGGCCCGCAAGGACGCCACGCTCGAGCACTGCTGATCGTCGCCATGCTGCCTTGGCCCGCTCCGCTGCGGGCCGTGGGTGGTTGCGGCACTGGCAGCTACGAGAGAGCGCCGCTCGGTCTGCGGTTGGCTTCCGGCTCGCCGTTCGTGGGGGTTTCGTTCGTGGGAGTGAAATGCATCGATCTGGCGTCGCGACCGGTGCCGAGCGCTCCCATGTGGCTCTGACCGGCGGCCACGAAATAGGTCCTCTTCGTTTGATCGAACGTGCGATCAAACGAAGAGGGATGTGTCGGCGAGGGACGGAGGCCCGGCAGCCAGGAAAGTGCTGTGCGCCTCCGGCAGGATTCGAACCTGCGGCACCTGGTACCGGAAACCAGTGCTCTATCCCCTGAGCTACGGAGGCGTGCGTGTCGACGCGAGTTGCGTGTCGACGCGAATGGGGAGACTACCTGTCGAAACCGGCGCAAAGGAAACCGGGGCCCGCCGATAGGCTGACGTGGTGACCCCTGACCAGATCTCCACCACCATCGTCGACGTGCTGCAGGCCCTCGTGGCCGACGGCTCCGTGACGCTGCCCGACGGCGTCCCGACCTCCGTGACCGTGGAGCGACCCCGTCAGAAGGGCCACGGCGACTACGCCACCAATGTCGCGCTCCAGCTCGGCAAGAAGGCCGGGATGAACCCGCGCGAGCTCGCGACCCTCGTCCAGCAGCGCCTCGAGGCAGCCGAGGGCGTGGCCGCGGTGGAGATCGCCGGTCCCGGGTTCCTCAACATCACTGTCGACGCGGGTGCCCAGGGTCAGGTCGCCTCGGTCGTCGTCGCCGCAGGTGCGTCGTACGGCGGCTCCGAGGTGCTGGTGGGCAACCGGATCAACGTCGAGTTCATCTCGGCCAACCCGACCGGTCCGCTGCACCTGGGGCACACCCGGTGGGCCGTGCTGGGTGACGCCATCGCCCGGGTCCTGCAGGCCGCCGGTGCCGAGGTGACGCGAGAGTTCTACATCAACGACCGCGGCAACCAGATGGACCTCTTCGGCGCGTCCATCGAGGCGGCCGCCCTCGGCAAGCCGATCCCCGAGGACGGGTACCAGGGCGGATACATCGTCGACCTCGCCGCCCGGATCGTGGCCGAGCAGCCGGAGATCCTCGACCTGCCCGACGACGAGCGGCTGGTCGCCTTCCGCGAGGCGGGGTACGCCGTCCAGCTCAAGGAGCAGCAGGACGCGCTCGACGCCTTCAACACGCACTTCGACGTGTGGTTCTCCGAGCGGAGCCTGCACGAGGACACCTCGCACGGCTCCGTGACCGACACGCTCAAGGGCCTCGAGGACAAGGGGCACCTCTTCGAGGCCGACGGTGCCCTGTGGATGCGCACCACGGACTTCGGCGACGACCGCGACCGGGTGCTCATCCGCACCAACGGTGTGCTGACCTACTTCGCGTCGGACACCGCCTACTACCTCAACAAGCGGGCACGCGGCTTCGACCGCTGCATCTACCTGCTGGGCGCCGACCACCACGGGTACGTCGGACGGCTGCGGGCGATGGCGGCGTGCGCCGGCGACGACCCGGACGCCCACATCGAGGTGCTCATCGGGCAGATGGTGAAGATCCTGCGCGACGGTGCCGAGCTCCGGCTGTCCAAGCGCGCGGGCACCATCGTCACGCTCGACGAGCTCGTCGAGGAGATCGGCGTGGACGCGCTGCGCTACTCCCTGGCCCGCTACCCGGCCGACAGCCCCCTCACGCTCGACGTCGCCGAGATCACCAAGGCCTCCAACGACAACCCCGTCTACTACGTGCAGTACGGCCACGCCCGCACCTGCCGGATGATGGAGAACGCCGCTGACCTCGGCATGTCCCTGCCCGTGGACGCGCAGGCGGGCTTCGACCCGGCGCTGCTCTCCCACGAGCTCGAGGGACAGCTGCTGCGCGCGCTGGCGGAGTTCCCCCGGGTGGTCGCCAGCGCTGCCGAGCTGCGCGAGCCGCACCGGATCGCCCGCTACCTCGAGGCCACGACCTCGGTCTTCAACAAGTGGTACGACACCCGGGAGTGCCGGATGCTGCCGCAGGGTGACGAGCCGGCCCGGCCGGTCAACGAGGCGCGCCTGATGCTGGTCGCAGCGACCCGCACCGTCCTCGCCAACGGCCTCGACCTGCTCGGCGTCTCCGCCCCCGAGCGAATGTAGGAGTGGATGTAGTCCATGCCCCACGCCCACGAAGCCGGCTGGGCGCACGCCGACGGTGCCCTGCGCCCGTCCTGGCTGCGCCAGCCCGAGGACCCCAACCAGCTGGTCGACCACCTGTGGTCGACGACGGCGCGCAAGGTCGAGGGCCGGCTCGAGGTCGGCGGAGTGCAGCTCACCGACCTCGTGGCCGAGCACGGCTCACCGGCCTACGTCCTCGACGAGGCCGACTTCCGGAGCCGGGCCCGCGCGTTCCGTGACGCGTTCGCGGCGTACGACGTCTTCTACGCCGGCAAGGCGTTCCTGTGCACGACCACCGCACGCTGGGTGGCCGAGGAGGGGCTCTGCCTCGACGTCTGCTCCGGTGGCGAGCTGACGGTCGCCGAGCGTGCCGGCTTCGACCCCGCCCGGATCGGCTTCCACGGCAACAACAAGACGCCGGCCGAGCTGCGCCGTGCCGTCGAGCTCGGGGTCGGCCGGGTCATCGTGGACTCCTTCGTCGAGATCGAGCGGCTCGCCGCGATCGTCGCGGAGCTCGGCGCGACCGCGCGGGTGATGGTGCGGGTCACCGCCGGGGTCGAGGCCCACACCCACGAGTACATCGCCACCGCCCACGAGGACCAGAAGTTCGGCTTCTCGATCACCTCCGGCGACGCCTTCGAGGCCGTACGACGCGTGCAGGACGCCCCGGGTCTGGAGCTGCTGGGCCTGCACTCCCACATCGGGTCCCAGATCTTCGACTCCTCCGGGTTCGAGGTCGCCGCCCGGCGCGTGCTGGCGCTCCACGCCCGGGTCTCGGAGGAGCTCGGCGTCACGCTGCCGGAGATGGACCTCGGTGGTGGGTTCGGCATCGCCTACACGACCCAGGACGACCCGGCCGACCCCTCGCAGCTGGCGACGGAGATGACCAAGATCGTCGAGCACGAGTGCCGCGCGCTGGGGATCCCGCAGCCCCGGCTGTCGATCGAGCCGGGCCGCGCGATCGTCGGCCCGTCGATGTGCACCGTCTACGAGATCGGCACGGTCAAGGACGTCGAGCTCGACGGCGGTGCCCGGCGGACCTACGTCAGCGTCGACGGTGGGATGAGCGACAACATCCGCACCGCGCTCTACGACGCCGACTACTCGTGCACCCTCGCCTCGCGCGCGTCCGACGCACCGCCGAAGCTCTCGCGGGTGGTGGGGATGCACTGCGAGGCCGGCGACATCGTCGTGAAGGACGAGTTCCTGCCCTCCGACCTGGCCCCGGGCGACCTGCTGGCGGTTCCCGGCACGGGTGCCTACTGTCGCTCGATGGCCTCCAACTACAACCACGCGCTGCGCCCCCCGGTGGTCGCGGTACGGGACGGTGCGACGCGCGTCGTCGTACGGCGGGAGACTGTGGACGACCTGTTGGCAACGGATGTGGGAGCGGTCAGTGGATAGCCCAGCAATGAGGACCCGGGCCCTGAGGGTCGCGGTGCTCGGCTGCGGGTCGGTCGGCTCGCAGGTGGTGCGGCTGCTCGACGAGCAGGCCGGCGACCTGACGGCGCGGGTCGGGGCGCCGGTCGAGCTGGTCGGGGTCGCCGTACGCCGTCTCGACGCCGCGCGCGACGTCGACGTGCCCGAGGGGCTGCTCACCACCGACGCCGCCGGGCTGGTCGCCCGCGACGACGTCGACCTCGTCATCGAGGTCATCGGCGGCATCGAGCCCGCCCGGTCGCTCATCCTCTCGGCGCTGGAGAACGGCGCCTCGGTCGTGACCGCCAACAAGGCGCTGCTCGCCGAGGACGGCCCCACCCTCTTCGAGGCCGCCGAGAAGGCCGGCCGCGACCTCTACTACGAGGCAGCGGTCGCCGGCGCCATCCCGATCCTGCGGCCCCTGCGCGAGTCGCTCGCCGGGGACCGGGTCACCCGGGTGCTCGGCATCGTCAACGGCACGACCAACTTCATCCTCGACAAGATGGACACCTCGGGGGCCGGCTTCGCCGAGGCGCTCGAGGAGGCCCAGGAGCTGGGGTACGCCGAGGCCGACCCCACCGCAGACGTCGAGGGCTTCGACGCGGCGGCCAAGGCCGCGATCCTGGCCTCGCTGGCGTTCCACTCCCGGGTCACCGCCAACGACGTCTACCGCGAGGGCATCTCCGAGGTCACCGCCGCCGACGTGCAGTCCGCGCGCGACATGGGCAGCGTGGTGAAGCTGCTGGCGATCTGCGAGCTGATGCCGCAGCCCGGCGGCGACGACGCGGTCGCCGTCCGGGTCCACCCGGCGATGATCCCGCGATCGCACCCGCTGGCCTCGGTCCGCGAGGCCTACAACGCCGTGTTCGTCGAGTCCGAGGCCGCCGGCCAGCTGATGTTCTACGGCCCCGGCGCCGGAGGCTCGCCGACCGCCTCGGCGGTGCTGGGTGACCTGGTCACCGTCGCCCGCAACCGCCTCGCCGGCACCCGCGGCGCGGGCGAGTCGGCGTACGCCGACCGGGCCGTGCTGCCGATGGGGGAGACCCGCACCCGCTACCACGTCGCGATCGACGTCGACGACCGTGCGGGTGTGCTGGCCGCCGTCGCCACGGCGTTCGCGGAGAACGGCGTCTCGATCTCGACCGTGCGCCAGGAGGGCCGCGGTCTCGACGCCGAGCTCGTCGTGGTCTCCCACGAGGCCACCGACGCCCAGCTCGGCGCCACCGTGGAGCACCTGCGCGCCATGGACATCGTCCGCGAGGTCACCTCGGTGATGCGGGTCGAGGGGGACCACGAATGAATCTCGACGAGCTCGATCACCGGGCGGGAGCGATCACCCGGACCCACCAGTGGCGTGGGGTCATCGAGGAGTACCGCCAGCTGCTGGAGATCCCCGAGGGCACCCCGGCGGTGACCCTGCGGGAGGGCGGCACCCCGCTGGTGCACTCGGAGTGGCTGTCCGGCCTGACCCGGGCCGAGGTGTGGCTCAAGGTCGAGGGCGACAACCCCACCGGCTCCTTCAAGGACCGGGGGATGACCGCCGCCATCTCGGTCGCCAGGCACGAGGGTGCCGAGGCCGTGGTGTGCGCGTCGACCGGCAACACCTCGGCGTCGATGGCCGCCTACGCCGCCAAGGCGGGGCTCAAGCCGCTGGTGCTGGTGCCGGAGGGCAAGATCGCCGCGGGCAAGATGGCGCAGGCCATCGTGCACGGCGCCCAGGTGATCATGGTGCGCGGCAACTTCGACGACTGCCTCGGGATCGCGAAGGGCCTCGCCTGGGACTTCCCGGTGGCCCTCGTGAACTCGGTGAACCCGGTCCGTCTCGAGGGCCAGAAGACCGCCGCGTTCGAGATCGTCGACTTCCTCGGCGACGCCCCCGACTTCCACCTGCTCCCCGTGGGCAACGCCGGCAACATCTCGGCGTACTGGCTCGGCTACACGCAGTACGCCGACCTCGGGCTGGCCAGCCGGAAGCCCGTCATGCGCGGCTTCCAGGCGGAGGGCGCGGCCCCGCTCGTGACCGGTGAGCCGTTCCCCGACCCCGAGACCAAGGCGACCGCCATCCGGATCGGCAACCCGGCCTCGTGGAAGCTCGCCGAGGCGGCCCGCGACGAGTCCGGCGGCCGGTTCGCCGCGGTGAGCGACGACCAGATCCTCGCTGCCCAGCGCGAGCTCGCCTCGCACGACGGGGTCTTCGTCGAGCCCGCCTCGGCCGCGGGCATCGCGGGCCTGCTCCAGGAGCTGGCGGCGGGGGAGTCGTACGCCGGGAGCTCGGTCGTCGTGACCGTCACCGGCCACGGCCTCAAGGACACCGCCACCGCGCTGGAGGGGTTCGCGGCCGCCGGCCGCAGCATCGTGGACACGGTCGTCGACGCCGACGTCGCCAGCGCCGCCCGTGCGGCCGGGCTCGCCTGAGCCGGCCGCCGAGCAGATCGAGAGCGCAGTCATGGTCACCTTCGTCGACGGCCCGGTCCGGGTCTCCGTCCCGGCCACCTCGGCCAACCTCGGCCCCGGCTTCGACTCGCTCGGGCTGGCCCTGTCGCTGCGCGACGAGCTCGAGGCCGAGGTCACCGGCAGCGGGCTGGCGGTCGAGGTGGAGGGGGCCGGCTCCTGGTCGGTGCCGCTGGACGAGTCGCACCTCGTCGTCCGGTCGATGCGGGCGGCCTTCGAGGCGATGGGAGCCCGTCCGCCCGGGCTGCGCCTGAGCTGCAGCAACGTCATCCCGCACGGCCGGGGGCTGGGCTCGTCCTCGGCGGCGATCGTCGCCGGCGTCAGCCTGGCCCGGGGCCTGGTGGCCGGGGGGTCGCTGCTCGTGTCCGACGAGGCGCTCTTCGACCTCGCGGCCCGGATCGAGGGGCACCCGGACAACGTCGCCCCGGCGTTCTACGGCGGCTTCGCCATCTCCGGCCGCGACGACGACGGGTTCTACGCCGTGCGCTCGGCCGTCGACCCGCGGGTGGGGGCCGTGGTGTTCGTGCCGCCGACCCCGGTGGCGACGGAGGTCGCGCGCGGGCTGCTCCCGGCCGAGGTCCCGCACGCGGACGCCGCCGCCGACGCGGGGCGCACGGCGCTGCTGGTCGCGGCGCTGGCGGGGCAGCCCGAGCAGCTCTTCCGGGCCACCCGCGACTTCCTCCACCAGGACTACCGCCGCGCGGCGATGCCGGAGTCGCTCGCCCTGGTCGACGCGCTGCGAGCCGACCGGGTGGCCGCGGTCGTCTCGGGCGCCGGACCCACGGTGCTGGCCTTCGCCGACGGGCCGGGTGCGGCCGCCGCCGAGCCCGACCGGCTGCTCGCCCGCTGCCCGGACGGGTGGCTGTCGTACCACCTCGCGGTGGACCGTGAGGGAGTGCGGCTCGCCTGACGCGACGCGGGCACGAGAAAACGTGCCCGGTGCCACATTCGAGTGGACGGGTGGTACTGTGAAGGCGCGTCAGACATCTCGGCGCAGCACCAGCAGGTGACGTCAGTCCCTGGGTGCGCATCTTCCTCATTCCCGTGCGGGCCTCGTCTCGCACACCCGTCCGTAGCCCTCCTTCGGTGAGCCCCGGCGGCGAGGAAGCAATGACCAGCAGCCACCGGCCTGCGGGCCGGCTCGGCACTGATACGTGGGAAGGACCTCACGTGACGGAAACCATCGAATCCACCCCAGCTGGGCCCGAGGCGACCGCCGGGGCTCCCAAGAAGCGCGGTGGTGGGCTCAACTCCATGCTGATCGCGGACCTGAAGTCGATGGCCGCAGGCATGGGCATCCCGGGTGCGGCCACCATGAAGAAGGCCCAGCTCATCGAGGCGATCAAGGGCGCGCAGTCCGGCGCCGGTGCGCGCACCGACTCCGCCCCCGGCAAGGACTCGGCCCCCCGCAAGGACTCCGGCCGGCGCAGCGAGGCCCCCGCCGAGCAGGCCGCGAGCCGGGGCAGCAAGGCCCCCGCCGAGGAGGCCCCGAGCCGGAGCAGCGAGCAGCAGCCCGAGAGCAAGCAACGCGAGAGCAAGCAGCCCTCGGAGCAGCCGACCCGGGACGCGGGCCGCGACCGCGGCGAGCGGGACGGCCAGAACCGCGAGAGCCAGAACCGCGAGCAGACCCGCGGAGAACCGGGACCGCGGCGGCCAGAACCGCGACCAGAACCGGGAGAACCGGGACCGCGGCGACCAGCAGCAGAACCGCGACCAGACCCGGGAGAACCGGGACCGCGGCGACCAGCAGCAGAACCGCGACCAGAACCGGGAGAACCGGGACCGCAGCGACCAGCAGCAGAACCGCGGGGAGCACGGTCGGGACGACCAGGGCGCGGAGGGCAGCCGGCGCAACCGCCGGCGTCGAGGCCGGGACCGTGACCGCGAGCGCACGGAGCGCACCGAGCGCACCGACCGCGGCCCCCGCAGCGGCGGTGGCCAGCGCAACGAGCCGGACACGACGATCCTCGAGGACGACGTCCTCGTCCCCGCGGCCGGCATCCTCGACGTGCTCGACAACTACGCGTTCGTGCGGACCAGCGGCTACCTGCCGGGCACCGACGACGTCTACGTCTCGCTGTCGATGGTCCGCAAGTACGGCCTGCGTCGCGGCGACGCGATCATCGGCGAGGTGCGCCAGCCCCGGGAGGGCGAGCGCAAGGAGAAGTTCAACCCGATGGTGCGCATCGAGAGCGTCAACGGGGCCGACCCCGAGGCCGCCAAGCACCGCGTCGAGTTCTCCAAGCTGACGCCGCTCTACCCGTCCGAGCGGCTGCGTCTCGAGACCGAGCAGGGCAACCTGATCGGCCGCGTCATCGACATCGCCTCCCCGATCGGCAAGGGCCAGCGCGGCCTGATCGTCTCGCCGGCCAAGGCGGGCAAGACGATGATCATGCAGTCGATCGCGAACTCGATCACGACCAACAACCCCGAGTGCCACCTGATGGTCGTCCTGGTCGACGAGCGTCCCGAGGAGGTCACCGACTTCGAGCGCTCCGTCAAGGGCGAGGTCATCTCCTCGACGTTCGACCGCCCGGCCAGCGACCACACGATGGTCGCGGAGCTCGCGATCGAGCGGGCCAAGCGGCTCGTGGAGCTCGGGCACGACGTGGTCGTGCTGCTCGACGGCATCACGCGGCTGGGGCGCGCCTACAACCTCGCCGCCCCGGCCAGCGGCCGGATCCTGTCCGGTGGCGTGGACTCGGCGGCGCTGTACCCGCCGAAGCGGTTCTTCGGCGCCGCCCGCAACATCGAGAACGGCGGCTCGCTCACCATCCTCGCCACCGCACTCATCGAGAGCGGCTCGAAGATGGACGAGGTGATCTTCGAGGAGTTCAAGGGCACCGGCAACATGGAGATCCGCCTGCGCCGCGACTTCGCGGACAAGCGCCTGTTCCCCGCCATCGACGCCGTCCAGTCCGGCACCCGTCGCGAGGAGCTCCTGATGAGCAAGGAGGAGCTCGCGGTCGTGTGGAAGCTGCGCCGGGTGCTCTCGGGCCTCGACGGACAGCAGGCCCTCGAGCTGCTGCTCGAGCGGCTCAAGAAGTCGCAGAGCAACATCGAGTTCCTCATGCAGGTCCAGAAGACCACGCCCACGCCGGGCAGCCAGAGCGACTGACGGCCCTCCGGCCCCCGCAGTCGAGCAGCAGAAGTTGCGGCGGAAGCCGGGTCGCTCCCACGGGAGCGGCCCGGCTTCGGTCACTTTCGGGGGTGGGCAGCGCTAGGCTGCACGCGCACACATGGGACGGAAGGGGTAGCCGTGGCTCGGATCCTGGTGGCCGACGACGACGTCGACATCCGCGAGCTCGTCGAGTTCAAGCTCTCCACACTCGGGCACGACGTCGTCGCCGTCTCGGACGGTGCCGCCGCGATCGACGCCTGCCAGGCGCAGCGGCCCGACCTCGCGGTGCTCGACGTGATGATGCCGGGGGTCTCGGGGCTCGACGCCATCCGCGCCATCCGCTCCGACCCCACGCTGGCCGACCTCCCGGTCATCCTGCTGACCGCACGGGCCCAGGAGTCCGACGTCGAGACCGGCTTCGACTCCGGCGCCGACGACTACATCACCAAGCCGTTCAGCCCGCGGGAGCTGGCCTCGCGCGTCCAGGCGTTGCTCACACGCGTGCGATGAACCTCGCGCATCTCGGGTACGGCGCGGCGATCTTCCTCCTCTCGGCGTGCCTGCTCGTCGTGCTCGGCCTGGTGGCCGTCCGGTTCGGGCGCGACCGCGCCGAGCGGCGCAGGTCCACGCTGCGCACCCCGGTCTGGCGTGACGTGATGATGCTGACCACCGGCGAGCCCGACGAGGCGGCTGACGCCTTCACACGGCTCCTCTCCGCGGCCCCGGCGGGGCGCGCGGCCGTCGAGGACGACGCGTTCGGGCTGGTCCCGAAGCTCCGGGGGACCGCCCGGGAGCGCCTGCGCCAGGTGCTGTGGGAGTGGGGCGCGACCCAGGAGGCCGCTCGCTGGACCCGCAGCCGCTCGTCGGTCCGGCGCTGCCGCGGGCTCTACCGGCTCGGTGTGCTGGCGCCCCGGTCGCCCGAGCCGTTCCTGCGCGACCAGGTGCTCGCGCGGCTCGACGACCGCGACTTCGCCGTACGACGCACCGCGATGCTCGCGCTCGGCTCGTTCCCCGAGCCCGTGGTGGTGGAGCACCTCCTGCACCGCGCCGGGCTCGAACCCAGGCTGCGCGCCGACTTCCTGTCGTCGGTGGACCGGATCGGTGCCCCCGCGGTGCCGGTGCTGCGCCGGGGGCTGACGCGCTCGCTGGCCGAGACCCCCGGCGGCGACCGCCGCGGGTTCCTCGCCGCCGAGGCGCTCGGCCTGGTGGGTGCGGTCTCGGCGGTTCCCACGCTCGAGGCGGCGCTCGAGCAGTCGTCGGTCGAGCTCAAGCTGGCGTGCATCCACGCGCTGGGCCAGCTCGGCGCCTCCTCGTCGGTCGTCGCGCTCGCCGGCCCGCTGGGGCACCGCGATCCGGCGATCCGGCGTGCCGCCGCCGAGTCCCTCGGGCTGATCGGTGGCGCGTGGGCCGTGCCGGCGCTGGCCGACGTGCTCCACGACGACAACGTCGAGGTGGCGCGGGCCGCCGCCAACGCCCTGCACCGGTGCGGGCCCTCCGGCCGCGACGTGCTCGGGTCGAGCGCCGCCCCGGTGGCGCGTGAGGTCGTCGCCCTGACCGCGTTGGGCAGCCTCGACGTGACGCCCCTGCTCGCGGACGGCGCGGTGGCCGCGCTGAGCGACGTCATGACCGTGGTCGGGATCGGCTTCGTCGTCTACTCCGTGCTCATCAACACCAGCTTCCTGCTGCTCACCGGGTTGGCGCTCTCCGACCTGCTGGCCTACCGGCGGCGGATCGACTTCGCGGGGTACGACGAGTGGTTCCGGGACCCACACCCGCGGGGCGTCTCGGTGCTGATGCCCGCCTTCAACGAGTCGGCGACCATCGTGCAGTCGGTGCAGGCGATGACCGCCCTGCGCTACCCCGACTTCGAGGTCGTCGTCATCGACGACGGGTCGACCGACGACACCGTGGCGAAGGTGATCGCCGAGTTCGACATGGTCGAGGTCCCTCTCGTCCCCGGCGGGCACATCCCGACCAAGGGCGAGGTCCGCAGCACCTGGGTGAGCCGGCGCGGCGCCCGCAACCTGGCCCTGGTGGTGAAGGGCAACGGAGGCAAGGCGGACGCTCTCAACGCGGGGATCAACCACTCCCGCAAGGAGCTCGTCTGCATGGTCGACGCGGACTCGCTGCTCGACCCGCGGGCGCTCCTCGACGTCTCGCGACCGTTCGCCGACGACCCCGGGCGGGTGGTCGCGGCCGGGGGAGTGGTCCGCGTGGCCAACGGGTCCCGGGTGGAGCGCGGCCGCGTCACCAACCTGCGGATGCCGCGCAGCTGGTTCGCGCGGATCCAGGTCGCCGAGTACCTCCGCGCCTTCCTGATCGGGCGGGCCGGCTGGTCGCGGGCCGGCGGGTTGCTGATCATCTCCGGCGCGTTCGGGATCTTCCGCAAGGACGTGCTCCTCGAGGTCGACGGCCTGGCGACCGACTGCATCGGCGAGGACGCCGAGCTCGTCGTCCGCATCCACCGGATGCTGGGCGACCAGCGCCGTGACGCCGACGTGGTGTTCGTCCCCGAGCCGGTCGCGTGGACGGAGGTGCCCGAGGACCGGAAGGTCCTGCGCAAGCAGCGCCGGCGCTGGCACCGGGGGCTGACGGAGATCTTCGTCCGGCACGGCGCGATGCTGTTCCGGCCGCGGTACGGCGTGATCGGGCTGGTCACGATGCCCTGGTTCCTGCTCTTCGAGCTGCTGGCCCCCGTGGTGGAGGTGGCGGGACTCGCCTACTTCCTGCTGCTGATGGCCTCGCTCGCGGTGGAGCACCTGTTCCTGCCGGGCTGGGACGTCGTCAACGTGCCGGTCGTGGTGCTGCTGCTGACGGCCTCGATCCTCTACGCCGTCCTGATCACCCTGATCGCGCTGCTGGCCGAGGAGATCTCGTTCCGGCGCTACCGCGGCCTGCCCGACCTGTTCCGGGCGATGGGGGCCGCCGTGGAGGAGAACTTCGGCTACCGGCAGATCAACGCCTGGTGGCGGCTGGGCGGGATCGTCGAGGTGCTGCGCAGGTCGCGGCACGACTGGGGCGACATGCAGCGCAAGGGGTTCGGCACCACCACCCCGTGAGGGAATGTCACCGATTACCGCTGCGTTGACTGTGGTGGCATCATTGCCTGCTGGTTCCGGTTCACGCGTCCCGCACCAGGCGGGAGCGACCCGGCGACCGTTCAGAGAGGACACCAGGACATGAAGAAGGACATCCACCCGGAGTACGTCGAGACCCAGGTGACCTGCACCTGCGGCGCGTCGTTCACCACCCGCAGCACCGCGACCTCCGGCGTCATCCACGCCGACGTCTGCTCGCAGTGCCACCCGTTCTACACCGGCAAGCAGAAGATCCTCGACACCGGCGGCCGCGTCGCCCGCTTCGAGGCCCGCTACGCCAAGGCAGCCAAGAAGTAGCTGTCCCCGAGCGCCGGTCCCCACCCACGTGGTGGGGACCGGCGCTCTGCATTTGAGGTAGATCGGGCATTCGCCCCACACCTGCGCCGGGAGGATCGCATGTTCGAGGCCGTCGAGGGTTTCGTCGCCGAGCACGCCGAGCTGGAGCAGCAGCTCGCGGCTCCGGAGACGCACGCGGACGCCCGCCTGGCCAAGCGCCTGAACCAGCGCTACGCCGAGCTGTCCTCGGTGATCGGTGCCTGGCGCCACTGGCAGCAGCTGGGCGAGGACCTCGAGGCGGCCCGCGAGCTCGCCGCGGAGGACCAGGCGTTCGCGGACGAGGCCGTCACCCTCGCCGAGCAGCAGGGCGTGGCCGAGGAGCGGCTGCGCCGGCTGCTGGTGCCGCGCGACCCCACCGACGACAAGGACGCCATCCTCGAGGTGAAGTCGGGCGAGGGCGGCGAGGAGTCCGCCCTCTTCGCCGGCGACCTGCTGCGCATGTACACCCGGTACGCCGAGGCCCGCGGCTGGAAGGTGGAGATCCTCGACGCCACCGAGTCCGACCTGGGGGGCTACAAGAGCGTCACCGTCGCGGTGAAGGCCAAGGGGACAGCTGCGCCGGGGGAGGCGCCGTACGCGCTGCTCAAGTTCGAGGGCGGCGTGCACCGGGTGCAGCGGGTGCCGGTGACCGAGTCGCAGGGCCGGGTGCACACCAGCGCCGCCGGCGTGCTCGTGCTCCCCGAGGCCGAGCAGGTCGACGTCTCGATCGACGAGAACGACCTGCGCATCGACGTCTTCCGCAGCAGCGGGCCGGGCGGCCAGAGCGTCAACACCACCGACTCCGCGGTCCGGATCACGCACCTGCCGACGGGGATCGTCGTCAGCTGCCAGAACGAGAAGAGCCAGCTCCAGAACCGCGAGCAGGCGCTGCGCATCCTCCGGGCCCGGCTGCTCGCGGCCGCGCAGGAGGCCGCGGACGCCGAGGCGAGCGACGCCCGTCGCAGCCAGGTCCGGACCGTCGACCGCTCCGAGCGGATCCGCACCTACAACTATCCGGAGAACCGGATCTCCGACCACCGCACCGGCTACAAGGCCTACAACCTCGACCAGGTGCTGGACGGCGACCTGCAGCCGGTGCTGACCTCCTGCGTGGATGCGGACCTCGCCGCCCGCCTCGAGGCCCTGGAGAAGTGAGCACCGAGCCGTGAACCCACTGGCGGCGGGGCGCCGGGACCTGCTGGCGCGGGCGACCCAGGAGCTGCGCGAGGCCGGGGTGGCGAGTCCCGAGCACGACGCGGCGGAGCTGCTGGCGCACGTGCTGGGCACGACCCGGGGGCAGCTGGTCCTCGTCGACGAGGTGCCGGAGGAGCGGGCCGGGCAGTACGCCGCGCTGGTGGCCCGCCGCGCCCGGCGCGAGCCGCTGCAGCACCTCACCGGGGTGGCGTGGTTCCGGCACGTCGAGCTCCGGGTCGGGCCCGGGGTGTTCGTCCCGCGCCCGGAGACCGAGCTGCTCGCGGGTTGGGCGATCGACCAGGCGGCGGGCATCGACTCGCCGGTGCTGGTCGACCTGTGCACCGGCTCGGGCGCGGTCGCGAAGGCCCTGGCCGACGAGGTGCCGGCGGCCGCCGTGCACGCCGTCGAGCTGGACGAGGCGGCCCACGCCTGGGCGGCGCGGAACCTGGCGGGCACCGGTGTCGACCTGCGTCAGGGCGACATGGCGACGGCGTTCGACGACCTGGCCGGGACCGTCGACGTGGTCACCTGCAACCCGCCGTACATCCCGCTGGACGCCTGGGAGTCGGTCGCGCCGGAGGCGCGCGACCACGACCCGCACCTGGCGCTGTTCTCCGGCGACGACGGCCTGGACGCGCTGCGGGTGCTGGAGGCCCGGGCCGCGCTCCTGCTCCGGCCCGGTGGCGTCGTCGGCGCCGAGCACGCCGACCAGCAGGGGGAGTCCGCGCCCGCGGTGTTCGCCGCCACCGCCCGGTGGACCGAGATCCGCGACCACCGCGACCTGGCAGGTCGGCCGCGCTTCGTGACGGCCCGGCTGGCACGATGACTCCTGTGACGAGCGAGCGCTACTCCACCGGCACCGAGGAAGAGCGGGAGGCCGCTGTCGCGGCCGCCAGCCTGGCCGTGCAGCGCGGCCAGCTGGTCGTGATCCCCACCGACACCGTCTACGGCATCGGGGCCGACGCCTTCGACCCCGCCGCGGTGCGTGGCCTGCTCGAGGCCAAGGGTCGCGGGCGGGAGATGCCGCCACCGGTGCTGGTCAGCTCCGCGACCACCATCGACGCCCTCGCGGTCCGGATCCCGAGCTGGGCTCGTGCCCTGGTCGACGAGTTCTGGCCGGGACCGCTCACGCTGGTCTGCCACCAGCAGTCCTCGCTGCAGTGGGACCTCGGCGACACCCGCGGCACGGTCGCCGTCCGGATGCCCGACCACGAGGTGGCGCGCGAGATCCTCGAGCGCACCGGGCCGCTGGCGGTCAGCTCCGCCAACCGCACCGGCATGCCCGCCGCGACCGACGCCGACCAGGCCGAGCAGATGCTGGGCGAGGAGGTGGCGGTCATCGTCGACGCCGGACCCGTCGGTGAGGCGACGTCGCCCGGGGGAGAGGCCTCCACGATCGTCGACGTGACCGGCCCGAGCGCCCGGGTGCTGCGCCGCGGCGCGCTCTCCGTGGAGGAGCTCAACAAGGTCCTCGAGCCGCTCGGCGTCCCGATCACGGACGAAGGCTGACGGAGGCGGTGCCTCGTGCGTGAGTACGTCCTGGTCTTCCTGGTCGCCGCCGTGGTGACCTACCTGCTGACCGTGGTGGCCCGCGAGATCGCGCTGCGGACCGGCGCGGTGGCCCCGGTGCGCGACCGGGACGTCCACGCCGAGCCGATCCCGTACCTCGGCGGCCTGGCCATGCTGGGCGGCCTGGTGGCGGCCTACGTCGTGGCCCAGCAGCTGCCGTTCCTCTCGAAAAGCGGACCGTTCGTCTTCCACGACGCCGGGATCGTGCTGATCGCCGGCGCCCTGATCTGTGCGGTGGGCGTCCTGGACGACCTGTTCGAGCTGGACGCCCTGACGAAGCTGGGCGGGCAGGTGCTCGCCGCCGGCTTCCTCATCGTCTTCGGGATCCAGTACGTCTTCTTCCCGATGCCCGACGGCACCCAGTTCGCCCTCGACGCCTCGCAGGGCGCACTGCTCACCGGCTTCATCGTGGTGGCCACGGTGAACGCCGTGAACTTCGTCGACGGGCTCGACGGGCTCGCCGCCGGCGTGGTGGGCATCGGCGCGGTGGCGTTCTTCGTCTTCTGCTACCAGCTGACCCGGTTCAACGACGCCTCCCGGGCCACCACCAGCGCCCTGCTGAGCGTGGCCCTGGCCGGCGTCTGCGCCGGGTTCCTGGTGCACAACTTCCATCCGGCCCGGCTCTTCATGGGCGACAGCGGGTCGATGCTGATCGGCCTGGTGCTCTCGGCCAGCGCGGTGACACTGACCGGCCAGTTCGCCGGGAACGAGATCAGCCAGGGCGCCTCGGGCTCCCGCGCCAGCCTGCTGCCGACGTTCCTGCCGGTCCTGCTGCCGATCTCGATCATGGTGATCCCGCTGCTGGACCTGGTGCTCGCCGTCGTACGACGAACCCGGGCCGGGCGCTCGCCCTTCGCGCCCGACAAGCAACACCTGCACCACCGGCTCCTGGAGATCGGCCACTCGCAGCGGCGGGCCGTCCTGATCATGTGGCTGTGGGCCGGCCTGGTGGCCTTCGGCACGGTCCTCGCCAGCCTCTACACCGGGCCGTGGATGTGGACCTCGCTGGTCGTGATGGTGCTCGTGACGGTCACCCTCACCTTCGTGCTGCCGCGCCTGCGCCAGCCGGAGAACCAGCCGGAGATCGGGCCCGTCGAGGAGCTCTGAGGGCCCGGTTACTGACGCGTCGGGACTTTGTGCTAGTTTTCACAAGCACCGCCCGACACCAGACAGAACGGCCGCCGACCATGACGACCGCGCTTCGCAGCACGCTCCCCGGAGCACCCCGGAGAGCAGCCGGGACGACCCCGGTCCCGGGGTTCGCGGGCCAGTGGCGCTGTGGTAGTTTCGCGCCGTCGTCGGACGTCGAGGAGCGGGCCCAGATGGGCCGCCGCGCCGGCGTCTTCAAGCCTGCCGATGAAAGCGACTTGGGTGGATGGTCGATGAGCACTCCGACAACAACCTGCGGGGCCGTGACCTCGTGGGTCTCGGGGGCCTGCTCGCCGGAGCCGTCGTCGCCGGTCTGGTCATCGGCCTGCTCGTCGACAACAGCGCCGGCACGTCCCCGGCGTTCACGCTCGTCGGCATCGCTGCCGGGATCGTCGTCGGGTGCATCGGTTTCTGGATCCGGGTCCGTGCCGCACTGCGGGGGTGACCTCGCCCGATGACCGAGCAGCTCACCCCCAAGACCGCCGCCCCCTCCAGCGACATGAGTGCCTCCATGACGACACCTGAGACCACTGCTCCTGCCACCGGTTCGCCGGTGCTGCAGGTGCTGCGCGACCAGCGCAAGACCATCGGCGTGGCCCTCGTGCTCGTCGTGGCGACGTACTGGATCGCCGGCCAGCTCGACCGCTGGACGCTCGCCGGCTGCATCGCCACCGGCGTCGGCCTCGGCCTCGTCAACCACCTGGCCACCGAGCTGTGGCTGCTCAAGATCATCCGGTCGGGCGAGGAGGTGACCCGCGGCAAGCTCGCGGCGGCCACCTTCGTCCGGCTGCTCGTCCTGACCGTGGTCGCGGTCGGGATCGCCGTCGCCTTCTGGCCCGACGGCATCGGGCTGTTGCTCGGCCTGGCCATCTTCCGCCTCATCGCCCTGGTGATGACCACGATCCCGCTGCTCAAGGAGTTGAAGACGCCGTGACCGGCCTGCTGCTGCCCCTCTCCTCGCCGACATCACGATCGGCGAGCACAAGACCGTTGAGTGGAACGGCATCACGTTCAACATCGACACGATCATCTCGACGCTCGTCGCGGGCGGGCTGGTGCTGATCCTGGGCTTCTGGGCCCGCAGGGCGCTGACCAAGCGGCCCGAGGACCACGTCCCGACCAAGATCCAGATCCTCTGGGAGTCCGTGGTCGGCGAGGTCAACACCCAGGTGGAGGCCAACCTCGGCCGCCTGCACCCGTTCGTGGTGCCGCTGGCGGTCGCGCTGTTCTTCTTCATCCTGTTCGCGAACTGGCTCGAGCTGCTGCCGACCGAGATCAACCACGACGTGCACCTGCTCCCGGCGCCGACCGCGGACACCAACCTGACCTACGCGATGGCGCTCATGGCGATGGTCGGTGTGTGGATCTACGGCATCAAGGAGAAGGGCGCGAAGGGCTACTTCAAGCACTTCCTCGAGCCGTTCCCGGTGCTGCTCCCGCTGAACATCCTCGAGGAGCTGACCAAGCCGATCACGCTCGCGCTGCGACTCTTCGGCAACATCTTCGCCGGCGGCATCATGCTCGCCCTGATCGGTCTGATCCCGTTCTACGCGATGTGGGCCCCGAACCTGGTCTGGAAGCTGTTCGACATGTTCATCGGCGGTATCCAGGCGTTCATCTTCGCGCTGCTGACCGTGCTGTACTTCGGCATGGCGGGCGCCGGCCACGGCGAGCACGAGGACCACGAGGCCGAGGACAAGAAGACCCCCGAACTCGCGCACTGACCGACACCGGTCGAGCGCACCAGAGGTAACCCAGCTGCGCCGAGCATCGGCGTACACCAAGGAGAGGCATATCAATGGCAGTGAGTGACACCGCAGTCCAGACCGCCGGCGCGTTCGTCGGTGGTGGCCTTGCACTGGCCGGCGGCGCCATCGGCGCCGGCATCGGCGACGGTCTGGCCGGTTCGTCCTACATCCAGGGCGTCGCCCGTCAGCCCGAGGCGCAGGGTCGCCTGCAGACGATCTTCTTCCTGACGGTCGGTCTGGTCGAGGCGATGTTCTTCATCAACCTCGCCTTCATGGCGCTGTTCGTCTTCGTCCTCGCCTGATCCCAGGGGCCCCCGGGCACCACTCGAAGCACCGCCCCAGAGCAAAGGAACCAATCGATGGCAACCGAAGCGATCGTCGCGATGGAGAGCAACTTCCTCGTGCCGAACGGCACGTTCTTCGTCGAGCTGTTCGCGTTCGCGATCATGGTGTGGCTCCTGGCCAAGTTCGTCATCCCGCCGATCAACAAGGCGATGACGGCCCGCCAGGAGGCGATCCGCCAGCAGTTCGCCGATCTGGACCAGGCCAAGTCCGAGGCCCACGAGGCCGAGGAGGAGTTCCGGGCGCAGATCGCGGACGCCCGTCACGAGGCCGCGCGCATCCGCGAGGAGGCGCGCGAGCAGGGTGCGGCGATCATCGCCGAGATGCGGGAGCAGGCCCAGGCCGAGGCCCAGCGCATCGTCGAGCACGCCCACACCCAGATCGAGGCGGACCGCAAGGCCGCAGTCGCGTCGCTGCGCAACGAGGTGGGCACGCTGGCCACCACGCTCGCCGGGCGCATCGTCGGTGAGGCGCTGGACGACGAGGCGCGCCAGAGCCGCGTCGTCGACCGGTTCCTGGCCGACCTCGACAGCAAGAGCGGGGCCAACTGATGGCTGGCTCCTCGACCAGCGTGCAGGGCTCCTCGCGCGAGTCGCTCGCGAAGCTGACCGACGCGCTGGGCTCCACCCTCGACGGGGGCGCCGACGGCGCGGCCGTGGGGGAGAGCCTGTTCGCCGCGGCGGACGTGCTGCGCGAGCAGCCGGCCCTGCGCCGGGCGGTCACCGACCCCTCGACCCCGGCGGAGGCCAAGACCGGCCTCGCGCAGGGTGTCTTCGGTGGCCACCTCGACAAGGGAGCCACCGAGCTGGTCGGCCAGGCCGCCGGCCTGCGCTGGGCGTCCAGCGGTCACCTGGCCACCGCTCTGGAGCACCTCGGTGTCGTGGCGCTGGTGAAGTCGGCCGACAAGGCCGGCGAGGGCGACCGGCTCGAGGACGAGCTGTTCGGGTTCGGCCGGCTGGTCGCGGACAACCCCGAGCTGCGCGACGCGCTCTCGGACCCCGCTCGGTCGGTGACCGACAAGCGCGGCCTGGTCCGCTCGCTGCTCGAGGGCAAGGTCGCCAGCGGCTCGCTGCGGCTGGCCGAGCGGGCGGTGAGCGGTGTGCACCTGACCGTGGCCCGCGCGGTCGAGGAGTACTCCCGGGTGGCGGCGGAGAGCCGCAACCGGCTGGTGGCGCTCGTCCGGGTGGCCACACCGCTCAGCGACGCCGACCAGCAGCGGCTCACGGGTGCCCTGGCCGGTCAGTACGACCGTCCCGTGCACCTCAACGTCCAGGTCGATCCCTCCGTGATCGGCGGCATGCGCGTCGAGATCGGTGACCAGGTCATCGACGGCACCATCGCCAGTCGCCTCGACGACGCCCGTCGGCGTCTGGCCGGCTGACCGGTAACGACCACTCACCCACCGAGTTTTCAGAAGAGACAAGAGAGTAGGGACGACAATGACGGAGCTCACGATCCGTCCGGAGGAGATCCGCGACGCGCTGCAGAAGTACGTCGCCGACTACCGGCCCGAGGCCGCCAGCCGGGAAGAGGTCGGCACCGTCGCCGAGGCCGGTGACGGCATCGCCCGAGTGACCGGTCTCCCCTCGGCCATGGCCAACGAGCTGCTGGAGTTCGAGGACGGCACCCTGGGCATCGCCCTGAACCTCGACACCCGCGAGATCGGTGTGGTCATCCTCGGTGACTTCGACAAGATCGAGGAGGGCCAGACGGTCCGCCGTACCGGCGAGATCCTCTCGGTCCCGGT
Source organism: uncultured Actinomycetota bacterium (assembly GCA_963805685.1). Lineage (GTDB taxonomy): Bacteria > Actinomycetota > Actinomycetes > Propionibacteriales > Nocardioidaceae > Nocardioides. The sequence goes on from CAWDVM010000010.1 coordinate 73,862, forward strand.
GGGTGACGGCTTCATGGGCCGCGTCGTCGACCCGCTCGGAACCCCGATCGACGGTCTCGGCGAGATCGCGTCCAGCGAGCGTCGCCCCCTGGAGCTCCAGGCGCCGACCGTGATGCAGCGCAAGTCGGTGCACGAGCCGCTCGCCACCGGCATCAAGGCGATCGACTCGATGACCCCCATCGGTCGTGGCCAGCGCCAGCTGATCATCGGTGACCGCGCGACCGGCAAGACCACGATCGCGATCGACACGATCATCAACCAGAAGCAGAACTGGGACTCCGGCGACCCGTCGAAGCAGGTGCGCTGCATCTACGTCGCCATCGGCCAGAAGGGCTCGACCATCGCCTCGGTGCGTGGCGCCCTCGAGGAGGCCGGCGCCCTGGAGTACACCACGATCGTGGCGTCCCCGGCGTCCGACAGCGCGGGCTTCAAGTACCTCGCGCCGTACACCGGCTCGGCCATCGGCCAGCACTGGATGTACGACGGCAAGCACGTCCTGATCGTCTTCGACGACCTGACCAAGCAGGCCGAGGCCTACCGCGCCGTGTCGCTGCTGCTGCGCCGCCCGCCGGGTCGTGAGGCCTACCCGGGTGACGTCTTCTACCTGCACAGCCGCCTGCTCGAGCGCTGCGCCAAGCTCAGCGACGAGATGGGCGCCGGCTCGATGACCGGTCTGCCGATCATCGAGACCAAGGCCAACGACGTGTCGGCCTACATCCCGACCAACGTCATCTCGATCACCGACGGCCAGATCTTCCTGCAGTCGGACCTGTTCGCGTCCAACCAGCGCCCGGCGATCGACGTCGGTGTGTCGGTGTCGCGCGTGGGTGGCTCGGCGATGACCAAGGCGATGAAGGCGGTCACCGGCTCGCTCAAGGTGGACCTCGCGCAGTTCCGCGCGATGGAGGCCTTCGCGATGTTCGCCTCCGACCTCGACGCCGCGTCGCGCCAGCAGCTCGACCGTGGTCAGCGCCTGATGGCGCTCCTCAAGCAGCCGGCCTACTCGCCGTACCCGCTCGAGGAGATGACGGTCTCCCTGTGGACCGGCACCACGGGCCGCCTGGACAAGGTCCCGGCCGGCGACGTGCTCCGCTTCGAGAACGAGTTCCTCGACTACCTGCGCCGCTCGCACGAGGGCATCCTGTCCGCGATCCGCGAGACGCAGAAGTTCGAGGACGAGACGGCGAGCTCGCTCGAAGACGCCTACAACTCCTTCCTCGACCAGTTCGAGACCTCGGAGGGTGGCTCGATCAAGGTCGGCCACGAGCCCGAGGCCGAGGCGCTGGAGGACGAGGACCAGGAGCAGATCGTCAAGCAGAAGCGGGGCTGACCCATGGCTCTTTCGGTGCGTGAGTACCGTGCGCGGATCAAGTCGACGGAGTCGATGAAGAAGATCACGCGCGCCATGGAGCTCATCGCTGCGTCCCGCATCATCAAGGCGCAGAACCGGGCTCAGTCGGCCGCGCCGTACGCCCGTGAGCTGACGCGTGCCGTGTCGGCGGTGGCGACGTACTCCAACGTCGACCACCCGCTGACGCGGGAGCCGGAGGACCCCAAGCGGGCCGCCGTGCTCATCGTGACCAGCGACCGGGGTCTGGCCGGTGCCTACTCCTCGAGCGTGCTCAAGGAGGCCGAGCGCCTCGCGGAGAAGCTCCGCGGGGAGGGCAAGGAGATCAGCACCTACCTGTGCGGCCGCAAGGCGGAGGCGTACTACCGGTTCCGGGGTCGTCCCGTCGTCCAGTCGTGGACCGGGTTCTCCGACCAGCCGTCGTACGACGTCGCCCGCGACATCGGGAAGTCGCTGATCGACGCGTTCCTCGAGGACGAGGGCGACGAGGCCGTCGACGAGGTGCACGTGGTCTACACGCGCTTCCGCTCGATGCTGGTCCAGGAGCCCACCGCGGTCCGGCTGCTGCCGCTGGAGGTCGTCGAGGGCGAGGAGAAGCCCGCGTCCGACGAGGTCCTGCCGCTCTACGAGTTCGAGCCCTCGGCCGAGCACGTGCTGGACGGGCTGCTCCCGCAGTACGTCCAGAGCCGGATCTTCTTCGCCCTGCTGCAGGCGGCCGCCTCCGAGCTGGCCGCCCGTCAGAAGGCGATGAAGTCCGCCACGGACAACGCCGACGAGCTCATCAAGAAGTACACCCGAATCGCCAACCAGGCCCGCCAGGCCGGCATTACCCAGGAAATCAGCGAGATCGTCGGTGGCGTCAACGCGCTGGCCGACGCACAAGCCGGGAGTGAGTGAGAAATGACTGCCACTGTTGAAGAGACCCAGGGGACCGGCTCCGCTGGCGTCGGTCGCATCGCCCGCGTCATCGGACCCGTCGTCGACATCGAGTTCCCCGTGGACTCGATGCCCGCGATCTACAACAAGCTCGAGGTCGAGCTCGAGCTCGGCGGCGAGAAGAAGATCCTCTCGGCCGAGGTCGCCCAGCACATCGGTGACGGCATGGTCCGCGCGATCTCGCTGCAGCCGACCGACGGCCTGGTCCGCGGCGCCCAGGTGAGGGACACCGGCGGGCCGATCACGGTCCCCGTCGGCAACGCGACGCTGGGCCGGGTGTTCAACACCCTGGGTGAGTGCCTCAACCTCGAGGGCGACGAGAAGCTCGAGGTCAGCGAGCGCTGGGGCATCCACCGCAAGGCTCCGGCCTTCGACCAGCTCGAGTCCAAGACCCAGATGTTCGAGACCGGCATCAAGGTCATCGACCTGCTCACGCCGTACGTGCAGGGCGGCAAGATCGGCCTGTTCGGTGGCGCGGGCGTGGGCAAGACCGTGCTCATCCAGGAGATGATCGCGCGAGTCGCCAAGGACCACGGTGGTGTGTCGGTGTTCGCCGGTGTCGGCGAGCGCACCCGTGAGGGCAACGACCTGATCGTCGAGATGGAGGAGGCCGGCGTCATCGGCCAGACCGCCCTCGTCTTCGGTCAGATGGACGAGCCGCCGGGCACCCGCCTGCGGGTCGCGCTGTCGGCGCTGACGATGGCGGAGTACTTCCGCGACGTGCAGAGCCAGGACGTGCTGCTGTTCATCGACAACATCTTCCGGTTCACGCAGGCCGGTTCCGAGGTGTCCACGCTGCTCGGCCGCATGCCGTCCGCGGTGGGCTACCAGCCGAACCTCGCCGACGAGATGGGCACGCTCCAGGAGCGGATCACCTCGACCCGTGGTCACTCGATCACCTCGATGCAGGCGATCTACGTCCCCGCCGACGACTACACCGACCCGGCGCCGGCCACGACGTTCGCCCACCTCGACGCGACCACCGAGCTCTCGCGAGAGATCGCCTCGCTCGGTATCTACCCCGCGGTGGACCCGCTGACGTCGACCTCGCGGATCCTCGACGCCCAGTACATCGGGCAGGAGCACTACGACTGCGCCATCCGGATCAAGCAGATCCTGCAGCGCAACAAGGAGCTCCAGGACATCATCGCGATCCTCGGTGTGGACGAGCTCTCCGAAGAGGACAAGATCATCGTGTCCCGCGCTCGCCGCATCCAGCGGTTCCTGTCGCAGAACACCTACGTCGCCAAGCAGTTCACCGGCATCGAGGGCTCGACGGTTCCGGTGAAGGACACCATCGAGGCGTTCAACAAGATCGCGGACGGCGAGTACGACCACGTGGCCGAGCAGGCCTTCTTCATGTGCGGCGGTCTGGACGACGTCGAGCAGAAGTGGTCCGAGATCCAGAAGAACCTCTGATGGCGCCCCCGACAGCAGAGCACGACCAGCTGCAGGTGGAGCTCGTCGCCGCCGACCGGACCGTCTGGTCCGGCCAGGCGACGATGGTGATCGCCCGCACGACCGAGGGCGACGTCGGCGTGATGCGCAACCACGCGCCGCTGCTGTCCCTGCTGGTGCCGGGCGTGGTGGAGATCCGGGCCGTCGAGGGTGACGACCAGGTCGCCGCCGTCGACGGGGGCTTCCTGTCGGTGGCCAACAACCGGGTCTCGATCCTCTCGGAGCACACCGTGCTGTCCCACGACATCGACGTGGAGCAGGCCCGGGCCGACCTCGAGGCCGCCGAGGGCGACCACGAGAGCGACGACGCCCAGGAGCGCGCCAAGCGTGCCGAGGCGCGGATCCGGGCGGTCGAGAAGGCCTCCTGATCCGATGAACGACACGTTGCCGGCCCCGGGGTTGCCCCGGGGCCGGCTTCGTCGTTCCTGCCCGCTAGGGTGAGCACCTTCGCGACCAGGCGTGGGGGAGGAGGGGACGAATGCCGGTCTGGCAGTGGCTGCTCGACGCGGCCGGCGGCCTGCTCCTGCTCGTCCTGCTCTACGGTGTCGCGCTGATCGTCCGGCGCCGGGTGCTGTCCCGCAACGGCGGCACCTTCGAGGTCAGCTACCGCGTCCGCCCCGAGAGGGCCGGGCGCGGTTGGCTTCTCGGGCTCGGCCGCTACTCCGGCGAGGAGCTCGAGTGGTTCCGGATCTTCTCCCTCTCACCGCGGCCCAAGCGGGTCTGGCAGCGCTCGACCCTGGCGTTCTCGGGTCGGCGTGACCCCGAGGGCGTGGAGCAGATGTCGCTCTACCCCGACCACGTCGTGATCCGCTGCACGACGCCCACCGGCGAGGTCGAGCTGGCCATGAACCCCTCCTCGCTGATGGGCTTCCAGTCGTGGCTGGAGTCGGGCCCGCCCGGCACGGACTGGACCCGCCCCTCACGCTGAGCCCCCACTCAGCGCCCCCCACTCAGCGCCCCAGCGTCAGGCGGTCGGACGGCCGTCCTCCCACAGCCGCGGCACCGGGTGGTTGGCCGCGAACATCCCGTGCGGGTCGACCGCGCCGCGGATGCCCTTGAGCTGGGTCCACACGCCGTCGGCGTACGCCGTGCGGGGGTCGACCGGGTTCTCGGCGAAGTTGAGGTACTGCCGGCCGTTCGCGAACGGGGCGAGGGCCCCGGTCAGTCGCACCGCGTCGGCGTGGCCCTGCGCGCCCATCTCGGGAGTGGCAGCCATGGCGCCGGCGAAGGTGACGAACGCCGCGTCGAGGTGCGACAGCACGCCGCCACCCTCGTGCGGGCGGCCCAGCGCCCCGCCGAGCTGGCGCAGCTCGGCCATCAGCAGCGAGGTCGTGGCGTCCGGCCCGACCTCGGAGAGGAAGGCATCGACGGCGGCCTCGGGGAAGGAGCCGAGCATCGCGGTGTCGGAGACGACGGGCGCCCCGCCCTCGGGGTCCATGTGCAGGCGCACCAGCGACTTCGCCGGCACCCGGGCGAACGTGTCCATCTCCGGGCTCAGGGCCCGCAGGCCCGCCAGCAGCTCCCGGCCGCACTCGTCGGACCCGAGGACCGCGCCGTCGATGATCGCCAGCCGGCGGCCGCGAAGGAACTCCGGGAGCTCGGGCAGCGGCGGGATCCGCATGGCGCGGAACGACGTGGTGACCTCGTCGGGAGCGTCGGGAGCCCAGGCGGCCCACTCACGCAGCACCGGCTCGATGCGGGCGAGGTCCCAGACCAGCATGCCGGCGTAGGCCGTCGGGATGTCGTACATCCGGAACTCCAGGGCGGTGACGACGCCGAAGCTGCCGCCGCCGCCTCGCACGGCCCAGAACAGCTCGGGGTTGGTGGTCTCGTCGGCGCGGACCAGGGTGCCGTCCGCGATCACCAGCTCGACCGCGGTCAGGCTGTTGGTCGCGAGGCCGAGCTTGCGGGCGTACCAGCCGATGCCGCCGCCGAGCGAGTAGCCGGCGATGCCGACGTCCGGCGACGAGCCGTGCAGGACCGCCCGGCCGTGGGCGGCCGCCGCCTCGACGGCCGGCTCCCACAGGGCGCCGCCCTCGACCCGGACGATGCCGCGGACCGGGTCGGCGACGGCGGTGCCCATCTCGGAGGTGCGGACGATGACGACGTCGTCGAGGCCGCGGGCCGCGAGCGGGCCGGCGTTGTGCCCGGTGCTCTGCGGGGCGACCCGGAGGCCGTTCTCGGCGGCGGCGCGGACCACGGCGCCCACCTCGGCGGCCGTGCGCGGGAAGGCGACGGCGGCGGGGCGCTGGTCGACGGCGACGTTCCAGGGCAGGCGAGCCGCGTCGTACCCGGGGTCGCCGGGCAGGTGCACGCGGCCGGGGAGGACGCCGCGGAGGGCGGCGGCGGACGAGGTCGCGATCTGAATGGTCATGACGGGGGTTGCTCCTTCGGGGGTTCATCAGTCGGTGCCTGATCGGTGGAGCAACCGTGGCCGGGAGCGCTTGGAGGCGACTTCGAGTCGACTTGGAGCCGCGGTCGACCCTCGGGGCGATGGCCCACAAAGGGGACGCAGAGGGGGCGGGCGGTCCCTATGCTGCCGACGTGGAGGTGGCAGTCCTCGGACCCGTCGAGGTGAGGTTGCACGGGGACCCGGTGGACCTCGGCACGCCCAAGCAACGGGCCCTGGTGGCCGCGCTCGCGCTCTCGCGCGGCTGGCCGGTCTCGGTGGACGCCATCGTCGACCTGCTCTGGGATCAGCACCCGCCGCCGGGCGTCACGGCGACGCTCCAGGCCTACGTCTCCCAGCTGCGGCGGGTGCTGGAACCCGAGCGGCAGCGTCGCGCGCCGGCGACCGTGCTCGTCACGGTGGCCCCCGGCTACGCGCTCCGGGTGCCGGACGAGGCCGTGGATGCCCAGTGCTTCGAGCGGGCCGTGGACACCTGGCACCGCAGACTCTCACCCCTGGGCCTGCGAGGCGGCGGTTCGCTCACCGCCGCCGAGCTGACCGACGCCTGCGCCGGGCTGGACGAGGCTCTGGCCCTCTGGCGGGGCACGCCGTACGCCGAGCTCGGGGACGCGGACGCGGCCGTGGCCGAGCGCGCCCGCCTCGAGGAGCTCCGCACCGTGGCGCTGGAGGACCGGGCGACGGCGCTGCTCGCCCAGGGCCAGCACGGGACCGTGGTGGCCGAGCTCGAGGCGCTCACCAAGGCCTATCCGCTGCGGGAACGGCTCTGGGCGCTGCGGGCCCTGGCGCTGACCAGGTCCGGCCGCCAGGCGGACGCGCTCGACGTCCTCCGGCAGCTGCGCGAGGTGCTGGACGAGGAGCTGGGCCTGGAGCCGTCCGCCGAGCTGCGGGAGCTGCAGACCGCGGTGCTGCGTCAGGATCCCGACCTGGACTGGGTGGCGCCGGAGCCGGGGGAGGGCGCACGTGGGGTGGCCCCGGCCGCTCTGCCGCCCGACAAGGTCCCTGCCCGTCCGCTGCCGGAGCCGGTCGCGCCCTGGCCGCTCGCGGGCCGCGAGGACGACCTGGCGGCGCTCGACCGGGCGCTCGCGGACGCCGAGGCGGGCACCCCGTCGTACGCCGTCCTCACCGGGGAGCCGGGGATCGGCAAGACCCGGCTCGCCGCCGAGGTCGCCCTGCGGGCGCGGGACCGGGGCGCCCGGGTGCTGGTCGGGCGCTGCTCCCAGGACGACGGCGCTCCGCCGCTGTGGCCCTGGATGGCAGTCCTGGACGGGATCGGCGCCGGCGACGTCATCGCCGGGAGCGACGAGGACGAGGGCGCCCAGTTCCGGGCCTGGGAACGCATCACCCGAGCCGTCCGCGACGCCGCCTGCGCGCAGACGACGGTGCTCGTGCTCGACGACCTGCACTGGGCCGACCCCTCCACGCTGCGGGTGCTGCGGCTGCTCGTCGAGACCGCCGACGCCACCGCCGGCGAGCGCCTGCTGGTGCTGGCCACCTGGCGCGCGCACCCCGAACCGGCCGGTGTCCTGGCCGACGTGGCCGAGTCGCTCGCCCGGCGGCACGCCGTACGCATCGAGCTGTCCGGGCTGCCGACCCCCGCCGTGGCGGAGCTGCTCCAGCAGGTGAGCGAGGCCCAGGTGTCGGGGGAGCTGGCGCAGCTCCTCCGCGACCGCACCGAGGGCAACCCGTTCTTCCTCGTGGAGTTCGCGCGTCTGGCGGGGGAGCGGGCCGATCTCGGCGAGCTGGCGGCGACGATGCCCACCGCGGTCGCGGACGTGCTGGCCAGGCGTCTGGCGCGGCTCCCCGAGGAGACCGTCACGGCACTGCGGACCGCGGCGATCATCGGACGCCAGTTCGACACCCCCACGCTGGCGCTGGCGACCGGGATCGACGAGGACGACCTGCTCGACGTGGTGGAGCCGGCGCAGGCGGCGGGGCTGGTGCGGGAGGACGGCGTGGACCGTTTCCTCTTCTCCCACGCGCTGGTGCGCGACACCCTGCGCACGGGGATCTCCGCGACCCGGCGGGCCCGCGCGCACGCCCACGTCGCCGGAGTGCTCGAGGAGATCGGCGGTCGCGACACGGAGGTCGCCCGGCACTGGCTGGAGGCGGGCCCGGCCCACGCCGCGCAGGCCTGGCGCGCGGCTGTCCGGGGCGCGGCCGTGGCCCGACGGCTGCATGCGCACGACGAGGCCGCCGACCTCCTCCTCCGGGCCCTGCAGGCGATGGACGAGGACCCCGGGGCCGCGCTGCCGGAGCGGTACGACGTGCTGCTGGCGTTGATGGACGCCTACCGGTGGTCCGCGCGCCTGCCCCAGCTCGTGGGCACCGTGGAGCAGGCCATCGAGGTCGGCAAGCAGATGCGCGACCCCGAGTCGGTGGCGCGGGCCGCGGTCGCGACCTCACGGGACGGCCTGTGGCGCTCCGCGCCGCCCGGCCAGGTGAACGAGGTCGTGGTGTCGGCGCTGCGCGGCAGCCTCGAGCGCCTGCCGGCCGCGGACGGCGAGCTGCGCTGCCTGACGATGCTCGCGCTGGCCAACGAGCTCTACGCCGCCTCGTCGTTCGAGGAGCGCCGGGCACTCGGGGACGAGGCGTTGGCCATGGCGCGCCGGATCGGCGACCCCGCGCTGCAGCTCGACGCCTGCCAGATCGCGTTCGTGGCGCTGTGGCATGCCGACACCTCCCCGGAGCGGCTCGAGCTGGCGACCGAGGCGCTGGAGCTGGCCCGGAGCCTGGGCGACGAGCGCGCGTTCGTGGTGTCCGCGACCCTGCGCGCGGTGGCGCTGTGCGAGCTGGGTCGCCGGGCCGAGATGATCGAGGCGACGCAGCTGGCCCGGCGGGAGGCGCAGCGGCTGCGCATCGCCTACGCGGAGATGGTCCTCGACGGTCTCGAGCTGCCCTGGCAGGCGATGGCGGGGCGGTTCGACGCCTGCCGGGAGCTGGCCGAGCACATCCGCGAGGTCGCCGCCCGGATCTCCCACACCCACGGCGAGGAGACACAGGCCGGCGCGCTGATGGCCGTGCACCTGTGGGAGGGCAGCGCCTTCGACGCGGTGCCCGCGCTGGAGACCCTGGACGAGGGGTACGCCATCTGGCCGACGCTGGCGGTCTTCCTGTGGCGCGACGGACGGAAGGATCGGGCCCGGGCTGTGCACGCCGAGCACCGCGACGAGCTGGACCCGGCCGGCCACTTCGCGCCGCTGAGCTGGGGCCACGCCGCGGAGCTGGCGCTGTACCTCGGCGACGCCGACCTGGCGGGCCGCGCCTACGACCTGCTCACCCGCTGCACGGGCCAGAGCTGCGGTGCGGGGTCCAACCTCGCCAGCGGCCCGGTCGACGCCTACCTGGCCATGGCGGCCGCGGCCACGGGCGAGACCGCGATCGCGTCACGGCACGCGGACGCGGCCGCCGCCCAGGCCGACGAGTGGGACATCCCGCTGTTCGGCCGCTGGTTCGCGGGGATGCGCGAGACCTACGGCTTCTGACCGGTGGACCCGGCGTGCCGGAACGCCCGCCGGTCGAGACGCTCGAACCTGCGATGAGTCAGCCGCCACACCACCCGCTGCGCCGGCCTGGCCTGGCGCCGCAGGTCACGGCGTACGTCCTCCGGGACCTCGTGCAGGGCCCACGGCACGAGGGCCAGCAGCTGCCTGGGCTCGAGCTCCTCGACGAAGTGCGCGTGGATCGCCTCGAACTCCTCCGGCGTGATGTGCCGCTGGAGGATCCGCATCGCGTCGTGCTCCTCGTGCGCCAGGTGGCGGCCCAGGCTCTCGCGCGCGGCCGTCACGCGTACGGCGAGCGCGGCCCGGGCATCGGCCGTCCCGTCCCCGGTGGCGAGCACCCGCAGGCCGGCCAGGCAGGTCGTGAGCAGCGGGTCGATCTCCTCGTGCTCGTCCTCCATCGCCCGCAGCGTCTCCTGCTCGGTGGCGTCGGCGCGCTCCATCAGGGCGGGCCACAGCCACGTGTCCTCGCCGTGGTGATGGTGGTGCAGCACCTCGGCGAAGACCTCCCAGCGCCGCAGCAGGGCGCGCCAGGTCGGGGCGTCGGAGAGCGGCGTGCGGGGGACCGCCCGGGCGAAGGCTGCGAGGTCGCGCCGGAAGGCGTGGTGCATCAGGTACATCATGGACATGTCGACGGGCCCCTCCGGGGCGTCGGCCTGTCCGGGGAGGCGCAGCTGGCGGGGCCAGGTGTCCTGCTGGGGCGTTGCGGTCATCGTGGGCTCCTCCGGGTCGGGTCCTGGTCGGTCGGCCGGTCGTTCGCCGGTCGTTCGCTGCGAGCAGCGTGTGCCGGGGCACTTGCGCCCCGCTTGGGGTCGACTTGGAGCGAGGCAGCCACGTGGGGTGGACTGGGCCGGTGCCTGTGGTGACCGCCGCGCGCAACGCGGTTGCGCTGACCTTCGCGCTCAACGGCTTCTGCTTCGCCACGCTGGTGTCGCGGATCCCGGACCTGCGTTCCGGCCTGGAGCTCGACAACGGGTCCCTGGGGTTGCTGCTGCTCGCGATCGCGGCCGGGTCCGTGCTGGCCCTGCCCTCGAGCGGCCGGCTCATCGAGCGCACGTCGGCCGCGGCCGTCGTACGCCTGGGCGGGGCCCTGACGGCGATCGGGCTGGTGACCGCCTCCGTCGGCGTCGCGGCACTGGACTCGGTGGCCGGCACCGCAGCGGGCTTCTTCGCCTACGGCCTCGGCACCGGCGTCTGGGACGTGGCGATGAACGTCGAGGGCGCCGAGGTCGAACGGCGCCTCGGCCGGACGATCATGCCCAGGTTCCACGCCGGCTGGAGCTTCGGCAGCATCGCGGGCGCCGCGGTCGGCATCCCGATGGCGGCGGTCCAGGCGCCGCTGCCCGTGCACCTCGGTGGGGTCGGGGTGCTGGCGCTCGTCGTGGTGGTGGCGGTGGGCCGCGCGTTCCTGCCTCCGACCGCACCACCCGAGGCGCCGGAGGTCGTGCGGTCGGCCTGGCGCGAGCCGCGGACGCTGGCGGTCGGCGTCATGGTCCTGGCCTTCGCCACGGTCGAGGGCTCGGCGAACGACTGGCTCTCGCTGGCGATCATCGACGGGTACGGCGCGCGGCACTGGGTCGGCGTGCTCGGCTTCGCGGTGTTCGTGACCGCCATGACGTCCGGTCGCATGGTCGGTCCGGTCGCGCTGGACCGCTGGGGCCGGGCCCCGGTGCTGTGGGCGACGAGCGCGGTCGCCGCGGCCGGCATCCTGCTGGTGGTGGCGGGCGGGCACTGGCTCGTCGTCGGCGCCGGGATCGTGGCGTGGGGTCTCGGTGCGTCACTCGGCTTCCCGGTCGGCATGAGCGCGGCCGCCGACGACCCGGCGCGCGCGGCGGCCAGGGTCAGCGTCGTCTCGACGATCGGCTACGCCGCGTTCCTCGCCGGCCCGCCGCTGCTGGGGCAGCTCGGGGACCGGGTCGGCACCCTGGACTCGCTGCTCGCCGTGGCCGCGCTGATGGTCCCCGCGGCGTTGACGGTGGCCGCGGTCAGGTCGTCACGGACGCCCTCGACCGTGGAAGGCTGACCCGCATGCCGTGGTGGGTGGCCCCGGTGGTGCTCGGTCTGGTGTTCGTCGGCCTCGGCGTGCTACTGATCATGCGGGGTCGGCGGATCGCGGCGTCAGGCGAGCGCGACCATGCTGTCCGCGCTGCGATGCTCACGGTCCTCGGGACCATGCTCGTGACCTCCGGGTGCACAGCGGCAGCCGTCGTGGCGATGCTCTCCTACGCGCTGAGGTGAGGCCCTGCTGCCGCCTCCGGGCTACAGCACCTTGGACAGGAACGAGCGCGTGCGCTCGTGCTGGGGGTTCGCCAGCACCTCGACCGGGTCGCCCTCCTCCACGATGACGCCGTCGTCCATGAAGACCAGCCTGTCACCCACCTCCCGTGCGAACCCCATCTCGTGGGTGACGACCATCATCGTCATGCCCTCGGACGCCAGGTCCTTCATGACCGCCAGCACGTCGCCGACCAGCTCCGGGTCGAGCGCGGAGGTCGGCTCGTCGAAGAGCATCATGTCGGGGTTCATGGACAGCGCGCGGGCGATCGCCACGCGCTGCTGCTGCCCGCCGGACAGGTGCGCCGGGTAGGCGTCCTCCTTGCCGGCCAGGCCGACCTTGGCGAGGTTCGTGCGGGCGACCTCGATCGCCTCGTCCCTACCGCGCCCGCGGACCCGCTGCTGGGCGATGCACAGGTTCCTCATCACGTTCATGTGCGGGAACAGGTTGAACGACTGGAAGACGATGCCGATCCGGCTCCGCACCTGGTCCAGGTCGGTCTCCGGATCGGTGATGTCGACGCCCTCGACCAGGATGGTGCCCGACGTCGGGTCCTCGAGCCGGTTGACGCAGCGCAGCAGCGTCGACTTGCCTGACCCCGACGGGCCGATGACGCAGACCACCTGACCATGGTTGACGTGGAAGTCGATGCCCTTGAGCACCTCGTTGGCGCCGAAGTACTTGTGCAGCTCGCGGACCTCGATGGCTCGCCCGGACTGCTTCTCCATGGGGACCGACATGGAAGTCACCGTGCCCTCTGTTGGCGCTTCTCGAGCCAGGCGACCAGGCGCGTGAGCGGAAGCGTGATGATGAGGTACAGCAGGGCCGCCTGGATCAGGCTGGTCGACGTGCCCGCCGTCGGACCGGTGGTGAGCAGGTCCCGGGAAACGGTGGTCAGCTCGCGCTGATCGACCTGCACGCCGATCACGAACAGCAGCGCGGTGTCCTTGATCAGCAGCACGAACTCGTTGGTCAACGGCGGGATGACGATCCGGAAGGCCTGGGGGAGGACCACCGAGAGCGTGGTCCTCCCGGCGCTCATGCCCAGCGACCTCGCCGCCTCCGTCTGTCCCTTGGGCACTGCCTGGATGCCCGCGCGCAGGGTCTCGGCCATGTAGGCGCCCGCCACCAGGATCAGGGCGATCAGGCCCGCGCCGACCAGGCCGCCCGGAGGTTGCCAGTTGAAGGCGATCGGGACGCCGAACGCCATCACGAGGATGACGATCAGCGCCGGCAGTCCGCGGAAGAACTCGATGTACCCCGTCGCGAGCCATCGGTACGGCGCGACCGGGGACAGCTTCATCAGCGCGAGCACGATCGCCAGGGCGAAGCCGAAGCCGAAGGAGATGATCGTGTAGAGGACGGTGTTCTTGACCCCGGTCTTGATCAGGACGCTCCAGTTGCCGTCGCGTCCCCAGCCGGCCGAGTCGAAGAAGTTCGCCTTGACGGCGGTCCAGTCGACCAGGGCGCCGAGCAGGACGATCGCCAGCACGAGGACGCCGTACAGGATCCCGTTGGTCAGCCTGCGCCTGGTGCTGCGCTTCACGAGCGCCCCCTCCGGGCCGTCGCCGAGACCGGCCGTGGCCTCACTTGGTCGAGAAGTACTTGTTGTAGATCTCGTCGTACCTGCCGTCGTCGTGCATCTTCTGCAGCTGCGCGTTGACGTCATCGACCAGGGCGGTGTTGCCCTTCTTGATCGCCATGCCGTACTCCTCGTTGGTGGAGTACGTCTGGACGATCTCGAAGCCGCCGTCCTGCTGGTGCACGTAGTTGACCGGGAAGTCCTGGAGCAGTGCATCGACCTGCCCGGCCTTGATCGCCTGGTACATCTCGGCGTCGCTCGGGAAGCTCACGACGTCCGCGTCGGGGGCGTTCTCCTCGGCATAGGCCTTGCCGGTGGTGCCCTGCTGCACGCCGACCTTCTTGCCCGAGAGGTCGTCGATGCTCTTGATGTCCGAACCGGTCGGGACGAGCAGGGACTGGTTCACCTTCGCGTAGCCGTCGGTGAAGTCGAGGTTCTTCTCTCGGTCGGCCGTGATCGTCATCGCGCTCGCCACGATGTCGCACTGGCTGGAGTTCAGGGCCAGGCCGCTCTGCAGCGGGTCGAACGCAGAGTCCTTGACGACGAGCTTGAGGTCCAGCCCCTTGGCGATCTCGGTGAGGAGGTCGATGTCGAAGCCGCTGAAGCCGGTGGGCGAGGACTCGTCGAAGTCCTCGAACGGCAGGTAGGGGACGTCAGAACAGTCGGTGAGTGTGCCGTCCGTGATGAGTTGTGCCCCGCTCTCGGTGGTGCCGCCACCGCCGCCGCCGCACGCGGCGAGCGACAGTCCGAGCAGCGACGCGGCCAAGAGGGCCGCCGTGCGACGTGTCTCCATGACCCAACGGTAGTCCCACACCGGCCACTTTGACCCCGTCCGGCTCTGTCCTCCACCGTTCTGGGGATGCGGCCCGATCAGCGCTCCCCGCCGGGCACCCACAACACGTCGCCGGTCTCACGGTTCGCGTGGCGGGCGAGGATGAACAGCAGGTCGGAGAGCCGGTTCAGGTAGGTGATCGCCACCTCGTTCATCGTCTCGCCGTGCTGCCCGTACGCCGCCCACGCCGACCGCTCCGCACGGCGTACGACGGTGCGCGCGACGTGGAGCAGCGCGGCCCCGGGCGTGCCGCCGTTGAGGATGAACGAGCGGAGGTTGGGCAGCGACTCGTTGTACTGGTCGCACCACTGCTCGAGCCGGTCGACGTACTCCTGCTCGATCCGCAGCGGCGGGAACTCCGGGTTGTCCACCACCGGCGTGCAGAAGTCCGCCCCCACGTCGAAGAGGTCGTTCTGGATCCGGGTCAGCACCAGGGCCACGTCCTCGTCGAGGTCGCCCTGCGAAAGGGCGACACCGATGTGGGCATTGGCCTCGTCGACGTCGGCGTAGGCCTGCAGCCGCAGGTCGTTCTTCGTGGTGGTGCTCATGTCGCCCAGGCGGGTCTCGCCGTGGTCGCCGGTGCGGGTGTAGATCCGGGTGAGGTTGACCATGACTGTGAGCGTAGACGTCGTTCGCGGACGCCCCGTGCCCGGCTGCCGACACGAAATACCCCGAAGGATCAGGCAACCGAACGGGGGTGACCGGCGTCATAGTGGGTACAGAGACCTCAAGGACAACGAGGGAGCCGGGGTTTCTCTGGACCCTGGGGGAACGGCAGGACGATGGACATCATGACCGACGGTCCGACGCTCGTGCTCAGCGGTGACTTCGACGTGCGCAGCACGTGGGAGGTGCGCCAGGCCATCTACGACCACCTCGAGGGGCACGACCACGACGTGGTCGTCGACCTGAGCGACGTCGACACCTGCGACGTCACCGCCCTGAAGGTGCTGGCGGTCGCGACCCGCGAGGCCAGCCGGGAGGGCAGACACCTCACGCTGCGTGGCTGCGGGCCGGCCGTGCGTCGCCTGCTCCACCTCTCCCACCTGATGCGCCTCGTCGAGCTGGAACGGGTCGCGACGCCGGCGTGATGCCCCCGGCCGACGTGTCGGACATCCCACACCGGACGCCGGTTACCTCCGAGTAGATCTGGTCCTAGGCTCGGAGCATGACCGAGAAGGACCGTCCCTCGAAGGACCGACCCTGGGTGATGCGCACGTACGCCGGCCACTCGACGGCCGCCGCGTCCAACGCGCTCTACCGCACCAACCTGGCCAAGGGGCAGACCGGTCTCTCGGTCGCCTTCGACCTGCCGACGCAGACCGGCTACGACCCCGACTCGCCGCTCGCGCGGGGCGAGGTCGGCAAGGTGGGCGTCCCGGTCCCGCACCTCGGCGAGATGCGCCGCCTGTTCGACGACATCCCGCTCGTCGAGATGAACACCTCGATGACCATCAACGCCACCGCGATGTGGCTGCTCGCGCTCTACCAGGTCGTCGCCGAGGAGCAGGCTCGGTCATCAGGGGGCGACGCGACGCCCGAGGAGGTCGCCGCGCAGCTGGCCGGCACCACCCAGAACGACATCATCAAGGAGTACCTCTCCCGCGGGACCTACGCGTTCCCGCCCGAGCACTCCATGCGGCTGATCGGCGACATGATCGCCTACACCGTCCACCGGATCCCGAAGTGGAACCCGATCAACATCTGCAGCTACCACCTGCAGGAGGCCGGGGCCACGCCGACGCAGGAGCTGGCCTACTCGCTGTGCACGGCGATCGCGGTGCTCGACCAGGTCAAGGCCTCGGGCCAGGTCTCCGAGGACGACTTCGAGAAGGTCGTCGGCCGCATCTCGTTCTTCGTCAACGCCGGCGTGCGGTTCGTCGAGGAGATGTGCAAGATGCGCGCCTTCGTCCAGCTCTGGGACGAGATCACCCGGGAGCGGTACGGCGTGCAGGACCCGAAGATGCGCCGGTTCCGGTACGGCGTACAGGTCAACTCGCTCGGCCTGACCGAGGCCCAGCCCGAGAACAACGTGCAGCGGATCGTGCTCGAGATGCTCGGCGTGACCCTGTCCAAGGGTGCCCGCGCCCGCGCGGTCCAGCTGCCCGCCTGGAACGAGGCGCTCGGGCTGCCCCGGCCGTGGGACCAGCAGTGGTCGCTGCGGCTGCAGCAGGTGCTCGCCTTCGAGTCCGACCTGCTGGAGTACGACGACATCTTCGACGGCTCGCCCGTCATCGAGAAGAAGGTCACCGAGCTCGTCGAGGGCGCCCGTGCGGAGATCGACCGGGTCCAGGCCATGGGTGGCGCCATCGCCGCCGTCGACTCCGGCTACATGAAGCAGGAGCTGGTCTCGGCCCACGCCGCCCGCCGGGCCCGGATCGAGAACGGCGAGGAGAAGATCGTCGGGGTCAACATCTACGAGACCACCGAGCCGTCGCCGCTGACCGCCGACCTCGACGCCGCGATCCAGACGGCGGACCCCGAGGCCGAGCAGGCCGCACTGGACAGCGTGGCCGCCTGGAAGGCGCAGCGCGACGAGACCGCGGTCGCCGAGGCGCTGGCGCAGCTGGCCGAGGCCGCGAAGACCGACACCAACCTGATGGGACCCACGCTGGTCGCCGCCCGCGCGGGCGCCACCACCGGCGAGTGGGCCGGCACCCTGCGTGAGGTCTTCGGCGAGTTCCGGGCACCGACCGGGGTCAGCGGCGCCGTGGGCGTGGCGGAGGCCGGCGCCGAGCTGGCGGCGGTGCGCACGAAGGTGAAGGCCACGGGCGACGAGCTGGGTGGCCGACTGCGCCTGTTGGTCGGCAAGCCCGGCCTGGACGGCCACTCGAACGGTGCCGAGCAGGTCGCCGTCCGTGCGCGCGACGCCGGCTTCGAGGTGATCTACCAGGGGATCCGGCTCACGCCCGAGCAGATCGTCTCCGCCGCGGTCGCCGAGGACGTGCACTGCGTGGGCCTGTCGATCCTGTCCGGCTCGCACATGGAGCTGGTGCCTGCGGTCCTCGACGGGTTGCGCGACGCCGGTCTGGGTGACGTGCCGGTGATCGTCGGCGGGATCATCCCCGACTCCGACGGGCGCCGCCTGGGCGAGCTCGGGGTCGCTGCGGTCTACACCCCCAAGGACTTCGGGCTCACCGAGATCATGGGCGGCATCGTCGACGTGATCAGGAAGGCCAACGGCCTCGACTGACGAGGGCCGCTACCGTCGCACCATGAGCTCGTTGCAGTGCGAAGCCCGTGTTCTCGTCGCCCGCCACGGCGAGGCGGAGTACGAGACCGACCTGTGCAACGACCACGGCGGCAGCCTCACCCCTCTGGGGCGCAAGCAGGCGCGGGAGCTCGGGGCCTCGCTGCTCGGTGAACGCGTGGCCCGGGTCTGGACCAGCTCGATGTCGCGTGCGGTGCAGACCGCCGAGATCGCCGCCGGCGTGCTGGGCGTGGACGTGGTGGTGCGTGAGGACCTGCGGGAGTACGGCGTGGGGAGCCTCGCGGGGACCGCGCGACACGAGAAGGCCTACTTCGAGGGGGTCTTCCGCAGCTGGGTCGAGGGGGACGACGACGCCGCGATCGACGGCGGCGAGCGCGTCAGCGACGTCGTCGCGAGGGTCGAGGGCGTCCTGCAGGAGATCGCGGACGAGCACCGGGGCGAGACCGTGCTCGTGGTCAGCCACGGCGGCGCCATCCTGGCGACCCTGCCCCAGCTCGCCGGCCTGCCGCGGCAGCGTGGGCTGGGTGTGACCCTGCCCAACTGTGGCGTGATCGGCCTCGCCGCGGACTCCGACGGCTGGCAGGTCACCCGCTGGGACGGGGCCTGAGCCGGGTCAGCCCGGGAGGTGGGAGAGCCAGTCGAGCACCCGGGCCCGGGTGCGCGGTGCCGACTTCTCCAGGGGCAGGGCGCTCCCGGCGCCCTTGACGGTGTGGGAGGTCACCGCCACCGACGACGAGTACGCCTGCCGCTGCTGCTCGGCAGCACCGTCCCGGTTGAGGGCGTCCTTGCCGCCGAAGAGCAGCAGCACCGGCGCCTCCACGTCCCGGGCGGTCAGCGTCGAGGTGGTGACCATCTGGCTCAGGCTCAGGGCGTCGCCGCACGGGTCGACGTCGCGGCGGGCGAGCGCGGTCTGCTGCACCGCCGCCGGAGCGGTGACGAACAGCAGCGACCGGTAGTCCTTGCGGCTGTCACCGGACTTCACGTAGTCCTCGCCCCGGAGGCACGTCGCCGACTGGCGGGACGCCTCGTCGACGGCCCGGGAGGAGGCGCCGTTGTCGGTCCACGACATCAGGACGAGGCCGTCCACGTCGTCGAAGGTCGCGGCCTCCACCTGCGCGATCGCGGCACCGACCGAGTGGCCGTGCACCACGACGTGCTGGGCCCCGGGGGTGGCCCGCGTGGAGTCCTCGAAGCGGTAGCGCCCCGAGCGCAGGTGCTGGACGACCTGGTGCAGCATGTCGGCCTGCGCGCCCAGGCAGGTGGCGTTGCCCTCGGCCAGCGTGCTGTCGCCGTACCCGAGGCGGTCGAGCACCAGCGAGGTCTCGCCGGCGGCGGCGAGCCTGCCCGCGTAGTCGTACGCCGGGTGCCGGCGCAGGTGCCAGAACCACGAGCCGGTGGCGAGGTCGTGCACGAGCACGTTCATCCGCGGGACGTTGGCTCCCAGCACCTCGTGGCGCGGGCCCACGAGCTGCGCGTGCAGCACGTAGGACTTGTTGTCCGGGGCGCAGGCGACCGGCGTGGCGTTGGTGTTCTCCACCGCGATCACCACGTCCCGGGCCACCACGTCGCCGCCGCCGGCCGTCCCGGCGTGTGCCGCCGGGAGCAGGGCGGGGGAGAGAGCCGGAAGAACAGGGAGTGTCGTGAGCGCGCCGGCCAGGACGGCTCCGAGCACGGTTGCGACAGTGGTGACGGCGGTCCTGCGCGGGCGATCCACGGATTCTGCTCCCTGTTGAAAAGATGTCAATAAGGCTGCAGTGACAGGATGCCATACCGGCGGTACGCAACGTACCGTCGGCGTGTGTGGGACGCGTCTCAGCCCGGTGGCCGGGAGGTGGCGGTCGAGCGGGGGCAGAAGGCCTCCCGCGGCGACCCCGTGTGGAGCTCCTCGGGGAGGGTGATCCGCACGTCGTCGTCGAGGACCCCGGCCCGCTCGGAGCGCACCACGACCTCGTGCACGAACGCGCCGGCCCGGGCGGAGAGGCTCTCGCAGCCACCCATCCGCAGGGCGAGCGTGAGCTCGCCGGTCTCGCCCGCGCCCAGGCGCGTCTCCGGACCACCGTCCGGGCCGGTCAGCCCGACGTAGCTGAACAGGCGCGAGTCCGGCTGGTCGTCGGCGAGGCCGAGGATCGTCACGGGCAGCCGGCCGCGGTTGGTCAGCCGGAAGGTGTAGCGCAGCACGCCGCCGTCGGCGTACCGGACCTGCCGGACCGTGTGCTCACCGATCCTGAAGACCGCGGTGGCCTCGGTGCCGGTCACCGAGGTCGGCCCGGACGCGGTCAGCGCAGGTGTGCTCCGCGCGACCGCGACGCCGCCGCCCGCCAGCAGCAGGACCAGCAGGACGAGGAGGGGCGCGGCCCTGCGGGCCACGGCCCCACTGGCCATGCCTCTACGAACCATGGCCGGGCTCGGACGGGCTGTCGAACCACTCGCAGCCGGCGGGGTGCTGCCAGGTGGGGTCGCTGCGGTCGTACTGGCTGCACGACAGGAAGCCGGCGTCCTTCACGGGCGCTCCGGGCACGAGGACCGAGCCGCCGTCGGCGCAGGAGGGCGGCTGCACGGTGAAGTTGTCCGTCCCGCTGCCGCCCGCGTAGACGTTGTCCTCCCAGCAGTTGCCGGCGCCCTGGTCGTCCCACCAGTGGTCGAGGCCGTTGGGTGCCACGGTGCCGTCGGGTCGGAGGCCCATGTGGTTGGCGAAGGTGTGGTTGTGGTTCGACGTGTCGTTCTGGTGCGTGGGGTCGTAGTCGTCGCGGAGCGCCGCCGGCACCCAGAACTGCATGGTGCCGTTGCGCCAGTTGTCGTAGATCCAGTTGTGGTCGGTCGAGTCGTAGTTGCCGCCGGCGATCAGGACGCCGGTGCCGACCGGAACGGGGACGACCGGGCACACGGTGCCGTCCATGTAGCCGCGGTCCTTCATCGGCTTCTGGCAGACCCCGGTGTCGACGTACTTGGTGTAGTAGTTCTCGTTGTTCGAGAACACGCGGTTGTGGTCCCAGCGCGCGTGGTCCTGGGGGAGGCCGGGGTGGCCGGGGAAGAGCGAGTCGGTGGCGATGCCGGTCGCGTTGTCGAAGAAGTCGTTGTCGTGTGCCCAGATCGAGTTGCCCGCCGTGCCGGAGTAGCCGAGCGTGTTGTCGTGGCTGCGGTTGTCGCGGATCTCGATGGCGTAGCGGGTGGCCTTGAAGTTCGTGTTGTCGGCGTTGAGGTCCGACCCGGAGCCGGGGTAGAGGCCCGAGTCGCCGTTGAAGTAGGCCTCGGAGCCCTGGATCAGGCCGTGGTCGCTGGCGAAGGCGAGGATGCCGTACTCGTCGTTGCCGCGTGCGATCACGCGGTCGAGCACGAACCCGTCGGTCTCGAGGACGTAGATCGAGTTGAACTCCGCCTGCTGGAAGGCGATGTTGCGCAGGTAGAGCCCGCCGGCACGGTCGGCGCGGATGCCGTTGAGCTTGTGGAAGCCGTTGTCGACGGTCACGTCGGAGATCCGCCGGCCGGTGCCGACGACCTGGGTGCCGCAGAACCTGCTGTCGCAGGAGATGTCCTTGTTACCGGGGGTGCGGTCACCGAAGATCGCGATCAGGTTGAGGTTGTGGGGACAGGCCCGCTGGTCGGCGTAGGACAGCGCGATCGGGTTCGACTTCCCGTTGCTGCTCTCCTTCGCGCCGGTGTCGGGGGAGGAGAGGCTGCCGATGTACTCCGCGGACACCAGGGGTGCCGTCGAGGAGGTCTCGAGGTGCGAGCAGTAGTCGCTGCGACGCAGGGCTGCCCACCTGCTCTCGCGGTAGGTGCCCGGGAGCACGTAGACCGACGTGTGTCGGTGGGCGATCGAGTTGATCGCGCTCTGGATCGAGCGGAAGTCGCACGCGCGCAGCAGGCGTTCGTTGCGCCGCTTCACGGCGCCGTCGGGCATGGCCTCGATGCGGCGCTCGCTGCTGGGCTTGCACACGACCCGCTGCCGCGGGTTGTCCCAGCCGAGGAACGACGGGCGGTGGCCGGTCCCGTCGGGGAACTCCGCCGGGCGTTCCTCGTGGGCGATGGCGGGGGCGCCCACCCCCCACGCCAGCAGGAGGGCGAGCAGGACGGGGGCGAGTCGGCGCATCGGGCAGATCCTTTCGTCGCCCACCCAACGACCCCGTTGTGAAGCGGGTTACGCGCCGGTAGGACAGACTTTCACCCATGAGCAGGGTGTCTCACCCATGAGCAGGGTGATCGTGGTCGGCGCGGGCGTGGTGGGGCTGACCTGCGCGGTGCGCCTGCTCGAGGCAGGCCACCGGGTCGACGTGGTCGCCCGGGACCTGCCCCTGGAGACGACCTCGTCCGTGGCGGCCGCGATCTGGTACCCGTACCGCGCGCTGCCGCAGGACAGGGTGACCGCGTGGGCCGGGACGACGTACGCCGTCCTCGCCGCGCTCGGCGCCCCGGAGGAGTACGGCGGGTCGCCCGAGGCCGGCGTCCGGATGGTCGAGGGGACCGAGGTGTTCACCCGGCGTCAGGGCGACCCCTGGTGGCGGTCCGCGGTGTCGGGCCTGGACCGGGAGACCGCGCTGCCGGCGGGCTACGTCGACGGCTGGACCTTCACCACTCCGGTGGTCGAGATGCCGGTCTACCTGCGGTGGCTCACCGCTCGGGTGGCGGAGCTCGGTGGCACGGTCACCCGGCTGAACCTGCGGGCACTGCCCGAGGGGGCGGACCTGGTCGTGAACTGCTCCGGGCTCGGTGCCCGGCTGCTGGGGTCGGACCGCACGGTCGTGCCGGTGCGCGGCCAGGTGCTCTACCTCGAGCAGGTCGGGATCGACCGGTGGTGGCTGGACGGCGCCGGGCCGACGTACGTCGTGCCCCGCGAGCACGACGTCGTGGTCGGGGGCACCGACCAGGAGGGCGAGTGGAGCCGGACTCCCTCCCCGGAGAGTGCCGCGGACATCCTCGAGCGGGCGACCCGGCTGGTGCCCGCGCTGCGCGGGGCGAAGGTGCTGCGGCAGAAGGTGGGGCTGCGGCCGGTGCGCCCGGCCGTCCGGCTGGAGCGGACCGGGCACGTCGTGCACTGCTACGGCCACGGCGGCGCCGGCATCACCCTGAGCTGGGGCTGCGCCGAGGAGGTCGTGGCGCTGGCGGCGAACGGTTCCGGGGATGAGTGAGCGCACGCTGGTGCTGCTCCGGCACGCCAAGTCCGACTGGTCGGGCGACGAGCCCGATGTCGACCGCCCGCTGGCGGCCCGTGGCCGCCGCCAGGCGCCGAAGGCGGGCCGCTGGCTGGCGGCGAACCTGGACCGCATCGACCTCGCCGTCGTCTCCCCGGCCCTCCGCGCCCGCAGTACCTGGGAGCTGGTCTCGGCGGAGCTCGCCGCGCCCCCGGCGACGCGGTACGACGAGCAGGTCTACGCCGCGTCGGAGGAGGACCTGCTCGACGTGGTGCGCGGCCTCGACGACGAGCTCACGACGGTCGTCCTCGTCGGCCACAACCCGGGGATGGAGGACCTCGCCTCCCTGCTGGCGGGACGCTGGGTCTCGCTGGTGACGTCGGCGCTGGCCGTCTTCTCGCTGTCGGGCCCGTGGTCGGCCGCGGGTGAGCGCCCGGCGACGTTGCGCGCCTCGGGCAGGCCGCCAGACGCACCCTAGGCCTGCAGCGGGCGCACGTCGACGACGGCGGTCGCCGGGATCGCGCCGTACACGTGGGGGAACGTCTCGGTCATCCCGGGCGCGGGGACCTCCTCGACGACGGGGACGTCCAGCAGGTCGGTGTCGATCTCCAGCAGCACCAGCGGCTCGGCGACGTCGGCGTAGAACGCGGCCCGCACGCCCTCCCACTGGTCGGACCGGCTGGCGTGGATGAACCCCTCCTCGGCCAGCGTGCGGCCCAGCGTGGAGGTCGTGTAGCTGCCGGACTCCTTGGCCGCCTGCCAGTCCGATGCCGTCGCGATGTGGAAGATCCTCATCAGAAGAGCCGGTGCTCGCTGTCGTCGATGCCGCGCAGCGCGTCGTAGTCGACCACCGCGCAGGCGATGCCGCGGTCGGTGGCGAGCACGCGCGCCTGCGGCTTGATCTCCTGGGCGGCGAAGATGCCCCGGACGGGTGCGAGCAAGGGATCGCGGTTGAGCAGCTCGAGGTAGCGGGTGAGCTGCTCCACGCCGTCGATCTCGCCACGTCGCTTGATCTCGACCGCCACGCTGAGCCCGTCGGCGTCGCGGCACATCAGGTCCACGGGACCGATCGCGGTGGGGAACTCCCGGCGTACGAGCGTGAGCCCGGGGGAGAGGGTCGCGGGGTGCTCGGCGAGCAGCGCCTGGAGGTGCTTCTCCACGCCGTCCTTCTGCAGGCCGGGGTCGACGCCGAGGTCGTGGGAGGAGTCGTGGTGGACCTCCTCGAGCAGGATGCGCAGGGTGTCGTCCGTCTTCGAGGTGACGGTCCACTCGACCTGGCCGTCGTCGGTGACGCCCTCGCGCAGCGTGCACGGCGGGGACATCCAGTTCAGCGGCTTGTAGGAGCCGCCGTCGGAGTGCACCAGCACCGACCCGTCGGCCTTGATCATCAACACCCGGGTCGCCATCGGGAGATGGGCGGTCAGCCGCCCTGCATAGTCGACCTGACAGCGCGCCACCACGAGTCTCACGGGCGGGGAGTCTACGGTGGCGGCCATGTCCGTCGACCTCCAGACCAGGCAGTGACGCTGCCGCCGGGCGTGACCATCCGGTTGGCACGCCCCTCCGACCTGCGGCACCTCGCGGCGGTCGAGGACGCCGGCGGGCCGCTGTTCTCGGACCACTTCGGGCCCGACACCGCGCCCGTCCTGCTCTCGCCGGCCCCGTCCGGCCTCGCCCGGGACCTCGAGCCCGGGTTCCTCCTCGTCGCCGCCGCCGGGGGCCGGGTGGTGGGCTTCGCGCACGTCACCGACCACGACGGCCACGCCCACCTCGAGCAGCTGTCGGTGCTGCCGGAGCACGGTCGTCGCGGGATCGGCAGCGCGCTGGTCCGGGCCGCGATGGAGGAGGCGCGGTGGGCGGGGTACGACGACATGTCGCTGTGCACCTACCGCGACGTGCCGTGGAACGGGCCGTTCTACGCCCGCCTCGGGTTCGCCGAGGTCGAGCGCCTCTCGGCGTACCAGCAACGGCTGCACGACCACGAGATCGCGCTCGGGCTGGACGCCAACGGGGTGCGTGTCGTGATGTCCCGGGGCTTGGATCGTTAAGTTACCGACGGGTGAACTAACTCACGGTGCGCCCCCGGAGTGGCGCGTGACACGATGCCGGACATGACCAGCAGCTCCCCCGAATCTGCCCGTGAGTTCCGCACCGTCGGCGTCGTCGGCCTGGGCACCATGGGTGCCGGCATCGCCGAGGTCTTCGCCCGCAACGGCCTCTCCGTGGTCGGTGTCGAGATCAACGAGGAGGCCCTGACGCGCGGTCGTCAGCACCTCGAGCACTCGACCGCACGCGCCGTGAAGCGCGGCAAGATCACCGAGGCCGAGCAGGCGGACATCCTCGGCCGGATCACGCTCACCACCGAGATGAAGGACCTCGGCGACGCGGACCTCGTGGTCGAGGCCGTCGTGGAGTCGCTGGAGGTCAAGAAGGGGATCTTCCGCGAGCTCGAGTCGATCGTGTCGCCGACGGCGATCCTCGCGACCAACACCTCTTCGCTGTCGGTCACCGAGATCTCGACCGCCAACGCCCACCCCGGCCGCGTGGTCGGCGTCCACTTCTTCAACCCCGCGCCGGTGCAGAACCTCGTCGAGATCGTGCGCACCGTCGTCACCGAGCCGTCGGTCCTCGACGACGTCACCGCCTTCGTGGAGCGGCTGGGCAAGAACCCCGTCGTCTGCGGGGACAAGGCCGGCTTCATCGCCAACACGCTGCTCTTCGGCTACCTCAACCACGCGGTCGCGATGTACGAGGGCCGCTACGCCTCCCGCGAGGACATCGACGCCGCGATGCGCTACGGCTGCGGCTACCCGATGGGCCCGCTGGCGCTGCTCGACCTGATCGGCCTCGACACGGCGTACGAGATCCTCGACACGATGTACAAGCAGGGCCGCGACCGCCTGCACGCGCCGGCCCCGCTGCTCAAGCAGTACGTCACCGCCGGCCTGCTCGGCCGCAAGTCCGGCCGCGGCTTCTACACCTACGAGGCCCCCGACAGCCCGATCGTGGTCCCCGACGCCCAGACCCCGAGCGAGGCCGACAAGCCGCAGCTGCGCCACGACATCCGGACCGTGGGCGTGGTCGGGACCGGGACGATGGCCAGCGGAATCGTCGAGGTCTTCGCCAAGGCCGGGTACGACGTGCTCTTCGTCGGTCGCTCGCAGGCCAAGCTGGACGGTGTCGTCGCGGCGATCACCCGCAACTTCGACAAGCAGATCCAGCGCGGCAGGGCCACCGAGGAGGCCAAGGCCGAGGTGCTCGCCCGGGTGTCCGGTACGACGAGCCTCGACGACCTCAAGGACGTCGACATCGTGGTCGAGGCGATCGCCGAGGACCTCAACATCAAGACCACGCTCTTCGAGAACCTCGACGAGATCTGTCGGAACGGTCGGGGAGGGGCTGGCGCGATCCTGGCGACCACGACCTCCAGCCTCCCGATCATCTCGATGGCCCGGGTGACCAAGCGGCCGCAGGACGTCATCGGCATGCACTTCTTCAACCCGGCCACGGTGATGAAGCTGGTCGAGGTGGTGTCCACGGTGACGACCTCCGACGAGGTCACCGAGACGGTCCGCGCCCTGTGCGACCGGGTCGGCAAGGTGGCCGTGTCCTGCGGCGACCGGGCCGGCTTCATCGTCAACGCGCTGCTCTTCCCCTACCTCAACGACGCGGTGAAGATGCTCGAGGCGCACTACGCCACGGCCGACGACATCGACGTGGCGATGAAGCAGGGCTGTGCGCTGCCGATGGGGCCCTTCGAGCTGCTCGACGTGGTGGGCAACGACGTGTCGCTGGCGATCGAGCGCGAGCTGTACCTCGAGTTCCGCGAGCCGGGCTTCGCGCCCGCACCGCTGCTCGAGCACCTGGTGACCGCCGGCTACCTGGGTCGCAAGACCGGTCGGGGTTTCCGGGACTACAGCCGCCGCTGAGCCTGCTCGGCCGCGCAACCGGCGCGGAACTTCCGGGTGCGTGGGTGACACCCGGCCCTGTTGCCACCTGCTGACGCGCGCAGTGTTGAGAACGTGGACGCTGGGTCGAGGGGCTCGCCGTGACCACCGTGGAGCCGGTGGCCACGGTGCAGTACACGCGGGGGCAGATCGCCGGTGTCTGGGCCGCGGCGGCACTGCCGATGGCCGTGCTGTCGTGGGTGGTGGCTCCCTGGCTCGCCGATCGGCTCGAGGGGCCGGGGGCCCTCCCTCGCGCGCTCCTCGTGACCCTCACCGTGGGCCTGGTCTGGCAGTTCGTGCTGGTCCTGCTGATGGTCCGCCGCGAGCGGGGCTCGCTGCGCTGGCCGGTCCTGAAGGATGCGCTGTGGCTGCAGGCACCCCGCAGCCCGAGCACCGGGCGGGTCGGCGGCCGGCTCTGGCTGGTGCTGGTGCCCTGCCTGCTGCTGGTCGCCCTCGAGGAGCTCGTCCCGACGTTCCCGATCCCGGACGGTCGGGACGTCGCGGAGTTCCTGGACTCGGACGTGGGCAGGGACGTCCTCTCCGGCAGCTGGGGCTGGTTCGCGGTGGTCGTGGCGCTCGCCGTGTTCAACACGGTGCTCGGTGAGGAGCTGCTGTTCCGCGGCCTGCTGCTGCCCCGGATGCAGGGAGTGTTCGGCCGAGGGGACTGGGTCGCCAACGGCATCCTGTTCGCCGTCTACCACCTGCACGTGCCGTGGGCGATCGTCCCGACGCTCATCGACACGTTCGCGGTGGCCTACCCGTCACGGCGCTACCGCAGCGCGCTCATCGGGATCGCCGTGCACAGTGCGCAGAGCGTCCTGGTCATCGGTCTGACCCTGTCCCTGGTGCTCGACTAGGGACCGCGTCCGGTCGGATCGGCTGCTTCAAGCCATCGATGTGACGGATTTTCCGTCCTCTGCCTGCAACGATCAGGCCCGTGCCGGACATGAGGGCGTCGTGAGCCAGCAGCAGGAACGCTTCCGACGCCTGTACGCCGAGCAGTTCGACCGACTGCTCGGGTACGCGCTGCGCCGTGTCGACCGTCCCGAGGACGCGGCCGACGTCGTCTCGGAGACCTTCCTGGTCGCCTGGCGCCGACTGGGCGACATCCCCGACGGTGACGAGGCGCGGCTCTGGTTGTACGGCGTCGCCCGCCGCACCCTGGCCAACCACCGGCGCGGCGACGGTCGGCGTACCGCCCTGGGCGATCGCCTGCGCCAGGACCTGGCTGCCTGCGCCCCCGACCACGCTGCCGGTGTCACCGAACGCGAGACCGTGCGCGCGGCGATGCATCGACTCGCGGCCCGCGACCGGGAGGTGCTCGAGCTCGCCGCGTGGGAGGGGCTCGAGCCGCGGGAGATCGCCGAGGTCCTCGGGATCTCGCCGATCGCGGTGCGCAGCCGGCTGTCCAGGTCGCGTGCGCGGCTGCGCGCCCTGATGGGTGAGGACGAACCGCCCTGCAACGAGGTGGGGCCTCCTGGACATGTGACCAGCAGACAACCGCAGCTCGCCCGGAAGGAGGACCGATGACCGAGCCCACGCCCAGGATCCACGACCGGGACGTCGCCCGGCTTCCCCTCCAGGACGCGCGCGCCGACCTGCTGGAGGAAATCATGGCCACGCCCGTCGTCGACCAGCTCGACGCCCGTACGTCCCGGCGCCCCGCGCCGGCCTGGCTCGCGGTGTCCGCCGCGGCCGCGGCCATCGCGGCGATCGCGCTGGTGCCCGCCGTCCGTTCGGCGCTCGCCGACCCGGCCCAGGCGCCGGCGGCGACCGGCCCGACCGCTCAGTCCGCCCCGGCCGCGCCGTCCGCGTCGGCGAAGCCGGAGCACGGCCTCACCTCGGTGCCGGGCGGGAAGTACGTCGCGCTCGATGCCTCCGGCTGGAGCCTCACCTACCTCTACACGAGCGAGAACGAGACCGACATCGCCTACTCGAAGGGCGAGCAGTCCCTCGAGATGGTGCAGTACCCCGCCGATGCCTACGACTCCTACTTCGAGGACCGCGTCCACGTGAGCGACCCGGTGGCGACCGAGCTGCTCGGCAAGCCCTCCTCGACCTTCACCTACGCCGCGGACGACCACGCGACCATGCGTCCGGCGCAGAACGGGTCCTTCCTCGAGGTGCGCGGATCCGGGATGGACCTCGCGGCGTACCACGGGCTGCTGGACCGGATCGTGCAGACCGACGAGGCAGGCTTGGCGGCATCCGTGCCGGCGGACGTCGTGACGCCGTTCAACAAGGACGAGGCGGTCAGCCACCTGCTGCAGGGCGCCGACGTACCGGACGGCTTCACCGCCGCCGATGTCGAGATCACGGGCTTCAACGACGCCTACCAGTCGGCGGCCAGGGTTGCGGGGTCGGTCGGTTGTGCCTGGCTCGATGTGTACGCCGACGGTGGGCCGGCCGCCCGCCAGCGGGCGCTCATGGCCCTCGACGGCAGCCGGGACTGGCCGCTCCTGAAGGACATCGCCCACCGGGGCGGGTACGCGCAGGTCTTCTGGACCGTGACCGACCAGCTGCGTTCCGGCCAGCCGGTCGCGGCCGTCCGGCAGGGGATCTGCTGACCTCGGTCACCGGCTGTCCCCTGGCTCCGGGAGGAGACTGGTCGCATGGCAGACAGGTCTGCGATCGATGAGCTCCTGGCACTGGCCCGCGCCGGGCTCGACCGCGTCGAGCCGCAGCAGCTGGCGGACGAGGTCGCGGCGGGCGCAGTCCTCGTGGACATCCGGCCTGTCGAGCAACGCTCACGCGACGGCGAGCTCTCCGGCGCGGTGGTGGTCGACCGCAACGTCCTGGAGTGGCGGCTCGACCCGACCTCGCCGGACCGACTGCCGATCGCGGTGGACCACGCCGTGCGCTACGTCATCGTCTGCAACGAGGGGTACAGCTCCAGCCTCGCCGCCGCCACCCTGCGCCGGCTGGGGCTGTCCCGGGCGACCGATCTCGTCGGTGGGTATCAGGCGCTGGCGTCGGCTGACGGGCAGGCGTGACCCCACGCCGGGACGTCAGGCGACGAGGACGAAGCGGGTGAAGTGGAGGTCGACCCGGGGCCTTGGCCTGTCGGGCGGGGGGACCGGTGGAGACGGGGCGGTGCTGCGATGTCGGTGGCCGGTCGGTGTGGTGATGTCGACGGTGTGGGGGTCCATCGGCTCGCTGACGGGGCGGTGTCGCCAGCCGGGGTGCTCCTTGAGGTAGTTGCAGCTCTCGCAGAGGCCCTGGCCGTTGTGGGCGCTGGTGTCGCCACCTCGGGCGCGGGGGAGGGGGTGGTCGGTGTGTCGGATCGGGGCGTTGCACCAGGGGGTGCGGCAGGTCTGGTCGCGGAGGGCGATGAAGTCGCGCAGCTCTGGGGGGAACTGGTCGGCGTGGCGTTCCATGGCGATCAGGGCGCCGGTGTCGGGGAAGTGGAAGAGCCGCTGGATGGTGGAGCGCAGGTCGGGGGCGGCGGTGGCGAGGTCGCGGGCGAGGGTGGCGGGGACGTGGCCGCACCAGGGGATCCAGGCGGGGGTGCAGTCGCCGCCGACGAGGCTTTGCGCGGACTGGACGATCTTGAGGGCGACCGGGACGGCGGTGGCGGTGGTCTGGCCGGTGAGCCGTTGAACGGCGGTGTCGGCCTGGAACTGGCCGCGGGTGCGGTCGTCGCCGCAGGCCCGGGCCCGGGCGGCGGCCTCGGCGAGCGAGGTCATGATCGCGGCGTACTGCCAGTCGGCGATGGTGAGGTTGACCTGGGCCATGCCGTCGGGCAGCAGCCGGCCGGTGACCCGGCGGCTGGTGTGGGCGTGGCGGCGGCGGGCGAGAGCGGCGTGTTCGTCGAGGCGCAGCACGATGCGGCGTGCTTCCTGCTGGAGCCGGGTCTCGCCGAGGCCGTCCAACGCGGCGGGGTCGGCGGCGAGCTCGGTGTCGGCGAGGAGGCGGTGCTCGCGGGTCAGGTGGCTGGTCTCGGTGGCGATGATCAGGGCGTCTCGCTCGGAGAGGTCGCCGCGCTGCAGGGCGGCGTACGTGTGGGGGAGGTCGTGCAGCAGGGCCCGGGCCAGGCCGAGGTGGCGGCGGCCGTGGTGGGGGGACTCGTGGCGGGCGAGCCCGATCTCGGCGCCGAGGCTGGCGTCGCGGCGGCCGCCGGTGCCGGCGCGGTGCTGGTCGAGCTGGTCGGTCAGCCGGGCCTGGGCGGCCGCGGCTGCGGACTTGATCCGCTCGAGGGCCTCGAGGTGGTCGATGCAGGCGGCGTCGTCGGTGGGTGTCTCGAGGTCGGCGAACAGGTCGAGCAGGCCGTCGAGCGCGTGCTGCTGGAGGTCAGCAACGGAGACGTCCGGCGAATCGAGCATGTGTTCGATTGTAGGCGTCCGTGCGGTCGGTCGCAAGGGGGTGCATTCAGGCTGTGGATGCAACGAGCGACCTGCAGCGCCCTCCTCCTCGAAGACGCCGAGGATTGATCCGCCATTTCATGGGGTACGGGTCCGGGCAGGACACGCGCAGGCGCGCTTCCCCACCCCGGAGGGGCGACCGCGCGGAGTGAACGGAGGACACTCATGGCTGTCGAGACAGGCCGCATCACCACTGACATTCCAGCGAGACTGGATCGGCTGCCATGGGCCAGATGGCACTGGCTGGTCGTGGTCGGTCTCGGGACCGTCTGGATCCTCGACGGTCTCGAGGTGACGATCGTCGGGTCGATGTCCGACGCGCTGGCCGACCCGACGACCGGTCTCGGCATGACCAGCTTCCAGGTCGGCATGGCCGGCGCGGTCTACGTCGCCGGCGCCTGCCTGGGCGCGCTGTTCTTCGGTCAGCTGACCGACCGCCTCGGGCGCAAGAAGCTCTTCCTGATCACGCTGGCGGTCTACACGATCGCCACCGTGCTCACGGCGTTCTCGATGAACCCGATGTGGTACTTCGGCGCACGCTTCCTGACCGGCGCCGGCATCGGTGGTGAGTACGCCGCCATCAACTCCGCGATCGACGAGCTGATCCCGGCCAAGTACCGCGGCCGTGTCGACGTGGCCATCAACGGCTCGTTCTGGGTGGGCGCCGCCGGCGGCGCGATCCTCACGATCCCGCTGCTCGACCCCACCGTCATCAACCAGGAGTGGGGCTGGCGCCTCGCGTTCGGCCTGGGCGCGATCCTGGCCGTCGGCATCCTGGTCGTCCGGCGCAACGTGCCCGAGAGCCCGCGCTGGCTGTTCATCCACGGCCGCGAGGACGAGGCCGAGGAGATCGTCCGCGACATCGAGGACGCCGTCTCCCGCGAGTCCGGCAAGACCCTCCACGACGTCTCGGACACGATCACCGTCCGGCAGCGCAAGTCGATCGGCATCGGCCTGATCGCGCGGACCGTCTTCACGATGTACCCCAAGCGCACGGTGCTCTGCTTCTCGCTCTTCGTCGGGCAGGCGTTCCTCTACAACGCGTTCTTCTTCACCTACGGCGACACCCTGACGACGTTCATGGGCGTCAAGCAGACCGGTTGGTACATCGCGGTCTTCGCCATCAGCAACTTCCTCGGGGCGCTGCTGCTGAGCCCGCTGTTCGACAGCCTGGGCCGGGTCAAGATGATCACCGCCACCTACGTGCTGTCCGGCGTGCTGCTGGGCGTGACCGGGTTCTTCCTCGGCAGCTTCAGCGCCGTCACGCTGACGCTGATGGGCGCGATCATCTTCTTCATGGCCTCGGCCGGCGCCAGCGCGGCGTACCTCACCGCGAGCGAGGTGTTCCCGATGGAGACCCGGGCGCTGTGCATCGCCTTCTTCTACGCCATCGGCACCGCGGCCGGAGGCATCTCCGGCCCGCTGCTCTTCGGCTACCTCATCGAGCAGGCGTCCGCGAGCATGGACATCACCCAGATCTCGATCGGCTACTACCTCGGCGCGGCGCTGATGATCGGCGGCGGCATCGTCGAGGCGCTGCTCGGTGTGAAGGCCGAGGGCCAGTCGCTCGAGAGCATCGCCCAGCCGCTGACCGCCGAGGACACGTCGAGCGAGTCCGGCAGCGGCGGCCGCACCGCACCCCAGCCCGCCTGAGGAGGACCACCATGCCGATGCCACCCCCCAAGCCCTCGACCGAGGGTCACCGCGACCGCCACGTCGCCCACGAGATGGCGCAGATCTCCCGGGCGCTGACCGTCAACGGTCCGCAGCACCCGGCCGACCTCGCCCGACTGGTCGGTGCGGAGTACTGGGAGCCGGGGCGCTTCGACCGGGCGCTCGCGTTCGCGGTGACCGACGGGGTCGTCCACCGCAGCGCGGACGGCACGGTCGCGACGAGCACGCCGCTCCTGCGGTAGTCAGCGGGAGGTCGCGGGCCGCCAGGGCTTGAGCCAGTCTGTCTCCGGCCAGCCCTCGCGGCCCGCGACCAGCTCGTACATGGTGGCGCCGTCGATCGCCTCGCGGACGATGTCCGCGTGGCCGGCGTGCCGGGCCAGCTCCTCGATCAGGTGGAACCACACCCAGCGCACCGACCAGGCATCGATGTCCGTGGGGTTCCACGGCGCGGGCGGGACCGGCACCGCGGTGTCGAGGTCGGTGTCGCGGACCGCCGCCAGCACGCCGGCCGACACCTCGTCGTACGCCGTCAGCGCGGCCTCGACGCTGTCGTGCGGGTGCCAGGTCCAGCCTTCCTGGTGCTCGGCGAGCTTCTGCTCCATGGGGCGGTCGTCGACCGGACGGCCGGGCGCGGCGAGCGCCAGGCCGAGCCAGTGCGCCTGCGTCTGCGTGACGTGCTTGAGCAGCGACCCGACCGTCAGGGTGCTCGGCGGGGAGGCGGCGATGCCGGCCTGCTCGTCGGTCAGGCCGAAGACGGCGCAGCGGAAGGCGTCCTGCTGCTGGACGAGATAGGCGGAGAGCGCGTGGCGCTCGTCGGAAACGGGTGGGGCCTGGGCTGGCATGTCAGGAGTCCTTTCCGGAACGTGGGGGCCGGTGGGTGTGCGGATAGAGGTCTCGGAGCAGGCAGACCTCGGCGCCGTGGTGGATCACCTCGCGGTGGATGTGCAGGACGAGCGCCGCGAGAGGAGCCTCGGCGAACGGTCCCTCGGCCGGTCCGCAGGGCCGGGTGAGCCCCTCCTCGCCGAGCCCGCGGACGCCGTCGCGCCACACGGCGTACTCCTCGTCGAGCTGGGCGAGCGCCTCGCGGGCCGTGCCGGCGTAGGTCCACGACTCGTGGTCGGCGGCGGCGCGACCGAAGTGCGAGGCGCTGCGCATCGCGAGCACCTCGACGGTGATGTGGGCCAGGCGCCAGGCGATCGTGGTGACCGGGGCCGGGCTCGGGTCGTCCGGGGCGTCGTCGCGCTGGAACGGGCCCTGGCCGATCGGCGCGGGGGAGGTGCTGGTCCCTCGTGGCCGGATGCTCCACGCGCCGGGCGCCGGCTCCCAGAGGTACTCGTCGTCGCACAGGCCCTCGAGCCGAGGGCGCAGTGCCCAGGTCCAGTGGAACTCGAGCTGGTCGAGGAGGAGCGGGTTCCACTCCGGGTTCGTCGTCATGCGACCAGTCTCGGCGCAAATCAGGACAGGATCTGTCCGCTGTCGGTGACAGAGTTGGAGCATGAGCCCGAGTCCCGGCGAGTCCGGAGGCACCACCGAGCGCGTGCTGCGCCTGCTCGCCCTGCTCCAGCAGCGGCCGGTGTGGACCGGCACCGAGCTCGCCGAGCGGCTCGGCGTCACCACCCGCAGCATCCGGCGCGACGTCGGGCGGCTGCGGGCGCTGGGCTATCCCGTGAACGCCACGCAGGGCGTCGGTGGTGGGTACCAGCTCGGAGCCGGCAAGGCGCTGCCGCCGCTGCTGCTCGACGACGAGGAGGCCATCGCGACCGCGGTCTCGCTCCGTCTCGCGGCCGGCGGCACCGTGGCCGGGGCCAGCGAGGCCGCGGTCCGCACCCTGGCCAAGCTCGACCAGGTGCTCCCGGCGCGGCTGCGCGCGGAGGTTCGCGCGCTGCACGATGCCATCGTCACGCTCGAGGGGAGCCGGATCGAGGTGGACGCCGACCTGCTGCTGGCGCTCGCCCGGGCGACCCGCGACACCGTCCGGGTCGAGCTCACCTACACCGGACGCGGGGCCGAGCCGGGGCTCCGGCGGGTCGAGCCCTACCAGCTGGTGGCGACCGGCCGCCGGTGGTACCTCATGGCCTTCGACCTCGACCGGGACGACTGGCGCTCCTTCCGGCTGGACCGGATGAGCGACCTGCGCACCACCACGTGGCGGTTCACCCGGCGGGAGCATCCCGACCCCGCGGCGTACGTCCAGCAGGCGGTGAGCGTGGCGCCGTACCGCCACCGCGCGCGGGTGCGGGTGCACGCACCGATCGAGGAGGTACGACGCGCCACCACCAGCGCCACGGCGACCCTCGAGCCCATCGACGACCGGACCTGCCTGCTGCTCAGCGGGTCGGACAGCCTCTACGCGCTCACGCTGCACCTGGGGCTGCTCGGCTGGGACTTCGAGGTGCTCGATCCGCCGGAGCTCCGGACCGCCGTCGCCGAGCTGGCGGCCAGGTTCACCCGCGCCTCCGTATCCTGAAGCCATGGAAGGCCTCGTGATCCTGCTGGTGCTCGCCGCCGTGGTGGTGGCTGTCGTCGTGTCCAACCGGAGGGGCAAGGAGCGTGAGCTCGCCCGGCGGCAGGCCGAGCTCGAGCCGGTCAAGAAGCTGGCCTTCGAGGACATCACCGCCCTCGGCGAGGAGCTCCAGTCGCTCGACCTGGACCTCGCCGGCCGCGAGCTCGACCCGGGCGCCAATGCCGACTACCAGCGAGCGCTGGACGCCTACGAGTCCGCGAAGACCGCCGGCGAGCGGATCTCGCAGCCCGACGACATCAGGCACGTCACCGAGATCCTCGAGGACGGCCGCTACGCGATGGCCTGCGTCCGCGCCCGGGTCGCGGGCGAGCCGCTGCCGACTCGCCGGCCCCCGTGCTTCTTCGACCCGCGGCACGGGCTCTCGGTCACCGACGTCTCCTGGGCGCCCGCGGGCGGGGCACCGCGCGACGTCCCGGCGTGCGCGCTGGACGCCGAGCGCGTCCGTGCCGGGGCCGAGCCCGACGTCCGCCAGGTGATGGTCGGCGCCCAGCGGGTGCCGTACTGGCAGGGCGGTCGCGCCTACCAGCCGTACGCCGCGGGCTACTTCGGCCGCACCGGGGTCATGGACATGATGTTCATGGGCATGATGTTCGGCGGCCTCGGCGGGTTCGACGCGCTCGGTGACGGGATCGGCGCCCTCGGCGACGGCATCGGTGACGGCATCGGGTCGATCGGCGACGGCGTCGGTGACATGTTCGGCGACATCGGGGACATGTTCTAGCCCCGTCTCGCCGAGGCTAGCGCCGGCGCAGCTGGGCGGCCTGGAGGAACACCACCCGCCCGTTGACCGAGTCGCTGTCGAGCGTGTCGGGGTCGGAGGCGGCGTAGTCGCCGGTCACGGTGACGGTGTACGTCCCGGGCCGCACGTCCTTGACGAGCACGTGCGCGATCCCGGTGGTGTACAGCAGATCCGTCGTGGTGGCACCCACCTGCTTGCCGTGGGAGTCGGTGACCGTCGCGGTGAAGCTGGCGGCGTTGAACGCCGTGCCCGGGGTCGGGTAGACCAGCGCGACCTTGAGCGCCGAGACGCCCCGGGTCACGGACACCTTGTGCGTGGCGGTGTAGGAGCCGCCGGCAGCGACCGGCGGCGCGTCCTCCTGCCACAGGTCGGCGCGGGTGACTGCCCACTGGTCCTGGGTGCGAAGCCGGCGGTCCGCCCGACTCTTCGCCGCCTCGAGATCGGCCCGCCAGCCGGCACCGCGGACCAGTGCCACGGCCCGGTCGAGGTTGACGTGCCCGTAGCCGACCTGCCACGAGCCGAGGGTCCTGTCGCCGGCCTCGACCGGGGTGGCCGTGGCCTCGAGGGCCGCCTGGACCTGCCGCCAGGAGAGGTGTCGGTTCGCCTGGAGCAGGACCGCCGCAGCGCCGGCGATGTGCGGGGCGGCCATCGACGTGCCCGAGGCGCTGGCGTTCTCGCCGGGAGGGCACGGGCCGATGACGGTGCCCGTGGTGTCGCAGCTCGAGGAGATGTCGGAGCCCGGGGCCATGACATCAGGCTGGGTGTTGCCGATCCGGTCGCCGAGCAGCACCGTGTGGCCGCCCTTGCCGATCGGCACGGCCTTGCCGTTGTCGAGCTCGAGGCCGTTGGAGGAGAAGCCGGCACGCTCGCGGTCGAGCGAGCCGGCGGCGACCGAGATCACCCACGGCGCCTGGTTGAACGGGCTGACACTGGCCTCACCGTTCTCGGAGCCGGAGTTGCCCGCGGCGAAGACGACCACCACGCCCTTGTCGGAGACGGCCTTCGTCGCGACGTTGACCGGGTCCCTGGGGTCGTACTGGCGGAAGCTGTTGCCCCAGGAGTTGTTGATCACGTCGATGCCGAGAAGCTTCGGCTGGTCGAGGATGTAGTCGAAGGCGGTGACGACCGCGGTCGTCGTGATCACGGCGCCGATCGCGAAGCAGGCGAGCTCGGCGTCGGGCGCGACCCCGAGGTGGTCGGCGCCGGTCGTGCCGTCGGCCGCGATGATGCCGGCGACGTGGGTGCCGTGGCCGCTGCCGAGGTCGGTGTTGTCGTAGGGGCCCTGGTCGACGGGGACCACGATCGTCGGGTCGGTGCCCTGGTTGGCGTACTCGGGGCTGTAGAGGGTGACGTTGTGCTTGATGTGGTCGGCGAGATCCGGGTGGGTCCCGTCGCAGCCGGAGTCGATGATGCCGACCGTGACGCCCTTGCCGGTCAGGCCGTGGGCACGCAGCTTCTCGGCCGCACCGACCGAGGAGGACATCGCGTTCGACGAGGCCGTGTCGGTGTAGTCGAGCACCTCGTCGGGGTAGACGTCGGTGCCGATGCCGTGGGTCACGGCGGCCGCGATCTGCGCCACGCTGCCCTCCACGAGCGCCATCGGCAGGCGGTGCAGCGGCTGCACCGTCAGGCCGAGCGACTCCAGGGAGGCGACCTGCGAGTCGGAGGGCGCGGCGTCGAGCTCGACGATCGCCCGCCCGTTCGGCGTACCGTCGGCGAGCAGTCGGTCCAGGCCCGGGTGCGTGGCCCGCAGTGACGTCAGGGAGGGGGTCGTCAGGGAGCGGGCCGACGGCGCCGCGGCGGCGGCGTCGAGACCGACGGGGGAGAGCACGGCTGCGGCGGTGCAGGTGAGCGCGAGCAGCCGGGTGCGCAGGTGCGACATGGAGGGATCCCTTCGGAGGTCGTGCCCGGACAACGCCGCACGCGGAGGCGGAGTTACGCCTTGCTAGGTTGCTGGCGTGCCCGCCCAGAAGATCCGCGCGAACTCAGTCCTGCCCGCCCGACGCGAGCCGGTCACGCTGACCACGGCCGACGGGCTGGACCTGGTCGCCGAGCTCGCGGTGCCCGAGGGGCGCGACCCGGTGGCCACGATCATCTGCCTGCACCCGCTGCCGACCCACGGCGGGATGATGGACAGCCACGTCTACCGCAAGGCGGCGTTCCGACTGCCCGCGCTCGCGGGGGTCGCGGTGCTGCGGTTCAACACCCGGGGCACCTGGAGCGAGCAGGGCACCAGCGAGGGCTCCTTCGACAACGCCGTGGGGGAGCAGTACGACGTGGCCGCGGCCATCGAGTACGCCGAGTTCCACGACCTGCCGAACGTGTGGCTGGTGGGCTGGTCGTTCGGCACCGACCTCGCCCTGATGCACGGCAACGACCCGCTGGTGCAGGGGGCGATCCTGCTCAGCCCGCCGCTGCGGTTCAGCGACGAGGAGCACCTCGCGCAGTGGGCCGAGTCGGGCAAGCCGGTCAGCGCCTTCGTCCCGGAGCACGACGACTACCTGCGCCCCGCCGAGGCGCGTGAGCGCTTCCGCGCCATCCCGCAGGCCGAGGTGGTGCCGTTCGAGGGCAGCAAGCACCTCTGGGTCGGCGATGCCGAGCGGGTCCTCGACGAGATCGTCCGCCGGGTCGCGCCAGGGGTGAGCGTGCCGCTGCCGACCGAGTGGGACGGCCCCATGGAGACCGCCGACACCAGCGCCTACAACGCGCACAACCTCGCGGCGTACAAGGACGTCAAGGTGCCCGGGCCGGCTCAGCGGTCTGCCGGAGACTGAGCTGCGCCCTGCCGGAGACCGAGCTCGCGGTCCAGCGCCGAGGCCAGGTGCTGGGCGTACTCCACGGTGATGTGGGCCAGGTCCCGCCGGGGCACGAAGTGCCCGATCACGGCGGGGCAGCTGTCGTCGACGCAGAACCACTTGGTCGGGTCGACGTAGTCGGCGCCGGCTCGGAGCGCGCCGGCCCTGGCGGCCGCGGTCATCTCCAGCGACCGGGGGTCGCGGGCGGCCATGCAGCCGCGCAGCGAGGCGCCCCGCTTGGAGAGACAGACACTGGTCTGGAAGTCGGTGGCCGGCGGGTCGCCGATGTAGATCACCCGACCGGAGTGGGCGCCCAGCCGGGTCACCGACCGCTCCATCCCGTCCTCGAACATGGCCCGGGTCTCGTCGGGGTCGTCGACCAGGTCCCCGTGGTCGTCGACGTAGCCCCGGTTCGAGCTGGACTCCGAGCCGATGATGGTGACGGCCGGCTCGAGCTTCCGGACCTGGTCGACCGCCCAGTCCTGGAACCGCTCGCAGCTGGTGCTCGGTCCTCCGACCTTGAGCCACGGGGTGACGTCGGCACCGGGGCACCCCACGCGGACGAGGTAGTAGGCCTTGTAGCCGTACTTCTCGGCCAGGACGTCGAGGGCCGGGATCCACTGGCGGGCGTGTGAGTCGCCGACGAGCACCAGCGTGCGGTCGGCGGACCGGTCGCCCCGGGGACAGAGCATGTCCTTGAAGCCCGGGTAGTACTCGCAGTCGCCGACGTCCGGCTTGCGCTGGTCGGCCGCCAGCGGAGCGGGAGAGAGGCCCCGCGGGATCTCGGCGTCGTTGCGGGCGGCCAGCACGGACGCCTCGACCAGGGCGACGTCGGGGTCGCGGCTGAAGTGCGGCTTCGGGTCGCCATGGTGCCGGCCGAAGCTGCTGGTCGTGATCCAGGCCCCGGTGGTCGTGTTGATCTTCTCCACGACCGTCTGGGCGCCCGCCATCAGCGGCAGCATGAGCACGACCACGGCCGGGTAGAGGACGAGGCCCCGCGCCGGCCGGGCGGAGAGGATCCGCATCCGGCGCACCGGGTTCTCCACCAGCTGGTAGCTCACCGCGGAGAGTGCGAGGGCGGCCGCGAGCACCGCCACTCCGGACCATCCCGAGACCGGCCCCCACAGGGCCCCGGCGATGATCAGTGCCGGCCAGTGCCACAGGTAGAACGAGTACGACCAGTCGCCCACGGCTCGC
This sequence comes from uncultured Actinomycetota bacterium, assembly GCA_963805685.1. GTDB lineage: Bacteria > Actinomycetota > Actinomycetes > Propionibacteriales > Nocardioidaceae > Nocardioides. Next base: position 113,777 of record CAWDVM010000010.1, read on the forward strand.
ATCGGCGACAGGCTGAGCAGCCGCTGCGGCCCCCAGGGTGCCGGTGCGAGCCCACCGGCCAGCAGGAACGACGTACCGACGACCGGGAGCGCCGCGGCGTACCCCGGGAAGAGCGTCCCCGGGTCGTAGGTCAGCGCCGCGACCAGGACGCCCGCGAGGCCCAGCCACGAGACGACGCCGAGGACCCGGCGCGGGGCCCGGCCGAGGGCGGGGACGAGGCAGGCAGTCAGTGCACCCAGGCCCAGCTCCCAGGCACGGGTGAACGGCGAGAAGTACGCCGGCACCGCGTCGTGCCGGGTGTCGACGACCGACCACGCGAAGGACGCCACGACCACGACGGTCAGCAGCGCCACGGCCGCGCCGGTGACACCGGCGCCCGGCAGCGGGGGGCCGGTGGGGCGTGCCGCGTGCCGGCCCCGGTCCGGTCGGTCGCGACGGCGGTGCGCCCGGCGGACCAGCAGGCAGAGCATCAGCACGAGGAGCGGCCAGACGAGGTAGAACTGCTCCTCGACCGCCAGGGACCAGTAGTGCTGCAGCGGCGAGGGTGCGGCTTCGTTCTGGAAGTAGTCGGTGCCGTCGCTGGCGAACTTGATGTTGGCCGCGAAGAAGGTCGCCCAGACGGCGTCCTCGATCGCCCCGAGCGCGTCGACGCCGCTGAGGAAGAACACGGACGCCGCGATCGTCGCCAGGGTCACCACCGTCGCGGCCGGCAGGATCCGGCGGGCCCGGCGCGCGTAGAAGCCGACCAGGGAGATCCGGCCCTCGCGCACGGCCTCGGTGAGGAGCAGCGAGGTGATCAGGAAGCCGGAGATGACGAAGAAGACGTCGACGCCGACAAAGCCACCGTGGAACGGCTCGATCGCCGCGTGGTCCAGGGCCACGAGCAGCACGGCTACCGCGCGCAGGCCTTGGATGTCCCCCCGAAACACAGACACCGCGTCACTGTACTGACTGTTCGCGCGACGGAAGGCATTACGCGCATCGTCGGCCGGGTTCGCGGCGGCTCAGCCGGGATGCACGCCGACCGTCTCCAGCCACTGGGACGGGTCGGTGTCGTCCTGGTAGATGCTGCCGCCGCTGGGGTGCACCTCGAGGTGCAGGTGGCAGCCGGTGGCGTTGCCCGCCTGCCCCACGACCCCGATCTGCTGCCCGGCCACGACCGGCTGGCCGCTGCTCACCAGCAGGGCCTGCATGTGGGCGTACCAGGTCGTGAGCTCCCCGTCGCCGGCGGTGACCATGACCAGCCAGGGTCCGGACCAGCCCTGGTCGGTGCGGATCACCACGGTGCCGTCGTTGACGGCCAGGACGGGGGTGCCGCACGCGGTGGAGAGGTCGTCGCCGGTGTGCACCGAGGCCCAGTGGCGGCTGCGGTGACCCCAGTTGTGCTGGTCGACGAACGCCGTGCCCGGGGGCAGCGGGAAGGAGAGGGCCCCGTCGTAGCCTCCGGCCGCCGTCTCCCGCAGCGCCTGGTCGGCCAGCACGGAGTCCTCGAGCAGGTGGCGGGCGGTGCGCACGTCGGCGAGCACCTGGTCGCGGGCGGCGTCCGCCTCGGCCAGGGCGGCTCGCGACGCGGCGAGCTTGTCCCGCGCGTTCCGGTCGGCCTCGGCGACGGCGACGGTCGCCTCCCGGAGCCGGTCCCGCGACTGCTCGGCCGCCACCACGGCGTCGGACTGGGTCCGGCCCAGCTCCTGGAGCACGGTGACTCCCTGGACGAGGTCCTCGTCGCTGTCGGCGGACAGCAGCAGGCCGAGGGCGCCGATCTGGCTCGTCGTGTAGGCCTCGGTGACCACGGACATCATCAGCTCGCGGTCGGCCCGGTAGCGGGCGGCCGCCACCTTGGCGGCCGCCTGCGCCGCGACGAGGGCGTCGCGGGCGTCCCGTGCCTCGGTGGCCGCGGTGTCGGCGGCCGCCCGGGCCTCGTCGTACGCGTGCAGGACCTCGCCGAGGTGGGCGTTGACGAGGGCCAGCTGCTGGCGCGCCGCTGCCGTGGCCTCGCTGTCGGTGGGGGCGGGGCGGAGCAGCGCGGGATCGAGGTGCCAGGTGGAGGCGAGGGCCACGTCGCGCTCGTCCCGGGCCTCCTTCGCCTCGCGGGCCCCGGAGGGCCGGTCCGTGCCGGTCGAGGGGCGCGCGACATGACCGAACGTGATGATCCGTCCTGCGTGCGTCGTGACCTCCGGGAGGTCGGCCGGCGCGGCGGTCGCCGGGGACGGCGACGCCAGGGCGGTCAGGCCCAGGATGAGTGCGGCCACGTGGGTGGCCCTGCCGGCGTCCATGCAGACACCCAAGGCGAGGGCGCGCCCCGCCTCTCCCCGTTCGGGGTAGGCCTCATCAGTTTTGGTGAAGGCCGCCCGTCTGCCGGGCCCGGTAGGCGGCGACGGCGTTCCGGTTGCCGCAGGCGGTGCTGCAGAACCGCTTCGAGCGGTTGCGGGAGAGATCGAGCACGACGCCGCCGCAGGTCTCGTCGGCGCACAGGTCGAGCCGCGACATCTCGTCGGCCCGGATGACGTCGACCATGGCCATCGCGGTCTCGACGGCGATCCGCGTCGCGAACGGCGCGGTGCGGTCGGTGGCGTGGAGGTGCCAGTCCTCGCCGTCGTGGCGCACGAGCTGGGGGACCGCGCCGGCCTCGGCCAGCATCCGGTTCACGATCCCGACCGCGTCGTCGCGGGTGCTCGTGAGCAGCGTTCGCAGGGGAGCGCGCAGGGCACGGACCTCGTCCAGCTCGCCCTGGTCGTGGGTGCGCGACCCCGTGTAGGCGTGCTCGGCGTAGAAGGCGTCGAGGGCAGCCACGCTGGTCAGCGTGTCCGGCTCCTCGGCGGAGTTGACGAGCGCCACGGCCGCGAGCAGCGAGGCTTCGGTGTCATGAGCGAAAAGCATATTGACAGATTACCGCACCCGCGCCTACTGTCATGAGTCATGACGACAGTTGCTGATGACGCCGGGACCCGGGTGGCCGTTGCGCCGGCCTCGCGCCTGCTGCCCGGGCTCGGCTTCGCCGTGCTCTCGGCGATGTCGTTCGGCCTGTCCGGCTCGCTGGCCAAGGGCCTGCTCGACACCGGCTGGACCGCCGGGGCTGCCGTGACCGTGCGCGTGCTCGTCGCGGCCGCGGTGCTCGCCGTCCCCGCCGTGCTGTCCCTGCGCGGTCGGTGGGGCCTGCTCCGCCGGAACGCCGGGCTGGTCGCGGTCTACGGGATGGTCGCGGTCGCCGGCTGCCAGCTCGCCTACTTCAACGCCGTCGTGCACATGCAGGTCGGGGTCGCGCTGCTGATCGAGTACACCGCGCCGGTCGCGGTGATCGGCTGGATGTGGCTGCGCCACGGCCACCGCCCCGGGGTCCTCACGCTCGTCGGCGCCGTCGTCGCCGCGCTCGGCCTGGTCCTCGTGCTCGACCTGCTCTCGGGTGCCGACCTGAGCGTCCCGGGCGTGCTCTGGGCGCTCGGCGCGATGGCCGGCGCCGCGACCTACTTCGTGCTCTCGGCCAGCGAGGACAACGGGCTGCCGCCCCTCGTGCTCGCCGCCTCCGGCCTCACCCTCGGCGCCGTGGCCCTGCTCGTGGCCGGCGCCGTCGGAGTGGTGCCGATGAGCGTCTCCACCGCACCGGTGTCGTACGACGGGGCCACGGTCCCGTGGTGGCTGCCGCTGCTGGGCCTCGGGGTCGTGACCGCGGCGGTCGCCTACGTCACCGGGATCGCCGCCGGCCGACGGCTCGGCTCCCGGCTGGCGTCGTTCGTGGCGCTGCTCGAGGTGCTGTTCGCGCTGCTCTTCGCCTGGCTGCTGCTCGGCGAGCTGCCGCGGGCGGTCCAGGTCGCCGGGGGAGTGCTGATCCTGGCCGGGGTCGTGGTGGTCAAGCTCGGCGAGCGTGGAACCGCGACGCCCGCCGACGCGTCCACCTGAGGTGAAGAACCTGCTGCTGGTCCTGGCCGCGTCCCTGGCGGTCGTCGCCGTGCTGGCCGGGGCCAGCCTGTTGCGGTCCGACCCCGCCGCCGACGGCGGCCCGCCGGCCGCGGGCACGCCGACCGAGTGGCGCACGGAGTACTGGCACGACACGCAGGTGGACGTGCCGGCGGACTGGGGCTGGGGCAGCTCCCCGTCCGCGGACGGCAGGGGCGTGTACTGGTGCGGCGAGCCCGGGGCGGTCGTCGGCCCGGCCGGCACCAGGCTGCCCCGCGTCGACCCGACCGTGCCGTACGTCGGCAGGCCGATCCTCCAGACCGACGTGTGTCAGGGCGGCGGCGACCAGACGCCCCCGGCGCCGTACGTCTGGCTGGGCGCGCCCGTCGAGCCCGGCACGGTGGACCTCGGCGACGGGTACGTCCGGGAGACCCGCGAGGTCAACGGGAGCACCGTGAGCGTGGCCACCCGGGACGCAGCGCTGCGCGAGCGCATCCTCGACTCGGCCACCGGCGGCGAGACGTGCTCCAGCGAGCTGGAGGAGGCGCCGTCGGTGCGGTCGATGCTGACCGAGGGGATGGGTGCGGCGACCTCGATGCAGGTGTGCGCCTACCGGGGTGAGCCGGCCCGCGGGTTCGACCTCGTGTACGCCGACCGGCTGGGCGCCGCGGCGGCGCAGCGGTTCGTCTCCGCGGCGACCGCTGCCCGCACCGGCACGGTGACGTGTGCGGACGCCGGCGCCGGCGAGCTCGTCGTGCTGACGGTGGAGGGTGACGACCCGTTCGGCGACGCCCCGGTCACGCAGGACTACGTGGTCGACCTCGGCTGCCCCGCAGTCGAGGTCTCCCCGGGCGATCGGCGCGAGCTCACCCGGGCCGTCGTCGAGCCCTGGGCCGTGGGCGGGATCCAGGCGGTGCTGGTCGGGCCCCGGGGAGGCCGCGACCCGATGACCGACCTGTTCATCGGCATGCAGGGCTGATCAGGGGCAGGGCTGACTACTTGGCGTCCTGCCTCGGCACCAGGACCTCCCGGGTCAGCATCAGGATCGCCGCGGCGGTCGGGATCGCCAGGAGGGCGCCGACGACGCCCAGCAGCGCGGCCCCGACGAGTGCCGCGATCACCGTGACGGCGCCCGGGATGTCGACGGCCCTCGACATCACCCGCGGGTAGATCACGTAGTTCTCCAGCTGCTGGTAGACCACGTAGAAGATGATGCAGATCAGGCCGATCGTCGGGTCGGTCGCGAACGCGATCGCGGTCACGATCACCGCCCCGATCGTGGCCCCGATCATCGGGATCACGTCGAGCAGCGCGACGACGAAGGCGAGCGCCATCGCGTAGTCGCCCAGGCCCACCACGAACAGGAAGATCAGCGAGGAGATGCCGGCGCACAGGGCGACGATGAACGCGCCCGACACGTAGCCGCCCACCCCCCGCAGGACCTCGTCGCCGAGCTTGCTGACCCGGTCGCGGCGCGACGCCGGCGCGAGCCCGTAGAGCGCCTGCTTGGTCTTCTCCAGCGAGGAGAGGAAGTACAGCGTCAGCACCACGACCACGAACGAGTTGAGCAGGACCGAGAGCACGGCCAGGCCGATGCCCAGCACCCCGCCGAACAGGCTGCTCACGAACTTGCCGTCGGAGATGTACTCCTTGGCCTTGTCGATCACGTCGTACTGCTTGTCGAGGTTCTGGATCCAGCGAGTGTGCTGGAAGGTGTCGAGCCAGTCCGGGGCGCTCTCGCCGATGGCCCGCACCTGGTCGGTGATGACCGGCACGATCGCCACGAGGAAGAGGGCCAGTGCGGCGATCACCCCGGCGATCACGGTCACGACCGCGAACGCCCGCCTCATCCCGCGGCGCTCGAGCCACTCGACCACGGGGTTGAGGCCCGCGGCCAGGAACAGCGCGACCACGATCTGGATCAGCACCGACCCGATCGAGGTGACCACCCCGCCGAGCCACCAGGCCAGGAACAGCCCGAGGCCGCCGAAGAAGCCGATGACGAAGGGTGACCGCTTGGAGAACGGCTTTCCGGGCTCGCCGAGGTCGGGACCGGTCTGGTCCTCGGGGGACTGGTCCTCGGGAGTCTGCTCCGGCTCGGCGGCGGCCGCCTCGTCGGAGGCCGCCGCCGAGTCCTGGCTCACTTGCTGTCGTCCTCGCCGAACCCGGCCACGACGTCGCGCAGCGAGGCGAGCTGGGCGGTGATCGCGTCCCGGCGCTTGGTCATCCGGTCGAGCTCCGCCCGGACGGCCGCCAGCTCACGCTCGGCCTCGGCGGTGCTGGTCGAGGTGATCGAGTCGGCCTGCGTGCGGGCCGAGGCGACGATCTGCTCGGCCTCGCGGCGGGCGCGGACCAGCATCGACTCCGCCTCCTTCTGCGTCTGACCACGCAGCTCGTTGGCCTGCTTCGCGGCCTCGCGGGCACGCTGCTCGGCGGCGGCCGCCCGCTGCTCGGCCTCCTCGACCAGCCGGCGGGTCTCGGCGGTCGCGTTGCTGTGGTGGTCGGTGGCCTCGCGGGCGAGGCGCTCCTTCTCCACCGCGAGCGTGCGCCGTGCCTCCTGGACCTCGCGGTCGGCGGCGGCGCGAGCCTGCTCGGCCTCGCGCTTGGCCGAGATCCGCAGCTCGTTGGTCTCCTGCTGTGCGGCCAGGCGGTTCTGGTCGGCCTCGCGCTTGGCCGAGGCCAGCATGTCCTCGGCCTCGCTGCGGGCCATCTCCCGCTCCTGCTCGGCGTCGGCCATCAGGCGGCTGCGGTTCTCGTCGAGCTCCTTGAGCTGGACCATCCGCATGTCCTCGGCCTCGCGCGCGGCGTCGGCGCGGATCGCCTTCGCGTCGCGGCCGGCCTGGTGGCGGATCTCCTCGGCGTCGCGCTCGGCCCGGGCGCGCACCTCGGCGGCCTCCTCCTCGGCGAGGCGGAGCATGGCGCTGGCGCGGCCGCCCAGCCCGGCGTACGACGGGTTCCGGTTCTCGGCGAGCTCCTCACGGGCCGCCGCGAGCTCGGCGTCCATCTCGGACAGCCGTCGCTGGGCAGTGGTGAGCTTGCTGCTCAGCTCGGTCCGCTCGCTGCCGAGCTGGCGCACGCGGGCGTCCACGGCCTCCCGGTCGTACCCCCCGCGACGGACCACCGGGAAGCCGGTGACGGACGTGCTGGTCGTGCTCGCCGACGGGCCGGCCGCGGCGGAGGTGCGGGCGGCCGGGGGCGCGGCGGGCGGCAGCACCGGCCCGGGCGTGGGCTTGACGGCGGCAGGCGCGCTGGTTGCCGCGGGGGTGGCCACCGGCGTGCCGGACGCCGGCGTCTTGGTCGCCGAGCTGTCGCTCGCAGGCTTCTCGCTCGCAGGCTTCCCGGCCGGGGAGGAGCCCGTCTTGGGCTCCGACTTCCCGACCACGGGCATCACCTGGGTCGCCTCGTCGTCGACGGACGCGTCGGTGGCCTCCGGCTCGTTGTCGAAGATGGACAGACCCTCGTCGCTCATGTGTGGGTACCTCTCCCGGAGTCGTCGTTCCTGTGGCGTCGACCTGGTGGCGTCGAGCCGTAGGCGCCCAGTGTCCCCGATGATCCTGAAACAACCCACCCCGGCTCGCGGATCGAATCCGCGAACCGGGGTGTCGGCACGGTGATGCGGGTCTCAGACCCCGCGGAACCGGTTGATCTGCGCCTCGAGGCCGGCGCGCATCTCCGGATTCCGGACGCCGAGGCCCTCCTCCGGAGCCAGGCAGAGCACGCCGACCTTGCCCTGGTGAGCGTTCTTGTGGACGTCCAGCGCCGCCTGGCCGACCTCGTCGAGCCCGTAGGTCTTCGACAGGGTCGGGTGGATCTTGCCCTTGGCGATCAGGCGGTTGGCCTCCCAGGACTCGCGGTAGTTGGCGAAGTGCGAGGAGATGATCTTCTTGAGGTTCATCCACAGGTAGCGGTTGTCGTACTCGTGCATGTAGCCCGAGGTCGAGGCGCAGGTGGTGATGGTGCCGCCCTTGCGGGTGACGTAGACGCTGGCGCCGAAGGTCTCGCGGCCCGGGTGCTCGAAGACGATGTCGATGTCCTCGCCGCCGGTGAGCTCGCGGATCCTGGAGCCGAAGCGCTTCCACTCACGCGGGTTCTGCTTCGTGCCCTCCTCGTTCCAGAACTGGTAGCCCTCCTCGTTCCGGTTGATGATCAGCTCGGCGCCCATGGAGCGGCAGATGTCCGCCTTGTCCTCGCTGGAGACCACGCAGATCGGCGTGGCGCCACCGTTGAGCGCGTACTGCGTCGCGAAGCCGCCGAGGCCGCCGGAGGCGCCCCAGACCAGGACGTTGTCGCCCTGCTTCATCGCGCCGCCGTTCTTGCTGACCAGCTGGCGGTACGCCGTGCAGTTGACCAGGCCGGGGGAGGCGGCCTCCTCCCAGGTCAGGTGCTCGGGCTTGGGCATGAGCTGGTTGGCCTTGACCAGCGCGACGTGGGCGAGGCCGCCGAAGTTGGTCTCGAAGCCCCAGATCCGCTGCTCGGGGTCGAGCATGGTGTCGTTGTGGCCGTCCGGGTGCTCGAGCTCGACCGACAGGCAGTGGGCGACGACTTCCGCACCGGGCTTCCACGAGTGCACGCCGGGGCCGGTCTGGAGCACGACGCCGGCCAGGTCGGAGCCGACGACGTGGTAGGGCAGGTCGTGCCGCTTGGCCAGCGGCGAGAGGCGGCCGTAGCGCTCGAGGAAGCCGAAGGTGGAGACCGGCTCGAAGATCGAGGTCCACACGGTGTTGTAGTTGATGGCGCTCGCCATCACCGCGACCAGCGCCTCGCCCGGGCCCAGCTCGGGCAGCGCGACGTCTTCCACGTGCAGCGACTTGCGGGGGTCCTTCTCGCGGGTCGGGACTCCTTCGAACATGTCGACCTCGTCCTTGTGCACCGTCACGGCACGGTAGGACTCGGGCAGCGGAAGGGCGGCGAAGTCCTCCGACGAGGTGTCGCCGGCGAGGATGGCGTCGAGGATCTGCTTCACGAGTGCTCCTGATCGATGGGTCGGCGCGTGGGCACGGCGTCCGCGGCATGGCGCTCGCGAACGGGCGGCCGCGCTACCGGTCGTGGCGACGAAATCTACTCAGGAGTAGCCAAGGGTGTCAGCCTCCTGTGACCTATCTGGCTCGCGTCGGGCAGGCGCCGGTCGACCCCCACCGTGGGCCGTCCTGCCCACACGGGCCATGCCCTAGGGGCCTTTGGTCCCTGTCTGGGCAGAACCCTGATGTCTAGCGTCACGGGAGTACCGCCATTCACTGTCCAGGGGGGATCCAGCATGGCGAGCATCGAAGTACTCCACCCGAGGGAACGCCTCATCAACACGGCACGCGACTACGCAGTCGCGCTGGCGGGGCTGTGGCGCCCGAGGTCGACGACGGTGTCGTCGAGCGCCATGCGGATCGGGTCGACGGCGAGCCGCCGGCCCAGCGCGCCGTTGGCCGACCTGGCCTCACGCCGCGTCGACACCAGCCTGCACGACGCCTCGCGTCGCGTGTGCCGGGCCATGCTCCTGCTGGCCCCGTTGCGCGAGTCGCAGGACCCGGAGATGCGGGCGGCCTACGAGAACATCCACGACGTGATGGGCGACCTCGCCAGCATCCACCACTGGACCGCACTCGCGTCGCTGCGGGCGACCGAGAGCGAGGTCGCCGCAGCCGAGGAGTGACCCCCCAGGGCGTCAGCCCGCCTGGTGGCCGTGGTGGTCCCCCGACCGCCGCTCGGTGGCGCGCGCCATCGCCTCGGCCTCGGAGAGGACGACGGCGATGTCACGCAGCGCGGTGATCGCGCGCTCGAGGATGTCGAGGGCCTCGTCGGTGTGGGTCCGGACCGGGTGCGGCACCCAGTCGAGGGTCCCGCTGAGCAGCAGGTGCGCGCGCGAGACGTCCATGGTCACGCCCATGAGCGCGTCGGTGGGGTCGAAACGTTCCGGCCCCGAGTCCGTAGGCATCAGCCCTACCCTCCCCCGTGAGACCACCTGGGTCCTTACCCCGCCAAGGTGCGCGGCCAGGTGGAGGCGTGTCGGGGATCAGGGGAGAACATCCGCAAAATCGGGGACCCGCGGGGATCAGTGCGACGCGGCGGGCTCCACCAGCTCGACGAGCACACCGCCGGCGTCCTTGGGGTGGATGAAGTTGATGCGGGAGCTCGACGTGCCGCGCCGGGGCTCGTCGTACAGCAGGCGCAGGCCGCGCTCGCGCAGGATCGCGCTGACCGCCTCGACGTCGGTGACGCGGTAGGCCATCTGCTGGATCCCCGGTCCGGACCGGTCGAGGAACTTCGCGATCGTCGACTCCTCCGACAGCGGCGCCAGCAGCTGGATGCAGGAGCCGGAGTCACCCACGGCCATCATCGCCTCGCGGACGCCCTGCTCCTCGTTGGTCTCCTCGTGCGCCAGCCGCATGCCGTAGGTGTCGCGGTAGAACGCGATGGCGGCGTCGAGGTCGGGCACCGCGATGCCGACGTGGTCGATGGCGGTGAACAGGTGCTCGGGGAGGTCCCCCAGGGGTGCAGAGCTCATGGCGGACATCGTCGTACGACGGGGGAGTGGCCGCGAGGGGGTGTGAGGTTTTCCTCACCGGCGACCTACTGCCTCCGACGTCGGCCCTGTGGGTATCGTCGCAGTCATCAGCCCGCCGGCCCCTGGCTCGACCTTCCCGGGTCGACCTGCCGACCGGGCCATCCGCTTACGCATCGATGGAGGCACCAATGTCTGGATCCGTGATCGTCGCCGGGGCCCGCACCCCGATCGGCCGCCTGCTCGGCGGGCTGAAGGACCAGTCGGCCGCCGACCTCGGCGGCGTCGCCATCAAGGGCGCGCTCGAGAAGGCCGGTGTCTCCGGCGACCAGGTCGAGTACGTGATCATGGGCCAGGTCATCCAGGCCGGCGCGGGCCAGATCACCGCCCGGCAGGCCGCGGTCAAGGGCGGCATCCCGATGACCGTCCCCGCGATCACGATCAACAAGGTCTGCCTCTCCGGCATCAACGCGATCGCCATGGCCGACCAGCTGATCCGCGCCGGTGAGCACGAGATCGTGGTCGCCGGCGGCATGGAGTCGATGACCCAGGCGCCGCACCTGCTGCCGAAGTCCCGCGAGGGCTTCAAGTACGGCGACACCAAGCTGGTCGACTCGATGGCCTACGACGCGCTCTACGACCAGTTCACCGACCAGGCGATGATCAACCTGACCGAGAGCTGCAACTCCGCCGGCGCCAGCCTGACCCGCGAGGAGCAGGACGCGTTCGCGGCCCAGTCGCACCAGCGGGCGGCCGAGGCCTGGAAGAACGGCCTCTTCGACGACGAGGTCGTCCCGGTCACCATCCCGTCCCGCAAGGGAGACATCACGGTCAGCCAGGACGAGGGTGTCCGCGGCGACACGACCGTCGACTCGCTGTCCGGCCTGCGCCCGGTCTCGAAGGACGGCACGATCACCGCCGGCTCGGCCTCGCAGATCTCCGACGGCGCGTGCGCCGTGGTCGTGATGAGCAAGGCCAAGGCCGAGGAGCTCGGGCTCACCTGGCTCGCCGAGATCGGCGCCTCCGGCCAGGTCGCCGGCCCGGACTCCACCCTGCAGCTCCAGCCGGCGCGCGCCATCGAGGCCGCCGCGGCCAAGGAGGGCATCGCCGTCTCCGACATCGACCTCTTCGAGCTCAACGAGGCCTTCGCCGCGGTCGGCATCGAGTCGGCCCGCCAGCTCGGCGTCTCCGAGGACAAGGTGAACGTCAACGGCGGCGCGATCGCCGTCGGCCACCCGGTCGGCATGTCCGGCGCCCGCATCGTGCTGCACCTGGCCCTGGAGCTGAAGCGCCGCGGCGGCGGCACCGGTGCCGCCGCGCTGTGCGGCGGCGGCGGGCAGGGTGACGCGCTGATCATCCGGGTCCCGGCCTGAGCACGTCGCCCCGGGGTCGGCGCCGCTCTGCAGGACGGGGGGCGGCGTCGGTCCCCGACCTGGTCTCCCGCGCCCGTGAGGGTGACCCGCGCGCCGTCGCCCGGCTGATCTCGCTGGTCGAGGACGCGTCGCCGCTGCTGCGTGAGGTGATGGCGGCCCTGGCGCCCTACACCGGGCACGCCCAGATCGTGGGGATCACCGGGTCGCCGGGGGTCGGCAAGTCCACCTCGACCAGCGCGCTCGTCTCCGAGCTGCGCAAGCAGGGCAAGCGGGTCGGCGTGCTCGCGGTCGACCCGTCCTCGCCGTTCTCGGGCGGGGCCCTGCTCGGCGACCGGGTGCGGATGCAGGACCACGCCCTCGACCGGGACGTCTACATCCGGTCGATGGCCTCGCGCGGTCACCTCGGCGGGCTCGCCTGGACCACGCCCCAGGCGCTGCGCGTGCTCGATGCCGCGGGCTGCGACGTCATCCTGATCGAGACCGTGGGTGTCGGCCAGAGCGAGGTCGAGATCGCCGGCCTCGCGGACACGACGATGGTCCTGCTCGCGCCCGGCATGGGCGACGGCATCCAGGCCGCGAAGGCCGGCATCCTCGAGATCGGCGACCTGTACGTCGTCAACAAGGCCGACCGCGACGGCGCCGACCAGGTCCGCCGCGACCTGCGGTCGATGCTGGCGCTGGCCGACCGGCCCGAGGGGGCCTGGAGGCCGCCGATCGTGAAGACCGTCGCCCAGCGGAGCGAGGGGCTCGACGAGGTGGCCGAGCAGATCGACCAGCACTACGCCTGGCTCCAGTCGTCCGGAGAGCTCGAGAAGCGGCGTACCCGCCGGGCCCGTGACGAGATCGAGGCGATCGCGGTGACCGCCCTGCGGGAGCGCTGGGGCGACGTCCACGGCCGGTCCGAGCTGGACGACCTCGCGGCGTCGGTGGCCGCCGGCAAGTCCGACCCGTACGCCGCCGCCGACGAGCTGCTGGACGCCTTCACCGACTGAGCGTCGGCTCTTCGCACGACCCCACCGCGCTCGACACCGACCGTTCAACCGGCGTTCTCCACGGTGAGGCCATGCGCGTAGCCATCGTCACGGAGTCGTTCCTGCCCCAGGTCAACGGCGTCACCAACACCGTCCGGCAGGTCGTCGAGCACCTCGGCCGGATGGGGCACGAGGCCCTCGTCGTCGCACCGGGCCCCGGGCCGGCGGAGCACGACGGGGTCCCGGTGGTGCGGGTCCGGTCGGTGGGCCTGCCCGGCTACCGGTCCTTCCCGATCGGGCTCCCGGACCCCGCGGTGGAGCGTGCCATCGCCGGGTTCCGTCCCGACGTCGTCCACCTCGCCTCCCCGATCGTGCTCGGCGCCGTCGGGCTCCGGGTGGCCCGCAAGCTCGACATCCCGACCGTCGCGGTCTACCAGACCGACGTCGCCGGCTTCGCGCGTCACTACGGGCTGCGTGCCGACATCCCCACCGCCCGGTGGGTGGGCCGGATCCACCGGCGGGCCACCCGCACGCTGGTGCCGTCCCGGTCGTCGTACGCCCAGCTCGAGGCGATGGGGGTGCCCGACGTGCACCTGTGGCGGCGCGGGGTCTCGCTGGACCTGTTCGACCCGCGCCGTCGCAGCGAGGAGCTGCGCGCGAGCTGGTCCGGGCACGGGGTCGCGGGCTCGGAGGTCGTGGTGGGGTACGTCGGCCGGCTGGCCGCCGAGAAGCAGGTACGCCGTCTCCGCGACCTCGCCGGCCTCCCCGGGGTCCGGCTGGTGGCGGTCGGGGACGGTCCCGAGCGCGGCTGGCTGGAGCGCAACGTCCCGGGAGCCCGGTTCACCGGGATGCTCGGCGGCGAGGCGCTCGCGACGGCGTTCGCCAGCCTCGACGTGTTCGTCCACACCGGGGTGGCCGAGACGTTCTGCCAGACGGTGCAGGAGGCGCAGGCCAGCGGTGTGCCGGTCGTCGCCCCGGCCGCGGGAGGCCCCCTCGACCTGGTCGCGCACGGGCAGACCGGGATGCTCTACGACCCGCGTGACCCGGCAGCGCTGCGGGGCGCGGTGCGCGACCTGGTCGGCGACCCCGGCCTCCGGGGCCGGCTCGCCTCCGCCGCGCTCGCCGACGTGGCGGAGCGCAGCTGGGGCAACGTGGTCGGCCAGCTCGTGGAGGAGCACTACCGCCAGGTGCTGCACTCCGGCTCCGCCCCCGCGGCGGCCTGACCCGCGTGCGCATCGCCCAGCTGGCCAACTTCATCGGACCCGCCTCCGGAGGCATGAAGACCGCCGTCGAGCGGCTCGGGGCCGGCTACGCCGACGCCGGGGTGCCGCGGCTGCTCGTCGTGCCCGGCGCCCGGGACGCCCGTACCTCGACCGAGCACGGCGACGTCGTGCAGCTGCGCGCCCCGATGGTGGGCGGGGGCTACCGGATGATCCTCGAGCCGTGGCGGGTCGTCGACCTGCTCGAGGACTTCGCGCCCACCTCGATCGAGGTCTCCGACAAGTCGACGCTGATGCCCGTCACCCGGTGGGCACGCAAGCGCCGGGTCGGGTCCGTGCTGCTGTCCCACGAGCGCCTCGACGCGATGCTCTCGCTGCGCACCGGACTGGGCGCCGGGCTGGGCACCGGATTGGGCGTGCGCGCGCCGGTGCAGGTGCTGAACCGGGTCCTGGTCCGGCAGTTCGACACGGTCGTGGTCACCTCGAGGTTCGCCCGGCACGAGTTCCGGTCGGTCGCGGCCTCCGCGGGCACGGCGCTGCACCGCATCCCGCTCGGCGTCGACCTGAGCACGTTCACCCCGATGCCGTCGCGGCCCGGTCGCGGCGACGTGCTGCGCCTGGTCCACGCCGGGCGGCTGTCCCGCGAGAAGAGCCCGCACCTGGCGGTGGCGACCGCCGTGGCGCTGCACCGGCGCGGCGTACCGGTGCACCTCGACGTCTACGGCACCGGCCCGCACCGCGACGAGCTCGAGGAGCTCGCGGGGACCGCGCCGGTGGTCTTCCACGGCCACGTCGCCGGCCGCCGCGAGCTGGCCCGCCGGCTGGCTCGGGCCGACATCGCGCTGTCGGTGTGCCCCGGGGAGACCTTCGGCCTCGCCGTCCTGGAGGCCCTCGCCTGCGGCACGCCGGTCGTGACCGCGGCGTACGGCGGCGCGCGCGAGCTGGTCGACGCCGACTGTGGCGCCTGGGCCGATCCCGACCCGGAGCTCCTCGCGGACGCCGTGCTCGACCTCGCCGCCCGACCGGCGGCGCGGGCGCGGGCGGCCGCGCGGGCCCGCGCCGAGCAGTTCTGCTGGAGCACCAGCGTCGACAGCATGCTGGCCGTGCACGAGGGCGTCACCAGGCAGCAGCGCGTGGGGCCTCGAGATGGTCCGACGGAGCGGACTGCCGGACCGGCTGCCTGACCGGCTGCCGGATCGAGCGGGCCAGGACCACCAGGGCCCCGAGGACGAGGGCCGTGGTGACCACCGTCGCCACCGGCCTGCCCTGCAAGGAGGATCCGAGTGGCGCGCTGACCCCGAGGGCGAGCGTGACCCAGGTCAGCACCGCCCGGCTCGCCGGGCCGAGGGCGCAGGCCGCGAGCAGGGGGACGCACCACAGGAAGTACCAGGGCTGCACGACCGGGCTCAGCAGCACGGTCACGGTCAGCGCGCAGGTCGCGGCGTGCAGCCCGCCGGCCGGTGTCCCCGTGGGCCACCACAGGGCGGTCCAGCAGACCGTGGCCACCACCAGGGCGGCCCCGACGACCTCCACGCCGGGGACGAGCCGCCCGAGCTGGGTCGTGACCGACAGCGGGGTGTCGATCTGCGCGGGTACGCCGAGGGCCGCCACCCACCCCGTCCCGACCCTGCTGACGTAGCCGGTGCCGACCAGGGTCGCCACGGACACCGCACCCACCCCGGCCAGGCGCCGCAGCCGTGCCGACCAGGTCGCGGCGACCGGCAAGGTCACCAGCGCGACGCCCACGCACACCAGGCCACCGGGCACCTTGACCGCGGCCGCCAGGCCCCCGACCACGGCGCCCGGCAGCCAGCCACGCTCGGCGGCCACCACCAGCGCGGCGGCGGCCAGGCCCACCATGACGAGGTCGTTGTGCAGCCCACCGACACCGTGCGCGAGCACCAGGGGACTGGGCAGCACGACCGCGGAGACGAGGACCGGCTCGCGCCCGGTCCACCCCGCGAGCCGGGGGAGTGCCCAGGCGAGCAGCAGCAGGCCGGCGAGGGCGAGCAGCCGGTGCGCGACGACCAGCAGCCAGGGATCCTCGACGATCGCGGCCGCCCCGGCGCCCCACAGCAGCGGGAGCGGGCCGTACGGCGTCGGGGTCGTCATCCAGCGTGGGTCGACCGCCTCCACGATGGGGCCGTGGAGGATGCCCGGGCCCCACACGTAGGGCGACAGCCCCAGCCGGGTCAGCTCCCCCTGGGCCGCGTAGCTCCAGCCGTCCCGGCTGAACAGCGGCGGCGCCAGCAGCAGCGGGGCGCACCACGCGGCCGTGGCACGGCGTACGACCGCGAGGTCCGCGAGCCCCGCACCGGCCGCGCGCCACAGCCGCACCCAGGCCGCCGCCATCACGGCGAGCCCCGCCCCGACCGCGACGATTCCGATCATCCGTCCGGTGACGGAGTCGCGTGCCGCCAGCTGGTCGAGCCAGCAGGAGGCCGGGAGCGGGGAGACGAGCAGGCCGCCGACGAGGAGCAGCACGGCGCCGTAGGTGCCGAGTCGGAGGGTCTCGGACGATCCGGGCTCGGGGGAGGTCACGCGGCGAGGCTAGGAGCGCCCGGAGATGTGGCGGAGTCCGTGACGTGAACGTCGTGGCAACGGCGTCCGACCTGCCCGGTCGGGGTCCCAGGGGCCGGGGAGGCGTTCGACCCCCGTTCACGAGACCTTCAGGACAAAGCGGACGGCCGGTCGGCTGGCGCGCCCACGGTGGTGACGACGTCCTCGAGGAGGAGACCACATGTCCGTCATCCCGCCCATCGCCCAGCCCCGTCTCACCGTCATCGGCACCGGGTACCTCGGCGCCACGCACGCGATCTGCATGGCCGTCCTCGGCTACGAGGTCCTGGCCCTGGACAACGACCACGCCAAGATCGAGGCCCTCGCCGCGGGCGTGGTCCCCTTCCACGAGCCCGGTCTCCCGGAGATGCTGCGCAAGGCCCTGGACTCGGGACGCCTGCGCTTCACGACCGACATCGCCGAGGTGGCTGCCTTCGGCGACGTCCACTTCGTCTGCACCGGCACCCCCCAGCTGCCCGGCTCGCTCGGCGCGGACCTGAGCCAGGTCGAGGGGGTGCTGCGCTCGCTGGCGCCGTACCTCTTCCGGCCCTGCCTCGTCGTCGGCAAGTCCACGGTGCCGGTCGGCACCGCCGAGCGGTTGAACGGGATCCTTCAGGCCGCCGCGCCGTGCGGCAGCGACGTGGAGCTCGCGTGGAACCCCGAGTTCCTCCGCGAGGGACACGCGATCGAGGACACCCTCCACCCGTCGCGGCTGGTGTTCGGAGTGGGCTCGGAGCGGGCGCAGCGGCTGCTCGAGGACTCCTTCCGGCCGCTGGTGGAGGCCGGGGTGCCGACCGTGGTCACCGACCTCGCGACGGCGGAGCTGGTCAAGGTCGCCGCGAACTCGTTCCTCGCGACCAAGATCTCCTTCATCAACGCCATGGCCGAGGTGTGCGAGACGACCGGCGCGGACGTCTCGGACCTGGCCTCGGCGCTGGCGTACGACGACCGCATCGGCGGCCGGTTCCTCAAGCCCGGCCTCGGGTTCGGCGGCGGCTGCCTGCCCAAGGACATCCGGGCGTTCATCCACCGGGCGGAGGAGCTCGGCACCGGGCAGAGCGTCTCGTTCCTGCGCGAGGTGGACGCGATCAACCAGCGCCGGCGTCGCCGCACCGTCGACCTGGTGCGCGAGCAGGCCGGTGGGGACCTCCGCGGGGTGCGCGTGTGCGTGCTGGGCGCGGCCTTCAAGCCGCACTCCGACGACACCCGCGACGCACCCGCGCTCGACGTGGCCGCACAGCTGCACGAGGCGGGCGCCCACGTGGTCGTCTTCGACCCGCAGGCGATGGAGAACGCGCGGCGCTCGCACCCGCAGCTGGAGTTCGCGGGCACCGCGCTCGAGGCGGCCGACGGTGCGCAGGTCGTGGCCCTGCTGACGGAGTGGGACCAGTTCCGGGGGATCGACCCCCGGGTGCTGGGCCGGGTGGTCGGGGCGAGGGCGGTCGTGGACGCCCGGAACGTGCTCGACGCACGCACCTGGCGGGACGCGGGCTGGCGCTACCGGGCGCTCGGACGCGCGGGCGCCGCCTGACGTTGCGCACGTCACATGCCATGCGGCGGGCATCTCGGAGGGGCCGGGCGCGCCTGTCCCCACCGGTCCGGGGACCCTGCTAGACACGTCTGGACCAGTGCTGTCGGGGGTAGTGGATGGAGTTTTGTTCGGGATGAACAACAAGAAGGTCGTCCTCGTCCTGCTGGTGCTGTTCCTCGGCTTCTGGATGTTCCAGGACCCGCACGGCTTCGCCGTGTCTGCCAGGGAGCTGTTCTCCGGTTCGTGGGACGCACTCACGGTCGTGTTCCGCGGCCTGATCCGGTTCTTCGGTGAGCTGAGCTGAGCGGCGTGGGACAGCCGTGCACCGTCAGACGGAGCGTGCGTCGGTGAGGCTGTCGCGGCCGACGGACCTGGACATCGGCCGGCACCTCCTCCGCGAGGAGGGTGAGGTCATCGTGGACGTGGTGCACCACCACTGGGCGGCGTACACGATCCCGCTCCTCGAGTCCGCGCTCGCGGTGCTCATGCTGGGGGCGACCTCGGTGGTGCCCGTGCAGCTGTCGACCGTGCCGTTCGTGCTCGCGCTCGGCCTCTTCGGCCACGCGGCGTGGGGTGCGGCGCGCGAGCGCAAGGACCGGTTCGTGATCACCAACATGCGGGTGTTCCGCGTGCACGGGGTGCTCTCCCAGACGCTCGCCACGATGCCGCTCCACCGGATCCTCGACATCACGGTCATCAAGCCGCTGCACGGACGGATCCTGGGGTTCGGGCACTTCGTGTTCGAGTCCGCCGCCCAGGAGCAGGGCCTGCGCGACATCCGGTACGTCGGGCGGCCCGACCAGCGCGACCTGGCGATCCAGCGGGTGGTGCAGCGCTCGGGCCTGCGGGGGCCGAAGCGCGTGAACTAGCCCGGCCCCGACCTCCCGGCCGGATAGGGTGCGCGCATGTCGCGCCTGCCCTTCGACCCGATCGACGAGGCCGCCCGGCAGTGGGGGCAGCGCTGGCCCGGGGTGCCCGCCATGCACGCGGTCACCTCGCTGATGCGGGTCCAGCAGCTCGTGATCGGCCGGCTCGACGCGATCCTCAAGCCGCACGGGCTCACCTTCGCCCGCTACGAGGCGCTGGTGCTGCTGGTCTTCTCCTCCCGCGGCTCGCTGCCGCTGGGGAAGATGGGGGAGCGCCTCCAGGTCCACCCGACCTCGGTCACCTCGATCGTGCAGCGGCTCGAGGCCTCCGGGCTCGTCGTACGCCGGCCGCACCCCGAGGACGGTCGGGCCGTCCTGGCCGAGATCACCGACGCCGGCCGCGCCCTCGTGGAGAAGGCCACCCAGGACCTCGTCGGCGCGGACTTCGCGCTCGGTGCGCTCACGGAGGCCGAGCTGACCACCCTGTCCGCGCTGCTCGCGCCGGTGCGGCACGCCGCCGGCGACTTCTGACCCGGTGAGATGCCCAGGGGCGTTGAGTGGCGCCGTGCGCTGATGCAGGGTGTCGCGTGTGACCACCGCCGACGACGTACGCCGCGTCGGCCTCGCGCTGCCCCGCGCCCACGAGCGGATGGTCGGCGGCCGCTGGAAGCTCAAGGTCGGCCAGATCGTGTTCGTGGCGTTCTCGAAGGACGAGCAGGACGTCGGCTTCGGGTTCCCGAGGGCCGAGCGGGACGGGCTGGTGGCGTCCGACCCGGAGACGTTCTTCCTGCCGCCGCCGCGGGACCTGCGCTACCAGTGGGTCTGCGCACACCTCAGCCGGCTCGACACCGACGAGATGCGTGAGCTGGTGACCGACGCCTGGCGGATGTGCGTGCCCGCCATGCTCCACGAGCTGCCGGAGCTCCCGGAGCCCGCGGCAGCGGCGTGGGCCGCGATCGACGCGGGGGAGTGGGGCGAGGCGCGGCCGCTGCTGCATCCCCACGTGCAGTGGACCGACGGCACCGTGCGCCTGCGCGGGCGCAACCGGGTGCTCGAGCACCTCGGCTCGAGCACCTGCGGAGCCACGCGACGCCACGGCCGCCGACCGAGGTGGAGGCGCGCGACGGCCAGGTCTACCGATGGGTCCGCTGACGACTTCACGAATTTAGTAGGGCGTCCTACTATTTGGGGCATGGCCGATGACGCACGCTCCCGCTGGCAGTCCCGCTACGAGAAGTCCCGCGTGCGGGACGTCGACTTCACGACGCTCAGCGGTCTGGAGGTGGAGCCGGCGTACGGCACCGAGGACTCCGAGTGGCCCGGCGAGTTCCCCTTCACCCGCGGGCTCTACCCCACCGGCTACCGGGGCCGCACCTGGACGATCCGGCAGTTCGCCGGCTTCGGCAACGCGCAGCAGACCAACGAGCGCTACAAGATGATCCTCGGTCGCGGCGGTGGCGGCCTCTCGGTGGCCTTCGACATGCCGACGCTGATGGGGCGTGACTCCGACGACCCGAAGGCGCTCGGCGAGGTCGGCCACTGCGGCGTGGCCGTCGACAGCGCGGCCGACATGGAGGTCCTCTTCGACGGGATCGACCTGGGCGACGTCACCACCTCGATGACGATCAGCGGTCCGGCCGTCCCGGTCTTCTGCATGATGCTGGTGGCCGCCGAGCGCGCGGGCGTCGACACCGGCACCCTCAACGGCACGCTCCAGACCGACATCTTCAAGGAGTACATCGCCCAGAAGGAGTGGCTCTTCGGTCCCGAGCCGCACCTGCGCCTGATCGGCGACCTGATGGAGCACTGCGCCGAGAAGATCCCGGCGTACAAGCCGCTCTCGGTCTCCGGCTACCACATCCGGGAGGCCGGCTCGACGGCCGCGCAGGAGCTGGCGTTCACGCTCGCCGACGGGTTCGGGTACGTCGAGCTCGGGCTCTCCCGCGGCCTCGACGTGGACGTGTTCGCGCCCGGCCTGTCCTTCTTCTTCGACGCCCACGTGGACTTCTTCGAGGAGATCGCCAAGTTCCGCGCGGCCCGCCGGATCTGGGCGCGCTGGATGCGCGACGTCTACGGCGCGAAGACCGAGAAGGCCCAGTGGCTGCGGTTCCACACCCAGACCGCCGGCGTCTCGCTGACCGCCCAGCAGCCCTACAACAACGTCGTCCGCACGGGCATCGAGGCGCTCTCGGCCGTGCTCGGCGGCACCAACTCGCTGCACACCAACGCCCTCGACGAGACCCTCGCGCTGCCGAGCGAGCAGGCCGCCGAGATCGCGCTGCGCACCCAGCAGGTGATCATGGAGGAGACCGGCGTCGTCAACGTCGCGGACCCGCTCGGTGGCTCGTGGTACGTCGAGGCGCTCACCGACAGGATCGAGGCCGAGGCCAACGCGATCTTCGACAAGATCCTGGCCATGGGCGGGTCGACCCTCACCCACGCCGACACCGACCGGCTCGCCGAGACGATGCGGCGCTCCACGGGCGCCACGGGCGACCAGGCCGAGTGGCCGATCACGCGGGGCCTGCTGCGCGGCATCGAGGAGGGCTGGTTCATGTCGGAGATCGCCGAGGCGGCCTTCCAGTACCAGACCGCCCTCGAGAAGGGCGAGAAGCGGATCGTCGGCGTCAACTGCCACGAGGAGTCGGTCACCCACGACCTGGAGATCCTGCGGGTCTCGCACGAGGTCGAGGTCGAGCAGGTCCGCGAGCTGGCCGGGCGCCGCGAGTCGCGCGACTCCGCGGCCGCCAAGGCTGCCGTCGAGCGCATGGTCGAGGTCTCGCGCACCGACGAGAACATGATCGAGGCGATGCTCGAGGCGGTGCGCGCCGAGGCGACGCTGGGTGAGATCTGCGACGCGCTGCGCGCCGAGTGGGGCGAGTACCGCGAGCCGGCCCGCTTCTGATCGGCAGCACCTGAACAGCACCGTGTGATCCAATCGCCGGGTGAACCTCGCCGGGTTGCTGGCCGGACTGCCGCCTGATCCGCGCGTCGTGGTGTCCGGGAACCACGCGACGCCGTGGCACACCCTCGGGCTGCTCGACGCCGCGCTGCCGTCGTACCGACTGTGGGCGCTCAACGGGCAACCCGGGCTGCCGGACCGGGACGGGGTCGTCCTGGAGACGTCGTTCGTCGGTCCGGGGATGCGGCGCAGCCCGCGGCTGAGCTACGTGCCGTCGCGGCTGTCCCTGGTGCCGAGGCTGTTCGAGACCTCGCTGGTCCCGGACCTGGTGCTGGTCCACACCACGCCGCCGCGGGGTGGCCGGGTGTCGCTCGGCACCGAGGTCAACGTGCTGCCGGCCGCGCTGGACGCGGTACGACGACGCGGTGGGCGGGTCGTGGCCCAGGTGAACCGGCAGATGCCGTGGACCTTCGGCGACGCCCTGCTCGACGTGGACGACGTCGACGTCATGGTGGAGGCGGACGAGCCGCTGGCGCACGCCCCGGTCGCCGCCATCGACGAGAAGTCCGCACGGATCGGCAGCCTGGTCGCGGGACGGGTCGCCGACGGGGCCACGCTGCAGGCCGGCATCGGCGCGGTGCCCGACGCCACCATGCACGGGCTGGTCGGCCGCCGCGGGCTACGGATCTGGACCGAGATGTTCTCCGACAGCGTGCTCGCGCTGGAGCGCGCCGGCGCCCTCGACCGGGAGGTGCCGATCCGCTCGTCCTTCCTGTTCGGGTCGCCCGAGCTCCTCGCCTGGGTCGACGGCAACGAGCGGGTCGAGATGGTCCGCACCGAGGTGACCAACGACCCCGCCCGGATCGCGGCCAACCGGGCCATGGTCAGCGTCAACACCGCGCTCCAGGTCGACCTGTTCGGCCAGGCCAACGCCTCGCGGATCCGGACCCGCATCCACTCCGGCTTCGGCGGGCAGACGGACTTCATCGTCGGCGCCCTGCACAGCATCGGCGGCCAGGCGCTGATCGCGCTGAGGTCCTGGCACCCCAAGGCGGACTGCTCGACGGTGGTGCCGCTGGTGGACGAACCGGTGACCTCCTTCCAGATGAGTGCGATCGTCACCGAGCAGGGCACGGCGGAGGTGTTCGGCCGCGACCAGCGGGAGCAGGCGCGGCAGATCATCGAGAACGCCGCCCACCCGAGCGTGCGCGAGGAGCTGTGGGAGGAGGCCGTGGCGCTGGGGCTGGCCGGCGCTCTCTAGGATTGGCCGCATGACGCAGCAGCCGTTCAGCCGTCCCGGAGCGATCGACCTCTCGGCCCTCAAGCGGCCCGCAGCACCGGCGTCCGGTGGTGCACCCGCCGGTCCCGCGGGTGCCGCGGCCGGAGGCGCTGCCGCGGGGGCTGGCGGCGACGCCTCGGGGTCGCCGTACGCCGTGGACATCTCCGAGCAGAACTTCCAGGCGACCATCGAGGCGTCGATGACCGCGCCGGTGATCCTGGTGTTCTACTCGCGCACCCGGATGCCCGAGAGCGGCCAGCTCGCCGACGACCTGCAGACGCTGTCCGCGGAGTTCGAGGGGCGCTTCCTCGCGGGCCTCGTCGACATCGACGCGGCGCCGGCCATCGCGCAGGCGATGCAGATCCCCTCGATCCCGCTCGTCGTCGCCGTCATCGACGGCCGCCCGGCCCCGCTGCTGCAGGACGTGCTGCCGCTCGAGGAGCTGCGCACGGCGCTGACCCAGGTGATGCAGCAGCTGACCGCGCAGGGGATCACCGCGCGTCACCAGCCGCGCACCGGCGCGCCGACCGAGGCGGCCG
Source organism: uncultured Actinomycetota bacterium (assembly GCA_963805685.1). Lineage (GTDB taxonomy): Bacteria > Actinomycetota > Actinomycetes > Propionibacteriales > Nocardioidaceae > Nocardioides. The sequence goes on from CAWDVM010000010.1 coordinate 137,401, forward strand.
CGGAGGGCGAGGAGGAGCAGGTCGACCCGCGCTACGCCGCTGCCCAGGAGGCGCTCGGTGACGGGGACATCGACCGCGCGGTCGCGGAGTACCAGAAGCTCGTCGACGCCAACCCCGCCGATGCCGAGGCCGCGGCCGGGCTGGCGATGGCCCAGGTGCTCCAGCGCACCCAGGGCGTCGACCTCCAGAAGGCCCGCGAGGCCGCGGCGGCCGACCCCGACGACGTCGACGCCCAGACCATGGTCGCCGACCTCGACATGCTGGGGGGCCACGTCGACGACGCGTTCAACCGCCTGGTCGAGCTCGTGCGCCGCAGCTCCGGCGACGACCGGAACAAGGCCCGTGAGCACCTGGTCGGCCTCTTCGGCGCCGTCGGCAACGACGACCCCCGCGTGCTGCGCGGTCGGCAGAACCTGGCGTCGGCGCTGTTCTGATCTCTCAGCCCGCGAGGGCGGTCAGCACGGCGCTGACGGCGGGGGAGTCCGTCATCGAGCGGCGGTGGACGGCGACGATGTCGCGGGTCGGGACCGGGTCGTGCGCGCGCAGGGCGACCAGCCCGTCGCCGAGGGGCTGACGGCCCAGGCGCGGCACCAGGGCGATGCCCAGCCCCGCCCGCACCAGCGCGAGGTGGGAGTCGAACTCCATCGAGGTGTGCGCGATCCGGGGCAGGCGGCCGGTGCCGTCGTACATCCGGGTCAGCCACTGGCGGCAGATGGTGCCCTCGGGGGTGGCGATCCAGTCCTCGTCGACCAGGTCGCGCGGGCTGACGCGGGCACGCCCGGCGAGTGCGTGGTCGAGCGGGACGACCACGTCGGCGACGTCGCTGGCCAGGGGAGTGGTGGCGAGGTGGTCCGGGATGGCCAGCGAGACGTCGCCCCAGCTGTGCACCACGCCGATGTCGGCCTGACCGGAGGCGACGAGGTCGATGGTGTCCCAGGGCTCGCGCTCGGTGAGCGCCAGGGTGAGGTCGGGGTGCTCGTCGCGGAGACGGCGTACGACGGGCGCCACCAGGCCGCGCATCGCCGTCGAGAAGGCGGTCAGCCGGAGCCGGCCGGCCACCGCACCTGCCTGCAGGTGCAGGCCCGACTCGACCTCCTCGAGGTCGGTCAGCAGGCGCGACCCCGCGTCCACGAGGTGCCGGCCGTGCCGGGTGAGCATGACGCCGCGGCCCACGCGCTCGAGCAGCGGAACGCCCGGTCTGCCGCTCCAGCCGCTTGACCTGCTGGGACACCGCGCTGGGGGTGTAGCCGAGCGCCTCGGCGGCCCCGACCACCGAGCCGTGCGTGGCGACGGCACGGAGCGAGGCGAGCGCCGGCAGGTCGATCATGCAGCGATGCTACATGGATGGGTGCATGATCGTTCGCTGGTGCTGCATGGTCATGATCCGGCACGCTGGACCGCGTGAACCGACGGGACTCGATGCTGGCGGCCGCGGTGGCGGCGATCTGGGGCTTCAACTTCGTCGTCATCGACTGGGGGATGCACGGGGTGCCGCCGCTGCTGTTCGCCGCGGTCCGGTTCACCGCCGTCGTCCTCCCCGCGGTGCTGCTGGTGCCGCGCCCGGCCGCGCCCTGGCGGGTGGTCGCCGCGGTCGGGGCGTTCATGTCCCTGGGCCAGTTCGGGTTCCTCTACGTCTCGATGGCCGCGGGCATGCCCCCGGGCCTGGCCGCGCTGGTGCTGCAGGCCCAGGTGATCTTCACCGTGCTGATCGCGGCCGGCGTGCTCCGCGAGCGTCCCACCCGGGCGCAGCTGGCCGGCGTCGTCCTCGGTTCGGCAGGACTCGTCGTCGTGGCGGTCGGCCGCGGTGGACACGTCAGCGCGACGGCGCTGGTCCTGTGCCTGCTGGGTGCGCTCTCGTGGGGGATCGGCAACGTCGTGTCCCGGGCCTCGGGGGTGGCGGGCGGCCTCTCGTTGACGGTGTGGTCGGCCCTGGTCGTCCCGGTGCCGCTGCTGGGCCTGTCCCTGGCGCTGGACGGGCCGCACGCGGTCTCCTCGGCGCTCGGTTCCTTCTCCTGGCAGGCGGCCGTCTCGACGCTGTACACCGCGGGCCTGGCCTCGCTCGTGGGCTACGGCATCTTCAACTCGCTGCTGTCCCGCCACCCGTCGTCCGCGGTCGTGCCGTGGGTGCTGCTCGCCCCGGTTGTCGCGATGGCCTCGGCCTGGCTCCTCCTCGGGCAGCGGCCCAACGCGGCCGAGACCCTCGGCGGGCTCGTCCTGGTGGCCGGGGTGCTGGTCGCGCTGCGTCCTCCCCGGCAGGCTCGCCGCCCCGTCACCGTCCCCTCAGTCGGCGTCCAGGGCGGAGCGGCCGGCCTCGAGGCGGGCGACCGGCACCCGGAACGGCGAGCAGGAGACGTAGTCCAGACCCACCTCGTCGAAGAAGTGGATCGACGCGGGGTCACCGCCGTGCTCGCCGCAGATGCCGAGGTGCAGGTCGGGTCGTGCCTCCCGTCCCCGCGCCGCGGCGGTCCGCACGAGTGACCCCACCCCCTCGGTGTCGAGGGACTCGAACGGCGACACCGGGAAGATGCCCTGCTCCAGGTAGGCACTGAAGAACGCCGCCTCCACGTCGTCGCGCGAGAAGCCCCAGGTCATCTGCGTGAGGTCGTTGGTGCCGAAGGAGAAGAACTCGGCGGCCGCGGCGATCTTGTCGGCGGTGAGCGCGGCCCGCGGCAGCTCGATCATCGTGCCGATCATGAACGACAGGTCGACGCCGGTCTCGTCGCGCACCTCGCGGGCCACGTCGACGATCCGTTGCTTGACGATCTCGAACTCGCGGACCGAGGCGACCAGGGGGATCATGATCTCCGGGCGCGGGTCACCGCCCTCCTTGACCCGGGCCGCGGCGGCCTCGAGGATCGCCCGGGCCTGCATCGTGAACAGGCCAGGGATCACGATGCCGAGGCGGACGCCGCGCAGGCCGAGCATCGGGTTCTGCTCGTGCAGCCGCCGGACGGCCTCGAGCAGCTTGCGCTGCCGCTTCTTGCGGTGCCCGCGGGTGTCCGCCAGCGCCATCGCGACGGACAGCTCGGTGAAGTCGGGGAGGAACTCGTGCAGCGGCGGGTCGATCAGCCGGATCGTCACCGGGAGCCCGTCCATGGCCTCGAGGATCTCGATGAAGTCCTGCCGCTGCTGGGGGAGCAGCGCGTCGAGCGCCTTCCGCTGGCCGGCCTCGTCGTCGGCCACGATGAGGTCCTCCACCAGCTGGCGGCGCTCGCCGAGGAACATGTGCTCGGTCCGGCACAGGCCGATGCCCTGGGCGCCGAAGCGACGGGCGCGGGCGGCGTCCTCGGCGGTGTCCGCGTTGGTGCGGACCCGCAGCCTGCGCTTCGAGTCCGCGTGCTCCATCAGCCGGGCGACCGCGGTGACCGCCGGGTCGTCCACCTGCTCGCCCTCGAAGAACTGCACCACGTGCGAGGGGACCACCGGCACGGCGCCGTCGAAGACCTCGCCGGTGGTCCCGTCGATGGAGATGACGTCGCCCTCGTGGATGGTCTTGCCGTCGCGAACGGTGAACTGTGCCTCCCGGACGTCGACGTCGAGCGCCTCCGCGCCGCAGACGCAGGTGCGCCCCATGCCGCGGGCCACCACCGCGGCGTGCGAGGTCTTGCCGCCCCGGCTGGTGAGGATGCCCTTGGCGACCACCATGCCGTGGAGGTCGTCGGGGCTGGTCTCCTTGCGGACCAGGATCACGTCCTCGCCGCGATCGGCCCACTCGACCGCGGTCGCCCAGTCGAAGACCGCCTTGCCGACCGCCGCGCCGGGCGAGGCGTTCATGCCCTTGGCCAGCAGCGTGCGCTCGGCGCTCTCGTCGAACCGCGGGAACATCAGCTGGGCCAGCTGCGCTCCGCCGACCCGGCGGAGCGCCTCGTCGAGGTCGATGAGCCCCTCGTCGACCATGTCCACCGCGATCCGGAACGCCGCCTCCGGGGTCCGCTTGCCGACCCGGGTCTGCAGCATCCAGAGCTTGCCCAGCTCGATGGTGAACTCGATGTCGCACATGTCGCGGTAGTGCTCCTCGAGGGTCTGCATGATCTCGAGGAGCTCGTCGTGGGACTTCCGGTCGATCTCGCCGAGGTCGGCCAGCGACACCGTGTTGCGGATGCCCGCCACCACGTCCTCGCCCTGCGCGTTCTGCAGGTAGTCGCCGTACACGCCCTGGGCACCGGACGCCGGGTCCCGGGTGAACGCGACACCCGAGCCGGAGGTCATCCCGCGGTTGCCGAACACCATCGCCTGGATGTTGACCGCGGTGCCGCCGTCCTCGGCGATCTGCTCCTGGCGGCGGTAGAGCACCGCACGGTCGGTGTTCCAGGAGTCGAAGACCGCGCGGACCGCGAGGTCCATCTGCTCACGCGGGTCCTGCGGGAACGGCCGGCCGGCGTGCTCCTCGATGGCCTTCTTGAACGCCGTGACCAGCTCGCGGAGGTCGTCCACGTCGAGGTCGAGGTCGGCGGTGGTGTCCTTGCGTCGCTTCAGCTCGTCCAGCTCGCTCGAGAACACCTCGTCCTCGATGCCCAGCACCGTCGAGCCGAACATCTGCAGCAGCCGGCGGTAGGAGTCCATCGCGAAGCGCTCGTCGTCGCTCTGCGCGGCCAGGCCGTGCACCGACTCGTCGTTCAGCCCGATGTTGAGGACGGTGTCCATCATCCCGGGCATCGAGTGCTTCGCCCCGGAGCGCACCGACACGAGCAGCGGGTCGGCGGGGTCGCCGAGGCCTCGTCCCATCGCCTCCTCGAGGCGCGCCAGGTGCTCGCTCACCTCCGCAGCCAGGTCGTCGGGCTCGCTGCCGTGCTCGAGGTAGGCACGGCAGGCCTCGGTGGTGATCGTGAACCCGGGCGGGACCGGCAGACCGAGGTTGGTCATCTCGGCGAGGTTGGCACCCTTGCCGCCGAGCAGGTCCTTCTGGTCCTTGTTCCCCTGTGCGAAGTCGAAGACGTAGGTGGTCACAGGGCATTGGTACCCCGTTTCGCGCGCGATGGGCAGGGCCCAGCGGGTTCAGATCCCGGATTCGGTGTACGCCGCCGTGGTGCCGCCGCCCCGGTCGAGCTGGTCCAGAGCGGCGCGGACCCGCCGCGCGGTGAAGTCCGCGCACCGCTTCTCGACCTGCTCCGGCGTGCAGAACTCGGCGGACCGGATCTCCCGGGTCTCCTTGACCACCCGTTCGAGGATCGCGGTCTCGTGCGTGCCGCCGTCGAAGACCAGGCACAGCGCGTCGTCCCAGCCGCCCCACGGCGGCAGCCAGTCGGTGAGCAGCAGGGCGCCCGCCTCGATCGCGAGGCCCAGCTCCTCCTCGACCTCGCGGGCCACCGCGAGCTGCGGGGACTCGCCCACCTCGACCACGCCGCCCGGCAGGTCCCAGTCCTGCTTGTAGGTCAGCTGGCACAGCAGCACCCGCGCCTCGGAGTCGCGGATCAGCATCTGGCTGATCGCGCGCTTGCGGGGGAGGAACGAGTTGAGCAGCGCCCGGAACCCGTCGGGCTCGTGCGCGGGTGCGTCGGTGGCCAGCCGTGCGTAGACGATCCGGTCGACCGTCTCGCCGTCCACCGTGACCCCGCGCATCACCCCCTCGCGGCGCAGCCCGGACCAGGTGGCCACCCGCTGGGCCAGCTCGTCGTCGGGCGCGACCAGGGCCTCCACCCGGGGGTGCGCGACGAGCGCGGCCTCGACCTCACGGCGTACGACGTCGATCGCCGCGGAGAGCCCCTCGTCGTGCAGCTCGGGGACCCACTCGATGCGCGCGATCCCGTCGGCGACGGTGGACACGGTGGTGGGTGACTCGCACACTTCAGTCAGTGAGTAGGAGCCGTGTCGGAAGCGGGTCCACAACCCGGCTCTCCTCGCAGCGGCGATCGCCTTGTCGTCGTGCCCCGCCTCCCGCGCATCGGCGCGGGTGAAGAAGCCGTGCTGGTCGTGGAGGATCCGCAAGATGTCCATGACCGGCAGTAGGCCACGGCGCGGGCACCTCCCGGGCGGGTCGCCTGCTGGTTTGTGGACGACACGTCGGCGTAGCCGAGCTGTGGACACTCGGTGGCAGGGACGCAGCGCACCAGCTTTCCCAAGGTATGTAGGTGAACCGACGCCTCCCACGCTGTATCCGTCGTGGGAAGCGGGAGCCTGGCTACATACCTTGATAAAGCGGTGGCACCAGCACAGCCGCCCGACTCACCCCCGGCGCCTGAGCCACACCGTGGCCAGCGGCGGCACCACGATGTCGGCGTACGCCGGCTGGCCGGACCAGTCGCCCTCGACCGCGGTGACCGAGCCCATGTTGCCGACCCCGGAGCCGGTGTAGGACTCGGCGTCGGTGTTGAGGACCTCGTCCCACACGCCCGCCTGCGGCAGCCCGAGCCGGTAGCCCTCGTGCGGGACGGCGGCGAAGTTGGCCACGCAGACCAGTTCAGGGGTGGCCAGTTCGGGGGTGGCCAGATCGGGGGTGGCCTGGCTCCGGGCCGGTGCCGCCGCGCCGGATGAAGGAGAACACGTTGCGTCCGGCGTCGTTGGCGTCGATCCACTGGAACGTGCCGGGGTCGTTGTCGCGCTGCCAGGCGGCCGGGGTGTCGGCGTACACCCGGTTGAGGTCGCGCACCAGCGACTGGACGCCCCGGTGCTCGGGGTGGTCGAGGAGCCACCAGTCGAGCTCGCGGGCCTCGGCCCACTCCGACTCCTGGCCCATCTCGGCGCCCATGAACAGCAGCTGCTTGCCGGGGTGCGCCCACATGAAGCCGAGGTAGGCGCGCAGGTTGGCCAGCTGCTGCCACCGGTCGCCCGGCATCTTGCGCAGCAGGGAGCCCTTGCCGTGCACGACCTCGTCGTGGCTGATCGGCAGCACGTAGTTCTCCGACCACGCGTAGACGAGCGAGAAGGTCATCTCGCCGTGGTGGTAGGACCGGTGCACCGGCTCGTGCTGCATGTAGCCCAGCGAGTCGTGCATCCAGCCCATGTTCCACTTGAAGCCGAAGCCCAGGCCGCCGTCCGAGGTGGCGCGGGTGACGCCCTCCCAGGAGGTGGACTCCTCGGCGATGGTGATCGCGCCGGGCACCCGCTTGTAGACCGTGCCGTTCATCTCCTGGAGGAACTGGACGGCCTCGAGGTTCTCCCGCCCTCCGTGCACGTTGGGCGTCCACTCGCCCGGCTCGCGGGAGTAGTCGAGGTAGAGCATCGACGCGACCGCGTCCACGCGCAGCCCGTCGATGTGGAACTCCTCGAGCCAGTAGAGCGCGTTGGCGACCAGGAAGTTCCGCACCTCGCGGCGGCCGAAGTTGAAGACGTAGGTGCCCCAGTCCGGGTGCTCGCCGCGCGACGGGTTCGGGTCCTCGTAGAGGGGCGTGCCGTCGAAGCGGGAGAGCGCGAACTCGTCCTTGGGGAAGTGGGCGGGGACCCAGTCGACGATGACGCCGATCCCGGCCTGGTGGAGACGGTCGACGAGGTACCGGAACCCGTCGGGGTCGCCGAAGCGCGCGGTCGGGGCGAAGTACGACGTGACCTGGTAGCCCCACGAGCCGCCGAACGGGTGCTCCATCACCGGCATGAACTCGACGTGGGTGAAGCCCAGGTCGGTGACGTAGGGGACCAGGTGGTCGGCGAGGTCGGCGTACGAGTAGAGACCGCCGCCGTGGTGCTTCTTCCACGAGCCGAGGTGGACCTCGTAGACCGACATGGCCTCGTCGACCGGCTGCCTGCCGGCCCGGGAGGTCATCCACTCCTCGTCGCCCCAGGTGTACGACGACTCGAACACCACCGACGACGTGGCCGGCGGCACCTCGGTGTGGAAGGCCATCGGGTCGGCCTTCTCGCGCCACTCGCCGTCGGTGCCGAGGATCAGGAACTTGTAGCCGGTGCCGTTGCCGGCACCCGGGACGAACAGCTCCCAGACGCCGGACGTGCCGAGCTGCCGCATCGGGTGCTCGCGGCCGTCCCAGCTGTTGAAGGACGCCTTGACCCGTACGCCGCGGGCCGAGGGCGCCCAGACGGCGAACGAGGTGCCGCTGATCTTCTCGCCCAGCGGGGTCTCGTAGTGGTGCACGTGGGCGCCGAGGACGTCCCAGAGCTGCTCGTGGCGGCCCTCGTTGATCAGGTGCAGGTCGACCTCGCCCAGCGTGGGCAGGAACCGGTAGGGGTCGTCGAGGACGGTCGGCTCGCCGCCGTAGGCGACCGAGATCCGGTAGTCGGGGACCTCCGTGACGGGGAGGACGCCGACCCAGATCCCCTCGTGCTCGTGGCTGAGGTCGGTCTCGGTCGCGTCGTGCAGGACGACCACCCGGGACGCGAGCGGCTTCAGGACCCGCACCGTGACCCCGCCCTCGTGGGGGTGTGCCCCCAGCACGGCGTGCGGGTGTCCGTGCTCGCCACGGACGATCTGGTCGAGCTCCTCGACCGGAACGGGCTTGACGGTGGGTGTGCTGGTCATGACACTCCGATCCTCGCCACGGCCGCGAGTGGGATCCCCACCCAGGTCGGACGGTTGCGTGTTTCGTACACGGTCTCGTAGACCGCCTTGTCCGCGACGTACGCCTCGAGCAGCGTCTGCTCCTCGGGCGTCAGGTCGCGGCCGGCGTAGGCGGACAGGAAAGCATCCCGGTTGCGGGCCGACCACTCGGCGGCGCGGTAGGCGCGCTGCTCGATGGCGCCCTCCTGGTCCTCGCCCCAGGTGCGCTCCACGACCCGCGGGGCGTAGTCGAAGGACCGCAGCATCCCGGCGACGTCGCGCCAGGGTGAGTCGGGCAGGGCCCGCTCGGACAGCGGCTTGGCGGGCTCACCCTCGAAGTCGACGATCTTCCAGCCCCGCACCGTGCGCAGGGTCTGGCCCAGGTGCAGGTCGCCGTGGATCCGCTGCACCCGTACGCCGGGCAGGCCGCTCAGCACGGCGTAGACCCGGCGCAGGTCGTCGGCGTGCTCGGCGAGGTCGGGCACGACGTCCAGCGCGGCGTCGAGCCGCTTGTTCATCGCGGCCGCCAGGGCACCCAGGTCGTCCGTGGCACGCTCCTCGACGGCGAAGTGCTCGGCCAGGGTGTGATGGGTCTCGGCCAGCGCCTCCCCGAGCCGGGCGGCCTCCGCGGCGAAGTCGCCGCCGACCTCGTCGGCGTGCAGGTCGGCCTCCGCGAAGAGGTTGCGGACGCTGGCCAGCGCGAGGTCCCAGCCGTCGGTGGCCGTGCGCAGGAACTGCTGGAGCATCGCCAGCTGGAGCACGGCGTCGCCGTTCTCGCCCTCCTGCCGCAGGGCCGGGCACTCGACCCAGCCGTAGAGCGCGGCGACGTGGTCCGAACCGGCACGGGTCAGCACCTCGTGGATCGCGATGTCGGGGTTCGCGCCGGGGGTGATCTTGCGGAAGACCTTGAGCAGCGAGTCCTCACCGAAGGCGACCGACGAGTTCGACTGCTCGCCGCTGAAGAGCGTCGAGTGCGTGTCCAGGTCCAGCTCGTGCCCGGGGAGCCGGCGGAAGGACAGCGCCAGCCCCTCGGGCGGGGCGGCGAAGGAGCGCAGCCAGCACGCCATCGCCTCCCGGTCGTGGACCGCGTCGTAGACGTGGCTGGTGCCGAAGTCCTCGTCGGCCCACTCCCCGACGTAGGCGTGCTCGAGCCGCGCCTGCGGCTCGGGGTAGAACGCGAGCGGCACCTGGTAGTACTCGTCCTCGCCGCCGTCCTGGTAGGCCAGCGTGGCCAGGTCGATGGCCACCCGGGGGCCGTCGGCGACGTGCCCGGGCACCTCCCCGAGGCGGCGGACGCCGGTGATCGTGAACGCACGCCCCTTGCCTCCGAACCACCGGGACTGCTCGATGAACGGCTGGAGGAGCTCGAGCGGGTCGGTCACTGGGTGATCCCCTCGTCGGTGTCGGGCGCGGTCAGGCGGAACCAGTAGAAGCCGTACCCACCGAGCGTCAGGAGATACGGCAGCTCGCCGATCGCCGGGAACGGGACGCCCCCGAGCAGCTCGACCGGGACCATGCCCTCCCAGCGGCGCAGGTCGAGCTCGACCGGCTGCGGGAAGCGGGACAGGTTGTTGACGCACACGATGATGTCGCGCCGGCCGTCGTCGCCCTCGTGCTCGCGGGCGTAGGACAGCACCGTGGGGTTCGAGCCGCCGAGGTCGACGAAGGAGCCGAGACCGAACGCCTGGTGGCGGCGTCGCGCCTGGATCATCCGGCGGGTCCAGTGCAGCAGCGAGGAGGAGTTCTCCAGCTGTGCCTCGACGTTCACGCTCTGGTAGCCGTAGACCGGGTCCTGGATCGCCGGCAGGTGCAGCTTGCCCGGCGTCGCCGAGGAGAAGCCCGCGTTGCGGTCGGGCGTCCACTGCATCGGGGTGCGGACACCGTCGCGGTCACCGAGCCAGATGTTGTCGCCCATCCCGATCTCGTCGCCGTAGTAGAGGACCGGGGAGCCGGGCAGCGACAGCAGCAGGGCCGTGAACAGCTCGATCTGGTTGATGTCGTTGTCGAGCAGCGGCGCCAGCCGCCGGCGGATGCCGATGTTGGCCTTCATGCGGGGGTCCTTGGCGTACTCGCCCCACATGTAGTCGCGGTCCTCGTCGCTCACCATCTCCAGCGTGAGCTCGTCGTGGTTGCGCAGGAAGATGCCCCACTGGCAGCCGTGCGGGATCGGCGGCGTCTGCTCCAGGATCTCCGAGATCGGGAAGCGCGACTCGCGGCGGACGGCCATGAAGATGCGCGGCATCACCGGGAAGTGGAAGCACATGTGGCACTCGTCGCCCCCGGACTCGAAGTCGCCGAAGTAGTCGACGACGTCGGCGGGCCACTGGTTGGCCTCCGCGAGGAGGACCTTGCCGGGGTACTGGTCGTCGACGAACTTGCGGACCTTCCTCAGGAACTCGTGGGTCTCGGGGAGGTTCTCGCCGTTGGTGCCGGGGCGCTCGTACAGGTACGGCACGGCGTCGAGGCGGAAGCCGTCGAGGCCCATGTCGAACCAGAACGAGATCGCGTCCAGCATGGCCTCGTGGACCCGCGGGTTGTCGAAGTTGAGGTCCGGCTGGTGGGAGAAGAACCGGTGCCAGTAGTACTGCTGGCGCACCGGGTCCCAGGTCCAGTTCGACGGCTCGGTGTCGACGAAGATGATCCGCGCTTCCTGGTAGAGCTCGTCGCTGTCGGACCACACGTAGAAGTCGCCGAACGGCCCGTCGGGGTCCTCCCGGCTGGCCTGGAACCACGGGTGCTGGTCACTGGTGTGGTTCATGACGAAGTCGATGATCACGCGGATGTCGCGCTTGTGCGCCTCGTCGAGGAAGTGGTGGAAGTCCTCGACCGTGCCGCACTCGGGGAGGATGTTCGTGTAGTCCGCCACGTCGTACCCGCCGTCGCGCAGCGGTGAGGTGAAGAACGGCGGGATCCACAGGCAGTCGACCCCGAGCCACTGGAGGTAGTCCAGCTTCTCGGTGAGGCCCTTGAAGTCGCCGGTCCCGTCGCCGTTGGAGTCCCGGAAGGACCGGACCAGCACCTCGTAGAAGACCGCGGTCTTGAACCAGTCGGGCGTGCTGCCGACATTGTCGGGGAACGGGTCCGCCTCGGTGTCGCTGGTCGTCACCACCTCGGGGGTCGAGCTTGCCGAGACCTCGCTCGAGACGTCCGTCAACGGGGGCTCCTCACAGTCAGGATGTGCGCGGGTTCGTGCGACGGGTCGAGCCGCACGTAGTTGTGCTGGCCCCAGCTCCAGTCCTCGTGGGTGATCTCGTCGTGGACGACGAAGGAGTCACCCCACGACAGGCCGAGGGCGGGGAGGTCGAGGTGGACCATGGTCTCGCGGGTGGCGTGCGGGTCGACGTTGACGACCACGATCACGACGTCGTCCTCGCCGCCGGTCGTGCTCCTCGCGCTCTTGCTGAACACCAGGATGTTCTCGTCGTCGCTGTGGTGGACGTGCACGTTGCGCAGCAGCTGCAGCGACGGGTGCGCGCGGCGGATCTCGTTGAGGCGGGTGAGGTACGGCGCGAGGGTGCGGCCCTCGCGCTCGGCGGCGTCCCAGTCCCGGAGGCGGATCTGGTACTTCTCCGAGTCGAGGTACTCCTCGCTGCCCGGCTTGACCGCCACGTGCTCGAAGAGCTCGTAGCCCGCGTAGACGCCCCAGCTCGGCGAGCCGGTCGCCGCGATGGCGGCGCGGATCTTGAACGCCGCGGGGCCGCCGTACTGCAGGTAGGCGTGCAGGATGTCGGGGGTGTTGACGAAGAAGTTCGGCCGCATCAGGTGGTCGGACTCCGTCGACAGCTCGCGGAGGTACTCCTCGAGCTCCCACTTGGCGTTGCGCCAGGTGAAGTACGTGTAGGACTGGTGGAAGCCGATCGCGCCGAGGCCGTGCATCATCGCCGGCCGGGTGAACGCCTCGGAGAGGAACAGCACGTCGGGGTCGGTGCGCCGGATCTCCTTGAGCAGCCACTCCCAGAACGCCACCGGCTTGGTGTGCGGGTTGTCGACCCGGAAGATCCGCACGCCGTGGGACATCCAGAGCCGGACGACGCGGAGCACCTCGCGGCAGATGCCGATCGGGTCGTTGTCGAAGTTGACCGGGTAGATGTCCTGGTACTTCTTCGGCGGGTTCTCCGCGTAGGCGATGGTGCCGTCGGCGCGGGTGGTGAACCACTCGGGGTGGCTGGTCACCCACGGGTGGTCCGGCGCCACCTGGAGGGCCAGGTCGAGCGCCACCTCGAGGCCGAGCTCGTGGGCGTGCGCCACGAAGGCGTCGAAGTCCTCGAAGGTCCCCAGGTCGGGGTGGATCGCGTCGTGGCCACCGTCCTTGGACCCGATGGCCCACGGCGAGCCGGTGTCGTCGGGGCCGGGGGTGAGGGTGTTGTTCGGGCCCTTGCGGTTGACCTCGCCGATCGGGTGGACCGGTGGCAGGTAGATGACGTCGAAGCCCATGGCGGCCACGGCGTCGAGGCGCTTGGCGGCGGTCTGGAAGTTGCCGCTGATGACCCTGCCGGTCTCGGGGTCCCGGTGAGCGCCCTCGGACCGCGGGAAGAACTCGTACCAGCTGCCGTAGAGCGCGCGGGTGCGGTCGGCGTACGCCGGGTAGGGGCCCTCGACGGTGACCAGCTCGCGCAACGGGTTGGCCTCGAGCAGGGCGAGGAGCTCGGGGGCCTGGAGCGCCGCGAGGCGGGCGCCGACCGGACGCTGCTCGTCGGCGGCCGCCTCGATCGCGCCCTCGAGGATGCCGTGCCCGTGCCGGTCGGCCTTGTCGAGGTCCTCGCGGACCCGCTCGAGCAGCAGCCGACCCTCGGTGAACATGAGCTCGACGTCCACGCCGGCGGGGATCTTGAGACCGGCGGCGTGCTCCCAGGTCGCCAGCGGGTCGGACCAGGCCTGCACCTCGAACGTCCACGCCCCGGGTGCGTCGGGGGTGACCCACACGTCGTACCGGTCGGGGACCTCGGGGTGCTTGACCATGCGGACCGGGGGGCGGCGTCGGCCGTCGGGGCCGGTCAGGACCACCTCGGCGCCGAGCTTGTCGTGGCCCTCGCGGAAGACCGTCGCCGACACCGGGAACGGCTCGTCGACGGTCGCCTTGGCCGGCTGACGACCGAGATCGACAACGGGCATGACATTCATGACGGGGATACGACCGACCATGCCACCACACTTTCGAATCGCCCCGGAGCGCGCAAGCCGGGGGCTGAGTGAGCCGGGGCTGCGTGGGCCGGGAACTGGGGGGAGCGACCAACGGGTGGACTCCGCCGAGAGAGCCCACCCGTTGGTCACACGTGCCCGTTGTGTGGCGTCAGTACACCTGCAGCTCTGCCGCGTGCACGATCGAGCCCCGGTCGGAGGCCGACTTGCAGTCGGTGTCGTTGGTCGGGTCGGCGTCCTGCTCCCCGGCGTAGCCGGCGAAGCCGGTGCACTGGTTCTCCAGCGCGACGAACCGGATCGCTGCCGCTCGGGTCACGGGGACCTTGAACGAGCGCAGGACCAGGTTCGGCGCGACCGGCCGGGGGCGCATCGCCGGGAAGGCGCCGGCCCTCGAGGTGTAGAACCGCTTCCAGGTGGCCTTGGCCGAGGCGCAGTGCTTCACGCAGGCCTCGAGCGCGAACTGGCGCAGCGCCGTGAACCGGGACCCGGAGTCGGGGTCGGCGGCCAGGGGGACCTCGCTGCCGCTCGACGGCGCCGGGTTCAGCATGGCGCTGACCTGGACCCGGCGGATCTTGTGGACCCGGCCGGCCAGGTCGACGGCCACGAACGGGCGCGTCGCGTCCACGTTGCTGGAGCTGACGCCGCCCCAGTTGGTGTTCTCGGTGCCGTCGATCAGCTGCTTCGGGTTCAGCGAGCCCTCACTGGCGCCGATCACCTTGGCGCCGCCCGTGCCGGCCGCCAGGTTCTTCGGTGCGTGCACGCGCACGGTCCGGTGCTGGCCCGGTCGCACGGTCACCACGAACCGCTTGAAGCCCCGCTTCGCGGACGCGAAGAGCAGCTGGTGCCGCCCCGGGACGAGGTGGACGACGTTGCCCAGCTTCGTCTTCGCCGAGGTGTCGGCCACCGGGGTGGCCCGCGCCTCGTACCGGCCGACGTACACCTTGCCGGCGCCGGGCGCCTCGAACCGCACCGTGGCGTTCCGGGACTTCGGCGAGGCGAAGCTGGGCGTCGGGTCGCCCGAGTCGGAGTTGGGCGTCGAGGCGCCCTTGCCCATGCCCCGCTTGGCGAACGCGTCCCACATGACCTTGAGGTCCGCGCCGCCGAAGCGCATCTTGTCGGCGGCGAGCATGGCGTCCCGCGCGTCGAGCATGTTCGTCGCGCCCTGCTGGAGCAGGAAGGCGTCGAAGACCAGCTGGATCCACCGGCGGTTGCCCGGGCAGCGGTTCGCCGGCAGCGGGCTGCGGACCGTCCCGGCCTGCGCGCACCTCAGCTGCAGCGCCTTGTCGGCGTACGGGTACTTCGCGTTCCACTTGTTCACCAGCGCCTGGCGCACCTGCCACTGGGTGCCGTTCCAGATCTCGCCGTCCGCGTGCACCTCGACACCGGTGCTGTCGAAGCCGTAGTCGGAGTAGTTCAGCGGGTTCTTGTTGATCGCGTAGTCCCGGATGCCCGCCACCTTGTTCCCGGTGGCGTAGGGCCCGACGACCCACGGGTTGGCGCCGGTCGAGTAGCCGTGGCTGAACATGTACTCGCCCGCGGTCAGGTCGCCCCAGGACTCGCCCATCGCCCCGCCCTGCTCGGAGGTGATGCCCTCGTCGGGCCCGCCGATCATCCGGTTGCTGATCGCGTGGGTGTACTCGTGGCCCACCACGCTCATGTCCAGGCCGCCGTCGACGCAGGGGGAGTAGAACGCACCGGCGATCGGCTGGAAGAGGTACTGGTTGGTGATGCCGGGGGTGCCGTCCTGCAGCGTGATCTGGTTGGCGTTGTCACGGCCGAGGTACGACGGCTGGCCGCCGGTCAGGGCGCCGGCCTGCGCGTTGCCGGTCTCGGAGTCGTTCGCGACACCACCCCGGCCCAGGTTGTCCTGCTGGAGGTTGTAGTTCGCCTCGGTGAAGCCGAGGTAGTAGGAGTAGTCGTGCATCCGGTTGTGGGCGACGAACAGGTTGGTCACGACCTGGTTGATGTCGTTGCCGCCGGGGTGCAGCTGGGTCGGGTCGCACTGGGAGTTGTTCCAGGCGTCGGTGAACTTCTCGGTGTACTCACGGGTGGGCGAGACCGGCGCCTGTGCCGTGCCGCCCGGGCTGAGCGGGCTGACCCACGCCTCGTGCGTGTTGGCGTTGTTGCCGACCGTGGTGAGGCTCGGCTGTCCGGTCTTCGTCGTGACGTCCCAGGGACCCGGCGCCGCCACGTTGCGGAAGGGCCCGGTCGGCACGGTGCAGCCCTTCATCTTCGTCCAGCAGCCGACCGCGGAGTTGCCGGGCGTCGTCTTCGGGGACCAGTCCAGCGCCGGGTTGGCGGCGAAGTAGCGCCACCGCGGGGTCGGCAGGTTGCTGTCGGCACCGGGCGTCGTGGTGTCGCTCGAGGTCACGCTCGCGACGTAGGTGCCCGGGGGCGTGAACGGCGCGGTCGGGTCGGCGTACGGGCAGACCTGCATCGTGTAGATGCCGGCGGGGATCGAGTCCGCGGTGTACGACGCCGTCTCGGGGCTGGTGCCGAGGTCACCGGAGACGAGCAGCCCGCCCTGCGGGTCGAAGAGCTTCACCACGATGTCGTCCGCGGAGTTGGCCATCGCGGCCACCGCGTCGATGCGCCTGGTGTTGCCGTCGGTCAGCTCGAACTCGTGCTTGGGCCCGCAGTCCGTGGCCGTCACCTCACCCTGGAACGGGTAGGCGTCGTTGTTGTTCTCGGCCTGGTTCTGCCGGTGCAGGATCGTGCCGTCCACCGCGTCGACCATCAGGGTGTAGGCGAACGCCGACCCCTTCTCGGCGTCGACGACGTTGGTCTCGAAGACGGGGCGCACCGAGCCGTCGGCCATCGCCAGCGCACGCAGGCGGGCCTGCTGCTCCTGCGCGAAGCCCGGCACCGAGAAGCGCGTCCACCCCGCGGAGGAGCTCGGCGTCACGTCGGCGAGGACACCGGGGGCGACCCCGCGGCCGACGTTCGCCGCGGCCTTGGCCCAGGCGTCGACGGGGGAGAGGGTCGCGGCCGCCGGGGTGCCCGTCGCTCTGCCCGATCGGAGGGGGGTGATCGAGGAGGAGGCGTAGGCGATCTCACCGTCGGCGACACCCACGGTCACCATGCTGTCGAGCGCCGGCGTCAGGTCGCCGAACGTCTGGCGGAAGAGCACGGCGTGCGCATCGCTCTGGGCCAGCTGCTGGTCGTTGACCAGCTCGAGGCCGTCGACGTCGTCGGTGGTGAGGCCGAAGGCCGCGGCGTTCTGCGACAGCCAGGCGCGGGCGGCCTCCACCGGGTCGGCCGAGGTGGCCTTCGCCAGCGTCCCGTCCGCGGGGAGGACGGAGGCCGGCGTACCGAACTGGTTCCAGCGCACGTCGACCGCGCCGAGCTGCGAGACCGCCTCACGCTGGGTGGACGTCGGCAGCGCGGTGCCGCGGGCGTCGAGGTCGGAGAGCCCGGGCAGGCTGTCGCCCGGGGTGACGAGCCCGGGCTCCTGCGTCGCGGCGGACTCGGAGGCGAGGGCGGGGATCTGCGTGAGCCCGGGGACCAGGGTGGCGGTCAGCAGGGCGAGGCCAGCCGTTGTCAGGCGGCCGCGGCGCGCGGGAGTGGGTGTCATGCGCTTGACAACGTGACCGCGCGCGGTTGGTTATGTCGGCCTGGGTTACCACTCCGTTACGCGGGAGCGGCCGCGAAACCTTGGATCGTTCCAAGGATTCACGCTACCGTCCTCTCGTGCGTGCGATTCGACGATTCACGGTCCGTCCCGTCCTCCCTCCGGCCCTGGCCGCCCTGGGGGACCTGGCCGGCAACCTCAGGTGGTCCTGGCATCCGGAGACGCAGGACGTCTTCGCGGCAGTCGACCCCGTGCTGTGGGAGTCCACGGGGCGCGACCCCGTCACCCTCCTGGGTGCGGTCGGACGGGCCCGGCTCGAGGAGCTGGCCGCCGACCAGGCGTTCCTCGAGCGGCTGGGCGAGGCCCGCGCCGACCTCGAGCAGTACCTGACCGGCGACCGCTGGTTCCAGCGCCGTCAGGCGGCCGAGGGTCCGCGGGCCGTGGCCTACTTCTCCCCGGAGTTCGGCATCACCGCCGTCCTGCCGCAGTACTCCGGCGGCCTCGGCATCCTCGCCGGCGACCACCTCAAGGCCGCCAGCGACCTCGGCGTGCCGATCACCGGCGTCGGCCTCCTCTACCGCCACGGCTACTTCGAGCAGGCGCTGTCGCGTGAGGGCTGGCAGCTGGAGTCCTACCCGGTTCTCGACCCCGACGGGCTGCCGATCTCGCTGCTGCGCGAGCAGGACGGCTCCCGCGCCCTGGTCTCGATCGCGATGCCGGACGGGCCGGACCTGCTGGCGCAGATCTGGGTCGCCAGCGTCGGTCGGGTGCCGCTGCTGCTGCTCGACTCCGACGTCGAGGGCAACCCCGACCACTACCGCGACGTGACCGACCGCCTCTACGGCGGCAACAGCGAGCACCGCCTGCGCCAGGAGCTGCTCCTCGGCGTCGGCGGGGTCCGGGCGCTGCGCGCCTACTCGCGCATCACCGGCGCCCCCGCGCCGGAGGTCTTCCACACCAACGAGGGCCACGCCGGCTTCCTCGGCCTCGAGCGGATCCGGGAGCTCACCGTCGAGGAGAGCGGCCCGAAGCTGGACTTCGACACCGCGCTCGAGGTCGGCCGCGCCTCCACGGTCTTCACCACCCACACCCCGGTGCCCGCGGGCATCGACCGGTTCCCCCGCACGCTCGTCGAGCAGTACTTCAGCGACGCCGGCGCGACCCCCGGTGTCCCCGTGGAGCGGATCCTGGCCCTCGGCACCGAGGACTACCACGGTGGCGACGCCTCGGTGTTCAACATGGCCGTGATGGGCTTCCGCCTCGCCCAGCGCGCCAACGGCGTGTCCCTGCTGCACGGCCACGTCAGCCGCGGCATGTTCAACGGCCTGTGGCCGGCCTTCGACGAGGCCGAGGTGCCGATCGGTTCGATCACCAACGGCGTGCACGCCCCGACCTGGGTGGCCCGTGAGGTCTTCGACCTCGCCGTCGCCCACGGCGCGGACCGCGAGAGCGCCGAGCCGGACAGCTTCCTGGCCACCGTGGACAAGATCCCGGGTGCCGACATCTGGGCGGTCAAGCGCCAGCTGCGTCGAGCGGCTGGTCCAGGACGCGCGCCAGCGACTGGCCCGCTCGTGGGAGAAGCGTGGTGCCGCGAAGGCCGAGCTCGGCTGGATCGAGAACGCCCTCGACCCCGACGTGCTCACGATCGGGTTCGCCCGCCGGGTGCCGTCGTACAAGCGCCTCACGCTGATGCTGCGCCACCCCGACCGGCTCAAGAAGCTGCTGCTCGACCCCGAGCGCCCGGTGCAGCTCGTCATCGCCGGCAAGTCGCACCCGGCCGACGACGGCGGCAAGAAGCTGATCCAGGAGATGGTGCGCTTCGCCGACGACCCGGAGGTCCGCCACCGCATCGTCTTCCTGCCGAACTACGACATCGCGATGGCGCAGCCGCTCTACCCCGGCTGCGACGTGTGGCTCAACAACCCGCTGCGCCCCTACGAGGCGTGCGGCACGTCGGGCATGAAGGCCGCGCTCAACGGTGGCCTGAACCTCTCGATCCTCGACGGCTGGTGGGACGAGTGGTACGACGGCAACAACGGCTGGGCGATCCCGTCCGCCGACGGCGTCGAGGACCCCGACCACCGCGACGACCTCGAGGCGAACGCGCTCTACGACCTGATCGAGCACGAGATCGCGCCGCGGTTCTACGACGTCGACACCAACGGCGTGCCGACGCGCTGGCTGGAGATGGTGCGGCACACCCTGAAGTCGCTGGGCCCGAAGGTCCTGGCGACCCGCATGGTGCGCGACTACGTCCGCCAGCTCTACGCGCCCTCGGCCGGCATCGCGCGTCAGCTGAACTCCGACTACCACGGCGCCACCGAGCTGGCCGCCTGGAAGAAGAAGGTCCGCACCGGCTGGTCCGGTGTGCATGTCGAGCACGTCGAGAGCAGCGGCGTCTCGGACGCTCCCGAGGTCGGTGACGTGATGAGCGCCCGCGCGTTCGTGGCGCTCGGCGACCTCTCGCCCGAGGACGTCGCCGTGCAGCTGGTGCACGGCCGGATCGACAGCGCGGACGAGCTCACCGAGACCGTCGTCGACTCCCTGCACGTGGCGGAGAGCTACGAGGGCGGCCACCACCGCTTCGACGGTGACGTCGTGCTCGACCACAGCGGCTCGTTCGGGTACACGGTCCGCGTGATCCCGCGCAACGACCTGCTCACCTCGCCCGCCGAGCTGGGGGTCGTCGCGCTCCCGTAGTCGCGAGTCGACGCAGTTGTTCGCACGAGGCCGGTCGGACCATCAGGTCCGGCCGGCCTTCGTCGTCGCTGCCCCGCTCAGCCGCGCCAGGCCTCGACCAGGGCGCCGACGTCGGGGAACCGGTCGTCCGGCTCGGGCTCCGTCGCGCGCTGGAGGACCGCTCGCTGACGGTCGTCGCCGCGGAAGGTCGCCTCGTCGCCGCCGGGCTCGCACAGCAGCTGGAAGCCGGTCCGGCCCAGCGTGAAGACCGTGGTCCGGGCGTCGACGGTCGCCCCGCGCAGCCACTCCTCGGGCGCCATGAACCGGCTCGAGCCGAACTGGCGGTCGCGGGCGAGGACGTACGGCGGGGTGTACATGTCCAGGTCCACCAGCCGGGTCGTGCCGGTGTCGAAGTCGTGCATCAGGCAACCGTCGTAGAAGTCGACGGCGACCAGGCCCGCCTCGCGCACGGCCAGGTGCGCGTCGAGCACGACG
Organism: uncultured Actinomycetota bacterium; assembly: GCA_963805685.1. Lineage (GTDB taxonomy): Bacteria > Actinomycetota > Actinomycetes > Propionibacteriales > Nocardioidaceae > Nocardioides. The sequence goes on from CAWDVM010000010.1 coordinate 157,710, forward strand.
TCGTACGCCGCGAGCACCCGCGGCAGCGGCAGGGCGCGGAAGCGGTTGAGCGCCGAGCAGGGGTCGGCGTGGGGGAGTGCACCGGGGGCGAACGGGTCGTTGAGGATCTCGCCGGTCAGCCACGGGTAGACCACGGCCTCCCCGTCGTCGGCGACCGCGAAGTCGGCCACCAGCGGCACCACGGCCGGGTGGTTGAGCACGGCATGGACGTGGCGGGCGCCGTCGAGCTGTGCCCGGTCGGCGCCGTACGCCGCCTTCACGAACCACCGGGCGCCGTCGACCTCCACGCCGTACGACGTGCAGCCCGAGTCATGGCCGCGGATCTCGGCGAAGACGGTGCCGACCGAGGCCAGCCAGGGCTCGAGGCGCACGGGCGTGTCGGGCGCCGGGAAGGCTTGCATCACGTCTCGCGCAGCACCAGGACGCTGCGGGAGGCGAGGGAGAGCCGGTCGCCGACCTTGACCGGGGTCCCGACGGGAAGCGCGAGGTCCGTGGACAGCACGACCTCGCCGGCCCGTACCCACGACTGCTCGGGGAGCTCGAGGTGCGCGGCCGTGGAGCCGGAGTTGAGGTAGATCAGGAAGGACTTGTCCACCTGCTGCTCGCCGTGCGGACCGGGGGAGCGCAGCGGTGCGCCGGAGACGAACATCGACACCACCGACAGGTGCTCGTCGTGCCAGTCGTCGGCGGTCATCTCACGCCCCGACGGGTGCAGCCAGGCCAGGTCCTTCGGGCCGCCCCGGATCGCCGGCCGGCCCTCGAACCAGTGCCGCTGCCGCAGCGCCGGGTGCTCGCGCCGCAGCCGGAGCGCGGTCTTGGTGATCTCGTAGACGTCGAGCCACGCGTCGTCGGGCCGCCAGTCGATCCAGGAGATCTCGTTGTCCTGGCTGTAGGCGTTGTTGTTGCCGCGCTGCGTGCGACCGCGCTCGTCGCCCGCGGTGATCATCGGGACGCCGTTCGACAGCAGCAGCGTCGCCATCAGGTTGGCCGCCTGGCGCCGGCGCAGCGCGACGATCCCCTCGTCGTCGGTCTCGCCCTCGGCGCCGTGGTTCCAGGACCGGTTGTTGTCGGTGCCGTCGCGGTTGTCCTCGCCGTTGTCCTCGTTGTGCTTGTGGTCGTAGGAGACGAGGTCGCGCAGCGTGAAGCCGTCGTGCGCGGTCACGAAGTTCACCGAGTTGTACGCCGACCGGCCGTCGTCGGCGTACAGGTCCGAGGAGCCCGCCAGCCGGGTCGCGACCATGCGGACCCCCGAGGAGTGCCCGCGCCAGAAGTCCCGGATCGTGTCGCGGTACTGGTCGTTCCACTCCACCCACGGCGGCGGCATCCGCCCGACCAGGTAGCCGTCCATCGACGCGTCCCACGCCTCCGCGATGAGCTTCACGTGCCGCAGGATCGGGTCCTGGCCGATGGCGGTGAGCAGGGCGCAGTGCATGTCGATGTCGTAGCCGGTGCGGGTCAGCGCCGACATCAGGTCGAACCGGAACCCGTCGACGTGCATCTCGGTGACCCAGTAGCGCAGCGAGTCCAGGATCATCCGCAGCGCCAGCGGGTTGGAGGAGTCGACGGTGTTGCCGCAGCCGGTGACGTCCCAGTAGGTGTCGTCGAAGGCGGTCGCCGAGGACTTCTTGTCGCGCGCGGGCCGGACCCGGCGGTAGAAGCCCCGGTCGTCGAGGCCCCGGAAGGACAGCGTCGGTCCCTCGGCGCCGGCCTCGGCGGTGTGGTTGTAGACCACGTCCAGCAGGACCTCGAGCCCGGCGTCGTGGAACGCCTTGACCATCCGCTTGAACTCGGAGACCTGGCCGCCGCGGTCGCCGGAGGAGGAGTAGTCGTGGTGCGGGGCGAAGTACCCGATCGAGTTGTAGCCCCAGTAGTTCGACGTGCCCCGGGCGACCAGCGCCGGCTCGGAGACGAACTGGTGCACGGGCAGCAGCTCGACCGCGGTCACGCCCAGGTCGCGCAGGTAGTCGGTGACCGCCGGGGTCGCCAGCCCGGCGTACGTGCCGCGGAGCTCCTCGGGGACCCGGTCGTGGAGCGCGGTCATGCCCTTGACGTGCATCTCGTAGATGACGGTGTCGCGCCAGCGGCGACGCATCGGGGTGTCGTCACCCCAGTCGAAGGCGTCGTTGACCACCACGCTGCGGGGGACGTACGGCGCGGAGTCCTCCAGGTTGCGCTCGTCGGGGTCATCCTGGTCGTAGCCGAACACCGCCGGGTGCGGGGTGAAGCCGCCGGAGACCGCCTGCCCGTAGGGGTCGAGCAGCAGCTTGTGCGGGTTGAACCGCAGCCCCTCCTTCGGCAGCCACGGGCCGTCGACGCGGTAGCCGTAGCGGGTGCCGGGTGCGATGCCGGGCAGCGCGCCGTGCCAGATGCCCAGCGAGCGCTCGGTGAGCGGGTACCGGGTCTCCACGTCCGCGTCGTCGAAGAGGCAGACCCAGGCCTGCGTGCCGGCGGGTGCGTAGACCGCGAAGTTGGTCGACTCGTCCGACCAGGACGCCCCCAGGGGGTAGTTCCGGCCCGGCCACACGGTGGCCGTCTGTCCGAGGTGGCTCCACATTCCCGGTGTCACCTGAGTCATTGTTCACGATGGACGCGGTCAGCCCGCCGGTCCACCCTGTGAATAATGCCGGTGGGCCGCCGACCGAGCGCGCCGACGAACCCGACGAACAGCAGAGCGATGAGGTGAGACGACCCGATGGGCGAATACGTGCGGCTCGAGGTTGCCGACGGCGTGGGCACGATCCGGCTGGACCGGCCGAAGATGAACGCGATCAGCATCCAGGTCCAGGAGGAGATCCGGGCCGCTGCAGCCGAGGCCACCGAGCGGGACGACGTCAAGGCCGTCGTCGTGTACGGCGGTGAGCGGGTCTTCGCGGCCGGCAACGACGTCAAGGAGATGGCCGACATGTCGTACACCGACATGGTCAAGCGCTCCGGCCCGCTGCAGTCCTCGGTCACCGCGGTCGCCCGGATCCCGAAGCCGGTCGTCGCCGCCGTGACCGGCTACGCCCTCGGCGGGGGCTGCGAGCTGGCGCTCGCGGCCGACGTCCGGTTCGCCGCCGACAACGCGGTGCTGGGCCAGCCCGAGGTGCTGCTCGGCATCATCCCCGGCGCCGGCGGCACCCAGCGGCTGACCCGGCTGGTCGGCCCCAGCAAGGCCAAGGACCTGATCTTCACCGGCCGCTTCGTGCAGGCCGACGAGGCGCTCGCCATCGGGCTGGTGGACCGGCTGTTCCCGGCCGAGTCGGTGTACGACGAGGCCCTGGCGTGGGCGAAGCAGTTCGCCGGCGCCGCGACGTACGCCCTGCGTGCGGCGAAGGAGTGCATCGACCGCGGGCTGGAGACCGACCTCGAGACCGGGCTGGAGATCGAGCGCCAGCAGTTCGCCGCCCTGTTCGCCACGGAGGACCGGACGACCGGTATGCAATCCTTCGTGGAGAACGGTCCCGGCAAGGCAGAGTTCGAGGGGCGTTGATGAAGCGCAGAGCCGAGGTGGAGTCGAAGTCCACCAAGAAGATCACGGCCGCCAAGATCCGGCTGCAGCTGGCGCGCGTCCTGTGGCTGGTCTGCGCGCTGGCCGCGCTCTTCCTGGCGGTCGGGGCCCTGCTCATCGCCCTGGACGCCAACCAGAGCAACGACCTGGTGAAGTTCGTCCTGGACGTCGCCGACAAGCTCGACCTCCAGGTCTTCTCCCGCGAGGACGGGATCAAGGAGTTCACGGGCAAGAACGCGGACACCAAGAACGCCCTGTTCAACTGGGGTCTGGCCGCCATCGCGTGGCTGGTCGTGGGCCGGATCCTCGACCGCATCGTGCGTCCCTGATACCCCGATGTGACCCACCAGACGCTGTGACCGACCACACCGGGACGACCCGTTCCGCGGTTGGTGACTCGCTAGTAACCTCGCCACACACACCGAGTGCACAGGAGGGGCCGTAACGGCCACACCACCATGAACATTGTTGTCTGTGTGAAGTACGTGCCCGACGCCACTGCCGACCGGCAGTTCGAGTCGGACAACACCGTCGACCGCGTCGGCGTCGACGGCCTGCTGTCGGAGCTCGACGAGTACGCCGTGGAGCAGGCGCTCCAGATCAAGGAGAAGGCCGACGGTGACGACGTCACCGTGACCGCTCTCTGCGTCGGCCCGGAGAAGGCCGTGGACGCCGTCCGCAAGGCCCTGCAGATGGGCGCCGACAAGGCGGTCCACGTGACCGACGAGGCGATCGCGGGCTCCGACTACGTCGCCACCTCGCTGGTCCTCGCCAAGGCGGTCGAGAAGATCGGAGCCGAGGAGAAGGTCGACCTGGTCGTGTGCGGCATGGCCTCGACCGACGCCTCGGGCAGCGTCGTCCCGGCGATGCTCGCCGAGCGCCTGGGGCTGCCCCAGGTCACCCTGGCCTCGGTCATCGAGACCCAGGGGGACCAGGTCCGCATCAAGCGCGACGGCGACACCGCCACCGAGGTCATCGGCGGCACGATGCCGCTGGTGCTGTCGGTCACCGACCAGTCGGGCGAGGCCCGCTACCCGTCGTTCAAGGGCATCATGGCGGCGAAGAAGAAGCCGATGGAGACCTGGTCGCTGGGCGACATCGGGGTCGAGGCGGACCAGGTCGGCCTGTCGGTCGCGTGGTCCGAGGTGGAGGACACCACGGCCCGCCCGCCGCGCACCGCCGGCGAGATCGTGACCGACGAGGACGGCTCGGGCGCCACGGCGCTGACCGAGTTCCTCGCCTCCAAGAAGTTCATCTGAGGAGCTGATCGCTGATGTCTGAAGTCCTGGTTCTCATCGACCACGTCGACGGCGCGGTCCGCAAGCCGACGTACGAGCTCCTGACCATCGCGAAGCGGCTCGGCGAGCCGTCCGCGGTCTTCATCGGCCCGGCCGACCAGGCCGCCGAGGCGACCGAGAAGGTCAAGAAGTACGGCGCCGAGAAGGTCTACGTCGTCGACGACGCGCCGCTCAAGGGCTACCTGGTGGCCCCGAAGGCGGAGGCGCTCCAGCAGCTCGCCGAGAAGGCGTCGCCCGCCGCGATCCTGATCCCTTCCACCGCGGAGGGCAAGGAGATCGCCGGACGGCTGGCGATCAAGCTCGAGTCTGGCCTGATCACCGACGCCGTCGACGTGCAGGAGGGGCCGGTGACGACCCAGTCGGTCTTCGCCGGCAACTACACGGTGACCGCGAAGGTCACCAAGGGCACCCCGATCATCACGGTGAAGCCGAACTCCGCCGCGCCGGAGGAGTCCGACGGCGCCGGGTCGGTCGAGGAGTTCTCCCCGACCATCTCCGACGCCGCCAAGACCGCGCAGATCGTGGCCTCGCAGCCGCGCAAGGCGACCGGTCGTCCCGAGCTCACCGAGGCCGCGATCGTGGTCTCCGGTGGCCGCGGCACCGGCGGTGACTTCGAGCCGATCGAGGGTCTCGCCGACGCGCTGGGCGCAGCGGTCGGTGCCTCGCGTGCCGCCGTCGACTCCGGCTGGATGCCGCACAGCTTCCAGGTCGGCCAGACCGGCAAGACCGTGTCGCCGCAGCTGTACGTCGCCAACGGCATCTCCGGCGCGATCCAGCACCGCGCCGGCATGCAGACCTCGAAGACGATCGTGGCCGTCAACAAGGACGAAGAGGCCCCGATCTTCGAGCTGGTCGACTTCGGTGTCGTGGGCGACCTGCACAAGGTCCTCCCCGCCGCCACCGAGGAGATCAACAAGCGCAAGGGCTGATACGCCCGCCTCGAGCGCAAGGGCTGGCCGCCCCTCGGTGGTCGAGCCTGTCGAGACCACGGACGCCCCGTCACCGTCAGGTGACGGGGCGTCCTGCTGTCTGCGCGACGCGGACCTCGACGCGGTGCGTGGCTTCGCGTGGCGCCGTTCCAGCCAATCGGGCGTCTAGGGTGCGTAGGTATGGAAGGCATCGTGCTTCGTGTGCGGCTCGTCAGCGGTGACAGTCTGGATGTCACGTACGAGCACGATTCGGGCGGCGAGGAGGAGGTCGTCGACCACGTCGTCTCCACGCTGGCGGACGGCTCCGGTGTGCTGCGCTGCAGACACGGCGAGCGGCTCCTGGTGCTGTACGCGAGGGGTGTCGCCGCCGTGGAGGTCGCGCCCCGCGGCGCGGTCCTGTAGGCGTCGCCATCCGGCTCTCCGCCAGCGCTGCCGGGCGGCGCGCACAGAGGCAGGTGGGCGTGCCGGCAGGCTCCAGCGCCCGGGGTGTCCGGGTGGTGGAGCCTGCTGACGTCAGTGGCGGTCAGTTGGTGTGGATCTCGAGGGTGCCGAGTGGCGTGACGAGGTAGCTGCGGCCGTGGGGGCCGTGCCATTCGTAGGTGCCGTCGTCGCGTCTTCGGTAGCGCCAGCGGCCGCTGGTTTTGCAGCGGTGATGTCGTCGGCACAGGCAGGCCAGGTTGTGGGGGTTGGTCTGGCCCGGTGGTCCGCCCTCGTCCATCGGGACGTAGGGGTCGATGTGGTCCAGGTCGGTGGCACGGGCGTCGACGGTGCACCAGGGGAAGACGCAGTGGCCGTCGCGGAGGATGACGATCTCGCGGATCTCCTCGGACGGGTCGTGCCCGTCCACGGCGGGGCACCGGTTGAGGTCGAGCACCGGGCGGATGACCACGTCGTCGGAGCGGCCCAGCCAGTCGCGGATCTTCTCCACGGTGGCGGGGCCGAGCCTCTCCACCTCGCCGACCGCGGCCCCGCCGTCAAGGGAGCCGAGGTGCAGCAGCTCGGTGAGGGAGGCGTGCGCGTAGAGCACGGTCTGCCGCCGGCGCACCGGGGTGGTCGCGACCGGCTCGACCCCGAGGTGTCGTCGTCGCCGGTGAGGGCGGCCAGGTCGAGGGTGGCCTGCTGGGCGGCGATGACGCCGAGGGCCTTGGCCTTGCGGATCTCGAGGTCGTCGGTGTCGCCGAGCGCCTTCAGTGGGCGGCCTGGTCGCAGACCAGGTCGTGGAAGGCGGTCAGGTCGAGGGTGTCGCCGGCCACGTCGAGGTAGCTGGTGCCGTCGAAGTCGCCGGGGGCGGGGTGCCGCAGGGTGACGTGCCAACCCTTGCGGCCCTGCTTCTGGCGTCTGCTCGAGGAGCTCGGGGTGGTACTTGGCGATCGCCATCGCGACCGTCGTCTGGATCGCGGCGAACCCGCAGGAGGCCAGCCTGGGGGCGAGCTGGTCGTCCACGTACGCCGCGGCGGCCTTGGACAACACGTGGGTGGCCTGGGCGACCTGGCGGGCCTTCCACGGCTCCACCGCCAGGTCCTCGACGAGCCGCCAGATCCTCGGCAGCCGGTGCTGGAGGTCGAGGGCGTCGGCGATCAGCTTCATCCCGGTCAGCGTGGACACCCCGAGGGCGGCGGCGACCGGTTCCGGGGCGAACGCGGAGACCGCGGGGGTGCCCGTCCCCGCCGAGGGACTCGTCCTGATGGAGCACGCCGGGCAGGGCGTCGCCGGCCCAGGTGGCGACGCCGGTGTCGGCGGTGGCGGGGTGCAGCACGCACCACTGCGCGGCCAGCCGCAGCTTGGCCCGCTCGACCTCGCGGGCGGCGTACTTCTTCTCCTCGAGCAGGGCGAGCAGCCAGTCGGCGTCGAGGTCCTCGACCACCACCGGCTGTCCCATCGCGTCCACTTCGAACATACGTTCATTCTCCCAGCGTGCGCCGCGGTGTCGCGGGGTGTGAACGGTTCGTGGCCCATCAATTTTCGAGAAATTTTCGACCGGCGGACGAAGCGCGACCGCGAGCCGCCGGCGGGGGTCTCGACACGCTCGCTGGCGCTCGCTACTCGACCAGTGGGGAGGCCCGCGAGCCGGCAGGTGACCGCAAGCCACGGCGTGCGGCTCCCCGGAATGCTCGGCTACTCGCCCTGCGACCAAGCGGCGACCGGCAGAGCCAGGTAGACCCCAACGCTGCGCGTCCCAGCCGCTTCGGCGATCACGTCACAAAGCTGATCGCATCGTGCTTGCCGGGTCTCTGCCCGGCTCGGGAACCACTTCGAGCGGACCTCGACGACGACCTCGAGACCGCTGACGTCATAGGGCCCCCTCGAGCGAAACCGGATCTCGACGTCCCCTGGCTGAAGCGCCTCGTCGTAGGGCTCTTCTGGGCACTCGACGGCGAGCGAGACCGCGTGCGGCAGCGTCCGCGCGAGCCGAAGGAGCTGCTCCTCCTCTACCTGAGAACCGTAGGTGACGTCGATGATCGGCATGGCAGCAACGTATGCGGCGCTCTCCGTGGGTGTCCGCAGTTCGGCACGTCGGTGCGTTCCATCAGCGGCATCGGCGGAGTCGCCGTCCATTCAGTGGTGCGACGGTCGCCCGTGCATGAGGAGCAGCGTGTACGCCGCGGTGGACTTTGCGTCGGTGATGCCGCCGTCGCTGATCATGCGCTCGACGTCGGCCCGGGTGAACCATGCCGACCTCATGTCCTGCTCCTCGAGCTCTCGCTGCGGTGCGCCCTGCGTCAGGTCGGTGGCCAGGAATACCCGGCACCGTTGGCTGAACATGCTTGGCGCGACGTCGAGCGTGCCGAGCGGGGTCAGCCTGTTGGCCACAAGCCCTGTCTCTTCCCGCAGTTCGCGTGCGGCCAGAGCCGCCGCGTCGACGTCGAGCCGCTGGTCCGCGCTTCCGGAGGGGAACTCCCAACGCCGGCCGGCGACCGGGTGGCGGTACTGCTCGACGAGGTGCAACCGGTTGCCGTCGTCCGGAATGATCAGCGCGATGTCGGGGGTGTCCACCACGCCGTAGATGCCGGTGGATCCGTCGGAGCGACGGACCCTGTCCTCCCGGACGGTCATCCATGGGTTGGCGTACACCTGTGTGCTGCCGAGCTTCTCCACGTCGATCAGTGTGCCCGCTCGGCGGTCCACAACGGTCCACAACGGCCCGCACGACTTCCCGCTACTCGAGCACTTTCGCCGGCCCCGATCCGGTCCGGAATCGAGAAGCGCCACGGTGTCGTCGGGCCTAGCCTTGCTGCGGAAGGCCGGCACCGCGCCGAGCCCCGGAGCCTCGGAAGGAAGCCCAAGAATGCCGACGAAGAATGCCGAGAACGAATCCGACGGCTTCAGCGCCGAGGAGCGTGCCGCGATGAAGGAGCGCGCCGCCGAGCTGCGTGCCGAGGGCAAGAAGGGCGCCAAGAAGGCCGACGGGTTGCAGGCGGTCCTGGACAGGATCGCGGAGATGGCACCGGAGGATCGTGCGCTCGCTGAGCGAGTGCACGTGACGGTGACCGCGACCGCTCCCGAGCTGTCGCCGAAGACCTGGTACGGGATGCCCGCCTACGCGAACGCGGACGGCAAGGTTGTCGTCTTCTTCCAGGACGCCGGCAAGTTCAGCTACCGGTACTCGACCCTCGGCTTCCAGGACGCGGCGAACCTTGACGACGGCGACCTGTGGCCGGTGTCGTACGCCCTCAAGGAGTGGAGCCCTGTCGTGGAGACGAAGGTCGTCGAACTGGTGAAGGCGGCGACCTCCTGACCGTTGCCGTGCCGCGCAAGGATCGAGCGGACCGCGGCATGAGCGATCATGTCTGGGTGGACGAAGCATCCGGAGCAGAGAGCGAACCGATGCCGTCCGAGGCCAAGGACTTCGGGCCCTTCTTTCACGGCACGAAGGCTGACCTGCAGTCGGGGGACTTGCTGGAACCCGGCTACAGCTCCAACTTCGGTGAGCGAATCAGGGCGAAGTACATCTACCTGACCGCAACTCTGGATGCGGCCACGTGGGGTGCAGAACTGGCGGTGGGCGAGGGGCCCGGCAGGATCTACCGCGTGGAGCCCACGGGGCCCTTTGAGGATGACCCCAACCTGACGGACAAGAGGTTCCCCGGCAACCCGACGAGGTCCTACCGCACTCGCGAGCCTCTGCGAGTAGTCGGCGAGGTCTTGGAGTGGGAGCCGCACCCGGCCGAGGTGCTCCAGGACATGCGGGACCACCTCGAGGAGCTCAAGCGCCTTGGCGTCGAGGCGATCAACGACTGAGCCACGGCGCAGCGGCTCCTGGTCGGACTCGCCCGGAAGCCCTGAGCCGGCAAACTGCTGGCGGCTCGGCCCGGGCCGGGTCATCATGGGTCGCATGTCTGCTCCGATCGCTGCCGCTCACTGATCTCGCGTTTCCCCGTCTGATCACGCCCGTCGTCGTGACGACGGGCCACGTAGCGAGCAGTACTTCCGCTTGGAGCACTTGCCTATGACCATCCAGTCGTCGTGGGTCGAGGTCGCGTGTGACGAGTCCGGGTTCTCCGGGACCAACCTCCTCGACCCCGCCTCGCCGGTGATCACCCACGCCAGCGTCGATCTCGCCGTACCGGAGGCCGCCGAGGTGGTCGCCGTACTGCGATCCCGTCTTCGCAGCCGTTCCGAGTGCAAGTCCAACCAGTTGCTGCGACCCGAGCAGCGGCCCGCGCTCGAGTGGTTCCTCACCGCGCTGTGCGGGCGTGCACACGTCCACGTCATCGACAAGACCGGGTACGTCGCCGCCCGGGTGCTCGACTTGTTCAGCGAGGAACCTTCGTACGGCGCGGGCACCAGCCTGGGTCGGGATCACTCCGATGCCCTTCTGGGGCTTCGAGGGCGGACCGGGTTCCTGGCGGCGTTCGTGGACCTGACCCGGACGAAGCGGGTCCGGCTGATCGGCCACGACGCGATCGATCGGTTCTTCGCGACGATGCCGGCCGATCTGCCCGCACTGCGGGAGGTGACGCGGGCGCGGGTCGAGGAGGTGGTGGTTCGGTTGATCGATGGGGATCCCGCGTTTCCACCTCCACTGGAGCCGCTGGTGCCCGCACTCGCCGAGACGCTGTTGTTCTGGAGCGCGGGGGAGCGGTCGGTCGCCGTGGTGCATGACGAGCAGAGCGCCTTGACCCCGGACCGGGTGGCTCGGTTGGGGACGTTTCTCGCCGAAGCCGTGTCTCCGGCGCCTCCGCCGTTGCGCTCGTTCCTGCAGGTCGATTCGAGGGATGACCCGCGGGTGCAGGCGGCTGACCTGCTGGCCGGAATCGCCCGTCGGCAGACGCCGGAGCTGAATGAGCTGCTGGCGCCGTACCTCCGGGCCCGTGCGGACAGGAAGGCCTCCCAGGTGTGGGCGCCGTCGTCGACACCGGACAGCGGCGGGGCCGGTCCGCGGGCTTCGGACCTCTGACCCTGGTGAGGCGCACCCCCGGAGGGTCACGCTTTGGCTGTGTCCAGGGACCGTGAGGCGAGGGCAGCGGTGACGCGTGGTCGGCGGGCGTGGCTGCCGCCGCGCTGGTTCATCCTGCTCTTCTGGCATGGCCATCGCGCGCTGGTACGCGTGACCCGCGGCCGCTTGGGTTTGTGGCGGCCGAAGCCGGACGGGTGGGGGGCGCTGCGGCTCACCACGACGGGCCGACGCACCGGGATGCCACGGCAGGTCGTCATCGGCTACTTCGAGGACGGAGGCAACCTGGTCACGATGGCAATGAACGGTTGGGGTGCGGCCGAACCCGCTTGGTGGCTGAACCTGCAGGATCATCCGGATGCGATCGCCCAGACCCGCGACGGAGCACGACAGGTCTGTGCGCGTCGCGCACAGGGAGAGGAGCGCGAGCGCTTGTGGTCCCGCTGGGCCGAGATCGACGACAACCTCGACGCCTACGCCGCGCGGCGACCCACCGAGACCGCCGTGGTCGTGCTCGAGCCCCGCGACACCGCCGGGCACGGCGCTTGACCCGCCCTCCGAACCGGGGGGTCCTCGACGCTATGTCGGACCACGGATTCCCGGGCGCCCGGCTGACATCGTGTGGCCCGTGTGGTTCTGTCGGCCACCTCGGCACAGCGCGACCGCGTACCGCAAAGTCCTTGAAAGAGATCCGGAAGACGGTGTCGGATCGGGGCAGAGGTGTTCGTTGCATGGGTGAGCGGCCGCCCACGAGGGGTGCCCCAACCACAGGAGATGATCCGTGATGCAGTACCTGGTTTCCGTGATCGACGACGGCACCGGCTTGGCCACCCCGACCGAGGAGGCCGCCATCGACGCGTTCAACGACCGGCTCCGGGCCGAGGGTCAGTGGGTCTTCGCCGGCGGCCTCGGGTCGCCCGACCCGGCCACCGTCATCGACAACCGGGGTGACGAGGTGGTGTTCACCGACGGCCCCTACGTGGAGTCGAAGGAGTATCTCGCCGGCTTCTGGATCATCGAGGCCGCCGACCTCGACGTGGCGCTCGGGCTCGCCGCCGAGGGGTCGAGGGCCTGCAACCGGAAGATCGAGGTGCGACCGTTCCTGTGAACAGGGTCGAGGTCCGGCAGGCGATCACCCAGGCCCACCACGCTGAGTGGGCGCGGGTGGTCGCCGCCCTGACGAGGCGTTTCGGTGACCTCGACACCGCCGAGGAGGCAGCCGCCGAGGCGTTCGCGACCGCCGTCGAGCGGTGGCCGGCCGACGGCGTACCCCCCAACCCCGGCGCCTGGCTGACCACCACCGCCAACCGCAAGGCCATCGACCGGATCCGGCGCGAGAGCAAGCGCGACGACAAGCAGAAGGAGGCTCAGATGTTGTACGACGACGAGCCGCCCGAGCCTCTCGGCGCCATCCACGACGAGCGGCTCCGGCTGATCTTCACCTGCTGTCACCCGGCGCTCGCCATGGAGACCCGCGTGGCGCTGACGCTGCGCATGGTCGGCGGTCTGACCGTGCCCGAGATCGCCCGTGCCTTCCTGGTGCAGGAGACCACCATGGGGCAGCGGATCACCCGCGCGAAGGCCAAGATCAAGGCGACTCGCATCCCTTATCGGGTCCCGTCCGCGGAGGATCTCCCGGCACGCGTCTCCGGCGTGCTCGCGGTCCTGTTCCTCGTCTTCAACGAGGGATACCTGGCGAGCGGTCCCGACACCGATCCCGTACGCCACGACCTGACAACCGAGGCGATCCGGCTCACTCGCATGATCCGTGCCCTCATGCCGGAGGACGGTGAGGTGGCCGGGCTGCTGGCGCTGATGCTCCTCACCGAGGCCCGCCGCACCGCCCGGGTTTCGCCGAGCGGCGAACTGGTCACCCTCGACGAGCAGGACCGTGGGGCCTGGGACGCGGCCATGGTCGCCGAGGGTCATCGGCTGGTGCGCGAGCGCCTGGCCGCCGGGGTGGCGCCGGGTCGCTACCAGATCCTCGCAGCGATCAACGCCGTGCACACCTCCGCCCGCGACATACGCGACACCGACTGGTCGCAGGTCGTCGCCCTCTACGACCAGCTCATCCGCCTCGACCCCTCGCCGATCGTCGCCCTCAACCGGGCCGTCGCGGTCGCCGAGCTCGACGGCCCGGAGGTGGCGCTGGCGGCCGTCGACCGTCTCGAGGACACGTTGGCCGGCTATCACGCCTTCCATGCGACCCGCGCCGACCTGCTGCGCCGGCTGGGCTGCAGCCAGAAGTCGCGCGCGGCGTACGACAGAGCCATCGAGCTGGCGGGCAACACCGCCGAAACCGCCTACCTGACCCGCCGCCGCGACCAGCTGGCGTAGTGCCCGGTTCAGAGCGGCGACCAACGGCGAGGGCGTTGGTACCTGTCCGGTCGGTGGGTGAGGATGCGTGACATGTCGAGATCTGGCGAGGGCTTGAGGACGCTGCCGTCGGACAGCCACGTCCACACCGAGTGGTCGTGGGACGCACCTGACGGCTCCATGGAACGCACCTGTCTGCGTGCAGTCGAACTTGGCTTGCCCTCAGTCGCCTTCACGGAGCACGCGGACATGACGGGCTGGACTCTGCCGCGCGACGCGCCAGTTCCGGAGGAGTGGCAACACCGGGTCACCGAGGGCGTCTTTTCCCCACCCCCGATCGACCTTGATGGATACCGCGACTGTCTGGAGCGATGCAGGGCGCGCTACCCCGGCCTACGCATCTACTCAGGCGTCGAACTGAGCGAGCCGCATTGGCATGCCGATCGCTCGACCTCGCTCCTGCGAACTGGCGGGTTCGAACGGGTGCTTGCGTCAGTACATTCTGCTCGCCTCGTCACCGGCTCCGGCTTCACAGAGGTCTCCGCCAGTTACGACGACCAGACACCCGAACAGGTCGTACGCGACTACCTGATCGAGACTGTGCACCTGATCGAGCAGTTCGACGACTTCGAGATACTTGCCCACATCGACTATCCCGTCCGCTACTGGCCCGCGGGGGCTCGCCCGTACAGCCCGAACGACTTCGAGGACGAGTATCGGCACGTCCTACGCCTTCTGGTGGACGCTGGCAAGGTGTTGGAGCTGAACACGAGGGTCCCGCTGCACCCGCAGGTGTTGACGTGGTGGTTCCAGGAAGGTGGTCAATCGATCACCTTCGCAAGTGATGCTCACGATCCGGCATCGCTCGCGACAGGGTTCAACGACGCCGTTCACATGGCCGAGGCTGCGGGCTTCCGTCCGGGGTCGGACCCCCTTGGTATCTGGAGACGTGGCTGATTCGCCGCCTTGCCCGGCGAGCTGAGGCGTCCGCACATCGGAAGCCCCGTGCGAAAACTTCTGGCAGATTGTCGGATCCGGAGCGAGCCGTTCGTAGATGAGGTGAGAGGCGACCGGAGGGGTCGCCGGGACCAAGGAGCCATGAGATGACGCGGTACCTGATCTCGTTCGATGACGGCGCGATGACCTTCCCCGAGGAGGATCTGCCCGACGTGGACAAGGCCGCTCACGAGGTGGTCCAGGAGGCCCAGGCCGCCGGCGTGTGGGTTTTCGGCGGCGGACTGGAAAGCCAGAGGGCGAGCGTCGTGGACACCGACGGGACGGTCACGGACGGCCCGTACCCGGAGACCAAGGAGGTCCTCGGCGGGTTCGCGGTCGTCGACGTGCCCTCACGCGAGGAGGCGCTGGAGTGGGCTGCCAAGATCGCCGTCGCGTGCCGCTGTGCGCAAGAGGTACGGGAGCTCCTGCCGGACCCGACCGTCTGATCGCGTTCCCACGTCTCATCGCCCGAAGTGGTCGGGCTCCTGGACGATGCCGACCTGGAAGGCCTTCACCTTGCGGTTGCCCTGCTTGTCGGTCGTGATCCTGATCTTGCGCAGCGAGTCGTTGTTCGCGTAGTCGGACTCGATCAGGTTCCGCGTGCCGCCGGCGTGGACGGGGTTGGCCTCGACCGCGATCCAGTAGGTCCCGTCGGCGATGTCCTTGATCGGGAACGCCTGGCCGTAGCGGTACTGCAGGTAGGTGTCGCCCGAGCCGGCGGCCAGCACCTCACGCACCGAGAGGGCGTCGCGGCCACCGCAGGCCGTCGACAGGTCGGTGTTCTCCGGGTGCCAGTCGGCACCCTCGAGGGTGTAGTCCACGGCGTCGGTGTTGGCCAGGCAGAACGACCGCTTGCCCGAGGCCACGGCCGCGCTGAGGTCCTCGTTGAGCAGGCGGTACCGCGCGAAGTCCTCGAAGTGCCAGTGCTGGTGGTTCTGGGCGTGCCAGTGCATCTCGCCGACCTGCTGGTAGCCGGTCTGGTTGCCGTCGGCGTCGAAGAAGTACTGGTAGGCGTCCATCCGGTCCTCGCCCTCGACGCGGAAGCCGTCGACGACGAGCGGGCTGGTGCCGGCGTTCCACACGGTGGCCGCGAACCGCAGCAGGGTGCCCTTGCGGTTGAGGTTGACGCTGAACGCGGGCAGCGAGCGCAGGTCGGGGGTCGGGCCCGTGGCTGCGCCCGCGGACAGCCGGCTCGGCTCGTGCGCGGCCGGCGCGGCGAGCTCGCCCCGGTGCGCGGGGGCGGGACGGTACTTGCCCCCGCCGTCCTGCTTCACCACCAGGCGCGTGGTGCGCTGGGCGTCCGCCGCGGCGATCCCGAAGAACTCGGCGAATCCCGGCGCGACGGTGGCGGTGACGTCGTACCTCCCGGGCTGCAGCATGAGGTTGTTGTCCCACTGCTGGACCAGCGGGCTGGCGTAGCCGGCCTCGATCCCCATGACCGAGCCGAGCGTGTAGGGGTTCCACGGGCAGCCGTTCGGGAACGGCGAGCGGGCGGGGGCGTCGGGGCGGATCCGCTGCGAGTAACCGTTGAGGCAGACGTCGAGGTCCATCGCCCCGACCTGCTTGCCGGTGTCGACGCGCGTGATGGTCAGGCCGGCGAAGCCCGTGAGACCCGCGAAGTCGGACATGGCGAGATCGGCGGGCAGGGCCCGGGCGCCGGTGGGGGAGAGCCACTCGCTGGCGATCGGGTCGTCGTACGACGCCCGCGTCGACCGGATCTCGACCGGGTCCGCGGCGGCGACCAGGCGCAGGCCGAAGTCGGTGTAGACCTGCCCGTCGTAGGAGTAGGCGATGACCTTGTCGGGTGCCCACAGGGTCATCGGCGAGCCGTCGGCGGCGGGCGCGGTGGCGTCCGCGGCGGGCGTGACGGCGGGAACGGCGAGCGCGAGCGCCGCGGCGATCCCGAGGGCGCCGGAGCGCCAGTGCTGACGTGGCACGAGCCTGTCCTTGGGGGAGTCGTGGGTGAGGGTCCCGCGGAGCGTACGACGCGGTGGCGGCCGGCATGGCTGCTTTGGGAGCAAGACACGGCCGGATCTCCCGTCGGGGCGAACTACGCTCGTTCGCATGGCAGACCAGGGCAGTGGGCAGCACGAGGTCCTCGAGGCCGCGCGACGGGCGCGGGAGGCCAGCCACGGGCTCGCGCTGGCGACCCGGGCACGCAAGGACCAGGCCCTGCTGGCGATGGCGGACGGCCTGCTCGCGGCGAGCGCGACCGTGCTCGCGGCGAACGCCGAGGACGTGCGCCGGGCCGAGGAGAGCGGCACGCCGCCGAACATCGTCGACCGGCTCCGGCTGACCGACGAGAGACTCGCCGGGATGGCGCAGGGGCTGCGCGACGTGGCCGGCCTGCCCGACCCGGTCGGTGAGGTCGTGCGGGGGAGCACGCTGGCCAACGGGCTCGAGCTGCGGCAGGTGCGGGTGCCCTTCGGCGTCGTCGGCATGATCTACGAGGCCCGCCCCAACGTCACCGCCGACGCCGCCGGCATCTGCCTGAAGTCCGGGAACGCGGTGCTGCTGCGCGGCAGCTCGAGCGCCCGCTCCAGCAACGCCGCCATCGTGGCGGTGCTGCGCGAGGCCGCGGTCAGCGCCGGGCTGGACGCCGACGTGGTCCAGCTGGTGCCGGGCGACTCGCACGAGAGCGTCAAGGTGCTGATGCGCGCCCGCGGCCTCGTCGACGTGCTGATCCCGCGCGGGGGTGCGGGCCTGATCCGCAGCGTCGTGGAGGAGTCGACGGTGCCGGTCATCGAGACCGGGGTCGGCAACTGCCACGTCTACGTCGACGCGCACGCCGACCTCGACAAGGCGCTCGCGATCGTGGTCAACGCCAAGACCCACCGCACCAGCGTCTGCAACGCGGCCGAGTCGCTGCTCGTCCACGCCGACGTGGCGCAGGCCTTCCTGCCCCGGGTCGTCGCGGCCCTGCAGGAGGCGGGCGTGGCGATCCACGGCGACGACGCCTTCGCGGCGTACGACGGCGTGGTGCCGGCCACCGAGGAGGACTACGGGCAGGAGTACCTCTCCCTGGACATCTCCGCCCGGGTGGTGCCGGACCTCGGTGAGGCGATCCGCCACATCCGGCGCTTCTCCAGCCAGCACTCCGACGCCATCGTCACCGAGGACCAGGGCGCGGCCCGGCGGTTCGTCGCCGAGGTGGACTCCGCGGCGGTGCTCGTGAACGCCTCGACGCGGTTCACCGACGGCGGCGAGTTCGGCTTCGGCGCCGAGATCGGGATCAGCACCCAGAAGCTGCACGCGCGCGGTCCGATGGGGCTTCCGGAGATGACCTCCACCAAGTACGTCGTCACCGGGGACGGCCACGTGCGCTGAGACCCGGCGCACACCGGTAGGCTGTCCGCCATGAATCACTGGGTTGTGGGCGCGATCGCCCTGGGCATCCTGCTCTTCATGATGGCCGGGCTCCTCATGTTCGGCGCGGGACGCGAGCACAGCTGAGCGCGTCAGCCGCCCTGCCACGTGCCCCCGGCCCCCGACGGGTGGGGGTCATGGGTGGGACGTTCGACCCCATCCACCACGGCCACCTCGTGGCGGCGTCGGAGGTCCAGGCGTGGTTCGACCTCGACGAGGTCGTCTTCGTGCCCACCGGCGACCCGTGGCAGAAGTCCGACCGGGTGGTCTCGCCGGCCGAGCACCGCTACCTGATGACGGTGATCGCGACGGCCGCCAACCCGCGGTTCAACGTCTCCCGGGTCGACATCGACCGCTCGGGCCCGACGTACACGATCGACACGCTGCGCGACCTGCGCGCGACCATGCCCGACGCCGAGCTCTACTTCATCACCGGTGCCGACGCGCTGGCCGAGATCTTCACCTGGCGCGACGCCGAGGAGCTCTTCGGGCTCGCCCAGTTCGTCGGCTGTACGCGCCCGGGCTACACGATGGACGCCGCCACCCTCGACTCGATCCCGGCCGACCGGGTGACCATGGTCGAGATCCCGGCGCTGGCCATCTCCTCCACCGACTGCCGTGAGCGCAAGCGGCGCGGGGAACCCGTGTGGTACCTCGTGCCCGACGGCGTCGTGCAGTACATCGCCAAGCACGACCTCTACCCGCGCAAGGACCCCGCATGACAGCCACCGACCACGCCCTCGAGCTCGTCCGCACCGCCGCGCGTGCGGCCTCCGACAAGCTGGCGACGAACCTCGTCGCCTTCGACGTCAGCGAGCAGCTCGCCATCACCGACGCCTTCCTGCTCGTCTCCGCCTCCAACGAGCGGCAGGTCAAGGCGATCGTCGACGAGGTCGAGGACAAGCTCCGCGAGATCGGCGCCAAGCCGATCCGCCGCGAGGGTGAGCGCGACGGTCGCTGGGTGCTCATCGACTACGGCGAGATCGTCGTGCACGTGCAGCACGAGGAGGAACGGCAGTTCTACGCCCTCGAGCGGCTGTGGCGCGACTGCCCGGCCATCGAGCTGCCCGCCGACGTGACCCCGGGCGGGCGCGCTTGAGCGCTGCTCCGCACCCGGACCAGCGTTCGGCGGTCGAGATCGCCGAGACCGTGGGGTCGCGGCGGCTCGTGCTGCTGCGCCACGGTCGCACCGCGTGGAACCTCGAGGGCCGGGCCCAGGGGCACTCCGACGTCACCCTCGACGACACCGGCCGGGCCCAGGCGGCCGCGGCCGCGCCGTACCTCGCCCTGCTGCGCCCCGCCGCGCTGTGGAGCAGCGACCTCGCCCGCGCCCGCGAGACCGCGTCGTACGTCGAGGCCGCGACCGGTCTCGTCGCGACCACCGACCCGCGGCTGCGGGAGTTCGACGTGGGGGAGCGGGCCGGGCTGACCGTCGCGGAGTTCGCGCAGAAGTACCCCGACGCGCACGCGCGGTGGGCGTCGGGCCACATCACCGGGGGCGTCCCGGGCGCGGAGACGGTCGAGGACGTGACCACCCGGATGGTGCCGGCGCTGCGCGAGATGCTCGCCTCGCTGGCGCCCGGACGGACCGGGATCGTCGTGACCCACGGTGCCTGCCTGAAGGTCTCCCTGGTCGCCCTGCTGGGGCTGCCGGTCGAGGCCGACGAGGCGATCTTCGTGATGGACAACTGCGGATGGGCCACGCTCGCGGAGCACCGCAGCGGCCGGTTGCGGCTGAGCTCGTACAACGAGACCGCCCATCCGGGGGTCCTGCCACCGGAGGGGACCCCCGATTTCGCAAGCGACGCCCCGAGTGGCTAGTATTCCCCGCGTTGCTCACCCGGGTGGAGACGCCAGGGAAGCGATGGGGCTGTGGCGCAGCTGGTAGCGCACCTGCATGGCATGCAGGGGGTCAGGGGTTCGAGTCCCCTCAGCTCCACCGGATCAGGAGGCCGGCACCCGCGAGGGTGCCGGCCTCCTGCGTTTCCGGACCGGCTCAGTGGTCGCCGGTCGTGACCGCCTGCATGAGTCGTCGGCCGAGCAGGGCCGCGGCCTCCCGGAGCTCGGGTGGCTCGACGATGCAGAAGGGCGCCTCGATCGCCGTGAGCTGACGGGCGTACCAGTCGGGCTCGTCGGTGGACCCGACCAGGCGGCAGCGCTGGTCGTCGAGCTCCTCGAGGCGGCCCAGGCTGCGTGGGAGGCACCGGGCCACGGTGGCTGCCGGCGCGTCGATGACGACCTCCACCTGGTACCTCCAGCCCTCCGAGAGGTGCTCCTCGACGGCACGGACCGGGTCCAGGTCCGCCGGCGGGGTGAAGGTGTCCGGGAGGGCGTCGGCGGTGACGACCCGGTCGACGCGGAGGACCCGGCGGGCGTCGCTGGTGTGCGACCAGCACAGCAGGTACCACCGGCCGTGGCGCACCACGACGGCCCACGGGTCCACCTCCATCACCCGGTCGCGTCCCGGCCCGAGGCGGTAGCCGAGCCGCAGCCGGAGCGTCGAGGCGCAGGCCTGGACGAGCTGGGCCGTCGTCTCGGGGTCGGGGCGCGTCGCCTCGTGGTCGCGGCGTCCCGCGCCGACCCGGCGTACGGCGTCGGCCGGTCCGGCGACGGGCTCGGGCAGGACCCGGATGATCTTGGCGAGCGCGTGTCCGACCGGTGTGGTCGGGTCGCCGGCGGCGTGGTCGCCCTCGAGGACGGCCATGACCAGCGCCAGGGCCTCGGTGCTGGTGAACAGCAGCGGCGGCGGTCGGTGTCCGCGGCCGACGCGGTACCCGCCGTACCGGCCACGGCTGGACTCGATCGGTACGCCGGCCTCGCGCAGGATGTCGACGTACCGGCGGACCGCCCGCGTCGACACCTGCAACCGGTGGGCGAGCCGCTCCGCGGTGATGCCCGGGCAGTCCTGGACCAGCTCGAGGGCCAGCAGGGCCCGTGCGGTGGGGCTCGTGTCGGGCACCGGGTGACTCCTGTCCGTTCCGGAAGTCTTTCGTCCTGAATGCAGGCTAGCGTCCGGCGCATGAGTGAGAGCGAGACGATCGAGATCCAGCACCCGCCCGTGGCCGGCACCGAGGTGGACTCCCTGCTCGGTGAGCTGGAGCGGGTCCGTTCCTACCTCGCGTGGAAGTGCGGCGGTCTGGACGCGGCCGGCACGAGGGCCACGCTCGGCCCGTCGACGATGTCGCTGGGCGGGCTGCTCAAGCACCTGGCCCTGGTCGAGGACCACACCTTCTCCTGGACCCTGCACGGGCGGGAGCTCGGGCCGCCGTGGGACGGCGTCGACTTCGACGCCGACCCCGACTGGGAGTGGCGCACGGCCGCCGAGGACACCCCCGAGCAGCTCATGGCCCTCTGGCAGGCCGCCGTGGCCCGCTCCCGCTCCGCGGTGGCGCAGGCGCTGGCCGAGGGAGGCCTCGACCAGCCGGCCCGGCGTTCGCACTGGACCGAGACCCCGAGCCTGCGGCGGCTCCTGCTCGACATGGTCGAGGAGTACGCGCGGCACGTCGGGCACGCCGACCTGATCCGCGAGTCGGTCGACGGACTGGTCGGGGAGGACCCGCCGAGGTGACGCGCGTGGACCGGTCGCACGGCTGACTTGGGGTCCGCGGACAGGATGGCGGGGTGGATCCTGATGCCATCGGCCCCGAGGCGTTCGACCAGCTGGTCCGCGACGCCCTGGACCAGCTGCCGGACGAGGCCCTCGAGCTGGTCGCCGAGATCGCCGTGGTCGTCCGCGAGGACCCGGAGCCGGACGCGACGGAGCCGGGGCAGCTGCTGCTCGGCATGTTCCGCGGCATCGAGCACACCCGGACCGGCGGGCGGGTCCCCGGCAGCCTGCCCGACGTCATCACGCTCTACCGGCGGCCGATCCTCGCGGTCTGCCGGACCCCGGACGAGGTCGGCCCGCGGGTCCTGAAGGTGCTCGGGCACGAGGTCGGGCACGCGTTCGGCCTGAGCGAGGCGCAGCTGCGGGCCCACGGCTGGGCCTGACGCCGGCCCACTACGGTGGGGCTCCGACGGAAGGAGCGCCCATGGACACCGTGGTCCTCGACATCGACGGCACCCTGCTCGACTCCAACTACCACCACGCGCTGGCCTGGTCGCGCGCGATCGCGGCGTACGTCGACCGGCACGTGCCGGTCGCGGCCATCCACCGGGCCATCGGCATGGGCGGGGACCGGCTGGTCGCGGCGGTCGCCGGGGACGAGGCCGAGGAGCGGCACGGCGACGCCATCCGTGACCGGTGGGAGCAGGAGTACGACCGGGTCATCGACGACACCGTCCTCTTCGAGGGTGCCCGCGAGCTCCTCGCCGCCATCGGCAGGGCCGGCCCCCAGGTCGTGCTCGCCAGCTCGGGCATCCCCAAGCACGCCGAGCACGCGCTGGAGCTGCTGCACGCCGACGAGCACTCCGACGCCTGGACCACCAGCGAGGACGCCGGGGAGTCCAAGCCGGACCCGGAGCTGATCGACAGGGCGCTGGACAAGGTCGCCGGCACCCGGGCGGTGATGGTCGGTGACGCCGTCTGGGACGTCGAGGCGGCGAGCCGCGCCCGTCTGCCGACGATCGGCCTGCTCACCGGTGGCTACAGCCGCCAGGAGCTGCTGGAGGCCGGCGCCGTCGCGGTGTACGACGACCCCGCCGACCTGCTGGAGCACCTCGACGAGGCGCTCGCGCAGGCCTCGAGGGGTTAGCCGACCTCTTCCAGCTCGGACCAGTCGACGGTGGCGGTGCGGTCGAGGTACTCCTGCACCAGCCCGGGCCAGTTGGTGGTGATCCGGGCGCCGTCGCGGTACCAGCTCGTGCAGCCGGCCCACGCGCTGCGCGAGAGCCGGTCCTGCATCTCCCGGTCGTAGGCCTCCGCCACGTCCGCGCGTACGGCGACGCGCCGGGCGCCGCCGTCGACGATCCGGCGGGCCACCTGGGCGACCCAACCGGCCTGCGCCTCCATCATCGCGATGATGGAGCTGCCCCCGAGGTTGGTGTTGGGGCCGTAGATGCAGAACAGGTTGGGGAACCCCGGCACGGTGAGCCCGAGGTGGGCCCGGGCGCCGTCGGCCCAGACCTCGTGCAGGTCGGCCCCGTCGGCGCCCCGGACCTCGATCCCGGCGAGGAAGTCGGTGGCGGCGAAGCCGGTGCCCCAGATGATCACGTCGGCCTCGTGCAGCCGGCCGTCGGCGGTGCGCAGGCCCGTCGGCTCGATCCCGGTGACCCGGTCGGTCACGACGTCGACGTGGTCGCGGTCCAGCGCGGGGTACCAGTCGTTGGAGAACAGCAGCCGCTTGCAGCCGATCGGGTAGTCCGGGACCAGCCTGCGGCGCAGCTCCGGGTCACGCACCTGGCGGCGCAGCTGGAGCCGGAACGCGCCGCGGACCCCGGCGAGCAGCGGCCGGGTCAGCGGGGAGTCGCCGCCGAGGGCGCCGTTGAGCCGCTCGGTCAGCCAGAACACCGAGCGGCGCTCGGCGAGCTGGGTCCACGGCAGCCGGCGGAACAGCGCGTGGTGGCGGGGTCCGTAGGCCTGGTCCGGCTTCGGCACGACGTACGGCGCGGAGCGCTGGAAGACCGTCATCGACCCGACCCGGTCGACGATGCCGGGCACGAACTGGATGGCGCTGGCGCCGGTGCCGACGACCGCGACGCGCTTGCCGGTCAGGTCGACGTCGTGGCGCCACTGCGCCGAGTGGAAGGCCGGCCCGGTGAAGGTGTCGGCGCCGGGGATGTCGGGGACGACCGGGTTCGACAGCTGGCCCACGGCCGAGACCACCATGTCGGCCTCGAGCGTCTCGCCGTCGCCGGTGGTGACCCGCCAGCGGCGCCGCGAGTCGTCGTACTCCGCGGCCTTGACCTCCACGCCGGTGCGGACCAGGTCGAGCAGCCCGGCCTCGCCCGCGGCCCGGCGGAGGTAGTCGAGGATCTCGGCCTGGGGGCCGTAGCGGCGGCCCCACTCCGGGTTCGGCGCCCAGGACCAGGAGTACAGCGGCGTCGGTACGTCGCAGGCCGCGCCGGGGTAGGTGTTGTCCCGCCACACCCCGCCCACGTCGTCGGCGCGCTCGAGGATCGTGATGTCGTCGACACCGACCCGGCGCAGCGCCTGCGCGACGCCGAGACCGCCGAAGCCGGCGCCGATGACCACCACGCGCGGAGAGCTCATGGGGCGACGCTAGAGCAGAGCACGGGTCACGGCGCGGCTGTCTCGTCGACGGCGCCGAGGCCGGTGACCTCGTCGAGGCTCTCCCGGAGGCACTCCATGAAGACGTCGGGGTCCGGCACGGCGGCCGTGTCGATGTTGATGCCGATCAGGCAGCTGTCCCGGTAGGAGATGAGCGTGGTGTTCAGGGACGCACCGATCGTCGGCCCGAACGCGAAGAACCCGGTGACCAGGCTCCCGGCGAGGTAGATCGGGACCGGGCTGCCCGGGACGTTGCTGGCCAGGAAGTCGACGTGCTTGAGCACCCCGCCGACGTAGGCGCTGGGCAACAGGTTCAGCCCCCCGGCGATCGCGTCCGTCACGGGGAGCGAGGGCTCGTCGCGCGCGGCCTGGATGACCCGGTGCACCAGCTGCATCCGGACGCTGGGGTCCGGCTCGCCCACCGGCAGCGTCAGCCGCTGCAGCGTGATCCGGTTGCCCCACTCCAGGTCGTCGTCGGCCCGGATGCTGATGGGCATCGTGACCCGGAGCGCGTCCACGGTCACGTCATGGCGCCGGTGGTAGCGGTGCAGGGCGCCGGTCACCGCCGTCAGGTAGGCGTCGTTCACGGTCGCGTGGACGGTCTCGGCGGCGCTCCTCAGGGCCGCCAGGGGCACCTCGGCCGTCGCCAGGCGACGGACCATCGCCCGCTCACGCATGACCGGTGACAGGGTGTCGGAGATGGGCGCGGCCGTGCGGTAGACCGACCGCGCCATCGCGGTGGCCCCCACCGCCGACCACACGGGATGCCGCACCCAGTGCGCGAGGGTCGGCACGGCCACGCCGGCGCCGCGCCGGGCCAGGTGCGCGGCGCGTTCGGCCATGGCGCCCACCGCGTCGGTGACCTCCGCGCGGACGCTCACGTCCTCCCCGGCCGGAGCCGGCGGCATCCCCCCGAGGTCGGGCGGCCGGCGCTGCAGGTCGAAGAGCACGGTGAGCAGCCGCATGCCGCCCACCCCGTCGGTCAGCGAGTGGTGGATCTTGGCGACGAGGGCCGCCTCCCCGCCCTGGAGGCCCTCGACCAGGGTGAACTCCCACAACGGACGGTCACGGTCGAAGCTGTCCATGGCCGTCTGCCGAGCCATCTCGAGCACCGTGTCCCTGGTCCGGGGCTTGGGAGCCGTGACGCGCCGCAGGTGCCACTGCAGGTCGAAGTGCGCGTCGTAGGTCCAGCGCGGGTTGGTGAGCGGGACCGGCGCGGCGACCACCCGCTGGCGCATGGAGGGCATCAGCCGCGACATCCGGTCGACGCGGTCGGCGAACCGCTCCCACGAGGGCGCGCGGTCGAGCCAGAGGAGGACCACGACCGTGGAGCGCAGGGCGGGGTCGCGTTCCATGTGCCAGGCGAAGGCGTCGGTCGCCCGCATGTACGCCCCGGGGGGTGCCATGCCCCGACGCTAGGTCCGGCTCCGGCGGGGTGGCGAGGGTCGTTGGTCCCCGCCGGCGCGTCAGGTGATCGTCATGCCGCCGTCGACGGGCAGCGTCTGCCCGGTGATGTAGCCGGCGGCGTCGGAGGCGAGGAAGACGACGGTGGCGGCGAGCTCGGCAGGGTCGCCCTTGCGGCCGACGGGGATCCGCGGGCCCTGGGACTCGAGGTAGCCGGGCGGGTACTGCTCGGTCATCTCGGACTCGAAGAAGCCCGGCGCGATCGCGTTGACCCGGATGCCCTTGCGGCCCGTCCACTGCTGGGCCAGGTCGCGGGTCATCCCGATCAGGCCGGCCTTGGACGCGGCGTACGCCGCCTGGGGGAGCCCGGCCGTGGTGAGGCCGAGCACCGAGCTGATGTTGATGATGCTCGACCCGGGCTGCATCACGCGGCCACAGGCCTGGGCCATCCAGTAGCAGCCGTTGAGGTTGACGTCGATGACCTGGCGGAACTGCTCGGGCGTCTCCTTGGTGGCGGGTACGGCGGTGCCGATCCCGGCGTTGTTGACCAGGATGTCGACCCGGCCGAACTCCTCCATCGCGAGCGCGACCAGGTTGGTGCAGGAGTCGGGGTCGGCGACATCGGTGGCCACGGTCAGCGCCCGGCGGCCGGCGTCGTGCACCAGCTTCGCGGTGTCCTCGAGGCGGTCGGCGCGGCGGGCACCGAGCGCCACGTCGGCGCCGGCCTCCGCGAGGCCCCTGCGCGAACGCCACGCCCAGCCCGCTCGAGGCGCCGGTGACGACGGCGACCCTGCCGTCGAGTCGGAAGAGGTCGGGGACGGTCTTGTCGGCCATGACGTGACTGTAGCCACCGGCCCCCGGGACGGTAGGATGGACCACATGCGGAGGATCCTGCTCCTTACCTAGCCGCGTCGGTGCGCACACCCGGCGCGGCTGCCCCTCGTCCTCGAGGGGCTTTTTTGTGCCCCGGATCCAGTCCGTCACCCGAGAGCCGAGAGAGCGATGACCGAGCACCAGACCCCCAGTCCCCGTGAGACCTACGACGTCGCCGCGGTGGAGGCCAAGTGGCTGCCGGTGTGGGAGAAGCTGCAGCCCTTCCGCGCCGACGACGACAGCCCGCGCGAGAAGCGCTACGCGCTGACGATGTTCCCCTACCCCAGCGGCGACCTGCACATGGGTCACGCCGAGGTGTTCTCGCTGCACGACGTGCTGGCGCGCTACTGGTGGCAGCGCGGCTACGAGGTGCTGAACCCGATGGGCTTCGACTCCTTCGGGCTGCCCGCCGAGAACGCCGCGATCCGCAACAACGAGCACCCCGCGACGTACACCTACGGCAACATCAAGACCTCGATCGAGTCGTGCCAGCACCTGGCCACGTCGTTCGACTGGAGCCGCACGCTCAACACCTCCGACCCGGAGTACTACCGGTGGACGCAGTGGCTGTTCCTGAAGCTGCGCGAGCGGGGCCTGGCCTACCGCAAGAAGTCCCCGGTCAACTGGTGCCCCAACGACCAGACCGTGCTGGCCAACGAGCAGGTCGTGCAGGGCATGTGCGAGCGCTGCGGCGCCGAGGTGACCAAGCGTGACCTGACCCAGTGGTACTTCCGGATCACCGAGTACGCCCAGGAGCTGCTGGACGACCTGGACGTGCTGGCGCCGACCTGGCCCGACCGCGTCGTCACGGCGCAGCGCAACTGGATCGGCCGCTCCGAGGGCGCCCACGTGCAGTTCGCCGTCGCCGGCCGCGAGGAGCCGCTGACGGTGTACACGACGCGCCCCGACACGCTGTTCGGCGCGACCTTCATGGTCGTCGCGGCCGATGCGGCGCTGGCCGGCGAGCTGGTCACCGACGATCAGCGAGCGGCGTACGACGACTACCTGATCGAGGTGCGCAAGGCCAGCGAGATCGACCGCCTGGCCACCGACCGGCCCAAGACCGGCGTGTTCCTGGGCGTGCACGCGACCAACCCGGTCACCGGCGCCGAGATCCCGATCTACGCCGCCGACTACGTGCTGGCCGACTACGGCACCGGCGCGATCATGGCGGTGCCGGGCCAGGACCAGCGCGACTGGGACTTCGCGACGGCGTTCGACCTGCCGGTCGTGCGGACGGTGCAGCCGCCCGCCGGCTGGGAGGGCGAGGCGTACGTCGGCGACGGACCCGCGATCAACTCCACCCACGAGTCCCTGTCGCTGGACGGCATGGGCGTCGACGAGGCCAAGCGCACGACCATCGCGTGGCTGGAGGAGCAGGGCCTGGGCCGCGGCACGGTGAACTACCGGCTGCGCGACTGGCTGGTGTCTCGCCAGCGCTACTGGGGCCCGCCGATCCCGATCATCCACTGCGACACGTGCGGTGAGGTGCCGGTCCCCGAGGACCAGCTGCCCGTCGAGCTGCCCGAGCTGCGCGGCGCCGACCTGAAGCCGAAGGGCGTCTCGCCGCTGGCCGCGGCCGAGGAGTGGGTGAACGTCGACTGCCCGCAGTGCGGCGGCCCCGCCAAGCGTGACAGCGACACGATGGACACCTTCGTCGACTCGTCGTGGTACTTCCTGCGCTACTGCTCCCCGAACGACGACAGCCAGGCGTTCGACACCGACCTGGTCAACCAGTGGGGACCGTGCGACATCTACATCGGCGGCGTCGAGCACGCCGTGCTGCACCTGATGTACGCCCGCTTCTTCACCAAGGCGCTGGCCGACATGGGCCTGGTCGGGTTCCGCGAGCCGTTCGCGGCCCAGCTGAACCAGGGCTTCGTCATCAACCGTGGCAAGAAGATGAGCAAGTCGCTGGGCAACGGCGTCAGTCTGGGGGAGCAACTACGCGAGTTCGGCGTGGACGCGATCCGGCTGACCCTGGTCTTCGCCGGCCCGCCCGAGGACGACATCGACTGGGCGGACATGTCGCCGAGCGGCTCGCTGAAGTTCCTGCAGCGCGCTTGGCGGCTGTCCGGCGAGGTCACGTCGCCAGTCGGCACGTCGCCGGCGGCGGGTGACGTGGCGCTGCGCAAGGCCACGCACAAGACACTGCACGAGGCCGAGCAGCTGATCGACGGCCACCGGTTCAACGTGATGGTCGCCCGGACCATGGAGCTGGTGAACACCACCCGCAAGGCCATCGACACCGGTTGCGGTCCCGCCGACCCGGCGGTCCGCGAGGCAGCCGAGGCGGTGGCGATCCTGCTGTCCCTGGTGACGCCGTACGTCGCGGAGGAGATGTGGGAGCGCTGGGCCACGAGCCGACCGTGGCCCGCGCCGGCTGGCCGACCGTCGACCCCGCACTGCTGATCGACGACACCGTCACCGCGGTGGTCCAGATCCAGGGCAAGGTCAAGGCGCGCCTGGAGATCGCGCCGGACATCAGCGAGGCCGACCTGGAGGCACTGGCGATGGCCGACCCGGCCGTCGTGCGCGCCATCGACGGGCGACCGGTGCGCAAGGTCATCGTGCGCGCGCCGAAGCTGGTCAACGTCGTCGTCGGATAGCTCGGTCCGCGTCATCCCCGGGCCAACCGGTGGTCTCTCGCCGCCGGTCGGTCCGGGGAGTGCTCACATCGCGATCCACGGCTGACGCCCGGGTAACCTTCGCGCCATGCCGGCCGCGATCGTCACCGACTCGACCGCCATGATCCCTGCGGACGTGGCGGCCGCGCGCGGGATCGTCGTGGTGCCGCTCCAGGTGGTGATCGGGGCCCAGGTGCTCGACGAGGGCGCCGACGGCGCCACCCCCGAGGTGGTGGCCGAGGCGCTGCGGGCGTTCAAGCCGGTGAGCACCTCACGGCCGGCGCCGACGGTGCTGCTCGAGGCCTACGAGGCCGCGGCCCGCGCCGGGGCGACCGAGGTCCTGTCGATCCACCTGTCCGGCGAGATGAGCGGCACCTTCGAGTCCGCACAGCTGGCGGCCCGCGAGGCGTCCATCCCCGTCACCCCGGTCGACAGCCGGCAGGTGGGGGTGGCGACCGGCTTCGCGACGCTGGCCGCCCACGACGTGCTCGCCTCGGGTGGTTCCGCCGAGGAGGCGGCGACCGCGGCCCGGGCCCGGGCCGCCGCGTCGTCGTCCCTGTTCTACGTCGACACGCTGGAGTACCTCCGTCGCGGTGGCCGGATCGGCGCCGCCGCCGCCCTGTTCGGTGGGGCGCTGTCGGTGAAGCCGCTGCTCCAGATCGAGGACGGCGTCGTGGCCACGCTCGAGAAGGTCCGCACGGCCGCCCGCGCGCTCAGCCGGCTCGAGGAGCTCGCCGTGCAGGCGGCGGGGGACCAGGAGGTCGACGTCTGCGTCGCCCACCTCGCGAGCCCCGACCGGGCCGGCCAGCTCACCGAGAACCTCTCGACGCGGCTGGCCGACCAGCTCGGCGGCCGCGAGGTGTGGTGCGGCGAGCTCGGCGCCGTCCTCGGCGCGCACGTGGGGCCCGGCATGCTGGCGGTGTGCGTGGCTCCGCGGCTCTGAGGCCCGCGAGCAGTCCACAGGGGGCGTCCCGGCGCCGGCTGTCCACAGACCGCCCTGAGCTCGCCAGCACCCGTCGTCGGCGCTTCCTAGCGTCGCTCCATGCGAAGTCGCCCCACGCCCGAGCACCAGGAAGCCGTCGCCCGCCGGCTGGCGCAGCTGAGCGCCGAGCTCGCCGCGGTGCGCCCGGCCGCGGAGGAGGCCCAGTACGACGACCAGCCCGACGACGAGTGGGGCGAGGAGTGGGACGACGACTGGACCGCGCCCCACACGCGTGTCGCGGGCAGCCGTTCGCCGCTCCCGCCGGCGTTGCCGTTCGCCCCCGCACAGCCGCTCGTCGCGCAGCCGACCGTCGTCCCGGACGCCCCTCCCCAAGACTCGTTCGCGCCGCCGGTGCCCGTCCCCGGCCGCCACGCGTCCCGGCGGCCGCGGCGCCTGCTCGCGGCCGTGGTGCCGGAGACCCTGCGCGGTCGGGTGGCACTCGGCCCCTCCCAGGTGGCGGTGCTCGCGGTGCTGGTCGCGCTCGGGCTGGCCGTCACCTGCTGGTGGGTGGTGCGCGGGGGCGCCGACGAGGTGGTGGCCCCGGTCCTGCCGACGCCGGCGGCCGACCTGGTGTCCCTGTCACCCGCGGCGCCCAGCGAGGTGGCGGCGACGGGCCCGGCGGCCTCCGCCGCGGCCTCGGGGCCGGCCGGCTCGGTGACGGTGGACGTGGCCGGGAAGGTACGCCGTCCGGGCATCGCGGTGCTCGACGCCGGCGCCCGCGTCGTGGACGCGTTGAAGGCCGCCGGGGGAGCGCGCCCGGGGGTCGACCTCTCCGGGCTCAACCTCGCGCGCCTGCTCGTCGACGGCGAGCAGATCCTCGTGGGCGTCCCGGCGCCGGTGGGGCTGGCCGCGTCGGCCGTCCCCTCCGCGGGCGCGCCGGGCGGCCCGCTGGTCAACCTCAACACCGCCTCCGAGTCCGAGCTCGAGGCCCTGCCCGAGATCGGACCGGTGACGGCCCAGGCGATCCTGGCGTGGCGGGACGAGCACGGCGGGTTCACGTCGGTCGACGAGCTGCTCGAGGTGGACGGGATCGGGGATGCCACCCTCGGCCAGCTCGCGCCCTTCGTCACCGTCTGACGTGCGCCCGCCGGAGCCGGGAGCGAAGGAGCCACCCGACCTCCGGATGCCGGCACTCGGGGCGGCCGCCTGGGCCGGCGGGCTGGTCGCCCGCTGGCTCCCGGTCCCGGCGGCGGCCGCGGTGGGCCTGGCCTTGCTCGTCGCCCTGCTGGCGGCCCGACGCCGGCTGGGGCCGCGACGCTGGCTGACCGGCGCCGGTGTCCTCCTGGTGCTGGCCTCCGTGGCCTGGGTGGGGGTCGTCCGGCAGCAGCAGGTCACCCACAACCCGGTGGCCGCCCTGGCCGGCGACGGCGCCGTCGCCACGGTCGAGGGCACGGTCACGACCGACCCGCGCGTGACCACCGGCCCGTTCGGGCAGCAGGTGCTGGTGCGGCTCGAGGTACGCCGGGTGACCGGGCGCGGCGCGACGTACGACCTGGCGACGCCGGTGCTGGTCCTCGCCGACGAGGGATGGCACGACGTCCCGCTCGGGGCCACGGTGCGGGCCTCGGGGCGGTTGAGCGCCTCGCGCGGCCCCGACGTGGCCGCGGTCCTGATGGCGACCGGCCCGCCGCGCACCCTGCGCGGCCCCGACGTCTGGTGGCGGGCCTCCGGCGCCGTCCGGGCCTCGCTGCGGGAGTCGGTGTCGGGCCGCCCCGCCGAGCAGCGGGCCCTGGTGCCCGCGCTCGTCGACGGCGACGACGGCGGGGTCGACCCGGCACTGGCCGACGACTTCCGGGCCACCGGCCTGACCCACCTGCTGGCGGTGTCCGGGACCAACCTGACGCTCGTGGTGGGGTTCCTGCTGGTGCTGGCCCGCTGGCTGCGGGTGCGCGGGCGGTGGCTGTACGTCGTGGGCGCGCTCGGGATCGCCGGCTTCGTGCTGCTCGCCCGCACCGAGCCGAGCGTGCTGCGGGCGGCTGCGATGGGCGGGGTCGGGCTGCTGGCGATGGGATCCAACGGCCGCCAGCGCGGCACCCGGGCCCTCGGGGTCGCGCTGGTCGCGCTCCTGCTCGTCGACCCCGGGCTGGCCACGTCGGTCGGCTTCGCGCTGTCGGTGCTGGCGACGGGCGGCATCCTGCTGCTCGCGCCCGGCTGGCGCGACGCGCTGGGCCGCTGGTTGCCCCGCTGGCTCGCCGAGGCGATCGCCGTGCCGGCCGCGGCCCAGCTCGCCTGCACCCCGCTCGTCGCGGCGATCTCGGGCCAGGTGAGCCTGGTGGCCGTCGGCGCCAACCTGGTGGTCGCCCCGGCGGTGGGGCCGGCGACCGTGCTGGGGCTCGCGGGCGGCCTGCTGGGCCTGCTCTGGGTGCCGGTGGGCCACCTCGCCGGGACGGCGGCGGCCTGGTGCGTGGCCTGGATCGTGCTCGTGGCCCGCCGGGGTGCCGCCCTGCCGGCGGCCGCCCTCGACTGGGGCACCGGCGTGCTGCCGCTGACGGTGCTGACGCTCCTCACGATCGGGCTCGCGCTCGCCGGGCCGGGCCTGCTGCGCCGGCGCAGCACCGGGCTGGCCTGCTGCGGGGTGCTGGTGCTCGGCGTCCTGGTGCGCCCGCCGACACCGGGCTGGCCGCCCGCCGGCTGGGTGATGGCCGCCTGCGACGTGGGCCAGGGCGACGCGCTGGTCCTCAACGCCGGCGCCCACAGCGGTGTCGTGGTCGACGCGGGCCCCGAGCCCGCGGCCGTCGACGCCTGCCTGGGTCGCCTGGAGGTCACGGCCGTGCCGCTGCTGGTGCTCACGCACTTCCACGCCGACCACGTGGACGGGATCGAGGGCGTCCTCGACGGCCGCAGCGTCGGCGCGGTGGAGACCACCCGCCTGCGTGACCCGCCCGGCGGCGTCGACGCTGGTCGACGAGGCGGCCGGCGAGGCGGGTGTCGCCCCCGTCCCCGCGCCGTACGGCGTGACGCGCACGGTCGGCGACGTCACCCTCCAGGTGCTCTGGCCGCCCTCCGACTCACCCACCGTCGGCCCGGGCGACGGCAGCACCGCCAACGAGGCCAGCGTGGTGCTGCTCGTGGAGGTGCGCGGGGTGCGGCTGCTGCTCGCCGGCGACGTCGAGCCCGAGGGCCAGGCCCGGCTCGCGCAGCTGCTGCCGAACCTGCACGTCGACGTGCTCAAGGTGCCGCACCACGGGAGCCGCTACCAGGACCTCGACTTCCTGCTCTCGCTCGGGGCCCGGCTCGCACTGGTGTCGGTCGGGGCCGACAACGACTACGGTCACCCGGCCACCTCGACGCTGGCGCCGCTGGCCGCGACCGGTGCCCGGGTGCTGCGGACCGATCTCGACGGCGACCTCGTCGTGGTCGAGCGTGACGGCCGCCTGTCTGCCGTCACGGGCGGGTGAGCAGAGGCCCGGCCCGGCACCGGACGGTCGGTGCGCTGTGGGAGGCTGTCCGCACCATGGCAGGTCCCTCCCAGATGCGCGCAGCAGACGTCCTCGGCAAGGTCATCCTCGTGACCGGCAAGGAGGAGTTCCTCAACGAGCGGACGGTCACCGAGGTGCGCCAGGCCGTCCGGGCCCACGACCCGGAGTCCGAGCTCTCCGAGACCTCGGCCTCCGAGCTCAGCCTCGCGACGCTCGGGGAGCTGGCGGCGCCGTCGCTGTTCTCCAGCATCCGGTGCGTCGTGGTCCGCGGCCTGGAGAACCTTCCCGACGAGTCGGTCGACGGCCTGCTCGGCTACGCCGCGGCGCCGGCCGAGGAGGTCGCCCTGGTGCTCGTCCACGGCGGCGGCCCCAAGGGCAGCGGCGTGCTCAACAAGCTGCGCAAGCTCGGCCCGGTCACCGAGTCGAAGTCGGGCGACCTCAAGGCGTCGGAGTTCCCGTCGTTCGTCGTGGCCGAGGTGCGCAGCCACGGCTCGACGATCGACAAGGAGGCGGCCGCGATGCTGGTGCAGGCGGTCGGGCAGGACCTGCGCTCGCTGGCCGCCGCGGCCGACCAGCTGACCAGCGACTTCGCGGGTCAGTCCCTGAGCATCGAGAAGGTCAAGCAGTACTTCGGCGGGCGCGCCGAGGCGAAGTCCTTCGCGGTCGCAGACGCCGCGTTCTGGGGTCGCCGGGAGGCGGCGCTGGAGGAGCTGCGCTGGGCGCTGGACGCCGGCACGGCGCCGGTGCTGGTCACCTCAGCGTTCGCCGGGGGAGCGCGGGGCGTGGCCCGCTACCGGGCCGCCCCGCGAGGCATGCGCGACGCCGACCTGGCCCGCGAGGTGGGCGTCCCGCCGTGGAAGCTGCGCACCATCCGCGACCAGTCCCGCGGCTGGTCCGACGCCGCGATCGCCCGGGCGATCCGGGCGGTGGCCCGCGCCGACGCCGACATCAAGGGCGCCGCCAGCGACGCGTCGTACACCCTCGAGCGGCTGGTGCTCACCATCACCGGCCTGCGCGACCAGCGCTGAGCGCGGCCGAACGCAGAAAGGCGCCGCCCCCCGAGGGGACGGCGCCAGCTGCTGAGGGGCCTCAGAGAGAGGCGGCCTTCTTGGCCATCGCCGACTTGCGGTTGGCGGCCTGGTTCTTGTGGATGACGCCCTTGGAGACGGCCTTGTCGAGCTTCTTGGCGGCGTCGCGGTTGGCCGCGATCGCGACCTCCTTGTCACCGGCCTCGGCGGCCTCACGGAACTTGCGCACGGCGGACTTCAGGCCGGTCTTGACGGCCTTGTTGCGCTCGTGAGCCTTGTCGTTCTGCTTGTTCCGCTTGATCTGGGACTTGATGTTCGCCACTACTGCGCCTTCGTCGTAGGTGTGGGGTGTGGTGCTGAGCTGTGGTGCTGTCGGCGCTCCAGCCAGTCTGCTGGCGCCAGACACGCGACGAGAAAGACTAGCAGCGGGCCGCGGAGCCGCCCAAATCGAGTCTGCGGGCAGCCGCGGCCAGGAAGCGGGCCGACTCGCGGCGTCGGAACTCGACCAGGGTCGGCAGGTTGACGTCGACCGCGGTCATCGTACGCCAGGCCAGCATCGTGCCGAGACCGACCAGCCAGGCGGTGACCGCCTCGTCGCCCGCCCGGACCAGCGCCGGTGACGTCGCCAAGGAGGCGTCGAACCAGGGCGAGTCCACCCGTTCGAGCCGCGCGAGGAGGGGGTCGAGCCAGTCCGGGCCGACTCCGCACTGCCCCCAGTCGACGAACACCAGCTCGCCGGACGGCCGCTGGAGCAGGTTGTCGTTGCGGATGTCCCAGTGCACGAGCGAGCCGGCCGGGTGGTCGATCAGCGCGCGCACGCGCGCCTGCCATGCTGCTGCGTCCTCGGCCACCCACCGCGGGAGCAGCTCCGCGGGGATGTCGGCGACGTGGCCGAGGGCCCCCGCCCACCTCCCGAAGAAGGCCCGGAGGTCGTTCAGGCCCCCGCTGTCGGGATCGGGCGCCGGGACGGCGGGCACCCGTTCGGTCATCACCCGGCCCAGCTCGTCGGCCGCCTCGAGCAGCCTCGCCATGGTGGCGTCGTCGTGGAGGTCGGGGTGGGTGCCCTCCACGTCCTCCACCAGCAGCGCGACCCAGTCGCCGTCGTCGTACGACGCCAGCAGGCTCGCCCACAGCGGGTGGCGTCCGAGCAGGGTCAGCGCGAGCACCTCGCGGCGGAACATCGCCGGGGTGTCGGGGTTCAGCTCGAGGCCGACCGCCTTGACGAAGGCGCGGGTCCCGTCGGCGCAGGTCACCCGCGTCGCGCAGCCCGGCGACATGCCGCCCACCTGGTCGGTCCAGGACACGACCGGGGACCCGAGCGCCTCGTCGACCCAGGCGCGGACCCGGTCGGGCATGGCGGCGTACGGCGCGCGGACGCCGACCGCCCGCGGCGCCGCGCCGCTCACGACCAGCCCCGGCGCTCGCACAGCCAGTGCCACACGACCTCGCCCTGCCACCGCTGCGCGTCCCGGACGTACGGCGAGGTCGGCGGCACCGGGTCGCCGGCGGACTTCAGGAAGTAGCCGACCACCAGCGCCAGCACGATGTCGACGTGCTCGGCCGGCACGTCACGGGTGAGCGGGTGTGACGCCAGCACGCTCTCGACGTCGAGGCCGTCGCCGCGCGGGCCGATCATCAGGAACAGCGTGTCGAGCCACGGCGCACCCACGACCGGCCAGTTCCAGTCGCACATCAGCACCCGACCGTCGCTGGCCAGCAGGATGTTGTCGTCGCGGACGTCCGTGTGGACCACCGTCGCCCCGGCGGTCACCTCGGCGAACCGGGCGGCCAGGGCCGCGGCCTCCTCGAGGTGCGGCAGGTCGGGCCGCTGCGTGCGCAGCTGGTCCCAGTAGGAGGGCCAGTCGGCGAACTCCGTCGCGAAGTCGTCCAGCGGCAGCGACGCCGGCGCCGGCGTGAGCACCGAGGCCACCTCGGCCACCATGCCGAGCGCGGCGTCCAGGTCGGCCCGGCGCCAGGGGCGCCGCGGCAGGCGGGACTCGACGTACTCCAGGCCGAGCACCACCCAGTCGTCCCCGTCGTGGGTCCACAGCAGCCTCGGGGCGGGTACGCCGGCCGGCAGCGCGCCGAGCCTGCGGGCCTCCTCCCGGTACGACGTGGCGAACGGCCGCTGGGCCTTGAGCGAGGCCGCCTTGACGAAGTGCCGGCCGCCGTCGGCGCAGGTGAGGACCGAGGCGAAGCCCGGCGTGAAGCCGGCCGTCTGCGACTCCGCGGAGACCACGGGCGAGCCGGTGCGACGCTCGATCACCGCGCGGATGTGCGGCGGCAGGTGCGCCCACTCGAGACGTCGTGCGGTCTTGCCGTGGGGGATCGTCGTCGGGATCACCGGCACATCCTTTCCCACGGCGCGACACACCGCGAACGGATTGCCGCGGTGGTAGGACTGGCGACGTGCTGCGCTTCTTCGTCCTCGGAGTCCTCGTCGTGCTCGGTGCGCTGACCACCTTGGCGGCCACGCTGGGGGACCCGGGATGGTGGGCGCTGCTGGTGGTCCTGGTCCTCCTGCTGCTGGTCGCCGCGCACGACCTGCTCCAGAAGAAGCACTCGATCCTGCGCAACTACCCGGTGCTGGGACACATGCGGTTCCTGCTCGAGGGGATCCGGCCCGAGCTCCAGCAGTACTTCATCGAGCGCAACTACGACGGCCGCCCCTACGACCGCGACACCCGCTCGTCGATCTACCAGCGGGCCAAGGGCATCAAGGAGGAGCAGCCCTTCGGCACCGAGCGCGACCTGTACGCCGTGGGGTACGAGTACCTCGTCCACTCCACCGCGCCGGTGGAGACGATGAAGGAGCCGCCCCGGGTCCGGATCGGCGGCCCGGACTGCACCCAGCCCTACGACATGGCGCTGCTGAACGTCTCGGCGATGAGCTTCGGCTCGCTGTCGGCCCACGCGATCGAGGCGCTGAACCGCGGCGCGGCGAGGGGCGGCTTCGCCCACGACACGGGGGAGGGGGCGATCAGCCCCTACCACCGCAACGGCGGCGACCTGGTGTGGGAGATCGGGTCCGGCTACTTCGGGGCGCGGACCAAGGACGGCGGCCTCGACGAGCGGGAGTTCGCCGAGAAGGCCGCCGACGACCAGGTGAAGATGGTCAGCCTCAAGCTCAGCCAGGGCGCCAAGCCCGGGCTCGGCGGGGTCCTGCCCGGGGCCAAGGTGACCCGGGAGATCGCGCGGACCCGCGACGTCCCCCAGGGGCAGACCGTGATCTCACCGCCGTACCACCGGGTGTTCTCCACCCCGCGCGAGCTGGTCCAGTTCATCGGCCACTTCCGCGAGCTGGCCGGCGGCAAGCCCGCCGGGTTCAAGCTGTGCCTCGGCTCGCGGACGGACTTCCTGGCGATCTGCAAGGCGATGGTCGAGGAGGACATCACCCCCGACTTCGTCATCGTCGACGGCGCCGAGGGCGGCACGGGGGCGGCGCCGCTGGAGTACGAGGACCACGTCGGGATGCCGCTCACCGAGGGGCTGATGACCGTGCACAACGCCCTGGTGGGGGCCGGGCTGCGGGACCGGGTGAAGGTCGG
This sequence comes from uncultured Actinomycetota bacterium, assembly GCA_963805685.1. GTDB lineage: Bacteria > Actinomycetota > Actinomycetes > Propionibacteriales > Nocardioidaceae > Nocardioides. The sequence continues at coordinate 195,550 of CAWDVM010000010.1, forward strand.
GGCCTCCGGGAAGGTCGCCACCGGCATCGACCTGGTCAAGCGGGTGATCCAGGGCGCGGACTACACCAACGCGGCGCGCGCCATGATGATGGCGGTCGGCTGCATCCAGGCCCAGACCTGCCACACGAACACGTGCCCGGTCGGGGTGGCCACCCAGGACCCCAAGCGGATGCGGGCGCTCGACGTCCCCGACAAGACCGAGCGGGTCGCGCGCTACCAGCAGGCCACCGTCGCGCAGGCGATGCAGGTCGTGGCCTCCATGGGCCTGCACTCCTTCGACCAGCTGCGCCCGCACATGCTGCGCCGCCGCATCGACCACGGCACGATCCGGTCCTACGCCGAGATGTTCGAGCACCTCGCGGACGGGCAGCTGCTCCGCGACCCACCGGCATCGTGGGAGCGGGACTGGGTACGAGCCGACCCGGACGCCTTCAACCCCTGACAGGAGTGGCATGACCACCGTTGCCGAGCTGCTGATCGACGCCCTCGCCGACCACGGCGTGACCCAGGTGTGGGGAGTGGTGGGCGACGCGCTCAACCCCGTCACCGACGCGATCCGCCGCGAGGAGCGCATCGAGTGGGTCGGGGTGCGGCACGAGGAGGCGGGGGCGTTCGCGGCCAGCGCGCAGGCCCAGCTCACCGACCGGCTCGCCGTCTGCATGGGCACCGTCGGCCCCGGCGCCATCCACCTGCTCAACGGCCTGTACGACGCGAAGAAGTCCCACGCCCCGGTGCTCGCCATCTGTGGCCAGGTGCCGCGCGGGGAGATCGGCACGGACTTCTTCCAGGAGGTCGACAACGACACGCTCTTCTCCGACGTCGCCGTCTTCACCGCGACCGTCACCTCGCCGGACCAGCTGCCGGGCCTCATCGAGCAGGCCGGCAACGCCGCCCTCCACGAGCGGGGCGTCGCGGTGCTGACCCTGCCCGGCGACGTCGGCGGCCTCGACCTGCCCAAGGGCACCGCGGTCCCGCGGTTCGTCACCGACCGGCCGCCGGCGGCACCGAGCCACGAGGCCCTCGCCCGCGCGGCCGCGGCCGTGAACGACGCCGGTCGGGTGACGCTGCTCGTCGGCCAGGGAGCCCGCCACGCGCGGGCCGAGGTGCTCGAGCTGGCCGAGCGGCTGTCCGCGCCGATGGTGATCACGCTCAAGGGCAAGGAGGGGCTCGAGGACGACAACCCCTACGAGGTCGGCCAGTCCGGGCTGCTCGGCAACCACGCCAGCGCGGTCGCCTTCGACGGCTGTGACGTGCTGCTCATGGTCGGGACGGACTTCCCGTACAAGGAGTTCTATCCGTCGGGAAAGACCGTGGTCCAGCTGGACGCCAACGGCACCCACATCGGCCGGCGGACCCCGGTGGACCACCCGGTGGTCGGCGACGCCCGCCTCGGGCTGCAGGCCCTGCTGCCGATGCTCGAGCCGAAGCCCGACCGCGCCCACCTCGACAAGGCGCGGTCGTCGTACGACGCGTGGCGGGAGCGGCAGCAGCAGTTCCTCGATCCCGGCTACGACCGCAAGCCGAAGGGGCTGCTGCGACGCAAGGTCGACAACCCGGACTCCCGCATCCGCCCCGAGCTGCTGGCCGCCCTGGTCGACCGGTACGCCGCCGACGACGCCATCTTCACGACCGACACCGGCATGGCGACGACCTGGCTCGCCCGCTTCGTCCGGATGCGCGGCAGCCGCCGGCTGCTCGGCTCGTTCAACCTCGGCTCGATGGCGAACGCGATGCCGCAGGCACTCGGGGCGCAGGGCCTGGACCGGCAGCGCCAGGTCGTCGCGTTCTGCGGCGACGGCGGGCTCTCGATGCTGATGGGGGACCTGATCACCGCGGTCTCGCACGACCTGCCGGTCAAGCTGGTGGTCTTCGACAACGGACGGCTCGGCATGGTCAAGCTCGAGATGGAGCAGGTGGGACTGCCGGAGTTCGGCACCGTGCTGCACAACCCCGACTTCGCCCGGGTCGCGGAGGCGGTCGGCATGCGCGGCATCCGGGTCGAGCGCCCGCGCGACGTCGAGGCCGCGGTGCGCGAGGCCCTCGAGCACGACGGCCCGGTGCTGGTGGACGTGCTCACCAACCCCGACGAGATCGCCGTACCGCCCAAGCCCACGCTCGAGCAGGGCTGGGGCTTCGCGATCGCCAAGAGCAAGGAGTTCGTGGCCAGCGCGGAGTGACGAGCGAGTGAGGTGCCCCACGTCCCGGATCGGCGGGCAGGAGACGACGTGCCGGCCTCGCCTACGGTGTCGGGCGTGATCCGCGGCTACCGACCCGACCTCGATGGGCTGCGCACCGTGGCGGTCTACCTCGTGCTGCTCTTCCACGCCGGGGTGGGCTGGGCCGCGGGTGGCTTCATCGGCGTCGACCTGTTCTTCTGCCTCTCCGGCTTCCTCGTGACCGGGGTGCTGCTCGGTGAGCTCGAGGACACCGGGACGCTGCGCATCGGCCGCTTCTACGCCCGGCGGGTCCGCCGGCTGCTGCCCGCCGCCCTCCTGGTGGTGGTGGCGACCTGCCTGGTGTTCACGCTGCTGTGGTCGGTCGTGCCCCGCCTGGCGATCATCGGCGACGCGCGCAGCGCGCTGCTCTACTACGCCAACTGGCACTTCCTGGCCTCCTCCGGCGACTACTTCGCCGCCGACGTGGACAAGAGCCCGTTCCTGCACTTCTGGTCGCTCTCGATCGAGGAGCAGTACTACGTCGGGTTCCCGCTGCTGCTCCTCCTGCTCTCCCGGGTGCCCCGCGGTGTACGGCGCCCGGTCACGCTGGGTGTCCTCGGCACCCTGCTGGTGGCCTCGCTGGTCGCCCAGCTGGTGCTCGCGCCCGGCAGCACCGACCGCGCCTACTACGGCACCGACACCCGGCTCTACCAGCTGCTGGCGGGCGCGTTGCTCACCACGTGGCTGGCCGGCACCTCCCGGCGCCCCTCCCCGCGGATCGCCCACGCCGCGGCGCTGCTCGGCTTCGCGGGCATCGTGCTGCTCGGCAGCGGGCTGCCGCCGCTGGGCCCCTCGGGCCGGGGCGTGGGCGCCACCGCGGCCGTCGGTGCTGCTGCTCGGCGGCCTCGCGCTCGCCGAGGGCAGCCCGCTCTCGCGGCTGCTGGCGACCCGGGTGCCGGTCCATCTGGGACGGATCTCCTACGGCACCTACCTGTGGCACTGGCCGGTGATCATCGCGCTCGGGGCGCTGCTGGACGCCGGTCCCGGCGCGGTCGCCCTGCTCACGGCGTTCGTGGCCACCGGCCTGGCCGCGCTGTCCTACGAGGTCCTCGAGATGCCGGTGCGCCGCTGGCGACGGCTGGACACCCGCGGCTGGCCGGTCGCCGTCACGGGCGTTGCCGTGAGCGCCCTGGTCGCCGGCCTGGTGGTGGCGCCCGTGCTCTCCTCGGAGCGCAAGCCGGCCCTGGTCGCCCCGGCGGCCGCGAGCACCGAGCCGGCGGCGTCGACCAGGCAGCTCGAGCAGCAGCTCGACCGGCCGGTGCCCTCGATCGACTTCGAGGAGGCAGCGGGGGAGGAGGAGCACGGCACCGAGCACTGGTGCGCCGGCGACGACCCGGGGTCCTGCACCGTCGTCCACGGTTCCGGGCCGCACGTGCTGCTGGTGGGCGACAGCCAGGCGGAGACCCTGGTCCCCGTCTTCGAGCGACTGGCGCGCGAGCACGACCTCACGTTGTCGGTGAACGTCATCGCCGGCTGCCCGTGGCAGGAGGGGCTGGCCAACGACCGGCTCGCCGAGGGGCGCACCCAGGAGTGCACCGAGGCGCGCGTGGGGTGGTACCGCAGCGCGCTGCGGCGGCTCGACCCCGACGTCGTGGTCCTGCTGGACCGCCCCCGCGACGACCCCGAGGAGTGGGGCGGCGAGGTGACCCGCCGCGACGGCCGCAGCCAGTCGCTGGGCCGCGCGGTCTACGAGACCACCCGTTCCACGCTGCGCCAGGTCACCCGGGTGGCGCCCGCGGTGGTGGTGCAGCGCCTGGTGATGCCCGAGAGCTTCGACCCGCTGGACTGCCTGGCCGGTGCCGACCGGCTCGGCCAGTGCACGGTCTCGGTGCCGGTCGATCCCTCGGCCAGCGACGGCTACGTCTCGGCGATCGCGGCCCAGGACGAGGACGTGCACCCGCTCTCGCTCGGCCGGGTCTTCTGCCCGACCACACCGGTCTGCCCGCCCGTGCGTGACGACACCGTGGTCTGGCGCGACGACCACCACTACACGGTCAGCTGGGCCATGCAGCGCCGGCACGCGCTGTGGGAGGCGCTGCTCGGCACCGGGCTGCTCGACGGCGGCTCGCGGGGCTGACCCGCGCCGCCGAGTGGGGGTGCGGCGGCACCGGATGGAACAATGGCCGAGTCCCGTAACCCAACGAGAGTCGGCAGTCGTTTCCGTGCCCACCACGCCCGCGCCGCAGCCCGGCCGCACCGATCCCGCGATCATCCGCAACTTCTGCATCATCGCCCACATCGACCACGGCAAGTCCACCCTGGCCGACCGGATGCTGCAGCTGACCGGAGTGGTCGACGAGCGGGCTGCCCGCGCCCAGTACCTCGACCGGATGGACATCGAGCGGGAGCGGGGCATCACGATCAAGAGCCAGGCCGTGCGGATGCCGTGGACGGTGCCGGCGGACAACGAGCAGGGCGCCGAGCCCGGCACCTACGTGCTGAACATGATCGACACGCCCGGCCACGTCGACTTCACCTACGAGGTCTCCCGCTCGCTCGAGGCGTGCGAGGCGGCGGTCCTGCTGGTCGACGCCGCCCAGGGCATCGAGGCGCAGACCCTGGCCAACCTCTACCTGGCCATGAACGCCGACCTGCACATCATCCCGGTGCTCAACAAGATCGACCTGCCGAGCGCCAACCCCGACAAGTACGCCGCGGAGCTGGCCGGCCTGATCGGCTGCGACCCGTCCGAGGTGCTCCAGACCTCGGCCAAGACCGGGCTGGGTGTCGAGGCGCTGCTCAACGAGATCGTCAAGCAGACCCCGGCGCCGGTCGGCAAGGCCGACGCGCCCGCGCGGGCCCTGATCTTCGACTCGGTCTACGACACCTACCGCGGCGTGGTCACCTACGTGCGCGTGGTCGACGGCAAGCTGACCCACCGCGACCGGATCAAGATGATGTCGACCGGCGCGGTCCACGAGATGCTCGAGGTCGGCGTGATCAGCCCCGAGCCGGTCAAGGCCGGGGAGATCGGCGTCGGCGAGGTGGGCTACCTGATCACCGGGGTGAAGGACGTGCGCCAGTCGCGCGTCGGTGACACCGTCACCAGCCAGCACAACGGCGCCACGGAGGCGCTCGGCGGCTACAAGCACCCCAACCCGATGGTCTACTCGGGCCTCTACCCGATCGACGGCGACGACTACCCGACGCTGCGCGACGCCCTCGAGCGGCTGCAGCTCAACGACGCCGCCCTGACCTTCGAGCCGGAGACCTCCGGCGCGCTCGGCTTCGGCTTCCGCTGCGGCTTCCTCGGCCTGCTGCACATGGAGATCACCCGCGACCGGCTGGAGCGGGAGTTCAACCTCGACCTCATCTCGACCGCGCCCAACGTGGTCTACGAGGTGACCATGGAGGACGGCACCGTCCACACGGTCACCAACCCGAGCGAGTACCCCGAGGGCAAGATCGCCGAGGTGCGCGAGCCGGTCGTCAAGGCCACGATCCTGAGCCCCTCGGACTACATCGGCACGATCATGGAGCTGTGCCAGACCAAGCGGGGCAACCTGCAGGGGATGGACTACCTCTCCGAGGACCGCGTGGAGCTGCGCTACACGCTGCCGATGGGCGAGATCGTCTTCGACTTCTTCGACCAGCTGAAGTCGCGCACCAAGGGCTACGCCTCCCTCGACTACGAGCGCTCGGGCGAGCAGGCGGCCGACCTGGTCAAGGTCGACATCCTCCTCCAGGGCGAGCCGGTCGACGCGTTCTCCGCGATCGTGCACCGCGACGCGGCGTACGCCTACGGCGTGATGCTGGCCGGCAAGCTCAAGGACCTGATCCCGCGCCAGCAGTTCGAGGTGCCGATCCAGGCCGCCATCGGCGCCCGGGTGATCGCGCGCGAGAACATCCGCGCGATCCGCAAGGACGTGCTCGCCAAGTGCTACGGCGGTGACATCACCCGCAAGCGCAAGCTGCTGGAGAAGCAGAAGGAGGGCAAGAAGCGGATGAAGATGGTCGGCCGGGTCGAGGTGCCCCAGGAGGCCTTCATCGCCGCCCTGTCCAACGCGCCGACCGCGGAGAAGGCCAAGAAGTAGCAGCTCGCCGGGCACAGGGTGACGGTGAGGACTCAGGAGCACGGCTGCCCTGCTCCCTGATGTGACCGCGACGGGGTGGTTCGCTTCTCCCGTGACCGTCGACGTGCCCGAGGGCCTCGCGCGCAACCGTGAGCTGGGCCCGGACTGGGTGAGCTGGCTGGACCGGTTGCCCGGTCTCGCGACCACGCTCCTGGCCGAGTGGGACCTGGAACGGGACGGCGAGCCGATGCACGGCTTCTGCTCCCTGGTGCTGCCGGTGCGCACGCCGGCGGGAGAGAGGTCCGTCCTCAAGGTCTCCTTCAACGGCGACGACGAGAGCGAGTTCGAGGCGCTGATGCTCCAGCGCGCCGGCGGGGAGGCGATGGTCCGGCTGCTGCGCGCCGACCCCGCCCGTCGCGCGTTGCTGCTCGAGCGCGTCCACACCCGTGACCTCTCCACCGTCGGCGACACGGAGGCGTGCGAGGTCGTCGCCGGGCTCTACGGCCGGATCCACCGACCCGCACCACCCCAGCTCCGCACGGTCACGTCGTACGTCGAGCGCTGGGCCGCGCCACTCGGCGACCTCCCGCGCGGTGCGCCGATCCCGCACCGGATGGTGGAGCAGACCCTCGCGCTGGCGCGGGACCTCGTCGCCGACCCGGCCAGCACCGGCGTCACCGTGCACGGCGACCTGCACCACCACAACGTGCTCGCCGCCGACCGGGAACCGTGGCTGGTGATCGACCCCAAGCCGATGTCGGGGGACCCGCACTACGAGCCGGCGCCGATGCTCTGGAACTGCTGGGACCGGGTCGTCGCGTCCGGCAACGTGCGCGGCGCCGTGCGGCGGCGCTTCCACACCCTCGTCGACGACGCCGGGCTCGACGAGGAGCGCGCCCGGGACTGGGTCGTCGTGCGGATGGTGATCAACGCGCACTGGGCCCTCGAGGACGCCGAGCGGGCCGGGCGCCCGCTCGACGAGGAGCAGCGGGAGTGGATCACCCGGTGCATCACGATCGCCAAGGCCGTGCAGGACTGACGGCGACGCGCCGGGTCAAACGACTTGGCCGGTTCGCCCCGCGCGGCGAGAATCCGGGGGTGCCCTCCCTCGTCTCCGTCAACGTCGGCCTCCCGCGCGAGGCGGCGTGGGCCGGCATCGGCCGCACCTCGATCGACAAGCGGCCGGTGCGGCGCCCCGTCCACGTCGGCCTGCTGGGCATCGAGGGCGACCAGGTCTCCGACACCAAGCACCACGGCGGCGTCGACCAGGCGGTCTACGCGTTCGCGCGCGAGGACCTCGACTTCTGGGCCGGGGAGCTGGGCCAGGAGATCCAGGACGGCCAGTTCGGCGAGAACCTCACCACCTCCGGGATCGACGTCAACGAGGCCGAGGTGGGGGAGCGCTGGCGCGTCGGGGAGGTCCTCCTCGAGGTGGCCTCGGTCCGGATCCCCTGCAACGACTTCAAGGGCTGGATGGGGCTCTGCGGCTACGACAACCGGGCCTGGGTCCGGCGCTTCGCCGAGCAGGGCCGTCCGGGGCCGTACCTGCGGGTGCTGGGCGAGGGCGCGATCGCGGCCGGCGACGAGATCGAGGTCGTCCACGAGCCCGGCCACGGCGTCACGGTGAGCACGATGTTCCGCGCACTGACGACCGACCACGGCCTGCTCCCGGAGCTGCTGCGCGTGGACGGCCTGGTGGCCGAGGCGCGCGCCACGGCCGAGCGTTACGTGGGCAGCGGTCGCGCCGTCCGACGCCGGATGAGGCTGCTGCCGGAGGAGACCGCCGTACGCCGGATGGCCCTGGTCACCCTGGTCAACACCACCGGCAACGGGATCTTCTTCACCCTCGGCGCGCTCTACTTCACCCGGATCGTCGGGTTCTCGGTGGTGCAGGTCGGCACCGGCCTGAGCATCGCGGCCGGCGTCGCGATCTTCGCCGGCGTCCCGCTGGGCCACCTCGCGGACCGGCGCGGTCCGCGCGGGGTCCAGGTGGTCCTCGTCGGGCTGATGGCCGTGCTGTCGGGGCTGTACCTGCTCGTGGACACGTGGTGGCAGTTCGTCCTGGTCTCCACGCTGGTCTCGGTCCTGGACCGCGGCTCGGCTGCCGTCCGCGGCGCCCTGATCGCGGGGCTGGTCCAGGGCCCGGGGCGGGCCGGGACCAAGGCCTACCTGCGGTCGGTGACCAACGTCGGGATGACCCTCGGCACCGGCGTTGCGGCGATCGCGCTGCACTTCGACACCCGCGAGGCCTACCTGGCCGTGCTCTACCTCGACGTGGCGACGTACGCCGTGTGCGCCGGCCTGATGCTGCTGGTCCCGCAGGTGCGTCCTCGGCCCGTCGACGAGGGGCTGGGGATGCTGCACGCCCTGCGCGACCTGCCGTTCGTGACGGTCGCGTCGGTGAGCTCGGTACTGACGATGCACTACTGGATCCTCGAGCTCGCGATCCCGCTGTGGGTGGTCAACAACACCGAGGCGCCGCGGGCCCTGGTGGCCGTGCTGATGGTCGTCAACACCGTGGTGGTGGTGCTGTTCCAGGTGGTGGTGGCGCGCCGGGTCGACAGTGTGGACGCGGCGGTGCGGGCCACGGTCCTCTCGGGCGTGCTCTTCCTGGGGGCCTGCGTGGCCTTCGGGGCCAGTGCCCGGTTCTCGGCGACCCTGGCGGTGGTGCTCCTCTGCCTCGGCGCGCTCGTGCACGTGGTGGGCGAGCTGTGCCAGGCCTCCGCGTCGTTCCTCCTCGGCTTCGAGCTGCCGCCGGAGGAGGCGATGGGGCAGTACCAGGGCGTGTGGGGGATGACGTTCTCGGTCAGCTCGTTCGCCGCGCCCACGGTGATGGCGCTGCTGCCGCTCGCCCTCGGGCTGGCCGGATGGGTGCTCCTCGGCGGGATCCTGCTGGCCGCGGCGATGGCCACGGGGCCCGCGGTCCGGTGGGCGGTGCGCAGCTCCGCATCGCGTCTGGAAGTACCGGATTCTGAGCCGGCACCGGGTTTGGCTACCGGAGCGTAACCGCGTGATCTAGGTTTATCGGCAGAGACGTCTTCCCCGGGTGACCTCTCGAGCCGACCCCAGCCGTGCAGGAGTGTCATGCCCGTCAACTACGACACCAGCTTCGTCGACCATCTCGCCCCCAACGTGGCCGTCCAGTTCCTCGACCGGGTGGCCAAGACCCCGACCCCGAGGCCTACCGCTACCCCAAGGGTGACGACTGGGAGTCGGTGACCTGGCAGGAGACCGGCGAGCAGGTCAAGCGGCTCGCGGCCGGCCTGCTGTCCCTGGGCATCGAGCCCGAGCAGCGTGTCGGCATCGCCTCGAACACCCGCTACGAGTGGATCCTCGCCGACCTCGCGGTCATGTGTGCCGGCGCCGCGACGACCACGGTCTACCCGTCCACGAACGCCGCGGACACGGCGTACATCCTCAGCGACTCGGAGTGCCGCGTCGTCTTCGCCGAGGACGACGAGCAGATCGCCAAGCTCAAGGAGCACAAGGCGGAGCTGCCGCACCTGCTGCGCGTCGTCACCTTCGACGGCACCACCGACGACAGCTGGGTGATCGACCTCGAGGCAGCTCGCCGAGCTGGGTGAGGCCTACCTCGCCGAGCACCCGGACGTGATCGAGGAGACGGCGAAGTCGATCGCCCCCGACCAGCTCGCGACGCTGATCTACACCTCCGGCACCACCGGCCGGCCCAAGGGCGTGCGGCTGCGCCACCGGTCGTGGGTCTACGAGGGCGCCGCGATCGACGTCCAGGACATCCTCCACGAGGACGACCTGCAGTTCCTGTGGCTGCCGATGGCGCACTCGTTCGGCAAGGTGCTGCTCTCCACGCAGCTGGCCTGCGGCTTCGCGACGGCGATCGACGGGCGGGTCGACAAGATCGTGGAGAACCTCGGCATCGTGAAGCCGACCTTCATGGGTGCGGCCCCGCGGATCTTCGAGAAGGCCCACGGCCGCATCGTCACGATGCAGCAGACCGAGGGCGGGGTGAAGGAGAAGATCTTCAACCAGGCCTTCAAGGTGGGGCTGAAGGTCGAGGAGCTGCGCCGCGACGGCAAGTCGGTGCCGCTGCCGCTGAAGGTGCAGCACGGCCTGTTCGACAAGCTGGTCTTCAGCAAGATCCGCGAGCGGTTCGGTGGACGGGTCCGCTTCTTCATCTCCGGTGCGGCCGCGCTGAACCAGGACATCGCGCAGTGGTTCAACGCCGCCGGCATCCTGATCCTCGAGGGCTACGGCCTGACCGAGAGCTCGGCGGGGTCGTTCGTGAACCACCCCCAGGACTACAAGATCGGCACCGTGGGCCCGGTGCTCCCGGGCAGCGAGGTGAAGCTGGGCGAGGGCGACGAGATCCTGATCAAGGGCCCGGGCATCATGGACGGCTACCACAACCTCCCCGAGGAGACCGCCAAGTCGCTGACCGAGGACGGCTGGCTGCGCACCGGCGACAAGGGCAGCATCGACGCCGAGGGCTTCCTCACCATCACCGGCCGGATCAAGGACCTCTTCAAGACCTCGGGCGGCAAGTACATCGCGCCGTCGGCGATCGAGTCGAAGTTCAAGGCGATCTGCCCCTACGCCAGCCAGTTCATGGTCTTCGGCAACGAGCGCAACTACTGCGTCGCGCTGGCCACGCTCGACCCCGACGCGATGGCCGGCTGGGCCGAGGAGAACGGCATGGCGGGTGCGTCGTACTCCGACATCGTCACCTCGGACAAGGTGCACAGCATGGTGGCCGACTACGTCGACGAGCTGAACACGCGCCTGAACCGGTGGGAGACCATCAAGCGCTGGGACGCTCCTCGACCACGACCTGACCGTCGAGTCCGGCGAGCTGACCCCGTCGATGAAGGTCAAGCGCAACGTCGTCGAGACCAACTACCAGGACAGGATCGACGCGCTCTACGCCTGACCTGACGGGTCGT
>CAWDVM010000011.1:0-186225 GCA_963805685.1 uncultured Actinomycetota bacterium
GGCGCCGGCGAGGTCACCAAGGCCAAGTACCTGGCCTACAAGGCGGTCCGGGAGCGCACCGGCCAGATGCAGGGCGTCGGGCCGATGCAGCTGACCTGGTTCACCTACCAGGACCGGGCCGACCGGCTCGGCGGCGCCTGGAAGCCCTACCCCAACATGCTCGTCGGCTTCCGCCACCTGGCCGCGCTGCACCGCTCGACCGGCAGCTGGACGGCCGCCGCGCACGAGTACAACGGCGGCGGCCCGATGGCCGAGGCGTACGCCGCACAGATGGCCGACCGTCTCGGCCACATGCGCAGCGCCATCGGCTGACCGGCGCTTCGCCTCGGCCCGGTGAGGTCAGCGACCGGAGTTGCGCCGCCAGACGACGAGCGAGCTGCCCACGGGCGGCTGCCGCAGGACCGGCAGCCGGTTGCCCGCCCCGTCGGTAGGACGCGGGGTGACTGCCTGGCGGAGCGCCTCGCGGGTGGCCTCGAGCTCGGCCACCAGCTCCTCGTTGCGCTGGGCGAGTGCGGCGAGGCGGTTCTGCAGGTCGAGGACCCGGCGCACGCCCTCGAGCCCGATGCCCGAGGAGCTGAGCTCGGCGATCTCGCGCAGCCGCTCGATGTCGCGGTGCGAGTAGCGGCGTCCGCCACCCCCGGTGCGGCCCGGCGTGACCAGGCCGAGCCGCTCGTAGGTGCGCAGGGTCTGCGGGTGCAGGCCGGTCAGCTCGGCGGCGACGCTGATGACGTAGACCGCCGTGTCGGGCCCGGGGGCCCGGAAGCCCCGCGCGCCGCCCATCAGGCCATGCCTCCTCGGCCCCGGGCGTCGCGAGCGGCGCCGCCACGGGATGCCTCGCAAGGCGCCGGAGTGAGGCGATGCGGGACATCGTCGATCGACGGCAACGCAGCGAGGCGCCCGTGGGGCGTCGCGCAGCAGGCCGCGGGACGAGGAGTCATGGCCTCAGGCTCCCTCGAAGAGGTTCGCGCGCAGCGGCTTCCCAGCCGTCGCGGCCCGGTAGGCCTCGACCGCCTCGCGGGCCGCGGTGTCGAGCACCGCGGGCACCTGGACCTCGACCGTGGCGAGCAGGTCGCCCATCGTGCCGTCGGCCTTGCGGGCACCCTTGCCGCGCACCCGGAAGGTGCGCCCGTTGGGGGTGCCGGCCGGGATCTTCAGGGTGACCGGCGCGCCCGCCAGCGTGGGGACCTTGATCTCCGCGCCGAGCGCGGCCTCGTCGAAGGAGACCGGCACGTCGAGGGTGAGGTTGTCGCCCTTCCGGCTGAAGATCCGGTGCGGGGAGACCTTGACGGTGACGAACAGGTCACCGGCCGGTCCGCCGTTCTCCCCCGCTGCGCCCTTGCCGCGCAGCCGGATCTTCTGGCCGTCCTTCACGCCGGCGGGGATGCGCGCCTGGATGGACCGGGCGGACATGCCCCGGCCGCTGCCGTGGCAGGTGGGGCACGGCTCGTCGTACACGAGCTGGCGCCCACCGCAGGCCGGGCAGGTCTCGTTCATCGAGAAGGCGCCGCCGACGGAGGCGACCACGAAACCGGCTCCGTCGCACTCGGGACAGACGTGCGGCTTGGTGCCGGGCTTGCCGCCGGTGCCCGAGCAGTCCGGGCACGGCGCGTCCGAGGTCAGCCGCAGCGAGATCGTGACGCCCTCGAGGGCGTCGGTGAAGCTGATCGTCGCGGTGGTCTCGACGTCGGCGCCCTTCTGCGGCCGGCGCTGCTGGGTCCGGCCCCGGCCCCCGCCGAAGAGGTCGCCGAACATGTCACCGAAGCCGCCACCGCCGCCGGCCCGGTCGCGCAGCAGGTCGTTGAGGTCGAACCCGCCGGCGCCACCGCCACCTCCGAAGCCACCGGGGTAGCCGCCCCGGAAGCCGCCGGAGTAGAGCTCGCGCATCTCGTCGTACTTCTTGCGCTTCGGGGCGTCGCCGACGACGTCGTAGGCCTCGGCGACCTTCTTGAACTTCTCGTGCTTGGCGGTGTCCCCGGGGTGGGAGTCGGGGTGGTTGGCGCGTGCCAGCTTCCGGTAGGCCTTCTTGATCTCCTCGGCCGTCGCGTCCTTCTTCACACCGAGCTCGGCGTAGAAGTCCTTGTTGGCCCAGTCGGCCCGCATTCCTTCGTGGTCACTCATCCGCGCACCCCCTCTCCGTTCCTGTCTTCTTCAGTGCTCGAGCCTGTCGAGATCACTCGCCCGCGGGGTCGACCACGAGCACCTGGGCGGCGCGGACCACCCGGTCGCCGATGCGGTAGCCCGCCTTGGCGATCACCTTGCACGTGGTCACGGTGACCTCGGGGTCCTCGCCGATGTGCGAGAGCGCCTCGTGCAGGCTCGGGTCGAACGGGTCACCGACGGCACCGAACTTGGCCAGTCCGAGGCCCGTGACGATCCGCTCGAGCTGGTCGGCAACCGCCTTGAACCCGCCGTCGACGTCCCCGTGCTCACGGGCCCGGTCGATGGTGTCGAGCACGTCGACGATCGGCGCGAGCGCGGCGTACGTCGCGTTCTCGCGGATCAGATCGCGGTCCCGCTCCACGCGCCGCTTGTAGTTGAGGTACTCGGCCTGCAGCCGCTGCAGGTCCGTGGTCAGGCCGGCCAGGTCACGCCGCGCCCGGGACAGGTCGTCCTCGAGCTCGACGTCGCCGGACTCGGCCCCCTCCGCAGCGGTCTCGACCTCGGTCTCGTTCGCCATCTCGGCCGCGGCGTCACCGAAGCCGGACTGCGCGGCACCGGGCTGGGCGGCCTGGCCGTCGGTCGGTTCGGGAGCCGGAGCCCCCTCCGCGGGGGGAGCCGCGGCGTGCGGCTCCCCCGCGGAGGTGACGCCCGACTCGGGTCGGGAGTCCGTCACTTGCTGTCACCCTCCGTGGTGTCCTCGTCGACGATCTCGGCGTCCACGACGTCCTCGTCGGCCTCGCCGGAGGCACCGGTGGTGCCACCCGCGGCGGCGGACTCGGCCTCGGCGGCGGCGTACATGGCCGCGCCCATCTTCTGGCTGGACTCACCGAGCTTGCTGACGCCGGCCTGGATCTCCTCGGCCGAGGCCTCGGCGTTCTCCAACGTCGCCTTCAGCGCGTCGACGTCGGCCTTGACCTCGGTCTTGACGTCCTCGGGGATCTTGTCGCCGTTCTCGTCGAGGAACTTCTCGGTCGAGTAGACCAGCGAGTCCGCCTGGTTGCGGTTCTCGACGGCCTCGCGACGCTTGGCGTCCTCCTCGGCGTACTGCTCGGCCTCGCGGACCATGCGGTCGATCTCGTCCTTGCCGAGCGCCGAACCGCCGGAGATCGTCATGGACTGCTCCTTGCCGGAGCCCTGGTCCTTGGCGGAGACGTGCACGATGCCGTTGGCGTCGATGTCGAAGGTGACCTCGATCTTCGGGATGCCGCGGGGAGCCGGCGGCAGGCCGGTCAGCTCGAAGTTGCCGAGCGGCTGGTTCTGGGCCCACATCTGGCGCTCGCCCTGGGCGACCTTGATCTCGACCGACGGCTGGTTGTCGTCGGCGGTGGTGAAGATCTCCGAGCGCTTGGTCGGGATCGTGGTGTTGCGCTCGATCAGGTTGGTCATGACGCCGCCCTTGGTCTCGATGCCGAGGGAGAGCGGGGTGACGTCGAGCAGAAGCACGTCCTTGACCTCGCCCTTGAGGACGCCGGCCTGGAGGGCCGCGCCGACGGCGACGACCTCGTCGGGGTTGACGCCCTTGTTGGGCTCCTTGCCGCCGAGCAGCTCCTTGACCAGCTCGGTCACCGCGGGCATGCGGGTCGAGCCGCCCACCAGGACGACGTGGTCGATGTCCTTGATCGCGACGCCGCCGTCCTTGAGCACCGACTTGAACGGCTCGCGGGTGCGGTCGAGCAGGTCGGAGGTGAGCTTCTGGAACTCGCTGCGGGTGAGCTTCTCCTCGAAGTGCAGCGGGCCGGACTCGCCGTGGGTGATGTAGGGCAGGTGGATCGTGGTCTCGCTCGAGGAGGAGAGCTCGATCTTCGCCTTCTCCGCGGCCTCCTGGAGGCGCTGCTTGGCGATCTTGTCCGCGCCGAGGTCGACGTTGTTGGACGACTTGAACTTGGTGACCATCCACTCGACGATCCGGTTGTCCCAGTCGTCGCCACCGAGGTGGTTGTCACCCGAGGTGGCCTTCACCTCGACGACACCCTCGCCGATCTCCAGCAGGGACACGTCGAACGTGCCGCCACCGAGGTCGAAGACGAGGATCGTCTGGTCGTCGCCCTTGTCGAGCCCGTAGGCCAGCGCGGCCGCGGTGGGCTCGTTGACGATGCGCGAGACGTTGAGGCCCGCGATCTCCCCGGCCTCCTTGGTGGCCTGGCGCTGCGCGTCGGAGAAGTACGCCGGCACCGTGATCACGGCGTCGGTGACGGGCTCACCGAGGTAGGCCTCGGCGTCGCGCTTGAGCTTCTGGAGCACGAACGCGCTGATCTGCTGAGCGGTGAAGGACTTCTCGTCGATCTTCACGCCCCAGTCGGTGCCCATGTGGCGCTTGACCGAGCGGATGGTCCGGTCGACGTTGGTCACCGCCTGGCGCTTGGCGACCTCGCCGACGAGCACCTCGCCGGACTTGGCGAACGCGACCACGGACGGGGTGGTGCGGGCGCCTTCTGCGTTTGCGATGACGGTGGGTTCGCCACCCTCGAGGACGGCGACGACGCTGTTCGTCGTGCCGAGGTCGATGCCGACCGCACGTGCCATGGGTTGTTACCTCCGCTTGTTGGACTGCTAAGTCTGGTGGACGCCATCCTGCGCCGCGGGCGGTGAGTCTGGCAAACAAGTTGAGTCAGATCAACTCAACTCTGTTCATGGGGCTCAACGCATGGACGCGGCCCCGGTGTTCCCTCGTGCGGCAGAAATCTTCGGGGCGCCGCAGAACCGATCCCGACGCGGTCGCGTAGTAGACATCGACAGCACGCACTCGAGACACCGGCTCGAGACGTCTGCTCGGGAACACGGGGGAGATCCATGCAGCTCGGCGACAGGTCCGACTCGGACTTCGACGACTTCGCGCTCGCGGCCTGGCCGCGGTTGCGCTGGTCGGCGTACCTCCTGTGCGGCGACCACCAGCTCGCCGAGGACCTCGCGCAGTCCGCGCTGGTGCGTACCTACGCGCGCTGGGGGTCGGTACGCCGATCCGATGCGATGGCCTACACCCGCAAGGTGCTGGTGAACCTCAACATCGACCGGGCCCGCCGCAAGCGTCCGGTCGAGGTGGGCGACCTGGACGCCGACGCGATGACGGCGCCCGACCGCACGACGGACAGCGACGACCGCGACGAGGTGGTCCGGTTGTTGTCGACACTGACCGAGAGGGAACGCCGGGTCGTCGTGCTGCGGCACTACTTCGACCTCTCCGAGGCGGCCGTCGCGACCGAGCTCGGGATCGCCCCCGGGACGGTGAAGAGCACCCTGTCCCGCGCCCTGGCCAAGCTCCGCGCCGACCAGCCACTGTCCGGGAGGACCTCATGAACGACCTCGACCTCCAGCAGCGCCTCGCCACGCCCCACCACGAGCCGAGCGGCCGGCCCGACCTCGCAGCCATCCGTCGGCAGGGCACCCGCCGGCGCCGCGGTCGTGTCGCGGCGATGGTCGTGGGCTCGGCCCTCGCCGTCGCCGCCGTCACCGGGGTGGGCGTCGGCCTCAGCAGCCACGGCTCCGACGGCGCCGGCCGCCAGACCACCGTCTACGCACCGCCGGAGGCCCCGGAGCAGCTGTCCCCGCTGGCGAAGCGGGTGCTCGCGGAGATCCCCGGCGCGGTGCAGGTCTCGGCCGGGCAGGTGGTCATCCCCGGACCGGGCACCGGCCAGCAGTACGACCAGAAGGTGCCGGCCGACGAGCTGGCGAAGCCTCCGGTCCCACTCGGGGCGCACACCTACATCGGCGTGACGGCCTACGCCCCCCAGCAGTTCCCGGCCTGGCTCTACGACGAGGTGCAGCGCATCGAGCAGGAGGAGCTGGGCAGCAAGAAGGAGGGCTACCCCGTCGGGTCGACCGAGATGGGCATCCTGGTCGACAGCGGCAAGGCCGAGCTGGCCTGCATGGCACAACGCTCGTCCGTCGGCGAGGACATGCCCGGGACCGCCTGCTACCCCGCGTTGATCTCCAGGGTGGACGGCAGCTCGTACCTGCGGTGGAGCATGGGCTCCGACGACTTCCTCGAGCCGGGCAAGGAGATGGAGCTGTTCACCAGCGAGGACTACAGCTCCGGTTCGCCGAGCACCGTGTGGATCGGCGGCCTGGACGGCACCGCTGTCGAACGGGTGGTGCTCGACCTGGCCGACGGCTCCACGATGGACGCAGAGGTCCTGGCCGGCACGCTCGTGCCGGGGGACACGATGTTCTGGGCCGACGTCCCCGGCGAGCTGACCCACGTGACGGCGTACGACGCCGACGGCGCGGTGGTCGACGACCACGCGATCACGTCGTGCCGCGGCGGGGTCGACTGCGAGGTGCGCTGAGCACGACCTCGTCGGTCAGGCCCCGGGGTAGATCCGGAAACCGGACATCCGCTTGTGGGCGAAGCTCTCGTAGAACCCGTCCGCGGAGTCGGTGATCAGGTCCATCCGCTTCGTTCGCGTGGCCTGGAACGTCGCGACCACCAGGAGCCGGGCGATGCCGCGGCGCCGCGCCTCGGGGTGCACGGCCACGAAGCCGAGGTGCGACTGGAGGACGCCGTCGCCGAGCGCCTGGGCCCAGCCGACCACGCGGCCCGCCTCCTCGGCCACGTAGGCGACCGCACCCGGAGCGGTGCACACCCGCTCCACGACGGCCGGGTCGGTGAGCGAGGGCCACTGCACGGTCGTCGAGAGCCGGGCGATGTCGCCGGCGTCGCCGGGCTCGAAGGGCCGGATGTCGACGGTGGCCATGGCCCGGACGCTAGCCCACCGGCCTGACGGCGGGTCGTGTGCCTGAGAACGCGTCATGGCGCGTTCTCAGGCACACGACCCGATCAGGGGCGGGCGGTCCCGGACGCCCGCCATACCTCGATCGCGCGGTCGACGAGCGACACCCGCGGGAGGACGGCCACCTCGTCGAGCGGGATCCAGCGGGCCTCGTCGGTGGTGCCGTCCACCTCGTGGGTGAGCTCGCCGCCCACGACCTCCGCCTCGAAGATCACGCGCACGCTCCGCAGCGGGCGGCCGGTGCGCTCGTGGCGCTGCTCGACATGGGTGTCGACGCCGAGCAGGCGGCCGAGCGCCACGTCGTACCCGGTCTCCTCGCGCAGCTCCCGAATCGCGCCCTCCTCGGGCGTCTCGTGCAGCTCCACGCCCCCACCGGGCATGGTCCACTGCTTGTCCTCCGCCTCGTTCCACAGGGCGAGCAGGATGCGGTCCTGCTCGTCGACGATCACGGCGTAGGCCGCCAGTCGGGTGTCGTACTCGAGGAAGTCCACGTGCCAAGGCTCACAGGCCCCGCGGGGGCGCCGCAATCGAGTTCGACGGACCGGAATAGTTGGTCCACGGTGGTTGTCATGCCCTCCATGACGGTTCCCACGATCACCCTGAACAACCAGACGACCATCCCGCAGCTCGGCTTCGGCGTCTTCCAGGTCCCGCCGGAGGAGACCGCGGAGACCGTGACCAAGGCGTTCGAGGTCGGCTACCGGCACATCGACACCGCGGAGATGTACCAGAACGAGAAGGGCGTCGGCGAGGCGATCGCGTCCTCCGGCATCGCCCGCGACGAGCTCTACATCACCAGCAAGCTGAACAACGGCTTCCACGCACCGGACGACGCCCGCCGCGCCTTCGACGAGACGCTGGCCGCGCTGGGCCTGGACCGGATCGACCTCTTCCTCATCCACTGGCCGCTGCCGACGCTCTACGACGGCGACTTCGTGTCGACCTGGAAGACCCTGGCGGAGTTCGTCGAGGACGGCCGCGCCACCTCGATCGGCGTCTCCAACTTCCAGCCCGCGCACCTCGAGCGCATCGTGTCCGAGACCGGCGTGGTGCCGGCGGTGAACCAGATCGAGGTCCACCCCTACTTCACCAACGAGGACGCGCGCGCCGCCTCCATCCGGCACGGCGTCGAGGTCGAGGCCTGGTCCCCGATCGCGCAGGGCAAGGTGCTCGACGACGAGGTCATCAACAAGATCGGCGCGAACTACGGCAAGACCGCCTCGCAGGTGACCCTGCGCTGGCACGTCGAGCGCGGCGACATCGTCTTCCCGAAGTCGATGAAGCAGGAGCGGATGCGCGAGAACTTCGACATCTTCGACTTCACGCTCACCCAGGACGAGGTCGCCGCGATCACCGCCCTCGACCGCGGCGAGGACGGTCGCAACGGCCCGAACCCGGACACGTTCGACTACATCCCCGACTGACGACCCGCGAGTCGTGCGGCCGGGCGTGCGCGTGAGCGCACCCTGAGCCACACGACGCTCAGACGTCGAGGGCCCGGCCCCACACCTCCAGCAGGTGTGCGAGCTGGGCCCTCTGGCGTCCGCTCAGCGTCGCCAGCAGCCGGTGCTCGTTGGCCATACCCGGTCGTCGGCACCCTGCTGGGCGTCGCGTTCGCCGGTGAGCTCTTCGGCTGGACCCAGGCGGCGGGCATGGTGCTGGTGCTCGGTGGCGTGCTCGCCGGCCAGCCGGCGGTGCAGGCGATGCTGCGTCAGCTCGCCCGGCGCTCCACGAGCACCAGCGCCATGTCGTCGTCGATCTCCTCGCCGGCGTGGCTGCGGAGCCGCACCAGCAGGCGGTCGAGCGCCTCGTCGAGGCTGCCGTCGCGCAGCGCCGGGGCGTTGTCGCAGAGCGGGAAGAAGTCGCCCCGAGGGTCCCGCGCCTCGATCAGGCCGTCGGTGTAGATCAGCATCCGGGAGCCGCCCGGCCAGGGGGACGTGACCGGGTGCGGCTCCGGCCCGAGCCCCAGCGGCGGCTCCGGGGCACCGGTGGGGACGACGTCGACGACGTCGCCCCGGGTGACCAGCAGGGGCGGGTGGTGCCCGCAGTTCACCATCGTCACGGTGCCGTCGTCGTGGAACTCGGCGAGCACGGCGGTGACGAAGTCCTCGTCACCGGCGACCGCCTGGACCACGGCGTCGAGGTCGGTCGCGATGGTGGACAGCGACTCCTGGGTGAACGCCGAGCGGCGGAAGGCCCCGAGGACCGTCCCCGCCATCTGCACGGCATCGAGGCCCTTGCCACGCACGTCGCCGACGATGACGCGCACGCCGTACGGGCTGGCGGCCACCTCGTAGAGGTCGCCGCCGACGAGCGCCTCCTCGGTCGCCGACACGTACCGCGCGGCGAACCCCACCGAGCCGACCGCACTGGGCATCGCCCGCAGCAGGGCGCGCTGGGCGGTCTCGGCGATCACGGTCATGTGCCGCAGCTCGCCCTCCCGGCGCACCCGGACCCACGCGGTCAGGACGGCCAGCCCGCCGAGCCCGGCCGTGAGCGCGACCCGGAGGTCCCAGTCCAGGGAGGCGAAGTTGTGGTTCCAGGATCCGGCGAGGGCCGTCAGTCCCAGCGCCAGCAGCGCGACAGCCGCCGTACGGCGCACGCTCGCGGCGACGCTGGCGATCACCGCGGCGACCGCGTAGGACGCGCTGAGCACGATGTCCGACAGGACGGCATCGAGGAGGACGACGGCTGCGAGGACGGCCAGTGCCACCGTCAGGACGCGACGCTCCGACCAGCGGTCGTTCGCCATGTCGCTCTCCTCACGGCCTCGGGCGCCGGACGGGGCCCCGGCACCCTCGACAGTACCGCCGGGGCTCGCGCGAGCCCCGGTCCTCGAGGGGCTAGCCGATCGTGACCTTGACCTCGTTGGACTCCAGCCCGGTGTCGGTGTCGACGACCCGGAACCGGTTCACGCCGGTCTGGCTGGTCTGCACGTAGGTCGAGAACGTCTCGTTGCTGACCGAGGCGGTGACCGGGAAGGCGGTCCAGGCCCCGCTGGTGAACCGTTGGACCTGCAGGATCGCGCCCTCGCCGCCCGGGTAGACGCCGGTCAGGTCGATCTGCTGCATCGGGGAGACCGCGGTCTGGCCGGCGGACAGCGAGATCTGCGTCTTCGGCGTCTTCTTCTTCGTCGGCTTCTTGGAGCCCGGCTCGGAGGAGGCACTGCTCGAGGGGGACTGCGTCTCACCGGGGGCGAGGGTGATCAGCGGCCCCGACGGCTGCTGCGTCTTCGACGGCTTGGGCAGGTACATCGAGCGCTCGGCCGTCGTCCCGGTCGAGTCCGAGGCGTTGTCCAGCCCGAGGAACTTGGTGCCGACCAGGGCCACGAAGCCGAGGATCAGCCCGACCGCGACCGCGACGCCGACGAGAGCCAGCAGCCCGGTGAGGACCGGACGTCCTTCTCCATCATCCACTTGGCGGTGCACCCCTTGGTCGTTCGGACCGGTCGCGCCCATTGTCGGGGACGCCGTCAAGCAGGGCCAATCGAGTGCTTCACAGGCCCCCGCTTCCAGACCGCTGGCCCAAAACTGAAACACGTTCTATATTTCGACATGCTCAACAACCGAAGGAGGAGCGATGCGGTTCACCTACGCCGAGGCGATGACGCAGGCGACCTACTACGCGCCCCTCGCCCGCGCGGCCGAGGCGGCCGGGCTACACGAGCATGACGGTGGCCGACAGCCTGGTCTACCCGCGCGAGTCGGACTCGACGTACCCCTACACCGACACCGGCGACCGGGAGTTCCTCGAGGACAAGGAGTTCCTCGAGACGATGGTGCTCTGCACGCACCTCGCGGCGGTGACCTCGACCCTGCGCTTCACGCCGTTCGTGCTGAAGCTGCCCGTGCGCCCGCCGGTGCTGGTCGCCAAGCAGGCCGCCTCGATCGCGTACCTCTCCGGCAACCGGCTCGGGCTCGGCGTCGGCCTGTCCCCGTGGCCCGAGGACTTCCGGGCGATGGGCGTCCCGTGGGAGCGCCGCGGCAGGCGGATGGACGAGTGCCTCGACATCCTGCGCGGGCTCACGTCGGGTGAGTACTTCGGCTACGACGGGGAGTTCTACTCGTTCCCGCCGCTCAAGCAGTGCCCGGCCCCGACCGAGCCGATCCCGGTGCTGGTCGGCGGGCACGCCGACGCCGCGCTGCGCCGCGCCGTACGCAAGGGCGACGGCTGGATGCACGCCGGCGGCGACGGCGAGGAGCTCGACCGGCTGCTCGCCCGGCTGGCCGAGATACGCCGCGAGGAGGGCGACACCCGCGACGACTTCGAGGTGCACGTGATCTCCTACGACGCCTACGACCCCGACGGGATCAAGCGCCTCGAGGAGAAGGGCGTCACCGACTGCATCGTGGGGTTCCGGGTGCCCTACATCAAGGGGCCGGACACCGAGCCGCTGGAGAAGAAGGTCGAGCACCTCGAGCGGTACGCCGAGACCGTGATCGCGAAGGTCTGAGATGGACGACCTGACCCAGCCGTTCCGCGACGCGGTCGAGGAGGCCGAGCGCCTGGTCGCGGGCGCCGACTTCATCAGGACCGAGCAGGACCTGCTGGAGGGCTACGACTACCTCGCCGGCCGGATCCGGGCCTCGCTGCAGCTGGCGTTCGACCACGACCTGGACCGGCCGGTCCTCATCAACTCCACCCACCAGTTCGCCCGGCAGGGCCTCGACAACCCCGACGCGATCTACTTCCACGCCTACCTGCGCGACGGCGTCGAGTACGTGCTGCGCGGCCGACGCGGCAGCACCGCCGACCTGTCCTTCCAGGTGATGGGCGGTGGGTACGACGCGTCCGGCGCGCCGCCGTCGCTGGCGGCCTTCGACGACCGCGAGCTCGACCTCGCCGACGGACGGCACCTTCGAGCTGCGGCTCGGGCCGTACGACGGCGGCGCGAAGACCCTGATCGTGCGCGAGGTCTTCAACGACTGGGACACCGAGGAGCGCGGCACCCTCTGGATCGAGCGCACCGACACCGTCGGCCGACCCGCCCGTCCACTGACCCACGAGCGGCTCGCGCAGCGGTACGAGATCGCCGGCAGGCTGCTCACGGGGTCGATCCGGACCTGGTTCGCGTTCCCGCACTTCTTCCAGTACCAGGAGCCGGTCAACACCCTCACCGCGCCGGCCGCCACCCCCGGCGGCCTGGCGTCGCAGCGCTCCTCCATCGGCCACTACGCGCTGGCCGACGACGAGGCGATGGTCGTCACCGTCCCGGAGTGCTCCGACTGCGCCTACCAGGCCATCCAGGTCGGGTCGGACTGGTACGCCTCGACCGACTACGAGACGCACCAGACCTCGCTCACCAAGGCCCAGGCGGTCACCGACCCCGACGGGCTGATGCGGTTCGTGATCTCCGAGCAGGCTCCCCGCATCGACGGGGGCGTCGTCGCCAACTGGCTGGAGACCACCGGTCACCGCACCGGGCCGGTGATGCTGCGCTGGCAGCGGCTCGAGCGTGACCTCGGCCCCGCGGACGGGCCCACCGTCGAGGTCATGAGGCTCGCCGACGTGCCGGCGGCGCTGCCGTTCCGCACCGCGATCAGCCCCGAGGAGCATGCGGCCCGCATCGCCGCCCGGCAGCGCTCCGTGGCCCGGAGGATGCTGTCGTGACCGGCCCGGCCGAGGGGCTGCTGCAGGACAAGGTCGTCGTGCTCTCCGGGGTCGGGCCCGGGCTGGGCCGCGCGCTCGGCGAGGAGGCCGCCCGGATGGGCGCCGACCTCGTCCTCGTCAGCCGCACCGAGCGCCGCCTGGAGAAGATGGCCGAGGTGGTCCGCGCCCACGGGCGCCGCGCCCTCGTCGTACCGACCGACATCACCGACGAGGAGCAGCGGGTCCGGCTCGTCGAGCGGGCCCTCGAGGAGCTCGGCCGCGTGGACTGCCTGGTCAACAACGCCTTCGGCATCCCGCCGATGGACCCGGTCACGACGCTGGACCTGCAGGCCCTGCGTGACGCCCAGGAGACCAACGTCTTCGCGCCGCTGCGGCTCTCCGCGCTCTTCGCCGACGCGCTGGCCGCGACCCGGGGCTCGATCGTCATGGTCAACTCCTGCGTGCTGCACAGCTCCCAGCCCGAGTACAGCGGCTACAAGCTCTCCAAGGGGACGCTCGCGCACCTGGCCTCGTCGCTGGCGACCGAGCTCGGCCCGCGGGGCATCCGGGTCAACAGCGTGGCCCCGTCGTACATCTACGAGGACGTCAACAAGGCCTACTTCGACTGGCTGGCGAGCGAGTCCGGCCGCACCCACGAGCAGGTGTACGCCGAGAAGGCCGCGGCCACCGACCTCAAGCGGCTGGCGCTGCCCGAGGAGGTCGCCCGGGCCGCGCTCTTCCTCGCCAGCGACCTCGCCAGCGCGGTCACCGGCACGATGCTCAACGTGGACTGCGGCGAGTTCCACGACCACTGACATGGGGGAAGGAGGCTCATGACACGGACCAGGGACGACGTCGGGTCGTACGACGACATCGCGGCCGCCGCGGTGCGCACCACCGGGCTCGACGACTTCGGGGGCACCGCGCACGAGGAGGGGCTGCGGATCCTCGTCGACGACCTCGCCTCCCCCGAGGCGGGGCTGACCGCCGAGGGCAACTACTTCCAGCGCGCCCAGGTCAAGAGCGCCCTGGTCGGACGGCTCCTCACCCAGGCCCGCCTCACCGAGCTCCCGTCGTACGCCGGGGTCCCGGTCGAGCGACCGGTCTTCGTGGTCGGCCTCCCCCGCACCGGCACCACCGCGCTGCACCGGCTGCTCGACGCCGACCCGCGCCACCAGGGGCTCGAGCTGTGGCTCACCGAGTTCCCGCAGCCGCGGCCGCCGCGCGAGACCTGGGACGACGACCCGGTCTTCACCGCGATGCAGACGGCGTTCGCCGAGCACCACGTCAGCCACCCCGAGTTCATGGGGATCCACTACATGGACGCCGCCTCGGTCGAGGAGTGCTGGCGGCTGCTGCGGCAGACCGGGAAGTCGATCTCCTTCGAGTCGCTGGCGAACGTGCCGCGCTACTCCGCCTGGCTGGCGGCGCAGGACTGGACCGACGCCTACGAGCGGCACCGGGCCGCCCTGCAGCTGATCGGGCTGAACGACCCCGACAAGCGGTGGGTGCTCAAGAACCCCTCCCACCTGGTCGCCCTGGACGCGCTGATGGCGGTCTACCCCGACGCACTCGTCGTCTGCACCCACCGCGACCCGGTCGCGTCGGTCGCCTCGGCCTGCTCGCTCTCGGCCGAGGCCACGGCCGGCCACTCCACGACGTTCGTCGGCGAGACCATCGGCCGCACCCAGCTCGAGATGCTGTCCCGCTCCTGGCGCGCCTTCGCCGAGGCGCGGCCGGCGTACGACCCCTCCCAGTTCGTCGACGTGGAGTACGCCGACTTCGTCGCCGACCCGGTCGGCACGACGCGCGGGGTCTACGAGGCGTTCGGCCTGGACTGGACCCCCGAGGCGGCCGCCGCTGTCGAGGCGATCGACCGCGAGTCACGGCAGGGCGGCCGGCGCCCGGCGCACACCTACGCGCTCGACGACTACGGGCTCACCGAGGCCGAGGTGCGCGCCGCGTTCTGATCCGGGACCACTACCCGGTTGTGCGTATCTTCGCCGGTATCGCGTGACATCCGGCCGCCGCCGGGGTGGACTCGGCCCGTCCCTCCGAGGGGCATCGGCCCGCCTGGGGACCTAGGGGCCTCAGGCTGGGTCGATGCTCTCCCCCGCGAGCTGCCGGGCGGTCCGTTCCGCCACCGCGTGCTCGTCGGTGCGGGCGTCGTACGACCAGAAGTCGCGCAGCGCGAGCGCGGTCGCACCCACGCCCGCCACGCACGCCAGGCCGCCGCTGACGATCGCCCCGCGGACCGTCCAGAGGTCGGCGGTCACACCGGCGCGGACCTGGCCGCCCAGCGGGCCGAGGGAGTAGGACAGCATCTCGATGCCGGCCAGCCGGCCGCGCATGTTCTCGGGGATCGTCTGGTTCCAGACCGTGCCGCGGAAGACCGCCGACACCATGTCGGCGGCACCCGAGAGCATCAGGAAGACGCCGACCAGCCAGATGCTCGGCATCAGGCCGGCCATCGCGACACAGGCGCCGTACGCCGCCGCGGCGACCACGATCGCCCGCCCGTGGTGGTGGACCCGCGAGGTCCAGCCGCTGAGCGCGGTCGCCAGCAGCGCGCCCACCGTCTCGGCGGAGTAGAGCAGGCCGAGCACCTCGGGGCGGCCGAAGACCTCCTCGGCCAGCGCCGGGAACAGCACCACCGGCAGCGCGAGCAGCATCGCGGTGATGTCGACCAGGTAGGTGCCGAGCAGGTCGCGGCGGGAGAACGCGTAGCGCAGGCCCTGCCCGATGCCCGCCAGGCTCGGCGGCGTCGTCTCCTCGCGGTGCGGGTAGGGGCGCATCGCGACGTAGAGCAGGCTGGCGACCGACAGGCCGCAGATGTCGACCACGAAGCACCAGCCGATGCCGACGTAGGCCACCAGCAGGCCGCCGATCGCCGGTCCCACGAGGACGCCGATCTGCATCCCGAGGCTGGTGAGGTTGTTGGCCGCGGTGATCTGGTCGTGGCGCACCGTGCGCGGCATCAGCGCCTCCCGCGAGGGCCGCTGCAGCGACGAGGACGAGGCGAGGAGCCCCGACACCACGAAGATCACCCACACGCTGGGGGCGTCGCGGAACGCGTTGACCGCCAGCACGGCGATGAACGACGCCTGGGCGACACCGGTCCAGATCAGCAGCTTGCGGCGGTCCACGTGGTCGGCCAGCGCGCCGCCGTACAGCCCGAACACGACGAGCGGGACCAGCTCGACCAGGCCGATCGCACCGACCGCGAAGTTGGAGCCGGTCAGCGTGTAGATCTGGTACGGGATCGCGACGTACGACACCATCCCGCCGAGGTAGAAGACGGTGCCGGCGAGGAACAGCAGCCGGAAGTCGCGCGACTCCCGCAGCGGGGTCACGTCCATCCGGACGGCACGAAGGCGCTCTCGCCAGCTCATGGGTGGATCACAAGCGACAATCGTGGCACCGGGCAACGGCACCGCGCACCGGATTTTGGGGCGGGCACTTTCACCGGTCAGCCGGTGAAACAGGCACTTGTCAGGTGGCTGTCCCCCTGACAAGTGCCACTTTCCCCGGTCAGCCGGGGAAAGTGCCCCGCCCTACCGCGTCACCCGGATCCGGGCCCCCCGACGCGGCACGCTGGTGATGTTGCGGACCCGGGGCCGGTCGTCGCCGACGGCGGTGACGTCGTACGCCGTGAGCACCTCGCGCAGCACGGCCACCCCCTCCATCAGCGAGAACCCGGCGCCGATGCAGCGACGCACGCCGCCACCGAACGGGATCCAGGTGTTGGTGGGCGGGTTCTGGCCCACGAAGCGCTCCGGGCGGAAGACCTCGGGGTCGGGGTGGTTGTCCTCGCGACCGTGGCTGACGATGATCGACGGTCCGACGGTGGCGCCGGCCGGCAGGTCCCACCCGCCGACGGTCGCCGGCTTCATCAGGGTCCGGACCACCATCGGGATGACCGGGTGCAGCCGCATCGACTCCTTGAGCACCGCGTCCAGCCAGGCGTCGTCGCCGGTACGGGCGGCCTCCCGGGAGCGGGCGAGCAGGTCCGGGTGGCGGCCGAGCTCGTGGAGCGCCCAGGCGAGGGCGGTCGCGGTGGTCTCGTGGCCGGCCAGCAGCAGGGTGACCAGCTGGTCGCGCAGCTCGGTGTCGTCGAGGGCGTCGGTGCCGTCCTCCCCGTCGCGGACCAGGATCAGCCGGGAGAGCACGTCGGTCCGCTCGTGGAGGTCGGGGGCCCGGCGCCGCTCGCGGATCTCGGCGTAGATCAGCCGGTCGAGCTCGTGCTGGTTCTGCACGGTCCGCTTCCAGGGCCCGAACCGCTGCAGCTTCGGGTAGCCCCAGCCGAGCAGCACGGCCGGGCTGATGTCGACGGTCGCGTTGACCCGCGGCCGGAGCTCGGCCAGACGGGCCTCGTCGGTGACGCCGAAGACCACCCGCAGGATGACCTCGAGGGTCAGCGCGTTCATCCGGTCCAGCGCCCGGAACTCCTGGCCCGGCGACCAGCGGCCGACCTCCTCGCGCGCCAGCTCGGTGACCAGCGCCTCGTACCCCCGCAGCGCCTGTCCGTTGAACGCCGGCATCAGCAGCTTGCGGGCCCGCTTGTGCTCGCCCGAGTCCTGCAGCAGCAGCGAGTGCTCGCCCATGATCGGGCCGAGGATCGCGTTCGCCTTGCCGGCATGGAACACCTCCGGGTCCCCGGCGAAGATCTCCTTGGCGTGCTCGGGCCGGGTGAAGAACACCAGCGGCCGGCCACCGGGGACCAGGCGCACGGTGAAGACGTCGCCGTACCGGCGGTGCAGGTAGGGGTGGAACCAGTGCCGGAACCGCAGCAGCCCGGCGCTCTGCACGAGCACCGGCCACCTCGGGCCGGGCGGCAGACCGGTCATGTCCACCGGCGGGAGCGAGCTGCCACCGATGAAGCTCATCCGCCGGAAGCGCTGCTCGGTCAGCTGGTCGACGTCCTGCTCGATCGTGGCCATGCTCACATACTACGAGTACGTCAAGCCCTTGCCTCTCCCGTCCAGCCCTGCCTCCCGCGCCGCGAGCCCGCGCTCCTGTAGCGTCGCCGGCCATGGGCAGCTCGGTGTCGCTGGCGTCTCAGCGACGCCGTTTCGCGGTCGCCGTACCCCTCGCCCTCGTCCTGACCGCGACGTTCGCGGCGCTCCTCGAGCCCGGCTTCTCGCTGCCGTTGCGGCAGTCCGTCAGCGGTCTCGGCCTGCTCCTGGCCGGCATCCTCACCGCCGTCAGCTGCGGCGTCCGGGCCTCCCAGACACGCGGCCGCCGGCGACGGTCGTGGCGGCTGCTCATGGCGGCCGGGGTGGTCGCGGTGGCCGGCAACATCTGGGTCACCGTCTCCGGCGCCGACCCGGTCGAGTCCCCGAGCGCGATCGGCAACGGCAGCATCGCGCTGGCCCTGATGCTCTCCATCGCCGGCCTGCTCAGCTTCCCGAGCGTGCGGCGGCGCGGCATCGACCAGCTGCTGATGTCGCTCGACGGACTCGTCGCCGGCAGCGCGGTCCTCGTCATCGCCTCCGTCCTCGTCTACTCCGAGCTGCTCGACTCGGTGACCGACGACCTGGCGTCCCGCTCCACGGCCCTGCTCTTCCCGGTGCTCGACGTCGTGCTCGCCACCGTGGCCATCCTCCTGATCCTGCGTACGTCGGGCCCGGACCGACCGGCGCTCGGCCTCGTGACCGGCGGCTTCCTCATGTACGCCGTCGCGGACCTCGCCTTCGCGGTGCTGGCCGCCCAGGACCGTTTCCACTTCGGCACCACCCTCGACCTGGGGTGGATCGCGGGCTACCTCCTCATCGGCCTCGCCGCGTGGTACCCCAGCGACCAGGCCGACGGGGCCGCGCCCCATCCCGAGGGCGGCGCGTCGGACGCCCGGGGCACCATCGTGGTCTTCGGGGTGCTGCTGACGGCCGGTGTCGTCCAGGTGGTCTTCGGACCGGGCGGCCATCTTCCCGGCACCCAGTCCGTGCTCTGGCTGGTGCTGATCCTGGCGGCCGGCACCCGGCAGATGCTGCTCGCCGCCGACAACGCCACGCTGCGCCGCGGGCTCGAACGCCGGGTCCGCGAGCAGACCGCCGACCTGAGCCGGCTGGCCCGCCAGAACGAGGTGCTGCTCACCTCCGTCGGCGACGGCATCTACGGCGTCGACCACGACGGCCGGGTCACGTTCATCAACCCGTCGGGGGCCTCGGCGCTGGGGTACGACTCCCGGGAGCTGCACGGCCGTCGCGCCCACGACGCGTTCCACGCCCCCGACGACGACGGCATGCCGTTCCCGTGGTCGGGCTGCTACATCACCGACGCGATCCTGAGCGGGATGGTGGCCAGCGCGGAGGAGGACGTCTACGTCCGGGCCGACGGTGAGACCTTCCCGGTCGAGATCACCGCCTCCCCGCTGGTCGACGACGACGAGGTCCGCGGCGCGGTCGTCGTGTTCCGCGACGTCACCCAGCGGCGTGAGGTGGAGCGGATGAAGAACGAGTTCCTCTCCGTGGTCAGCCACGAGCTGCGCACCCCGCTGACCTCGATCCGCGGGTCGCTGGGCCTGCTGGCCGGCGGCAAGCTGGGTGAGCTCCCGCCGCGCGCGGACTCGCTGGTCGGGATCGCGCTCCAGAGCAGCGAGCGACTCACCCGCCTGATCAACGACCTGCTCGACATCGAACGCATCGAGGCCGGGACCCGGCCGATGGAGATCGCGGCCCTCGACGCCTGCGAGCTGCTGCGCAAGGCGGCGACCTCCATCGAGGGCCTCGCGGCCGCGACCAGGGTCCGGGTCGAGGTCGGCGACTGCGCGGGTCGCGTGCTGGCCGACGAGGACCGGATCATGCAGACGCTGACCAACCTGCTCGGCAACGCGATCAAGTACTCCCCGGCGGACTCGGTCGTGGTCCTCGACGCCACCGAGCGACCGGACCACGTGCTGTTCCGGGTGACCGACCGGGGCCGGGGCATCCCGCAGGACAAGCTGGAGACGGTCTTCGAACGGTTCGAGCAGGTCGACTCCTCCGACGCCCGCGAGAAGGGCGGCACCGGCCTGGGCCTGGCCATCAGCCGCGGGATCGTCGAGCGCCACGGCGGCCGGATCTGGGCGGAGAGCGACCTCGGCTCCGGGACCACCGTCCTGTTCACCCTGCCGAGCGCACCGACGCTGACAGCCGGCGCCCGGCAGGGGGCCGGCTCGCGGGACGGATCGGTCCTGCTCGTCGAGGACGACGCGGACCTGGCCCGGGTGATCACCGCGCTGCTCGCCGAGTCCGGCCTGGACGTCGTCCACGCCGCCACCGCCGCCGAGGCCGTGGCCCGCGCCCGGGAGCGGCACCCCCGGGCCATGGTGCTCGACCTGGGGCTCGCGGACGGGGACGGCGCCGAGGTCGTCGCGGAGCTCCGCCGCGACCCCGACCTGCGCTCGACGCCGCTGGTCGTCTACAGCGCTGCCGACGTCGCCCCCGACCGGCGCAGCGAGCTCGAGCTGGGCACTACGGCGTTCCTGACCAAGGGGCGTTTCAGCCCCGAGGAGCTACGCGAGAGACTGGTGGGGCTGATCGGCACCACCGCCGGGCGGCAGCAGGGACACACGCGCGACTGACGCTCGGGAGGCAGGACCAGTGGAGGACCAAGCAGGACCGGACATCACGATCAGGACGGGCTCGGGGCAGGGGCACACCAAGCTGTCCGCCTTCGACCACGCCCTGCTGACGGCGGGCGTCGCCAACTTCAACCTGATCACGCTGTCGTCGGTGATCCCGCCGCGAAGCCGGATCCGGCTCGTGGACACCGTGCTGCCGGGCGGCCACGGCGACCGGCTCTACTGCGTCCTCGCCGCGGCGCACGCGGAGCACCCCGGCGAGACGGCGTGGGCGGGCCTCGGCTGGGTCTGCGACGAGACCGACAAGGGATTGTTCGTCGAGCACACGGCCGGCAGCGAGGAGTCGCTGCTGGAGCAGATCGAGCTCTCCCTCGACGACCTGACCAGGAACCGCGGCGGCGGCTACGGCCCGGTGCAGACGGTCACCGCCTCCGCGCACTACGTGGACCGGCCGGCCTGCGCGTTGGCGATCGCCGCCTACGAGGTCTCCCCCTGGAGGCCCGGTGCTTGAGCAGTCCGTGGACACCGTCCCCATCTCCGTCGAGACCGAGGTCGACCCGGACACCGCGGCGACGTACTACCGGCTCTACCGCGAGACCTTCGGTGCCCTGGAGACCAAGGCCGTGGCCCGCCAGCTGCTCCGCGAGGACGAGTTCCTGGAGGAGATGCGCGACCCGCGGGTCCACAAGTACGTCGCGTGGGACGACGCCGGCGAGGCGATCGGGATGTCCACGTTGACCGCCGACCTCGAGACGGTGCCCTGGATCAGTCCGGGGTACTTCGCGCACCACTACCCCGAGCACAGCGCACGCCGCGCGGTGTACTACCTCGGGTTCACCCTGGTCCACCGCCAGCGCCGCCAGACGCGGATCTTCCGGGCCATGGTCGAGCGCATCGTGGAGCTCCTGGTCGCCGAGCGCGCGGTGTGCGCCTGGGACATCTGCGCGTTCAACGACGAGGTGCTGGGGCTCAACGACAACATCGAGCGGATCCTGCACGGCTGCTCGGACGTCACGGTGGCCCCGATCGACCGGCAGACGTACTACACCGGCACGTTCCACGGCTCCCGGGACGGCCGAGGATGACCGTCCCCACCGTCCTGGTCGTCGACGACGACGACTCGGTCCGCGAGATCACCCAGCTGGCCCTGGAGGTCGTCGCCGGCTGGCAGGTGATCGCGGCCGGCGGCGGCGCCGCCGCGCTCGAGCTGGCCCGCGCGCACCGGCCCGACGCCGTGCTGCTCGACGTGATGATGCCCGAGATGGACGGTCCGACCACGCTGCGGCACCTGAAGGCCGACGAGACGACGCGGGACATCCCGGTCATCCTGCTCACCGCCAAGGTGCTGGCCGGCGAGCGGCAGGCGTGGGACGAGCTCGCGATCAGCGGGGTCATCGCGAAGCCGTTCGACCCGATGGGGCTGCCCGCCGAGGTCTCCCGGATGCTCGGCTGGACCAGCTGACGTCGTGACGACCCGGCGGGGCCGGGGCCCCGCCGGGTCGTCACCGCGGAGGTCATTCCGTGACCACCGCCTGGAGGACGTCGACCTTCGCGGCGGACCGCGCCGGACCGATCGCGGCCACGACCCCGGCTGCCGCGGCGAGCACGACGTACATCGTCACCTGCAGGACCGGGATCGAGATCGCCTTGATCCCCTCGTCCTTGAGCGCCTGCGACAGGGCGAGCCCGATGCCGATGCCGAGCGCCGCGCCGCTGACGGCGCCGATCAGCGCGATCACCGCCGACTCCCACCGGACCATCGCCCGGACCTGGCCGCGGGTCATCCCGACCGCCCGGAGCAGCCCCAGCTCGCGGGTGCGCTCGAAGACCGACAGGGCCAGCGTGTTGACGATGCCCAGCAGGGCGATCACGACGGCGAGCAGCAGCATCACGGTCACGAAGGTGAGCAGCTGGTCGATGAACCCGCTGGCCTCCTTCACGAACCCCGCCTGGTCCACGACCTTGGCGTCCGGGTGGTCGTCCAGCGCGGCCGCGACCGCGTCCTGGACCTGGGCCTGGTCAGCGCCCGGCTCGAGGGTCAGGAAGGCGCTCGAGACCAGCTGGGGACCCGCGAACGCGTTCTGCTCGGCGATGCTCAGGACGAAGTCGTCACCGATCCAGCCCTTGCCGTCGTACAGACCGACGACGTGGAGCTTGTGCTCACCGCTCGCGGCGAAGTCCGCCGTGATCGTGTCGCCCACCTGCCAGCCGTGCTTCTTCGCGGCCGACTCGGCCACGACGATCCCGTCCTTGCCGAGGTCCGCGGCCGAGCCACGGGAGACGTCGATGCCCATGATCTCCGAGGCCGTGGCCGGGTCGACCGACGAGAAGCTCGAGCCCTGTCCGTCGAAGCGCGCCTCGCCCCAGCCGCTGGCCGACACCTTGTCCACGCCCGCCACGTCCTCGACCGCGCCGAGGACCGCGGGGCTGAAGCCCGGTGCCTGGGTGCTGGAGGTGACGACGAACAGGTCCGCGTTCACGTCGTCCGAGATGACGTCACCGAAGGACGCCTTCAGGGACGAGGCGAAGACCCCCATGCTCACGACCAGGGTGAGGCCGATCATCAGCGCCGCGGCCGTCGCCGAGGTACGCCGCGGGTTGCGGGTCGCGTTCTGCCGGGCCAGCTCCCCCGCCATCCCCCGCATCTTCAGCGGGGCCGCCACCACCGACGCGAGCGGGCGCACCGCGATCGGCAGCGCGAGCATCACGCCGACCATCGTCGCGAGCAGCCCGAGCCCGAAGATCTTGAAGCTCGCGCCGCCGTACAGGTTGGCCAGCATCGCGCCGGCACCGGCACCGAGCACGGCCACGCCGAGGAGAGCGCGGCGCCGGGACGGCTTCTCGGCACCCGGCGTCGACTCACGCAGCGCCTCGACCGGCAGCACCTTGGTGGCGCGCCGGGCCGGGACCAGGCTGGCGACCACGGTCACGACCGTGCCGACCAGGAACGAGAGCCAGATCGCGCTCGCCGGGACCTGCAGCGCGGTGAACGGCAGCGCGAGCCCCACCGCGTCCATCAGGACCTTGAGGCCCTTCGCGACGGCGAGACCGAGCCCCAGGCCGATCGCGGAGGCCGCGACCCCGAGCACGAGGGCCTCCACCAGCAGGCTGGTCATGACCTGGCGACGACGGGCGCCGATGGCCCGGAGCAGGGCGATCTCCCTGGACCGCTGGGAGACGGTCATCGTGAACGTGTTCCAGATGATGAACGAGCCCACGAACAGGGCGATGCCGGCGAAGGCCCCGAAGATGATGCCCACGATCGAGAAGTTCGCCTTGATCGCGTCCGCGTTCTCCTGCGCCACCGCCGCACCGGTCACGGCCTCGGTGCCCTGGGGCAGCACGGCCGACAGCCGGTTGGCCAGCTCGGTCTGGGACACGCCCGGCTCGGCGCTCACGTCGATGGAGTCGAACGTCCCCGGGTTGCCCAGCACCTTCTGCGCGGTCGCGGTGTCGAAGTACGCCGACGTGGTGCCGCCGAGGTCCTTCACCCCGTTCCCGTAGCCGACGGTTCCCACGACGGTGAACTCGCGGGTCGGCCCCTGGAGCAGCACGTCGATGGTGGAGCCGAGCGCGATGTCGTGCTTCTCGGCGCTGGTGGCGTCGATGGCGACCTCGTGCGCGTTGGTCGGCGCGCTGCCCGAGAGCAGCTCGACGTCACCCCGGAGGTCCTCGTCGGACGGCATGCTGTAGCCGTTGGTGGGCGCGCCGCCGTTGGTGGTGATGGCGTGGCCGTCGTTGTCGGTGAGCAGCGCGTAGCCGCTGACCGACCCCTCGGCCGCGCGGACGCCGTCGACCTGGCTGACCCGGTCGAGCACCGAGTCCCGGATCGGGCCGCGGGTGGTGCCGACGCCCTCGGTCGCGGTGTACGGCGCCTCGGTGCGGACCACCGCGTCGGTGCCGGAGCCGATCTTGCCGAACAGCTGGTCGAAGGCCAGCCCCATCGTGTTGGTCAGGATGAGGGTCCCGGCCAGGAGGGCGACCCCGAGCGCGATCGACGCCGCGGTCAGGAGGAAGCGCAGCTTGTGCGCCACCACGCTGCGGAAGGTGGCAGTCAACATGACGATCAGGCTCCTAGGTGCTTCATGTAGTCGAGGACCTCGTCGGCGGTCGCCGCGTGCATCTCGTCGACGACCCGTCCGTCGGCGAGGAAGACGACCCGGTCCGCGTAGCTGGCCGCCGTGGGGTCGTGGGTGACCATGACGACGGTCTGGCCGAGGTCCGTCACGGCCGTGCGCAGGAAGCCGAGCAGCTCGGAGCTCGACGTCGAGTCCAGGGCGCCGGTCGGCTCGTCGGCGAAGACGATGTCGGGCCGGGAGGCGAGGGCACGGGCCGCCGCGACCCGCTGCTGCTGACCGCCGGACAGCTCGGCGGGCCGGTGGGAGAGGCGGCCGGTCAGGCCCACGGTGGCGACGATCGACTCGACCCAGTCCGGGTCCGGCTTCCGGCCGGCGATCCGCATCGGGAGGACGATGTTCTCCGCCGCGGTCATGGTCGGGAGCAGGTTGAAGGACTGGAAGATGAACCCGATCCGGTCACGACGCAGCATCGTCAGCTTCTTGTCGCTGAGCCCGGTGATCTCGGTGTCGCCGAGGTAGACCTCGCCCGAGGTTGGTCGGTCGAGACCGGCGAGCATGTGCAGGAGCGTGGACTTGCCGGAGCCCGAGGGGCCCATGATGGCGGTGAACTGACCTTCACCGAGGCCGACGCTGATGTCGTCGAGGGCCACGACAGCGGCGTCGCCGCTGCCGTAGAGCTTGCTGACGCCCTCGGTCCGCGCCGCGGCGGCGCTCGAGATGCGGGGGGTGCTGGTGATGACGGACATGGGTTGTTCTCCTGGGGTCGGGGGCCCTCGAAGCGGGGCACGTCACCAGCACACGCGAGTTGCGGGCCGTCGCCGATCGGGCTGGGCACACGTCACCAGGCGCTGACCGCCCGAAGTCGCCGGGCGATCGTGCGGCCGGCCCCACCCCCGGGGGTTCGGGCAGGCCCCTCCCACCCGGCGCCGGATGCGCGCACACTGCAGAGGTGACCTGGCTGCCGCGATGGCGCTACCGGAGGCGCCGCGAGGTGGTGGCCGCTGCCCTCGAGCTGGCCGGCCTCACCGGGTTCGCGGTGCTCGTGTACGTCGTGATCGTGCTCGGCGGCGGCGCGCTCGTCGGCAGCACCTCGTCGCCCGACCTCACGCTCTCGGTGCTGGCCACGGCCGTCGTCGCGCTGGCGTTCGACCCGGTGCAGACCCGGCTGGAGGGGCTCGCTGCCCGGGCCGTGCACGACGGCACGCCGCCGCCGTACGACGTGCTGCGGCACTTCTCCACGACCGTGCCCGGCAGGTACCCCGCCGAGGAGCTGCCGTGGCGGATGGCGCAGGTGCTGGCCGAGGGCACCGGGGCCGAGTGGTCGCAGGTGTGGCTGGTGGTCGGGAACCGGCCGACGCTGGCGGCCACCTGGCCGCCGGGGGCGACCCGGGAACCCACGGCCGGCGACCCCGACCCGCAGGACCAGGACGCCCCGGGGCGGCGTCAGCTTCCCGTGCGCCACGGCGGCGAGCTGCTCGGCGTCCTGGTCGTCCAGGAGCGTGAGCACGTGCCCCTGACCTCGGTCGAGCAACGCCTCTTCGCCGGCCTGGCCAGCCAGGCCGGTCTCGTCCTGCGCAGCGTCAGGCTGCGCGCCGAGCTCGAGCGCCGCCTCGCCGAGCTGTCCTGGCGGGCCGAGGAGCTCCGGGCCTCACGACAGCGACTGGTCGACGTGCAGGACGAACGGCGTCGGCTGCTCGAGCGCGACATCCACGACGGCGCGCAGCAGCACCTCGTCGCCCTGGCCGTGAACCTCCGGCTCGCCCACACCCTCCTGGCCCGGTCACCGGACCGGGCTCGCGAGCTGCTGGCCGACCAGGAGCGTGCCGCCGCGGAGGCCATCGACACGCTCGCTCACCTCTCGCGCGGGATCTACCCACCGCGCCTGGTCGACGGAGGGCTGGCGGTGGCGCTGGACGCCGCGGCCACGACGAGCCCGATCCCGGTCCGGCTGACGACGCAGGACGTCGGCAGGTACGCCACCGGCGTCGAGTCGGCCGCGTACTTCTGCTGCCTCGAGGCCCTCCAGAACGCCGCCAAGCACTCGGGCGCGTCGGAGATCAGGGTCGACCTGCGTGGCGAGCGGGACTCGCTGTCGCTCACGGTGGTGGACGACGGCTCCGGCTTCGACCCGACGTCCACTCCGGCGGGTGCCGGCCTGTCGAACATCCGCGATCGCGCCGAGGCCGTCGGCGGACGGGTGAGCACCGAGTCGGCCCGGGGCCGGGGCACGCGCACGACGGTGGTGCTCCCCGCGACACCCCCGGTGACGTCCCTCCCGTCGGCCCTCGCGACTGCAGGGGACGGTGCCTGACGTGCTGCCCCGGATCGCCTGGGCGCTGGCCGGCGTCACCCTCGTCCTGGTGGTGGTCGACGCGGCCCTGGTCGCCCAGTCCGTGGCGCTGGCGTCGGAGACCGCCGTGGCCGTGCACGGCTTCCCGTTCCTCCACGGAGCGGTGCTGGGATCGTCGGTGATGGGTGCCCTGATCATCTCCCGCTACGACCGGCACCCGATCGGATGGCTGCTCGACCTCGTCGGGACGACCACCGCTGTCTCCCTGCTCACCGAGTCCTACGCGTACTGGGTGCAGGAGGCCGACGGCCCCGGCTCGGCGAGCCTCGGCGGCGTCTCCAGCTGGATCTCCGCCCTGCTGGGCGGGCAGCTCGCGATCTCCGGCATGGCGCTGATGTTCCTGCTGGCCCCCGACGGCCACTTCGTCTCCCGCCGGTGGCGCTCCGCCGCCTGCGTGACCGGGTTCGGGACCCTGCTCTGCCTGACCGCCATCGCGTCGATGAACCCGGCCTCCTTCCGCCTGCAGGTGCACTCGGAGGACGTCGGCCCGGTCCGGGCACTCATGCTGACGGTCGGGTTCCTGGCGATCAGTGGCGGCCTCGTGGCCTCGGTCGTGTCCATGCTGCGGCGGCTGCGCCGGAGCCGGGGTGAGCAGCGCCAACAGCTCCGGCTGATCGCCCTGTCCGCGGCCCTGATCGTCGTCGGCATCGCCTTCCTGTTGGTCGTGCAGCTGCTGAACGGTGGCCACCAGACCTGGCTGGCGGGCGTCCCGCTGTTCGCCGCCTACTTCTTCCTGCCGATCCTCTTCGCGGTCGCGGTGCTGCGCTACCGGCTCTACGACCTCGACGTGATCATCAACCGGACCGTCGTGCTCGCCGCCGCGACGGCGTTCGCCGCGATCGGCTACACCACCCTCGTCGTCGCGATCGGCAAGCTGGTCGACCGGCAGACGGACCGCTTCTGGGTCTCGCTGCTGGTCACGGCGCTCGTCGCGGTCGCCTTCCAGCCGGTACGGCGTCGCGTCGTACGGCTCGCCAACCGGCTCGCCTACGGGTCGCGCGCCCAGCCCTACGAGGAGCTCTCGGAGTTCAGCCGCAGGATCTCCGAGACCCCGTCCGCCGGCACCCTGCTCCCCGCGGTGGCCGCGGCGGCCGGGGAGGCGCTCGCCGCTCGCCGGGCCACCGCGACGCTGTCCCTCCCGGGCGCCGGCGCGGTCGGCACGTGGGGCGAGGACTCCCCCGCGGCGACCGACACCTACGCGGTTCCGGTGGGCGGCGACGGGGACGGAGCCGCCCTGGGCGCCATCGAGGTCGCCATCCCCCGGGGCCGCCGACTCCGGACGGCCGACGAGCGGATGCTCCGGGCGCTGGCCGACCAGGCCTCCGTCGCGTTCCGCAACGTCGCCCTGGAGGCCCAGCTGTCCGGGCACGTCGCCGAGCTGGACCGGACGACGCGGGAGCTGGCCGGGTCGAGGGCGCGGGTGATCGAGGCAGACGACGCGGTGCGCCGCACGCTGGAGGCGGCGATCTCACGCGACGTGCTGTCGCACCTCGTCGAGGTCGCCGAGGGGCTCTCCCGCGCCCGGGCCTCCGAAGGCGTCTCGGCCGAGACCGTCGAGGAGCTGATCACCTCCGTCAACGCCGCGCTCGAGTCGCTGCGCGAGCTGACCCGGGGGGTCTTCCCGGCCCAGCTCGCGCGGGCCGGCATCGAGCCGGCGCTCCGGTCCCACCTCGCCCGCGGTGGGCTCCCGACCACCCTGGTGGTCGACCCCGCGGTGGCCGGGCAGCGCTTCCCCGCCCGGGTGGAGGCGGCCGTCTACGCGTGCGCCACGCGGGCCGCGGCCGCGGCTCCACCACCGGACTCCGTCGAGCTCTCCGCGGACGGGGCCGACCTGGTCCTGACGGTCCGTGGAGTCACCGCGGAGCGGGTCGACGTCCAGGGCATCGTCGATCGGGTCGAGGCCGCCGGCGGCTGCCTGGCCGCGGACGGCGGAGTGCTGGTGCTACGGGTCCCCGCGGGCGTCGAGCTCGCGCCGCACGAGCTGGTGGCCGGCGGCCAGCCAGGCCTCTGAGAGGCGGTCCGGACCGAACGTCGCCTTGGCCAGGTACGACGCGGCACCGGACCCGGACAGGTCGAACTGGTCCTCGTCGTACGTCGAGAGCAGCACCACGACCGGCGGCTCCGCCGCGAGGGTCAGCCGTCGGCTCGCCTCGATGCCGTCGATGCCGGGCAGGTGGACGTCCATCAGCACCAGCTGCGGCTCCAGCTCCGCCGCGGCGACCAGCGACTCCTCCCCCGACGCGGCCGAGCCGACGACCACGAACCCGTCGGTCGCCTCGACGACGGCCTCCATCGCCCGACGGAACGGCTCCTGGTCGTCGACGATCAGGACACGGATCTCCGGCACCCGGCACCTCCTCGGCGCCCATCGTCTCCCGGGGATCCGGCCGCGCGGCAGGGTGCTGCCCGTACCGGTGCCGGGGGTTTCCCGCTCACCGCGCGGATCACCGGGACGTCGGGCCGCCGGTGGCCTCGAGGTAGGCGAGCACCGCCATCACCCGACGGTTCACCTCGGACTCGTTGACCAGGCCGAGCTTCTGGAACACCGAGCCGACGTGCTTCTCCACGGCCCGCTCGCTCATGAAGAGGCTCTTGGCGGTCGCGGCGTTGCTGCGGCCGGTCGCCAGCTCCTGGAGCACCTCCCGTTCGCGTCCGGTCAGCCCGCCCAGCGCCGAGCTCGACTCGCGGGTCTTGCGGTCGAGCAACCCCTCGACGACCAACGGGTCGAGGGCCGACCCGCCGCGCGCCACGTCGTACAGGGCCCGGACCAGGTCGTCGAGCTGGGAGACCCGCTCCTTGAGCAGGTAGCCGAGACCGGCGACCCCGTCGGAGAGCAGGTCGAGGGCGTAGTCCTCCTCGACGTACTGCGACAGGACCACGACCCCGGTCTCGGGGAACTCCGCCCGGATCCGCTTGGCCGCGTCGATGCCCTCGGTGGTGAAGGTCGGCGGCATCCGGATGTCGGTCAGGACGGCGTCGGGCCGGTGCGTCGCCACGGCCCGGTGGAGGCCGTCGGGGTCGGCCGCGGTGGCGACGAGCTCGACCTCGGCAGCCTCGGTCAGCAGGCCTGCCACGCCCTCGCGCACCAAGTAGTTGTCGTCGGCGAAGACGACACGCAC
This sequence comes from uncultured Actinomycetota bacterium, assembly GCA_963805685.1. GTDB lineage: Bacteria > Actinomycetota > Actinomycetes > Propionibacteriales > Nocardioidaceae > Nocardioides. The sequence goes on from CAWDVM010000011.1 coordinate 29,586, forward strand.
TCCCATGAACTCACTGTAGGCCTGCGGGCGCCGGACCTCTCCCGGCCGGAGCCCCGGCGGGTGCCGCTCAGCGCCGGTGGATCCCGAGGAGGTCGTGCCGCGGGACCGGGTTGTCGCGACCGGCACGGCAGGTGAGCCGCTGGACGTCGGGACCGCGGGTGGTCCGCACCCGCACGGCGTACGACGCGCCGGCGACGTCGAAGACCGCCTCGGTGACGCCGTCGCCGGCCGAGCGGGCGGTGAGGGTGAGCGCGTCGAGGCGGGTCTCGGCGAGCTCGCGACGCAGTGCGATCTCGGCGTACTGCACGGGCATCGGGTGGCCGGACCGGCCGCGCAGGTGGTCGAGGTCGAGGTGCCCGGTGAGGTGGGACCCGGCGACGGCGAGCGCCGAGGGCGGCTCGAGGCGCCCGTAGTAGAGGCCGTGCGGCAGCACCAGCAGGTTGCCCGCGAACCGGTCGCCGCCGATGTGCGAGACCTCCCACGTCTCCTCCGGGTGCGCCTGCGCGAGCGCCCGCGCGACCGGCCGGCCGCGCTCGGCGCAGCAGGCGTCGTGCCGCCCGTGCGTGCACACGCACAGCACCGAGCCGTCGTACGCCGGCAGCCCGCTGGGGCGGCCGGCCCGCAGCCCGGCGAGGTCGAGGTCGAGGGCCTCGGTGAGGTCGGAGACCCGACCCGCCTCCAGCCGAGGTCGGTGCGGGTCGGCGTGGGCCGCGAGGATCCACGGGCCGTCGTTGCTGGGGCGGGCACCGGGCCGGCGCACCAGCAGCACCCGGACACCGGTCTCCGCGCTCGCCGCGCGCAGCCGCGCACCGAGCCCGTCCGGCAGCCGGGCGTCGCGCAGCGCGTCGACGCCCCAGGGACCGGGGTGCTCGAGGAGCAGGAAGGCCCGCACGGTCGAGGCGGTGCCGCCGACCGGCTCGTCGCGCAGCAGGCTGGCCGAGGCGCACCGGAAGTCCGGGGCGCCCGGCGCAGGGCCGGCGTGCGTCACGCGGAGCCTTCGGTCACGACCTCGAGCAACCCCTCGCGGACGAGCCGCCGGCAGAGCACGAGCCGGCTCTGCGGATCGAGGTGTCCGGCGAGGTCGGCGGGGGTCAGCCGGGGCCGGGCGCGGATCTCCTCGAGGGCGGGCCGGAGCCGGCCGGGGACGTCGAGGGAGCGGTCGCCGAGCAGCACCTCCAGCCGGTCGCCGCGGTCGAGGAGCACGCACGGGTGCCCCGGGCGGCGGCGCAGCGGGGTGGCGTCGTCGAGGTCCCGCACGGCGAGCACGTCGCGCAGGCCGCCGGGCAGGCGCGGGCTGCGGCCGGTGAGGAACCGGCGTACCTCGTCCTCGACCGCGGTGCCGGCGTCGAGGTCGCGGATGCTCGCGGCGACCCCGTCCAGCCGGCGGCCCAGCTCGTCGGCCAGGACGCCGGGGTCGTCGAGGTAGCCGGCCGGCAGGTGCTCGTCGGGGACGCCGGCGAGGACGGCGCGCACGCTGCGCTCGACGAGCCCGCGCCAGGTCAGCTGGTTGATCCCGATCGTCACGTGCAGCGACACGGTCTCCTGGGCCCGGGCGGCGTGCGGCGTGCCGGTGGGCAGGTACATCGACAGGCCCGGCTCGAGGACGACGTCCTCGAGCCCGTCGGCGGTGTGCACCTCCCACTGCTTGGACCCGGCGGTCTGGAAGACGAACACGTCGTGGGAGTCGGAGTGGACGTCGAACCCCTGCGCACCGGGCGGGGTCAGGTAGGCGTTGGCCTGGCACGGGTGCCCCAGCTCGAGCTCGAGCTCGGCGATCAGCCGGGTCAGCGGCGGCCAGTAGCGGTGCAGGCCCTGGAAGACGATCGTCGCGCCTTCGTCGAAGAGGGCCAGCGCCTTGCGCGCGTCGACCAGTCCGGTGAGCTGTTTGCCGGCCAGCGTCGCGCTCCGGGTGTACGACGACTCCGTCAGCACCGCGCCGTCCTGGGCCAGCCGGATGCTCGGGGTGCGGATCGCACTGGAGGTGAGGAGCTGGTCGGCGTCGTCGAGCGAGAGCAGGCCGACCAGGTCCTCGGGGTCGGCGCGATGGAGGTGCACGCGCGACGCCCAGACCTTCGCGAGGAAGGTCTGGGCGTCGCCGCTGAGGAGGTCGAGCGCGCTCAGGACGCGTCCCCGTCGGTCGTGTCGGTGGCGTCCCCGTCCGTGCCGTCCGAGTCCGTGCCGTCCGAGTCCGTGCCGTCGGAGTCCGTGCCGTCCGCGTCGCCGTCGCTGGCGTCGCCGTCCGTCGTGTCGGTCGCGTCGCCGTCGGCGCCGTCGGCGTCGCCGTCCGTCGTGTCGGTCGCGTCGCCGTCGGTACCGTCCGCGTCGCCACCGCCCAGGCCGACCTGCGGGTCGCCGCCCGGGACCGTGGTCATGTCGTCGTCGTTGAGGGGTTCTTCGGGCGTGGTCGTCATGCGTCCTCCTGGGTCCGTGGTGGTGTCACTCGGCTGGGTTGTACCCATGACCGCACGTGGTACTCCCAGCCTGGCTTGGTCTTGAGGTCGGCGCAGCTCTGCCGCCGCGGCTCGGTCCGGGTGCGCCCGACCTCGACCGCCCAGTCATCGTCGCCGGCGGTGAGCAGCACCGTGTCGCCGTCCACCGAGCGCACCCGGACGGCGTCCAGTCCGTCGAGCTCCAGACCGTCATGCATCAGCGCGGCGCGCAGGTGCAGCTCGGCCACCTGGGCGGCCGCCGGTAGGCCGGCCCGGCCGCGCACCGTGTCGAACGGGATCCGGCCGGCCTCGAGCTCCTTGCAGGCCGCGACCGCGGAGCCCGCGTCCAACCGGCCCAGGGCGACGCCGGACGGCAGCGCGAGCAGGGTGCCGGCGAAGCGGTGCCCACCCAGGTGCGTGGTCTCCCAGGTCTCCTCCGGCCAGCGCGCCGCGAGGGCCGCGGCGATCGGGCGGCCGGTCTCCGCGCAGCAGCGGTCCCGGCGGCCGTTGGTGCAGACCAGCCACAGCGGCGCGTCGTACGGCGTGAGGTCCGGCGTGCCGTCGCGCAGCCCGCGACGTCGAGGGCCGGCAGGTCACGCACGTCGTCGAGCACGGTCGTCCAGACCCGGGGCGTGGTCGCGAGGTGGGCGGCGAAGACGCGGACACCGGGTCCGGAGACGCCGCCGTGCCGGCGGACCAGCTGCACGCGGACGCCCTCGAGCCCGTCGAGGAACGCCCGGACGTCCTCGGGCAGTCGGCTCTCGGCGACGGCCTTGCGCCCCCACGGGCCGGGCTCCTCCACGAACAACCAGGCGCCGTCCTCCGGCGCCGTGCCCGCCATCGGCTCGGCGTCGCGCAGGCTCGCGGCGGCGCAGCGGAACTCCTCGGTCACCCTGCGATTGTGCCGGTCAGGTGGTCCCCGGGTGGCGGGCGGGCGCGTCCGCGCCCTCCTGGACATGTCCCTCCGGGTTGATCACACGTGCGATCAACGCGGAGGGATGTCCTTCCGGACGTCGAACCCCTGTTTCTCAGCGGGCTCGACGACTGGCCGAGGCCGCGGCGCGCGGTCACCACGACGACCGGTTCGGCGGGCCGATGTCCCGTGACCGTGAGGCCGCTGGCCTCTGGCCGCCTCGGCTGTGCCCGAGGGAGATTGCGGTCCAAGAGCCGGCGCCGCCGGCGGAACACGGAGGACCTCATGACGATCCCGAAGCTCCTGACCTCGACAGCCGTGGCCACAGCGGTGCTCGGGGCTGCCACCATCCCGGCAGTGCCGACGGCTGCGACCACGGCTACGGCGTCCCAGGCGACGGTGGCGGCCACCGCTGCGCCACGGCACGAGTACTCCACCCACACGCATCGGCTGCGTGGCGCGACGTACTCGTGCGGCGACCTGACGTTGAGGGTCACCAGGGGGACCGAGACGGAGACCCAGGACGCCGATCTCCGCAGGGGCGTCGCTCATGTCTCCGTCAGCAGGATCTGGCGTCATGTACGGCTGCACGGCTCCGACGGCCGGAGCTACCGCGCCTCCGGGGTCACCGCGGCCTGGTTCGTCCTCCGCGCCCCGGACCTCGCGCACCCGGTGCGGGGCCTGGAGGTCAATCAGGTGATGTTCCGTGGTGGACCTGCCAAGAGCCCCGGCTGGTTGCGGGAGCAGATCCGCTGGGTGGACAAGCGCGACACCGACGTCGTCACCGGCCCCTGCGACTACGGGGACTGAGCGACGGTCAGTCGATCAGCCCGCGGCGGCGGGCGATCGCGGCCGCCTCGGTGCGACCCGCCGCACCCAGCTTGCCGAGGATGTTGGAGACGTGGACGCTGACCGTCTTGGCGCTGATGAAGAGCTGCTTGCCGATCTCGCCGTTGGACCGGCCCTCGGCCACCAGCGCGAGGATCTCGCGCTCCCGGGCGGTCAGCGTGTCGGAGGCGGCGTCGCCGCGGGCCGGCGCGCTGCCGAGGGCGCGGAGCTCGTCGAGGATCGGCCGGGCACCCAGCCGGTGCGCGACCTCGCGGGCGGCGTCGGCCACCTCGCGAGCCGCGGCCTGGTCCCCGGTCGAGCGCAGGATCCCGGCCCGGGCCACCCGCACCCGGGCCAGCTCGTGCACGTCACCGAAGTCCTCGAAGAGGATCTCCGCCTCGCGCCAGGTGTCGACCAGCACGTCGAGCGGCGGGGCGTCCACGCCGGCCAGCCAGCGGGCCCGCAGCGTCTCGGCGTCCAGCCGCTTCATCCACGCCCGCCCCTCGGGGCCCCAGAAGCCGGACGGGTCGCTGTAGCGCTCCAGCACGACGTGCCCGTCGGCGTGCATGCGGTCCACGTGGCCGACGTACGCCGCCCGCTCGGCGGCGGGGAGGTGCGGCATCGCCTGGGCCACCGCTCCGATCGCGACCGCGGCCAGCCGGATGCGGGCGCTGAACCAGGGGTGCCAGATCTCGCCGAGGAGCCCGACGACCTCGTCGTAGATCCGGACCGCGGCCGCCGCGTCGCCCCGGCGCCCGGCCTGGAGCATCTCGACGGCGCTGGAGTGGATCGCGACCGCGCCCTCCTTGCGCCAGAACCGGCGCAGGCCGGCGGCCTCGGCGGCCACGTCCGCGCCGCGACCGTCCTCGGCGTACAGCCGGACGCTGTCGAGCAGGGCCCGCGAGATCGACGGCGGCGACTGGCCGGTGACGTCGGCGAGCGCCAGCAGCTCGTCCCACTCGCCGCGCACCAGCTTCACCCAGGAGAGCTGCCAGCGGGACTCGAACGCGAACGGCGCCCACGGGACACCGGCGTCCGCCGCGCGGTCGATGGCGCTGCGGAACCAGCGCTCGGTCTCGTCGAACTCCGCCCAGTCCTCGTAGGAGCGACCGAGCAGCCAGCGCCCGCGCAGCTCGGCGTGCAGGGCGCCGGTGCGCTGCGCCTGCGCGACGGCGTCCTCCAGGGCGGAGCGGAGCGCCTCCTTGGGGCCGGCCTTCTTCAGGCCGCTCAGCGTGGTGATCGCCTCCGAGGCCAGCTCGGGAAGGTCGAGCCGCTCGGCGAGCCCGAGGGCCTCCAGCCCGGAGGCCTGCGCCTCCTCGAAGCGGCCGTAGTTCGACAGGATCCGCGCGTGCACGGCGATGACCTTCGCCCGCAGGCCGCTCGCGCCCTCGGGCGCCAGGTCGACGGCCTCGCGCGAGATCGCGACCGGGTCCTCGTCGGTCTCCATGACCACGAGCGCGGTGGCCCGCGCCGAGAGCATCCGGGACCGGTACGCCGGCGGCGCGTCGGCCGGCAGCCGCTCGAGCTGCTCGCCGACCAGGGCGGCGGCCCGGATCGGGTGGCCGCTGGCCATCAGCGCGTCGGCGGCCTTGGCGACCAGCTTGGACAGGTCCCCGTCCCACTCCTCGCCGCGCCGGGGGTCGGCCAGCAGCTCGAGGGCCTGCTCGTAGTGCTGCGCGGCCTCGTCCGGGCCGCCCACCGCGCTGGCCTCGTCGCCGGCGCGGACCGACGCGGCCAGCGCGGTCGGCAGGTCCATGGCCAGCCGCGCGTGCCGGGCCAGCTCGGCCGCGGTCCCGCGGGCCGCGCCGCTGCGCAGGGCCTCGGTGTACGCCGCGTGGAGGCGGACCCGCTCGCCCGGCAGCAGGTCGTCGTACACCGCCTCGCCGAGCAGGGCGTGCCGGAAGGAGTAGTGGCCCTGGCCGGCGACCAGGACGTTCATCTCGACGGCCTTGCGCAGGCCGTCGTCGAGCGCGGTGGCCGGGAGCCCGGAGGCGGCGGTCAGCATCTCGTGGGAGACCTTGCGGCCGGCCACGCTGGCGACCCGGACGACCTGGCGGGCGGCGTCGTCGAGGCGGTCGAGCCGGACCAGGAGGACGTCGGCGAGGTCGTCGGGCACCCAGCGGCCCGGCCCGGAGACGGCACCGACGAGCTCCTCGACGAAGAACGCGTTGCCCTCGGCGCGGTCGACGATGTCGGCGATCTCGCACTCGTCGAGGGCGTCCGCGTGGAGCTCGGAGATGAGGAGGCGGACGTCGGGCGCGGTCAGCGGCGACAGCTGGACCCGCTCGACGCCGCGGATGCGGGACCACTCGGCCACCTGGCGGCGGAGCGGGTGCCGGCGGTGCAGGTCGTCGGAGCGGTACGACGCGACCAGGCCGACCGGGCCGACGAACGGGCGGGAGAAGAGGAAGCTCAGCATGTCGCGCGTCGACTGGTCGGCCCAGTGCGCGTCCTCGATCACCAGCAGCAGCGGCGCCTTGGCCGAGGCGGCCTCGAGCAGGACGTGCACGGCCTCGAACAGGTCGGCGCGGTCGAGGGCGGAGGCCTCGGTGCCGGTGGAGCCGTCGGGGGCGCCGAGCACGCGGCGGCCGGGCTGGAGGCGGGCGAGCGAGGGGTGCGCGGCGGCGACGGTGTCGACCACGTCGGGCAGGTCCGCGGCGAGCCGGCCGAGGACCTCGGAGAAGGGCAGGTACGGCAGCGCGCTGTCACCGAAGTCGAGGCAGTGGCCGGCGAAGACCTGCCAGCCCTCGGTGAACGCGAGGTCGCGCAGCTCGGTGAGCAGCCGGGTCTTGCCGACGCCGGCGTCACCGGAGAGCAGCACCACGGACGGCTCCTGCCCGGAGACAGGACGGACGCCGAGCAGCGAAGCGATCTCCGCCAGCTCGGCGTCTCGTCCGACCAGGACCTGGCTCGTGTGTGTCGCCACGCCGTCCATGATCTCGTGCGCGTCCACCGGATTCACCATGGTTTCGTCGATTCAGGTGGATCAGCGGTGGCTGTCGCCGGACCCGGCCCCCCGTCGTACCCAGGAGACGCGGTGGCGGCGCTTGGCACCGGACGCGGCCTTGAGCCGGGCGGTGCGGTACTCGAGCTCGGACTGCAGGAAGGGAAGGGTGGACTCGTGCATGATGTGGGCTCCTCAGCTCCTCGTTGGTGAGACGAGAATCGCCGTCTGAGGTAGCCGCCCACATCGGGCAACTGCCTTATCTCTGGCTGAGGTGGCGCCGCGGGTGCCTTAGGCGCCTGCGCACGTCACGTGGTCAGAGCGGCCGGCCGGCCAGCCAGACCCCGCGGACGAGGGGTACGCCGGGGCGGTAGGCCAGGTGCACGTGGGTCGGGGCGTCGAGGATCATCAGGTCGGCCCGGCGGCCCGGGACCAGCGCCCCGACGTCGTCACGGTCGAGGGCCCGGGCGCCCATGGAGGTCGCGGCGTGGACGGCCTCGGCGGGGGTCATCCCCATCTCCCGGACCGCCAGCGCGATGCACAGCGACAGCGAGCTGGTGAAGCACGACCCGGGGTTGCAGTCGCTGGCCAGCGCGACCCGTACGCCGGCGTCGAGGAGCCGGCGCGCGTCCGGGTACGGCTGCCGGGTGGAGAACTCCACGCCCGGCAGCAGCGTCGCGATCGTGCCCGACTCCCGCAGCGCGTCGACATCGGCGTCGTCGAGGTAGGTGCAGTGGTCCACCGCGACCAGGCCGAGCTCCGCGGCCAGGCGTACGCCGGGTCCCGGGCCGAGCTGGTTGGCGTGCAGGCGCCCGCGCAGCCCGCGGGCGGCGCCCGCCTCGAGGACGGCGCGCGCCTGGTCGGCGTCGAAGGCACCGCGCTCGCAGAAGACGTCGATCCAGCGCGCGTACGGCGCCGCCGCCTCCAGCATCGGGCCGGTGACCAGCGCGACGTACTCCTCCGGCGTGACGCCCTCCGGCACCACGTGCGCCCCCAGGAACGTCGTCTCCTCGGTGAACTGGCGAGCCACCGCGAGGCTGCGCGCCTCGTCCCGCACGCTGAGCCCGTAGCCGCTCTTGATCTCGACCGTGGTCGTCCCCTGCGCCCGCATCTCCGCGACGAGGTGGGCCACGTGGCTGGTCAGCTGCTCGTCGGTGGCGGCCCGGGTCGCGGCGACCGTGGTGCGGATGCCGCCGGCGGCGTAGCTCTCCCCCGCCATCCGGGCGGCGAACTCCTGGGCCCGGTCGCCCGCGAAGACGAGGTGGCTGTGGCTGTCGACGAAGCCCGGCAGCACGGCCCGGCCGCCGACGTCGACCCGCTCGTCCGCGGCCGGCGCGTCGGCCGCGCGGCCCACCCAGGCCACCGCGCTGCCCTCCACGACCAGCGCGGCGTCCTCGACCACGCCGAGCAGGTCCGCTGCCTCGGGGTCGTTGGTGACGAGCTCGCCGATGTTCGTGATCAGCGTGCTGAACCGCTCGGTGAGCGCCCGTCCGTTGTCGGTGGTCGAGCTTGTCGAGACCACTACCTCTCCCTCCAGATCGCACCCATCGCGTCGTCGAGCTCGCGGCCGATGGCCGCCCGGTCCTCGCGTCGTACGACGACCCGCCCGTCGACCATCACCTGGCTCACGTCCTCGGCCGAGGCGGCGAAGACGGCGGTGTTCTCGTCGGCACCCGTGCCGGCGGTGCGCGGTGTCGTCGTGTCGAGCGTGACCAGGTCGGCGCGACCGCCCACCGCGATCCGCCCGGCGTCCCAGAAGCCGAGGCTCTCATGGCCGGCGGCGGTCGCGGCCTCGAGCAGCTCGGCGGCCGTCCAGTGCCCGCGCGCCCGGGTGGCGAGCCGTTCGTCGAGCTCCACGGCGCGCATCTCCTCGAAGAGGTCGATCACCGCGTGGCTGTCGCTGCCCAGCGTGAGCGGGCTGCCCGCGGCGTGCAGGTCGCGGCTGGGGCCGATGCCGTCGCCGAGGTCGCGCTCGGTGGTGGGGCAGAAGCAGGAGCGGGTCCCGGTCTCCCCCAGCAGCCGGACGTCGTCACCGGTCAGGTGGGTCGCGTGCACCGCCGACGTGCGGGGACCGAGGACCCCGGCGTCGGCGAGCAGCTGGGTCGGGGTGACGCCGTACGCCGCGAGGCAGGCGTCGTTCTCGGCGACCTGCTCGGAGAGGTGGACGTGCAGCGGCCGCCCGTGGGCGGCGCGGGCGACGGTGCCGAGCTGGTCGCGGGGCACGGCCCGCACCGAGTGGACCGCGGCGCCGATCACGACGCCGTCCTCACGTCCTCCGAGCTTGTCCAGCTCGGCCGTCCGCTCCGCCCACGCGTCCGCGTCCCGGTCGGCGTACCGGACCTGCACGCCCTCGACGGGCCGGCCGAACCCGGAGCTGAGGTAGCAGGTGTCGAGCAGCGTGATCCGGATCCCGGCCTCGCGGGCGGCCTCGACGAGGGCGTGACCCATCGCGTTGGGGTCGTCGTACGGCGTGCCGTCGGGCTGGTGGTGCAGGTAGTGGAACTCCCCGACGCTCGTGATCCCGGCCGCCGCCATCTCCCGGTAGGTGGCCCGGGCGAGCGTGAAGTAGGAGTCGGGGTCGAGCGTCGCCGCGACGGCGTACATCTGCTCGCGCCAGGTCCAGAACGTGCCCCGCTCCCGCTGGGTCCGCCCCCGCAGCGCCCGGTGGAAGGCGTGGCTGTGGCAGTTGGCCAGTCCGGGGAGGGTGAGGCCGGGGAGGCGGAGCGCGGAGAACCCGACATGGCGGGCCGCTCCCGGCTCCTCCTCCGGCCCCGCGGTGCCCGGGGAGTGGGGGCGGCCGTCGAGTGGTGTGACGGAGGTGAAGATCCCGTCCTCGATCGTCACCAGCACGTCGTCGCGCACGGCGCCGTCGACCCACGCCCGCTCCAGGTGGTACGACGTGCTCACCGGGCCAGCCTCTCCAGCGTGTCCGCGAGTGCCGAGACGCCGACGAGGCAGTCGGAGATCTCGGCGTGCTCGTCGGGCGAGTGGGACACCCCGGTCGGGTTGCGGACGAACAGCATCGCGGTCGGCACCCCGGCCGCCGACAGGATCCCCGCGTCGTGGCCGGCCTGGGTCGGGATGACCGGCCAGTCGCCCTCCTCGTGGTCGGCGGCGATCGACCGGGCCAGCGCGGGATCGAACACGACCGACGACGACACCGACTCCGCGGTCACCTCGAGCGCGGTCCCGTCGCGACCGGCGCGGTCCTGCGCCTGCCCGGTGATCGCGTCCACCAGCGCCTCGAGGGCCGACTCGCTCGAGCACCGCGCGTCCAGCCACGCGGTCACCCGCGACGGGATCGCGTTGGTGCCGTTGGGCACGACCTCGAGCCGTCCGAAGGTGGCCCGCTGCTCGGCCAGCCGCGCCTGCTCGTTCGCGGCCAGGGCGGTCATCGCGTAGGTCAGCATCGGGTCCGCCCGGTCCTCCATCCGGGTGGTCCCGGCATGGTTCGCGGACCCGGTGAAGTCGAACCGGTAGCGCCCGTGCGGCCAGATCTCGCTCGCCACCCCGACGGCCGCGCCCCGGTCGACCAGGTCGCGTCCCTGCTCGACGTGCAGCTCGACGAAGCACGCGACGGTCGAGGCCAGGTCCCACGGCTCGTACGCCGCGGCGCCGAGGTCGGCGGCCGACAGCGCGTCCTCGAACGAGACACCGTCCCGGTCGCGCAGCGCCAGCGCGTCCCGCCAGGCCACCGCTCCCGCGGCGAGCCGGGAGCCCAGGCAGGCCAGCCCGAACCGCGACCCCTCCTCCTCGACGAACACCGACACCCCGATCGGCCGCGCCGGCACGAACCCGCGCGACCGCAGCACGTCCACCGCCGCGAGCGCCGAGACCACGCCGAGCGGGCCGTCGTACGCCCCGCCCTCGAGGACCGAGTCCAGGTGCGAGCCGGTCAGCACGCCCGGCCCGGTGACCCCCGGCGGCGCCCACCAGGCCACCACGTTGCCGACCGGGTCCGACTCGACGCGCAGCCCCCGGGCCTGCGCCTGCGCGACGAACCACGCGCGCAGCTCGGTCTCGGCCGAGAGGTAGGGCTGGCGGAGGTAGCCGCCGGAGGCCGCGGACCGGCCGACCGGCGCGAGGTCCGCCCACATGCGTTCGAAGTCGTCAGGCATGCTGCGCTCCATGGAGTTCCAGGACGTCGTCCGCCGCCGTCGGATGATCCGCAACTACGCCGAGACGCCGGTCGACCCGCGGATCGTCGACCGCGCGCTCGCCAACGCCACCCGCGCGCCGAGCGCGGGCTTCAGCCAGGGCTGGGCGTTCCTGGTGCTCGACAGCCCCGAGGACGTCCGCCGCTGGTGGCAGGCCACCTCCGACGACGTCGACCGTCCCGACAGCTGGCTGGCCGGCATGATGCGCGCGCCGGTGGTGATCGTGCCGTGCTCCAGCAAGGCGGCCTACCTGCAGCGGTACGCCGAGTCCGACAAGGGCTGGACGGACCGGGACGAGGCCCGGTGGCCGATGCCGTTCTGGCACATGGACGCCGCGATGGCGAGCCTGCTCATCCTCCAGACCGCGGTCGACGAGGGCCTCGGCTCCTGCTTCTTCGGCATCCCGCCCGAGCGCGAGGCGGCGGTCCGGGCGGAGTTCGGGATCCCGGACGCCTTCGACCCGGTCGGCGTGATCACGCTGGGCCATCGCCTCGACGACACCGGTGCCGCCGGCTCGCCGTCCCGGCGCCGGCGCAAGCCGCTGGAGGAGGTCGTCCATCGCGGTCAGTGGGGGCACCCCACCAGTCCATCGGCGTAGGCAGCGCCGGTCAACGACCCGCCCGGTGCGTCGATCTCGCATCCGAGACAAGCGGCCTCGGGTCGTGTGCCTGAGACCTGTGACCGACCCACCTGCTCGGGCACTCGTCCTGGCCGGTGCTGCCGTCCCGGGCCCCGACTATCCTCGGTGACCTGGGGGTGAGAGATGCCCGAGAGCGAGGAGTGGCCGCAGGAGCGGCCCGACGAAGAGCCGCGGCAGCACGACCGGACGCCGGAGCTGGACGAACGCACCGGCCGGAGCGCCGCCGCGGCCCGGATCCAGCACCAGGCGAGCTGGGTCGACCAGCAGATCCGGGTGGCCATGGCCAAGGGCGAGTTCGACAACCTGCCCGGCGCCGGCAAGCCGATCAAGGACCTCGGCGGCCAGCACGACCCGGACTGGTGGCTCAAGAAGCTGGTCGAGCGCGAGCAGATCACCGGCGTGCTGCCACCGTCGGTGCAGCTGCGCAAGGAGGACGCCGAGCTCGACGCGAGGCTCGACACGCTGAACGTCGAGGCCGAGGTGCGCCGCGAGGTCGAGGACTTCAACGCCCGGGTCATCGCCGCCCGCTACCGCCCGCCCGAGGGGCCGCCGCTGATCACGATGCCCCGCGACGTGGACGCCGAGGTCGCGGCCTGGCGTGAACGGCGTACGGCGCGACGGGCCGCGCAGGCCGCGGCCCTGCGCCGGACCCAGGCCGCCGAGCCGCCCCGGCGGCGCCGGTGGTGGCGGCGCTGAACCTTCCTCCCCTCCGCTGTTGAATCGGTCATACCGGCGGGTAACCACCCGCTGCTAGTTTCCGCAGCATGCGAAGCGCCAAGGACTTCTTCCGCCCCCTCGCGGTGGGCGCCCCGACCCCCCTCACGGAGATCCCGGCCCGCCCGAGCCGGGCCATCCACTTCTTCGACCCGAGCAACGAGAAGATGGCGGCCAAGGTCCCGCAGATGGTCGGCACCGTCGACGTGCTGCTCGGCAACCTCGAGGACGCGATCAAGGCCGACAACAAGGTCGCCGCCCGCGAGGGCCTGGTGAGGATCGCCCAGGAGACCAACTTCGGACCCACCCAGCTCTGGACCCGGATCAACGCGCTCGACAGCCCGTGGGTGCTCGACGACCTGACCACGCTGGTCCCCGCGATCGGCGACAAGCTCGACGTGATCATGGTGCCGAAGGTGCAGGGCGCCGAGGACATCCAGTACGTCGACCGGCTGCTCGCCCAGCTCGAGGCCAAGGCCGGGCTGGAGAAGCCGATCCTCGTGCACGCGATCCTCGAGACCGCCCGCGGCGTCGCCAACGTCGAGGAGATCTGCGGCGCCTCGCCGCGCATGCAGGGGCTCAGCCTCGGCCCGGCCGACCTGGCCGCGGACCGGCGGATGAAGACCACCCGGGTCGGCGGCGGCCACCCCGGCTACCTGGTCCGCCAGGACCCGCCGGTCAACGACCTCGGCATCAGCGAGGTCGACGCCAACCGCACCACCTACCAGCAGGACCTGTGGCACTACACGATCGCCCGCATGGTCGACGCGTGCGCGATGCACGGGATCTACCCCTACTACGGGCCGTTCGGTGACATCGCCGACGTGGTGGCCTGCGAGGACCAGTTCCGCAACGCCTTCCTGCTCGGCTGCGTCGGCACGTGGAGCCTGCACCCCAAGCAGATCGCGATCGCCAACCGGGTGTTCAGCCCGAGCGTCGAGGACATCAGGCACGCGCGCCGCGTGGTCGCCGCGATGGGCGACGGCACCGGCGCGGTGATGCTCGACGGGAAGATGGAGGACGACGCCTCGCTCAAGCAGTGCCTGGTGCTCGTCGAGCTCGCCGAGCAGCTCGCCGCCATCGACCCCGAGCTGAAGAAGCAGTACGACGCCCTCGACGGCGAGGAGGCCTGACATGACTCTGCCCACTTCGGGAACCTTCCGCCCCCGCCGCTCGGTCCTCTACATGCCGAGCTCCAACGACCGCGCCCTGGAGAAGGCGAAGACGATCCCGTGTGACGGCCTGATCCTCGACCTCGAGGACGCGGTCGCACCCGACGCCAAGCCCGAGGCCCGCGAGAAGGCCTGCGCCGCCGTCCGGTCGGGCGAGTACGGCAAGCGCGAGCTGACGATCCGCATCAACGGCGCCGACACCGAGTGGCACGCCGACGACCTCGCGGCCGCGTGCGCCGCCGGCCCGGACGCGATCGTCGTACCCAAGGTCAACAGCGCGGACGCGGTGCTGCAGCTCGTCGAGGCGATGGCCGGCCACGGCGCCCCCGAGCACACCAAGCTCTGGGCGATGGTCGAGACGCCGTACGCCATGCTCCACGCCGAGGAGATCGCCGGCGCCTCCGACCGGCTGACGGTCCTGGTGATGGGCACCAACGACCTGGTCAAGGAGCTGTACGCCGAGCACGTGCCGGGCCGTCAGCCGGTGCTGGCCGGTCTCGGCCTGGCGCTGCTCGCCGCGCGGGCGACCGGCAAGGTGATCCTCGACGGCGTCTACAACGACGTGAAGAACACCGACGGCTTCCTCGCCGAGTGCCGGCAGGGCCGCGAGATGGGCTTCGACGGCAAGACGCTGATCCACCCGGGGCAGGTCGAGGGTGCCAACGAGGCCTTCGCGCCGAGCGAGCAGGCCGTCGAGGACGCCCGCGGGATCCTGCAGGCCTGGGAGGACGGCAAGGGCTCGGGGGTCGTCACCTACAACGGCCGGATGATCGAGAACCTCCACGTCGAGTCCGCGCAGCGCACCCTCACCATCCACGAGGCCATCCGCGCACTGGGCGACTGAGCCCGGGCCAGGACCCCTCGAACGGTCTGTCGAAATCGTTACCGAACGAGGAAGTTTGAACTGCTTCCGGGAGTGGTACTAGTCGGTCACGAACCAGACCTTGGGAGGAGGTTGACATGGTTATTCTTGGTTTGATTCTGCTCATCATCGGCCTCGTGGCGAGCATCCCGGTGCTCACCACGATCGGCGCGATCCTGCTGATCGTCGGTCTCATCCTGAACTTCGTTCCGATCGGTGGCACCCGACGAAGGTTCTACTAGTCCTCACTGAGGACACCGCAGTACGCCACGACCCCCGGACCACGCCAGGTCCGGGGGTCGTCGCGTTGCGGGGGCTCAGGAGTCGTCGCGGCGCAGCACGTCGTCGAGCCAGAGCTTGGCGCTGCCGAGCCACCCGGCCGCGTCGTGCACGAGCTTGCCGACCGCGTCCTGGCTCTGCCGGAACGTCTCCGAGTAGCTGCGCGCGGCGGCCGCGGCGGCCTCGCTGACCCGGGCGTCGTCGTCGGTGTCGCGTCGGGGATAGCCGCCGACGAGGTGGCGGGTGTACTCACCCGAGTCGACCCAGCGCCGCAGCTCGTTCGCCCGGACGACCGCGAACGGGTGGGTCCGGTTCTCGATCAGCAGCAGCTTGAGCACGGAGTCGCGCAGGTCGCCGGAGTCGTCGTACTCCTGGCCCTGCGCGAAGAACGAGGTGGCGTCGAGGTCGTCGAGGTGCCCGCCGCTGGCGAGCTTCATGTGCGTGCGGAACGCGGTGGCGGGATCCTGGGTGGCCAGCAGCCCGGCCCGGTCCGCGGAGAGCTCGGCCTTGCGCGACCACTCGTAGAGCGCGGCCATGATCGCGCGTACGCCGAGTCCGCCGACGGGCACCACGGAGAGCACGCCGCTGAGCTGGATCAGCCGCTGGAGCAGGGTCTGGTAGACCGCGTGCCCGCTGACCGCGTGCCCCAGCTCGTGGCCGAGCACGAAGCGCATCTCCTCGTCGTCGAGCAGGTCGACCATCGCCGAGTTCACCACGATGAAGGGCTTGTTCATGCCGATCGTCATCGCGTTCAGCAGCGGGTTGGCCGCGACGTAGAGCTCGGGCAGCTCCGGGGCGTCGAGGGTCCGGGCCACCTCGCCGAGGAGCCGGTGCAACGTGGGGAACTGCCGCTCGTCGACCCGGATCGCCGAGCCGAGGAAGACCAGCCGCACGGCCCGCTCGTTGAAGAGTCCCGACGTCGCCTTGAGGACGGTGTCGAAGCCCTTGAGCCTGCGCAGCGCCACCAGCGCACCCCGGTCCGCGGGGTGCTCCCAGGCGCGGGAGCTGATGCCGGTCAGGGTGACCCGGGAACGGGCCGGCTGCGTCGTCACCGGCTCACCCAACCACGATTCCGACGACTTCACCGCCGGTTGCACCCATCGCCGTCGCCCGGTGCAAGCCTCGGTGGTCAGGCCTCCTGCACAGGAATCCGTACGCCGCGCTCGGCGGCCACCTCGACGGCGCGGTCGTAGCCGGCGTCGACGTGGCGGATCACGCCCATGCCCGGGTCGTTGGTGAGCACGCGCTCGATCTTCTGCGCGGCCAGGTCGGTGCCGTCGGCGACGCACACCTGGCCGGCGTGCAGCGACCGACCCATGCCGACCCCGCCGCCGTGGTGGAACGACACCCACGACGCGCCCGACGCGGTGTTGACCAGGGCGTTCAGGATCGCCCAGTCGGCGATCGCGTCGGAGCCGTCGAGCATGCCCTCGGTCTCGCGGTACGGCGAGGCGACCGAGCCGCAGTCGAGGTGGTCGCGGCCGATCACGATCGGCGCCTTGAGCTCACCGGAGGCGACCATCTCGTTGAACTTCAGGCCGGCGAGGTGCCGCTCGCCGTACCCGAGCCAGCAGATCCGCGCGGGCAGGCCCTGGTAGTGCACCCGCTCCCCGGCCATCGTGATCCACTTCCGCAGCCGCTCGTTCTCCGGGAACAGCTCGAGGATCGCCCGGTCGGTCGCGGCGATGTCGGCCGGGTCCCCGGACAGCGCGGCCCAGCGGAACGGCCCCTTGCCCTCGCAGAACAGCGGCCGGATGTACGCCGGCACGAAGCCGGGGAACTCGAAGGCCCGGTCGTAGCCGCCCTTGCGGGCCTCGTCGCGGATCGAGTTGCCGTAGTCGAAGACCTCGGCCCCGCGGTCCTGGAACTCCACCATCGCGCGCACGTGCGCGGCCATCGACTCCCGCGCCCGCTTGGTGAACCCGACCGGGTCCTCGGTGCGCTCGCGCTCCCAGTCCTCGAACGCCGTGCCGACCGGCAGGTAGAACAGCGGGTCGTGGGCGGAGGTCTGGTCGGTCACGACGTCGATCGGCGCCTCCATCTCCAGCAGCGCCGGCACCATCTCGGCGGCGTTGCCCAGCACGCCGATCGACAGCGGGCGGCGCTCGTCGCGCGCGGCGACGGCCATCTGCACCGCCTCCTCCAGCGAGCCCGCCTGGACGTCGAGGTAGCGGTGGTCGATCCGGCGCTGGATCCGCGACTGGTCGCACTCGATGCAGATCACGACGCCGTCGTTCATGGTGACCGCGAGCGGCTGCGCGCCGCCCATGCCGCCGAGCCCGGCCGTGAGCGTGATCGTCCCGGCGAGCGAGCCCTCGAACTTCTTGTCGGCCACCGCCGCGAAGGTCTCGAAGGTGCCCTGCAGGATCCCCTGCGTGCCGATGTAGATCCAGGAGCCGGCCGTCATCTGGCCGTACATCGTCAGGCCGAGCTCCTCGAGCCGCCGGAACTCCTCCCAGTTGGCCCAGTCGCCCACCAGGTTGGAGTTGGCGATGAGCACCCGCGGGGCCCACTCGTGGGTCTTCATCACCCCGACCGGCTTGCCGGACTGCACCAGCATCGTCTCGTCGTCCTCGAGGGTGCGCAGCGTCCGGACCAGCGCGTCGTACGCCTCCCAGCTGCGGGCCGCCTTGCCGGTGCCGCCGTAGACGACGAGGTCCTCGGGGCGCTCGGCGACCTCGGGGTCGAGGTTGTTCATCAGCATCCGCAGCGGCGCCTCGGTCTGCCACGACTTCGCGGACAGCTCGGTGCCGGTGGCGGCGTGGATGGGCAGGCGAGGGTTCGTGGTCATGCGAGCTCTCCGATCACTTCTTCGACGGCGGTGAGGACGGCACCCGACCGGACCAGCTCCACGGCGGTCTCGATCTCGGGCGAGAGGTGGCGGTCGGGTCCGGGACCCTCGATCCCGCTGGCGCGCAGCAGGCGTACGACGGCGTCCGTGGCCGGCGAGGGCTCGAGCGGTCGCCGCAGGTCGAGGGCGCGGGCCGCGGTGAGGACCTCGACCGCGACGACCCGGGTGAGGCCGTCGACGGAGCGTCGCAGCTTGCGGGCCGCGGACCAACCCATCGACACGTGGTCCTCCTGCATCGCGCTGGAGGGGATGGAGTCGACCGACGCGGGGGCGGCGAGCCGCTTCATCTCCGAGACGATCGCGGCCTGGGTGTACTGCGCGATCATGTGCCCGCTGTCCACGCCGGGGTCGTCGGCGAGGAACGGCGGCAGCCCGTGGTTGCGGGCCTTGTCGAGGAACCGGTCGGTGCGCCGCTCGCTGATCGAGGCGACGTCGGCCGCCACGATCGCGAGGAAGTCGAGCACGTAGGCGACGGGGGCACCGTGGAAGTTGCCGTTCGACTCGACCCGGTCCCCCACGACGACCGGGTTGTCGACCGCCGACGCCAGCTCGCGGCCTGCGACCTGCGCAGCGTGCTCGACGGTGTCGCGGGCGCCGCCGTGCACCTGGGGCGAGCAGCGCAGCGAGTAGGCGTCCTGGACCCGGTTGCAGTCCGGCCCGCGGTGGGAGGCCACCACCCCGGAGTCGGCCAGCACGCGGGTGAGGTTGGCGGCCGAGAGCGCCTGCCCGGGGTGGGGCCGGATCGCCTGGAGCTCGGGGGCGAAGACCCGGTCGGTGCCGAGCTGGCCCTCCACCGACATGGCGGCGGCGACGTCGGCGGTGCGCAGCAGCATCCGCAGGTCGGCGATCGCCATCACCAGCATGCCGAGCATCCCGTCGGTGCCGTTGATCAGGGCGAGCCCCTCCTTGGCCGCGAGCTCGACGGGCTCCAGGCCCGCGGCGGCGAGCGCCTCCGCGGCCGGCAGCAGCGCGCCGGTCGCGTCGCGGACCTCGCCCTCCCCCATCAGCGCCAGTGCGCAGTGCGACAGCGGCGCGAGGTCGCCGGAGCACCCCAGCGAGCCGTACTCCCGCACCACCGGCGTGATCCCGTGGCTGAGCAGCGACGCCATCAGCTGCGCCGTCTCGAGGCGTACGCCGGTGTGCCCCGTCGCGAGCGTCGAGAGCCGCAGCAGCATCAGGGCCCGGACCACCTCGCGCTCGACCTCGGGGCCCGACCCGGCGGCGTGCGACCGGACCAGCGAGCGCTGCAGCTGGGCCCGCATCTCGCCGGGGATGTGCCGGGTCGCGAGCGCGCCGAAGCCGGTCGAGATGCCGTAGGCGGGCGTGGTGGCGGACGCCAGGTCCTCCACCACCGCGCGGGCGGCCGTGATGGCCTTGACGGCGTCGGGGGCCAGCTCCACGGGGGCTCCACCGCGGGCCACGGCGAGGACGTCCTGGGGCGGAGACGGGACCGGTTCCGACGGCGACTGGTGAGGACTGCATGTGCCAATCCAACGCGCCGTGAGGGGCCCGGCCAAGCACCCGGGGACCCCTCCTGTCTCGGATCCCAGACGCCTGTGACGCCGGACCACGTCCCGCCCGCGTCAGGAAGCCGAGACGGCACGTCTGAAACATGTGACCGGTGGGTAACGTCATGGACGACCGGGGCTCATGGGGCGACCGGGTCACGTGTCCGCAGCAAGACGGCCCGGGGCGCAGTGCACCTCGGGCTCTTCCAGGGGGAAGAGAGAGAGCTCATGCGAAGACTGATTGCCAGCACCACCCTGCTCGCGCTGGCCGCGAGCCGGCGGGACTCGTCGGCTCGACCGGCGCCGACGCCGCCTCGTCGTCCCAGACCGCCCGCAAGGTGCCGACGCCGTTCGCGTTCAAGTCCTACGCCTTCGGCAGCCGCGTCCACGGGGGCCAGGTGCCGGCCGGTTCCGGCAGCACCGCCTTCCAGGTGATCGGCTGCACCAACGACGCGGGCGTCGACAAGGGCAACAAGCTGACGTCGGAGGACCTCCCCGGGCTCGGCAAGGCCTACCAGGTCACGACGCGCGCCTGGACCTCCCGCAACGCCAAGACCGGCGTGGTCGCCTCGCACTCCCGCAACGCGATCGCCAAGATCGTGCTCTCGAGCACCCAGGCCGGCACGCTGTCCCTGGAGGGCATCAGGTCGACCGCGCTGGCCTCCCACGACGACCAGGGCTTCCACGCCGACGCGACCGCGGAGCTCGCCAAGATCGTGCTGACCCCGGCGGCCGGCCCGGCCCAGGAGATCCCGGTGCCCGACCCGGGACAGAGCGTCGACATCCCGGGGGTCGCCACCATCGACATGGGCACCCCGAAGAAGTCCGCCGGCAAGGAGCTCGCCCGGGCCCGTGTCGAGGCGCTGACGATCACGTCGGCCGCCACCGGCACCAAGGTGCACGTCGCCCAGTCGTTCGCCCAGCTCGCGAGCGGCATCAAGTCCGGCCTCTTCGGTGGGTACGCGGACGGCGCCAGGGCCAAGGCGGGCGACGGTCACGTGACAACGGGACGCACGCCGTACCAGCCGATGCCCTGCCAGGGCACGCACGGCGACCTCCGGGACAACTCCACCGCCACCGTGGACCTCGGCAACGGGCTCGTCCTCAGCGGCGTCGAGGCCTCGGGCATGGCGGACCAGACCAACCAGCGCGCCTGGGGCCACGAGCAGGGCCGGATCGCCAAGGTCGACCTCGGCAACGGCCAGCTCGTGATCGACGGCATCGTCGGCCGGGTCGACGTGGCCCGCAAGGGCACCGACCTCAACACGCTGGTCCGTCACGCCACGACCAACATCGGCACCATCACGGCCAACGGGCAGGAGCAGACCTTCCCCGACTCCGGCGTGATCGAGATCCCCGGCGTCGCGAAGCTGGAGCGCAACATCGTGAAGAACATCAAGAACGGCCTCTCGGTGACCGCGCTGCGGATCACGCTGCTCGACGGCTCGGGTGCGGTGGCCAACCTCGGCGAGGGCAAGTTCTACATCAAGCGGGCCAATCGCTGACCCAGCGATTCCCGCACCACCTCACCGACGCCGGACGCGCACCTCGCGTCCGGCGTCGGTGCGTCCGATGGCCTTTCTCACAGGTCACGCCGCAAGAAACGGCGGCGCCGGCCGGCAGCCCGGGCGTTGACTGGACGGCATGACCGCGACCGCCGTGACCGCCGACCCCGGGACCCTGCGCCGCTGGTCGATGCTCGGCGCCAGCACGCTCGCCCAGGCCGCGGCGGCGATCATGATGCACGGCCCCGCGTTCCTCATCCCCGCGCTGCACGCCGGCGGGCTCAGCCTGCCCGAGGCGGGCCTGGTCGCGGCCGCGCCGACCGTGGGGGTGATGCTCGCGCTGGTCGCCTGGGGCGCGGTCTCGGACCGGTACGGCGAACGGTTCGCGCTGCTGTGGGGCCTGGCCGCGACGACCGTGTTCGGGGCCCTGGCCGCCCTCGGCGGCGGCATCGCGGTGCTGGTCGTGGCGCTCCTGCTGGCCGGCGCCGCCGCGGCGAGCACCAACGCCGCGAGCGGCCGGGTGGTCGTCGGCTGGTTCCCGCCGGCGCGCCGCGGGCTGGCCATGGGGATCCGGCAGATGGCCCAGCCGGTGGGTGTCGGCGTCGCGGCGGTGAGCATCGCGGTCGTCGCCGACCGGTACGGCGTGCACGCGGCGCTGTGGGTCCCGACCCTCGCCTGCGCGATCGCCCTGGTGGTCGTCGCGCTGGTGGTCCTCGACCCACCCCGCCCCGACCCGCGGACCGGCGGGTCCGCGAACCCCTACCGGCGGGACCGCTTCCTGGTCCGCGTGCACGGCGTCTCGGTGCTGCTGGTCGTGCCGCAGTTCCTGGTGTGGACCTTCGCCCTGGTCTGGCTGGTCCAGGACCGGTCGTGGTCGCCGGCCGCCGCGGGCTCGCTGGTCGCGGCAGCCCAGCTCGCCGGCGCGCTCGGCCGGATCGCGGCCGGCCACCTCTCCGACGTCGTCGGCAGCCGGATGCGCCCGCTGCGGTGGGTCGCGGTGGCCGCGGCCGCGGTGATGGCCCTGCTCGGGCTGGCCGCCGACCGCGGCTGGGCCCTGGCGGTGGCGCTGCTGGTGGTGGCCACGGTGCTGACCGTGGCCGACAACGGCCTGGCCTTCACGGCCGTGGCCGAGCGCGCCGGCCCCAGCTGGTCGGGCCGGGCGCTCGGGGTGCAGAACACCGCCCAGTTCCTGACCGCCTCGGCCGTGCCGCCGCTCGCCGGCCTCGCGATCGCGCACCTGGGGTACGCCGCGGCGTTCGCGCTCGGCGCCCTCTTCCCGGTGCTCGCCGCTCCCCTGGTGCCGGTCGAGGGCGAGCGCGAGCTGTCCTGAGCCGGGGCGGGGGGCTTGAACCGGCCCCGGGCGGGGTACCAGAGGTCCAGGATCCCCGGCACCCGCCCGGGACCGACCGTTGGAGGGAACATGTCCGGAGGAGCCATCGTCTGGATCGTCGTCCTCGTGGTCATCCTGGTGGTGCTCGGCGTCGTCGTCGCACTCATGATGAACAAGAGGAAGAACGAGCAGCGGCGCGCCCATGCCGCCGAGCTGCGCACGCAGGCGGCCGCCCAGTCCGA
This sequence comes from uncultured Actinomycetota bacterium, assembly GCA_963805685.1. Taxonomy (GTDB): domain Bacteria; phylum Actinomycetota; class Actinomycetes; order Propionibacteriales; family Nocardioidaceae; genus Nocardioides. The sequence continues at coordinate 51,960 of CAWDVM010000011.1, forward strand.
CTCGATCGCCCACTCGGAGCGCGAGGCCAAGCTGGCCGAGGCCGAGGCGGAGGCGAAGCGGGCCGAGGCCGAGCGCGCCGAGCGCGAGGCGGCCGAGGCACGCCAGGGGGTCCACATGGACCAGGCCTACCAGGAGGACCGGATCCGGGAGGCCCAGCGGATCGACCCCGACGACAAGCGCGTCTGACGAAGCGCTCCGGAGCACCAGGGCACGTCTCTCAATTCGGGGCGCCTGCTGCGCCGAATTGAGAGACGCCCCCTAGTCTCCGGAGCATGAGCCAGGTCCCGGCAGCGACGCGCGCGCTCCGGGTCCTGCGCTTCCTGGCCAGCCAGCCCGATCCCGTCCCGCTGGACCGGATCATGCGCGCCTGCGACCTGCCGCGCAGCACGGCGTACCACCTGCTGCGGGCGATGGTCGACGAGGGCTTCGTCGTGCACCTGCCCGACGAGCACCGCTTCGGGCTGGGCGTCGCGGCGTTCGAGGTCGGCAGCGGCTACTCCCGCCAGGAGCCGCTGCAGCGCATCGCCCGGCGCCCGCTCGCCACGCTGGTCGACCGGGTCGGGCAGAGCGCGCACCTGGCGGTGCTGCACGGGCGCGACGTGCTCTACGTGCTCGAGGAGCGCGCGCCGGGGCGGCCGCCGCTGGTCACCGACGTGGGCGTGCGGCTCCCGGCCCACCTGACCGCGAGCGGCCGGGCGATCCTGGCCGGGCTCCCCGCCGCGCAGGTCCGCGCGCTCTACCCGGGACCGAGCGCCTTCGTCGACCGGCACGGCACCGGTCCGGGCACGCTGAGCGCGCTGCGGACGGTGCTCTCGGAGACCCGGCAGCGGGGCTACGCCACCGAGGAGGGCGAGGTCACCCCGGGCCTGGCCAGCGTGGCCGCCGCGGTGCTCGACCACAACGCCCACCCGGTGGCCGGCGTCGCGGTGACCTACGCCGAGGGCGACCCGGCCGTGCTGGCCGAGCAGGTACGCCGCGCCGCCGACGGCCTGAGCCGACGCATCGGCGGTCGCGCCTAGGTCGTCTCCTGGCTCGTCTCGCCACCGGCGCGGTAGCCCGCCCACAGCCGGCCGCCGCACCGGGCGAGCACCTCGTCGGCCACCTCCGACAGCGGATCCGGGTCCCCGTCGAGGGCAGCCCGGAGCGCGGTGTCCAGCCGGACGGCGTACGCCGACCCCGCCTCCGCGTCGTACGCCGCCAGCTCGCGCACCAGCCACTTGCCGGTGCCCGACCACCGGCCCTCCGCGGCCAGCAGCAGCTCGCCGGCCGCCTGCCAGGTGTGCACCGCGACCGCCGTCCGGACCCGCGGGTCGCCACCGCCGGCCAGGTCGTCGAGGAGGTCGGTCAGCCCGTAGCGCAGCGCGTCGCGCTCGGCCTCCGCGAGCGGCCCCGGCCCGGCCGCGACGGCGGTCGCGCACTCGGCGGCCAGCGCGGCGCCGGAGCCGTCGTGGTCGAGGAGCACCACCCCCGCGGACACCAGCCGGGCCATCGTCGGCCGACGCCGCTCGAGGTCCTTCGCGACGTAGTGGCGCACCGACGCCGGCGTGTGCACGAACAGCTCCACCGGCCACCCGGCGTACTCCAGCGACTCGCGGTAGGCCGCACCCTCGGCCCGCAGCACCGTGACGTCCAGGTCGGAGGTCGCGGTGGCGCCGCCGAGCACGACGCTCCCGGCCAGGAACGCGGCCCGCGCCTCCGGGAACCGCCCCTCGACCAGCTGTCGCGCGGTCTCCACCGCCTGGCTTCGCACCTCGTCCTCGATCACGGCGCCCAGTCTGGACCGTCCCACCGCAGTGACGTCGCGCCGCCACGCTCGTTGAACGCACCGAGCCGATGCCCGGGAGAGGAACCCACAGTGACCCATCGCAACCGAGGTCCGATCCGCCGCCTGCTGTGGTCGGGGGCGCTGGGCGCGGCCCTGGTCGCCACCGCCGTGGCGATCCCCTCCTACGGCAGCCGGGACGGCAGCCTGCTCAAGCGCTACGACGCCACGAAGGCGGCCGTGCTCGAGGCCCGCCCGCACGTCGACCCGCCGGGGGCCCTGCCGCACGACCACAACGACCCGGCCACCAAGAACTCCCTGTCACGGGCCGGCGAGACCGGCGCGGAGACGCAGGACCCGACGACCGCGGAGCAGAAGCGCGCCAGCGCGGCGTACGTCGCCGCCGAGCGCCGCACCCCGGACCCGCGACTGACGACGGCGCCGGTCACCGGCCCGCGGCTGGCGCACCCGCAGGACCGGTACGCGATGGCCAACGGCTGCTACACCCTGACCCCGCACGGTGAGCCGCTGTTCTTCAAGCCGACGAGCCTCGGCACCTACCTGCTCTACGACGCCTCGCGCCGGTTCGTGAGCGCCTCGGGCGACAAGGCCACCGAGCCCGGGCCGGACACCGAGTGGACCGCCCGGATGCGGGACGGGCGGGTCTCCTTCCGCAACGGCGACACCACCCTGCGCAGCGGCGGGACCACCAGCTTCCTGCCGACCCGGGCCGCCGGCTGCACGGCGTACCCCGAGTCGCAGATCGACATCTCCGGCGACCCGCACGCCGGCGTGACGCCGTACCAGGAGGTGCGCGGCTACGTCGACGCACACACCCACGGGATGGCCTTCGAGTTCCTCGGCGGCGACGTCCACTGCGGCAAGCCCTGGGACCGGTACGGCGCGCCGTACGCGCTGGTCGACTGTCCCGACCACGCGGCCGGCACCAGCCCGCTCGAGGCCGCGCTCTCCGGGCGGCCCCACCACGACCCGGTCGGCTGGCCGACGTTCAAGGACTGGCCGGCACCGGACTCGCTGACCCACGAGGGCACCTACTACCGGTGGCTGGAGCGCTCCTGGCGGGGTGGCCAGCGGATCTTCGTGAACCTGCTGGTCGAGAACAACCAGCTGTGCCAGCTCTACCCGATCAAGCACAACTCCTGCGACGACATGGACTCCATCCGCCTCCAGGCGCGGGACATGTACAAGATGCAGGACTACATCGACGCCCAGTCCGGAGGACCGGGCAAGGGCTTCTACCGGATCGTGACGAACCCGTTCCAGGCCCGGAAGGTGATCAACGCCGGGAAGATGGCGGTGATCATGGGCATCGAGACCAGCGTGCCCTTCGGCTGCACCTTCAAGGCGCTGCCCGGCGGCGACCAGCCGGCGGCCGAGTGCACGCCGGAGAACATCGACCGGCAGCTCGACCAGGTGCACCGGATGGGCGTGCGCCAGATGGAGCTGGTCAACAAGTTCGACAACGCCCTGTCCGGCATCGCCGGCGACGCGGGCGAGACCGGCGTCGCGGTCAACAGCGCGAACTTCCTCGAGACCGGCACCTACTGGGACATGCGGCACTGCGAGCCCGCCGACCCCGAGGCCCACGACCACAACCAGCTGGCCGCGCCGGAGATCTCCGCGGAGCAGCAGGACGCGCTGTTCGGCGCGATCGGGCAGCTCTACGACACCGCCGAGCTGCCGGCCCTGCCCGTCTACCCGCCGCCGGACCACTGCAACGCCCGCGGCCTGACCACGCTCGGCGAGCACACCATCGACGCGCTGGCCGACCGGCACATGATCTTCGACCCCGACCACATGAGCGTCGAGGCCCGCGACTCCGCGCTGGACCAGGTCGAGGCGATGCACTACCCCGGGGTGATCTCCAGCCACTCGTGGTCGACCCCCGACGCCTACCCCCGGATCTACAAGCTCGGCGGCTTCATCACGCCGTACGCCGGCGACTCCACCGGGTTCGTCGAGAAGTGGCGCGCGCACGTCGGCTGGGCGGACAAGCGCTACTACTGGGGCATCGGCTACGGCGCGGACATGAACGGCCTCGGGGCGCAGGGCGACCCGCGCGGGACCGACGTGCCCAACCCGGTCACCTACCCCTTCACGGGGCTGAACGGCGTCACGGTGCGCAAGCAGCACGCCGGCAAGCGCGTCTACGACATCAACGCCGACGGGGTCGCGCAGTACGGCCTCTACCCCGACTGGATCGAGGACCTGCGGAAGGTGGCCGACTCCGAGCACACCGGTGACGGGGACGCGATCGCCGAGGACATGGCCCGCGGCGCGGAGGCCTACCTGCAGATGTGGGAGCGGGCCGAGGGCATCGCCGCCGACTCCTGCCGCAACCCCGGGCTGCGCCGGCCGGTCGCCGAGGTCCGGGACGTCGTCGCCCCGGGCATGACGACCCGGAGCGTGATGGAGGCGGTCGGGCAGCCGTACACCCGCGAGGGCGAGCACTACGTGTTCTGCGCGCGCACCGCCGCCGACCCCGACGTACGGATGCAGGTCACCTTCGACCGGGCCGGGATCGTGACCGGGCTGCGCCGGCTCGGCTGAGCTCGGGTCGTGTGCCTGAGAACGCGCCATGGCGCGTTCTCAGGACACGACCCGATCCACCCTCACCCTTTGGGGTCATCTGCAGGTTCGTGCAATTCAAGTTTCTGCAAGACGAATCGTCTTGTCGGAGCCGAGTGGCGCGGGATGGAATCCGCTCACCGCTTCGCCCGACCGGACGGAACGGGCCTCTCACCACACCCCCTCAGGAGCTCGTGCATGAAGCCCATCCTGGCTTCTGCCCTCGCGCTGGGCTGCGTATCCGCAGCCATGGTCGCCACGGCAGGCAACTCTCAGGCAGCACCCACCCACCAGGACCGCACCGCGGCCAGCATCAGCGCCGCCCGGGCCAACGCCCAGGCGCACGCCGGCGTCGGCGGCGGCCAGGGCCTGGTCGTTCGGGACACCGTGCTGGACGCGAACGGCGCCAGCCACGTCCGCTTCGACCGGACCTACAAGGGCCTCGAGGTCGTCGGCGGCGACTTCGTCGTCCACCAGAGCAAGGGCGGCTCGTTCCGCTCGGTGTCCGGCCGCACCCTCACCCCGTTCCAGCTGCCGACCACCGCGTCGGTCACGGCCCAGGCCGCCACCGCGAAGGCCGCCGCGGTCGTCGACTTCGCCAAGACCCGGGCGACGCACGACCTGGTGGTCCTCGCCGAGCACCGCGCGCCCACGCTCGCCTGGCAGGTGGACGTCACCGGTCGCAACGACGACGGCTCGCCCGCCGGCGAGTACGTCTTCGTCGGCGCCCGCAACGGCAAGGTCCTCGACCACTGGGCCTCCGTCCTCGAGGACACCGGCTCCGGCACCGGGCTGTTCAGCGGCACCGTGTCGCTGGACACCACGAAGTCCGGCTCGACCTACCAGATGGTCGACCCGGTCCGCGGCGGCAACGCCACCTACAACGGCCCCTACGGCTCCAGCACCCCGCTGTTCACCGACGCCGACAACGTCTGGGGCAACGGCAGCACCAGCGACCCGGCCACCGCGGGCGTGGACGCCCACTACGGCATCGCGAAGACCTGGGACTTCTACAAGTCCACCTTCGGCCGGAACGGCATCGCCAACGACGGCAAGGGCGCCCGCTCCTACGTCCACGACGGCGCGTACGTGAACGCGTCGTGGAGCGACTCGTGCTTCTGCATGCGGTACGGCGACGGCGACGCCACGACGTACCTCCCGCTGGTGGAGCTCGACGTGGCCGGCCACGAGATGAGCCACGGGGTCACCAGCCGCACCGCGGGGCTGACCTACCGCGGTGAGAGCGGCGGGCTGAACGAGGCGACCTCGGACATCATGGGCACGAACGTCGAGTTCTACGCCGCCAACAGCAACGACGTGCCCGACTACGTGATCGGCGAGGAGATCTTCCGCAGCTACAACCCGGCGACGAACTTCATCCGCCGCATGGACAAGCCGTCGCTCGACGGGGCCAGCCAGGACTGCTGGACCACGGCCACCAAGCGGGTCGACGTCCACTACTCCTCCGGTCCGGCGAACCACTTCTTCTACCTGCTGTCCGAGGGCAGCGGCGCGAAGACGCTCAACGGGATCGCCTACAACAGCCCGACCTGCAACGGCTCCACGGTCACCGGCATCGGCCGCACCGCGGCCGCCGCCATCTGGTACCGCGCGCTGACGGTCTACATGACCTCCAGCACCAACTACGCCGGCGCCCGCGTGGCGACGGTGAACGCGGCCACCGACCTGTACGGCGCCTCCTCGGCCCAGGTCGCCGGCGTCAAGGCTGCCTGGTCGGCGGTGTCGGTGAACTGATCCACCCGAGCTCGCTGGTCGAGCTCACGTCTCACTGGACGAGCTCGCTGGTCGAGCTCGTCGAGACCACGGCGGCCGGTCCTCGGGGACCGGCCGCCGTTGTCGTGCCCGGGCGCCGACGCTCGGGCGGCGTACACCCGTCCACCGCGAAGTTACCTGCGGGTAGGATCCGTCTCACAAGGTTCGGGCACTGACGCGGGCGAGTCCCCCGCCCTAGGCTCACCACGCGTCCTGAACCGACGACGCGCCGCCGCCCCGACGAGGAGCAGTAGTCCATGCAGATCTTCGCCATCGTTGTCTCACTCGCGATCGCCGCCGTCGGCATCGCCCTCTTCGTGAGGGCGATCCGGTCGATCATCGGGGTGATGAAGGTCGGGCAGCCGGCGGGCCGCACCGACAACCCCGGTGGGCGCACGGTGACGATGCTCAAGGAGTCGCTGCTCCACACGCGGATGCTGCAGTGGCACTGGGTCGGCGCCGGCCACTGGTTCATCTTCATCGGCTTCGGGCTGCTGTTCTTCACCCTGGTGACCGCGTTCGGGCAGCTCTTCCACGCGGAGTTCGCGCTCCCGCTGATCGGCCACTTCTTCCTGTGGGAGTGGCTGACCGAGTTCGTGACCTTCGTGATGATCGCGGCGATCATCGCCTTCATCGCCTACCGGGTGAGCCGGCCCGGTGAGCGGGTCCGCGGGCCGCGCGGCCGGTTCTTCGGCTCGACGATGTGGCAGGCCTACTTCGTCGAGCTCGTCATCCTCGGCGTGGGGCTGTGCATCGTCACCCTCCGGGGCCTGGAGTACGCCCTCGAGGAGGGCTCGACGGCGTTCCACTACCCGCTCACGTTCTGGCTGGGCGAGGCCTTCTCGGGCATGTCCGAGGGCTCGCTGAAGAACGCCATCTACTTCGTGTCGATGCTGAAGATCCTGATCTCGTTCATCTGGATGATCACGATCTCGCTCAACCTCACGATGGGTGTCGCCTGGCACCGCTTCCTGGCGTTCTTCAACATCTGGTTCAAGCGTGAGTCCTCCGGCCGCACCGCGCTGGGCGCCGTCAAGCCGCTCACCTCGGCGGGCAAGGCGATCACGCTCGACGACATCGACGACCTCGACGAGGACTCGGTGCTGGGCGTCGGCTCGATCGAGGACTTCAGCTGGAAGGGCATCCTCGACTTCACCTCGTGCACCGAGTGCGGCCGCTGCCAGTCCCAGTGCCCCGCCTGGAACACCGACAAGCCGCTCTCCCCCAAGCTCCTGATCACCGCGCTGCGCGACCACGCGTACGCGAAGGCGCCGTACCTCCAGGCCGCCGAGGGCGACCGCGCCGGGCTGCTCGAGGGCAACGACACCCTGACCCGGGAGGCCGAGCGCCCGCTGGTCGGCGAGACCGGGGACGACTGGTTCTACATGCCGGAGAACGGCTCGGCGGTGATCGACCCCGACGTGCTGTGGTCCTGCACCTCCTGCGGTGCGTGCGTCCAGCAGTGCCCGGTCGACATCGAGCACGTCGACCACATCGTCGACATGCGCCGCTACGCGATCCTGGTCGAGTCCAACTTCCCGGCCGAGCTCAACGGCCTCTTCAAGGGCCTCGAGAACAAGGGCAACCCCTGGAACATGTCGCCGAACGCGCGCATGGACTGGGCCAAGGGCCTCGACTTCGAGGTCAAGGTCGTCGGCGAGACCATCGAGTCGCTCGACGAGGTCGACTGGCTGTTCTGGGTCGGCTGCGCCGGCGCCTACGAGGACCGCGCCAAGAAGACCACCCGCGCCGTGGCCGAGCTGCTCGACATGGCCGGCGTCAGCTTCGGCGTGCTGGGCAACGGGGAGACCTGCACCGGTGACCCGGCCCGCCGCGCCGGCAACGAGTTCGTGTTCCAGGGCCTGGCCCAGCAGAACGTCGAGACGTTCCAGGAGTACAAGGTCAAGAAGGTCGTCTCGACCTGCGCCCACTGCTTCAACACGCTCAAGAACGAGTACAAGGAGTTCGGCGTCGAGCTCGAGGTCGTCCACCACACCCAGCTGCTCAACCGGCTGGTGCGCGAGGGGAAGCTGACGCCGGTCCAGGACGGCGCCGGCGCCTCGAAGCGTTCGATCACCTACCACGACCCCTGCTACATCGGTCGCCACAACGGCGTCTACACCCCGCCGCGCGAGCTGCTCCAGGTGCTCCCCGGTGCGGAGTTCGTCGAGATGGAGCGCAACTCCGAGCGGTCCTTCTGCTGCGGCGCCGGTGGCGCCCGGATGTGGATGGAGGAGAACCTCGGCGAGCGGATCAACGTCAACCGCACCAAGGAGGCCGTCGGCACCGGCGCGGACCAGATCGCGGTCGGCTGCCCGTTCTGCCGGGTGATGCTCTCCGACGGGCTCACCGCCGAGCAGGCCAAGGGCGAGGCCCGCGAGGAGGTCGAGGTCCTCGACGTGGCGCAGATGCTGCTGGCCTCGGTCAAGGGCGAGAGCGCCACCAAGCTCCAGCCCGGTGCCGGTGCCGGTGCCGGCGCCGCGGCGAAGGCCGCCGCCCCTGCGGCGAAGGCCGCCACGTCGGTCGAGACCAAGGCCGAGCCCGAGGCCGGCGACCAGACCCAGACCGAGGAGACCGTCACCGAGACCGAGGACGTCGGGCCGGCCGCCAAGGCCTCCGGCGGGTCCTCGCTCTTCGACGAGCCCGAGGCCAAGGAGGAGCCCGCGAAGACGGCCGACTCCGACGCCACCGTCGAGCAGGAGGCCAAGGCTGCCGCCGGCGGTTCGCTCTTCGACCTCGGCGGCGACGAGCCGGAGGCCAAGGCCGAGCCTGCGAAGGCCGAGCCGGAGGAGGCGCCCGAGGCCGAGTCGAAGCCGGCCGCGACCAAGGCGGAGTCCGACCTCGGCTCGGGCGGGTCGCTCTTCGACCTCGGCGGCGAGGAGCCGGAGGCGAAGGCCGAGACCAAGGCTGAGCCGGCCAAGGCTGAGCCGACCAAGCCGGCTGAGGCCGAGGCCGCCGCGGCGAAGACGGAGGCGGAGCCCGCGAGCGAGATCCCCTCGAGCGGCTCCCTGTTCGACCTGGAGGCACCCGAGCCCGCGGCCGCAGCCGGCCAAGGCAGCCGAGAAGGCCCCCGAGCCCGACGCGGCGCCGGAGGCCGAGGCGAAGGCGGAGGCCAAGGAGGAGCCGAAGGCGGAGGCCAAGCCGACCCCCGCGAAGCCCGCCGCAGCGCCGGCGAGCGAGATCCCCGAGGGCGGCTCCCTGTTCGACCTCGAGGCCCCCGAGCCCGCGGCCGCGCCGGCCAAGGCAGCGGCGAAGGCCCCCGAGCCGGAGCCCGAGACCGGAGCCTGCGCCCGAGACCAAGGCCGCGCCGGAGCTCGAGGAGAAGGTCGAGGAGAAGGCGGAGGCCAAGCCGACCCCCGCGAAGCCCGCCGCAGCGCCGGCGAGCGAGATCCCCGAGGGCGGCTCGCTGTTCGACCTCGCGGCCCCCGAGCCGGCCGCGCCGGCGAAGGCCACCGAGCCCGAGCCGGCGGCAGAGCCCGAGGCCCAGGCGGAGACCACGCAGGCCGAGCCGGTCGAGGCCGAGGCTCAGGCCGAGGCTGAGGCTGAGGACGGAGCCTCCGCGACCGACGGCCTGGACGGAGGCGCGGCGATCAGCGCCGCGGCCACCGCGGCGGCCAGCTCCGCGGCCGACGAAGAGCCCGCCGAGTCGCACGCAGCAGCGACTCGGCGGCGGCTCGACCGAGGCGGCGAGCACCGAGCCCGAGGCCGAGACGGCCGACGCCGAGCCTTCCTCGGACGAGGCGGACAGCGTCGAGGCGCCCGCGGAGGAGAAGAAGCCGGCGTCGTCGAGCAACGGTGCGGCCCACCAGCCGAAGACCGACGTCGACATCAACGAGACGGGCTCGCTCTTCGATCTCTGAGCGACACCCACCCGCAGACGGCGGTGGTTCCAGGTCACGGACGTGGCCAGGGGCCACCGCCGTTCGTGTCCTCCGGGGCCATGGGTGGTTGTTGTCTTGGCAGCTACGGCGAGGGACCGCGTGGTTGCCGCGCTCGCGCGGCTTGCGGGCTTCCTCGGGTGGCGGTCTTGGCTGGCTACGGCGAGGGCCGCTCGTGGTTGCCGCCGCCTTCCGGCTCGCGAGCTTTCAGTGGCTGCGGCCGTCAGCAGCGACGGCGGGGTCCGCTCGTGGTTGCCGCCGTCTTCCGGCTTGCGGTCGGCGCCGCCCGTCGAATGCCAAAGTAAAATCTTCGAATCTTTTCTCGAATGATGTCTGATTCTGTGGATAACCGCAGGTCAGCGGCCTGCACTGTCGGTGGGCTCTGGTTGAGTATCTCCATGGAGCAGCCCACCGGAACGCCGACCACCCCCGCCGGGGTGGTCGCGGCTGCCGGCGCGGCGATCCGACCCGTTGGGCGAGGTGCTCTGGGCGGCCAGGACGTCGGAGGAACTGGTCGGGACGGTCGAGCGAGATCGAGACGCCTTCGCGCCCAGCTGGCCGGACTCGAGGCCTCCGTGCTGGCCGAGATCGACGCCCGCCAGATGCCGAAGAAGGAGCTGGCCTGGGGGTCGACCGCGGACTGGTTCACCCACCTCGCCGGGACCACCCGCGGCAAGGGGCACCGCACCGTCCAGCAGGCCCCGATCCTGGTGGGCGAGCGGACCGCCACCCACGCCGCGATGCTGGCCGGCCGGGTCTCACCGGAGCAGGCCGCGGTGATCGTGACCGCCGTCGACAAGCTCCCGCTGAACGCCGCGGTGCGGGACCATGCCGAGGCGGTGCTGCTCGGGGAGGCGGCCCGGCTGAACGCCACCGACCTCGGCCACGCCGCGAAGCGCCTGGTCGAGCTGGCCGACCCCGAGAAGGCGGAGCGGGACGCCGAGAAGGCGCTGGACCGGGAGGACCGGGCCGCCCACCACGGCCGCTACCTCTCGATCACCGAGGACGGTGCCGGCGGCGTCCGGCTCCGGGGCCGCGGCACCGTCGAGGACGCCGCCCTGTTGAAGGCCGCCCTGCTGCCGCTCACCAAGCCGCAGCCGGCCGTGGACGTCGAGGACCCGGACTGTGAGGTCGTGCAGGACCCGCGGGACCACGGCGCCCGGATGTGGGACGCCCTCGTGCCAGGCCGAGCACGCGCTGGCCACCGACCTGCCCCCGGACTGCCACGGCGCGCGGCCCCGGGTCACCGTCACCACGTCCCTGGACGTGCTCCGGCAGCAGATCGACTGGGCCACCCTCGGCAGCTCGCGTGTCGACCACCGACGACGGCCTCGAGCTCGCCCCCTCGGTGGTCCGGCGGCTCGCCTGCGACGCCGACATCATCCCCGTCGCCCTCGGCGGCCACGGTGAGGTCCTCGACGTCGGCCGCCTGCACCGCCTGGTCACCCCGCCGCTCTGGCGAGCCGTCGTCTGCCGCGACCAGCACTGCGCCTTCCCCGGCTGCACCAGGCCGCCGGTGATGTGCCACGCCCACCACATCACCCACTGGGCAGCCGGCGGCGAGACCAAGCTCGAGAACCTCGTCCTCCTCTGCGGGCAGCACCACCGGGTCATCCACCACACCCCCTGGCAGGTCCGGATCAACCCCGACGACGGCAGACCCGAGTTCCTCCCACCACCCAAGACCGGCCATCCACCCCCCGACTGGATCCGAAGCAGACCCCGACGCGAGTGACACCCCGACCCTGCCCGCCGTCGCGGTGGAACCACCACTCACGGGGCAGGGCGACCCGGGCGGGCGTCAGCCTCGCTGACGCGCGCTGCCGCCGAACGCTCTGCTCAGTGGGCTTCCATGTGCGCAGGGGTGTCCTCGTGCTCGACCTCGTCGGGCACGACCACCGGCCGCAGCTTGGCCCAGGCCATGAAGATCGCACCGGCGACGAGGAGCGCGAGGCCTGCATAGAGGTTGGCGTTGACGCCGCCGGTCTTGTCCTCCTGCGGGTCGGCGAGGATCCCGAGCAGCGTCAGGATGACGCCGTAGATCCCGAGCAGCGCGCCGATGATGTTGCGGATGTCCAGGAGCCCGGCGGTGTGCTGACCAGTCTTGTTTGTCGACATGACGTCCTCCTCAGAACGCGGCGTTCAGGGCGATGACCATGACCAGCGCGACTCCGGCCAGGGGCAGGGTCCGGCGGTACCACGGGTAGTCCGCCTCGCGGGCGTCCACCAGGTCCTCCTTCGGGGTCTCGGAGTAGACGAGACCCTTGAGCTCGGAGGCGGGCTTCGGCTTCGTGACCAGCGACACCACCACGCTGAGCGAGATGTCGACGACGAAGGCGACGGACGCCGCGAGGAAAGCCGCGCCCTGGCCGGCGACCGGGATCGTGCCGGTGCTCAACGAACCGAACGCGTCCTCGCTGAGGAACGCGACCGCGACCGCCGAGAGCGTGCCGGAGACCAGGCCGACCCAGCCGGCCGTCGCGGACATCCGCTTCCAGAACATGCCCAGGATGAACGTCGCGAACAGCGGGGCGTTGAAGAACCCGAACAGGGTCTGCAGGTAGGTCATGATGTTCGCGAAGTTGGCAGCCAGCCCCGCGGTGAAGATCGCGACGACGGTGGCGCCGACGGTCGCGATCCGACCGATCCGCAGGTAGTAGGAGTCGTCGCGGTCCTTGACCAGGTAGTCACCCCACAGGTCGTAGCTGAAGACCGTGTTGAACGCCGAGATGTTGGCGGCCATGCCGGCCATGAACGCGGCCAGCAGGCCCGCGATGGCCAGGCCGAGCAGGCCGTTGGGCAGCAGGTCACGCATCAGCAGCAGCAGGGAGTCGTTGTAGGTGACGCCGCTGCCGGAGGAGCCGCCCGGGACGGTGCCGCCGGCCTTCACCTTGGCGATCTCGGTGACCAGGACCGCGGCGATCATGCCCGGCAGGATCGTGATGAACGGGACGAACATCTTCGGGAAGGCGCCGATGATCGGGGTCCTGCGCGCCGAGGAGATCGAGTCCGAGGCCATGGCCCGCTGGACCTCGACGAAGTTGGTCGTCCAGTAGCCGAACGAGAGCACGAACCCGAGCCCGAACACGATGCCGATGACCGAGAGCAGCGAGGAGTCGAAGCCCGAGAGCAGCTGGCCCGGCCAGGAGTTGAGCTGCTCGGACGCCGGGGCGGCACCGTTCTCGCCCGCCGCGGCGGTGAGCTTCTCCTTCAGGCCACCCCAGCCGCCGACCTGGTGCAGGCCGAGGAGGGTCAGCGGCAGCAGCGCGGCGACGATGACGAAGAACTGCAGCACCTCGTTGTAGATCGCCGCCTTCAGGCCACCGAGGGTGATGTAGGAGAGGACGACCGCGGCCGCCACGATCAGGGCCACCCACAGCGGCCAGCCGAGCAGGGCGTGCACGATGCTGCCGAGCAGGTACAGGTTGATCCCGGCGATCAGCAGCTGGGCGACCGCGAACGACAGCGAGTTGACCAGGTGGGCTCCGGGACCGAACCGGCGGAGCATGAACTCGGGCACCGAGCGGACCTTGGAGCCGTAGTAGAACGGCATCATCACGACGCCCAGGAACAGCATCGCGGGGATCGCGCCGACCCAGAAGTAGTGGACGGTCGGGATGCCGAACTCCGCACCCGAGGCGGACATGCCCATGATCTCGACCGCACCGAGGTTGGCGGAGATGAAGGCGAGGCCGGTCACCCAGGCCGGCATCGAACGGCCCGACAGGAAGAAGTCGAGCGACTCCGAGACCTGTCGCCCGGCCATCAGGCCGATACCGACGACGAAGCCGAAGTAGATGACGAGCATCAGGTAGTCGGCGGCGTTCGCGTCGATGAGCGTGTCGGTCGCGAGGACCGTGATTCCCGAGCCAGCCATGCGCTTGCCCTTCCGTGTCCGTGAGGTGACGGGGAGATGACCGCCCAACACCGTAGACGGCGGCGGACGATCACTCTCCCGTACCCCGTTCCGGCGAGACCGACACCACTGACATCACCTGACATCACACGTGACGTCATAAATGCTTGACATGACGTCACTCTGATGTCAGATTGGTGCGCATGGACATCACGCCGTACATCGACAGCCTCCGCCGGGACCTCGTCGCGGCCGCCGAGGCCGCCGGCCCGGAGACCCGCCAGGCCGCCGAGCGCCTCACCTTCGCGCTCGACCCCGCCGCCCGGCTCGCGCTGATGGAGGCCGTCTCGCAGGCGGCGGCCGAGATCACCGCGGAGATGCCGGCGGGCGGTGTCGACGTCCGGCTCAACGGCCGGGAGCTCGACTTCGTCGTGCAGGCCGCCCCGCCGGTCCCGCCGACGCCCCCCGCGCCGCCGGCGCCCCCGGGCGCCGAGGAGGCCGAGGAGGAGGGCGGCACCGCCCGGATCACGCTGCGGCTGCCCGAGTCCGTCAAGGCCCGGGCCGAGGAGTTCGCGGCCCGGTCCGGGCACTCGCTCAACACCTGGCTGGTCAACGTCGTCCGGGCCGCGACCCGCGACAACGCCATCAACGTGGACATCGACCTGTCCAGCATCCCGTTCCTCGGCAACGACCCGTTCGGGGGCAAGGGGCCCGGCCGCGGCAATCGCCGGATGACCGGCTGGGTCTGACCCCGCCAGAGAGCCCGAAGACACCACAACACCCGTCAAGCACGACCGACGGGGCCGGCAGCAGGCTGGTCCCGCGGACGAACACACCCCGAGACCAGGGAGAGCCCATGTCCGAGCACCACTTCGAGACCCACCGTCCGGTCAGCCTCTTCGTCGAGATCGGCAAGGGCAGCGTCACGATCGTGGCCACCGACACCACCGAGTCCTCCGTCGAGGTCACCGGCCGCGACGCCGAGTCGGTCCGCGTCGAGCAGTCCGGCGACCAGATCAGCGTCGTGGCACCCAAGCAGCGCACCGGCTTCCTCGCCGGCGACTCGCGCCTCGACGTCAGCGTCACCGTCCCCACGGACAGCGACCTGGCGGTGCGCACCGGCAGCGCCGACATCACCGTCGACGGCGTCGTCGCCACCGGCCAGGTCCGGAGCGGCTCCGGCGACGTGCAGGTCGACACCTTCGGCGGCCCTGCCGTCGTCGAGACCGGGTCCGGCAACGTCCGGATCGGCGAGGCGCGCTCGGAGCTGCGCATCAAGAGCGGCTCGGGCGACATCAGCCTCGGCCACACGGGCTCGTCCGTCGCCGTCTCCACCGGGTCCGGCGACGTCGAGATCGGGACCAGCAACGGCCCGACCGTCGTCAAGACCGGCTCGGGCGACCTCGAGGTCGTCGACGCGCAGTCCGACGTCTCGCTCACCACCGGCAGCGGCGACCTCCTCGTCCGCAAGGCCCTGCGCGGTCGCGTCACCGCCAAGGGCGCCTCCGGCAACGTCCGGCTCGGCATCGCGGCGGGCGTGCCCGTCTGGACCGACATCTCGACCGTGTCCGGCGAGATCCGCAGCAACCTCAACGGCGCCGGCCGGCCCGACGAAGGCTCCGACCACGTCGAGGTCCGCGCCAAGACCGTCAGCGGCGACATCGTCCTGACCGAGGTCTGAGCATCCACCACCACCCAGCGGCACCACCCAGGAGACCACCATGAACGACACTCACGCCCTGATCGAGACCGAGGCCCGGCACCAGATCGCCGAGCGGGTCGCCCGCGCCGCCCAGCCCCGGGTCCCGGCCGTGCCGCACCGGCACCGCCTGGCCCAGCGCCTGCACCGGTTCGCGGACAGGATCGACAGCTGACCGGGCCGCCACCGCGCGGCCGGCGAGTCAGATGGTGGTGCGGTGGAAGTTCTGGAAGGAGCGCGACGGGGTCGGGCCACGCTGGCCCTGGTAGCGCGATCCGTACTTCGCCGACCCGTACGGGTGCTCCGACGGCGAGGAGAGCCGGAAGAAGCAGAACTGCCCGATCTTCATGCCGGGGTAGAGCTTGATCGGCAGCGTGGCCACGTTCGCCAGCTCGAGCGTCACGTGTCCGGAGAAGCCCGGGTCCACGAACCCGGCGGTGGCGTGGGTGAGCAGCCCCAGCCGACCGAGGGAGGACTTCCCCTCCACCCGGGCCGCGATGTCGTCGGGCAGCGAGACCACCTCGTACGTCGAGCCGAGCACGAACTCCCCCGGGTGCAGGATGAACGGCTCGTCCCCCTCGGGCTCGACCTGGCGGGTCAGGTCGGACTGGTCCGCCGCCGGGTCGATGTGGGGGTAGCGGTGGTTCTCGAAGACCCGGAAGAACCGGTCCAGCCGGACGTCGATCGACGAGGGCTGCATCATCTCCGGTTGCCACGGGTCCAGGGTGATCCGGCCGGAGTCGATCTCGGCCAGGATGTCGCGGTCTGACAGCAGCACGTGCGCACCCTACCGGCGACACGGCTCCGCGGTGGTCGACCGACCCCTCCCGGTGGTCGAGCTTGTCGAGACCACGAAGATGGGGCCATGTCCTTCCAGCGGTACGTCGCGCTCGGCGACTCCTTCACCGAGGGGGTCGGCGACCCCCACCCCGACCGCCCCAACGGCCTGCGGGGCTGGGCCGACCGGGTCGCCGAGGTTCTCGCCCACCGGGCCGGCCCGGCGGGCGACTTCGGCTACGCCAACCTCGCCATCCGCGGGCGCAAGCTGCACGCGATCATCGACGAGCAGCTC
This sequence comes from uncultured Actinomycetota bacterium, assembly GCA_963805685.1. Lineage (GTDB taxonomy): Bacteria > Actinomycetota > Actinomycetes > Propionibacteriales > Nocardioidaceae > Nocardioides. Next base: position 68,590 of record CAWDVM010000011.1, read on the forward strand.
GACGCGGCGGTCGCGCTCGAGCCCGACCTGGTGACGATCTACGCCGGGGCCAACGACATCCTGCGACCCCGCGTCGACCTCGACGCACTGGTCGGCGACTACGACCGCGCCCTGGGCCGGCTCGCGGCCACCGGGGCGCGCCTGCTGGTGTGGACGGCGTTCGACCCGGGCGGCTCCGCGATCTACCGGCCGGTCCGGGGCCGGTTCGCGCTCTACAACGAGCTGGTGCGCGAGAGCGCCGACCGGCACGGCGCCACCGTCGTGGACTTCTGGCGGCTCCGGGAGTACCGCGACTGGCGCTACTGGGACGAGGACCGGATGCACATGGGCCCGGCGGGCCACCAGCGGATGGCCATCGAGGTGCTCGACACGCTCGGTGTCGAGCACGGGCTGGAGCCGCTGCCGCTGCACGACCTGCCCACCTCCTCGCGACGCGAGCAGCTGCGCGAGAACCTCGACTGGGCCCGGGACTCGGCGCTCCCCTGGGTGCACCGCCGGCTGACCGGCCGGTCCTCCGGCGACACGGTGACCCCGCGGTACCCCACGCTCGCGCGACTCGCCGTACCGCTGTCTCCCCGACCCGTGTCCCCCGGCGGCGACTGATGAACTAGCATGTGCGCCGACCCGCATCGCCGGGTCGTGCGGATGTAGCTCAGTTGGTAGAGCGCGACCTTCCCAAGGTCGATGTCGCGAGTTCGAGTCTCGTCATCCGCTCCACTCCACTCTTCTTCCCGGCCACGTGGCCATCTCTCCTCACCACGCCCGTGCGGCACTTGCTGCGTCCTCGCACGCGAAGTCAGGCCGTCTGCGTGAAAATTGTGACTAATGGGTCACTTGACGTCTTGCGTGACCATTGGGGACAGTGGTATCTCCGTTCGCCTGACGTGTCTCGAGGATCCCGATGTCTCGCCCCCGCCCCCGCACCATCGCCATCGGCGCCCTCGCACTGCTCCTGGCCGCCGCCCCCTTCGTCCCCCACGGCGGGGACGAGGACGGTTCCCTGCTGCCCTCGGGCGAGCAGCAGGGCGCCCTCGTGCCGGCCGCGACCGCGGCCCTGGGCACGGTCACGCCCGAGCTCCAGGCCGAGATCGACCGGGTGCTGGCCCAGGGCCGCAGCATGGGCCGGGTGCCGGTCAGCCAGACGCCCGACCGGCTGGCGGCGTCGCTGGTGCGGTGCGCCGACTTCGACGGCCAGCGCTACTGCCTGCACTCCGGCTGGACCGAGAGCTCCGAGGGCGAGGTGCAGGCCCGGGTGGCGACCGCCGCCCGCGCGATCGCGGCCCGCCCGGCCGGCACCACCACGACCGGCGACCTCGACGAGCTCGCCACCCTCCAGCGGCTCGCCCGGATGAGCCCGTCCGCCCGCGAGGCCGAGGAGCGCGCCGAGCTCGTCCAGGCCGCCCGCTCGGTGGCCAAGGTGTGGCTGCTGCGCCACGACATCGAGGGCGTCGAGATCCCGGCGGACTTCCTGGCCGAGCACCCCGAGGCCCGGGCCGCCACCACCACCGCCCAGCCGACCGCCACCGCGCAGGCGCAGCCCGCCGCCCGCAGCAAGGCGTCCGCCTCGCCGTCCGCGTCGAGCTCGCCCACCGCCTCACCCTCGGCCACCGCCACCGCGAACACCTCGACCACCAGCAGCCGGCCCAAGCGGTTCAAGGACTACCCGCAGCGCGCCACCATCCTGAGCACCAAGCGGGTCGCCGAGCAGCAGCGCACCTACTGGTGCGGCCCCACCACGATGCAGATGATCACGTGGGGCTGGAAGAAGAAGGACCTCGGCCAGTCGCACTGGGCCGACAAGCTGGGCACGACCTCGAGCGGCACCGCGATCACCGACATGGTGCGGGTCGTCAACAACAACACCGGCTGGGACCGCGAGGACTACGCCGGGGCCTACATCGTCCTCGACATCGGCGACTACGGCTTCAAGAAGTGGGAGAAGCTGATCCTCCGCCACATCGTCGACTACAAGGCGCCGGTGGTGCTGCACCCGATCCTGCTGAAGAAGTACTACCCGTACCTCGACGACGACGCCTCCGGCCACTTCCAGACCGGCCGCGGCTTCGACCGCCGGGGCGACAAGTCGAACCTGATCAGCTACTTCGAGCCCTGGGACCAGCAGCGCTTCGACCCCTCCGAGCCCTACATCGCGCGCGTGCAGTGGCGCTCGGCGTACAAGAGCTACCGCGCCAACGAGGCCCACTTCCAGCACAACATCGGCGTCTGATGGCCGCGCCCCTGCGCCGCTACGCCCGACCGGCTGCGGCGCTGCTGCTCGCGCCGCTGCTCACGCTCGCGGCCTGCTCGGACGGGGACGGCGCGGCCTCGGAGCCGCGGCGGGTCCGCGCGACGGACGGCTCCGCGACGACCCGCCCCCACCCGTCGAGCTCGAGCCCGGCACCGACCGGCCCGACCGACGGCGGGAGCAACGCATCGACGGCGCAGGGCGGGACGGCCGACAAGCCGGAGGTCCTCACCGCGCCGACCCGGCTGCTGGACTGGCAGCAGGTGCCGGGCTCCGTGGACGACACGGTCACCCGCAGCGGCGCCTGGTCGCTGACGGTCGACAAGGCCGGGACCCGGGCGCGCCTCGAGGGGCCGAGCTCCGGGACCGGCGTCGCCGCCGGCCCGCGCGAGCGGATCTCGGACGCCCTGATCGACGGGGAGTACGCCGTCGTCGTGCTGCAGGACCGGCAGGAGACCCGGCCGAGCAGCGCCGAGGTCGTCGACCTGCGCCACGGCGGCAAGACCTTCACCATCGACGGCAGCTCCGACGTACCCACCACCAACGGCGGGACCTGGGCCCTCGGCCGCGGCGAGCTGCTGCACGCCACGGTCCACCGGGGCTCCTACTGCATCGCCTCGGTCGACCTCGCGACGCGGAAGTCCAGCCTGGGCTGGTGCGCGCCGCCCCGCCACGGCTTCAACAGTGCCGAGATCACCCCGGCCGGCGAGTCGCTGCTGACCTTCGACGACTCCCGCCCCGCCTGCCGGACCGTCGTCAGGCTCAGCCTCACGGAGGTCACGCCCTTCGAGGGGGTCCCCGACTGCAAGGCCTGGGACGGTGTCGTCACCGCCGACGGCGCGGTCTGGTCGGTGATCCCGCGGGAGCGCGAGGTCGAGGCGGCCCACACCTACGCCCGGTCCGGCGACGCGTACTTCGACCTCGGACCGTCGGCGTCGGGCACGCTGACCTGGTGCGGCGACGCGGCGTACTTCTCGCGGGACCCGCAGCGCGACAGCGAGCCCGCGCGACTGATGCGGTGGAACGCCGAGGACGGCCTCGAGGTCGTCTACGAGTCGGCCGGCGGCCACGCGTTCCTGACCCCGCCCCGCTGTGGCGGCGACACGATCACCGTCACCGCGCTCGCCCAGTCCGGCGACGAGCAGGTCAGCGCCCACGTCGGCTGACCGACTCGCGGCTGCGGCGCCACCGTAGGGTGGCCGGCGTGAGCGCATCACCCGAACCCGCCGCCTTCGCCGGGATCCCGGTCGCGGCGCTCGACTTCTACGACGACCTCGAGGTCGACAACACCAGGTCCTTCTGGGAGAAGCACAAGGCTGTGTACGAGGAGTCGGTCAAGGCTCCGATGACTGCGCTCTGCCTGGCGCTTGCTCCTGAGTTCGGCGACGCGAAGGTGTTCCGTCCCCACCGGGACGTGCGCTTCGCCAAGGACAAGACGCCGTACAAGACCCACCAGGGCGCGTTCGTGCCGGCCGGCCCGGCGACCGGGTGGTACGTGCAGGTGTCCGCCCAGGGCGTGCGCACCGGCGCGGGATTCTACGAGGCGAGCTCGCCGCGGCTGGCCGCGATCCGCGCGGCGATCGACGACGTACGCCGCGGCACCGAGCTGGAGCGCATCCTCGCCACCCTGGAAGGTGCCGGCTGGGAGATCGGCGGCGACCGCCTCAAGACCAGCCCCCGCGGCTACCCCGCCGACCACCCGCGCATCGAGCTGCTCCGGTACCGCTCGCTGACGGCGGGGCGCTCGCACGGCTTCGAGCCGTTCATCCACACCCCGGAACTGCTCGACGTGGTCCGCGACGACTGGCGGGCGCTGCGGCCGCTCGTCGAGTGGGTGGCCGAGAACGCCGAGCCGCGCCCGAGCGCCTGACTACTCGAACCAGACCACACTGCCCGCGATCCGGGCCAGATCGTCCAGCGACAGCGGCGGCGCCGCCATGGTCGGCGCGGCGTCCTTGCCGTCCGGGGCGTTGTAGGACAGCGCGCTCACCCTGAACCCCTGCTGCCACACGGTCGCGCCCTGCGCGGTGACGCCGTCACCCGTCGTCGGCCCCCAGAGCAGCTGCGGATCTCCCAGCACGTTCGTGCTGCAGGTGCTGCCCGGTCCGCCGTGCTCGCACTGCTGCCTGGCGTTCCCTGTGTCCGGCTCGATCACCACCGTGGTGAGGGTGCCCATCCAGGAGAAGTGCGCGACGAGGTTGTCCGGCTGGGAGACCGACGTGTACGGCGGGGCGGTGCGCAGCGCGCCGGCGCCCTGGCGGGCGACGATGTAGGTGACGGTGTCCGGCACCTCGCCGGCCTTCACGGCGATGTGCACGTCGCCTTGCTGCGGGGGGTCCGACGGCGTCGGCGACGGGGCCGGCTCGCTCGTGGTCGGCCCGCTCGGCGTCGGATCGCTCGCGACCGGGGTGGAGCCCGGGCCGTCACCGAAGGACGGTACGACGGCCGCCCCGACGCCGATGACGCCGAGGACGGCGAGCGCGGCGGCCGCCGTACCTGCTCGCTGGCGGCGGCGCAGGGCGCGGCCGCGGGTCATGCCCGCCGCGACGAGGCGGTACGGGTCGGTGGGTGCCGCCGGCGACCCCTCCACGAGGAGGGTGCCGACGCGCTGGTCCTGCTGGTCCATGACGTGTCCTATCGGTGGTGGAGGAGGTCGACGAGCGAGGGACCGAAGACGTCGCGCAACCGGTCCAGGGCCCGCAGGGTGCGGTTGCGGACCGCCCCCGGCTGCAGCCGAGGACCTCGGCCACCTCGGCGACCGGACGGTCGTCGAGGTAGCGCAGGACCAGGACCGCCCGGTCCAGCGGCTGCAGCGAGGCGAGTGCCGCCGCGAGCGCCACCCGCAGGTCGGTGTCGCCGTCACCGGTCGGCCTGCTCGGCGGGGCTCTCGACCGGACGCTCGTGCTGGCTGCGCCGCCGCTGGGCGCTGATGTAGACCCGCACCAGGCAGGTCTGGGCATACGCAGCCGGGTTCTCGATCGGGCGACCGAGCCTGCGGTGCCAGCGCACGTAGACCTTCGCCAGGGTCTCCTGGACCAGGTCCTCGGCCCGGTGCACGTCCCCGCACAGCAGCCAGGCCGCAGCGGTGGAGCTGCGGGATCCGCGCGAGCGCGAACTCCTCGAACTCCTGGTCCTTCGTCATCTCACTCCTCAGGGCTGGCGTCACCTGTACGACGCCCCCGCCAGAGGAAATGTCACACGTCGGGACGGTTCCCGGGCCGCAACGTGGCGATCGCGCGGTCCGGCTCCCAGTAGGCCCGCATCGAGGTCACCCGGCCGTCGTCGCCGACCGTGTAGACCATGACGAGGTCGGTGTCGACCAGCGAGCCGTCGGCGAACGTGGTGGTGATCGTGCCGACGTTGGCGCAGGTCCGGCCGTTGGCGTGCGAGTCGTGGATGACGAAGCGGAACGTCTCGATCGGCGCGATCGCGAGCTCCCAGAACGCGCGGATGCCGTCGTGGCCGCGGTGCCCGCGGCCCTCCGGGTCGAACATCGACGGCCCGACCGGGTCCTCGATCACCGCATCCGCGGCGTAGACGGTCAGCCACTCCTCGAGGTCGCCCTTCGCGACCGCGGCGTAGGACCGCTGCGAGGCGGCGCGGGCCGGGTGCTCGCCGTCGGGGGCGTTCCAGATGACGGCCTCGTGCGTGGTCACGGGGCCAGCCTAGGGCCGAACTGGAACAGGTTCTAGTGGGGCTGCCAGGCGTCCTCGTCGGCGGTGCGCGTGGTCACGGCCTTCGGCAGCTTCCCGTCGGCGAGCTGCTGGATGGAGACCTGCTCGAAGACGTCGCGCAGCGAGCGGCGGGCGGCGATCCACACGTGCTGGAGGACCTCGGCCGACTCGTTGTAGCTGACCGCCTCGGGGCGCAGGCCGTAGACCGAGACCAGCGGCCCGTCGACGGCCCGGATCACGTCGGCCACCGACACCGACTCGGGGTCGCGCCCCATCCGCCAGCCGCCGGACTGCCCGCGCTGGGAGATCACGATGCCGGCCTTGCGGAGGTCGGCGAGGATCGCCTGGAGGAAGCCGTGCGGGATCTCCTGGAGCCTGCCGAGCTCCTCGGCGCTCACCGCACGGCCATCGCGTCGCGCGGCCATCTCGATGAGTGCACGCAGGGCGTAGTCGGACTTGGCAGATACCCGCATGGGTCCAGTCTGTCAGATTGTCGATCCAGACACTCGACCATCAGGCGGTGGCGCGACTCCTGTCCCGCAGGGGCACGTCCCGCTCCCGGGCACCGTCGAGCGCCTGCTCCAGCTTGACGGCCCAGGCGACCCACAGCACCCACACCGTGAAGACGAGCGAGGCCAGCAGGCCGACCATGACCCCCGAGGCACCGAGGTGCTCGGCCAGGGTCGTGAGGTTGGTGAGCACGATCAGCCCTCCGGCGCAGACGCCGAGCACCCGCGCGGGCAGGTACCGGACCACCAGGGCGGCCACCGGGGCCGCCAGGCCGCCCCCCACCATCAGCGCGGCCACGAACGCCCAGTTCACCCCCTGGCTGCCCAGCGCCACGAGGAAGCCGAGGGAGCCGCCGACGGCGACCACGAACTCCGCGGTGTCGACCGAGCCGATGACCTTGCGGGGCTCGAGCCGGCCGGACGAGAGCATCGTGCCGGTGCCGACCGGACCCCAGCCACCACCGCCGATCGCGTCCAGGGCTCCCGCGAACAGCCCCATCGGCGCGAGGAACCGCGCAGAGGGCCGGGCGGAGAACCGGAGGGGGCGCGGGCCGGGCGCGAGGAAGCGCCAGGTGACGTACCCCCCGAGCGCCAGCAGCAGCCCGGCGACGACGGGCACGGCCACGTCGGCGTCGAGGCCGACCAGGAGCGTGGCCCCCAGGAACGCACCCACGAACCCCGGGACCGCCAGGATCCCGACGACGCGCCAGTCGGTGTTGCCGAGCGTGTGGTGGGAGATGCCCGAGACCAGCGAGGTGCCGATCTCGGAGAAGTGGACCGCGGCCGACGCGGCGGCCGGCGCCAGGCCTCCGGCGAGCAGCAGCGTCGACGAGGTGACGCCGTACCCCATCCCGAGGGAGCCGTCGACGAGCTGCGCCACCAGGCCCGCAAGTGCGAGGACCACCAGCTTGCGCACGACTCACCTCCTCAATGCACACTTTGTGTAGTCCATTAGTCAACAATTCGCCCCGCATGTCAACGGTCCACCGGGGTCGGCCAATGCCCGCACGTCGCCGAGACGCAGATCACCCCTTGTTGCACTGCCCGGAAGCCCCTTCTAGAATTCAAGTTACCGGCCAGTAGCAGCGTGCTGCCGTACCCCCGACACCGAAAAGGTGGATCAGTGAGCCACTACAAGAGCAACCTCCGCGACATCGAGTTCAACCTCTTCGAGGTGCTCGGTCGCGACGACGTCCTCGGCACCGGCCCGTTCGCCGAGGTCGACAGCGAGACCGCCCGCTCGATCCTCTCCGAGGTCGACCGCCTGGCCCGCGAGGACCTCGCCGCGTCGTACGAGGACAGCGACCGCAACCCGCCGGTCTTCGACCCGGCGACCAGCGAGGCGCCGATCCCCGAGTCGTTCAAGAAGAGCTACAAGGCCTGGATGGACGCCGAGTGGTGGCGCCTGCAGGTCTTCGAGGAGATCGGCGGCCAGCCCGCCCCGTCCACCCTCATCTGGGCGATCGGCGAGCTCGTGCTCGGCTCGAACGCCCCGATCTGGATGTACGCCGCGGGCCCGGCGTTCGCGAACGTCGTCTACCGCAACGGCAACGACCGCGACAAGCAGATCGCGCAGATCATGGTGGACCGCCAGTGGGGCTGCACGATGGTCCTCACCGAGCCCGACGCCGGCTCCGACGTCGGCGCCGGCCGCGCCAAGGCCACCCTGAACGACGACGGCTCGTGGAACATCGAGGGCGTCAAGCGCTTCATCACCTCGGCCGAGCACGACATGAGCGAGAACATCATGCACCTCGTGCTCGCGCGTCCCGTGGGCGTCGAGGGTGCCGGCGGCCCGGGCACCAAGGGCCTCTCGCTCTTCCTGGTCCCGAAGCTCCACTTCGACCACCAGACCGGTGAGCTCACCGGCGAGCGCAACGGCGTCTACGTCACCAACGTCGAGCACAAGATGGGCATCAAGGTGTCCAACACCTGCGAGGTCACCTTCGGCGACTCCGCCATCGGAGGGGGAGAGCCCGCGCAGGGCTGGCTGCTCGGCGAGGTGCACGACGGCATCGCGCAGATGTTCCAGGTCATCGAGAACGCGCGGATGATGGTCGGCACCAAGGCGATCGCGACCCTGTCCACCGGCTACCTCAACGCGCTGGAGTTCGCCAAGGAGCGCGTGCAGGGCGCCGACCTGAGCCAGGCCGCGGACAAGACCGCCCCGCGCGTCACGATCACCCACCACCCCGACGTGCGTCGCTCGCTGATGGTGCAGAAGTCGTTCGCCGAGGCGATGCGCGCGCTGGTGCTCTACACCGCCTCCTGGCAGGACAAGGTGATGCTCGCCGAGCACGCCGGCGAGCGCGACGAGCTGGCCGAGAAGGTCAACGACCTGCTGCTCCCGATCGTCAAGGGCTACGGCTCGGAGCGCTCCTGGGTGCTGCTCGGCACCGAGTCGCTGCAGACGTTCGGCGGCTCCGGCTTCCTGCAGGAGTACCCGCTGGAGCAGTACGTCCGCGACGCCAAGATCGACACGCTCTACGAGGGCACCACCGCGATCCAGGGCCAGGACTTCTTCTTCCGCAAGATCGTCAAGGACCAGGGCAAGGCGCTCGGCCACCTGGCCAAGGAGATCGAGTCGTTCATCGCCAGCGAGGCCGGCAACGGCCGCCTCAAGGTGGAGCGCGAGCTCCTCGCCACCGCCCTGGGTGACGCCAACGCCATCGTCGGCGCGATGATCAACGACCTGATGTCGGCCGACGCGAGCGCCGAGGGCGGCGACCTGCGCAACATCTACAAGGTCGGGCTGAACACCACCCGCCTGCTGATGGTGCTCGGCGACGTCGTCTGCGCGTGGCTGCTGCTGCGCCAGGCCGAGGTCGCGCTGGAGAAGCTGGACGGCGCTGATACCGGATCTTTGGCGAGCAAGGACAAGGCGTTCTACGAGGGCAAGGTCGCGGCGGCGCAGTTCTTCGCGCACACCAACCTGCCCCGGCTCACCGCCGAGCGGGCCATCGCCGAGGCCACCGACCTCTCGCTGATGGACCTCGACGAGGCCGCCTTCTGATCTGAGCAGCACCCCGTCAGGGGCCGCACCGGTTCGTCCGGTGCGGCCCCTGACGTTTTCCCGCGCGGTCGCAGGGGTATCACCCGGGAAGCGGTACGGCGGCTCCCCTGCCGTCGTACGTGACCGAAGGAGCACTCATGGGTATCGGAGTCGGCATCGTCCTGCTCGTCGTCGGGCTCGTCCTCGTCACCGGGTCGGTCAACCTGCCGGAGGCGATCGACCAGAACGTCGCCACCGACACGGTCGGCTGGATCTGCGTGGTGGTGGGCGCGCTGTCCCTGGTGCTGGCGCTGGTGATCAACCAGCAGCGCTCGCGCACGACGCACGTCGAGGAGCGTCGCTACGAGGCGTGACCTGACCTCTGGCCCCCCTCGCTGACCCGCCCGGCTCTTCCTGCCGGGCGGGTCCGCTGCTGTCAGGGCCGTGCTCCGTGCCCGCCCCGTCAGCGGCGCAGGCCCGCCGCCGCGGCGGCACGGACGACGTCGGCCAGCCGGGTCAGCATCGGCGAGTCGATCCGCCAGCGCTGCCAGTGCAGCCGTACGTCGACGTGGCCGCGCGCCGTGAGCGGCACCAGCCGGCCGGACTCGAGCTCGGGCGCCAGCTGCGGCTCGGGCACCGCTCCCCAGCCGAGGCCGAGCCGGACCGCCTCGAGGAAGTCGGCCGAGGTGGGGACCCGGTGGGTCCGCGGCGGCACCGCGACCCCGTGCGAGCGCAGCACCTCGTGCTGGAGCTCGTCCTTCTCGTTGAAGACCACGAGCGGCATCGCCGCCCAGTCCAGGCCGCGTCCGCGCCGCCACCGCTCCACGAGCGCCGGCGTCGCGGCCGGCACGTAGCGCAGGGTGCCCAGCGGCTCGATCGCGCAGCCCTGCACCGCGACCGGGTCGGAGGTGACGGCGGCCAGCACGTCACCACCCCGGAGCAGGTCCGCCGACCAGGCCTGGTCCTCCACGTGCAGGCGCAGCGCGACGTCGGACCAGCCGGCGACCTCGCCGAGCACCCCGCGGAACCAGGTGGCCAGGGAGTCGGCGTTCACGGCCACCGGCAGGTCCACGTGGTCACGGTGACCGTGCGCGAGCGCGTCGCGCACCTCGTCGTACAGGAGCTGGGTCTGGCGCGCGAGCCGGAGCAGCGTCCGGCCGGCGTCGGTGGGCTCGCACGGGGTCGAGCGACGGACCACCACCTGGCCGACCGAGCTCTCGAGCGCCCGGATCCGCTGGCTGACGGCGGACGGCGTCACGTGCAGGTGCCGGGCGGCCGCCTCGAAGGTGCCGTGGTCGGCGATCGCGACCAGCGCGGCGAGCTGGGCGGGTTGCAGCTCCATGAAGCGATGCTAATGGTTGCTGAGAAACATTCGCTGGCCTTCATCACGCCCGCTGCCTAGCGTTGGCCGCGTGCTCGACTCCACCCTGACCGGCCTGGTCACCGGCCTCTCCCTCATCATCGCGATCGGGGCGCAGAACGCCTACGTGCTGCGGCAGGGTCTCGCCCGCGAGCACGTGGGCGGGGTCGTGCTGGTCTGCACGCTCTCCGACGTGGCGCTGATCGTGGCCGGTGTCGCCGGGATCGGGACGATCGTGGAGGAGGCGCCGCGGGCACTCACGGTCGTGCGCTGGCTGGGCGTCGCCTTCCTCGGGTGGTACGGCGTGAGCTCGCTGCTGCGGGCGCGTCGTACCGAGTCGTTGCGGGTCACCGGCGGCGGCACCACGTCCCGGCGAGCCGCCCTCGGCCGCGCCGTGGCGCTGACCTGGTTGAACCCGCACGTCTACCTCGACACGGTGCTGCTGCTCGGCTCGGTGGCCAACCACCAGGGCAGCAGCGGGCGCTGGTGGTTCGCGCTCGGGGCGTGCGTGGCCAGCGCGCTGTGGTTCACCGGGCTGGGCTACGGCGCCCGGCTCGCCAGCCGGGTCCTCGCCAGCCCGCGGGCGTGGCAGGTGCTGGACGTGGTGATCGGCGTGCTGATGCTGGTGATCGCGGTACGGCTGGCGACCGGCTGAGGTCCTTGTCGGTCGCTCCCGACGCTTCGTCAAGGCAACGAGGGCAGGACCCGGACGGCGTCCGGGATCAGGCCGAACCGCCGAGCGGCAGCACCAGGGCGGCGTCGCCGGTGGCCCCGATGCGGACCGGGACGCCCCAGTCCTGCTGGTGCATCCGGCAGGCCGCACCCTCGCCGCCGTCCTCGTCGCAGGACGCGGCCCGGGCGGCGACGTGCAGCACGCCCTCGCCGACGTTCGGGTCGAGCGTGATCGTGCGGGTGAGGTCGGTGCCACGGCCGCCCCCGTCGCGGATCAGGGCCGGCGGGGTCGCCTCGACGACCAGCTGCGACGGCGGGCCGAAGCGGTCGTCGACCTTCTGCCCGGGCGGCGGCTCGAAGGCGACCACGAGCTCCAGGCTCGCCGCGACCTCGGTCACCGGGCGCTGGGTGGTGTGGGCGAAGCCGTCGGTCGTGGTGGCCGCGGTCCCGAGCGGGAGCCGGGTCAGGCGGTGCGCGCCGGACTCCACGACGACCAGGTGCCCGCCGTCCACGAACGCGCCGCTCGGCTCGGCCAGCCCGGTGGCCAGCGTGGACATCTCGGCCGTCACCGGGTCGAAGCGCCGGACCGCGCCGTTGTAGGTGTCGCAGACCGCCACGCTGCCGTCGGGCAGCACCGTCACGCCGAGCGGGTGCTGGAGCAGCGCCTGGTCGGCGGCGCCGTCGCGGAAGCCGAAGTCGAAGAGGCCGGTGCCGACCGCGGTGCGCACACCGTCTGCTGCGACCCACCGCAGGGACGAGGTCTCGCTGTCCGCGATCCACAGCCGGTCGCCGGCGGGCGCGAGACCGGAGGTCTGGGCGAACCACGCCTCGGACGCCGGACCGTCGAGCAGCCCCTCGTTGGTGGTGCCGGCCGCGACCTCGACCGCGCCGGTGCGCGGGTCGAAGGTCCACAGCTGGTGGATCCCGGCCATCGCCACCCACACCCGGTCCTGCCACCAGGCCACGTCCCACGGGCTGGAGAGGCGTTCGGTGCCGTCGCCCTGCATCCACTGGGTGCCGTCGCCGGCGAGGACGGTCACCGCGCCCGTGTCGAGGGCGAGGCCGCGGAGCTGGTGGTTCACGGTGTCGGCGACCACGACGTCGTACCCGACCTCGGCGGCGACCTCGGACGGCAGCAGGCACAGGCCGTTGGGCTCCCGGAAGCCGCCGAAACGACGCAGGACGCCCTGCCCGTCCTCGGCCAGCTCGACCACCTCGTCGTGGCCGGCGTCGGCGACGAGCACCCGGCCGTCGTCGAGGCGGACCGCCTTGGCCGGGAAGCGGAGATCGGTCGGCTCGATCGTCGGAGGGACGTACGGCGAGTCGCCGGGTTGCAGGGTGCCGCGCTGCCGGTGCTCCTCGGTCAGCTCGTCGAGGAGGGCGTCGAGCGCGTGCGCGTGTCCCTCGCCGGCGTACTGCGCGACGACGTACCCCTCGGGGTCGACGAGCACGAGCGTCGGCCAGGCACGCGCGGTGTAGGCCTGCCAGGTGACCAGCTCGGGGTCGTCGAGGACGGGGTGGTGCACGGCGTACCGCTCGACCGCCTGGGCCAGCGCCACCGGGTCGGCCTCGTGCACGAACTTCGGCGAGTGCACGCCGATCACGACCAGCTCGTCGGCGTACTTCTCCTCGACCGGGCGCAGCTCGTCGAGGACGTGCAGGCAGTTGACGCAGCAGAACGTCCAGAAGTCGAGCAGCACGAAGCGACCGCGCAGGTCCTTCAGGGACAGGGGTCCGTCGGTGTTCAGCCAGCCGCGGCCGGCGAGCTCGGGGGCACGTACGCGCATCGCTCCATTGTCCTCGCGTGCGCACTTCTACCCACGCGGGGACCCGTCGAGGTGGGTGCTCCTCCCGATGCGACGACCCGCGCCCGCGACCTAGCGTCGGTGCCCTGAGGTTCCCCCTGGGAGGTGAGGACCATGACCGATCCCGATGTCGCCACTCGAGGCAGCGATGGCGGCCGCGCCCGGGAGCAGCTGCTGCAGGCGACGCCGGTCACGGAGCAACGCTTCACGCTGGCCGGCATCCCGACCGCCGTGCTCGTCGGAGGTGACGGACCTCCCCTTGTCCTGCTGCACGGTCCCGGGGAGTTCGCCCTGACCTGGCTCCGGGTGATCCCGGACCTGGTGAAGACGCATCGAGTGATCGTCCCCGACCTGCCGGGCCACGGCGCCTCCGGAGTGGGCGAGGGGTCACTCGACGTGGACCGTGTGCTCGCGTGGTTGGGCGACCTCGTCGAGCAGACCTGCCCCTCGCCGCCCCACGTGGCGGGTCACCTCCTCGGCGGTGCCATCGGGGCGCGGTTCAGCATCGGCCACGGCGACGCGCTCCGCGGGCTCGTCCTCGTGGACACGTTCGGCCTGCGCAGGCTGCGACCGTCACCACTGTTCACGCTCACGCTGGTCAACTTCCTCGCGAGGCCGACGGGGGGCAGCCGTGACCGGTTCTTCCGGCAGTGCTTCATCGACATGGACGCGTTGCCGGGCCAGCTCGGTCCGCTCTGGCAGCCGCTGATGACCTGCGCGCTCGCGGGCGCCCAATCTCCCGACCAGAAGGTGGCGCTGCGCAGCATGATGCCGCAGCTGGGCTGGCGCGCCATCCCCGAGGAGGAGCTCGCGAGGATCTCCGTCCCCACGACACTCATCTGGGGGCGCCACGACCGCCAGACCCCGTTGTCGGTGGCCCAGCGAGTGAGTTCGCGCCACGGGTGGCCCCTGCACGTCATCGAGGGCGCCGGGGACGATCCCGCCTTCGAGCAGCCCGAGGCCGTGGTGAGAGCCCTCGCCGTCGCCTGTCGCCCCTGACTCGTGTGGGCCGGGGTGCGCCCCGGCGCACTCCCAGCCGCACGACTCGAGGAACGCCCGGCCGGGCGCGGCCTATGCTGCGGCGGTGGCCGACACCCTGAGGACCGCTGTGTGTGTGCCGACCTTCGGCGACTTCGACGCCCGCACCCTCGGCGAGCTCGCGCGGGCGGCCGAGGAGGCGGGCTGGGACGGGTTCTTCTGCTGGGACCACGTGCTGTGGGACCCGCTCGGGCGCGGCGTCGCGGACACGACCGTGGCGCTGACGGCGATCGCGCTGGCGACCAGCCGGGTGCGGTTCGGGCCGCTGGTCATGCCACTGGCGCGTCGGCGGCCGTGGAAGGTCGCGCGGGAGCTGGCCAGCCTCGACCGGCTGTCGGGTGGGCGGCTGGCACTCGGGGTCGGCAACGGCGACGACGTCGACTTCGCCCCGGTGGGCGACCCGGCGCCGGCACGCGAGCGGGCTGCGGTGCTGGACGAGTCGCTGGAGCTGCTGCGGCGGCTGCTCGAGGAGGAGGGAGCCGTCAGCCACGAGGGGGCGGCGTACCGGGTGACCGACGTGCAGCTCAACGCGACCACCGTGCAGCCGCACATCCCTGTCTGGGTCGCGGGCTGGTGGCCGAACCGGCGGCCGCTGCGGCGGGCGGCGAGGTACGACGGGGTCGTGCCGCTGTGGCCGGAGTTCGCCCTGCCGTCCCCGGCCGAGCTCGACGAGTGCCTCGAGGTGATCCGGGAGGCGCGGCGCGCGGACGGGCGCGGCGAGGAACCCTTCGACGCCTTGGTGTGGGCCCGGACCGAGGGGCCGGACGACGACCGGCCGATGGCCTACCCCGAGGTCGGGGCGACTTGGTGGGTGGAGGCGTTCGACCCCCGTCGCGACGACCTGGACGCCGTACGCCGTCGCATCGACGCGGGTCCTCCCCGCACCTGATCCCCCAAGTGGGAGACGTCCCCGACGGCGTCGTCGGGCGGGGCAATAGGCTGCCGCCCATGACCGATCGGGAACGGCTGGCGGAGTACGTCGACATCTGGTGGCAGGCGGTCAACGACTTCCTCGACCTGCTGGAGCAGGTGCCCGCCGACCAGTGGGGCACCCCGACCGACCTCCCGGGCTGGGACGTGAAGGCCGTGGCCGCGCACATCGCGCACCTCGAGTCGATCCTCGCCGGCAACCCGGAGGAGACGGTCGAGGTCGGCGAGCCGGACCACGTGACCGGCCTGATGGGCCTCTACACCGAGCAGGGCGTCGTGGCGCGGCGGGACAGCTCCCCCGACGAGCTCATCAACGAGATCCGCGAGGCCGCGACCGCGCGGCACACCGCGCTGCTGGCCGACCCGCCGACCGAGGCGTCGGCGCGACCGGAGCGGATCTTCGGCGGCGTCGCCTGGGACTGGGAGCGGCTGCTGCGCAACCGTCCGCTCGACGTGTGGATGCACGAGCAGGACATCCGCCG
Source organism: uncultured Actinomycetota bacterium (assembly GCA_963805685.1). Taxonomy (GTDB): domain Bacteria; phylum Actinomycetota; class Actinomycetes; order Propionibacteriales; family Nocardioidaceae; genus Nocardioides. Next base: position 84,297 of record CAWDVM010000011.1, read on the forward strand.
CGCGGTCGACCTGCCCGGCGGCATGGACTCGGCCGGGGCGCGCCACACCGCGGCGTACCTCGCCGAGAGCCTCGGGCTCATCCTCGCCAAGCGGGTCGGCGCCTCGGCCGGGACCACCGCGGTGCTCGACGTCGGCGGCCAGCAGCCGGTGGCGTTCGTCGTGACCGATGCCGGCCGCGGCGAACCGATGCCGACGATCCCCGCCGACCCCACGGTGTGCATGCGCCTGGAGCGCGAGGCGTTCGTGGTCCTCGCCGGTGGACGACGCGACGCGGACCCGGGCTCGGTGGAGATCACCGGCGACGAAGCGCTCGGACGGCGCATCCTCGACTCGTTCGCGGTCACCCCGTGAGCGGCCACGCCGACGTCTGGCGGCTCGAGGACATCCCGGACCAGGCCGGTCGCACCGTGCTGGTCACCGGCACCACGCTCGGGGGTCTCGGCCACCACACCGCGCTCGAGCTGGCCCGCCGCGGCGCCCGGGTGATCCTCGCCGGTCGCCGCACGGAGCGGCTCTCGGAGACGGAGAAGACCATCCGGGAGGAGGTCGCCGACCCCGAGCTCGAGCAGCTGGTCGTCGACCTGGCCGACCAGGGGTCGATCCGCCGGGCGGCGCTCGAGGCCGAGTCGTTCGGACCGATCGACGTGCTGGTGAACAACGCCGGCGTGATGGCGACGCCGTACCAGCGCACCGTCGACGGGCTCGAGCTGCAGATGGCGACCAACCACTTCGGGCCGTTCCTGCTGACCGGGCTGCTGATGCCGCAGCTGGTCGCCAGCGAGGCCGCCACCGTGGTGACCGTCAGCTCGCTGATGCACCGGGTGGCCCGCTCCGCACCGCTCGACGACCCGCGGCAGCCGCCCGGCCGCTACTCCCGCTGGCCGACGTACAGCCGGTCCAAGCTGGCCAACCTGCTCTTCACCTACGAGCTCGACCGCCGCGCCCGCCGGGCCGAGATGCCGGTCAAGGCACTGGCGGCGCACCCCGGGTTCGCGGGCACGCACCTGGCGGCCAACGGGCAGTACGGCCGGTCCAGCGGCGGGATCGCCTCGATCCTCGACGCAGGGATCAAGGCGGTCTCGCAGCCGGCCCACATGGGTGCCTGGCCGACGCTGATGGCGGCCACCGCCGACCTGCCGGGCTCGACGTACTGCGGGCCGAGCGGCTGGGCCGAGCAGCGCGGCCTCCCCGCCGTCGTCGGCAGCACGAAGCTCTCCCACGACGAGGCCGCCCAGCGCCGGCTGTGGGAGATCAGCGAGGACACCACGGGGATCCGCTACCCCTGAGGGGCGCCGACCCCGCCCTCACGACCGGTCGCGCACCCGCACCAGCCCGCCGAGGGTGCCGATGTACGCCGACCCGTCGCGGGTGAGCGTGACGGCGGCGTAGTGGTTGTTCATCAGGGCGCCGAGGCCGGTGCGGACCTTGAAGACGGTGCGGCCGGTGCGGACGTCGAGCGCGGAGAGGTACCACGCGTTCGCGCCCCACCAGCTGTGCGGCTTGGTGTAGGCGTAGAGCAGCCCGTTGGCCAGCGACACCTTCGGCACCGAGGACGGCGCGACCTCGTCGGAGGTCCAGCGCACCGAGCACTTCCGGTCGGTCACGTCGACGCGCGCGATCCCGCCGTCGCTGGTCATGCCGAGCATCGTGCTGAGCGGGCCGCCGTACCCGTGGTTGTTCTCCACGATCACGCCGCTGCCGACCGAGACCAGCGAGTTCTCGGTGGCGCTCTCGTCGTCGCCGAAGACGGCCGCCTGGCAGACCAGGTCGCCGCTCCCGGTGTCGTAGAACGCCACGTGCATCCGCGGGTCGGCGTTGTCGGTGATCGCCACCATCCCGCCCGGCAGCAGGGTGGGCGTGGTGCCGCTGCCCTGGCTGAGCTGGCCGGACTTCTGCTCGCTGCCGCGGTCGTACGACGTCCGCCAGGTCACCCTGGGCTTCCCGGACGCGCCGGGCTGGAGCCGGTAGAGCGCCTCGGTCGTGACGACGTAGGCCCCCGTCCTGTCGACCGCGAACGAGTTGGCGACGTCCTCGTCGAGGTCCAGCGCCCGGATCCGGCCCGACGGCGAGATCGTGCCGACCCGGCCCTGCTGCGTGACCCACCAGATGTCGCCGCCCCAGTCCGGCATCAGCGCGATCAGGCAGTCGTCCTCGGGGATCTCGTCGCCGAGGTCGTAGCTCGCCTCGGTGGTCAGGTCGGGGTCCCCGTCGGCGTCGGAGGTGCCGACCACCAGCACCCGCCGGTCGGTGGTCGCGACGACGGCGTGGTCCTCGTCGTCGAGGTAGAAGTAGGCGCCGGCGCAGAGGTCCTCCCACGGCTTCGCGCCGGTGTCCGGGCGGTCGGGCAGCTCCTTGGTCGCGACCGGGTTCATCGAGTCGCGGTCGATGACGTGCAGCGTGGGCCCGTGCAGGTCGCCGCAGAGCCCGACCAGCCGGTCGTGGGAGTCGACGGCCAGCGAGGCGCACTCCTCGAGGCCGAACCACGAGGTGTCCACCTCCGGCGACTCCCCGAGCGGCCCGGCCCACGGGTAGGTGTCGGTGGCCCAGGCGTCGTCGTGCATCGAGCTCGCACCGTTGGCCGCGAGGTGCGGGTGCTGCGGCACGTCCATCCGGATCGGGCGCTCGGCGGCGGGCCGGCCGACGTACCCGGGCGTGACCAGGTACCCCGGCCCCGGCGGGATCGGCAGCCAGCCGTCCGGGACCAGCACGACCAGCCCCACGAGCGCCAGCGCCGCCGCGGCGACGACGGCGGACACCCGCCAGGTCGGCCGCAGCCACGCACGCACCCGTGGCACGAACAGCAGCGCCAGCGCGGCCGGCAGCACCCACGGCCCGAGCGCGAGCCAGACCAGGCCCACCCCGACCAGGGCGAGCGTGCGCTGGAACCTCATCGACCCCGGGGCCCGAACTCCGGAGCGGCCTTGCGGAACGCCGCCTCGCGGGCGACCTTCGTGTTGCGCGCGACCAGCAGGCGGGCCTGCTCGATCCGCTCCCGGGCGAAGGTACGCCGCGGGCCCGACGTCCAGGTGCCGTCGAAGAGCCGCTTGGCGGCAGCCAGCTGGTCGGGCGAGCGCCCGCGGAGCTGCTCGACGAGCTCGGCGGCGGCCGCCAGCGGGTCGTCGGCGAGCCCGGTGACCAGGCCGAGCTCGCGGGCCTGCTCGCCGGTGATGGTCTCGGCGGTCATGGTGAGCCGCTTGGCGGTGTCGATGCCGACCAGCTGCGCCAGGCTCTTGATGCCGGACATGTCGGGGATGATGCCCCACTTGCCCTCGAGGACCGACCAGCGCGAGTCGGGCGTCGCGAACCGGAAGTCGGCGGCCAGCGCGATCTGGAGCCCGCCGCCCAGGCAGTGCCCGTGGACCGCCGCGACGACCGGCACCGGGAGCCGGCGCCAGGCCCAGCAGGCCTCCTGGAAGGTGTTGGTGCCGCGCCAGGGCCGGGGCGCGAAGCTGGTCACGATCTTCGCCGGCTGCCTCAGCACCGACGCGAAGTCGAGGCCGGCGCAGAACGCGTCCCCCTCACCGGCGATCACGACCGCGCGCAGCGTCCGGTCCCGGCGCAGCCGGTGGGCCGTGGCGACCAGGTCGTCGAGGAACTCCAGCGTCAGGGCGTTGAGCTTCTCGGGCCGGTCGAGCCGGACCTGCGCGACGCCGTCCTCGACCGTGCAGCTCACCAGGCTCATGGGCCAAGCCTAGGAGGGTCGTGTGCCTGAGGGTGCGCTATGACGCACCCTCAGGCACACGACCCGATCACATCGGGTCAGGACTCCCAGTCGTCGCGGGCCGCGACGGCGTCGTCGGGGAAGTCCGAGAACAGCGCATCCACGCCGGCGTCGAGGAACGCGTGGATCTCCGCGGCCATGTCGCCGTGGGCGTTGGGGTCGGTGCCGCGGCGGAAGTTCGTGGCCATGAACTGGTTCTCCTCGCGCAGCGTCCAGATCACCACGTGCATCCCGGCCCGGTGCGCGTCGTCCACGAGGTCGCTCGGCGTGGTGGTGGCCCCCGTGCTCGGGTCGCGCGGCAGGACCAGGTCCTTGTTCGGGCCGAGCCAGTCGGCGTACCGCGCGACCTTCTCCAGCCCCGCGGGCGTCGTCATGTCGGCGTACGTCGTGTCGTCGCCCGCCGCGACCTTGTCGTACGGCGCACCCGAGGAGTCGACGAGCTGCTCGAGCGGCAGGTCGGTCATCGTGTCCAGCTGCTGGAGGTTGCCGACCTCGAAGGACTGGATCAGCACCTTGTCCCCCTTGTCGTCGAGGTGGAACCGCTCCAGCGTCCGCAGCATCGGCTCCTCGGTCGAGAGGCCGATCGAGTCGAAGTAGGTCGGGTGCTTGGTCTCCGGCGCGACGCCGATGGTGCGGCCGGTCTCCCGCTCCTCGTGCTTCACCAGGCGGAGCACCTGCGCGAAGGTCGGCACCTTGTACATGCCGTCGTACTTCGTGTTGTCGGGGCGCACCAGGGGCAGCCGCTCCTTGGCTCGCAGGGTCTCGAGCTCCTCGAGCGTGAAGTCCTCGGTGAACCAGCCGGTGACCGGCTTGCCGTCGATGGTCTTGGTGGTCCTGCGGTCGGCGAACTCGGGGTGGTCGGCGACGTCGGTGGTGTCGGTGATGTTGTTCTCGTGGCGGGCGACGAGCACCCCGTCCTTGGTGGAGACCAGGTCGGGCTCGATGTAGTCCGCGCCCTGCTCGATGGCGAGCCGGTAGCCCGCGAGCGTGTGCTCGGGGCGGTAGCCGGGCGCGCCGCGGTGGCCGATGACCTGCGGGTCGGCCAGCTGGTGGACCGGCGCCGGCTGGGTGCTGCTCCGGGTGTCCGCCGTGGCCGGGCCGGGGGCCACGAACGGGAGGGAGGCGCCCACGAGGGCGACGAGGCTGGTGCTGATGATCCGAGTTGTCATGGCCGAGACCCAACCGAGGCGGGGTGGCCCGGCGGTGAACCACGGATGTGCGGGCGGCCAACGGGCGACGAGTCGTGTGTCTCAGGACGCGCTGGGGCGCGGTCTCAGGCACACGACCCGTGGGGGTCAGAAGCTGTCGCTGCGGCGCAGCCGGCGGGTCCGGCCGTCGGGGTCGTGGAGCGTCAGGTACACCGGGAGGGCGAGCGCGCGCGCCACCGGCCCCAGCTCCGGTGGCTGCAGCCGGCGCAGCCGACCCGGGGGCCGCTCCCCGCGCCGGCCCTCGTCGTGCCACCGGTCGAGGCGCTCCGCGCTCTGCTCGTACGCCGCGAACATGCCGGCCGCGTCGACGCAGTCGCCCATCACCTCCTCCAGCGCCCCCTCGGACTCGACCGCACGGTCCAGGTGCTCGGCGGCCAGGGTGAGCCGGAGCCGCCGGGCGAACCCGTGCGGGTCGGGCCCGTGGTCGACGACGACGGCGGAGAGCTCCGAGTCGTGGGTCCACGAGCGGCGGTTGAAGTTGTCGGAGCCGATCGTGGCCCAGGTGTCGTCGACGATGCAGGCCTTGGCGTGCACGTAGACCGGGGTGCCCGCGTGGTTCTCGATGCCGTAGACGGCGACCCGTCCCGGCGCCGCCCGCATCATCTGGAGCATGGCGCGGCGCCGGCCGAGCAGCTGGGGCGTGCGCGAGACGGCGCCCCCGCGGTCGGGGTGCATCGGCACGACGGCGATGACGTGCAGCTCGGGATGGTCACGGAGGGCCTGGGTGAACACGTCGCCCACGTGGTGGCCCCAGAGGTACTGGTCCTCCACGTAGATCAGCCGGCGCCCCCGCTCCACCGCCTTGGTGTAGCCGCGGGCCACGCTGCGCTCGCCGCCGTTGGCGAAGGGGTAGTCGCGGTCCAGGCGCAGGTCCGGGTAGGTCCGCAGCAGCTGGACGACATGGGCGCCGCCCTCGACCGGCGGCGGTGGCGGCGCCTGCTCCGGCAGCGGGTCGGGGCTCAGGTCGAGGCCGCCGACCCGGTCCTTGAGGTAGCGCAGCGGGCTGCGGCTCAGCGGCGTCGGGTCCTCCCACCGCTCGCGGAAGACGGTCTCCACGTCGTGCACGGCCGGCCCGCTGATCGCGGCCTGGAGGTCGTGCCACGGCGGGGTGTCGCCGTACTCGTCGGCGAGCTCCATGGCCTGCGGGTCGCCGTGGTGGTCGGCGTCGTCGCGCCGGGAGTGGCACAGGTCGATCCCGCCGACGTACGCGACGTCGCGGCTCGGGTCGTCGCGGTGGCGGATCACGACCATCTTCTGGTGGTGGGAGCCGCCGAGGCGCACGCGCATGTCGAGCAGCGCCTCGGCGCCGCGGGCCTGGAGGCGCTCGCCGAGGTGGCGGTTCTGCTCGGAGGTGAAGCCGAAGGCCCCCGAGTGCGAGCGCCAGACCAGGCCGCGCACGTCGACCCCGCGCTCGTCCGCGCGGCAGAGCACCTCGCCCACCTCGCTGCCCGGCTCGCCGGTGAGCCGTTCGTCGAAGTCGCCCTGCCAGTCGGTGAAGAAGATCAGGTCGCCGGCGCGGGTCGCCTCGATGCGCTCGTACAGCTCGGCGAAGTACGTCGCGCCGTGGATGAGCGGGCGGACCAGGTTGCCCTCGGACCACGCCCGGTCGCCGGGGTGCCCGTCGTCGAGGCGGGTACTGGGGTTGCCCCGCTCGCCCTGGGTCAGCAGCCAGTCGGTCGGGTCCTCGACGTCTCGCACATCTCCACCATGCCCCACGGGCCGGTGCCCCACTCCTCGGGTCCCGCTACCCCGTGCCGCCGGCGACGACGTACGGCGTGCGGCCGGCCAGGCGGGTGACGACGATGCCGGTCACGGTCATCGTCAGCGCGATCCCGGCCAGCACCACGAGCTGGAACTGGGCCGCCGTCGCCGGGCTCGCGCCACCGAAGAGGGCGCCCACGAACGCCCCGGGGAGCGTGACCAGGCCGGTGGACTTGGTCTGGTCGAGGGTGGGCAGCAGCGACTCGCGCACCGCCTCCCGCCCGATCGCCTCGTGCGCCTGCGCCGGAGTGGCGCCCAGGGAGAGCCAGGCCTCGATCTCGTCCCTGCGGGCGCGGGAGCCGCGCAGGAAGTTGCGGCCGGCCAGGGTGGCCGCGGTCATCGAGTTGCCGATGATGATGCCGCCGACGGCGACCAGGTAGCGCACCTGGAAGTCCACGAGGCGCAGCCCGAAGATGACGACCAGGGAGACCAGGGCGCCGGCCAGCACGCCGAGGACCGCCGTACGCCGGCCGTTCCACAGCTCGGCGAGCCGGCCCATCGCCGTCCACGAGGCGGTGGTGAGCATCAGCAGGATGAAGCCGGCGACCGTCCACGGCAGGCTGAGGATGCCGCGCAGCAGCAGCGCGATGGCGGTCAGCTGGACGACCGCGCGGGTGATCGCCCAGAGCGGGAAGAGGCCGAGCCCGACGCCGGCCCAGCGCCCGAGCAGCAGGGTCAGGCCCGTCATCGCCAGCAGCCCGGCCGCGAACCAGGCGTAGTCGACGACGGTGCTCACCGGGGCATTGTGCCCCGTGGGTCAGAGGTGCCAGACGACGTTGACCTCGTCGCGCTGGCCGAACCGCTCGAGGTGGGCCTTGACGACCTGGGCGAACCGGGCGGCGTCGTCGCCGTCCGGCACGGTGACCTCGACCTCGAGGGCGCCGTCGGTCGGGCGCAGGACCAGCACCTGGCCGGTGTTCCAGCGCTGGATGGTCGCACCCGCCTCGGTGGAGACGGGTCCGCGCTCGGACCAGTGGCTCACGAGCTGCTTGGCGTAGCGCTCGGGCCGGTCGGTGGCCATGGTGCCGTTCACCGTCGTCAAGGTTGCCTCCCCGTGGTGTGTGGGACAGGTATACCCGGCCGCAGCGCGGAGCGTCAGGGACCAAGGTCGCAATCGCCCCGGTGGGGTACGCCGCCCGGGCGGAGCCGGCGGCCCCGCCCGGGCGACGGCTCAGGCACCTTCGACGACCTCGTGGATGTGGTCGGCGAGCAGTCCGTGCGCCTCCTTGTGGACGGCGATCGCGGCCTCCGGGTCTGGGGCCTCGACGAGGCAGAAGACCTTGCTGTTGGCCTCGTCGACCCAGTAGCTGCGGTAGTCGACGCCGTACTTGCCCTGGACGCTGACGTCGGCCGCGTGGGCTCCCGCGACGTCCTCGTTGGTGGTGCCTGCCGGGACAGTGTGGATGTCCATGTAGAGCGGCATTCTCGTGCTCCGTTCTCCTTGTGTGGATGTGACACCATGAGTCTCATGTCGTGGCGACCTACGGGCCATGACCGAGTGCCCGGCGTACCTGATCAGGACCCCACCCCGGCGCTGTCGGAGGCCCTGGACGGCCTCCGGCTCAGCGGGGCGATCTTCCTGCGGGGGGAGTACACCGAGAACTGGGCCTACGAGTCGATGCCGGCGGGCGACCTCACGTCCGTGCTGGCACCGGATGCTGCGCGCGTGGTGCTCTTCCACGTCGTCGCGGCCGGCCGGTGCTGGGTGGAGATCGACGGCAGCGAGCGCCTGTGGGCGGAGGCCGGCGACGTCATCGTGCTGCCGTACGGCGACGACCACCGGATGGGCGGCACGAACGACGCGGAGCTGGTGTCGGTGGCCAGCCTGGTCGACCCGCCGCCGTGGGCGGAGATGCCGATGATCCACTACGGCCAGGGCGGCGACCAGACGGACGTGATCTGCGGCTACCTCATCTCCGACGACCCGCTCTTCGACCCGCGGCTGCGTGCGCTTCCGCCGGTCTTCGTGGTGAGCCCGCCGGACGGGTCCGCCCGGGCCTTCGTGAGCGCCAGCATCGAGTACGCCTACCAGCAGACCTCCACGGTGGGGCTGGACCGGATCGCGGCGCCGACCCAGGTCCCGCAGCTGTTGCTGGTGGAGGTGCTCAAGCTGCACCTGGCCAACGCCCCCGCCTCCGAGCACGGGTGGCTGCGGGCGCTGCGCGACCCGGTCATCGCGCCGGCCATGGCGCGCATCCACGGGGACCCGGGACGGAAGTGGACGGTGGCCGAGCTGGCCTCCGCCGCGCACGTCTCGGCCTCGCTGCTCGACGAGCGCTTCCGTGGGGTTCTCGGGATGCCGCCGATCCGCTACCTGACCGAGTGGCGGATGCACCTCGCGCGCACGCTGCTGGAGAGCGCCGAGGTCGGCGTCGCCGCGATCGCGCGGCGGGTCGGCTATGAGTCGGAGGAGGCGTTCAGCCGGGCCTTCAAGCGGGCCCACGGGGTCGCTCCTAGCCGGTGGCGGCGTGGCGTCGTGCCGCCCTCGGGTGCCACACCAGCGAGAGCCGGCTGAGCCGCGGGCGGGTACGCCGCGGCTCGGTGCTGCGACGCCGGCGCGCCAACCGCTGCTGCTCGGCACGACGGACGTCTTCCTCGTTGGCGCGCCGGGCGTAGGCGACGGCCACGGCGGGGTTCACGGTGATCGGGTTCATGCCCTCACGCTCGCCGTAAGACCGGCCCGCCACATCGGGCAGTTGCCCTACTTGGGGCAGGGCAGCCACCTCAGCCGGGGCGTAGCGTCCTGCCATGTCCTATCCCGAGCCCTCCTACTTCGGCAGCACCGGCGAGGTGACGGCGCGGTTCCGCCCCGTCGGCACGCCCCCGGAGCTGCCGCGTCCCGGCGGTGCCGCGAGCTACCTGGCCACCGGCGCCACGACCGACGGCCGGTTCGGGCTCTACCGCTGGGACATGGGTCCCGAGCCGGGCGGCGCCAACGCCCACTTCCACCGCACGATCAGCGAGTCGTTCTTCGTGCTGTCCGGGACGGTGAGGCTGTTCGACGGCAAGGACTGGGTCGACTCCCACCCGGGCGACTTCGCCTACGTGCCCGAGGGCGGGCTGCACGGCTTCCGCAACGAGTCCGGCGAGCCGGCCTCGCTGTTGATCCTGTTCGCCCCCGGCGCCCCGCGCGAGGCCTACTTCGAGGGGCTCGTGGAGCTGGCCGAGGGGCGCTGGAAGCCGAGCCACGAGGAGCTGCTCGCGTTCTTCGAGGAGCACGACAACCACTACGTCTAGCGGTGTCTGGTCTCGCCGGGCACGGTCCGCACGGTGGACCTGCATGTCGACCAGTTCGCGACCAACCAGCTGAAGAGGTGGCTGAAGGGACGGGCCACCGAGACTGCTCCGTGGTTCGCCGTGTTCGCGCCGACCAACCCGCACAGCGACGGCTGGAAGGTCGACAGCTACGCGCCGTCGCCGGAGCACGAGCACGACTTCGACGGGGTGGCCTGGAGCCCCCCGGCACTCAACGAGAAGGACATGCGGGACAAGCCCAGCTGGATGCAGGGCCTCCCGTTCCAGAACGAGGCGAAGATGCGGGCGGCCTACCAGGGCAAGCTCGAGGAGCTCCAGGACGTCGACGACCAGGTCAGCTCGATCCTGCACCGCCTCGACAAGCTCGGCATGCTCGCCAACACCTGGATCTTCTTCGTCACCGACAACGGCTACATGCTCGGCGAGCACCGGCTGGCCAAGAAGGAGACGGCCTACGAGGAGTGCGTGGGCACGCCCTTCGTGGTGGCCGGTCCCGGCGTCCGGCGGGGCGGCCTGTCCCAGAAGCTGGTCTCCACGATCGACCTGATGCCGACCACGCTCGAGGTGGCCGGCCTGGACCCGGACGCAGGGCGGCCCCTGGACGGGCGTTCGGTGCTGGGACCGCTCACCACGGGTGACTGGAGCGGCTGGCGCACCCGGATGCTGACCGAGCACCCGCTCAAGAGCTGGGCACACCTGCGCGAGGGCGACACCGTGGCTGGAGGTGTGAGGACCGCGGTGTGAGGACCGGGGCCGGGTCGCGGCCCGCGCCACCTGCGCGCGACGTTCATCCGCTGGACGCCTGGGGGTTCCGGGCGCGTAGCCCGCACGCCTACGGTCGCTCGGATGCAGACCACCTCACCCGTCCCTGCCCGAGCACGCCGAGCCTCGGTCGCACTGGTCGGCCTCGCCGCCGCGGCGATCACCCCGGTCGCGCTGGCCGCCCCCGACCACACCGGCCCGGCGGCGACGTCGTCCAGCTCCACGCCCGCGCTCGACCTCGGGCCCGCCGACCTCACCGAGACCCGTCGTACGACGACGCTGCAGCCGGGCGTCACGCTGACCCGCATCGACCGCGGCGGGAGCGACCCGAGCCTGTTCTGGACCAACGAGATCTCGATCCCCGCCACGGACTCCTCGCCGGACCCGGACGCGCCGCCGCGCTCGCTGTCGGACCGCGCCAGCGCCCAGGCCGAGGCCGACCGCCTCGAGAGCGAGGGCTTCACCGCCCGGGTCGAGGAGGTCCGCCAGCCCGCGACCGCGGACGTCCCGGCGGGGGTCCTGGGCTACCGGGTCCGGGTCGGCAGCTACCCGACCCAGGCCGAGGCGGACGCCGGCAAGGCCCGCCTGGCGCAGGCCGGGGAGACCGCGAGCAGCGTCTACACCGGCTGGGACGGGGACGCCTCGGACCGCGGACCGTGGCACGTCGACGTGCTGCGGATCGACCCCAAGACGTTCGACGGTCGGCTCGCCGGCTCCTTCGGCCCCGACCTCTACCACCGGGAGACCACCTCGCAGCTGGCTGCGGCCGGCGGCGCGACCGCCGCGGTCAACGCAGGGTTCTTCGTCCTCGACCCCGCCTCCGGCGCGCCGGGTGACCCCGCCGGCGCGGGGGTGTACGACGGCCGCGTGCTGTCCGAGTCCACCGACGGCCGCCCGGCGCTGGTGCTCCACGACGACGCCCGCGGCAGCGCGGTGCGCCGGCTGACCTGGGGCGGCGTCGCCCGGATCTCCGACAAGGCAGTGGCCCTCGACGGCGTCGACCGGGTGCCGGGTCTGATCCGCAACTGCGGCGGGGACAGCACCGACTCCCCCACCGACCTGCCGCTGCACGACCTCACCTGCACCGACGGCAGCGAGCTGGTCGCCTTCACGCCGGAGTACGGCGGCAGCACGCCGGCGGGCGACGGCCGGGAGGTGGTGCTCGAGCACGGCGTGGTGACCGCGGTGCGCGACGGCCGCGGCACCGCGCTCGCGCCGGGGCAGACCTCGCTGCAGGCCACCGGCGACGACGTCGCGCTGCTGGACGGCGTCGCGGTCGGCGACGAGCTCCCGGTGACCACCCGTCTCGAGGCCGGCGGCTCCCCGCTCGCCACCCCGCGCGGCACCACCGTCACCAACGGCGGCCCGCTGCTCGTCCACGACGGCGAGGTCCACATCACCCAGCGCCAGGACGGCTTCGTGCACCCGGGCGACCCGAGCTTCGCCTACGGCTGGTTCGTCAAGCGCAACCCCCGCACCATCGCGGGCGTCGACGCCCAGGGCCGCACCGTGCTGATCACCGTCGACGGCCGGTCGGCCGGGGATCTCGGGCTCTCGGTCCCCGAGGCGGCCGACGTGGCGCGCTCCCTCGGCCTCGTCGACGCCATCAACCTCGACGGTGGCGGGTCGACCACGATGGTCGTCAACGGTTCCGTGATCTCGCACCCGTCCGACGCCACCGGGGAGCGACCGGTCGGCGACGCGCTGCTGATCCAGCCCTGACTCCCGTCGGGTCGTGTGCCTGAGAACGCGCCCTGGCGCGGGCTCAGGCACACGACCCCGGCGGACTCGCCGCGCTCCGGTCGCCGGCGCGCCGTACGCCGTTCACCACCGCGTACGGCGCGCTGCGGAGGCTCGCCCGCATGATGACTCGGAACATCACGGGCGGCCTCGCCCTCCTCCTCGGCGCGGTCCTCGCGACCGCGCCCGTCCAGCCGGCCCCCGCCCAGGCGGCGGCCTCCACCCAACAGACACCACCCACCTTCGACCTGCAGGCGCACCGCGGCGGGATCGGCCTCACGGTCGAGAACACGCTGGCGTCGTTCGACAGGGCGATCCGCCTCGGGGTCAGCACGCTCGAGCTCGACGTCCAGATCACCCAGGACGGCCAGGCCGTGATCACCCATGACCGCAAGGTCAACGGCACCAAGTGCCAGGACACCGGGCCCGCCACCCCCGGCGACCCGGAGTACCCCTACGTCGGCAAGTACGTGAACACGCTGTCCCTCGCGCAGGTCCGCACCCTCGACTGCGGCAGCCAGACGCTTCCGCAGTTCCCGGGCCAGCAGGCCTCGCCCGGCGAGCGGATGCCGCTGCTGAGCGAGGTCTTCGACCTGGTCCAGGCGTACGACGCGGACGCGGTGAAGCTCAACGTCGAGACCAAGGTCGAGGCCGGTGCCCCCAGCGAGACCGCCCCGCGCGAGCAGTTCGTCCAGGTCGTCGACCACGAGATCCGCGCCGCCGACATCGCCCGCCAGGTGACGATCCAGAGCTTCGACTGGGGCTCGCTGATGCGGATGCACGAGGTCGACCCGCGGCTGCCGCTGGTCGCGCTGACCAACTACGACTTCCTCCAGGTGGGCCAGCCCGGCAGGTCGCCGTGGCTCGGCGGGCTCGACATCGACGACTTCGGCGGAGACCCGATCAAGGCGATCGACAGCTTCGGGGCCGCGGCGTTCTCGCCGGTGCACGGCTTCCCGCAGGACGGCAAGGTCACCGACGACGGCTACAGGCCGTACGTGACCAAGGAGATGGTCGACGAGGCACACCAGCACGACATCCTGGTCATCCCTTGGACCGTCGACGACGAGCCGACGATGAACAAGCTCATCGACGACGGCGTCGACGGCCTGATCACCGACTACCCGGACCGGCTCCGCGACGTGCTCGCCGACCGCGGCTTCGCGCTGCCGGCGGCGTACGACACCGCCGACCAGGCCGAGCCGCTGCAGCAGGCCCACGCGCACAACGACTACGAGCACAAGCGTCCGCTGCAGGACGCGCTCGACCACGGCTTCACCAGCGTGGAGGCCGACGTGTGGCTGGTCGACGGGCAGCTGCTCGTCGCCCACGACCGGGACCAGGTGGTGCCGGGCCGCACGCTCGAGAGCCTCTACCTCTCCCCGCTCGAGGCGCGCCGCACGATGAACGGCGGCACCGAGTACCCGAGCTGGGACGGCACCTTCCAGCTGCTCATCGACGTGAAGTCCGACGCCGGCCCGACCTGGGCGGCGATCGACCGGGTGCTGCGCGAGCACCCGAACCTGATGACGACGTTCACCGCCTCCGACACCCACCCCGGCGCGGTCACGGCGGTCATCAGCGGCAACCGGGACCGGGCGGCGATGCTCGCCCAGCCGACGCGGTACGCCGGGTACGACGGCCGCCTGGACGACCTGTCCTCCGGGGCGCCGGCCTCGTTCATGCCGCTGGTCAGCGACAACTGGACCAAGAGCTTCACCTGGGACGGCACCGGGCCGATGCCCGCCGCCGAGGAGCAGAAGCTGCGCGACATCGTGGCGCAGGCGCACCAGCACGGCTACCGGTTGCGGTTCTGGGCGACGCCGGACCAGGCCGGGCCGGCGCGTGACCGGCTGTGGTCGAAGCTCGTCGAGGTCGGGGTCGACCAGATCAACACCGACGACCTGGACGGGTTGCAGCGCTTCCTCAGCAGCTGATCGTCGTCCTTCTCGTCCGAGGCCATCCCGGCCGGAGCCCCCTGCGGGCATCCGGTTCGGGGTGGCCTCGACGCGTTGTGCGCCCGTTGATCGACCGTGTCCCTCTCACACGGGGATCGGGACGAGGCGCTCCGTCGGGACCGGGCCCAGGAGGCCCTCCTTGCGAGCCACGACGGCGGCCGCCCCGATCGTCGCCCCGGCGGCCAGCGCGTCGAGGGTGAGGCTCGAGATGCCCTTGAACAGGACGAAGTTCTGCGTCGACTGCGACTGCAGCAGCCACAGCGTCATCGTCCCCTTGACCAGGCAGAGCGCGGCCCACACCACGGTCAGGTGCCAGAACAGGCGCTGGATCCGGGGACGCAGGTGCAGCTCGCGACTCATCGGGTAGAAGTCACCGGCAAGGCGCGCCACCATCGGTCGAGCCGTGGCCAGCGACAACAGGAAGGCCGTCGCGACCACGCCCTGGCTGATGACCGGCTGGAGGAAGTACAGGAAGGTGCTGTCGGTGACGAAGGAGATCACCGTTCGACCGGTCATCACGGCCGCGGTGAGGATCAGCAGCCCCGAGGCACGACGCCGCGTGAGCCAGCGCCACGCGATGGCGCCGTAGGACCAGGCGAGCGCGGCGAAGATCGCCGTCCACACGTCGGTCGACCTGAGGGTCGCGTAGAACACCGCGCCGGGGATGACGCACGCGATCAGCAGGCTCAGCACGACCCGCTTGACGACCGCGCCCAGCCGTGGGCGATCCGGTGTCCCCGCGCTCGCTGCGTCCGGCCACGACGCGGTGGCTGTCGGGGTGCCACGGGGAAACATGAGGACCTGCCGTGCCGACCGTGAGCCGTCGGTCTTGAGAGTGGTTCGCCGCGAAATGACGAAGTGCACGACGTCGACGGATTCCTCGGTGGTTCCAGTCTATGTCGGGGACCCTGACGAGTGACGGAACGCGTCGCAACCCGGTGCCGCTGCGCGCCGGACCGGGCATGATGACCGCATGGCCGACCCCCGCGCAGGACAGCCCGCCGAGCCCTCGGACCTCGTCGACGTCGCCCACCTGGTGACGGCGTACTACACCGGGGTGCCCGATCCCGACGACGTCGACCAGCAGGTCGCGTTCGGCACCAGCGGCCACCGCGGCAGCTCCCTCAGGACGGCCTTCAACGAGACGCACATCCTCGCGACCACGCAGGCGATCTGCGACTACCGGCGCGAGCAGGGGTACGACGGGCCGCTGTTCATCGGGCGCGACACCCACGGACTCTCCGAGCCGGCGTGGGCGACCGCGCTGGAGGTGCTGGCCGCCAACGACGTGACCGTGCTGGTCGACGACCGCGACGGCTACACCCCCACGCCCGCGGTGTCCCACGCGATCCTGCGCGCCAACCGGGGGAAGGTCTCGACAGGCTCGACCGGCGGGAGCGGACTGGCCGACGGCATCGTGGTGACCCCGTCGCACAACCCGCCGAGCGACGGCGGCTTCAAGTACAACCCGCCGCACGGCGGCCCGGCGGACACCGACGCGACCTCGGTGATCGCGAAGCGCGCCAACGAGCTGATCAAGGGCGGGCTGGCGGACGTGCGGCGGATCCCGTTCGCCCGGGCGCGCGCGGCCGCGTCGTCGTACGACTTCCTCGGCACCTACGTCGACGACCTGCCGAACGTGCTCGACATCGCGGCGATCCGCGACGCGGGCGTGCGGATCGGCGCGGACCCGCTGGGCGGCGCGAGCGTCGCCTACTGGGGCGAGATCGCCGAGCGGCACGGCCTGGACCTGACCGTCGTGAACCCGCTGGTCGACCCGACCTGGCGCTTCATGACGCTGGACTGGGACGGCAAGATCCGGATGGACTGCTCCTCCCCCAACGCGATGGCGTCGCTGATCCGGCGCAAGGACGAGTACGACATCGCGACCGGCAACGACGCCGACTCCGACCGGCACGGCATCGTCACCCCGGACGCCGGGCTGATGAACCCCAACCACTTCCTCGCGGTCGCGATCGGCTACCTCTTCGGCGGCGCACGCCCGGACTGGCCGGCGTCCGCACGGATCGGCAAGACGCTGGTCTCCTCCTCGATGATCGACCGGGTCGCAGCCTCGCTCGACAAGCCGATGGTGGAGGTCCCGGTCGGCTTCAAGTGGTTCGTGCCGGGGCTGATCGACGGCTCGTTCGGCTTCGGCGGCGAGGAGTCCGCGGGCGCGTCGTTCCTGCGCACGGACGGCACGACGTGGACCACCGACAAGGACGGCATCCTGCTGGCGCTGCTCGCCTCGGAGATCCTGGCGACGACCGGGAAGACCCCCTCGGAGCACTACGCCGCGCTGGTCGAGCGGCACGGCGACCCGGCGTACGCCCGCATCGACGCGCCGGCCGACCGGGCGCAGAAGGCCAAGCTCGCCGCGCTGTCGCCGGACGACGTGGAGGCCACCGAGCTCGCGGGCGAGGAGATCACCGCCAAGCTCACCGAGGCGCCGGGCAACGGCGCGAAGATCGGCGGGCTCAAGGTGGTCACCGAGTCGGCATGGTTCGCCGCGCGGCCGTCGGGGACCGAGGACGTCTACAAGATCTACGCCGAGTCGTTCCGCGGACCCGACCACCTCGCGCAGGTGCAGGAGGAGGCCCGCGAGGTCGTCAGTGCGGCGCTCGGGGCCTGATCACCAGCCGTTGACCATCGCGGCGATGAAGAGCGCGTAGCCACCGGCCAGCAGGGCCACCGCCAGCACCGACCAGCCGAGCTCCGCGGCGTACGCCCGCTGGTGCTCGGCGGAGATCTCGTCGACCCGGGCGCGGTCGCCGCGCAGCCAGGCCCAGGGGCTGCCCAGCGCGACCAGCCCGGCCAGCATGCCCACCGGCGTGAGCTGCCAGACGGCGACGACGGCGATGCCGGCCGCGAAGACGCCGAGCAGCCCGGCCAGCAGCAGGTTGCTGAGGCGCTTGCCCCGGTCGATCGCCTCCGCGTCGTTCCGGCGCGTCTCCTGTGCCCGCTCGAAGGCACCGCCCATCTTGTTCGTCCCCTCGTCGTTTTGCCGTGTGGTTCGTCGGGTCGACGGGTAGCGTCCGCGCCATGGACCTGCACGTCGTCACCTCGGCCCTGCGAAAGTACAGCAGCTCGCTGACCGCATGGTCCGGGGACACCGCCGAGGCCACGTCGTACGTCTCGCGCAACCTCCGCCTCGAGTGGTCGGACGCCATGATGTTCCAGACCGTCGTCCAGGTGAACGAGGGCGTGGTGTCGGCGATCAACGACGCGCTCGCCCGGATCAAGGCGGTGACCGACGCCAGCGCCGCCGAGCTGCGGGCCGCCGCGAAGATGTACGACGACACCGACCACGGCGTCGCCACGAACATGGACCGCCGCTACGAGGCGGTCGGGCCGCCGGCACAGCGCTACCGCGACATCTCGCACCCCTCGAGCGACTCCGTCCCGGAGGCGCCGGAGGGCGAGGCGACGACGCCCGTGCCGACCCCGGGCGGAGGTGGGGGGTCGTGGTGAGCCTGCCCTCGGAGGTCCTGGACACGCCGTACCCCAAGGAGCCGATCCCGGGCCTGGTCAACGAGATCCTCGGCGCCGGCGACTGGCTGAGCCCCTCGCACGTGCTGATGAAGGGGATCGAGCTGGTCTTCAGCTTCAACCCCGGCGAGGAGGCCGCCCGCTGGGTGGCCGGTGACTGGGAGTCGGTCAGCACCGCCGCGAGCGCGCTCGACCAGCTCGCCGAGTACGCCGTTCGGCTGGGTCGCCTGCTCAACGACGAGTCGGCCGAGATGCTGACGAAGTGGCAGGGCAACGCCGCCACCTCCGCCGGCAGCTACTTCGAGCGGTTCGCGATCGCGGTCGACTCGATGGGTGAGCCGCTGCAGGGCGTCGCCCGGGAGTACCAGTCCGTCGCCGCCGGCATGCAGGAGATGGCGACGGCGGTCGCGTCGATCCTCGAGCAGCTGCTGGACAAGCTCATCTCGATGGGCATCAAGGCACTGGCCGCGACCGCGACCTCCGAGACCGTGATCGGCGGGCTGTTCTTCGGCGGCTGGGCGGCGTACGACGCGTACCGCGCCACCCGCCTGTGGACCCAGGCCCTGGAGTGGCACGGCCGCGCGCTGACCGCCTCCCAGGCGCTGGTCGGCCTGTGCGCGGGCTATCTCGGCGCGCTGCGCGACCTCGACTCGATCACCCTGCCCAACGCCTACGACCACCCGGGAGCCCAGGGATGAGCAGCACCCCCGAGCGCGACCCGGTCCTGGCCTTCACCGGCGGCGACCGGGTCGAGGCCGAGCAGCTGCGCCGCTCGCTCGTCGCGATCCGCGACAACCTCGGCGACGAGCAGGTGACGGCCCGCGTGCAGGCGGTGCTCTCCGGCCGCGCCTCGCTGCGCGAGCTGACCCGCGACCCGCTGTTCCTGCGCGAGCTGGGCCGCGGGATGGACGAGTTCAGCGCCCGGTGGTCGCAGATGTCGCCGGCCGAGCGTGCGGAGCTGGCCCGGCAGGGGCAGGCCGACACCGACCGGCTGCGCGAGGAGCTGGGGATGGCCCCCGAGTCCGACCCGGCGCCGATCGGCGAGTTCGGCCCGGCCCTGACCGACCCGGAGGCCTGAGCACGCGCTCGTGTCGGCCGCGTCCGGCGGGCCGCCCGGCGGCCGCATTCGCGGGTCGCGGGTGGCGCGAGCGGTTACGTTGATGTCGTGGGGGTCATCGAAACCGCGGGTCTGACGATGCGCTACCCACGCGTGACCGCCCTGGACCAGCTCGATGTGAGCATCGGGGAGGGCGTCACCGGGCTCGTCGGCGCCAACGGCGCGGGCAAGTCGACGCTGATCAAGATCCTGCTCGGGCTGCTCCCGGCCACCAGCGGGACCGCCACCGTCCTCGGGCACGACGTCGTCACCGAAGGTGGGCTGATCCGTTCGCTCGTGGGCTACATGCCCGAGCACGACTGCCTGCCGGCCGACGTGTCGGCGAGCGACCTGGTCGTCCACCTGGGCCAGATGTCCGGGCTGCCGTACCCCGCGGCGCGCGAGCGCGCGTCCGACGTGCTCCGCCACGTCGGCCTCGCCGAGGAGCGCTACCGCCCGATCGGCGGCTACTCGACCGGCATGAAGCAGCGCGCGAAGCTGGCCCAGGCGCTCGTCCACGACCCGCGACTGGTGCTCCTCGACGAGCCGACCAACGGCCTCGACCCGTCCTCGCGCGACGACATGCTCGCGCTGGTGCGCCGGATCGGCACCGAGTTCGGGATCGCGGTCCTGGTCACCTCCCACCTGCTCGGCGAGCTCGAGCGGGTCAGCGACCACGTCGTCGTGCTCGACAGCGGGCGCCTGCTGCGCTCCTCGGCGACGACGGAGTTCCTGCACACGACCGGCACCCTGCTGGTCGAGGTCCAGGGCAGGCCGGACGCCGACCGGCTGCTCGGTCAGGCCCTCGTCGACGCGGGCCTGCGCGCCCGGCCCGCCGAGGGCCGCATGGTCGAGGTGGAGGTGCGCGACGAGCACACCCGCGACGTCGTGCGCGACCTGACCGTCGACCTCGGGCTCGGCCTGGTCCGGATGCAGGAGCGGCACCACCGCATCGAGGACGTCTTCCGCGAGGGGGGTGCCGGCAGTGTCCAGCCCGTCTGACGACCCGGTGCCCACCGCCCCTGCGCCCCCGCCGGCGGCCGCGAGCACCACCGCGACCGCCGCCGTCATCCACGACCTCGGCTACCGGTCCTACACCGGGCCCCGCCTCGGGGAGCCGGCCGTCGCCCGGGCGTTCTTCGTCACCGGGCTGCGCAACAGCTACGGCCTCGGCAGGTCGGGCCGCTCCAAGGTCCTGCCGATGATCCTCCTCGGCCTGATGCTGCTGCCGGCCCTCATCCTGGTGGGCGTCCTGGTGCAGGCGAAGGACCTGCTCGGCCTCGACGAGCAGATCGTCGCCTACTCCACCTACCCGATCACCACCCAGCTGCTGATCTCGGTCTTCGTCGCCTCCCAGGCGCCCGGCCCTCATCTCCCGCGACCTCCGGTTCCGCACCATCACGCTCTACCTCGCCCGCCCGATGCGGCGGACGACGTACGTCCTGGTGCGCCTGGCGTCGCTGACGGCGGCGACGTTCGTGCTGGTCGCCGCACCCCTGCTGCTGATGTACGTCGGCGGGCTGCTCGCCGGGCTGCCGCTCGGCCGGGAGACCGGGAGGGTCCTCGGCGCCCTCGTCGGAGCGGTCCTGCTGGCGGCGTGCCTGTCCGGCCTGGCCGCGCTGGTCTCCGCGCTGACCATCCGCCGGGGGCTCGCGGTGGCGGCCGTGATCGTCGTGCTGCTGGTCAGCTACACCGTCGTCGTCACGATCCAGGGGATCTCCCTGGACTCCGACCACGAGACGGTCGGCCAGGTCGCCGGGCTGTTCTCGCCGTACACCCTGGTCAACGGCGTCCAGGTCATCCTCTTCGACGCCCCGGAGGCGACGCCCACCCCGCCCTCGGGCGCGGGCATGGGCGTCCTCTACCTCGCCACCACCGCGGTCGTGGTCGTCGGCTCGGTCGGCGCCATGCTGGGCCGGTACCGGAAGGTCACCGCATGAGCGTCATCCTGCTGGAGCACGTGTCGCGGTGGTACCGCAACGTCGTCGCCGTCAACGACGTCTCCATGACCATCGGGCCCGGCGTGACCGGGCTGCTCGGTCCGAACGGCGCCGGCAAGTCGACGCTGATCGCGATGATGTCCGGGTTCCTGGCACCGTCGACCGGCACGGTCACCCTGGACGGCGAGCCGTTGTGGCGCAACGAGAAGGTCTACCGCAAGATCGGCCTGGTCCCCGAGCGCGAGGCGTTGTTCGACTACCTGACCGGGCGGCAGTTCGTGGTCGCGAACGCCGAGCTGCACGGCCTGGCCGACCCCGGCGCGGCGGCGCAGGCGTCGATCGCCCTGGTCGAGATGACCGACGCGCAGGACCGGACCATCTCGACGTACTCCAAGGGGATGCGGCAGCGGATCAAGATGGCGTCCTCGCTGGTCCACGACCCGACGGTGCTGCTGCTCGACGAGCCCTTCAACGGCATGGACCCGCGGCAGCGGATGCACCTGATGGAGCTGCTGCGCACGATGGGCGCCGAGGGCCGCACCGTGCTGTTCAGCTCCCACATCCTGGAGGAGGTCGAGCAGGTGGCCCGCCAGATCGAGGTCGTCGTCGCCGGTCGGCACGCCGCCTCCGGCGACTTCGGGGCGATCCGGCGGCTGATGACCGACCGGCCCAACCGGTTCGTCCTGCGCACCGGCGACGACCGGACGATGGCCTCCGTCCTGCTGGCCGACGGCTCGGTCCGCGGCGCCCGGCTGCGGCCCGAGGGCGGCATCGAGATCGAGGCGTCCGACTTCGGCCGGTTCAGCGAGGTGCTCCCGCGCCTGGCCCGCGACCACGGAGTCCGGCTGCTCGAGGTCACGCCGACCGACGAGTCGCTGGAGAGCGTCTTCGCCTACCTGGTGTCGGCATGAGCGTCACCTTCTCGACGACCGTCGCCCGGATCGGGGTCCACAGCGTCTTCGGCCGGCGCCGGGGGGTGCTGCTGTTCGTGCTGCCGGCCGTGCTCATCGGGCTGGCCGTGCTGGTCCGCCTGCTCGTCGGCGAGGACGAGCTGGCCGCCCGCAACACGCTCTACGGCCTCGGGCTGGTCGTGGTCGTGCCGCTGGTGGCCCTCCTCGCGACCACCGGACTGCTGGCGCCGGAGATCGACGACGGGTCGATCTCCTACCTGCTGGCCAAGCCGATCTCGCGGTACACGATCGTCCTGAGCAAGCTCGCCGTCGCGACGGCCTGCGTCGTGGCCTTCGCCGTCGTCCCCGTCCTGGCCGCGGGCCTGGTCCTGCGCACGAGCGAGCCGTCGTTCGGGCTCGGCCTCGCGCTCGGGGCGTTCGCCGGCGGCCTCGCCTACTGCTCGCTCTTCGCACTGCTGTCGGTGCTGACCCGCCACGCCGTCGTGGTCGGCCTGATCTACCTGCTGATCTGGGAGAGCCTGCTCGGCGGCCTGCTCGACGGGGTCCGGTGGCTCAGTGTCAGCCGCTGGTCCGCGGCGATCGCCGAGCCCGTCGCCGACGTGTCCCTCGTCGACGGCCTGGGGGTGGGGTACGCCGTGGTCGCGACCACGCTGGTCATCGTGCTCGGCGTGTGGCTGACCGGGCGCCGGCTGCGCGCGTTCAACCTCACCGGGGACGAGTAGGGCCGGCCGCGCCGGGCTCAGCCCACCCAGGCACCCTTGCGCATCACCCGCTGGACGGCGAGGTCGTCGTCGAGGACGACCAGGTCGGCGTCGAACCCGGGGCGCAGCGCACCCACCCGGTCCAGGCCGTGCAGCGCGGCCGGCGAGGCGGTGGCCGCGCGGACCACGTCCTCGATCGGCACCCCGGCGACCTGGACGGCGTACCGGACGGCGGCCGCCATCGTGAGCGTCGACCCGGCGATCGCGCCGGTGTCGGCCAGCCGGGCGACGCCGTCGCGCACGGTCACCGTGAGCCGGCCGAGCCGGTAGTCGCCGTCGGCAGCGGCGGCCGCGGCCATCGCGTCGGTCACCAGCACGGTCAGGTGCGGCTTGGCCCGGGCCGCGAGCCGGAGCACCGCGGGGTGGACGTGCACGCCGTCGGCGACCAGCTCGACGTACGCGTCCGGGTGCTCGAGGAGCGCGGTGATCGGCCCGGGCTCGCGGTGGTGCAGCCCGCGCATCGCGTTGAAGAGGTGGGTGCCCACGCCGGCGCCGGCGTCGAGCGCCGCCCGCGCCACGTCGTACGTCGCGTCGGTGTGGCCGATCGCGGCCGTCACGCCGGCGGCGGTGAGCCGCCGGATCGCATCCAGGCCGCCGGCCAGCTCCGGCGCCAGCGTCACCATCCGGACGTGGCCGCGGCCCGCCTCGAGCAGCCCGTCGACCTGCTCGGGCTTGGGGTCGGTGAGCAGGTCGGGGTCGTGCGCGCCGGCGTACCGCGGGCTCAGCCACGGACCCTCGAGGTGGATGCCGGCGAGCAGGCCGTCGTCGGCGAGGTCGGCGAGCCGGGCCACCGAGTCCGCCATCGAGGACGGGCTCGCGCTCACCAGGCTCGCCATCATCGTGGTCGTGCCGTGGACGAGATGGGAGCGGACCGCCGTCGCGCCTGCCTCCTGGTCACCGCCGTCGAACGACGCTCCCCCGCCCCCGTGGACGTGGGTGTCGACGAACCCCGGCGTGACCGTGGCGGCAGGCAGCTCGACGTCGGCCGGACGCGGTGGTGCGCCCGGCCCGACCTCGGAGATCCGCTCCCCCTCGACGTGCAGCCACCCCGGCGCGAAGACTCGCGCCGGGGTGACCACCCGACCGGCAGACAGGAGCATCCTCAGGCGCTCGTGTCGGCCTCGATGGCGGACTCGGTGCCCTCCTCCTCGCGGCCCGGGGTCCGCAGGTTCCACCTGCGGATCACGGCGCGGAACAGGAAGTAGTAGAGGGCGGCGTAGCCCGAGTCCGATGGGGATCAGCAGCAACGGCTTGGTCGCGATGTTGAAGTTGAGCACGTAGTCGAACAGGCCCGCGGAGAACCCGAAGCCGTCCTTGATCCCGAGCGCGTTCACCAGGGCCAGCGAGGTGCCGGTCAGCACCGCGTGGATGATGTAGAGCGGCCACGCGACGAACATGAAGGCGAACTCCAGCGGCTCGGTCACGCCGGTGAGGAACGCGGTCAGCGCGGCGGAGAGCATGATGCCGCCGACGGCCTTCTTGTGCTCGGGACGGGCCTCGTGCCAGATCGCCAGGGCCGCGGCCGGCAGGGCGAACATCATGATCGGGAAGAAGCCGGTCATGAAGGCGCCCGCCGTGGGGTCGCCGTTGAGGAAGCGGGCGATGTCGCCGTGGACGGTCTCGCCGCCGGCGGTCTGGTAGGAGCCGAACACGAACCACGGCGGGTTGTTGAGGATGTGGTGCAGCCCGAGCGGGATCAGCAGCCGGTTCAGCGTGCCGTAGACGAAGCCACCGATGACGTCGTTGTTGGTGACCCACTCGCCGAGGTTCGTGATGCCGGAGTTGAACGCCGGGTAGACGAAGCTCATCAGCACCGAGAGCACGATCGCCACGAACGAGGTGATGATCGGGACGAAGCGCCGGCCGCCGAAGAAGGCGAGGTACGGCGGCAGCTTGATGCGGTGGTACTTCTTCCACAGGTACGCCGCCGCCAGGCCGATCACGATGCCGCCGAGCACGCCGTAGTTGATGAGCTCCTGGGTCTCGCCCTCGGCGGGTGCGTCGAGGACGAACGGGGACATCGCGTCACCGACCGCCTTGAAGACCAGGTAGCCGACCACGGCCGCGAGCGCGGTCGAGCCGTCGGACTTCCTCGCCATGCCGATGGCCACGCCGACCGCGAACAGCAGGGGCAGGTTGGCGAACAGCGCGTTGCCCGCCGCGCCCACCACCGCCGCCACGTGGTCCCAGCCGAGCCCGTCGGCGCCGAGCAGGTCGGGCTGGCCCAGCCGCAGCAGCAGCGCCGCCGCCGGCAGGGCGGCGATCGGCAGCATCAGGCTGCGGCCGAACTTCTGGACCGGGGCGAGGTTGAACCTGCGCCGTTCGGTGGGGGTGGCGCCCGAGGACGCGTCTGTGGTGGTCACGCTTGCTTCCCTTCGGAGATTCCCTGCTTCTGTGGTGATGCCTGCTTCTGCGGTGATGGGGGTGCTGTGCCGAGGTCGTCCCGGCCCAGGGACATGTGGAGCTGGTAGCGGTCGCCGCGGTAGCGCGAGACGACGTACTCCAGCGGCCGCCCGGCGGCGTACGACACGCGACGGAACACCAGGAGGGGGGTGTTGACGGGGGCGTCGAGCCGGCGCGCGGTGGCGGCGTCGGCGGTCTCGCCCCACAGCGTCTGCTCGGCGCTGTCGATGGCGAGGTCGTAGACGTCGGCGAGCAGCCCGTAGAGGGACCCGCCCAGGTCGTGCCGGTCGAGGCCGGGCAGCAGCGCGCGGGGGTACCAGCCGTTCTCGAGCGCGATCGGCTGGCCGTCCGCGAGCCGCACGCGGTCCAGCCGCCACGCGGTGCCGTCGGCGCTGAGGTCCAGCGCCTTGGCGACGTCGGCGGGCGGCTCGTCGAGCTCGACGCTGAGCAGCCGCGTCGACGGGGTCAGCCCGCGCCGGCGCATGTCCTGGCTGAACGACGCGAGGTGCAGCCGGCTCTCGAGCCGCGGGCGGGCCACGAAGGTGCCCTTGCCGTGGATCCGGTGCAGCAGCCCGTCGGCGACCAGGCTGTCGATCGCCTTGCGCACGGTGGCCCGCGAGACGTCGTACGTCGTCATCAGCTCGCGCTCGGAGGGGATCGCCGCGTCCGGGCCCAGCTCGTGCACCGCGAGGTCGGCCAGCACGTCGCTCAGCTGCGCGTGCTTGGGCCGCGGACCATCGGTGATCAACCGGGCCGGGCGGGTACTGGACAAGGAGCTGGACCTCTCGACGACCACTGGGCACGCTGGTACGGTCTGGTCCGTACCAGTTGTGAGGATGGTCACGGTCGCGGCGGTTGTCAAGGCCTCCGCGCCGGAGCACGGGGCAGGACAGGAGGAGATCGCGTGAGCAGCCGGATGGCCGCCGAGGTGGCCGAGCAGCCCCTCGCCGTACGCCTGACCCTCGAGAGCCTGCTGCCGGCGAGACCCGAGATCCGGCAGCTCGCGCAGGGCCGCCGGCAGGTGCTCTTCGCCGCCCGCGGCTCCAGCGACAACGCCGCCGTCTACGGCCGCTACCTCCTCGAGACCCGGGCCGGCATGCTCGGCAGCCTGCTCTCGCCCAGCGTGGCCACCCACTACCGGGCCCGGCTGGACCTCTCCGACGCCCTGGTCGTCTGCGTCTCGCAGTCCGGGGCGACCACCGAGATCGTCGACACCCAGGCCTGGGCCAGCACGAACGGCGCGGCCACCCTGGCGGTCACCAACGTCGAGGGCTCTCCACTCGCTCAGTACGCCGACCTCGCGCTGGTCACGCAGGCCGGACCCGAGCTGGCGGTCCCGGCCACCAAGACCTACCTGACCCAGCTCGTGGCGATGGCCGTCCTCGGCACCGCGCTCGCGCCGGAGCCCTCGGTCCTCGACGCCGAGCTCGACCGGGTGCCCGACGAGGTGGACCGGCTGGTGCACGACCCGCAGGGCGTCGACGCCGCGGTCGCGGCGCTGCGGGACGCGGCGTACGCCGTGGTCTCCGGGCGCGGCCTGATGATGGGCACCGCGCTCGAGACGGCCCTGAAGCTGGAGGAGACCTGCCTGCGGCCGGTCCGCGGCTACTCGTACGCCGACCTGCGGCACGGACCGATCTCGGTGGTGACGAGCGGCATGACCGCCGTCCTCGTCGCGGCACCGGACGGCCCGCTGCTGGAGCCGATGGTCGAGCTCGCCGGCGACCTGGCCGGCCGGGGCGCCACGGTGGTCGGCATCGGCGGGGACCCGGCGTTCGCGGACGCCTGTGCCGTGCACGTCCCCGGCCCCGAGCTCCCCGAGGCGCTGGCGCCGCTGGGCGCGATCGTCCCGGCGCAGCTGGTCGTCGAGGGGCTCGCCCGCGCGCTGGGCCTGGACCCCGACAACCCCCGCGGCCTGGCCAAGGTCACCGCCACCGACCCACCCACACCCAAGGAGAACGCATGAGCAGCAAGGCCGAGCAGATCCTCGCCGGACTCGGCGGCGCCGACAACGTCGTCGAGATCGAGCCCTGCATCACCCGGCTGCGCACCGAGGTCAAGGACGGTGCGCTGGTCGACGAGAAGGCGCTCAAGGGCGCCGGCGCCCACGGCGTGGTGAAGTCCGGGAACGTCGTGCAGGTCGTCGTGGGCCCCGAGGCCGACACGCTCGCCGAGGACATCGAGGACCTGATGTGACCCAACCCCACGTGACCGAGTCCGCTGCGACGGGGCCGGTCGAGGTGCTGGTCCCCTGCCCCGGGCGGCTGGTGCCGATGTCGGAGGTCCCCGACCCGGTCTTCTCCTCGGAGATGGTGGGTCCGGGCGTCGCCATCGACCCCGACCCGGGCGAGGTGACCGTGGTGTCGCCGATCGCCGGCAAGGTCGTCAAGGTGCACCCGCACGCGTTCGTCGTGCTCGGCGCCGAGGGGGTCGGGGTGCTGGTGCACCTCGGCATCAACACGGTGCGGCTCGACGGCCAGGGCTTCGAGGTGCTCGCCCAGCAGGGGTCCACCGTCGCGGCGGGCGACCCGATGGTGCGCTGGGACCCGGCCACCATCGGCGGCGAGGACATCTCCACGATCGTGCCCGTGGTGGCCATGGACCGGCCCAAGGGGTCGGTGCCCGCCCCGGCCACGGACGCCGTCGCGAAGGTCGGCGACGTGCTCTTCACCGTCACCCCGTGAGGCCGGCCGCGCTGCTGCTCGACCTGGACGGCACCCTGGTCGACTCCGAGCCGGTGCACCGCGAGGCCTACCGCGCGTTCCTCGCCGCACCGCGGCTGGGTGATCGACGACCTCGGGATCTTCACCGGCCGCCGGGCGGAGGACGTCTTCGCGGTCGAGCCCGGGCCGTGGTCGGCGCACGACCCGCACGAGCTGGCCGCCGAGGTCCGCGCCCGGATCCCCGACGACGCCACCCCGGAGCCGGTGCCCGGCGCCCACGACGTGGTGCACGCGGCGGGCGCCGCCGGCATCCCGGTCGCGATCGTGACCTCGGCCCGGCCGGCCTGGGTCTCGCTCGCGGTCGGCGAGGGGCTCGGCGTGCTCGACCACATCGCGGTGGTCGTCACCGCGCGCGACGTGGCCGAGGGCAAGCCGCACCCGGCGGGCTTCCTGCTCGCGTGCGAGCGCCTCGGCGTCGCCGCCGCGGACTGCGTGGCCGCCGAGGACTCACCCGCGGGCGTCGGCGCCGCGGTCGCCGCCGGGGTCGGCCGGGTGGTCGGCGTGACCACGACCTGGACCGAGGCCGAGCTCACCGAGGCCGGGGCGCACGTCGTGCTCCCCGACCTCCGCGGCGTGGTCGACCTGCTTCGTTAGGCGGCCTGGGCCTTGCGGGCCTGCTGGTTGAGCCGGGCCTGCGCGGCACGGCGCACCCTCGGGCCACCGGTCGCCATCTTGTAGAGCATCTTCAGCTGCTGCGGGGCGTTCGAGGCCTTGGTGGTGGCCAGCCAGCCGTTGGGCAGCGACAGCCGGACCACCTTGTGCCACGCGCTCGCGACCTGCTTCGGCATCGGGGCGGAGTGGTAGTTGAGCTCGTACTTCTCGAAGAGCGCCTTCACCCGCGGCGCGATCTCGGCGTACCGGTTGGACGGCAGGTCCGGGAAGACGTGGTGCTCGATCTGGTGCGAGAGGTTCCCGCTCAGGATGTGCATCGCCTTCGAGCCGGAGATGTTGGCCGAGCCGAGCATCTGCCGGACGTACCACTCACCCCGGGTCTCGCCCTCGATCGAGCGCCTCTCGAAGGTCTCGACGCCCTCGGGGAAGTGGCCGCAGATGATGATCGAGTGGCTCCACACGTTGCGCACGGTGTTGGCCACGAAGTTGGCGGCCAGCGTGGAGAGGAACGAGCCGGTCGGGATCGACAGGGCCGGGTGGACGACGTAGTCCTTGGTCGCCTGCTTGCGGATCTTGCCCAGCACCTGCTTGAGGCGCCTCTGGAACTCCGGGTCCTTGGTCTGCTTCTTCTTGATCGCGGCGCCGAGCTCGAGGTCGTACGCCGCGATGCCGTACTCGAAGAAGAGCATGTTCACGAAGTTCCACAGCGGCTGGCCGAGGTGGAAGGGGTGCCAGGGCTGGTCCTCGTCGACGCGCATGATGCCGTAGCCGAGGTCGTTGTCCTTGCCGATCACGTTCGTGTAGGTGTGGTGCAGCTCGTTGTGGCTGTGCTTCCACTGCTCGGCCGGCGTCGCGCTGTCCCACTCCCAGGTGGTCGAGTGGATCTTCGGGTCGCGCATCCAGTCCCACTGGCCGTGGAGGATGTTGTGGCCGATCTCCATGTTGTCGAGGATCTTGGAGACGCTCAGGCCGAGGGTGCCGAGCACCCAGGCGGGCGGGAAGGCACTGAAGAGCAGCACCGCGCGCGAGCCGAGCTCGACCTTGCGCTGCACGTCGATGACCCTGCGGATGTACGCCGCGTCGTTCTCGCCGCGGGAGTCGATGACGTCCTGGCGGATGGCGTCGAGCTCGATGCCGATCTGCTCGATGTCCTCGGGGGTGAGGTGGGCGATCGGGTTGGTGGGCTTCTTCTGGATGACGGTCATGAGGTCGCTCCTTCGGGGGGTCGGGCGATCAGTGGTCGATGTCGCAGGGCCCGGCAGCAGCCGAGATGCAGGTCTGGATGAGGACGCCGTCTCCGGGAGCGGCGGTGGTCAGCTCGCCGTTGCGCAGGTCGCGCACGGCGCCCTCCCGCAGCGGGAGCACGCAGCCGTAGCAGATGCCCATCCGGCAGCCGCTCGGCATCAGCACGCCGTCCGACTCGGCGGCGTCGAGGATCGGGGTGGCGCCGTCGGCCTCGACGACGGTGCCGGTCTTCGCGAACGAGACGGTGCCGCCGCTCTGCCCATCTTTGGCGGTCGCGATCACCGCCGTGCGGAACCGCTCGATGTGCAGCGGCAGGCGGCGCGCCGCGTGGTGCTCCTCCAGCGCGTCGAGGAGCCCGACCGGCCCGCAGGCGTACGTCGTGCGCTCGTCGACGTCGGGCACGATCTCGTCCAGGTCGGCCACGTCGAGCATCCCGTGGACGTCGGTGTGCAGCTCGACCAGCCGGAGCCGGCCCGCGGCGGCGTACCGTCGCAGCTCCTCGCCGAAGATCACCTCGGACCGCGACAGCGCCGAGTGCAGCAGCACGATGTCGGCCTGCACCGGCTCGGCGCGCGAGAACAGGTTGCGCAGCATCCCGATCACCGGGGTGATGCCCGAGCCCGCGGTGACCAGCAGCAGCTTGCCCGGCATCGGGTCGGAGAGGACGAAGTCGCCCGCGGCCTGCCCGAGCTGCACCATCTGGCCGGGACGGACCCGGCGGACCAGGTGGTTGGAGACCACGCCGTCGGGGATCGCCTTGACCGTGATGCTGATGCAGCGGTCGGGACGGGGCCCGTGCGTGAGGGAGTAGGTGCGCCAGAGGCGGACGCCGTCGACGTCGACGCCGATCCGGACGTACTGACCCGGCACGTGCCCGGCCCAGTCCTTCCCGGGCTTGATCAGCAGCGTGGCGGACTGGTCGGTCTCCGGGTGGACGGCCACGATCTTCCCGCGCAGCTCGGCGCCCGCGCGCAACGGGTGGAAGACGTCCAGCACGTCGTCGAGCTCGAGCGGGGTCACCGCGGCCTCGGCGAAGCGGCGCAGGCCGTCGCGCAGGCTGCGGCGCGGCGACCGGACGGTGGTGGCGGACGTCGCGCCGGAGACACGGGGAGTGACAACGGTGCTCATGGACTCCACTCTCCTTCATCGAAGGGCGTAAAGTCCTGTCCGTCGAGCATGAAGACGTAGGTCACATTTGTTCGTTGCGCACAAATAGGAGGCCGGAGATGCCCCGCCCCGCCACCCGTCGTACCGCCGGTCACCGGCTGCAGCTGCCCGCCGACACCGTCACCGAGATGCGCTCGCGCCTGCCCGCGGTCGCCGAGGAGACGGTCGCGGCCATCTTCGCCGAGGTCCCCGGCTACGAGGGCGCGCTGACCGGCCCGATGGGCGAGAACATCCGCAACGCCGTGCAGCTCGCGCTCGGCGGCTTCCTCTCCCTGGCCAGCGGCCGCCGCGGCGCGGACCCGCGTACGCCGACCGCCCCGGCCGTCGAGGGCGCCTACCAGCTCGGCCGGGGCGAGGCCCGCAGCGGGCGCACCACCGAGGCGCTGCTGGCGGCGTACCGGGTGGGTGCACGGGTGTCCTGGCGCGAGATGTCGACCACCGTCGTGTCCAGCGGAGCGCCCCCCGAGACCCTGGTCGACTTCGCGGAGCTGGTCTTCGCCTACATCGACGAGCTCTCCGCCGCCAGCGTCGCCGGCCACGCCGACGAGCTCGCCACGACCGGCCGGGTCCGCCAGCGGCTGCTGGAGCGGATCGCCCGGCACCTGCTCCAGGGCGCGTCGCCCGAGACCGTGGTCGCCGCCGCCGAGCGGGCCGGCTGGGAGGCCCCGACCACGCTCACCGCCGTCGTGGTCCCGGAGGCCCAGGTCCGGCCGGTGCTGGCCGCGGTGGCGTCCCGGACGCTGGTGGCCTCCGACCTGCCCGACCTCGACGACCACGCGCTGCTGCTGGTCCCGGACGCGCACGGGCGCCGCCGGCCCGCGCTGCTGCGCGCGATCCTGGGTCGCGGCGCCATCGCCGGGCCGGCCCGGCCGTGGCTGGAGGTGCGGGCGTCGTACGACCGCGCGATCCGGGCCCGCACCCTCGGGGTCGTCGAGGACACCGAGGCGCACCTGGCCCAGCTCGTCCTCTGCGCCGACCCCGAGGCCCTCGCCGACCTGCGCGCCCAGGTGCTGGCGCCGCTGGACGGGCTGCGCGCGGGCTCGGCCGAGAAGCTCGCCGACACGCTGCGCTCCTGGCTGCTGCACCAGGGCCGGCGCGACGACGTCGCCGAGGAGCTGTTCGTGCACCCGCAGACGGTGCGCTACCGGATGGGCCAGCTGCGCGACCTGTACGGCGACCGGCTCGACGACCCCTCGACGGTGCTCGCCCTGACGATCGCGCTGGGGGCCGACCACATCTGACACCTCCACCAAATCTCAACAAGTTGTTGAAATATCTGTGGAATTCGGCAACCGTTCCGGCCTCGCCGCCGAATCACCTGCATGGACAGCGGCCAGGCCATCGGGCTCCGACTCGCGCGACGCGAGGAGTCGGCGCTCGAGGACGCCTACGCGGCGTACGGCCCGAGCCTGCTCGCCTACCTGCGTCGGTACGTCGGCCCCGACGAGGCCGAGGACGTCCTGCAGCGGACCTTCCTCGACGTGTGGCGGCACTCCTCGCGCTACCAGCCCGCGCAGCGGTTCAGCACCTGGCTGTTCACCATCGCCCACCGGCGAGCGGTCGACACCCTGCGCGCCCGCCGGCACCGGGTCGTGGACGTCGAGGCGGCGCGCGACCTGGTCGGTGAGGACGGCCGCGAGACGGCCGAGCGGTACGCCGAGGCCGCCGAGGTCCGCGCGGCGCTGGCCCGGCTGCCCGAGCACGAGCGCGAGGCCCTCGAGCTGACCTACTACGCGGGCCTGACGCAGCGCGAGATCGCCGCGCACCTCGACGTACCGATCGGGACCGTGAAGGCCCGCACCTCGCGGGCCACCCGCCGGCTCGGCGCCCTGATGCGCGACGGGCTCCGGGAAGGCGGCGTGGCATGAGCGCGCACCCCGACCTGCTGGCGCTGCTGCGCGGCGAGCTGTCGAACCCGCTGGCCGCCGAGGCCGGCGACCATCTCGACGGCTGCCCCGACTGCCGCGCCGAGCTGGCCGAGCTCGCGACCGCGAACGCGATGCTCAGCCGATCGGCACGCACCCTCGCCGCCCGCGCTCCGGCCCCCGAAACCGTCCCGGCGCTGCCGCCCCGGCCACCCTTCCGCCGGCGGCGGCGCCGGGCGCTCGGACTGGCGGCGGCCGCGGTCGTCGTCATCGCCGTCGCCGCAGCGGCCACCTTCGTCACCCGTGGCCCGGAGCAGCCCGCCGGCCCGCAGCCGGAGGTCAGCGCCTCCCTCGACCCGGTCGACGGGGCCGCCGGCGGCCGGGTCCTGATGACGACCGGACCCGCCGGCAGCACCGAGATGACGATCACCACCCGCGACCTGCCCCGGGCGCACCGCGGCCAGTTCTACGAGGCGTGGCTGCTCGACCCGGCCACCCGCAAGATGCTCCCGCTCGGCCAGCTCGGCCCCAGTGGGCGCGCGTCGTTCGAGATCGACGACCGCCTGCTCGGCCGCTACACCGCCGTCGACGTCAGCCTCGAGGCCGACGACGGCGACCCCCAGCACTCGGTCACCTCGGTGCTGCGCGCGTCGTACGACGCCCAGCGCCCCACCGCGTCGTGACAGCTCACCCACACCACCAGAGAGGAACCACCATGAAGAAGTTCCGCACCACCACCGCCCTCGCCGCCCTGCTGTCGCTGGGTCTGGTCGCCGCCCCGCGACCGCGACCGCGGCCGACAACGGCAAGGCAAGCAAGGCCGGCACGAAGAGCCTCGCCGAGGTCCTCGCCGCCGACGGCACGAAGCTCGACCACAACTGGCGCGACTTCGACATCGTCGAGAAGGCCGTCCTCACGGTGCTGAAGGCGAAGCCGGACAGCCCGGTCGGGGTCCTCACCCAGGGCAGGAAGCGGGTGACGGCGTTCATCCCGACCGACGCGGCGTTCCGCCGGCTGGTCACCGACCTGACCGGTGACACGCCGAAGACCGAGAAGGCGACCTTCCAGGGCGTCGCGTCCGTCGCGGACGTGGACCTGCTCGAGACGATCCTGCTCTACCACGTGGTCCCGGGCGCCACGATCACCTCCGACCAGGCGGTCAAGGCCGACGGCGTGAAGCTGCGGACCGCCCAGGGCGGCGTGATCAGGGTGAACGTGCGCAAGCACGACATCCGGCTCGACGACCGCGACTTCGACGACCGCAACCCGAAGCTGATCGCCTCGGCGCTGGACATCAACCGCGGCAACCGCCAGATCGCCCACGGCATCCACAAGGTGCTGCGGCCGAGCAACCTCTGAGGTTCACCGCTCCGGCAGCTCGCAATGAGTGAGCGCCGGGTCGTCGGGGTGGGCGAGGGTGAGGACAGCGTCCTCGATCAGGTCGTTGTCCTCCACCTCCACCTCGACGGCGCGCAGCCGCCGGGCGAGGTCGGGCTCGGCGTCGTCGCCGGTCAGGTCGACCGCGGCGACGACGAAGAGCCGGCTCGGCCCCACCCACTCGACGTGCAGGTAGGTGACCTTGTCGATCGCCGGGTGCTTGCACAGGCCGGCCAGGACCCGCTCGCGCATCTCCGCCGACCCCTCGCCGAGCAGGTAGTCCATGTTGCGCCGCATCAGGAAGACCGCGACGAAGGCCAGCAGCACGCCGACGGCCAGCGAGCCGATCGCGTCCCAGTACGCCTGACCGGTGAGCTGGTGCATCCCGATGCCGCCGCCGGCGAGCAGGATGCCGAGCAGGGCCGCGAAGTCCTCGAAGAACACGGCCCGCAGCGTCGGGTTGGAGGTGCGCTCGACGAACCGCAGCGGGTTCATCCCCCAGCGCTTCGAGGCTCCGTGCACCTGCCGCGACGCCTGGACGAACGACGAGCCCTCGAGCAGGAACGCGATGCCGAGGATGATGTAGTTGATCGTGTAGCTGGGCGTCTCCGGCTCGGCGAACAGCTCGCTGATGCCGTGCCAGATCGAGACCACCGCACCGGCCGAGAAGAGGCCGAAGGCCGCCACCAGCGACCAGACGTACGTCGCCCGGCCGTAGCCGCGCGGGTGCTTCTCGTCGCGCGGCTTCTTGCCCATCTTCTCCGCGATCAGCAGGAAGACCTCGTTGCCGGTGTCCGCCCAGGAGTGCGCGGCCTCGGCCATCATCGAGGCCGAGCCGGTGAGGAAGCCCGCCACCGTCTTGGCCGCGGCGAGCAGCCCGTTGGCGACCAGCGCGATGAGCACGGTGAGCGTGGACTCGCCGCCCTTGGCCTGGTCGTCGGGCACCTCGACCGACACCGGGGCAGCGCTGTCGTCTCTCACGTCCTGGGAAGTCACCTCCCAGTCCTACCCGCCGGGGCGCCACCTCACGCCTCGGGGCGGGTCCCGACTTCTGGGTGCACACCCGTACCGTTCCCCCGCAGGAGGTGCCCATGACCCGCACGACCCGATCCCTCGCCGCGGGGCTGCTGGCGCTGGCCCTCGGGGCCGCAGGCTGCTCGCAGGACGGCGCGACGGTCCGGGCAGGCACCCCGGAGCAGTCCGCGCCGACGCCCGACGCCGACGTACCGACCGCCACGGACGCCGGGCGGTACGCCCGCTACGTCGCGCTCGGCGACTCCTACACCGCCGCGCCGCTGGTGCCGGAGACCGACGTCACCAACGGCTGCCTGCGGTCGACCAACAACTACCCCGCCCTGGTCGCCGCCGGGCTGCCGGGCACCGAGCTGGTCGACGTCAGCTGCAGCGGCGCCGACTCGAGCTCGATGGTCGGGATCCAGCAGACCGGCGACCAGCCGCAGCCGCCGCAGTTCGACGCCCTCACCGAGGACACCGACCTGGTCACCGTCGGCATCGGCGGCAACGACTTCAACCTCTTCGCCACGCTGATCGGCACCTGCGCCCGGCTCCGGTCCTCCGACCCGCAGGGTGCGCCCTGCGAGGAGCAGTTCACCTCGGGCGGGACCGACCAGCTCGCCCGCGAGCTCCGCGAGATCCGGGGCCACGTCGCGGCGATCGTGACCGGCATCCGGGACCGCGCGCCGCACGCCCGGGTGGTCGTCGTCGGCTACCCCCAGATCCTGCCGGACCACGGCACCTGCCGTTCCCTGCTGCCCCTCGCCGCCGGCGACTACGCCTACACGCGCCGGATCAACGAGGGCCTGGCCGCCGCGGTGCAGCGGGGCGCCCGCAAGGCCGACGCGTACGTCGACACGTTCGGCCCCAGCGCCGGCCACGACATCTGCGCCGACGACCCGTGGATCAACGGCCAGGCCACCGACCCCAACCGCGCCCTGGCCTTCCACCCCTTCGCGGCGGAGCAGAAGGCCGTGGCGCAGCTGGTGCTGGACGCGCTCTAGGCCGCGACCGGCTCGTGGGCGCTCGCGTGCTGCCGGCCCGACGTACGCCGGGCGGCGCGCTCGGCGACGACCAGGACGACCAGCGCGGCGAGGGCCAGCGAGGCGCCCACCCAGAGCGGGGAGGTGTAGCCGAGCCCCGCGGTGATGGCCAGGCCGCCGAGCCAGGCGCCCAGGGCGTTGCCGACGTTGAACGCCGCGATGTTGGCGCCGCTCGCCAGCGTCGGCGCCGCCCCGGCGTACGTCATGATCCGCATCTGCAGGCCGGGCACCGTCGCGAACCCGAAGGCGCCCATCAGCACCAGCGCGGCGACGGTGGCGAGCTGCGAGCTCGCGGTGAGCGCGAAGGCGACCATCACCACGGTCAGGCCGGCCAGCACCACGAGCAGGGTGCGGGGGACGTCGACGTTCGCCGCGCGGCCGCCGAGCAGGTTGCCGACGAACAGGCCCGCACCGAAGAGCACGAGCAGCCACGGCACCGCGCCGGAGGCGAAGCCGCTGACCTCGGTGAGCGTGTAGGCGATGTAGGTGAAGGCGCCGAACATGCCGCCGAAGCCGAGCACGGTCATCGCCAGCGAGAGCCAGACCTGGCCGTGCCGGAACGCGCGCAGCTCGTGGCGCAGGTTGCCGGGGTCCTCGGCGCGCGTGCCCGGGACCAGCACGGCGATGGCGGCGAACGCGGCGACGCCGATGGCGGTGATCGCCCAGAAGGTCGAGCGCCAGCCCAGCTGCTGGCCGAGCAGGGTGCCGAGCGGCACGCCCAGCACGTTGGCGATCGTGAGGCCCCCGAACATCAGGGCGATCGCGCCGGCCTTCTTCGCGGGCTCGACGAGGCTCGCCGCCACGACCGAGCCGATGCCGAAGAACGCGCCGTGGCACAGGGCCGCGACGATGCGGCCGGCGAGCATCACGGCGTACGTCGAGGCGACCGCCGAGAGCAGGTTGCCCACGATGAACAGCACCATCAGGCCGAGCAGCACCTGCTTGCGGGGCAGCCGGGTCACGCCGGCGGTGAGGCCGATCGCGCCGACCGCGACGCTGAGCGCGTAGCCCGAGATCAGCCAGCCGGCCGTGGCCTCGGAGACGGCGAAGTCGGCCGCCACCTCGGGGAGCAGGCCGGCGATGACGAACTCCGTCAGGCCGATGCCGAACCCGCCGACGGCGAGGGCGAGCAGTCCGGGTTTCATGGGTCCACCTCCGAATCGTGCGCAGGGCGTTATCCCGCGCGTGCAACTTCCTTGTTGTCGGCGACGTTAGTTGCACACGCGGTCTATTGCAAAACGTTGGTACAGTGGCCTCCGACACCGCAGCACGCAGGAGACGACGTGGGAATCAGCGACGAGGCCGTCGAGGTCCGGGCCCAGGGCTGGCGCCGGCTCGCGGCCCTGCACCAGCTCATCGAGAGCCGCCTGGAGAAGGCGCTGCAGGCCGAGCACGGCCTCTCGGTCGTGGAGTTCACCGTGATGGACGCGCTGTCCCGCCAGGACGGCTGGCACATGCGGATGGCCCAGCTGGGCCGCGCGGCCGGCCTCTCCCCGAGCGCGTCGACCCGGCTGGTGAACCGGCTCGAGGAGCGTGGCCTGCTGACCCGGATCCTGTGCGCCGACGACCGGCGCGGGATCTACACCGAGCTGACGTCCGCCGGGCGGGCGGCGCTGGACCGGGCGCGGCCCG
This sequence comes from uncultured Actinomycetota bacterium, assembly GCA_963805685.1. Lineage (GTDB taxonomy): Bacteria > Actinomycetota > Actinomycetes > Propionibacteriales > Nocardioidaceae > Nocardioides. The sequence goes on from CAWDVM010000011.1 coordinate 121,981, forward strand.
CGCACGACGCCGCGCTCGAGGAGGCGCTCACCGAGGCCGAGAACACCCCCGAGCTGGCCGACCTGGTCAAGGCCGTCACGGGCTGACGCATCCACGACGCGATCGCGGAGTGCGGTTGATCCGACGCACCCGATAGGTCAGATCAACCACAGTCGGGCATCCGGACCGAGACTGAGCTCGCGTCAGCGCACGTCGTGCACCGCGGCGCCGTCGACGAACGTGGCGGCCACCGGCATGGTGCGCAGCAGCTCGCCGGTGGCGGCGGAGTCGCCGCTCACCTCGAGGGGGTCCCGGTCGAGCAGCACCAGGTCGCCACGGGAGCCGGGCTGCACCATCGGCTGCCCGTCGACGGAGGCGGCCAGCGCCTCGCGCGGGGTGAGCGACTGCTCGGGGTGCCACGGCGCGCGCTCGTCGGCGCTGCGGTGCACGGCGGCCGCGATCGCCAGCCACGGGTCCAGCGTGGAGACCGGGGCGTCCGAGCCCATCGCGAGCTCCACGCCGTCGTCGAGCATCCAGCGGAACGCGAAGCACCGCTCCGAGCGGTCGCCCCAGATCTTCTCGGTCAGGTCGCGGTCGTCGAGCAGGTGCGCGGGCTGGATGCTGGCGCGGATGCCGAGCTCGGCCATCCGCTTCACGTCGTCGCGGCCGACCATCTGCGCGTGCTCGATCGAGCCGCGGGCGCCGGTCGCGGCGTACGACGCGAGTGCCTCCGCCACCGCGGCGTCGCCGATGGCGTGGGTGGCGACCTCGAGTCCCGACCCGTGGGCGCGCGCCAGGAGCGCGCGGAGCTCGTCGCCGGAGAGGTTGGGCTGGCCGGAGGGGTACTCGAGGCGGTGCGCGTCGGCGTACGGCTCGCAGCACCAGGCGGTGCGGGTGTTGAGCGAGCCGTCGCTGATGATCTTGAGCGGGCCCATGGTGGCCCGGCCGTCGCAGCCCGGGAGGGCGTCGCCGGTGCGCAGCCCGGCGGCGATGACGTCCTCGAGGGTGTCGGCGTAGGTCGCCATCCGGATCTTCAGCAGGTCGGCGCCCGCCGCCCAGCGCTCGGCCCACTCCCGGGCGCCGCCGCTGAACTCGAAGTCCACGATCCCGACGATCCCCATCGACGCCGCGTGCTCGAGGGTGCGGCGGTAGGCCTCGGGCGAGGTGCCGTCGTCGCCGACCAGGGTCGAGAGGCGGGCGTACGCCGCGAACCACTCGGCCTCGCGCACGACCGAGTCGCGCACCGGCATCGCCAGGTGCATCAGCGCGGTGGTGTTGAGCCAGGCGTGGTGGCCGTCGCCGCTGATCAGGACGACCGGGGTGTCGCCGGAGACCGCGTCGAGCTCGGAGACGGTGACGTCGCGGTCCCAGCCGCCGGAGCGGTGGCCCCACCCGATGACCGGGTGGTCCGGCCACTCGGCGATCCGCTCGGCGACGGCCCGGGTCGCGTCCTCCGGCGACCGGGCGCCACCGAGGTCGAGGCGCTGCGAGGCGAGCGTCCACTGGGCCAGGTGCACGTGCTGGTCCCACATCCCGGGGATCAGCCAGCGGCCCTCGGCGTCGCTCTCCTCGGCGCCGTCCGGCCGGGCGAGGCCGGGGCCGACGGCGCTGACCGTGCCCCGCTCGACGAGGACGTCGAGGGGGCGGTCGGGGGCTTCCTCACCCGGTGCGAGCGGGACGAGGCGGGCATTGCGGATCAGGTGGCTCGTCACGGTCGGCACGCTAACGGCCGGTCCGAGGTGGAGAAGCGACGGGTCGGCGTACCCACGCGTCAACAAGCGACGGGTCGGCGTACCCACGCGTCAACAAGCGACGGGTCGGCGTATGGGGGTGGGGAGCCGTTACGGTTTCCGGCATGGGGATGCGGGCGCTCGGGGCGGCGGTGGTGCTCGCGCTGCTCGGGGTGGCCGGGGGCTTCGCGGCCGCGCACCTGCTCCGCGAGGGACCGCTGACCATGGCCGAGGCCGCGCCCGTGCCCGCCTCGAGCCCGTCGATCCCGGTCGACCCGGTCCGCGACTTCGCCCCGGACATCGGCTACCCGCCGCTGCTGCCGAGCCTGTCCTACCGCCGCCACACGGTGGGCGACGTCCCGTTCGAGTGGGTGTACGCCGCGCCGAAGGGCTGGGTGTCGACCGAGGAGGCCCTCGACGAGATCCGGTGGCGCCCGGCGGACGAGCCCACCGTGGGCGGCTTCAGCCTGCGGGTGAAGCTCTCGAACGAGCACAAGTCCAAGGAGGCGATGGTCGCGCAGAAGCTGGCCGCGATGCAGTCGGGCTACGAGGACGTGGAGATCCTCGGCCAGACCCAGGACCTGCTGTCGTTCAGCTACCGCGACCCGACGACCGACCGGTTGCGCTACAACACCTTCCGCTGGTTCGGCATCGCCGGGGAGACCGAGGCGAAGTTCGAGATGTCGGTCGTCGGGCGCGAGGTCGACCGGGCCGGGCTGGAGGACCTGATGGAGCAGGTCTCCCAGAGCATCAGCAAGATCCAGTGAGCGCGGTGCCGTCGAGCAGGGCCACGTGAGTCAGATGCCGTGGGTCTGCACGGCGTCGAGCACCGAGTTCGCGGTGGCGCGGTCGGCGCTGCGGACCTGCACCCACAGCAGCCGGTTCTCGGCCACCTGCACGACCCGCTCGACGGTCACCCCTCCGGGGCAGGAGCCGTAGACGACCGTGACCGACGCGTTGCCGTCGACGGTGTCCTCGACCGGCTCCTGGGCCTCGCCGCACTCGGGGTGCCGGGGCACCTGGGTGGGGAGCTTCGTGCCGGGCAGGATGCCGAGGAAGACCCCCTCGCCCGTCGTGTCGGTGGCGGCCCAGTCACGTGAGGTGCCGACCGACAGCGCCGGGTAGACCGCCGCGGACTCCGGGTCCGAGTCGGTCGGCGGCCTCCAGCCGTCCGCGGCGACCGCGCGGTCCCAGTCGCCGGGCACCGTCACCGACAGGTTGCCCTGGGCGTCGCTGACCGTCGCCTCCAGGCCGGTCCGCTGCTCGACGAGGTAGCCGGCGGCGGCACCCGCGGCCAGCACGACCAGGCCGACCAGGACACCCACCGCCCGGCGCCGGCCGCGGCGGGGCGGCACCGGGGCGGCCAGGTCCCCGGACACCGGGCGCGGCGACGGGGCGGCCCCGGGCCGGGTGAGCTGCGGGTCCACCGGCAGCCACGGCTCCGGCGCCGCGGTCGCCGAACGGTCGTCGAGCGCCGCGGCCAGCGCGTCGACGAACGTCGTCACGTCGGGCCAGCGGTCCTCCCGGTCCGGTGCCAGGCCGCGCGCCACCACGGCCTCCACGTCGGCCGGGAACGACCGCTCGGGGGTGGACAGCGGGGCCGGGGGCCCGGGGCTGGCGGCCGCCGCCAGCGAGGCGTGGGAGTACGCCGGGCGGCCGGCGAGCAGCAGGTAGGCCAGCGAGGCCAGGGAGTACTGGTCCGCGCGCGCGTCGAGCCCCTCGCCCTGGGCCTGCTCGGGGGCGACGTAGGAGGGGGTGCCGGCGATCATGGTCAGCCGCGAGGACATGTCCAGCGCCTTGCCGAGCCCGAGGTCGCCGACCATGGCCCGGACCTCGCCGGCCCCGGCGGCGCCGGTCGTCGGGTCGACGGTCCGGAACAGCACGTTGGCCGGCTTCACGTCGCGGTGCAGGATGCCGCGCTGGTGGAGGGCCTGGAGGCCGGCACCGACCTGGCGGATCACCTCCATCGCCTGGCCCGGGGTGAGCCCCTCGACCTCGAGCCGGTCCGCCAGCGTCCCCTGGTCGGCGTACGACATCACCAGGTAGGGGCGGCCGTCGTCGAGCTCGCCGGCGTCGTACACCGAGACGACGTGGGGGGACTCCACCTTGCGCAGGTAGCGCCCCTCCTCGAGGAACCGCTGGCGGACGTGGTGGTCCTCGGTCCAGTTGTCGGCCAGCACCTTCACCGCGACCGGCGAGTCCAGCTGCTCGTCGTAGGCCAGCCAGACCGTCGCGAAGCCTCCCGAGCCGATGCGGCGACGTACGGCGTAGCGACCGAGGCGGGAGGGCATGGACACCCCCGCATTATGGGGCCCCTCGGGGTCGACCCCGAGGAAGCTCAGGGGTGGAGTCCGGGGTCGGGCTCAGCGGCTTCCCCGATGTGCGGACCGGCCCCGCGGGGCGAGGCTTCTGGACATGATCACAGTCCACGCCCTCACCAGGAAGTACGGCGACTTCACCGCCGTCGACGACGTCTCCTTCACCGCACAGCCCGGTCGGGTGACCGGGTTCCTCGGCCCGAACGGCGCCGGCAAGTCCACCACCATGCGGGTCCTGGTCGGGCTCACGCCGCCCACGTCCGGGACCGCCGAGGTGGCCGGGCGCCGGTTCGCGGACCTCCCCAACCCGGGCCTGACCGCCGGCGTGCTGCTGGACGCCTCCGCGCAGCACGCGGGCCGGACCGGGCGCGAGATCCTGACCGTCGCCGCGCGGACCATGGGCCTGCCGACCTCGCGGGTCGACGAGATCCTCGACCTGGTCAGCCTGACCCCGGAGGAGGCCGGGCGCCGGGTGCGCCACTACTCCCTGGGCATGCGGCAGCGCCTCGGCATCGCCACCGCGCTGCTCGGCGAGCCGGAGGTGCTGATCCTCGACGAGCCCGCCAACGGGCTCGACCCGGCCGGCATCCGCTGGATGCGCGACCTGCTGCGCGGGTACGCCGACCGCGGCGCCACCGTGCTGCTCTCCTCGCACCTGCTGCACGAGATCGAGGTCATCGCCGACGACCTGGTCGTCATCGGCCGCGGCCGGATCGTCGCGCAGGGCACCAAGGCCGAGCTGCTCGAGGCCGCCGGCACCGTGGTCCGCTCCTCCGAGCGCGACCGGCTGGCCGTGGCGCTGGCCGCGTCCGGCATCCACCACACCCCCACCGACGACGACACCCTCCGCACCGAGGCCGACCCCGAGCTGGTCGGCAAGGTCGCCCTGCAGGCCGGCATCGCGCTGCGCGAGCTGCGCCCGGCCGACGGGGCCGGCCTGGAGGAGATGTTCCTCGAGCTCACCGCCGACACCCAGAGAGAAGGACTTGTCGCATGACCACCATGACCCTCACCGAGGCGCGGCCCGTCACCCGGCGCACCGTTCCCGCGCCGATCCCGCTCTCCCGGCTGGTCGCCGTGGAGGCCCGCAAGTCGTTCGACACCCGGTCGGGCTTCTGGCTGCTGACCAGCATCGGCATCACCGCGCTGCTCGCGACCATCGCCGTGGTGCTCTGGGCCCCCGACTCGGAGCTGACCTACGACACCTTCGCCGCCGCGATCGGCTTCCCGATGGCGGTCATCCTGCCGATGGTCGCGATCCTCTCGGTCACCAGCGAGTGGAGCCAGCGCAGCGGGCTGACGACGTTCACGCTGGTCCCGCACCGCGGGCGCGTGGTCGCCGCCAAGGCGATCGTGGCCGTCTCGATCGCCGTCGTCTCGATGGTCGTCGCCATGGTGATCGGCGCGCTGGGCAACATCGTCGGCTCCACCATCGCGGGCGTGGACACCGTCTGGGACGACGGCCCGATGCACCTGTCCACCATCGTGCTGGGCAACGTGCTCGGCCTGCTGATGGGGTTCATGCTCGGGGTGCTGATCCGGAACTCGCCGGGCGCGATCGTGACCTACTTCGTCTGGTCGTTCGTGCTGCCGACACTGGCCGCGCTGCTGGCGACCAGCCAGGCGTGGTTCCGGGACCTGCAGCCGTGGGTGGACTTCAACTACGCGCAGGGATTCCTGTTCAACGGCGGCGTCACCGGGGAGCAGTGGGCCCAGGTCGGCGTGACCAGCCTGGTCTGGCTGGTCGTCCCGCTCGCGATCGGGCTCCGGATGGTGCTGCGCTCCGAGGTCAAGTAGCCGCTCCCCCTCACCAGCGCACCGGACACCGTCCGGTGCGCTGGTCTAGTGTCCACGCAACGGGGGAAGGAACGGGTGGCATGACTGGCGAGACGAGCGTGGAAGCACGCACACCGGACGAGATCGACGAGCTGGCGCGGCGCGCGCGGGACGGCGACCGCGACGCGTTGGAGCTGCTGCTCGCGGCGATCCGGCCGCGGGCGCTGAACGTGTGCCGCGGCGTGCTGCCCTACACGCCCGACGCGGAGGACGCCTGCCAGGAGGCGCTGATCAACATCGCCAACAAGATCGGCTCCTGGGGCGGGCGCGGCCGGTTCACCACCTGGATGCACGTGGTGGCGGTGAACTCCGCGCGCACGACCTACCGCCGGATGAAGAACCAGGCGGTCGCCAGCGACGTGCTGCCGCTGGAGAAGCCCGACCCGCGCACCACCAGCGTCATCGCCGGCACCCGCCTCGACCTGCTCGAGGCGATGGAGAGCATCGAGCGCGACCACCCGCAGTACGTGGAGCCGCTGCTGCTGCGCGACGTCTACGGGATGTCCTACGAGGAGATCGCCGAGCAGGTCGGCGCCCCGCTCGGCACCGTCAAGGCGCAGATCCACCACGGCCGCAAGCTCGCGCGCCCGCTGCTGCGGGCCGGGGACTGATGCGCGCCGTCGTCGCGGCCCTGGCGGCCGGGTCGCTCCTGCTCGCCGGCTGCACCTCGGGGTCCGAGGACTCGGTCCCGCCGCCGGCGGACACCACGAGCCCGACGGCCGCCGCCACCTCCGGCACCGTCCAGCCGGCGACCGACGACAGCGAGGTCGCCACCGACGACCCCAGCCTGGACGCCGCGCTGAGCACCCCCGTCGAGGACCGGGTCTACCCGCAGGTCGGGGACCCCGGCGTCGACGCGCTGCACTACGACCTCGACCTCGCCTGGACCCCGGACTCCGAGACCCTGACGGCCGTCGAGACGCTGGTGTTCCGCGCGACGTCCGACGCCGAGGAGTTCCGGCTCGACCTGGGCCAGGCGCTGGACGTCTCGTCGGTGACCGTCGACGGTGACGACGCGTCGTACGACCACGAGGGCAAGGACCTCGTCGTGCACGCGCCCGTCACGGCCGACCGGCGGTACACGCTCGTGGTGGAGTACGCCGGCAGCCCGCGGCCGGTGTCCGCGCCCACCACCCGCTCCGACTTCAGCACGCTGGGCTGGACCGTCACCGACGACGGCGGGGCCTGGACGATGCAGGAGCCGTTCGGCGCCTACTCGTGGTACGCCGTGAACGACCAGCCGTCGGACAAGGCGCTCTACGACTTCACGATCTCCGTGCCCTCGCCGATGGTGGGCGTCGCCAACGGCACCCTCGAGTCGCGGGAGACGTCCGACGGCACGACGGTCACCCGCTGGCACCTCGACGAGCCGGCGGCGTCGTACCTCACCACGATCGCGATCGGCGACTTCCGCATGGTCCGGGACCGCTCCGACAGCGGCGTCCCGATCACCTACTGGGTCCCCGGCAACCAGCCCCGGCTGGTCCGCGGGCTGCGGCCGACGGCCGACGAGCTGGACTGGATCGAGGACAGGCTCGGGCCCTACCCGTTCTCCTCGCTGGGCGTGGTGCTCGTCGACTCGCGCAGCGGCATGGAGACCCAGACGATGATCACGCTGGGCATCACCGACTACACCACCTCGCCGGAGGTGATCGTCCACGAGATGGTGCACCAGTGGTACGGCGACGAGGTCACCCCGTCGGACTGGCGCGACCTCTGGATGAGCGAGGGCATGGCGATGTACCTCCAGGGGCTGTGGCAGGCGGAGCACTACGGGATCCCGGCGCGGGACGTGCTGCGGCGCTGGGCCGACGCCGAGCCGAAGATGCGCCGCGAGTCCGGCCCGCCGGCCGACTACGACCCGGCGACCTTCGGCGAGGGCAACGTCTACTACAGCCCGGCGCTGATGTGGGACGAGCTGCGCAAGAGGGTCGGCGACGAGACGTTCTGGTCCGTGGTCCGGGCCTGGCCGAAGGCCCACGAGGACGCCAACGCGTCGTACGACGACCTCACGTCGTACTGGTCACAGCAGACCGGTCGGGACCTGGAGCCGTTCTTCGACGCCTGGCTGCTCGGGAAGACCTCTCCCCCCACCACCTGACGCCGACCCGTCGCTTGTTCACCCGGGACAACGCCGACCCGTCGCTTGTTCACGGCGTACGGCGCCGACCCGTCGCTTCTGTCCGCCGACGGCGAACACCCTTGCCCGCCGGGACCGCGACGATGTCGGGTGGGCCCATGAAGCTCCTGGTGCTCGGCGGTTCGGTCTTCCTCTCCCGCGCGGTGGCCGAGGAGGCCGTACGCCGCGGGCACGACGTCACCTGCGCCTGCCGCGGCTCGTCGGGGTCGGTGCCGGCGGGAGCGCGGCACGTCGTGACCGACCGTTCCGCCGGGCTGCCCGAGGAGCTCACCGACACCTACGACGCGGTCGTCGACGTCGGCCGCCACCCGTCCTGGGTGCGGGCGGCGGTGGCGCGTTTCCCCAGCGCCCACTGGGTCTTCGTGTCGACGATCAACGTCTACGCCGACGACTCCACGCCCGGTGGCGGGCCCGACACCCTGCCGCTGCGCGAGCCGCGGCACGACGACGTCGACCTGCGCGAGGACCCCGAGGCCTACGGCCCGATGAAGGTCGCCTGCGAGCAGGCCGTCACCGAGGGCGCCGCCTCCGCGACGGTGATCCGGCCCGGGCTGATCATCGGGCCCGGCGACCCGTCCGGCCGGTTCGCCTACTGGCCGGCGCGGCTCGCGGACACCGCGGAGCACCCCGAGGTGCTGGTCCCCGGCACGGCCGACGACTCGGTCCAGGTGATCGACGTCCGCGACCTCGCCGCATGGATCGTCGCGTGCGCCGAGTCGCGGCGTGCCGGCACCTTCGACGGCACCGGCCTCGCGATGACCCGCGCGGCGTTCACCGACGCGGTCGCGGCCGCTGCCCGCGAGCTCGGCCTGCACGACCCGACGTCCACCACGTTCACCGCCGTGGACCAGGGGTTCCTCGCCGAGCAGGAGGTGGAGCCGTGGATGGGGCCGCGGGCGATCCCGCTGTGGCTGCCGCTGCCGGAGTACGCCGGGCTGATGGCGCACGACGTGAGCGCGTCGTACGACGCCGGGCTGACCACCCGCCCGCTCTCCGAGACCGCCCGCGACACCCTGCTGTGGCTGCGGGAGACCCCGGACGCCTCCGTGACCGGCTGGTCGCGCGCGGACGAGGAGAAGGTGCTCGCCGCCTGGCACGAGCGTTCCTGAGGTTCAGCCCAGCGGTAGAGCCTCGCCGAAGACCCCGCCGTACGCCACCTCGGCCAGCGGGCGGCGCGCCCGGGGACGACTGTCCCGCTCGCGGGCCAGCGGGTCGCCGGACTCCTCCGGGGGCAGCGGCCGCCCGAGGGCGACGCCGGTGGTGACCCGCCAGTGCCGCGGCACCCGCGCCACCTCCGCGAGCCGTTCGTGGTCGAACCCCGCGAACTGGTGCACGGCCAGGCCCAGCGCGAGCGCCTGCACGCTGAGCTGGGCGACGGCCTGCCCGAGGTCGTAGGCCGCGTAGTCGGAGTAGGTGAGGGCGTCCTCCTCCGGACCGGAGGCGACCTGGTGCAGCGTGAAGACCACGGCGCTCGCGCGCGGCACCCACGACTGGTTGCCCCGGGAGAGCAGCGGCACGAACCGCTCGTGCGCCGGGTCCCCGCGCCGCGCGACGAGGAAGGACCACGGCTGGGAGTTGCCCGCCGAGGGAGCCCACCGCGCCGCGTCGAGGATCGCGCGCAGCTCGTCGTCGGCGAGCACGTGCGCGGGGTCGTACGAGCGGGTGCTGCGGCGGTCGCGCAGCAGCGGCAGCAGGGTCGGCGAGGCGTCGAGGGTCACGACTGGCGAACACCCCGTCGCGGCCGGCTGTTCCCGCACTAGCCTTCGCAGAATGACGACACCGTCCCGCCCCGCGCGGCTCTCCGCCGCCGACCTGATCGACCTGGTCCTCGACGAGGGGTCGTGGACGTCCTGGGACGTGCCGCCGGTGCGGACGGGCGTCTCCGAGGAGTACGCCGCGGAGCTGGCCGCCGCGGCCGAGAAGAGCGGCGTCGACGAGTCCGTGCTCAGCGGCGAGGGCCTGATGCACGGTCGCCGGGTGGCGGTCGTGATGGGCGAGTTCGCGTTCCTGGCCGGGTCGATCGGGCGGGCGTCCGCGGACCGGCTGGTCGCCGCGATCGAGCGGTCGACCCGGGAGGGGCTGCCGCTGCTCGCCGCGCCGGTCAGCGGCGGGACCCGGATGCAGGAGGGCACCCCGGCGTTCGTGCAGATGGTGCGGATCTCCGAGGCGGTGGCGGCGCACAAGGCGGCCGGGCTGCCGTACCTGGTCTACCTGCGCCACCCCACCACCGGCGGCGTGATGGCGTCGTGGGGCTCGCTGGGCCACGTGACCGTGGCCGAGCCGGGCGCGCTGGTGGGCTTCCTGGGCCCGCGGGTCTACGAGGCGCTCTACGGCAGGCCGTTCCCCGAGGGCGTGCAGACCGCCGAGAACCTCTACACGCGCGGCATCATCGACGCCGTCGTCGCCCCCGACGAGATCGCGGGCATCCTCGACCGGGCGCTGACGATCCTGCTCGCGCCCCGGCACGGGATCAAGCCGGTGCCCGCACCGGTGCCGCTGACCCCGCTGCCGGACGTCGAGACCTGGGACGCCGTCACCCGGTCGCGGCGGCCGGACCGGCCCGGCGTACGCCGGCTGCTGAAGTACGCCGCCAGTGACGTCATCCCGCTCAACGGCACCGGGCAGGGCGAGCACGACCCCGGCCTGCTGCTCGCGCTGGTCCGCTTCGGGGAGGCGCCGTGCGTCTTCCTCGGCCAGGACCGGCGCGGCCAGACCGCCGACCACCCGATGGGTCCCGAGGCGCTGCGCGAGGCGCGGCGCGGGATGCGGCTGGCCTCGGAGCTGGGGCTGCCGCTGGTGACCGTGATCGACACCCAGGGGGCGGCGCTGTCCGCCGACGCCGAGAACGGCGGCCTGGCCGGCGAGATCGCCCGCTGCCTGGCCGACCTGGTCACCCTCGACGCCCCGACGCTGTGCCTGATGCTGGGCGAGGGCAACGGCGGTGGCGCCCTGGCGTTCCTGCCCGCGGACCGGGTGGTGGCGGCCCAGCACGCGTGGCTCTCCCCGCTGCCGCCCGAGGGGGCCAGCGCGATCGTGCACCGCGACCTCGACCACGCCCCGGAGATGGCCCGGGCCCAGCGGGTGCGCGCCCTCGACCTGCGCGACCTGGGCATCGTGGACCGGATCGTGGCCGAGCTGCCCGACGCCGCCGACGAGCCCGAGGCGTTCTGCCAGCGGGTCGGCGCGGTGCTCGAGCACGAGCTCGCCGCGCTCCTCGACGCCGGCCCGGGCTCCCCCGCCGACCGGGCCCGCCGCTACGTCTGAGGTCGACCGACACTAGAACGCGTTACAGTTCGGGCCCATGAGGACGTACGTCGTGTCCGGTGCCGCCTCGGGGATCGGGGCCGCGACCACTGCGCTGCTGCGCGAGCAGGGGCACCGGGTGATCACCGTGGACGTGCACGAGGCCGGTGCGAGCGGCGCGGTCGACGTGGTCGCCGACCTCGCCACCGCCGACGGCCGGGCCCGGGCGGTGGCGGGCGTCCAGGGCCTGGCCGACGTGGTGCACGGGGTGGTGCCGGCCGCCGGCATCGCGGGGCTGACCGGGGTGGACCCGCAGCTGGTGGTGTCGGTGAACTACTTCGGGGCCGTGGCGCTGGTGACCGGCCTGCGACCCCAGCTGGCCGCGGCCGGCGACGGCGCGGTCGTCGTACTCGCCTCCAACTCGATCACCGCCCAGCCGGGCTGGAGCTCGGAGGTCGCCACCGCCTGCCTGCGCGGCGACGAGGCGGCGGCGCGGGCCGCCGCGGCGGAGCTCGAGGCCGTCCACGTCTACCCGGCCACCAAGGCGGCGCTGGCCTACTGGGTGCGCCGCGAGGGCGTGAAGCAGGACTGGGCCGGGGCCGGGGTCCGGCTGAACGCCGTCGCCCCGGGGCTGATCGCCACCCCGATGACCGACCGGCTGCGCGAGGACCCGCAGCTCGGGGTGTTCGCGGACGCCTACCCGAGCGCGCTCGGCCGCCCGGGCCGGCCCGAGGAGGTCGCGGCCACGATCGGCTTCCTGCTCTCCGAGGCCGCCAGCCTGGTGGTGGGCTCGGTGCTCTTCGTCGACGGCGGCACCGACGCGCTGCTGAACCCGCTCGCCCCGAAGGGCATGCAGGTCAACCCGATCGCGCTCGGCGTGCTCGACAGGGTGGCCGGCGTCGCGACGAAGCTGTCCGCGATGCGCCGCAAGCGCTGACCCCCACGCCGACCCGTCGCTTGTTCACCCGGATGCGCGTCGACCCGTCGTCAACTGACGACGGGTCGACGTGCTGAGCCGTCAACAAGCGACGGGTCGGCGGTCAGAACAGCAGGGCGGAGGCCGGGTCCTCGAGGATGCCGGCGACGTCGGCGAGGAAGCGCGAACCCTTCTCGCCGTCGATGTGCCGGTGGTCGAAGGAGAGCGCCAGCGTGGTGATCTGGCGGATCGCCAGCTCGTCCTCGCCGCCGTTCGAGACGACCCACGGCTGCTTGCGGACCGCGCCGAAGCACAGGATCGCCGACTCGCCCGGGTTGATGATCGGGGTGCCGGCGTCGACGCCGAAGACGCCCACGTTGGTGATCGTGAACGTGCCGCCGCTCATCTCGGCCGGCTGGGTCTTCCCCTCGCGCGCGGTCGCGGTGAGCTGGTTGAGCGCGCCCGCGAGCTCGAGCAGGGACAGGTCCTGCGCGTCCTTGACGTTGGGTACGACGAGCCCGCGCGGCGTCGCCGCGGCGATGCCGAGGTTGACGTAGCGCTTGTAGACGACCTCCTGGGCGGCCTCGTCCCAGAACGAGTTGATCTCCGGGGTCCGCTTCATCGCCAGCATCACCGCGCGGGACAGCACCAGCAACGGCGAGACCTTGACGTCGCGGAACTCGCGCCGCGCCTTGAGCCGGTCGACGAACTCCATCGTCCGGGTGACGTCGACGGTGATCCACTCGGTGACGTGCGGCGCCGTGAACGCGGAGCCCACCATCGCCTGCGCCATCATCTTGCGGACGCCCTTGATCGGCTCGCGGGTCTCCCGCTGGCCGGCCGGGACGTCGTACGAGGTGGTCGCCGGGGCGGCCGGAGCGTATGACGTCGCGCCCGAGCCGGCGGCGTGCGCCTCCACGTCGGCACGGGTGACGGTGCCGTTCGGGCCGGACGGCGTGACCGTGCCGAGGTCGATGCCGAGGTCCTTGGCCAGCTTGCGCACCGGCGGCTTGGCCAGCGCGCGTGCCTCGGACGGCGAGGTCACCGCGTCCGGGACCAGCGCGGTGGCCTGCGGGCGACCGCCGGCCGGGACCGCCGAGGTGGCGGGCACGGCAGGCTCGTCGGCACCCTCGACCACCGGCGACGGACCGGGCTCGAAGGCACCCTGGGCCTGGGCGTTGGCCGCGGTCGCGCCCGCGGCCACGCCGGCCGTCGGCGCGCCCCGGCGGGCACGGCGGACCGCGCCGCGCTCGGCCTTGTTGCGGCCCACCAGGCTCTCGCCCTCGCCGCCGCCGGAGGCGCGCGGGTTGGACAGGTCGATCTCCATCTCGGCCTGGGTCGGCGCCGGGGTGGCGGGGGCAGCCGGTGCGGCCTCGGCCGGGGCCGCGGAGGCGTCCCCGATCGAGATGATCGGCGTGCCGACGGGGACGGTCTCGCCCTCGGGCACCATCAGGTCGAGCACGGTGCCGGCGAACGGCGACGGCAGCTCCACCAGCGACTTGGCGGTCTCGATCTCGACGATGATGTCGTTGATCGCGACGACGTCGCCGACCTTGACCTTCCAGGCCACGATCTCGGCCTCGGTGAGGCCCTCGCCGACGTCGGGCAGCTTGAACTCGGACATGCAGGGGCTCCTCAGAAGCTCAGCGAGCGGTCGACGGCGTCCAGCACCCGGTCGAGGTCGGGGAGGAAGTCCTCCTCGATCCGCGAGGCGGGGTACGGCGTGTCGAACCCGCCGACGCGCAGCACCGGGGCCTCCAGGGAGTAGAAGCACTCCTCGGTGATCCGGGCGGACAGCTCCGACCCCATGCCCAGGTTGACGTGCGCCTCGTGGGTGACGACGGCGCGGCCGGTACGGCGTACCGACTCCAGCACCGGGCCCATGTCCAGCGGCGAGAGCGTGCGCAGGTCGATGACCTCCAGCGACTTGCCCTCACCGGCGGCGGCCTCGGCGGCCTTCATGGCGGTCTTCACCGTCGGGCCGTAGGCCAGCACGGTGACGTCGGTGCCCTGGCGCACCACCCGCGAGGTGAACAGCGGCTCCGGCGAGGCCGACTCGTCGAGCTCGGCCTTGTCGGCGTGGTACTGCCGCTTGGGCTCGAGGAAGATCACCGGGTCGTCGCAGGCGATGGCCTGCTGGATCATCCAGTAGCCGTCCACGGGGTTCGAGCACGCGACCACCTTGAGGCCGGGCGTGTGCGCGAACTGCGCCTCCGGCGACTCGCTGTGGTGCTCGACCGCGCCGATGCCGCCACCGAACGGGATCCGGATCACCATCGGCATCTTGCTGCGGCCCTTGGACCGGTAGTGCATCTTCGCGACCTGGCAGACGATCTGGTCGTAGGCCGGGTAGACGAAGCCGTCGAACTGGATCTCGACGACCGGGCGGTAGCCGCGCAGCGCCATGCCGACCGCGGTGCCGACGATGCCGGACTCCGCGAGCGGGCTGTCGATGACGCGGTCCTCGCCGAAGTCCTTCTGCAGGCCGTCGGTGATCCGGAAGACGCCGCCGAGCTTGCCGACGTCCTCACCCATGATCAGGACCTTCGGGTCGTCCTCCATCGCCTTGCGCAGGCCCATGTTGAGGCCCTTGGCGAGCGTGATCTTCTGGTTGCTCATCAGGAGTGGCTCCCCTCGAACGACTCGAGGTACGCCGCGTAGCCCTCACGCTGGGCGCGCAGCTCCTCGGTCTCCTCGGCGTAGACGTGGTCGAACATGCTCAGCGGCTGCGGGTCGGGCAGCGCCTTGCAGCCCTCGCGGAGGTGGTGGCCGAGCTGGTCGGCCTCCTCCTTGACCGCGTCGAAGAACGCGTCGTCGGCCAGGCCGTTGCGCTTGAGGTAGACCTCGACGCGGGCGATCGGGTCCTTGAGCTTCCAGTGCTCGACGTCGTCGGAGAGCCGGTAGCGGGTCGGGTCGTCGGTCGTGGTGTGCGCACCCATCCGGTAGGTGTACGCCTCCACGAACGTCGGGCCCTGGCCGTCCCGGGCGCGCTGGAGCGCGGCCTGCGTGACGGCGTACGTCGCCAGCACGTCGTTGCCGTCGACGCGGACGCCGGGGAAGCCGAAGCCGAGGGCCCGCTGGTAGAGCGGGATCCGGGTCTGGCGCTCGATCGGCTCGGAGATCGCCCACTGGTTGTTCTGGCAGAAGAACACGACCGGCGCGTTGTAGGAGGCGGCGAAGATGAACGCCTCGTTGACGTCGCCCTGCGAGGACGCGCCGTCACCGAAGTGCGCGATCACCGCGGCGTCGCGGTCCGGGTCGCCGGTGCCGACCACGCCGTCGCGCTGCATGCCCATCGCGTAGCCGGTGGCGTGCAGGGTCTGCGCGCCGATGACGATCGTGTAGAGCCCGAAGTTGTTCTCGTTGGGGTCCCAGGCGCCGTGGTCGACCCCGCGGAACAGGCCGAGCAGGTTGAGCGGGTCGACGCCGCGGCAGTAGGCCACGCCGTGCTCGCGGTAGGTCGGGAAGACGTAGTCCTGCGGGCGCAGCGCGCGGCCGGCGCCGATCTGCGCGGCCTCCTGGCCCAGCAGCTGGGCCCAGATGCCGAGCTCGCCGTGGCGCTGCAGCGCGGTGGCCTCGGTGTCGATGCGGCGGGTGAGGACCATGTCGCGGTAGAAGCCGCGGACCGCCTCGTCGTCGAGATCGAAGCTGAACTCGGGGTGCTCGACGCGCTCACCCTCGGGAGTGAGCAGCTGGACGAGCTCGGGGCCACCGTCCTGCTGCGAGGGTCCGAAGACCTCCACGAGGTCGGGGCCGAAGCCAGGACTTCCGGACTGGGTCACGTGCACTCCTTCGAGGTCATCGGCGTCGCGGGGTCTCCACATGCCGATCGGCGGGATCCGGTCAGCGGCGCGGGGGTGGTGCGCTCTGTGATCGGGACCACAACGGGCTCGCGCACACGCTACCGGGGCGTCGTGGGCCGGGGCCAATCCGCCGAGTCCGGTTCGGGACGCCCGCCTAGTGTCGAAGACATGAGCACTCGCATCGTCTCCGCCAGTACGACGGTCGCCGCGCCGCCCGAGGTCGTCTTCGCGATCCTGGCCGACCCCCGGCAGCATCCCCGGATCGACGGCTCCGGCACCCTGCAGGGCACGGTCTCGGGCCCCGAGCGCCTCGCCAAGGGCGCGGAGTTCGGGATGGACATGAAGATGTACGGCCTGCCGTACAAGATCCGGAACCGGGTCGTGGAGTTCGAGGAGGACCGCCGGATCGCGTGGCGGCACTTCGGCGGGCACCGCTGGCGCTACGAGCTCGAGCCCGCCGACGGCGGCACCCGGGTGACCGAGAGCTTCGACTACTCGCGCTACAACGCCCTGTGGTCGAAGCTCATCGAGGTCACCGGCTTCCCGGACCGCAACCGGCGTGGGATCGAGGAGACGCTGGTCCGGCTGGCGCGGGCCGCCGAGCAGGACGCGGCCCGGACGGGCGACGGCGCCTGAGCAACCGTCAGGCCGATGGGGCGCTGGGCGGCCGGTAGAGCTGCTCCACGGCAGCCTGGATGTCCTCGGCCTCGTGGTCCACGGGCTCCATGTACAGCCGGGCGTCGGCGATCAGGTCGTCGCGCACGGTCGCGATGATGACGCCGCGCATCGCGAAGGGGGTGCCGTCGGTGTGTCGGCCGTGCCAGTCGAGCTCGCCCCACTCGGCCTCTCCGTCCCGGACGCAGGCCAGCAGCTCGGCCCGGAAGTCCGGGACCCCCGCGAACACCGAGGTCCAGTTCTCCAGCACCTGGGCACGGCCGGCGAAGGCACGGCCGGGATGGACCGGCTGGGCACTCACGTAACCCTCGGCGAAGTGGGACGCCATGCGCTCGGCGTCGTGGGCGTTCTGCGCCTCGGTGAGGCGCTCCAGGATGCTCCTCATGGCGCCGACGGTAGGTCGCGCGTCGCGGCGGGATAACGGCCAGAGGTCACGAGTTCCGGCCGACGCTCAGCCCGGCGCCGGCCCCGAGGAGCGGCGTACGACGAGCTGCGTGGGCAGCACCCGGGCGGCCGGGGCCGAGGCGCGGGCGTGCGCCTGCTGGACCAGCGCCTCGACCGCGCGGGAGCCGGCGTCCTCGGTGCGCTCGGCGAGGGTGGTGAGCGCGGGGCTGCAGAAGTCCGACCCGACGATGTTGTCGAAGCCGACGACGCTGATGTCGCCGGGCACGTCCACTCCGCGCTAGCACCAGCTGCTCTACGACCGGCTGGGGGACGGCGAGCTGCTGCACGCGTTCACGCTGCCGCTGCCCACCGGCTTCCACGTGGAGCTGCTCGAGCGGCGGGGCGGGTACGACGGCTACGGCGCGGCCGGCACGCACGTGCGGCTGGCGGCGCAGGCGGGGGCACTTTCACCGGCCGGCCGGTGAAAGTGGCACTTGTCAGGGGGCGCGCCACCTGACAAGTACCACCATTCCCTGACAGGTCGGGGGCCGGGTGCTCAGTGGGCCTCGCCGAGGTCCTCGTGCTCGCGGTGGCTGACCGGCTCCACCTGGAACGTCGCGTGCCGCACCCCGAAGTCCTCGACCGTGCAGGCGCAGAGCCGGTCGAGGATCCCGCCCACCCCGTGCTCGGCCAGCGCCTCGTCGGTGACGGTCACGTGCGCCGACAGGCTGGGGATGCCGCTGGTGATCGTCCAGGCGTGCAGGTCGTGGACGTCGACCACCCCGGGCATCGCGCGCAGGTGCCGGTCCACCTCGGCGAGGTCGAGGTCGTGCGGGGCGATCTCGAGCAGCACGACCGCCGAGTCGCGCAGCAGCACCAGCGAGCGGGGCAGGATCAGCACCGCGATCAGCAGCGAGGCGACCGCGTCGGCCTGCTGCCAGCCGGTGGTGAGGATGACGACGCCCGCCACGACCGCGAGCAGCGACCCGAGCAGGTCACCGAGCACCTCGGTCGCCGCGCCGCGCAGGTTGAGCGAGCCGGTCTCCGACCGGCTGAGCACCAGCATCGAGACACCGTTGGCGACCAGGCCGACCGCCGCGAAGGCGATCATCGGTCCGGCGTCGACGTCCCCGGGGTCGGCCAGCCGCCCGATCCCGGCGTACAGCAGGTAGCCGCACAGGACCAGCAGCACCAGCGCGTTCAGCAGCGCGGCGAGGATCTCGGCGCGGTGGTAGCCGAACGTGGAGCGCGGCCCGCCCGGCAGCGTCGCGACGTACGACGCCCCCAGCGCCAGCACGATGGCGGCGACGTCGGTCGCCATGTGGCCGGCGTCGGCCAGCAGCGCGAGCGACCCGGCCAGCCAGGCGCCGACCAGCTCCACCACCATGACCGTGGCCGTGACGGCGAGGACGAACCGCAGCCGGCGCCGGTCCTCGGCCCGCCCGGCCGCGTGACCGTGGTCGTGACCCATGGGGCCAGCCTAGGAGAGCGACTCCCGGCCGTGCGGGGTCGTCCAGACGGCGCGGTCCGGCCCCCGGGGGACGATCTGCGAGGGATTGAGGTCGCGCTGCACGACGTAGTAGTGCGCCTGGATCTGGTCGAAGTCGATGGTCTCCCCGAAGCCCGGCGTCTGGAACAGGTCGCGCGCGTAGCCCCACAGTGCCGGCATCTCGCTGAGCTTCTGCCGGTTGCACTTGAAGTGGCCGTGGTAGACGGCGTCGAAGCGGGCCAGCGTCGTGAAGAGCCGGACGTCGGCCTCGGTGAGCCGGTCACCCATCAGGTAGCGCTGTCCGGCCAGCCGGTCCTCGAGCCAGTCCAGCGCGGCCCACAACCGGTCGTAGGCGCGGTCGTAGGACTCCTGCGAGCCCGCGAACCCGCAGCGGTAGACGCCGTTGTTGACCTCGGTGAAGACCCGCTCCATCACGTCCTCCATCTCCTCGCGGAGGTCCTCGGGCCACAGGTCCGGCGCGTCCGCGCGGTGGAGCTCCCGCCACTCGAAGAAGAGGTCGTGGGTGATCCACGGGAAGTCGTTGGTCACGACCTGGCCGGTCGGGATGTCGACGATCGCCGGCACGGTGATGCCGCGCGGGTAGTCGGGGACGCGTGCGAAGTACGCCTCCTGGAGCCGGCGGATCCCGAGCACGGGGTCCGTGCCGCCGGGGTCGTTGTCGAAGTTCCAGCTGCTCTCGTCGTGGGTCGGCGCGGGGCGTCCCACCGAGATCACGTCCTCGAGGCCGAGCAGCCGGTGCACGATGAGCGACCGGTTGGCCCACGGGCACGCCGGGGCCGCGACCAGCCGGTAGCGGCCGGGCTCGACCGGCCACAGGTCGCCCTCGACCGGCCCGTGGTCGGGCTTGCGGGCGTCCCGGGTGATCCGGTCCGGGATGTAGTCCATGTCCCGGTCGTAGTCCTCGCCCGGCTTCACAAACGTCGCGTCGCTCACGCCCCAGCCGTACCCACGATCGCGGCCGCCCAACCGGGACGTCCGGCCCTGCCGCGCACCGGCGGCCGCGGCGGAGGGTCTCGCCATGACCACGAACCCCACGCCCCGGCAGCTGGCCCGCGCACTCACGGTGGTGTCGGGAGGTCCGCTGCTGCTGGCCCTGGGCTCCGCGGCCGCGCCGGTCGCCGCCGTACGCCGCTGGCCGGCCCGCTGCCGTCGCCCCGCGGCCCGGCGTACGGCGTGGGCGGTCACCGGCGCCGGGCTGGCGGCGCCGTGGGTGTACGCCGTGCTGGTGCGGCCGCGGCTGCAGCACTGGGGCGCCACCGAGGAGGAGCAGCGCCGCCGGCTGCCCGGTGACGGACCCGCCCGGCCGCTCTCGACGACCACCCGGGCCGTGACGGTGCACGCGCCGGCCGAGTCGGTGTGGCGCTGGCTGGTGCAGATCGGCCAGGACCGGGGCGGCTTCTACTCCTACGACTGGCTGGAGAACCTCGCCGGCTGCCGGCTGCGGACCGCCACCCGGGTCCACCCGGAGTGGCAGCAGGTGCGACCGGGTGACCCGCTGACGCTCTTCCCCGGGGTCGCCACGCGCTTCGCCGCGGTCGACCCGCCGCACGCCCTGGTCATCGAGGGCTGGGGTGCCTACGTGATCGAGCCGGACGGCGACGGCGGCTGCCGCCTGATCGCCCGCTCGCACGTGGACCGGGAGCCGCGGGCGCTCGCCTACTACCTCGGCATCGAGCTGCCGCACGCGGTGATGGAGCGCCGGATGCTGCTCGGCATCAAGCAACGGGCCGAGAACCTCCCCCTCTGAAAGTTTTACAAAGAACTCTTTGCAAACAGTCCTTTGCAGTTCTACGCTGCTGCCATGGACCTGACCTCGATCACCCCCTCGCCGGCGGCGCTCAAGGCGCTGACGCACCCCGCCCGGCTGCGGATGCTCGCCCTGCTGAGGACCGAGGGTCCGGCCACCGCCACCACGCTGGCCCGCCGGCTGGACCTCAACACCGGGGCCACGTCGTACCACCTGCGCCAGCTCGCGCTGCACGGCTTCGTGGTGGAGGACGCCGAGCGCGGCAACGCGCGGGACCGGTGGTGGAAGGCGGCCCACCAGTCCACGCGGCTGGACCGCGCCCACCTCGACAGCGCCGGCCAGGCCGCCGCGGACGCCTTCCAGCAGGCGGTGGCGACCGAGCACACGGCGTGGCTGCAGCGGGCCATGGAGGAGCGCGGCCAGCTGCCCGAGGCCTGGCGCGGGGCCTCGACGCTCAGCGACTTCGGGCTGCGGCTCACGCCCCGCCGCTCCCGCGAGCTGATCCGGGCGATCTTCGCCGTCATCGAGTCCTGGGAGGAGTCCCCGGAGGACGACGAGGACGTCGCCGACGTGGCCCTCGTCCTCCACGCCTTCCCCCGCCCCGGAACCCTCGTCCACACCGAAGGAGAGCAGTCATGAGCACCAGGAAGCCCCTGTACGGCTGGCTCACCTCCGAGGCGGTCTCGCTGACCGGCACCCGGGTGTCGATGCTGGCGCTGCCCTACTTCGTGCTGGTCACGACCGACTCGCCGATGAAGACCGGACTGGTCGCGCTCGCCGAGATGCTGCCGCTGGTGCTGCTCAAGGTGCTCGGCGGCCCGATCATCGACCGGGTCGGCCCGCGCCGCGTCAGCATCAGCTGCGACCTGGGCTCCATGCTGGTCGTGGGCGCGATCCCGCTGCTGTACGCCGCCGGGCTGCTGCCGTTCGGCGCCTTCCTCGCCCTGGTGGCGTGCGCGGGCGCGCTGCGCGGTCCCGGTGACGCCGCCAAGAGCTCGATCGTGCCGTCGGTGGTGGAGGCCGCCCGGGTCCCGCTGGAGCGGGCGACCGGGCTGCACTCCACGGTCGAGCGCACCGCCTCGATGCTGGGCGCGGTGTTCGCCGGCGGCCTGATCGCGGTGATCGGGGCGGCCAACGCGCTGGTCGTCGACGCGGTCAGCTTCGGCGTCTCGGCCGCCGTCCTCGGCTGGGCGACGACCTCGCTGCGCCGGCCCGCGGCCGACGAGGCCGAGGCCGAGGCCGACACCACGCCGTACCTCGCGCAGCTGCGGCAGGGCTGGGACTTCCTGCGCGGCGACCGGGTGCTGGTGGGCATCGCGGTCATGGTGGCGCTGACCAACCTGCTCGACGTCGCCTACGCGTCGGTGCTGATGCCGGTCTGGGCGCGCGAGTGGGGCGGCGGTCCCGCCGCCCTGGGCGTCGTCTTCGGCGTCTTCGGCGGCACCGCGGCCCTCGGCGCGATCTGCGCGGCGACCTGGGCGGTGAAGCTGCCGCGCTACAAGACCTACCTGGTCGCGTTCCTGGTCTGCGGCTCCCCGCGGTTCTTCGTGATGGCGTGGGACAACCCGCTGTGGCTGGTGCTGCTGGTGGCGGCCGTGAGCGGCTTCGGGTCCGGCTTCATCAACCCGGTGCTGGGCGCGGTCACCTACGAGCGGATCCCGAAGCACCTCATCGGCCGGGTGTCGTCGCTGACCACGGCGCTCTGCTTCGCGCTGATGCCGCTCGGCGGCCTGCTCGGCGGTGCGCTGGTCACCGGCTTCGGCCTCACCGTCGCCATGCTCGCCTGCGGCGCGGCGTACTTCCTGGTCACGATGCTGCCCGCCGCCGACCCGAAGTGGCGGGAGATGGACCACCGACCCGTCGCTACTTCACCTCAGGAGGACGCCGAGCCGTCGCCCGTTGCCGGCTGACCGGCGCCGACAAGCGACGGGTCGACGCTCCACCGCGACAACTTGCGACGGGTCGGCGTTACTTCTGGAACTCCTTGGCCAGGATCAGCAGCCGGTCGTTGGCCTCGTCCTCGCCGATCGAGACCCGGGCACCCTCGCCGGCGAACGGGCGGACCACGATGCCGAGCTCGTCGGCGGCGGCGGCGAAGTCGGCGGTCCGGTCGCCGAGCTGCGAACCACACGAAGTTGCCCTGCGCCTCGGGGACGTCCCAGCCCGCGTCGCGCAGGCCGTCGACGACCCGGGTCCGCTCGGCGACCAGGGCCTCGACCCGCTCGAGCAGCTCGGGCTCGCGCTCGAGGGAGGCGATGGCCGCCGCCTGGGCGACGGTCGAGACGCCGAACGGCAGCGAGACCGCCCGCAGCGCGGCGGCGATCGGCGCGGGCGCGACGGCGTACCCGACCCGGAAGCCGGCCAGGCCGTAGGCCTTGGAGAAGGTGCGGGTCAGCACGACGTTCGGGTGGGAGCGGTAGGTCGCGAGGCCGTCGACCGGGTCGTCCATCCGGACGAACTCGACGTACGCCTCGTCCACCACGACGAGCACGTGGGAGGGCACCTTCGCGAGGAAGCCGTCGAGCTCCGCCTGGGTGACCGCCGGTCCGGTCGGGTTGTTGGGCGTGCAGACCAGCACGACCCTGGTGCGGTCGGTGATCGCGGCGGCCATCGCGTCGAGGTCGTGGCGACCGTCGGCGAGCACCGGCACCTTGACCGCGGTCGCGGCCGCCGCGGTGACCGCGATCGGGTAGGCCTCGAAGGAGCGCCACGCGAAGACGACCTCGTCGCCGGGGTCGCAGAAGGCCTGCACCAGCTGGTAGATCAGGCCGACCGACCCGGTCGCCAGCGACAGGTCCCCGACCGGCACGCCGAGCTTCTCCGACAGCGCCTCGTAGAGCGCGACGCTGCCCATGTCCGGGTAGCGGTTCATGGAGCCGACCGCCTCCTGCACCGCCTCCACCACGCCGGGCAGCGGCGGGTAGGGGTTCTCGTTCGAGGAGAGCTTGTACGACGTCATCCCCGGCCGGACCGTCGGCGGCTTCCCCGCGACGTACGGCGGGATCGCGCCGATGTTGGGGCGTGGCTGAGGGGTGTCGGGGCCGGTCATGCGGCCGAGGGTAGTGGGCGGCGCGTCAGCGGTGGCGCGGGGTCCTGTCGCGCCACGGCCGGAACACCGGGACCAGCAGGACGCCGATCGCCACGCCGAGCGCCGCCCCGGTGACGTTGTCGATGAAGTCGGTGACGTCGCAGGCCCGGTCGATCCGGGCCAGGGCGAGCTGGGTCGCCTCGATCGCCGCGGAGTACGCCGCGAGCCCGGCCAGGCCGATCGGCACCAGCACCCAGCCCGCGCGCCAGCGGGCGACGCAGAGCACCAGCAGCACGCCCGAGGGCACGAACAGCGCGGTGTTGAGCGCCCGTTGGCCGCTCTGGAAGATCCAGAAGCCCTCCGGCGCGGGGCCGCCGACGTCCCACGAGCAGCCCGACAGCCGGCTCTCGGCCGACACCACGCCCGGGGCGCCCTGGGCGGGGATCAGCGTGACGCAGGCGATCACCACCACCGACCAGAGCAGCCCGGCGAACGCGAAGGCCGACACGGTGCCGAGCCGGTGCCGGGTCGCCATCGCGAGCAGCAGGAAGAGCAGGCCGGACAGCGCGACGCCGAGCAGCATCACGCCCACCCCACCGACCGGGAACACGGGCCGAGGCTACCCAGCCCGGACGCACGTGCGACGCGAGGGCGGCTCCTGGACGACAATGGTCTGACCCAACCGTGAGGAGAGACCGTGGGCGAGCAGTTCGGGACGCTGCGCCTCGAGCACTCCTCGACCGTCGACCGGATCGCCGAGGAGCTGCGCCGGGCGATGTTCGAGGGCGAGCTGGAGTCCGGCACGCCGCTGCGCGAGGTCGCCCTCGCCGACTCCCTCGGCGTCTCCCGGCCCACGGTCCGCGAGGCCCTGTCGGTGCTGGTGGCCGACGGGCTGGCGGTGCGCGAGCCCAACCGCGGGGTGGCCGTCGCCTCCCCCGACCCCGACTCGATCCGCGACGTCTGCCGGGCCCGGGCCGTGCTGGAAGGGGCAGGCGTACGCCGTTGGCCCGTCGCCGCCGAGGAGCTCCGGGACCACGTCCGGACCAGCCTGGACACCTACACCTCCGCGGTGCGCGCGGGCGGGACCTACCAGGAGCTCAACGAGCGGCACCTCGACTTCCACGTGTCCCTGGTGGGGCTGACCGGGTCCGAGCGCCTCGTGCACATGGCCGAGGCCCTGGTCGTCGAGCTCAAGCTGGCGCTGGCCCAGGTGGACCGGATCCGCCGCAACGCCCACGACCAGGCCGACTCCCACACCCACCTGGTCCAGCTCCTGGAGCGCGGCGACGTCGACGCGGCCTCGACGTACCTCGGCCAGCACCTCGCCGACGCCGAGAAGTCGCTCCTCGACGCGCTCGACCTGCACTGACGGCGCCTAGGATCGCCTCGTGCGATTCCTCACCTGGCTGGCCGGCACGGCGATCTCGCTGGCCGTCGCGACCTGGCTCTTCGAGGGCATCTACTTCGAGGGGCCCACCCACGGCAGCGCCGAGCTCCAGGAGAAGCTGGTCCCGCTGCTGCTGGTCTCGCTGATCCTCGGCGTCGTCTCGGCGTTCGTGAAGCCGGTCCTGCAGATCCTCTCGATCCCGTTCATCATCCTGACCCTCGGCCTGTTCCTGCTGGTCATCAACGCCGCCATGCTGATGCTCACCAGCTGGCTGGCCGGCCAGTTCGACATCGGCTTCCACGTCGAGGGCTTCTGGACCGCGGTCGGCGGCGCGATCGTGATCACGATCGTGGACTGGGTCGTCGACGGGCTCATGGAGAAGGACGCGGGTCGCCGGTGACCGCTCCCGGACCGACGCTGCCGGCACCCCGCACCGACGGCCGCTACGCCGTCGCGCTGGTCTGCCTCGGCAACATCTGCCGCTCCCCGATGGCCGACGTCGTGCTGACCGCGCGGGTGGAGGAGGCCGGACTCGCCGACCGGGTCACGGTCGCCAGCTCGGGGACCGGGGACTGGCACGTCGGCCACCCCATGGACCACCGCGCCGCCGCCACCCTGGCCGCCGCCGGCTACGACCCCACCCGGCACCGGGCACAGCAGTTCGCCGCGTCCTGGCTCGACGAGTTCGACCTGGTGCTGGCGATGGACGGCGCGAACCTGGCGGACGTGGTCTCGACGAGCTCGACCACCGAGGACGGGCGGGTCCGGCTGTTCCGCGACTTCGATCCGGCCGAACCGGGTGGCGAGGTGCCGGACCCGTACTACGGTGGGCACGCCGGTTTCGAGGAGGTGCTCGCCATGGTGGAGCGCACGGCCGCGACCATCGTCGCCCAGCTGAGGACACAGCTCGGGTGACCAGGCAGCCGCTGGTCGCCAGGCGCGCCGAGGACCTCCTCGGCGCGGCCGTGGTGGCCACGGCCCCCGTCGCCGGCGGCGACATCGCGACCGCCACCCGGCTCCGGCTCAACAACGGCACCACGGCGCTGATGAAGACGCTCCCGCACGCGCCGCCGGACTTCTTCGAGAGCGAGGCCCGCGGGCTGCGCTGGCTCGCCGAGGCCGGCGGGGTCCGGGTCCCCGAGGTGCTCGCGGTCGACCACGAGTGCCTGATCCTCGCCTGGGTCGAGCCGGGCAAGAACACCGTCGACGCGGCCGCGTCGTTCGGCCGGGCGCTGGCGACCACGCACGGCGCCGGCGCCCCGTCGTACGGCCTGGACCGCGACGGCTACATCGGCCGGCTGCCGCTGCCCAACCGGACCGCCGGCACCTGGGCGGAGTTCTTCGCCGGCCGCCGGGTGCTGCCCTACCTGAAGCTCGCCCGCGACCGCGGCGCGATCGACGACGACGACGCGGCGGCGGTCGAGGCGGTCCTCGGGCGGCTGGCCGACCTGGTCCCGGAGGAGCCGCCGGCGCGGCTGCACGGCGACCTCTGGAACGGCAACGTGCTGTGGGGCGTCGACGGGCAGGCCCACGTCATCGACCCGGCGGCGCACGGCGGGCACCGCGAGACCGACCTGGCGATGCTCGCGCTGTTCGGGCTGCCGAACCTGCCGCGGGTCCTCGACGCGTACGCCGAGGCCGCGCCGCTCGCCGACGGCTGGCAGGACCGGGTCGGGCTCCACCAGCTCTTCCCGCTGCTGGTCCACGCCTGCCTCTTCGGCGGCGGCTACGGCGCCCGCGCCGCCGACATGGCGCGCCGCTACGTCTGAGCCGAACTCTCAGTCCCGACTCAGGCTGGGCTGGCAGAGTGGGATCGTGACCGCCTCTCCGTCCTCAGGGAGCCTGCCGAAGCCCCGCGTCCTCGTGGTGGACGACGACAAGGCCGTGCGTGAGTCGCTGCGCCGCTCGCTGGAGTTCAACGGGTACGACGTGAGCCTGGCCGCCGACGGCGCCGAGGCGCTCGCCGGGCTCAGCACCTCCATGGCCGGGGCGCTGCCCGACGTGGTGATCATGGACGTGATGATGCCGCGGCTCGACGGCATCGAGGCGACCAAGGCGCTGCGGGCCGCCGGCAACGACGTACCGATCCTGGTCCTCACCGCGCGGGACGCGGTCGGCGACCGGGTCGAGGGCCTCGACGCGGGGGCCGACGACTACCTCACCAAGCCGTTCGCGCTCCAGGAGCTGCTGGCCCGGCTGCGCGCCCTGCTGCGCCGGGTGGTCACGCCGGAGGAGACCGCCGACGAGACGCTCACCTTCGCCGACCTCACCATGGACATCGCCACCCGCGAGGTGCGCCGCGGGGACCGGCCGGTCGAGCTGACCCGGACCGAGTTCACGCTGCTCGAGATGTTCCTGCGCCGGCCCCGGCGGGTGCTCGAGCGCTCGTTCATCCTCGAGGAGGTGTGGGGCTACGACTTCCCCACCACGGCCAACTCGCTGGAGGTCTACGTCGGCTACCTGCGGCGCAAGACCGAGGCCGAGGGCGAGCCGCGGCTGATCCACACGGTCCGGGGCGTGGGCTACGTGCTGAAGGAGTCATGAGCTCGCTGACTCCTCCTCCCCCGCCACCGGACGGCCGGACGGTGCCCCCGGGGACGGTGCCGGTCGGGACCGTGTCGAACGAGGAGGGGGGCGACGACCGCCGCTGGCACTACCGGCGCTCGCTCGCCAGCCGGGTCACCCTGCTGACCACGATCGCGGTCGGTGTCGCGGTCGCGTTCGTGGCGATGGGCGCCTACGTCACGGTGCGGATGCAGCTGCAGTCGACGCTCGACCAGTCCCTGCTCGACCGGGCGCACCAGGCGGCGAGCTCCAACGCGCTCTCCGAGCTCCTGAGCTCCGAGTCCCCGATCCCGTCGGCCGAGCTCGGGGCCGCCGACGTCCGGATCGGGTACATCAACGCCGCCCACCAGACCCGCTCCATCGACCGGGGCCCGAAGCTGAGCCTCGGCCAGCAGGAGGTCGACGTCGTCGACCACCGCTCCTCCTACAGCATCCGCACGATCAGCGCCGGCGGGATCGACTACCGGGTCGTCGCCGTCCCGACCGAGACCGGCGGCGCGCTGGTCCTGGCGCAGCCGCTCGGCCCCCAGCAGCGGGTCCTCGAACGGCTCGGCGCGGTGATGCTCCTCTTCGGCGCCGCGGGCGTGATCGCGGCGGGCATGGCCGGGTGGGGCGTGGCACGCAACGGGCTGCGCCCGGTCCGCCGGCTGACCACCTCGGTCGAGCACATCGCCCGGACCGAGGACCTCACCCCGCTCCCCGTGGAGGGCGACGACGAGATCGCCCGGCTGGCCACCGCCTTCAACCAGATGCTGACCGCGCTGTCGGCGTCCCGGGACCGACAGCGCCAGCTGGTCGCCGACGCCGGGCACGAGCTGCGCACGCCGCTCACCTCGCTGCGCACCAACCTCGACCTGCT
Organism: uncultured Actinomycetota bacterium; assembly: GCA_963805685.1. Lineage (GTDB taxonomy): Bacteria > Actinomycetota > Actinomycetes > Propionibacteriales > Nocardioidaceae > Nocardioides. Next base: position 150,101 of record CAWDVM010000011.1, read on the forward strand.
CGCCCAGGCCGACGGGCCGGGCGGGAGCCACGCCCTGCCCGAGGAGGCCCGGCGGGAGCTGCTGGAGGACGTCCGCGCCCAGATCGAGGAGCTCACCACCCTGATCGGCGACCTGGTCGAGCTGGCCCGCGACGAGCCGCTGACGCACGTGGTCGAGTGCGTGGACCTCTCGGAGGTCGTGGACCGGGCCGTCGCCCGGGTCCGCCGGCGCGCCCCGGGCGTCACCTTCGACGTGGCGAGCAACCCGTGGTGGGTGGTCGGCGAGCCCGCCGCCCTCGAGCGGGCCATCACCAACCTCCTCGACAACGCCGCCAAGTGGAGCCCCCCGGACGGCACGGTCACCGTCCGGCTCAGCCACGGCGTGCTCACCGTGGAGGACCAGGGCCCCGGCATCGCGCCGGCCGACCTGCCGCACGTGTTCGACCGCTTCTACCGGTCCCAGGAGTCCCGCTCGATGCCCGGTTCGGGGCTCGGGCTCTCGATCGTGCGGCAGGTGGCGTCCCGGCACTCCGGCGCGGTCGCCGCGGGGAGCTCCCAGCTGGGCGGCGCCCGGCTCACGCTGCGGCTGCCCGGACACGTCCAGCCCTACGGGCCGAACGCCCCTAGCGAAGGAGACCTGTCGGGCAGAGCGTGAATGGGTCGGCCCGTTACCGGGAGGTGACCCAACCGTGATGTTCGAGGACCGTGCCGACGCCGGCCGTCAGCTGGCGCGGGCAGTCGACGCGTACCGCGACGAGGACCCCGTCGTCCTGGGCCTGCCGCGGGGCGGCGTCCCCGTGGCCTTCGAGGTCGCCCGGCGGCTGCGCGCGCCGCTCGACGTCATCCTGGTCCGCAAGCTCGGGGTGCCGTTCCAGCCCGAGCTGGCGGTCGGGGCGGTCGGCGAGGACGGCGTCCTCGTCGTCAACCGGGACGTGCTGGCCAGCACCCGGCTCACCGGCGACCAGATGGACGAGCTGGAGCGGGCCGGTCGCGCCGAGCTGGAGTCCCGGGTGCAACGGCTGCGCGGGACCAGGCCGCGGATCTCCCTGGAGAACCGGCTGGCCCTGGTCGTCGACGACGGCGTGGCGACCGGCGCCACCGCCCGGGCCGCCTGCCAGGTGGCCCGCGCCCACGGCGCCCGCGCGGTGGTCCTGGCCGTGCCCGTCGCGTCGACCCGCACCGTCACCGAGATGCGGAGCGAGGTCGACGACATGGTCTGCCTCGACACGCCGTACCCGTTCTGGGCCGTCGGGCAGGTCTACCGCAACTTCGGGCAGGTCGCCGACGAGGAGGTGGTGGCGCTGCTCGACCGGGCCACGTGGACCTCCGACACCGCGGAGCCGGTGGTGGCAGACCCCGGCCCGGGTACGCCGCGCGACGTCCTCGTCCCGGTGCCCGGGGCGCCGCAGCCACTGGCCGGCATCCTCGACGTCCCGCCCCGGCCGCGCGGCCTGGTCGCCTTCGCGCACGGCAGCGGCAGCAGCCGGCTGAGCCCGCGCAACCGTCGGGTCGCGCAGGTCCTCGGCGACGCCGGCCTGGGCACCCTGCTGCTGGACCTGCTCAGCGAGAGCGAGGAGGGCGACCGCTCCCTCGTCTTCGACATCGACGTCCTCGCCCGCCGCCTGGTCGCCGCCTGCACCTGGCTGCGGGAGCAGCCGGGGTGCCGCAGCCTGCCGCTGGGCCTGTTCGGCGCGAGCACGGGCGCGGCCGCCGCCCTCGTCACCGCGACCGACGCCGTGCTGGACGTCTCCGCGGTGGTCTCCCGGGGCGGGCGTCCCGACCTCGCCGCCGGACACCTCGCCCGGGTCCGGGCGCCGACGCTGCTGATCGTCGGCGGTCAGGACCAGGCGGTGCTGCAGCTCAACCGGCAGGCCCAGGAGCGGCTGGAGGTGGCGACCCTGGTCGTGGTGCCCGGCGCCACCCACCTCTTCGAGGAGCCCGGAGCCATGGACCGGGTGGCCGCCCTCGCCCGGGACTGGTTCCTCGCCCACCTCACCCCGAACGTCAGGACCCGGGACCCGGTCGCGGGTCACCACCCGTAGCGCCATCGTGGAGGCACGGCATGGACGAGCAGAGGGAGACCCTGAGCCAGGGGCGTGACCGCCCCTCACGAGGCCGGACCGTCGCTCGTGCGATGTCGGCCCACCGTCGCGGGATCCTCGTCCTGGTGGCGGTCCTCGTCGCCCTGTCCGTCGGGGTCCTGTCCCTCCTGCAGGACCCCTCGAACCGGCACTCCGCCGTGTCACCCGCCGCCGCGGCGGGCCTCGAGGTCCGGCGCTGGCCGGACGTCCGCTTCCCCGACGCGACCGCCCGGGACGACACACCCCCGCTCGAGCGGGCCGTCTACGAGCTCCAGCCGTCCTGGCAGCGCGACGACGTCACGGTCCGGGTCACGGCGTTCGACGGCTGGTACGCCGCGGAGGGCCCGGTGCGCTGGGACGGCCAGGGGTTCGCCGGCCTCGTGGTGCTGGACGTCACCGGCGTCATGTCGTACCCGTGCGGTCGCCGGGAGTCCTGGCGGACCCCGACCCCCAACGGGTCGGCCTACGAGCTGGTCGGGGCCCTGGCCCGGATGCCCCGGATGCACCTCGTCACTGCGCCCGAGCCGGTGCAGCGCTTCGGTCTTCCCACCACCCACCTGCAGCTGCGGACCACGCCCGAGGCGCGCTGCCCGGCCGGGGCCGACCTCGATCTGATCGACACCGTCGACAACGGCGTCATCAGCTCCCCGGGCCCGAGGGCGGACCTCGAGATGTGGGTCGTCGACGTCGAGGGAGACCCGCTGCTCGTGATGGCCTCCCACCTGCCGGGCACGCCCGCAGGGACGTTGGACCAGCTCCGGTCGATGGTCGCCTCGATCGAGTTCGTCCCCCACGGCGACTGAGCGACCCGCTGACCCATGGCCCTCCCGGGAGCCGACCTTCGACCCTGCACCCACCCGGCGCCGCACCGTTGACTGGCGGCACCCGGAAGGAGCAGCCCGTGCCGCACCTGACCTCGCCGTCGTACGACGAGCTCCGCCGCACCTTCACCTGGGAGCGGGCCCGGGCCGAGCTGGCCGGGCTGCCCGGCGGGCGCGGCCTCAACATCGCGCACGAGGCGGTCGACCGGCACGTCGACGCGGGAGACGGCGACCGGGTCGCGCTGCGCTGCGTCGAGGAGGACGGGGTCGTCAGCACCACGACGTACGAGCAGCTGCGCCGCGAGACCAACCGGTTCGCCAACGTGCTCACCGAGCTCGGCATCGGGAAGGGCGACCGGGTGATGACCCTGCTCGGGCGCCAGCAGGAGCAGTACGTCGCCGCGATGGGCACGCTCAAGCGGGGCGCGGTGTTCTCGCCGCTGTTCTCCTCCTTCGGCCCGGAGCCGATCCGGGAGCGGCTGCGCCTCAGCGGCGCCCGTGTCCTGGTCACCACCCCCTCGCTGCACCGACGCAAGGTGGCCGGGCTGCTCGACGACCTGCCGTCGCTGGAGCACGTGCTGGTGGTGGGCGAGCCGACCGACGAGCGCACCGCCAGCCTCACCGGCCTGATGGCCCTCGCCTCCGAGGAGTTCACCATCCCGCCGACGGACCCCGAGGACCCGGCGCTGCTGCACTTCACCAGCGGCACCACCGGCAAGCCCAAGGGCGCGGTCCACGTGCACGAGGCCGTGGTCGCCCACCACGCCACGGCGCGGTTCGCCCTCGACCTCCACGCCGGCGACGTCTTCTGGTGCACCGCCGATCCGGGCTGGGTGACCGGCACGTCGTACGGCATCATCGCGCCGCTCACGCACGGCGCCACGCTGATCAGCTACGCCGGGGAGTTCGACGCCCGGGCCTGGTACCGGCTGCTCGACGTGCACCGGGTCAACGTCTGGTACACCGCACCCACCGCGCTGCGGATGCTGCTCAAGTACGGCGCGGACGCGGCGCAGGCGCACGACCTCTCGGCCCTGCGGCACATCGCGAGCGTCGGCGAGGCCCTCAACCCCGAGGTCGTCACCTGGGGGATGGAGGCCTACGGCAAGCCGATCCACGACAACTGGTGGCAGACCGAGACCGGCGCGATCATGGTCAGCAACTACCCCGGCATGGAGATCCGGCCCGGCTCGATGGGCCGGCCGATGCCCGGCATCGAGGCCGCGGTGCTGGTCCGCGGCGAGAACGGCCGGGCGCTCGTCGAGGACGGGGAGGTGCGGGTCGCCGACCCCGGGGTGACCGGGGAGCTCGCGCTGCGGCCGGGCTGGCCCTCGATGTTCCGCGGCTACCTCGGCGAGGAGGAGCGCTACCAGGCCTGCTTCGCCGGCGGCTGGTACGTCAGCGGGGACCTCGCCCGCACCGACGAGGACGGCTACGTCTGGTTCGTCGGCCGCGCCGACGACGTGATCAAGTCCGCGGGCCACCTGATCGGCCCGTTCGAGGTGGAGACCGCGCTGATGGAGCACCCCGCCGTCGTCGAGTCCGGGGTGATCGGCAAGCCCGACCCGGTCGCCGGCGAGGTCGTCAAGGCGTTCGTGACGCTGCGCCACGGCTTCGAGCCGACCGAGGAGCTGCGCCGGGAGCTGCTCGCGTTCGGGCGGCGACGGCTCGGCGGGCTGGCCCCCAAGGAGATCGACTTCGACCAGCACCTGCCGCACACCAGCAGCGGCAAGGTGATGCGGCGGCTGCTCAAGGCCCGCGAGCTCGGGCTCCCCGAGGGTGACCTGTCGACCCTGGAGCGGACCCCGTGAGCGCCCAGCCCTCACAGACCAAGCACCACCAGGAGCTGCTGCGCACGATGCTCCTGATCCGGCGCTTCGAGGAGCTCTGCGCCGAGCTCTACAGCGCCACCCGGATCCGCGGCTTCCTGCACCTCTACGTCGGCGAGGAGGCGGTGGCCACCGGGGTGATGTCGGCGCTGCGGCCCGACGACGCGGTGGTGTCGACCTACCGCGAGCACGGACACGCCCTGGCCCGCGGGGTGCCGCTGGACTCGGTGATGGCGGAGATGTTCGGCCGGCAGACCGGGTGCAGCCGCGGTCGCGGCGGCTCGATGCACCTGTTCCACAAGGAGACGAACTTCGTGGGCGGCAACGCCGTCGTCGCCGGCGGCATCCCGCTGGCGGTCGGGCTCGCGCTCGCGGACCGGATGCAGGGCCGGGACCGCGTGACCGCGTGCTTCTTCGGCGACGGCGCGGTGGCCGAGGGCGAGTTCCACGAGGCGATGAACCTGGCCGCCCTGTGGCGGCTGCCGGTCCTCTTCTGCTGCGAGAACAACCGCTACGCCATGGGCACCTCGCTGGCCAAGGAGCACGCCCAGACCGACCTCGCGCTGCGCGCCTCGTCGTACGGCATGGCGGCCTGGCCGGTCGACGGGATGGACGTGCTGGCCGTGGAGGACGCCGCCACCCGGGCGGTCGAGGAGATCCGCGGCGGCGGCGCGCCGGTGTTCCTGGAGCTGCGCACCTACCGGTTCCGGGCGCACTCGATGTACGACCCGGACCGGTACCGCACCAAGGACGAGATCGCGGCCTGGCGGGCGCACGACCCGCTCCTCGGCTTCCAGGAGCTGATGCAGAAGGAGGGCCAGCTCGACGAGGACGAGCTCGCCGCGCTCGAGAAAGAGGTCGCCGCGCTGCTGGACCGGGCGGTGGAGACCGCCGACCAGGCGCCGGAGGAGCCGGTCGAGGACCTGACCCGCTTCGTGGTGAGCCCGGCGGGCGGTGAGTGACCCGTGCCGACCGCGGAGACGACGTACCGCGAAGCCATGCGCGAGGCGATGCGGGAGGCGATGCGCGCCGACGACCGGGTCTTCCTGATGGGCGAGGACGTCGGCAGCTACGGCGGCTGCTTCGCGGTCAGCCTCGGGCTGCTGGAGGAGTTCGGCCCGGAGCGGATCCGGGACACCCCGCTGTCGGAGTCGGGGTTCGTCGGCGCCGGCATCGGTGCCGCCATCGGCGGGATGCGGCCGATCGTCGAGATCATGACCGTCAACTTCAGCCTGCTGGCGCTCGACCAGATCCTCAACAACGCCGCCTCGCTGCTGCACATGTCCGGCGGCCAGTTCAACGTGCCGCTGGTGATCCGGATGACCACCGGCGCCGGCCGCCAGCTCGCCGCCCAGCACTCCCACAGCCTCGAGGGGTGGTACGCGCACATCCCCGGGCTGCGGGTCCTCGCCCCGACGACGCTGGAGGACGCGCGCGGCATGCTCGCGACCGCGCTGGCCGACCCGGACCCGGTGCTGATCTTCGAGCACGGGACGCTCTACAACCTCAAGGGCGAGCTGGCCGAGGACGCCGGGGCGGTGGACATCGACCGCGCGGCGGTGCGGCGGGCCGGCGACGACGTCACGGTCATCGCGTACGGCGGCTGCGTCGCCAAGGCGCTGACCGCCGCCGAGCTGCTGGCGGCCGACGGCCTCTCGGCCGAGGTGATCGACCTGCGCACGCTCCGGCCGCTGGACGACGCGACGATCCTGGCGTCGGTACGCCGTACCCACGCCGCCGTCGTCGTCGACGAGGGCTGGCGCAGCGGCAGCCTCTCCGCCGAGATCAGCGCGCGGATCACCGAGCAGGCGTTCTACGAGCTCGACGCCCCCGTGGAGCGGGTCTGCACCGCCGAGGTCCCGCTGCCCTACCCGCGACACCTCGAGGAGGCGGCGCTGCCGCAGCCCGAGACGATCGCGGCCGCCGCGCGGCGCACCCGGGAGGGTGGATGAGCGACTTCACGATGCCGTCGCTGGGCGCGGACATGGACGAGGGCACGCTGCTGGAGTGGCTGGTCAAGCCCGGGGACAAGGTGCACAAGGGCGACATCCTCGCGGTCGTCGACACCTCCAAGGCGGCCGTCGAGGTCGAGAGCTTCGCCGACGGCGTGGTGCAGGACCTCGTCGTCGAGCCCGGCACCAAGGTCCCGGTCGGGGCGGTCCTGGCCACCATGGGCCCGCTGGGTGCCGAGCCGGCAGCGCCGGCCGCTGCGGCGCCCGCACCGGCACCGGCTCCGGCCCCGGTGCCCGCTCCGACCCCGCCGTCCGCTCCCGTCGCCCCGCACCCACCCCACGCCCCGCACGTGAGCTCACCGCTCGTGCGCCGCGAGGCCGAGAAGCTCGGCGTCGACCTCACCACCGTCCGCGGCACCGGCCGGGGCGGCACCATCACCCGCGCCGACGTCGACCGCGCCGCCGCGCACCCGGAGCCACGGGCCGCCCGCGTCACGCCGTACGCCCGGAGGCTGGCCCGCGAGCTCGGCGTCGACCTCGACCACGTGCCGGCCCCGTCGACCCGACCGGTCCGGGCCGCCGACGTCCGGGCGGCGGCCACCGCGCAGGCCCCCGTCGGCGAAGCCCCCGGCGTCCGGCCAGGCCGCGCGCCGCGAGGAGATGCGCCGCACGATCGCGACCGTGATGGCCCGGTCCAAGCGGGAGATCCCGCACTACTACCTGACCGCCACCATCGACCTCGCCCGGGCGCTGGCCTGGATGCGCGAGCGCAACCGGGACCTGCCCGTCACCGAGCGCCTGGTCCCCGCGGCCCTGCTGCTCAAGGCGACCGCGCTCGCCGCGGCCTCGAACCCGGCGCTCAACGGCTTCTGGGTCGACGACGGGTTCCGGCCCGGCGCCGGGATCCACCTCGGGGTCGCGGTCTCGCTGCGCGGCGGCGGGCTCGTCGCCCCGGCGCTGCACGACGCCGACAAGCAGAGCGTCGTGGAGCTGATGGCCGGGATGCGCGACCTCGTCACCCGGGCCCGCGCCGGCCGGCTCCGCGGCTCCGAGCTGAGCGACCCCACGCTGACCGTGACCAACCTCGGCGAGCAGGGGGTCGAGTCGGTGCACGGCGTGATCTACCCGCCGCAGGTGGCGCTGGTCGGCTTCGGCCGGGTCGCCGAGCGGCCGTGGGCCGTCGACGGGCTGCTCGGCGTCCGCCCGCTGACGGTGGCCACCCTCGCCGCCGACCACCGCGCCACCGACGGCTTCACCGGCGGCCGCTTCCTCGCGGCCGTCGACGAGCGTCTCCAGCACCCGGAGGACCTGTGACCATGCCTGACCCGGGGCCCGGCCCCACCACCCTCACCGAAGCCCGGGCGCGCGAGGCCGTCGCCGACGCGCTGCTGCGGATCGTCCCGGACGCCGACCTCGAGGAGGTCGGTGACGACGGCGTCCTGCGCTCCGAGCTGGAGCTGGACTCCCTGGACTTCCTCTCCTTCGTCGAGCAGCTCAGCTCCACGACCGGGGTGCGGATCGACGAGGACGACTACCCGGAGCTGCGCACGATGCGCTCCTGTATCGCGTTCCTCACTCGTTGACAGGTGCCCACAGGTCCCTCAGGTCAGGACTTACGGACCCCCTGTGTCGCGCGACACCGCGTCACACTCGGCTCAGAGGCTCGGGCCCTCGATGAGGAGGTCCGAGCATGAGGACACAGATGGCCTGGCGCACGATGCTGGTCGAAGGCCGGCCCGCGTCGTACGGCGTCGCCGGGGACGGCCCGCCCGTGGTCTTCCTGCACGGCTGGGGCCTCTCGCACCGCACCTACCGGCACGGCCTGGAGCAGCTCGTCGGCCGCGGGGTCCGTGTGTTCGCGCCGGCGCTGCCCGGTTTCGGCGGCACCGTGCCGCTGCCGGCCGAGCAGTTCAGCCTCGAGGGGTACGCCGACTGGGTCTCCGCGTTCCTCACCGAGCACGGCGTGGACGAGCCGGTCACCCTGGTGGGCCACTCGTTCGGCGGCGGCGTCGCCCTGCGCACGGCCCACGACCACCCCGACGCCGTCGCGCAGCTGGTCCTGGTCAACTCGATCGGCGGGTCGGTGTGGGCCAACCGCGGGGAGCTGCCGGTGCTGCTGGCGGACCGGCCGATCTGGGACTGGGGGCTGCACCTGGCCGCGCACGCGCTCTCGGTGCGCTCGTTCACCCGGGTGGTGCCGGTGATCGCCGCCGACGCGGTGCCGAACTTCCTGCTGCACCCCACGACGCTGTGGAAGGTGGGCCGGCTGGCCCGCGACGCCAACCTGGCCGACGAGCTGGAGGAGCTCAAGCAGCGCGGACTGCCCGTCGTCATCGTCTGGGGCCGCGACGACAGCGTGCTCCCCTGGGCGTGCGCGGAGTCCCTCGCGGTCGCCCTCGGCGGCCCCGAGGTGGTCACCGTCCCGGGCAACCACAGCTGGCTGCTCGCCGACCCCCGCCGCTTCGCGGAGGTGATCACCAACGTGATCGGCGTGGCCAGCGACGAGGAGACCCAGGCGTCCTGAAGGAGACCCCCGCGTGGACAACATCTCCGGGATCCCCGCCCACCCCCTGATCGTGCACGCCGTGGTGGTGCTCGTCCCGCTGACAGCCGTGGGAGCGGTCCTGGTCGCGGTGTGGCCCTGGGCCCGGTCGCACGTCGGGTGGCTGGTCGCCGCCGGCGCGGTCCTCGACGTGGCGCTCGTGCCGCTGGCCACCGGCAGTGGGGAGTCGCTCGAGGAGCGGGTCCCCGAGACCGCGCTGACGGAGAAGCACGCGGAGATGGGCGGCCAGCTGACGCCGTGGGTCATCGCGCTCGCGGTCGGTGTCGTGGCCGTGATGGTGCTGGCCCGAACCGTCGCCCGCTCCACCGGCGCGCGTCCGGCGTGGGCGGCGCCCTGGCTGGCGATGGTGGTCGCCGGCGTCACCATCGTGGCCGCCTCGGGTGCGATGGTGCAGGTGGTCCGCATCGGGCACAGCGGCGCGAAGGCCTCGTGGTCGGACGTCGGCTCCTCGGGGGGCTGAGGAGGGCTCAGCCTCGATCCACCGGGCCGAGCGGAGACGACGTCCTCGTCACGGGCGGATCGGGCGCCAGATCCTGGGACGACGGGCGGGGTCGTGTGACACATTGACCGGCGTGAACGCCGACTCCACCCCGTCCGGACCGCGTGCGGTCGCCGTCGTACGACGCGGACGCGAGCTGCTGGTGATCAGGCGCCATTGCGACGGCCGGGACTACGCCGTGCTGCCCGGCGGCAGCGTCGAGCCCGGCGAGAGCTTCGAGCAGGCCGCGTGCGCGAGCTGTGGGAGGAGAGCACCCTGCAGGCCCGCGTGGACTTCGAGCTGCTCGCGGCCGAGCACAACGGGCGGGAGGCGCGCTACTTCCTGATGACCGACGTGGAGGGCACGCCCGAGCTGTCCGGGCCGGAGCTCGAGGCGCACGGCCCCGACAACAGCTTCGAGCTGATGTGGGCCGGCGTCGACGACTTCCACGACCTCGGCCTGCAGCCCGAGCACCTGCGCGACGACCTGCCGAGGCTGCTCGGCCTCGACTAGCTCGTCGGTGCGGTCGACCGGGCCCCGCGCCGGTAGCGCCGGCGCTCGGCGAGCATCTGCCACTTGGCCGCGGCGGAGCGGGCCCGGACCATCCGCGGCCTGCTGAGCAGGTACGCGATCGCCACGGCGCCCACGATCGTGATGATCCGGTTGACGTCCACCGCGGGCCGCCAGCTGACGTGCCCGTCCTTGATCACGTAGGCGCCGGCCGGTCGGCTGGCGACGCCGAAGCCGCCGCCCTCGCCCTCCTGGCCCTTCTCGTCGTGGCCGGTCCCGCCGCCGGCGCCCCCGGAGACGACGGCCGCCGGGATGAGGGTGAGACCGTCCTTCTCGACCGGTTCGCCGAAGACCCGCTTGACCGTGATCACGTCCCGGGCGCTGTTCACCATCTCCGCTACCTTCATGCGGTCCACCCTGTGCGGGCGCCCAAGGGGCTGACAGGGCTGAAGGTCCTCAGCCGCTACTCGGCGCGCGGCACCACGCAGCTCGCCGTCACCGGGGCACCTTCACAGCACGGGCGGATGTACCCGCACCGGTCGCAGCGCGAGTGTGAGGTCTCCCAGCGCATCCTGGCGCCGCAGTTGTCGCAGTCCATGTCGTCCATCGCGTCGATCCTTCCACGCGGCGCGTTCGCCACGGGCGGAACATGCCGACGTCGCGCCCCCAGGATCCGGTGCTGTACGTAACCTGCCGCTCGTGAAGAGACTGGTGCTCCTGGCCGCGATCGTCGGGACCGTTGCCGTGATGGCCCTCGCCGTTCGAGTCGTGCGGATCCATGACACCTACGGCGAGTGGCGGCTCACGGCCACCGAGACGCCGAATCGGCTGACCGCGCTCGGCCGGGACTACGACCGAAGCGAGCGTGCACCCGGCACCGAAGTCCCTTCGGGGCTCGAGCCTGCCGGTGAGACCGAGGGTGGCGGCACGGTCCTGGTGCCGATCGGCCTGCACGGGCGGGACCCGGTCCTCATCTACGTCCGGGACGACGAGGGACGCGTCTGGACGTACAGCCTGGTCGGCGGGCCCTAGGCAGTCCGGCCGGCCGCGTGACGGATCGTCGGGACATACGGAGTGGAGATACGTAGTGGACTCCGTAGTCCCGCGGAGGCCGGATCGTGTGGGGTGCGCCACGATCGATGTTCATCAGAGCCCTTCTCGGACTGCCCCTGGAGTGATGCTGCGATGCCCGAGCCCCTACAGCGACCCAACCTGTTGCAGGCCTCGCTTGTCCCCGAGTCCCCCTGCCTGTTCCTCGCCCTGAGCGGCGAGCTCGACCTGAGCAGCGCCGAGGAGGTGCCCCTGGACGACTACTCCTCGCGGCCGGACCTGACGACGGTCCTGGTCGACCTGGGTGAGCTGAGGTTCTGTGACCTCGCCGGCCTCCGGGCGCTGGTGAACTTCCGGCGGATCCATGAGGCCCAGGGCCGAGACGTCGCGGTCGTCCGGGCCAGCTCGTTCATCTGGCGGTTCATGCACCTGTGCGGAGTCACGGACCGGCTGGAGGTCGCGCCCCCCGCCACCGCCGCCCCGGCCTGACCAGCGGTGCTGGCTCAGCGGCGGCGCGCCTCCCGCTCGACCACCCACGCGGCCACCTGGGTGCGCGACCCGAAGCCGAGCTTGCGCAGGGTGTTCTCGACGTGGCTCTCCACGGTGCGCTGGGAGATCTTCAGCTGGTCGGCCATCTCCCGGTTGGAGAGTCCGCACCCGACGAGCCTGGCCACCTCGAGCTCCCGCCGGGTCAGCGGGACCTCCTCCTCCGGCGCCTCCTCCGGCGGAGACTGCTCCAGCGCCAGGGCGAGGACCTGCTCGTCGGACAGCGCCGCGCCGCGCCGGAACGCCGTACGGAAGGCGGCGTCGTCACGGTCGATACCGACGTGCTGCTCGCTGCGCCGCCGGTTCGACGACAGGTACGGCACGGCGTCGGGGTCCACGCCCAGGTGTCGCCACCGTGCGTCGGCGGCACCGAGCAGCGTCGCGGCGCGCTCCCGGCGCCGCTCGGCGGCGGCGACCCAGGCCAGCACCTCGAGGACGAACGCCGTGGCCGAGCGGTCGCCGAGGTCCATCGTCATCTTCAGGGCCCGCCGCTCGAGGTCGGCGGCCGTGTCCGGCTCGCCACGCAGCAGGGCCAGCATCCCGAGCGCGGCCAGCGCGTAGGACCGGACGTGGACCTCGCCGGCAGGGTCGGTGAGGTCGACACAGGCCTGCAGCGCGGCGCCGGCGCCGTCGAGGTCGCCCGCGAAGCTGCGGCACAGGGCCAGGACCAGCAGCACCCCGGACTCCAGCGGCGGATCGCCGGCTGCGCGTACGGCGGTCACGGCCTGCTCCAGCGGCGCCAGCGCCTCGGCGGGGCTGCCACACCAGCTTCTCTCGACGGCGCGCGCGACGAGCACGCGAGCACGGACGGCGTCGTCGGTGGCACCACCGGCGAGCAGCGCCTCGGCCTCGTCCAGCAGCGACCGGCCGGTGGCCGGCTCCCCCTGCAGGGTCGCCGTCCAGGCCGCCGTCGCGAGCGCCCGGGCCCGGGTGCCCGGGTCGGCCTCGGCGACCGCCGACGCCCGCGCCAGCCAGTGCCGGGCCTCGCCCAGCCGACCGGTCACCGTCCAGTACGGCTCGAGCGCGGTCACCATCTCCAGGGCCTTCCCCGCGTCGTGGGGATCTCCGAGGGCGTGGCGGAGCGCCTCGCGCAGGTTGCCGTGCTCGCGGCGCAGGGTGCGGTACCACCCGACCTGCTCGGGGCCGAAGGACCCGTCCGTGGCGGCGCGGACCAGGAGCGCGCACCACGCCAGGTGCCGGTCCCGTCCGGCCTTCTCCTGCTTCGCGGTCAGCTGCTCGGCGGCGTACTCGCGCAGCGACTCCAGCATGCGGAAGCGCACGTACGACGCGCCGTCGTCCTCGCGCGTGAGCACCGACTTCTCCAGCAGCCCGTCGACGAGGTCGAGCACGTCCGCCTCGTCGATGCCGTCGCCGGCGCACACCACCTCGGCGGCCTCCAGGGGGAACCCGCCGGTGAAGACCGACAGCCGGGCCCAGAGCAGCCGCTCGTCGGGCGTGCACAGGTCGCTGCTCGCCTCCAGCGAGGCGCGCAGCGAGCGCTGCCGCGGCGGAGCGTCCCGTGCACCCTTGGCGAGCAGCCGCTGCCGGTCGCCCGCCCGATTGCCCAGCCGATTGCACAGCCGGTCGAGGATGCCCTGGGGCGACAGCACGAGGATCCGGGCCGCCGCCAGCTCGACGGCGAGCGGAACCCCCTCGAGCGCCTCGCAGAGCTCCGCGACCGCGGCGGCGTTGTCCTCGGTGAGCCGGAACGACGGCAGCGCGGCGGCCGCCCGGGCGGCGAAGAGCGCCTGCGCCTCGTCGGCCGGCAGCGGCCCGACCGGCAGCACGATCTCACCGGTCACGCCGAGCTGTCGCGGGGACGTGACCAGCACCCGCAGCCGGGGCGCCGCGGCGAGCAGCACCGTCACCAGCTCCGCCGCCGCGTCGAGCATCGCCGCGCACCCGTCGAGCACCAGCAGACCGGCTCGGTCGGCGACCGCGGCGGCGACATCAGTGGCCCTCGCGGCGCCGTACGGCAGCCGGACCCCGAACGCGCCGGCCACCGAGTGCCCCAGGAGGTCGGGATCGACCAGGTCGGCGAGGTCGACCGCCCACGTCTCCTCCCGGCGCGCCCGCTCGTGGTCGGCCGCCGCGGCACGGGCCAGGGTCGTCTTGCCGATCCCGGCCGGCCCGGTGAGCGTGACCAGCCGCGCCGAACCCAGTGTCCGCCGCAGGTCGGCGAGCTCCTGGCGCCGCCCGAGCAAGGGCTCACCCGGACGCGCCGGGACCACGGCCAGCCACGGATGTGGGGTCGGCTGCTGCGTCGGGTACCGCATGGACGGCAGTCGTCTAGTAGCCGTAGGGCTTCGCCTTGCCGAAGTCGTACGACAGCGGCGGCGAGTCGTCGTGGTGCGCGGCGCACCACTGGTCCCGGGGACCCGACGACGTGAGCGGCGGGGTGTAGGACTGCGTTGCCAGCAGGGTCTTCGCCCCGTCCGTGGCCTCGGCCTCGATCGACGCGGCGACCGTGGCGCGCGCCTCCGCCGTCGGCGCCGACACCAGCGCCTCGGCGTTGCGCCAGGCGGCCTCGCGCCATCCGGAGACGAGCTGGAACAGGGCGAGGTTGCTGAGCCCGAAGGGGTCGTTCCCGTCGTCAGCCGTGGGGTCGAAGCGGGCGGCGAACTCGGCCAGCAGCGGCTCGGTGGCGGTGTAGAGCCACTTCTCGACCGCGTCGTAGTCGGGCTTGCGCGACGACCCGTCCGGCGCGACCAGCCCGACAGCGGCGAGGACGAACGGCAGGTCGCGGTTGATGTGGGCGTTCATGCCGAGCAGCAGGCTCCCGGTGGCGCTGACCTGCTTGTCCCGCGAGGCGTCGAAGGCGATGCGCCACGCCTCCGGCACCGAGGCGCGGTCACCCGACTGGTAGGCGTAGTAGGCGTCGGTGTAGTACTTCGCGAAGACGGCGTCCTGGTGGTTGGCGAACGGCACGTCCTGGTAGTAGCCGGGGATGTCGCGGCTCCACCCGTAGGTCTGCGTCATGCGCAGGTAGGCACGGGAGAAGACCGCGTCGTGCGAGCAGCTCTTCGCCGTGCCGTCGGCGATCCGCGCCAGCTCCTTGAGCGTCGCCTTGAGACAGGTGTCGCGGCCGGCGACACAGTCGTTGTCGCTGGTCGGCACGAACTCATCGGTCCAGCCGGCGAGGTACGACGACCAGGCGACGTTCGTCTGCGTGGACGCGGACGCGGTCGGGCCGACGGCGAACAGGGCGGCGACCAGCACTCCCGCCAGGACTCCCCCCGTCCAGCGGGCATGACGAAGCAGCTTCGCGGACAACGTGGCTCCCTCTCCAGGCAACGCGATGAGCACCCGCCATGCTGCACAAGACACGCGGGATGGTCAGCCCCCCTTCCCCAAGACTGGGGATTCGCCAGAGATGCCGCGGCCCAGCGGTCTAGTCCGTTCGCTGTTCCGATCGCTGTTCCTGTCGTTGGGCGGCCACCCAGGCGGCCACCTGGTCCCGGGACGTGACGTTGAGCTTGCCGAGGATGTGGGCGACGTGCCCCTCGGCAGTGCGCCGGGCCAGCACCAGCCGCTCGGCGATCTCACGGTCGG
This sequence comes from uncultured Actinomycetota bacterium, assembly GCA_963805685.1. Classification (GTDB taxonomy): domain Bacteria; phylum Actinomycetota; class Actinomycetes; order Propionibacteriales; family Nocardioidaceae; genus Nocardioides. Next base: position 165,462 of record CAWDVM010000011.1, read on the forward strand.
TCAGGCCCTCGGCGACCAGCTGGGCGATCTCGCTCTCCCGCCGGGTCAGCCGGACCTCGTCACCGTCCGCGGCCGCGGGAGTCGGCGTACGTCGCCCGACCGCGAGCGCGACCGCCTCGTCGAAGCGCAGCGTCGAACCCTCCTCGAGGGCCCGCCCGAAGGCGGCCTCGCCGAGCGCCGCGCGGGTCCGTGCCAGGCAGCGGTCGTGGTCCTCGTGCAGGTGGCCGAAGAGGCTCGCACCGATCGAGTCGAGCGCCGCCTGCACCGCGCCGAGGAGCCGGGCGGCCTCCGCGGCGCGGCCCGCGTCGGACTCGGCCCACGCGACCACCTCGACCGACATCGCCATGCCCATCCTGTCGCCGAAGGGTTCCTTGAGCCGAAGCACGTCGCGGGCGTACGTGCGCGCCCGGGTCGCGTGTCCGAGCTGCCACTGGACCAGGGCCTCCACCCAGCGCGCCATGGCGGCGCACCAGCGCTCGGAGGCGGCCTCGCTGAGCGCGATGCACTCCTCGGCGTACGCCATCGCCCGGTCCAGATCGCCCAGGGTGGCGTGCACCGTGGCCAGCTGGACCAGGGCGAGCGGCACGCCGAACGGGTCCGTGCCCTCCCGGTGCAGCGCCAGCGCCTCCTCCAGCGGCGGCAGCGCCGCGGCGGGTTCGCCCCAGAAGGCCGAGGCCAGCGCCAACCCGTGCAGGGCGTGCGCGCGCCAGGTGGCGTCCCCGGCCGCCGTCGCCGCCGCGAGCGCCTCCTCCAGCAGCGGCCTGCCGACGTCGATCTGCCCCTGCAGGACGGCCAGCCGGCCCGCGACCTCCAGGCCCGCGGCCCGCGCGACGCTGCGTTCGACGGGTTCGTCCGCGTGCGGCGCCGGCAGCTGGGCCAGCAGCCGCTCGACCCACGCGCGGCCCTCGCCGAAGCGGCCCACCATGACCCAGTGGTGCTGCAGCGCCGCGGCCATCCGCAGGCCCTCGACCGCGTCGGCCGGGTCGTGCGTCAGCCGTTCGAGCGCCGCGCGGAGGTTGTCGTGGTCGGCGCGCAGCCGGGTGAACCAGTCGACCTGGGCCGGGCTGAACAGCTCCCCGGCGGCGGTCACGGCCAGGCCGGCGTACCACCGGCGGTGCCGCTCGGCGTACGGCGCGGCGCCGCCGGTCTCGGCGAGCCGCGCGTCGCCGTACTCGCGCAGCGACTCGAGCATGTGGAAGCGCGCCGCACCGCCGATCGCGACCGGCTCGCGCACGAGCACCGACTTGGCCACGAGCCCGTCGACGACGTCGGCGAGCGCCGCGCCGGGAAGGTCGTCGTCGCAGGCGACCGCCTCCAGGGCCGCGAGGTCGAACCCGCCGCTGAACACCGACGCACGCGCCCACGCCAGCCGCTCCCACGGCTCGAGCAGGTCGTGGCTCCAGTCGAGCAGTGCCTGAAGGGTCTGCTGCCGGGGCAGCGCCGCCCGGTTCCCCCGGGTGAGCAGCGCGAAGCGGTCGCTGAGCCGGTCGAGGATCTGCTGCACGGTCAGCGACCTGCGCCCGCACCGAGGCCAGCTCGATCGCGAGCGGCATCCCGTCGAGCCGCCGGACCAGCTCGGCCAGCGCGTCCTGGTTGGCCGCGGTGAGCCGGAACGACGACCAGCTCGCGGTGGCCCGGTCGACGAAGAGCCGGACCGCGTCGTAGTGCATCAGTGCCTCCGGGGACCCGGCGGCCTGGCCGGGGCCGGGCATCGGCAGCGGCGGCACCGTGAGCACCAGCTCGCCGGGCAGCGCCAGGGCGTGCCGACTGGTGGCCAGGACCCGGACGCCCGGGCAGCTGGCCAGCAGCTCGGCCGCCAGCGCCGTGGCGGCCTCCTGCACGTGCTCGCAGTTGTCGAGCACCAGCAGCAGCTGCCGGTCGCGCAGGTGTGCGACGAGGCGCTCGGTGGCGGTGCCGCGCTCGGCGGACCGGATGCCCAGCGCCCCGACCACGGTCTCGGGCACCAGCTCGGGCACCAGCACGGGGGCCAGCTCCGCGACCCACGCCCCGTCGGCCAGGCTGCGCTCCTGGTCCGCCGCCGTGCGGAACGCCAGCCTGGTCTTGCCGATCCCGCCTGGTCCGAGCAGCGTCACCAGCCGGTGCGTGGCCAGCCCGGCCCGCACCGAGGCCAGTTCATGCCTGCGCCCCACGAAGCTCGACAGCTCCGCGGGCAAGTTGCTCCGCCGTTCCGCCGGGGTCCCGCCCATCGCGCGTCCAGCCTAGCCATGCGGGGCATGCCGAGGAGATGGGGGCAACCGGCTCCTCAGGTCACGGGCCCCGCCGCGGAGGTCGAAGTGCCCTGTGCGCCGGTTGGCGGCTGGGTCAGCCTGAAGTGACACCAGGATCCGAGGGGAGGCGGTCATGGGAACTGCCATGACAGATCGGGCGACGGCCGTGGTCGTCGGCACCCTGTTCCTCGTTGCCTCGATCGCAGGCTTGATCGGGCTGCCACTGCAGGAGTCAGTCGTGGGCGGCGATGACTACCTGACAGCTGCGTCAGCGCATCCTGACCGATTGGCGACCGGAGTGCTGCTCCAGCTCGTCATGGGGGTGGCGGTGGTGTCGATCGCCGTCGTGATCTACCCCGTGCTGCGGCGAGGCACCGAGCGCCTCGCGATGGGCTACGTGGTGGCTCGAGCGCTCGAGGCCATGGTCTACATCGTCAGCGCGACGGGGCTGCTGGCCCTGATCACGGTGAGCGAGAAGTACGTCGCCGCAGACGCAGGTCCTGCTGGAGGCGCCGCTGGGACTGCAGGAGATCGCCTTGGCTCTGTGGCTGATCGTCAGGGGCTTCGACTCCCGAGCACTCTTCCGGGACCTCCGAGCTGCTGGAGACCAGCACGCGCGCTCGCCTCGAGTGCCGGCGTGACGCGGACCCTCCCCGACGCAGGTGCTCCAGACTTCGCCCCGTCCTGGGTGTGCAACCCGGCCGGCGGTCGCGTCGGCAGCCGCCGTCACGCCTGCGGATGAGTCTTCTGGCCGTCGTGGCAACGGCCGGCGGCGCGGGGAGCGATGTGGCCGGCCTCGGCCAGCCAACGCACCGTGTCCTGCATGGACTCCGCCAGGGATCGTCCGCCGATCCCGAGCTCGTCGGCCGTCGCCGAGTAGTCCACGCGGGTGTCGAGCGCGACGACTCGAGCGCCCTCCACCGCGTGCGGAAGGAGCGACCAGTCGGTGGAGTAACCGAGCTGCAGCACGGGAAGCGCGGCCTTGAGCGGCATGCGCATCGCGGGGAGCCGGCGCCCGGTCACGGTGCGAAGCGTCTCGTGCGGGAGGGCAACGTTCTCACCGGGCACGAGGTAGCGACGTCCGGGCCGGCCGAGTGCGGCGACCACCACGTCGGCGGTGTCCCGGACGTCCACCCACTGCATTCCGCCCCGTGGCCAGGTGGGGAGGCGGCCCCGCAGGATGTCACGGATGGCCCCGTCGCTCTCGCCGAGGTAGGGGTCGTGGGGGCCGAGGATGGCGCCCGGGTTGACGATGGCGACCGGGGCGCCGCTCCCCTGCCGGTCCCGTGCGACCCGCTCGGAGTCCACCTTGCTCTGGGTGTACGGGCCGAGCGCGACACCCAGCGGGCTCTCGTGGTCCAGAGTCGCTCCGGGGCGCAGGAGCGCAACGATCGAGGACACGTGGACGATGCCGGTGCAACCGGTCTCGATCGCCGCGTCGAGGACCGTGGTCGTGCCGACCTTGTTCTCGTGGAGCATCCGTTGCGCGTCGCGGCGCCTGTAGGAGAACGTGGCGGCGGCGTGAATGGCCTGGTCACAGCCGCTCGCCGCCTCCCCGACCGCGGTCGCATCCGTCATGTCACCGGGGACGACTTCGAGGCGCTGGTCCTCCGGGTCCACGCCGAGGAGTGCGAGGTTCTCGTGCAGCTTCGCGGGTGTCCGCACGAACGCGCGGACCCGGCAGTCCTCGTCGAGGAGGCGTTGGAGGATGTGGATCCCGAGGAACCCGGATGCGCCCGTCAGCAGGACGACGTTCATGACGCCCAGCCTGTCTCGTCCGTCCGGCCGCGAGCAATGCGTCATCCGGATGGTCTTCGGCGCAACGGTGTTCGGGGGTGCGGGTCAAGGCCCCGCGGGGCCCATCGACTCGCGGGCGTAGGCTGCGCTAGCCGAAGACACAGGAGTGCGACATGACGGCGAGCCGATCTGCTCGTGAGAAGAAGGCCGCCTCACAGGCCGGCCCCCTGGCGAGGGTGAAGATCGACCTCGATGAGCACCAGCAGTTCGTCTACAAGATCAGCTGCTCGGAGTGCGTCGCCCGGGGACACCGCAACTGGTCGGCCTACCGCCCCGGCGGTGACAACGGCTTCATGGCGGCGATGGACCGGTGGATCTTCCACCTGAACGAGAAGCACCCGGGGGCCGACGCCCCGTGCCTGGCCTTCCTGCCGGCCGCCCAGCAGCGCCTGCACGAGCGGCGCGAGCAGCAGGAAGCCGAAGACCGGAAGCAGACCTGACCGCCCTTCCGGTCACTGGTCCGCGCCGGCTCCGCCGACCTCGGCGGAGAGCAGAAGCAGCCGGTTGAGCAGGTCCGCCGCCCGGGCGACCTCCTCACGCTCGCCGCTGACGAGCAGGTCGAGGAGCAGCCCCCGTGCGGCGCCGAGGGCGAGGCGCGCATGGGTCCCGGCCTGCGCCTCGGGGATCCCGATCGCGCGGCAGAGGCCCGTGACGGACGGCAGCCAGGCCGCGATGAGCTCGTCGCGCAGAGCCGTGGCGTGCTCCTTGCCCTGCATGGCGTGCGCCGAGAGCTCGAAGAACAACGGCCCGTAGCGCAGCGCCGCGTCGACGGTGGCCTCCCAGTACCTGGCGCCGGCCTCGAGGGGCGGCAGGTCGGTGTCGTACGTCGCGGTCATCACCGCGCGCTGCCGTGCTTCGACCTCACGCGTCACCTCGGCGAGCAGGCCCTCGCGCGACCCGAAGTGGTAGATCAGCATCCGGTGGCTGGTGCCCACCGCCTCGGCGATCCCGCGCAGGCTGGTGTCGCCGATGCCGTGGCGGCCGAAGTGGTCGATCGCGGCGTCGAGCAGACGTTCGCGCGGCGTCGCGCGTACGCCGTCCGCAGCCTGCTGCGTCACTCCGCCGGCCCGTGGGTGACCCGCTTGTCCAGGCTCTCGGCCTCGAGCTCGATGTAGTGCTGCGTGAGTCGCCGCCACACCATGGCCGCCGCCGCCCCCATCGGGCCGGTCTGCTCGATGCTGAGAGTGACGGTGGAGCCGGTGGCGTCCGGGACGACCTCGTGCCGCGCGATCGTCTTCATCCCCGGCCCCTTGGCCTCCCAGGTGAAGTTCCGGCCGTCCTCGACCGCGGTCACCTCCCACGACGCCTGGGGGAGCTTGGGTTGGCGGACCTTGGCCCGGGAGCCGACCTGGAACGGTCCGTCGTCGAGGCGCTCGACGCTGTCGATCGTGGGGGTCCACTCGGGCCAACGAGCGACGTCGAAGAGCACCTCCCAGACCGCCTGGGTCGGCGCGTCGATGTGTCTGGTGGTCTCGAACAATCGGTTCATGTACCAAACGGTACATCGAGGTGATCGTGCGCACCACCCGACAAGCCGATGAGTTCTCGCGGTGGGCTCGGTCTGAGTGAGCATGACGACGCGCGTGCTGGCCACCGGACTCGCGATGGGCGAGTCGCCCCGATGGCACGACGGTCGGCTCTGGGTGTGCGACTGGCTGGCCGGGGAGGTCGTCACCGTCGACTCGCACGGTCACACCGACGTCGTCCGCAGGGTCGACGGGCTTCCGTTCTCCGTCGACTGGCTGCCCGACGGCCGCGAGCTCTACACGACGCACCTGGGTGTCGTCGTCGGCCCGGACCTGGCGCCGTACGGCGGCACCGGTCGCCCGTGGAACGAGATCGTCGTCGACCCCCTCGGTCGCGCCTTCGTGAACATGCCCGGATCGATGCCCGGCGAGGAGCCGCTTCCCGGCGTCGTCGCAGTCGTCACCCCTGACGGCGAGACCCGAGAGGTCGCCGACGACCTGTGGTTCCCGAACGGCATGGCGGTCACCCCCGACGGTTCGACGCTCATCGTCGCGGAATCGCACGCGAACCGGCTCACGGCCTTCACCATCGCCGCGGACGCCTCTCTCACAGGCCGTCGCACGTGGGCCGAGCTGGGCGGCGATGCTGCGCCGGACGGCATCTGCCTCGATGCCGACGGCGCGGTCTGGTACGCCGACGTGCCCAACCGGCACTGTCGTCGGGTCAGCGAGGGCGGGAGGGTGCTGGAGACAGTCGAGGTCGATCGCGGTTGCTTCGCCTGCATGCTGGGCGGACCCGACGGTCGGCTGTTGCACATGGTGGCGACGGACTGGGAGACGTTGGACTGGCAGCACGGCGGCGGCGACCGCACCGGGCAGGTGCTGACCTACCGGGCTCCGGCACCGCACGCGGGTCGGCCCTGACCGTTGGCGCCCGCGCAACGCGGCACGTGAATGCGGGTCTGTGGGTGGCACGGCCCTGTTCCGCGGACTGCCGACGCGGTGAGGACCTATGCTCCGAAGGTGGATCAAGGCCGAGGTCTCAGAGCCATGGCACGTGCACTGGAGGCCGCAGAGGCTGCCTCGCCGGTCGAGGCTGTCGAGGCGGTCACCCGCGAGCTCGGCCTGGCGCTGGAGGCGACGCGCGTGTCCTTCCTCATCGCGGACCTCTCGGGGCGGGCACTGGTCCGGCTCGCACACATCCAGCTGGGCACCGCCGAGGGAGCCGTCGGCACCCCGCTCGGGCCTGACGAGCGGCGGGCCGTCGAAGAGTCGGCGACGGTGATTCCCTTCGACGGTGGGCCGACCGAGCAGGCGGTGCGTTCCCAGGAGGTGCGAGTGCTTGCGCCCGACTCCCAGCGTTCGGAGTCCGACGGTTCCGACCATTGGCGGGTGCTGGCCCCGGTGACCCAGCGTGGCGAGGTCATCGGTCTCCTGGAGTTCATCCTCCCCGAGGAACCGCACCTCGACTCGGTGGGTGAGATCGCCCAGCTCGCGCACCTGCTGGCGTTCGTGGTCATCGCCAACCGGCGGCACACCGACCTGTACGAATGGGGCCAGCGCACCCGGCCGATGAGCCTGTCCGCAGAGATCCAGCACGGGCTGCTTCCCGGGCCCCAGGCCTGCGAGGCCGGCGCTTTCACGCTCGCGGGCTGGCTGGAGCCCGCAGCGGGCATCGCCGGAGACACGTTCGACTTCAGCCTGGCGCGAGACGCTCTCCATCTGTCCTTGACCGACGCGATGGGTCACGGGGTGGCCGCTGCCCTGGCCGCCACCTTGTGCGTGGGAAGCCTGCGCAACGCGCGGAACGAGGGCGCCTCACTGCTCGAGCAGGTCGCCTCGACGAACCAGTCGCTGGTCGAGCACGCCGCCGACAGCGGGCTCGAGGACTTCGTCACGGGCCTGGTCGGACGCATCGACCTGCGCACCGGATCGATGGACCTCGTCAACGCGGCCCACGTCGCGCCGTACCTCGCTCGCGGGGACGACGTCAGCACTCTCGACCTGCCCGTGGACCTTCCGCTCGGCCTGTTCGCGGACACCACCTATCGCTCCAGCCGCATCTCCCTGGAGCCCGGGGACCGGATCGTGTTCGTGACCGACGGCATGCTCGAGCGCAACGCTGTCGGTGTCGACCTGCTCGCAGAGATCCGAGCCACCAGGGCGCTGCACCCACGGGAGGCCGTGCGGAGCCTGGCCGACCGCGTCCTGGACGCGACCGGCCACGCGCTCAGCGACGACGCCACCGTCTTGTGCGTGGACTGGCACGGCGGACACGGGCGGGACCGCGGCAGTGTCCACGGGGCCGAGCCGCTCCGTGTGAGTAGACCCCTGACCTGAGCGCCGGACCGGTGGGATCACCGGGCTCCGGGCGGAGTCATTCGTAGGCGGGGTGGTGGCTGGCCACCTTGCGTGCCTCCGTGAGGTGGCCACCCAGGTAGGCCGCGGCGCCCGAGACGGCCGCTCCGAGCAGGGCCAGCCGGGCCCCGGTGCCGTGTCGGCCCCGCCGACGGGCCACCCACGACGCGGCGTAGACGCTGATCGCGAGGCCGTTGGTAGCAGCGTGGACGAGCCCCACCCGCTTGTCGCGCGGCCCTGCCTCCGACCACTCGGCCCACCCGGTCCAGGCCGTTGGGCCAACGGCGAGCAGCCCCGTGCCGATGAGGCTCTGAGCCGGCTCGGACCAGTCGGGCCCTCCGAGCAGGTCGAGCACGCTGGCGGAGATCCAGGTGCCGAGGACGACGTCGGTGAGCAACGGGTGAACCGCGTGGCCGAGCCAGTCGCCGCGCAGCACCGAGCCTCGGGTCCCGGTCCCGAACAAGGTCCGGATCGGAGGCTCGAACGCATGCACCGGCCCGTCGAGCACCGATGAGTCCTCGAGCCGCAGGGTCCAGCGCACAATCGTGGGCGGCCGTTCGAAGGGGTTCATTCGTTCCTCCTCGGAGGCATGCAGCTCGCAGACGTTTCCGGAGCGCAGTCGAACCCACCCTGCCCCGCGACAGAGGCAAGATCAATCGACGGCACGGATCCCGCACTCCTGTCTCGGACGCGGGCCGCACGGGACCTACAGTCGGCAGGGTGACGGAGCTCCCTGTCCTGGAACCCGAAGAGCAGCGCATCCTCGGCAGCCTGTTGGAGAAGCAGTCCACGGTGCCGGGGTCGTATCCGCTCACCGGCAACGCGTTGCGGGCCGCCTGCAACCAGACCAGCAACCGGGAGCCGGTCGTCGAGTACGACGAGCAGATCGTCGCGCACACCGCACGGGCGCTGAAGGAGCGGGGGCTGCTGCGGATCGTGTGGTCCGACACCGGGCGGCGGACGCTGAAGTACCACCAGATCCTCGATGAGCGGCTGGAGCTCGAGCCGGACGAGCGGGCCCTCCTGACCGTGTTGTTGCTCCGGGGTGCGCAGGCGCCCGGCGAGCTGCGAACCCGCACCGAGCGGATGCACCCGTTCGCCGATCGGGACCAGGTCGAGGCGTGCCTGCGCCGGATGGCCGATCGGGCGCAGCCACTGGTGCGGGAGCTCGAGCGGCGGCCGGGGCAGCATGACCGGCGCTGGGTCCATCTCCTCGGGCCGGTCCCGCAGCAGGAAGCATCTGCGTCCGTCGCGGCCGTCGATCGGGACGCGGTGATCGCCGATGGCGCGGAGGTGCGTGACGCCCACGTGCGGTCGTCGTACGACACCGTCGCCGCTGCCTACGCCGACCACCTCGCGGACGAGCTGCGGGGACTGCCCTTCGAGACCTGGCTGCTGGACCGGGTGCTGGCCCACGCGGACGGGAAGCCTGTGGTGGAGGTCGGCTCGGGACCGGGGCACGTCACGGCGTACCTGGCCGACGGTGGCGCCGAGGCGATGGGGATCGATCTTTCGCCCGCGATGGTGAGCGAGGCGCGCCGACGCTTCCCGGGCCGGAGCTTCGAGGTCGGCGACCTGCGGCGGCTCAGCCGTCCCGCCACGAGCCCGGGCTGGGCCGCGGTTCTGGGGTGGTACTCGCTCATCCACCTGGCGGCCTCGGAGCTGCCCGAGGCGGTCGCGGCCCTGGTCCGCCCGCTCACTCCCGGGGGATGGCTGGTCCTCGGCATGCACGCCGGAGCCGAGGTCCGCCACCTCGACGAGTGGCTCGGCCACGCGGTCGATCTCGACGTCGTGCTGCACGAGCCGGCGTCGGTGGTCGGGGTCGTGGAGGCCGCCGGTCTCGTCGACCTGGAGTGGTACCTGCGCGGGCCTGTGACCGCCAGGGGTGAGACGACCCAGCGTCTGTACGTCATCGGTCGCAAGCCGATGTAGCCAGGGGTCTCACTGATGCCGGCGAGTGCACGCGCGGCGGGAGGACGAACTATGCCTCGACGAGGATCACCAGGGTTTCGGGCAACACGCCGTCATACGCCATCGCCTCGGCCGCGCCCTCGGACTGCATCGCGGCCTGGAAGGCGTCCATGTCGGCAACGTCCATGAGCACCGCAACATGATTCGGGTTCTGAGGGTCGACGAACGTGCGGATGTTGGTGACACCGAGGGGCCCGTAGAACTCCTCCCAGACGCCGGGCACGTACGCAGTCAGGAACTGGGCGCCCGTTGATGAGGCGCACCCCGCACGCGTACCGTGATGGACACGCTGGAAGACGGGTGAGGACCTTGGCTGGCAGCACTGTCCGGTTTGAGTCGCAGATAGTGATTCGACGACCTGTCGGCGTGGTGTTCGAGCGTTTGGCGGACGTGCCGGGCTACGGGAGGTGGATGCACCGCACGGGTCTGTTCCGACGGTGCGGACTGATCTCCGAAGGTCCTGTCCGACAAGGGACGACCTACTTCGATGCGACGCGGATGGGCACCTTTGAGGGCGAAGTGACCGAGTTCGCGCCGCCGTCGCGACTGGCATTTCGCGAGACACTGCGCTGGTTCGGCTCTCAGATGACGCAAGCCCGGCCCGAGTACTCACTCGAAGCAGACGAGGATGCAACGGTTGTTCACCACGTCGCCGTAGGAGAGCTCTTCGGCTCGATGCGGTTCATGAAGCCAGCCGCAGCGCTGCTGGCGAAAGTCGAACGGACCCGAACGCTCAAATCCCTGAAGCGTTCCCTGGAGTCGGAGTGAGACATCGGCCCCCTGGGCGGGGGAAGGCCCACGTCTGACAGGTACGGCCCGGCGTCGTTCCCGGGCGCTACGACCCGAACGAGCCGCCGGCGTAGAACCCCACGGACCATGCGGCCGCGCTCACGACCACGCCGACGAGCAGGCCGACGCCGAACCGCTGCCACTCCGGGACCGCCCACAGCATGCAGGCGACCAGGGCGGCGGTGATGCCGGCCACCGCGATCCCGAGCAACAGGTCGTTGACCCAGGCGGTGAAGACCAGGGTGCCGGCAACGACACCCACCAGCACGCCCGCGGTCGGGCCCGCCGGCCGGCTTCCGACCAACCGAGGTGACTCCCTCACGATCCGATCAGCCCCCGGGCCGGGCGGGACCAGCCGGAGTGACAGCGTGGCGCGCTCATGCACCCACTATCGCCGACATGTGTCGTCACCGCTCGGCTCCGCCAGGGGCTGTTCGCCGAGCGTGACCTCGACGTGCTCGACGCTTCGGGTCAGCGCGAGAGGAACGTCTGGAGGCCCGCGAGGTCATCGGTGTTGATCTGGTCGACGCCGGCGTCGGCGAGCTCGCGCCAGATCGCGGTCCGGGCGGGACCGGGCTCGTCCGGAGTCTCCCAGAAGCGCAGGCGGTACCCGTGGGCGTGGGCGGTGCTCACGATGTCGCGCAGCCTCTGCTTCTCGTCGGCGGGCATCGGGCCGGTTCCGTCCCAGGTGAATGTCTCGGTCCAGTCCACGCTCACCAGCGGCATGAGGGACGCCGGCTCCTGGCTGATCAGGTCGCCGATCCGCCCGTCGTAGCCGGCGTACCGCAGGGGCTGGGCCGCCATGGCCGCCCGGGCCCGACGGCCGGTGACGACCGCGGTCACCGCTCCGCGATGGGTCTGGTCACCGGTGAAGCTGGTCAGCAGCCCCGGGTGCCCGCGCAGGACGTCGTCGAGCGCGGCGTACGTCGGCCCCGCCTTGGACTTGACGTCGATGAGGAGCTCGAGGCTGCCGTCCCAGCCGGGGTAGACGCTGCCGCCGTTCATCCTCTGGAGCTCCTCGAGCGGCGAGAGGTAGAGCCGCTCGAGGGACCGAGCCGGGAGGACGTCGTCGCGGTCGTGGGCGACCAGCAGCTTGCCGTCGACCAGCCAGACGTCGGCCTCGACGCTGGTGAACCCGTGGTCCAGGGCGTCGAGGAGCGGCCACGCATGGTCGTAGTCGTTGTGGGCGTGGGCCAGCGGCAGGGGTCGGGCCTGGTCGTCCCGGACCTGCTGGATCCGCTCGGGATAGGTGGTGACGAGGCCGTCGACCCGGTCGGCGATCAGCTCGTCCAACGGGCCGACGCTGGCGGCCGCCTGCGTGGCCCCGATGACATCGAGCACGCAGCCGAGGGTCACGAGGACGGCGACGCCCAGCTCGGCAGCGTGCCGGAGCCGGGATCGGTGCTTCCGGGGGCGGGAGGCTCGGCTGTCGCCGGAGCGGCTCACCGGGTGCAGGAGGCGGGGTGGTCGGACCTACCGGCGGTGGCGGGGGCGCCGGCGACCGGCGGTCCCCACCCGAGGACATGGTGGAGCGTGCGGAAAGTCATGTTCTCCCTTCGCGGATGGCCTTCGGTGCCTGGTCGGGCCGCACAGGCAGCCTCCAGAGCACAAAGAGGCGCGCGCTCGTGCCTTCCGGCAGGGTGCCCCTTGTCAGGGTCGGGGAAACCATCACGACCCGCGGCAGCGCGTGACCGGCGCGACGCAAGGCGCCTCGCCGGCACGTTCGTCGGCGGCAGGACGTTCCAATCAGGACCGTCGCGCCCTACCGTGAGGCGAAGGCACCCGTTGCGTCGGAGGTTGCCATGAGGGAAGCCTGGGAGCTTCTGATCGCTGGACCCGAGGATGCGGACCGATCGGTCCTGCTCTTGCCGGGCGGAGCCAACGCTGCCCGTTCGTTCGACCTGGTGATGGCCGATCAGGCGCTGTCCGGGGTGCGCTTGGTGGCCACGACCCTGCCGGGCATGGCAGGTGCCCCGCTGACCGACGACGTGTCCGTCCCGGCACTGGCCCGTACGGCGGGAGAGCTGGCCAAGGAGCACCGGTGCGACGTGCTCGTGGGCTTCTCCCATGGCGCCACCGTTGCTCTGGAGATGCTGCTGTCTGGTTACTTCCAAGGCCCGGTCGTGCTGCTGGGCATCAGCATGACGACTCAGGACGAGGCCGGGTTCTTTCGCGCCGCCGTGCGGGTATCGCAGAGGGTGGGAAGCTGGCCGTTTGCCATCCTGCTCCGGCTCCTGCCTCTGATGGCAAGGTCTGCCAAGACACCTGAACCGCACAAGCGGGATCTGATCGAGGACCTCAAGAAGAACAAGGCCGGCGATTCGGTCCGGGTGAGCGGCACGTACCTCGACTACATCGCCGCCGACCGGGACTACGCCGCCCAGCTCGCCGCATCGGGCAGCCCGGTGTGGGTCGTCCACGCCGAGAAGGGCGACGGTGGGCTCACCGACCTGGAGCGCGCCACGCTCGAGGCGGCGGCCAACGTGACCTTGGTGACGGTGCCGGGCTCGGTGTTCCTCCTCCCGGACGAGGCCCCCGAACAGACTGCGGCAGTGATCGCCGACGCCCTTTCGAAGGCGACATGACCGCAGGCCCGCTGAGCCGGGGCATCCCGAGCGGCGAGGTGCGTGTCTGGCACGGCGAGGACCGTTAGGAAGTTGTGGACTCCCGATACGTCTGGAGGATGCCGTTGGTACGTCGGCCCGAGTGTCGCGACCAATTGTGTCGCTTTGTGCCCGGACGGGACCGAAGCTAAATCAGCGCCGCTTCTGAATCAGTACGACGTAGCCCAGAGCGACGCCCAGGCCTGCAACGATCGGACCGAACGACTGGGGGATGCCCGAGGCTGCCAAAGTCCAGATCGCGCCGAGGACAATCATTGCCAGCGCGACCAGCGACCACAGGATCTTCATCGCGACGTTCGGGCTGCCGTAGCGGTTCCCAAGATCCGGCTCGTCCATCGCAGCAAGGCTACCCCGGTCCGCCACGACTAACAGCCGCAGGTCGCCCCTGGCACCGGCCCCGATGTCGACACCGAGCGCCGGGCTCGGGTCCGGCTCGCGGCGGAATGAAGCGCTTCCCGCTGCGTGGTGGCTCCAAGCCGCTGATGCCCCTTACCTGAGCCGAGCCCCGGTCAGGTGCCGTCCTCGGTCAGGGTCGTGGGCGGCAGCCAGTCGGCCCCGAGGAGCTGGGCGAGGTCGGCGAGACCGGTGGTGTCGCTCCCCACCGTGTCGGAGGCTGCGGCGATCCGCTCCACCATCACCTTGCCGACCTGCTCCTCGACCGTGCCCTCGGCGTACGCGATGTGCCACGGTGAGACCTGGTGGTCGCGGTGGGTGCGGCCGGTCACCTGCCGTCCGGAGATTCCCGAGAAGCGGGCCTGGTGGAAGACGCCGACCCGCGGCTCGGTGCTCGCCCGGCGGCCGTCGGCGAGGGTCTCGCCGGCGTGCAGGCTGATCGAGGCGACCGTGGTGAACACGCAGACCTTCGCCTGCCCGGTCTGGAACCGGAGCCGCTCGGCCTCGGAGTCGAACCGGTCGCGGCCGTAGATCGTGGCCACTTCGATGCCGGTGTCACGCAGCCGGTCGGCGATCGGGTCGGCGGCGGTCGCGACGAACTCGACCGAGCACGCCACCTGTCGCTCGGCCTGGACCTGCTGGGCGATCCAGGCGACCGTCGAGTCGACACGGATCAGCCCGGCCTTCTGCCGGAAGCGCAGCAGCGCGGCCCGACCCTTCGCGACACTGCGGCCACGTCGCGCGATTTCCATCTCCCGACAGAACTCCCCCCACTCGGCCTCGTACGCAGTCCGCTCCGCCGGCGTGAGCGCCACCGGCATGCCGGAGATCGGCACCGGCCCCCACGGCGCGGCGCGGTGCAGCATCGCCGGGGGCCGCTCGTCGGCGAGCCAGCCGCGCACCAGCTTGAGGTCCGCGGCGCGCCGCGCCGCGTCGGTGGTCCATGTCGCCCCGTAGCGCCCCTGCTCCACCCCGACGCCGTGGCGTTCGAGCGCGGTGGCAAACGCGGCCCCGGGTTGCGCCGCCGAGGTCCACTCCTGCATCGGCTCGTCGAGAACCTGCGCATATGCCGGAGCGAGGTAGGGCAGCTCCAGCGGCGTGTGTCCGGGCGTCGCGGTCGTCGCGATGACGAACGGCGCCTTGTCGTGTGGCCGCCCATGCCCCGAGATCCGCGCCCAGTGCTTCCACCGCTTCGTCGTCGTCCGTCGCAGCGCGTGGGCCTCGTCCGCGATGATCACGTCCCACGTGTGGTCCTTGACCTTCTCCAGCCGGTCCCACGTGATCACGACCCATTCCAGACCCCCGTCGCCCAGCGCCGTGATCGTGCGGCACCAGTGGCCGATCGTGATCGCGGCGGGCCGGTCGGCCACGACGAGCACCCGTCGCGCACCGCGGAGGTCGCCCACCGCCGTCGCCCCAAGGACCGCGGCGATCGTCTTGCCTACGCCGGGCTCGTCGGCCAGCAGGAACTGCCGTCCGCCCGCCGCGGCGCGCGCCGCGATCGCATCGGCCGCTTCGAACTGGATCCTCCGGGGCTCGAGCGCGTCGGTCGGCTCGGGGCTGGGCGTCGGATTGCCGGAGTTGAGCGTGTTCTCGATGAACCGACCGAGCGTGTACGGCCCCGCAGCGTAGGGCGTGAGGTGCGCGGGCAAAGCGCGCCCGACGTACAGGTGGGTCTTGACGGCCGGGTGCCAGATGGCGCCATCGACCTGTGTCCCGTAGGGGACGTCGAGCACCCACAGCCGCTCGCCCGGCCCGGCGGCCGGCAACGGCCGCTGTCGCGTCCCGCTCCGGCGCGGTGACGCGCTGCGTCGACGAGCACTGGATGGGCGACGACTGGGCATCCCCGGACGCTATCGGGTCTCCCTCTCGAAGAGAGCCGCCTCGCCCACGTCCGCTGGCGGTCAGGCGCGCCGGTCTACCCGTGCTCGTGCCGACCGTTGTGGCGCGACGCAGCATGCAGGCACCGACTTGCGGGGCATCCAATGCCCCAGCCGCGGCTGTTAGACGATTCCGGTAGGACCGGTGTCCGGCCAGACTCGGTCTAGGCGTTCGGCGGAACGCTCTCTTCGCGGCTGCCCACCTGCATTCCGGTGTGGCTCTCTTTCGGTCTGCGTTGCCGTCGGACGCCGTGTCGAGGCGTGGCTCCAGAGGGGACTGCCCAGCTCGTAACAGCAATGCCCGCCTCGCGGTTCCTACCGGTTCACGAGAAGGGCAAGCGGCATGGCAAAGGTGTTCATAGGGGTCGATCCCCACAAACTGTCGACGACGATCGAGGTTGTCGATGGGCAGGAGACGGTGCTGGCGGCCAGCCGGTTCGGGACCGACAAGGCCGGCTACGCCGCGATGCGGAAGACCGTGGCGCCCTGGGCCGAGCGGGTCTGGGCGGTCGAGGGCAGCAACGGCGCCGGGCGACCGCTGGCGCAGCGGCTGTTGGCCGACGGCGAACAGGTGGTCGACGTGCCCGCGAAGCTGTCGGCCCGGGCGAGGTTGTTCGACACCGGGCACAACCGCAAGACCGACGCCCACGACGCGCACGCGGTCGCGGTGGTCGCGGTCCGTACCGCCGGGTTGCGGGTGCTCACCTACGACGCCGAGCTCGAAGCGCTGAGGATGCTCGCCGACCGCCGCGAGGAGCTCACCCGGGCACGCGTCCAGACCGTCAACCGACTGCACCGACTCCTGTCCGAACTGCGGCCCGGGAAGACCAAGAAGGACCTCACCACCGGACAGGCCAAGAAGATCCTCGCCTCGGTGCGACCACGCGACCTGGCCGGCAAGACCCGCCGCCGGCTCGCAGCCGAGCAGCTGGCCGAGCTCGTCGTCATCGAGAAGAAGATCAAGGCGCTCACCAAGGAGCTGAAGACGATGGTGCTGGCCCGTGGGTCGACGCTGATGGACCTGCCCGGTGTCGGACCCGTGGTCGCCGCGCGGGTCCTCGCCGACGTCGGCGACGTCGCCCGGTTCGCCGACCGAAACCGGTTCGCCTCCTGGACCGGCACCGCACCCCTCGATGCGTCCTCAGGTGAGCAGAACCGGCACCGGCTCTCGCGGGCCGGGAACCGGAAGATGAACCACATGATCCACATCGCCGCGGTCACCCAGCTCCGCCTGGACACCCCCGGCCGGGCCTACTACCGACGCAAGCGCACCGGCGGCAAGAAGCGCATGGAAGCGATGCGGTGCCTGAAACGACGGATCTCCGACGCCATCTACCGCCAGCTCGTCGCCGACGCCCAACGGCTGGCGGGCGGAGGCGCGGGCCCGGGAGGGCACTGCGGGGCGTCTCAAGAATCCAGCGCGGTCGACCTGCCCCCGCACATCGACACTTCGGATCAGCCACTTCCCGGACCCGCACAACCGACGCTACCCGCGACCGTCACGTCTGCGAAGCCCCACGAGGGCTCGGCTCCCCAGCCACTGCGCCGACGCACCGGAGCCGTCAAGATGGAGCGCCCCGCCGGACGAACGACCTTGACGGCGACAAGCGTCGACGCACCCTCGGAGGCGCCGAGATCGCGGCCTTGACACAGAGGGGGACCGGAAAGACACGGGCAGGTCGTGGGGACGCGAACCCAACAACACCGGTCCGTGTCAGCGAGGAGATCGCGGCGGCTGCCGGGCTCCGGCTTCGGCATATGGAGCGGACGCGAGGATTTGAACCTCGACTCCTTCCCTGGAAGGGAAGCGTGCTGCAACTACACCACGTCCGCGAAGCCAGCCTCTGACGAGCCTGACACGTTCGTAGTATGAACCACCTCCAGGACCACTCGGCGCGGACCCCTCGAACGAACGTGGTGTCGGACCCGCCGAATCTCCGCTGTCCCTTGTTGGGTGCGACTCCCGGACTTTGGAACTTCGCGCCACATGAAGCGTCGTGATCGCGGCGGTTAGACGCACGTCCCGAGTGCGCGGGATCGCGTCCTGAGTGCGTTGGTTAGGAGCTGGTCCCTGCTGTGACCACGCCATGGTTCCGGGGGGCGGTTCCCGGCCCCTCTTGACACAGCTGGGAAGCAGATCCGCAAGAAGGCTCGGTGACTGCGTGGGCGTTCTTGACGCGTCTCCCCGCCTATCCGCTGTGTGAACGGCGCGCGAGCCGCCATTCCGAGAGCTTGAAGGCCACGGCTGCCGCGATCGGTGTCCCAATGATCAAGACGACGGTTTCCAGCGGAGAGACCTGAACGTCGCTCAGCCACAAGCCCCCCAGCGCTACCAGTGCGGCCAACCCGACCGCGACGGTCACCGCCGCGGCACGACTTGGCGGACGAACTAGCCAGCCAAACACAACCCCGATTAGGAAGATCAGAAGTGCCATGCCACCACCCCCGTGCCTCGCGCTGCCAGGAACCGCTCCCGTCAACCGTGGCCCAAGCCCACGGTCTAACGCCGTTACCCGCCAGACAACTGCCTTTCGTCCCCCCATCGAGGGGCAGGCAATGGTCGTTCGGCATTGGTGAATCCCCGGCAGACCGCGCGGCTTCCTCGGGAAGCCATCTCGAGCGACGGAGACACGCTCGGTCATCGGGGAGATCCGGTCGCTTCTTGCGCCGACAGGCGGCGGTAGGACGCACGTTCGGAACGCTCGGATCGCGGCTTCGGGTGCCGTAGCAGCGTCCCGTCGGATCTGGCGCCCCTGCCGGCCGGCCGCCCCGTCTTGCGTCAGTCTTGCGGCTTTCCCGAGCCTCCCTTGCGCTGAGCCGGGCTAGGTTTACCCCGAACCGCCGGAGACCCGAGACTCCGGCGGTTCATTACATTTCGGCCACCTCGGCCACCTCGGCCACCTCGGCCACCTCGGCCACCTCCGCGCCGAAAAGGCGCCGGTATGACGCTGCGCAACCTGACCCCTGAATGTCAGATGCCTGCCGAAGCCGTAGCCTCATGGGCGAGACCGCACTAGGGGGTTGAAGGTTGAGTCAACTTGTCGCGTACTACGACGAGGAGCCAGTCGAGCTCAAGGGCCAGGTCGAAATCCAGCAGTCGCCGATCTCGTCGGCTACCGGGTCGCGATCGGTCGAAGGCGCGACCCGAACATCGCTCGTCTACGTTCGGGTCCCGAGCGAGGCCGGACCATTCCTGGTTCCGTTCGGGGAATACGACGATTGGTCGCTGCGTGATCGATACAACGAGGCCATCCGGATCATGAACACACTAGGGGCCTCTGAGATCACCTGTGAGACGTATCGCGAGGTCACCGTTCGACGCGGTGTCCGCGCCAAGCTTCTCGGTCGCGGTGGCGAGGTGACACAAGAGCGCATTGAAAACAGCGGCTTCGACTTCCGACACAATGGGGCGGGCAGCGCGCCTCGCGACCCAAGGCCGCTACGTTGGCCGAACGAACCTGGATTCTCCGCAGCCGTGAGCAGCGTTCTTGAGAACGGGGCCACTGAGGTGGCCCTCAACATCAGAACCAACCGCACCCACGCGATCGATGGCGCCCTCGGGGTCGAGCTCAAGAAGGTCGGGTTCGACCTTGGCGGGCTGGCGCAACATTCCGGAGCTACCAGTTTGCACATCCGTGCCAGCTTCCCGTCGGGCCGTAGAGGCTGGAGGTAGCGATCCCGGGCGGTCTGGCGGGACCGCAGGCCTCAGGACGGTAGCGGCTGGAATAACGGACCGTACGGGCACGAAGTCAGCTAGTGAGCTTCGCGGGTCTTGGCGTGGGGCGGCCGGACCCGGCGTCTTGGAGTGATTCCCGGCGGGCTGGAACCGCAAGGGCCGGACTGAGGAATTCGGGAGAGCCGCTGGTCCCGCATCGGGCACCAGGAGAGGTGGGTGACGAGGTTCCTACTGCGATACATCCACACCTAATGAAGAAGTTCGACATCACCCACGAGGAGGCTCACCGGGCCCGTTCACAGGCCATGCGTGACCTGAATCGCAAGGCATGGCGGAGCGGCTGAACACCCGTAGTCCCCACGTCAAGATCCTGACTGAGTACTACCCGGATCCGTGGAAGGACCCGGACGGCAAGTTCATCGACGACGGCCTCAAGCGAGTCGACTGACACCCGAACAGGTCTCTCGCAAGAGACTGGCCGCCAGCGTCGATGGACAACGCCACTGCCAGCGATCACGCGTCGCGGAGCTTGACAGTCGGAATCCGGCCCGCCTGGGACCGTTTCGGGATCGGCCACTTCCCTGTCGGACTATTGGCCACGAAGACGAGGAAGCGTTTCGGCAAGGTGGCGGCGCTCGGCGCTGACCTGCCATATTCCGGGCCCGCCGGCTGGGGTGAGCAGGGTCACGTTGTCCGGTGTTATCCGACCCCGGTGGGTATCCGATGCACCGGTAGACACGTCGTTCACATGGCGTCATGGACGTTCGTCGACGTCGTCTAGTCTTGGGACGCCGACCGGGGCGTCCGTCCAGACCAACGCCAGGCATCCCAGCGCTACGGACCAGAAGGCTTCAAACTTCCATGACATCTCGGTTGACCAGGTCGGCGCTGCGCCTCCTGTCCCTGCCCCTCGCCTTCCTCCTCGCCATCGGCGTGTTCACGAGCGTCAAGAATCTGGGCTGGCTCTCTCCCTTGGGGATCAAGTCCGAGAGTCACGACTCCCAGGTGATCCAGGCGATCGAGCGCACGCAGGAGGTCTCCCTGTTGGGCCTGGGTATTCAGGGCATCAAGGAGGAGAATAGGTGCGCGGAGGCCTTCGGGAACTGCATCCCGGGAACCGGTGAGACGGTATTCCTGCAGTACAACTTCGCCGCGAAGTTGGGCATCGACGGCGCCGAGGTGAAAGTGACGAAGACCGGCAAGAAGGCATACCTCATCTCCGTTCCAAAGTTCATCTTCATCGGATACGACGAGCCGATCTTCAAGGTCGCCACCGAGGATGGCGGCGTCCTGAGTTGGGCCACGCCGGACATCGACAAGGTCGATATGGTCAACGAGATCCTCAACGATGACGCACGACAGACGTACATCGCGTCCAACGAGGACCTCCTCGAGGAGCAGACCAAGACCTTCTATGACAGCCTGATCACCAGCATCGACCCGGCCATCGTCACCACGTTCGAGTTCCGTTCCTAGGTTCACGAAAACCCGCCTGGGGCGATCCGCGGGCCTCACGTTGCATCGGTTTGGCCGCGTGTTGTCATTGTCTTGAGACGTCCCTTGCACATGCCCTGTTCTTGGA
>CAWDVM010000012.1:0-184029 GCA_963805685.1 uncultured Actinomycetota bacterium
GGGCGTTCGGCCACATCCACAGGAACCGCGGGTCGTAGGCGCGGCCGCACATGCCGTAGTTGCCGGCGCCGAAGGAGCCGCCGATCACGACCGTGAACTTGGGGACCACCGAGCAGGCCACCGCGGTGACCAGCTTGGCGCCGTCGCGGGCGATGCCGCGGTTCTCGTACTCGCGACCGACCATGAAGCCGGTGATGTTCTGCAGGAACACCAGCGGGACGCCGCGCTGGTTGCACAGCTCGATGAAGTGCGCGCCCTTGAGCGCCGACTCGCTGAACAGGATGCCGTTGTTGGCGACGATGCCGACCGGGTAGCCGTGGATCCGGGCGAAGCCGCAGACCAGGGTCTCGCCGTAGAGCTTCTTGAACTCGTGGAACCGGCTGGCGTCCACGACCCGGCGGATCACCTCGCGGACGTCGTACGGCGTGCGGGTGTCGGCGGGGACGACGTCGTACAGCGTCTCGGGGTCCTCGTGGGGCTCCTCGGGCTCGTGGACCGGGATCGAGGCGGCGGTGGGGCGCTCGAAGGTCGCCACGATGCTGCGCACGATCGCGAGCGCGTGGGCGTCGTCCTCGGCCAGGTGGTCGACCACCCCGGAGGTGCGGGCGTGGACGTCGCCGCCGCCGAGCTCCTCGGCCGTGACGACCTCGCCGGTCGCGGCCTTCACCAGCGGCGGGCCGCCGAGGAAGATCGTGCCCTGCTCCTTGACGATCACGGTCTCGTCGGACATCGCCGGGACGTAGGCGCCGCCGGCGGTGCACGAGCCCATCACGCTGGCGACCTGGGGGATGCCCCTCGCCGAGAGGTTGGCCTGGTTGAAGAAGATCCGGCCGAAGTGCTCGCGGTCGGGGAACACGTCGTCCTGCATCGGCAGGAACGCGCCGCCGGAGTCGACGAGGTAGAGGCACGGCAGGTTGTTGTCCGCGGCGACGGCCTGCGCGCGCAGGTGCTTCTTGACCGTGATCGGGTAGTAGGTGCCGCCCTTGACCGTGGCGTCGTTGGCCACGACCACGCACTCGCGGCCGCTGACCCGGCCGATGCCGGTCACGACGCCGGCACTCGGGACCGCCTCGGTGCTGCCGTCCCCGCCGTACATGCCGGTGGCGGCGAGCGGGCTCAGCTCGAGGAACGGGCTGCCGGGGTCGAGGAGCCGGTCCACGCGGTCGCGGACGAGCAGCTTGCCCCGGTCGGTGTGCTTCTTGCGCGCGGACGCAGCTGCCGCCCTGGCGGGCGAGCGCCAGACGTTCGCGGAGGTCGTCGACGAGCGCCCTGAGGTCCTGGGTCACACGGCAAGGTTAGCGATCGTTAACCCCGACGTAAACCCGGTGACCGGCGAGGTCGTGCGCTGCCAGAGTGAGCGGCGATGAGCGACCAGACGATCACCCCCGAGCCCACGACCCCCACCCCGGACCTGCGCTGGCAGTGCGTCTGCGTGGACAGCACCGACCCCGGTGCGGTCGCGACGTTCTGGCAGCAGGCGCTGGGCTGGCGGCGTACCCACGAGACCGACAGCGAGGTGGTGCTCGAGCCGCCGGCCGGGAGCCCCGAGGACGGCGTCGCGCCGGACCTGCTGTTCCTGCGTGTCCCGGAGGCCAGGGCGACCAAGAACCGCCTGCACCTCGACCTGCGCCCGCTCGACCAGGCCGGTGAGGTGGCCCGGCTCGAGGGCCTCGGCGCCCGCCGCGTCGACGTCGGCCAGCGGGACGTCTCCTGGGTGGTCATGGCCGACCCGGAGGGCAACGAGTTCTGCGTGCTCCGGGCACTGCCGACCGACTGACCCCGGGGCTCCGGGACATGTAACGCGCAGTTGTCGCTCCTGGAGCGCCGTCGTGCTGGCGCACCAGTCCGGACAACTGCGCGTTACATGCGGTGGGTCAGGAGCGGCCGGTCAGCCGGCTCCAGAAGCCGCCGGACTTCTCGGGCTTGGGGTGGCCCGGGCAGCGCTGGGAGCCGGGGACGCCGGCCATGACCTGGTTGACGTGCTGGCCGCAGCCGGCCCAGGTGGTCTTGCCGCACTGGCGGCAGGTGACTGCTCGACACATGGGTGTGTTGTCTCCTTCGTTCGGGTGGGGGTGGGGGATCAGCCGTGCGAGAAACGGATGTCGGGCAGGATGCGGCCCAGCCAGCGCGGCACGTACCAGGCGGCCCGGCCGGTGAGCCGGAGCATGACGGGCAGCAGCACGAGGCGGACCAGGAACGCGTCCAGGAGGACCGCGATGCCCAGGATGATGCCCATCTCCTTCGGGGGGAGCGGGCCGGACAGGGCGAAGGTGAAGAACACCGCCACCATGACCGCGCCGGCCGCGAAGATGACCCGGCCGGAGTGGGCCAGCGAGCCGACCATGGCGTCCTTGGGGTCACCGGTGTGCTCGAAGTGCTCCTTGGCCGAGGCCAGCAGGAAGACGGTGTAGTCCATCGCGATCGCGAAGATCATCGCGAAGAAGAACACCGGCGCCCAGGCGTCCAGGAAGCCCTGGGACTCGAAGCCGAAGAAGCCGGAGCCCCAGCCCTCCTGGAAGACCAGCCGGGCGACACCGAAGGCCGCGGCCGTCGAGAGCAGGCTGGCGAGGGTGCCCAGCAGGGCGATCAGCGGCGCCTGGAGCGCGACCAGCAGGAGCAGGAAGCCGAGCGCGAGGATCACCCCGATCACCAGCGGGGTGGAGGAGTCGAGCTGGCTCTTGAGGTCGAGGTTCTCGACCGGGGCGCCGCCGACGACGGCCGAGGACGGCAGGTCGGCGCGCAACCGGTCCACGGTGTCGGACAGTGCCGGGTTCGAGGGGTCGACCGTGGGCACGGCCTGGATCAGGACGTGGTCGGTGCCGTCGCTGGCCGGCATCGCGGGCATGACTCCGGCGATCCCGTTGTCCTGGGACAGGACCTTGGCGGTGGCCTTGGCGTCCGCCTTGTCGGCGACGACCTGCAGGGTGCCGGGGGCGCCCTCGCCGAAGTTCTGCTGGACCAGGTCGTAGCCCACCCGGGCACTGGCGTCCTCGGGCAGCACCTTGATCGACGGCATCGCGGTCTTCAGCCCGAAGATCGGCGCGGCGAGCGCGAGCAGCACGACCAGCGAGGCCAGGCCGAAGAGCACCGGGCGCTTCCAGAGGCGCTCACCCCACGCCTTGAACCTCGGGGAGGCGTGCTCGCCGGAGTGCACCCAGGGCAGGGACAGCTTGTTGATCCGCTGGTCCAGCTTGAAGAGCACCAGCGGCAGCAGGGTCAGCGTCGCGGCCAGCACGAAGATGACCGAGAGCATGATGCCGCCGGCCATCGAGCGGAACGACGGGGACGGCACCAGCATCACCGCGGACAGCGAGATCAGGACCGTGGCGCCGGAGAGCAGGACGGCCTTGCCGGCGGTGTCCATGGTCTCGGCGATCGCCTGCCGCGGGGAGTCGTGGTCACCCATCCGGGCGGCCCGGAAGCGGACCACCAGGAACAGCGCGTAGTCGATGCCCAGGGCGAGCGCGAACATCATCGCGAAGTTCATCGCCCAGATCGAGACCGGCACGACCTGGTTGATCAGCACCAGCGAGCCGGCCGAGGCGACCAGGCCCGAGAGGGTCAGGATCAGCGGCAGCCCGGCCGCGACCAGGGCACCGAACGCCAGCACCAGGATCGCGAGCGTCACCGGCCAGGAGAACATCTCCGACTTCAGCATCGCGCTGAGGTTGGCCTCGTTGAAGTCCGACCACAGCAGCGAGGCGCCGGTCGGGTTGACCTGCACGCCGTTGGTGGACAGGTCCTGGAGCGGGCCCTTGAGGTCGGTGGCCGCGCGGACCATCTCGTTGGTGTCCGCACCGGCCCCGGCCAGGAGCACCGCGGTGGAGCCGTCCTTGCTCAGCGTGGCGCCGGGCTGCGGCTGGACCACCTCGGCGATCCGGGAGTCCTTCTGGAGGATCTTCGTGGCCCGGGCGAGGACCTTGCTTGCCGTCACCCTGCGTGACCGGGCCGTCGGTGGAGTGCACGACGACCTGGATCGCCGAGCTGGCGTTGCCGCCGAAGTGGTCCTGGGCCAGCTCGCGGGCGGCGACGGACTCCGACCCGTTGGCCTGCCAGCCGGCGCCGGAGAGCTGCGCCTCGACCTTGGGTGCGAAGACGCCGAGGCCGACGATCACCAGCAGCCACACCACGGTGGTGACGCGTGCGTGCCGGGTGACCGCGACGCCGAGCCGGCCCAGCGGACCGGGCCGGTACCCGACGTCGGGATCGGTGGACGGTTGGACGTGACGACCTGTGGTCGACGTGGACATGGACTGTCCCTTTCGTGGGAGTGGTTCAGACGAGGGCGGGAAGCGCCTGGGCGGCGGTGGCGACGGCCACCACCAGGACCAGGCCCGAGAAGGCGGCGGCGAGCCGCCGGGTGTCCGTGCGCGCGGCCAGCCGAGCGCCGAGGACTCCACCGACGGCGGACGCCGCCGTGAGCAGCAGGACGAGGCCCCAGTCGGGCTGGACCCCGGATCCGGAGCGGACCGCGAGCGCGACCGCACTGGTGATGGTGATGACCACCAGCGAGGTGCCGGCGGCGTACTCCATCGGCAGCGCCAGCGCGAGCACCAGCGCCGGGACGACGAGGAACCCGCCGCCGACCCCGAGGAAGCCGGTCAGCAGGCCGACCACGGTCGCGGTGACCAGCACCTTCAGCGCACGGGGGCACTGGCAGGCGAAGGTCGGGCTGAACGTGATGATGGGGTCGTCGAGCGTGGCGCGGGTGTGCGGCTCCCGGCCACCGGCCCGGCGACCGCGGACCTGGCGCACGACCATCAGCCCGCCGACCACCAGCATCAGCACCGAGAACGCCGCCAGCAGCACCGGCTCGGCGACGTGCGCCGACGCCTTGGCCCCCGCGACCGCGCCGCCGACCGCGACCAGCCCGAAGGCCACGCCCCGGCCGAGCAGCACGTTCCCGGTGCGGTACGCCGTGACCGCGCCGAGCAGCGAGGTCACGCCGACGACCACGAGTGACCCCGTCGTCGCCTGCGCCGGGCTCTGCCCGAGGGCGTAGACCAGCACCGGGACGGCGAGGATGGAGCCGCCGCCGCCGAGCGCGCCCAGGCTGAGCCCGATCAGCGTGCCGGCCACGACGGCCAGGACGACGGTCACGCCTCGGGCCCCACCAGGTGCAGCCCGACCTTCTCGGCGTTGTCGAAGGAGTCGTCGATCGCGACCAGCGTCCGGCCCGCCGCGTCGAGCACCGAGGCGGCGACCGACGCGCGGTAGCCCCCGGCACAGTGCACCCAGACCTCGCCGGCCGGCACCTCGCCGACCCGGCGGGTCAGCTCGTGCAGCGGGACGTTGACCGCACCGGCGATGCTGGCGGCGTCGTGCTCCTCCTCGCGGCGGACGTCGAGGACGACGACCTCGCGGTGGTGGCGCACCTGGGCCAGGTCGGCGAAGGTGGCGGTCGCGAAGCCGGCCAGCTCCTCGGTCGTCCAGTCCTTCGGGCCGCCCGTGGCGTGGGCCGCCGGCCGGTCGATGCCGATCCGGACCAGCTCGCGCTGCGCCTCGGCCACCGCCTCCGGGGTCTCGCCCAGCAGGGTCACCGGGGTGCCCCAGGAGATCAGCCAGCCCAGGTACGTCGCGAAGCCGCCGTCGAGGCCGAAGTTCAGCGTGCCGCGGACGTGCCCGGCGGCGAAGGCCGTCCGGTTGCGCAGGTCCACGACCCACTCGCCGGCCTCGATCCGGCGGCGCAGCTCGTCCGGGTCGGCCGGGGCGGGCAGGCTCAGGTCCGGCGCGGAGGGCCCGGCGGCGTTGGCCGGCGCCATGTGCGTGTAGTACGCCGGCCAGGCACCCAGGCCGGCCAGCAGCTCCTTGACGTAGGTCTCCTCGTCCTGGGTCAGCACGGGGTTGCTCTTCCGCTCCTGCCCGATGGTCGACTCGGTCGACTCGGACTGGCTGGCCGAGCAGAACGAGCCGAACCCGTGGGTCGGGAAGACCCCCGCCTCGTCGGGCAGCAGGTCCGCCAGCCGGTGGGCCGACGCGTGCTGGTGCCGCACCAGGTCGTGGGTGTGCTCCTCGCCGAGCAGGTCGGGGCGGCCGGTGGCGCCGTACAGCAGCGAGCCGCCGGAGAACACGGCCACGGACTCCTCCAGCTCGTCGGCACCGTCGGTGAGCGCGTAGCTGAGGTGCGTGTAGGTGTGGCCCGGCGTCGCGAGCGCGGTGACGCGCATCCGGCCACCGACCTCGACGGCCTGGCCGTCGCGGATCGGGGTGCGCTCGAAGGAGACCTCGTCGTCCTCGTTCACGAAGTACGCCGCGCCGGTGCGGCGGGCGAGCGCCAGCCCGCCGGTGACGTAGTCGTTGTGGATGTGGGTCTCGAAGACGTGCGTGAGCCGGACGCCGTGGTCCTCGAGCAGCTCCAGCACCCGGTCGATGTCGCGCTGCGGGTCGACCACGAAGGCGACCTCGCCGTCGTGGACCAGGTAGCTGCGGTCGCCCAGCGTGGGGGTGTCGATGCTGAGGATGGTCAGGTCGCTCATGACAACCCACTCTCCACGGGGCGGCCGGAGCCGACCCAGGCCTTTGTGCCCCCGTCGACGTTGACGGCCTCGAAACCGTTGGCGGTGAGCAGCTGGCACATCGCGCCGCTGCGGTTGCCGGAGGCACAGATCAGGTGCACGGGCCGGGACCGGTCCAGCTCGGGAAGCCGGCTGCCCAGCTGACCCATCGGGATCAGCCGCGCTCCCGGCACGTGGGCCTGGGCGTACTCGCCCGGCTCCCGGACGTCGACCAGCACGGCGCCGTCGAGCAGGGCCTGCTCGAGCTGCACCACGTCGATCTCGCTCATGATCGGCGGCTCCTTCTCTGAGGTTCGGTTGTCGCCTTGAGGATACCCCGGGGGGTATGTACGATATTCACGATAACACCCCAGGGGGTATTGTCAAACCGCACACGAGAGAAGGGGCAGCCATGGCCGCCAACACCCTGACCGCAGAGAACTTCGAGCGCACCGTCGCCGAGAACGACATCGTCCTGGTGGACTTCTGGGCGTCCTGGTGCGGCCCGTGCCGCCAGTTCGCGCCCGTCTACGAGCAGGCGTCCGAGACCCACACCGACGTCTTCTTCGGGTCCGTGGACACCGAGGCCGAGCAGGCGCTGGCAGGCGCCGCGCGGATCACCTCGATCCCGACCCTGATGGCCTTCAAGGAGGGCGTCCTGGTCTTCTCGCAGCCCGGCGCCCTGCCCGCGGCCGCCCTCGAGCAGGTGATCACCGCCGTGCGCGACCTCGACATGGAGCAGGTCCGCGCCCAGATCGACGCGGCCGAGGGGCAGGAGTCCTGATGGGCTACACGCTCAGCGCCACCGTGGCCCGGCCCTACGAGCAGACGGTGGCCGAGGTCCGCGCGGCCCTGGCCGACCAGGGCTTCGGGATCCTCACCGAGATCGACCTGAAGGCGACCCTCAAGGCCAAGCTGGACGTCGACGTCGCGCCGCACGTGATCCTCGGCGCCTGCCGGCCGCAGCTCGCCCACCAGGCGCTGCAGATCGACCCGGCGATCGCTACCGTGCTCCCGTGCAACGTCGCCGTCCGGGCGGTCGACGACAGCACCACCGTCGTCGAGGCCTTCGACCCCGACGCGATGACCCGCCTGGCCGGCGACGCGCTCTGCGACGTCGCGGCCGACGCCCGGCAGCGCCTCACCGCCGCCCTCGCCACCCTGACCGAGGAGAACTGACCCCATGGAGCTCGACCCCCAGGAGATGACTCCGGTCATCAACCGCATCAAGCGCGCCCAGGGCCAGCTGGCCGGCGTGCTCCGGATGCTCGAGGAGGGCCGCGAGTGCGAGGACGTGGTCACCCAGCTCGCGGCGGTCTCGCGAGCGCTGGACCGGGCCGGCTTCGCCATCGTGGCGACCGGCCTCCAGCAGTGCCTCACCGAGGGCGGTGGCGGCGTGAACGACATGGACGTGAAGAAGATGGAGAAGCTGTTCCTCTCCCTGGCGTGAGTTAACGAGCGCTAACCTGAGTGCCGTGACCATCGAGCCGAGCCCGGGGCCCCTGCGGGAGCCCTTCCCGGAGCCGAGCCCGGCCGCGCCCACTCCGGACGGGCGGAGCCGGCGCGACCAGATCCTGGCCACCGCGGCGGAGCTGTTCGCCGCCCGCGGCTTCCACGGCGTCTCGGTCGCCGACCTCGGTGCCGCGTGCGGGATCTCCGGTCCGGCGCTCTACAAGCACTTCGTGTCCAAGGACGCGGTGCTCGCGGAGATGCTGGTCTCGATCAGCGAGGAGCTGCTCAGCGTCGGCAGCGACCGGGTCGCCACCGCACCCGACGCCGGGGCCGCGCTGGCGGCGCTCGTCGACTGGCACGTGGACTTCGCGCTGCGCCACCGCCCCCTCATCGTCGTGCAGGACCGCGACTGGCAGTCGCTGCCGGCCGAGGCGCGCGAGCGGGTCCGCACGTTGCAGCGGGAGTACGTCGACCTGTGGGCGGCGCAGCTGCGCCTGGTCCACGGCGACCTGGTCCTGGACCGCGCCCGCGCGATGGCGCACGCCGCCTTCGGGCTGATCAACTCCACGCCGCACAGCGGGCTGCTGCCCGACGGGCCCATGCACGGGCTGCTGTGCGAGATGGCGCTGGGCGCGCTCGGCGTCCCCGACGGCGTCGCGCACTGACCCGTCGCTTGTTCACGCCGGCACACGCCGACCCGTCGCCTGTTCACGCCGGATGAACATCGACCCGTCGCTTCTTCACGGGGAGAGGTGTCGAGCCGCGGGAACGACGTACGACGGGTCGACGCCGCAGCCGATCATCAAGCGCCGGGTGGACGCGCTACACCGTGAACACGCGACGGGTCGACACCCCAGCCGGTCAACAAGCGACGGGTCGGCGGTCAGAAGAGGTGGTCGACCGACTGGTCGTCCTCGTCGAGCAGCCGGAGCAGGGTCGCGGCCCGCAACGCGGCGTCCAGGCCCGCGTCGAGGTCGTCGACGTCCGGCTCCGCCTCGCCGGGCTCCGCTTCCTGATGGGCGTGCAGCTGCGCGAGCAGGTCGTCGCGCGGGAGGCCGCGCAGCTGGAGCAGCACGAACGGGTCGGCCTCGATCAGCCAGGTGAGCTGGTAGAGCACCGCGAGCCCGTGCACGCACGGGTCGACCCACGCCGCGCAGGTGCACTCGGTGGCCAGCTCACCGCCGTAGGGCAGCAGCTCGACGCCGGCCTCCTCGGCGTGCTCGACCAGCGCGTGCGGCAGGTCGCCGGCGAGCAGCGAGGCGATCCGGCCGGCCTCCGCCGCCACGGCCTCCACCAGGCTGGCCCGCGCCGGTCCGTCGAGCACCGGCAGCGTCCCGGAGACGGTCCAGAGGCCGGCGCCGTCCTCGACCGCGGCCACGAAGCGACCGGTGTCGGTGGTGACCCCGCCGAGCTGCCCCGACCTCGACAGCGACCGGGCCGCCACCAGGTCGCGCTCGGAGTACGCCGACTCCTCGACCGCCCGGGTCCACGCCCGGCCCCACCACGTCGTGGCCCGGGCCGCACGCCGACGCCCCGGCACCGCGGGGTGGACCACGGCGGTCACGGCGACTCCGGGGGCCGGCGGAGTGTCACCAGGTCGCGCAGGTCGTCGTTGCTGAGCTCGGTGAGCGCCGCCTCGCCGCGGGCCAGGACCGAGTCGGCCAGCGCCCGCTTGCGGGTCAGCAGCTCCGCGATCCGCTCCTCGATCGTGCCCCGGGTGACCAGGCGGTGCACCTGCACCGGCCTGGTCTGGCCGATCCGGTAGGCCCGGTCGGTGGCCTGCTCCTCCACCGCGGGGTTCCACCACCGGTCGAAGTGCACCACGTGGTCGGCGCGGGTGAGGTTGAGGCCGGTGCCGCCGGCCTTCAGCGAGAGCAGGAACACCGGCGGGCTGTGCTCGTCCGCGGCCTGGAACCGGGCCACCATGGCCTCACGCTCGCGCACCGGGGTGCCGCCGTGCAGGAACTGGTGGGGCACGCCGGCCCGGGTCAGGTGGGCCTCCAGCAGCCGGCCCATGGCGACGTACTGGGTGAAGACCAGCACCGCGCCGTCCTCGGCGAGCACGGTGCCGACCAGCTCGTCGAGCAGGTCGAGCTTCTCGGACCGCCCGGCCAGCTTCGCCGCGGACTGCTTCAGGAAGTGCGCCGGGTGGTTGCAGATCTGCTTGAGGCCCGTGAGGAGGGCGAGCACCAGCCCGCGGCGGGCGTCCTCGTCGGCGCGCTCGATCCGGTCCATGGTGTCGCGGACGAACGCCTCGTAGAGCACCACCTGCTCGCGGGTCAGCCCGACCGGGTGGTCGGTCTCGGTCTTCGCCGGCAGCTCGGGGGCGATGCCGGGATCGGACTTGCGGCGCCGCAGCAGGAACGGGCCGATCAGGTCCGCGAACTGTCGCGCCTTGGTGGGCTCCAGCCCGGACTCGATGGGTCCGGCCCACACCTTGCGGAAGGCGTTGCGACTCCCCAGCAGCCCGGGTGTCGCCCAGTCGAGGATGGCCCACAGCTCGGTCAGGTTGTTCTCCACCGGGGTGCCGGTCAGGGCGACCCGGGCGGCACTCGGGATCGCCCGCAGGCCACGCGCCGTCGAGGACCGGGCGTTCTTGACGTGCTGCGCCTCGTCGGCGACGACCAGGTCCCACCCCACGTCGGTGAGCAACGGCTCGCCGCAACCACGGACGTCGCCGGCCTCGAGGCCCACGGCCTTTCGCATCGTGCCGTACGTCGTGAGCACGAAGCCGCCGGTCAGCCCCTCGAGGGAACGCCGGCCCCCATGGAAGCGACGGACCGGCACCCCGGGGGCGAACCGCTCGATCTCGGCCTCCCAGTTGCCGAGCAGGCTGGCCGGGCACACCACCAGGGTCGGGCCGACCGGACGTCCGGCGTCCGCGCCCTCGGCCACCCGGTGCAGGTGCAGGGCGATCAGGGTGACGGTCTTGCCGAGCCCCATGTCGTCGGCCAGGCAGGCACCGAGGCCCAGCGAGGTCATCTCGGCCAGCCAGGTGAGCCCCTGCTGCTGGTAGCCCCGCAGGGTGGCGGCCAGCCCCGCGGGGACCGGCACGGGCTCCCGGGTGGCGGCCGACAGCAGGCGCTCGCGGACCCGGAGCAGGCTGGCGCCGACGACGACCGGCTCCTCGGTGACCGCGTCCGGGTCGCCGGCCGGCCCGACCTGGACGACGCCCGTGAGCGCGGCGGCCACGGCCTGGGCCGGGCGGACCGTGCGGATCAGCCGCTTGCGGGCCTTGCGCGCGACCGCCGGGTCCACGACGGTCCAGCTGCCCCGCAGCCTGAGCACCGGTGCCGCCGAGGCCGCCAGCTGGTCCATCTCCTCGTCGGTCAGGGGATCGCCGTGGAGGGCGACCTGCCAGTTGAACGAGAACAACGTGTCGGGTCCGAGCAGGCCCGGAACCAGCGCCTCCTCGCGGGGCGCCCCGGGCGCCCGGTCGAGCACGGCGGTGGTGGTCAGGTCGCGGCCGAGCGACCGCGGCCAGAGCACGTCGACGCCGCGCTCCTTCAGCGCCGCGACCCCGTCCTCGAGCAGGCTGACCAGCTCGTCGGTGTCGAGGGTGATCTGGTCGGGGACGCGCAGCTCGAGCAGGCGGTCCAGCACCGGCCAGGCCTCGGCAGCCGCACGCAGCGCGATGCCGGCGTGGGTGCGCGCGCGGTCGCCGAAGCCGTGCCCGGCGCCCGGGCCGGGGTCGGCCCACAGCAGCGCGGCGTCGCAGACGTGCAACGGGTTCTGCGCGTCGTGCACCTGCAGGACGAGCCGGACCGCCCCCGCGACCAGCTCCTCCTCGTCGGCCTCCACCCGCAGGGAGAGCGCGACCAGCTGGGGCCGCCCGGCGGCGGCCCGCTGGCGCTCGATGCGCGCCTGCAGCCGGGCGGTGAAGTCGGCCCGCCGGGCGTCGTCCGCCTCGCGGGCCGCGGCGGGCGCGGCCGGTCCGCCGCGCCGCCGGTCCCGGCCGCCCGCCACCGGCGCGCTCCGCGGCATCGCGTCGGCCACCGCGTCGAGCACCTCGCGCACCAGGCTCTCGGCCTCCGGGACCGCGAGGCCGTCGTGGGCACGCGCGCGAGCCAGCATCACGACCCGGTCGTGGTCGGCGTCGTCGAGCGCGGACACCCGCCAGGACCGGGCCGACCCGGCCGGCTCGAACTTCCCGGCCGCCACCAGCCGCATGCCGAGCAGCGCCGCACCGGAGAGCAGGGCCACGCTCGGGTGCAGGTCGTCGCGGGCGTGGGCACGGGTGAGCACCGGCAGCGCGGCCCGGATCGGCAGAGCCACGGTGCGCCGGTCGTCGCTGAACTCCACGACACCCTCGCGAGGGGGGTCGCCGGGGCGGAAGCTCGCCGGACCGGTGACGGGAACGAAGCTCAAGCGCAGACCTCACGGCCACAGGTGATGGGGACTCGACGGTAACGCCCGGCACCGACGCCGGGTTCCCGCGCGGTGCCGGTTCCCGCGCGGTGCCGGTTCCTGCTCCGCTGTCTAGGCTCGGGGCATGACCATCCTCGACGCCTCCCTCGCCCGGCTCGACGGGACGCCGGCGACCCTGGGCGACCTCACCGGCCGCCGCCCGGCCCTCCTCGTCAACGTCGCCAGCAAGTGCGGGCTCACCCCGCAGTACACCGGCCTGGAGCAGCTGCAGGAGAAGTACGCCGACTCCGGCTTCACGGTCGTCGGGCTGCCCTGCAACCAGTTCGGCGGCCAGGAGCCCGGCAGCTCGGAGGAGATCGCCGAGTTCTGCTCGGCGACGTACGGCGTCACCTTCCCGATGAGCGAGAAGATCGAGGTGAACGGCGAGGGTCGCCACCCGGTGTACGCCGAGCTGGTGGGGACGCCCGACGAGAAGGGCCAGGACGGCGACATCACCTGGAACTTCGAGAAGTTCCTCGTCGACGGCGACGGCCGCGTGGTCGCCCGGTTCTCCCCCGGCGTCGAGCCGGACGACGCCCGGCTCGTCCAGGAGATCGAGTCGCTGCTGTCCTGACCGCGGGCGCGGGTGACCGATCCCACCCTCGGCCTCGGCCATTCGGGGTGCGATCGTCGGCGGGCCCACCTAGCCTCGTCCGGTGACCACCGACCTCTCACCCAGTCCCGCCGCCCCGCAGGCCGACAAGCTCGACAGGGGCGTGCTCGTCGTCGCCGGCGTGGTCGTGCTCGGCGCGATCATGTCGATCCTCGACATCACCGTCGTGTCGGTGGCGCTGAAGACCTTCCAGAGCGAGTTCGACGCCACCTCCGCGGAGGTGGCGTGGACCATGACCGGCTACACCCTGGCCCTCGCCAGCGTGATCCCGCTGACCGGCTGGGCGGCCGACCGGTTCGGCACCAAGCGGCTCTACCTGCTCGCCGTGCTGCTGTTCGCGGCCGGCTCGGCGCTCTGCGCGGCCGCGAACTCCCTGGAGATGCTGGTCGCCTTCCGGGTCCTCCAGGGCATCGGCGGCGGGATGCTGATGCCGCTCGGCATGACGATCCTGACCCGGGCCGCCGGCCCGGAGCGGGTCGGCCGGGTGATGGCGGTCCTCGGCATCCCGATGCTGCTCGGCCCGATCTTCGGCCCGATCCTCGGCGGCGCCCTGATCGACTCGGCGAGCTGGCACTGGATCTTCCTGATCAACGTCCCGATCGGCGTGCTGGCGATCGGGTACGCCGCCCTGGTGCTCCCGGCCGACCACGTCGAGCCGTCGGAGACCTTCGACTGGCTGGGCATGGTGCTGCTCTCGCCCGGCCTCGCCGCCTTCCTGTACGGCGTCTCCTCGATCCCGTCCGCGGGCACCGTGTGGGACGCCCAGGTGCTGGTCCCGGCGATCATCGGCGCCCTGCTGATCGGCGCGTTCGTCCCGTGGGCGCTGAACCGCCGCAACATCCACCCGCTGGTCGACCTGCGCCTGTTCCAGAACCCGCGGATGACCGTCGCCGTGATCGCGATGTCGCTGTTCGCGATCGCGTTCTTCGGGGCCAGCCTGCTGTTCCCGCTCTACTTCCAGACCGTCCGCGGGGAGGACGCCCTCGGCGCCGGCCTGCTCCTCGCCCCGCAGGGCATCGGCGCGATGCTGACGATGCCGGTCGCGGGCGTGCTCGCCGACCGGATCGGCCCCGGCAAGATCGTGATGGCCGGCATCGTCGTGATCACCCTCGGCATGGGCATGTTCACCCAGCTGACCGAGGCCACGTCGTACACCTTCCTGCTCTCGGCCCTCTTCGTCATGGGCCTCGGCATGGGCGGCACGATGATGCCGATCATGTCGGCGGCGCTGCAGACCCTGCAGGACCACACCATCGCCCGCGGCTCCACGCTGATGAACATCGTCCAGCAGGTCGCCGCCTCGATCGGTACGGCGGTCTTCTCGGTGCTGCTGACCAACGGGGTCCAGGACCACGTGGACCCGACGAACCCGCAGGCCGTCCCCGCGGACCTGGCCGGGGTCTACGCAGGCGTCTTCGTCGTCGCCACCGTCATGGTCGCCGCCGTACTCGTGCCGGCGTGGTTCCTGCCGCGCAGCCGGCCCGGGCGGGCGGTGGACCCGGCGGTGCTCGCCGGCCACTGAGCCCCCACCCGGGACCGGAACACGTTCTGGTCCCGGGCGTGACCTGACGCACGTCCGCCGTGTGACCCAGCACCCGCCGATCCCGCTCCTGAGCGTGGGTCGGCGGGTGCTCTGCGTGCGGCGTGACCGCGACCACGCCGCGTCGACTTGCGTGGCCGGGGTCGTTGTCGACACGGTGGTCGATCCAGCGCGACTCACGCAGCGCGCCTTTCGACGCAAGACCGGCCCGCTCGGGTGGCCGTCCGTCATCGACACCGTCCGCAGCCGGGCGTCTCGTACGACGCCCCGCGCCGTCGACTTCCGAAAGGTCACGCACGTGTCCCTTGTTGTTTCCCGCCATCAGTCCCCCGACGCGCCGACCACCGGCCGCGTCGTCTCCCCGACCGAGATCATCAGGCTCCCGTTCCGCAGCCGGCTCTCGATGCCCACGCGCCCGCGCGAGATCGTCGCCGTCATCGACCCCGTCTGGTCGGTCCCCGGCGGCGACGTCACCGCCTCGGTCCGCAGCTCCGAGGAGGTGGCCCGGGCGGCCGCGGAGCGGCTCACCCGCTTCCTCCAGCCCGGCGAGGTCGTGGCCGGCACCCCCGAGGGCCGGCTCACCCTGCGCCTGCGGCACGAGGACCGCGCGGCGCGACCCGTCCGGCTCCAGGAGATGGCCTACCACGCGATCGAGGTCCTCGACCGGCTCGACGTCAGCGACGGCGTCATCGACCTCGGCGTCGGCTGGGCCCCGATCACCCGCAAGCAGGACCCGCGCCAGGCCGAGCAGCACGCCACGGACGCCGCCGCCGAGTCCGTCAACCAGCGCGACCACCAGCCCCGTCAGCAGGGTCTGCACGTGAAGACCCGCCACAAGGCGGTCACGTGGGTCAGCGCGAGCCGGCAGGTGCTGCTGGCGACGGTCGGCAGCGTGCTGCTCCCGTTCCTGTTCCTCGTCGGGCTCTCCATGGTCGGCATCGACCTGTCCGGGCCGCTCTACTGGGTCCTGGTCACGGCCCTGGGCGTCACCGCACTGACCATCTGGGCGGAGTGCTCGCAGGCCCTCGAGCCGCCGAAGCTCCCGGCGGCCCCCGACGGGCCGGCCCCCCGCGCGACCGCGGTGATCGCGGCGTACCTGCCCAACGAGGCCGACACGATCGTCGAGACCGTGCGCGCCTTCCTCGACCAGCACTACTCCGGCGGCCTGCAGATCGTGCTGGCCTACAACACCCCGGTGCCGCTGGACGTCGAGGACGACCTGGCCCGGATGGGCCACGAGCACCCGGACCTGACCGTGCTCAAGGTCCCCGACAGCACGTCCAAGGCGCAGAACGTCAACGCCGCGCTCCGGGTGGCCGAGGGCGAGTTCGTCGGGATCTTCGACGCCGACCACCACCCCGCCCCGGGCTCCTTCGACCGCGCCTGGCGCTGGATCGCCGACGGCGCGGACGTCGTCCAGGGTCACTGCGTGATCCGCAACGGCGATGACTCCGCCCTGGCGAAGCTGATCGCGGTCGAGTTCGAGCAGATCTACGCCGTCTCGCACCCCGGCCGGACCGCGCTCTACGGCTTCGGGATCTTCGGTGGCTCGAACGGCTACTGGCGCGCCTCGGCCCTGGAGCAGATCCGCCTGCGCGGCTCGTTCCTCACCGAGGACATCGAGGCCTCGATGCGGGTGCTCGACGCGGACGGCCGGATCGTCAACGATCCCGGCCTGGTGAGC
The DNA here is from genome assembly GCA_963805685.1 of uncultured Actinomycetota bacterium. Lineage (GTDB taxonomy): Bacteria > Actinomycetota > Actinomycetes > Propionibacteriales > Nocardioidaceae > Nocardioides. The sequence continues at coordinate 16,191 of CAWDVM010000012.1, forward strand.
CACGAGCTCGCGCCCGAGACGGCCCGCGCCCTGTGGAAGCAGCGGATGCGCTGGGCCCAGGGCTGGTTCCAGGTCTCGCTGCGCCACATGTGGCCGATCCTGCGCAAGCCGACGCTGAGCCTGCGCCAGAAGCTGGGCGTGGCCTACCTGCTCGGCTGGCGCGAGGTGTACCCGTGGATCGCGATGTCGGTCTGGCCGCTCTTCGGCTTCCTGGCCTGGCGCGACGGCGGCTTCGAGCTCGGCTCGCCGATGTTCCTGCTGCTGACGCTGTTCACGACCGTGTCCGGCCCGCTGCAGACGCTGGCCGCGTGGCGGCTGGCCACGCCCGAGCTGCGCCGGCACCCCTGGTGGTTCGTCGGCGCCGGCCTGGCCAACCTGCTCTTCTACACCGAGGCCAAGAACCTCGTGAACCGGATCGCGCACCTCAAGCAGTTCCGCGGTGAGCACCAGTGGGTCGTCACGCCGCGCACCGCCGCGAGCGCCGGCTCCACCGACACCGACCGCGACGACACCCGTACCGACACGGAGGTGGCCGCATGACCACGACCGTCACACCCCCGACCCTGGCCGAGGCCCCGGCCACCGACCCCGGCGACGGGCCCCGCGCCCGGCGCGTGGTCTTCCCGCTGGGCTGGCTGCGCGGCATCGCCGCGCTGGCCGTGGTGATCTTCCACGCCTACCAGCACAACCGGTCCGGCGCCGACAGCGCCTGGCCGTGGTCCGGCGCCGCCCACCAGGCGATGCTCGGCACCGACCTGTTCGTCGACATGTTCTTCGTGCTGTCCGGGCTGGTCCTGTGGCTCCCGGTCGTGCGCTCCGCCATCGACGGCGAGCGCGGCCGTCCCGGGCGGGTCCTGCTCTACCGCCGGATGGCGCGCCTGGTCCCGCTCTACGCCACCGTGGTGCTGGTCGTGTGGGCCGTCACCAACCCGGTCTGGCCGGGCCACTGGCAGGACCTGCTGCTGCACCTGACGTTCACCCACGTCTACAGCGACACCTACATCTTCTGGACCGACGGCCCGGCGTGGTCGCTGGCGGTGGAGTTCCACTTCTACCTGCTGATGGCGCTCGCGGTCCCGGTCGTCAACGCCGCGGCCCGTCGTACGCCGAGCCGCGCCGGCCGGATCGCGGTCGTCTCGGCGCTGCCGGTGGCCTCCGCGGTGGTCGGGGTGGCGTACCTGCTGTGGGCGACGGTGCTGACCAGCCAGTCCCCCGAGAACTGGTCGATCTGGTTCTCCCCGCTCTCGCGGGCCTCCGACTTCGGCCTCGGCATGGGCCTGGCCGTGCTCAGCGCGGCGGGGCTCCGCCTGTCCGGCCGGGTGCGCGGCACGGCCGCCGTCGCCGGCACCGCGGCCCTGGCCGCGCTGGTGATGACCCGCCCGATCAGCACCACCGGCGAGTGGTGGCACCCGCTGTACGCCGTGGCGATCACGGTCGCCCTGGCCGCGGTCGTGCTCCACGACGGCCCGTGGCCCGCCTGGCTCGACTGGAAGCCGCTGGTCTGGGTCGGGACCCTCGGGTACGGCGTCTACCTGATCCACGAGCCGGTGATGCGGTTCATGGACTCGCACGGGCTGCTGCCCGACACCCGGCCGGGCGCGTGGTTCCTCGTGAGCGCCGTCCTGGTCGCCGTGCCCACCATGGCCGTGGCCTGGGTCAGCTCCCGCACCGTCGAGGCCGCCGGCCTCCGGCTGCTGTCGATGATCGACCGCGACGGCAGGCCGCGGGACTACTACGCGCACCTCTCCGAGGACGCGGAGGCGTCGGCACTTTCACCGGCCAGCCGGTGAAAGTGGTACTTGTCAGGGGGCAGACCCCCTGACAAGTACCAGTTCTCCCTGACCGGTCGGCCGAAGTCAGCCCTGCTTGACCTTCAGGGTCGTCGGCACCTCGTCGGCGACGTCGCCGGCCGCGGTCTCGGTGACCACGTCGACGGTGAAGGTGCCGGCGTCGTCACCGAAGCAGGCCTGCGGGACCGAGACGACGACCTGGCCGGAGCGACCGGACGAGACCGACGCCTTGATGCCCGGGCAGTCCACCGCGGTGGGCTCGGTCGCGTCGGCGGCGGTGGTCTCCAGGGTGGCGCCGACCTTCTTGCCCGGGCCGGTGTCGACGGTGCGTACGACGTAGGTCGCGGCGCCCTCGGTGGCCGGGGTGAGCGTGGCCACCACGTGGCTGCGGCCGGCCGAGGCCTTCTGCAGCTTGGTGTGGACGGTCAGCTTCTTCTCGGTGTTCTTGACGGTGACGCGGGTGATGTCGGCCGCCGGGGCCGCGTCGTCCGCGGCGTCCTTGGCGGACTTCTGGGCGGCGAACGCGGCGCCACCGGTGAGGACCAGGGCACCGGTGAGCAGTGCGCTGGCAACGTGACGGGAACGAATCATGGGTGCAAGCCCTTCCGAGAGTGCGATGCCGCCCCCCGCCGGCGATGTCGAGACGAGGCTAGGACCCGACGGTGGTCCGGGCAGGGGAAACCGGCAAACTCGTGCCGGCGCTCAGGACTGCAGCGCGAGGGCGAGCGGCAGCACCTCGGTGGCCCCGGCGCGGCGGACGGCCCGGGCGGCCAGCGTCATCGTCCAGCCGGTGGCGACCAGGTCGTCGACGAGCAGCACACGCTGGCCCTCCAGCGGCCGGTCGTCCGACGAGGGCACGTCGAGGCGGAACCGGCGACCCACCGCGGCGACCCGCTGGGCGGAGTTCATCGCCCCCTGGCCCGGCTCCACGGACGGGTCGGCGATGGCGTAGCGGCCGACCACCGGCACCCGGAGGTAGCGCGAGAGACCCTCGGCGAGGTCTGCGGTGAGCGTCGCCCGGGTCGCGGACTCGACCACCACGATGCCCTCGACCGCGGGGCGCCAGTCGCCGAGGACCTCGATGACCGCCTTGACCAGCGGCACCGGCACCGGCCCGTCCGGCTCGCCCGGGCGGAACAGGTCGCGCAGCGCCTGGCCGTAGCCGAGGTCGGTCAGCCGCGCCACCGCGCGGCCCTCGCCCGCGCCCTCGGCGATCTTGCCGCGCAGGTCCACGCCGAGGTTGGCCAGCGCGGTCGGCCACATCTTGCGGGGCTCGACCACGACACCGGGGCGGGACAGCCGCGCCCCGGCCTCCTCCACGGCCGCCGCCGACACCTCCGTGGAGAGGTCGAGCCCGCCGCAGTTGTCGCAGCGGCCGCACTCCTCGGCCGCGGGGTCGTCGAGCTGGTCGCGCAGGAACCACATCCGGCACCGGTCGGTGCCGAGGTAGTCCAGCATCGCCTGCTGCTCGCGCTCGCGGGCCTCGGTGACGCGGGCGTAGCGCTCCGCGTCGTACTCCCACTCCTGGCCGGTGGCCTCCCAGCCGCCGCGGACGCGGCGGACGGCGCCGTCCACGTCGAGGACCTTGAGCATCGTCTCGAGGCGGTTGCGGTTGAGCTCGACATAGGTCTCCAGGCCGGCGGTGCTCATCGGCCGGCCCTCCGCGGCCAGCACCTCGAGGGTCCGGCGCACCAGCTCCTCCCGCGGGAACGCCAGGGACGCGAAGTAGGCCCAGATGTCGCGGTCCTCGATCGCGGGCAGCAGCACCACGGTGGCCTCGTCCGTGCCGCGCCCGGCGCGGCCGACCTGCTGGTAGTAGGCCACCGGGGAGGACGGCGCCCCCATGTTGACGACGAACCCGAGGGTGGCGTCGAAGCCCATCCCGAGCGCACTGGTCGCGACCAGGGCCTTCACCCGGCCGGCGGCGAGGTCCTGCTCGAGCGCGTGCCGCTCGGTGGGATCGGTCTGTCCGGAGTACGCCGCGACGTCGTGGCCGCGGGAGCGCAGGTAGTCGGCGATCTCCTGGGTGGCGGCGACGGTGAGGCAGTAGATGATCCCCGACCCGGGCTGCTCGGCGAGGTGGTCGGCGAGCCAGGCCAGCCGCTGCTCGGCGGTCTTCAGCCGGACCACGCCCAGCCGCAGCGACTCGCGGTCGAGGGTGCCGCGCAGCACGAGCACCTCGCCGCGGCCGCTCCGGCTCTCGTCGACGCTGCCGAGCTGCTCGGCGACGTCGGCGGTCACCCGGGCGTTCGCGGTCGCGGTCGTGGCCAGCACGGGGATGCCGTCGGGCAGGTCCGAGAGCAGCGTGCGGATCCGGCGGTAGTCGGGCCGGAAGTCGTGGCCCCAGTCCGAGATGCAGTGGGCCTCGTCGACCACCAGCAGGCCGCAGGTCTCCGCGAGCCGGGGCAGCACCTCGTCGCGGAACCCCGGGTTGTTGAGGCGCTCGGGGCTCACCAGCAGCACGTCCACCTCGCCCGCCCGGATCGCGTCGTGGATCGGCTGCCAGTCCTCGATGTTGGTCGAGTTGATCGTGACCGCCCGGATCCCGGCGCGCTCGGCGGCGGCGATCTGGTTGCGCATCAGGGCAAGCAGCGGGGAGACGATCACCGTCGGCCCCGCGCCGGCCTCGCGGAGCAGCAGGGTCGCCACGAAGTAGACCGCGGACTTGCCCCAGCCGGTGCGCTGCACGACCAGGGCGCGGCGCCGGTCGACGGCGAGCGCCTCGATGGCCGTCCACTGGTCCTCGCGCAGCCGCGCGTCGCTCTGCCCCTCCCGGGGTCCCACGAGGGCGCGCAGGTGGGCCTCCGCCTGCTCGCGGGTCTGCTGGCGCACGTCGGTGGACTGGGTGGGGCTCACCCGGACTGTCTACCAGCGGCACCCGACACACGGCGTACCCCCTCCACAGGCCGGCTGACCCATGACGGGTCGTGTGCCTGAGGACGCGCCCTGGCGCGTGCTCAGGCACACGACCCGATCAGCGAGGGCTCAGGCGGCGGGGCCGCGCCCACGTACGTCGGCCACCGCGCCCATCGCGTCGCGCAGCTCGGCCAGCCAGTCGCCCTCGTGCTGGCCGACGAGGCGCACGCACCAGGACAGCGCCTCCGAGCGGGACCGCGCCACGCCCGCGTCGACCAGCGTGTCGAGCACCAGCCGCTCGGGCTGCCGCAGCCGGGTCATCACCGGCGCCGCGACGTGCGTCCACAGCTCCTCCCGCTCACCGACCCGCACGCCCCACGAGACCTTCCGCTCGAAGCGGTGCTGCGCCTCGCGGGCGATCTCCATGCGGTGCTCGCGGGTCTCCTCGCGGAACGCCCGCGCACGACCGGCCCGTGCCTCGGCGAGCTCCACCTCGGACGGCGTCTCCTCGCCCTCGGACCCGCCGGTGGCGAGCTCCACGTCGGGGACGGTGAGGACGACGGTGACCTCCTCGCGGTCGACCGTGACCCGGGGCCGGTCGGCCATCCACTCCTCGGGCAGGCGGCCGGCGAACCAGCCGCGGACCCGCTCCTGAATCTCGTTCGTAATCATGTAATCAGAATTACACGGCGCACCCAAATGAGGAGATGGAACCGGCCCGCCCGCACGGGGGATGCGGACGGGCCGGGGTCTGGGGGCACCTCAGGCGGTGACGGCCTCGGCCTCGTAGTGCGGGTGCCGGTGCAGCTCCTGGACGTCCCTCCTGGTGGCGGTCAGGTAGACCACCAGCGCCAGGATCGTGGCCAGGAAGACGAAGCTGGTGACCGTCGTCCCGACGCCGAGCCCACCGTCGGTGCGCGTCTGGGAGAGCAGGTCGCCCAGCGAGGCGCCCAGCGGCCGGGTCATGATGTAGGCCAGCCAGAACGCCAGCACGGCGTCGATGCGGAACACGAGGAAGGCCACCGCGATCAGCGCGATCACGCCGGCGAACAGCAGCAGCGACGTGAGGTAGCCGAGCGCGAGCTGCTCGCCGATCAGGTCGCCGGCGGCGGTGCCGAGGGCGAAGGTGAACAGGATCGCCAGCCAGTAGAACGCCTCGCGCCGCCGGGTCACCACCGAGTGGATCGACAGGGTCCGCTCGACGGCGTACCAGGCGGCGAAGGTGAGCGCGAGCAGCCCGGTGAACACCGCGGTGCTCAGCGGCAGCGGCACACCCATCGCGTCGGTCAGGTTGTCGGTGATCAGGGTGCCGACCACGCTGATCAGCACGACCGCCAGCCAGTAGACGGGTGCGACGTACCGCTTCAGGCCGAGCTGCACCGCGATCACGACCACGAACAGCGCGGCCGTCACCAGGGTGGTGTTCGTCAGCCCGAAACCCAGCGTCTCGTTGAGGTAGTCGGCAGCGGTCTCCCCGACGGTGGTCGCGAGGACCTTGATGATCCAGAAGATCGCGATGACCTCGGGGACCTTGTTCAGCGTGACGCCCGGCCGCAGCTGCAGGCGCGGGTCGGCGGTCGAGGTGGTGGTCATGCCACCAGCGTGGCCGGGGAGTTCTGCCGAAATCCTGACCAGGCTCAGTCCGCCGCCGGCAGCTCGACCTCGAACCGCCCGCCCGGCCCGGGCACCGCCTGCACCGTCCCGCCCACCGACTCCACGAGTCGGCGTACGACGGCCAGGCCGAGGCCGGCTGTCCCGCCCTCGGGCCCCTGACGACCCGGGCTGAACACGGCCGCGGCCTCGGCCTCGGGCACTCCGGCACCGTCGTCCACGACCGCGACCAGGACCCGGTCCCCGCGCCGGACCGCGCTCAGCTCGACGCGCGAGCGGGCGTGGCGCAGCGCGTTGTCCACCAGCGGCGCCACCGCCGACCGCACCAGGTCCGGCGACGCCGCCACCCGGACCGGCGCCCCGTCGGCGGGCCGGCTGACGGTGACCCCGGGGCCGTCGGCGGGCAGCTGCCGGAGCACCCGGACCGCGTCGGCCGTCGCCTCCCGGTCGTGCCGCGACCGCGCCGCGTCCAGCATCGCGCCGACGACCCGGTCGAGCCGCCCGGCGGCCTCGACGATCGAGCGCAGCGCCTCCTGCTGGGCGGGATCGGCGGTCAGGAGCGCGAGCTCGGCCTCGGCCCGGATCACGGCCAGCGGGGTGCGCAGCTCGTGGGCCACCTCGTCGGAGAGCCGGCGCTCGGCGTGCAGCGCCTCCGCGATCCGGTCGAGCATGTGGTCCAGGGTCTCGCCCAGCTCGCTGATCTCGTCGACCGGCGGCCCCATCGCGAAGCGCTGGTCCAGGTCGTGCTCCTCCCAGTCCTGGGCGCTGCGCACCATGTGGCCGACCTGCGCGAGCGTGTGGTGCGCCGCCTCCCGCGCCGCGACGCCGGCGGCCAGCACCGTGAGCAGGCCGAGGACCAGCGACAGCCACAGGCCCCGGCTCTCCGAGTCCTCGTACGGCGTGAGGTCGACGCCGGCGACCACCACCGCCGTGGGAGCCCCGTCCGCGCCCACCGGTCGCGCGACCAGACGCACCTGCTCGCCGACCGCGGACGACCCCGTCCCGCCGCGGCTCGCCAGCGACCGGACGGCCGCGCCGGTGGCCCCGGTGAGCCGGCCCTCCACCAGCCGCCCGGCGCCGTCGAACACCCACACGTCGCGGTCCAGGGAGTCCGCGCCGGACTCGAGCACGACGACCCGTCCGTCGTGGACGCGGACGGTGCTGGCCACGGCGTCGGCCCTGGCGCGGGCCAGCTCGGTCGAGTCGCTCTCGCTCACCCGCCCCAGGTAGACCTGGACGAGCACCACGACCACGGCGACGACCAGCGCGGTGATCAGGGTCGTGACCAGGACCAGGCGGGCACTCAGGCTGCGCGGGATCAGCGCCATGCGTAGCCGACCCCGTGCACGGTCTCGATCGCCGGTCCACCCTGCGGCAGGGTGGCGAGCTTGGCGCGGATCCGGCGTACGTAGGAGTCGAGGGTGTTGTCGGAGACCATCGCCCCGTCCGGCCAGCCCGCCGCCACCAGGGCGCGACGCCGCACCACCTGGCCCGGCACCGCCATCAGTCGCGCCAGCACCTTGAACTCCGTGGGCGTCAGCGCCACCGACACGTCCCCGTGGACCACCGCGTGGGTGGTGGGATCCAGCACCACGCCCTCGGTGGCCGGCCGCTGGGCGACCGCCCGCCGCTCGAGGACGCGGACCCTGGCCATCAGCTCGGCCAGCGCGAACGGCTTGCCGAGGTAGTCGTCGGCGCCCGCCTCGAACCCCGCGACCTTGTGGTGCAGCCCCTCCCGGGCGGTGAGCATCAGCACCGGCGCGGTCACGCCGTTGGCCTTGAGGGCCAGGCACACGTCCCGGCCGTCGACGTCGGGCAGGCCGAGGTCGAGCACGATCACGTCGGGACGGCGGCTCGTGAACGCCCGGAGCGCCTCCGCCCCGGTGGCCACGCCGACCACCTCGAACTCCTCCGCACGGAACGCGCGCGTCAGGACCGACCGGAGCTGCGCATCGTCCTCGCAGACGCCGATCGTCGTCACGTCACCAGATCCGGACGCGCTCCGCTGGGTCGAGCCAGAGCCCGTCGCCCTCGGTCGTGCCGAAGACCTCGTGGAACTCGTCGAGGTTGCGCACGATGTTGGCGCGGAACTCGGCGGGCGAGTGCGGGTCGATGGTGAGGAACTGCAGCTCCTGCTCCTTGCGGCGCTTGGTGCGCCAGCAGTAGGCCCAGTTCATGAAGAGCCGCTGCCGGTCCTCGACCGAGGCCTGGCCGCCCTGGGCGATCAGGAAGGCCGTGTGGCCGATGGTGAGGCCGCCGAGGTCGCCGATGTTCTCGCCGACGGTCAGCGCACCGTTGACGTGCTCGCCCGGCAGGGTGCGCGGCTCGAACGCGTCGTACTGCTCGATCAGGGTCTTGGACTTCACCTCGAAGGCGGCCTTGTCGGCCGGGGTCCACCAGTCGTTGAGGTTGCCGGCGCCGTCGTACTGCGCACCCTGGTCGTCGAAGCCGTGGCCGATCTCGTGGCCGATGACCGCGCCGATCCCGCCGTAGTTCTCGGCCGGGTGGGCGTCGGGGCTGAAGAACGGCTTCTGCAGGATGCCGGCCGGGAAGCAGATCTCGTTGGTGCCCGGGTTGTAGTAGGCGTTCACGGTCTGCGGCAGCATGAACCACTCGTCGCGGTCGACCGGCGAGCCGATCTTGGCCAGCTGGCGGTCGGTCTCGAAGGCCGAGGCGGCCGCGACGTTGCCGAGCAGGTCGTCGGCCCGCACGTGCAGCGCGGAGTAGTCGCGGAACTTCTTCGGGTAGCCGATCTTCGGGTTGAAGGTCTCGAGCTTCTCGTAGGCCCGCTGCTTGGTCTCCTCGGTCATCCAGTCCAGGCGGGAGATCGAGTCGCGGTACGCCGCGAGCAGGTTGGCCACCAGCTCGTCCATCATCGCCTTGGAGCTCGGCGGGAAGTGCCGCGCGACGTACTCCTTGCCGACCGCCTCGCCGATCGCGCCCTCGACCAGGGCGACGCCGCGCTTCCAGCGGGCCCGCAGCTCGGGGGTGCCGTTGAGGGTGCGGCCGTAGAAGTCGAAGTTGGTCTCGACGAAGTCGTCGGTGAGGTACGGCGCCGCGGAGCGCAGCACGTGGACCACCATCCACGACTTCCAGTCCTCGATCGGCACCTCGTCGAGGACCGTCGAGAGGTGGCCGAGGTACGACGGCTGGCGCACGCAGCTCTCGGCGATGGTCCGGTCGTTGCCGCCGAGGTTCCTGACGTAGGCGTCCCAGTCGAACGACGGGCACAGCTCCTTGAGCTGCTCGGCCGTCGTCAGGTTGTAGGTCTTCTGCACGTCGCGGGTCTCGGCACGCTCCCAGTGCCCCCGGGCCAGGCGGGTGTCGATGTCGAGCACCGTGGCGGCCTTGCCGGCGGCGTCGTCGATCTCGGCCAGCGTGAGCAGCGCCTGCAGGTAGGCGACGTACTTCTCGCGGACCTCGGCGAACTTGTCCTCGCGGTAGTACGACTCGTCGGGCAGGCCCAGGCCCCCCTGGACGACGTGGAAGAGGTAGCGGTCCGACTGGCGGTCGTCGGTGTCGACGTAGGAGCCGAACAGCCCGTGCCCGCCGATCCGCTCGAACTCACCGAGGAACGCCGCGAGGTCGCGGACGTCGCGCAGCCCCCCGACCGCGTCGATCAGCGGCTGGACCGGCCGCAGCCCCTTGTGGTCGATCGCGTCGGTGTCCATGAACGACGCGAAGATGTCGCCGATCTTGGTGGCGTCCTCGCCGAGGCCCTCGTCACCGCGGGTCACCGCCGCGGCGAGGTCCTCGATGATCTGGTGCACCTGCTCCTCGGCGGCGTCCGCCAGCTGCACGAACGGTCCCCAGCTGGACCGGTCCGAGGGGATCTCGACCTCGTCGAGCCAGCGCCCGTTGACGTGCCCGAACAGGTCGTCCTGCGGGCGGATGTCGGGGTTCATGCCCTCACGGGCCTCATCCAGGATGCTCACGCCCCGACCCTAACCGCAGGGGCGTCAGTCGCGAACGCGGACGACCGACTTCCCGAGCGTGCGTCGCTGCTCCATGTCGGTCAGCGCCCGCCCGAACTCCTCCATCTGCGTACGTCGCGCCGACCGGCGGGCGGACCACGCCGCTCTCCATCATCGGGACCAGCTCTGCCCACTGCTGCTGCATGTAGCCGGGGCGCGTCATCGCGTAGGCCCCCCAGCCGACGCCGCGGACGTCGACGTTGTTGAGCAGCAGCCGGTTGACCTTGACCTGCGGGATGCCCTGGCCCGCGGCGAACCCGACCACGAGCAGCCGGCCCTGGGGCGCGAGCACGCGCAGCGAGTCGGTGAAGGCGTCGCCGCCGACCACGTCCACCACCACGTCGACGCCCCGGCCACCGGTCAGCTCCATGACGGCGTCCTTGAAGCCGTCGAGCAGGACCGTCTCGTCGGCCCCTGCCCGCCTGGCCATGGCCGCCTTCTCGTCGGAGCTGACCACCGCGATGGTGCGGGCGCCGTACCCCTTCGCGACCTGGATGGTCGCGGTGCCCACGCCGCCGGCCGCGCCGTGCACGAGCACGGTCTCGCCCGCCCGCACCTGGCCGCGCTCGGCGAGCGCGAACTGGGCGGTGAGGTAGTTCATCGGCAGCGCCGCGCCCTCGTCGAAGGACAGCTGGTCGGGCAGCGCGAAGGTGAACATCGCGGGGGTCGCGGCCCGCTCGGCGGCACCGCCGTACGCACCGACGCCGGCGACCCGCTGCCCGGCCTCGAAGCCGCCGGCCCCGGACTCCGCGGGTCGGAGCACGGTGCCCGCGAAGTCGACCCCGAGCGTGAACGGCGGCTCCGGCTTGAGCTGGTACTCCCCCTTGCTCAGCAGCAGGTCGGGGAAGGAGATGCCGACCCGGTGCACCTCCACCACCACGTCGTCGGGGCCGGGCGCGGGCTCCTCGACGTCGCGGATCTCGAGATCGGCGGGACCGGTGGTGGTGATGACCTGGACGGCGCGCATGTCCTGCACGCTATCGGGGTGTCAGCGAGGGTTGACCAGCGCGTTCATCTCGAAGTGCATCGGGTCGGTGTAGTGCCAGTCGCCGCCCCAGGCGAAGCCCCACTCCTTGAAGATGGCCACGACCGTCCGGTCCATCTCGCCGGCGGTGCCCCGCTGGTTGCCCGGCACGTTGAGGTCGAGCGCCAGCCCGAAGGAGTGGTTGGACAGCGACGTGGTGCCGGCGATGAAGCGCGGGTAGTAGCACCCGGCGTACTCGCCGGGGTGGATCTTGTCGGCCAGCCCGCGCTGCTCGACCTCCTCCAGGGCGGCGCGCAGCTGCGGGAAGATCAGCCTGTTGCAGGTGACGCTGCCGAGGATCGGCACGCTCTCCGTGGCGATGTGGGCGGAGACCCAGGCCGGGTCGGGCGCGATCCGGCCGCCGCCCAGCACGGTGTAGTTGAAGGTGCCGACCGCGTCGGCGACGGTGCCGACCAGGAACGCCGTCTGCTGGACGCTGGTGTCGAGGCCGTAGCGGGCGACCGCGTCGAGCATCTGGACCGACGCCCCCTTGCCGGCCAGCCGCTGGATCGGCTTGCGCAGCGAGATCGGGGCGGTCTGCCCGGTCGTGACCAGCAGCGCGTTGCGTGGCTGCATGTCCAGCGTGGGGATCCAGGACTCGTTGACCACCGCGTCGACGGCGCCCTCGACCTGGGGCGCGAACGCCCCGATGTGCACCCGGGACGCGTCCTTCTCGCTGCCCAGGCGCAGGTAGCCCTCGTCGTCGAGGGGGAGCTTCTTCTCCAGCTCGGGGCTGATCGCGAGCTCGCCGCCGGCGACCCGGTCCCAGACCTCCTGGGTCTCCGCGCTCCCGGCCGGGGTGAAGTTGCGGTACGTCGAGGGGTCGACGGCCGCGACCGTGATGACCTTGTTCTCGATCGGGACCTGGGCGAGCGCCAGGGTCTCCACGTCCTGCACGCCCTGGAGCCGGCGGATCGCCGAGACGGTCTCGTCGCTCAACGAGTCACCGGTGTAGACGAGGACGTCGGCGAGGCCCAGCGCGCCCTTGCGGGGACCGGGCGGGTCGACCGCGTGCTCCGGGTCTGCCGCGGGGGCGGCCGTGCTGCTCGTCGTCCCCGACGGGCCGGCCGGGGTGGGTCGGGGCGTGGCCGGGTCCTGGGCCTCCTCGGCGTTGGTGCCGGTGCAGGCAGCCGTCAGCGCCAGCACCGTCGGCAGCGCGAACGCCGCCAGTGCACGCCGTCCGCGCATGGCCCTCCCTCCCCGCCTGATCAGGGTAGGACGGCCGCGCAAGCCCCCGGGTTCACCCGCGCCGCCGGCGGATCTCCGCGTTGATGGCGGGCACCACCTCGTGCAGGTCCCCGATCACCGCGTGGGTCGCCTTGGTGACCATGGGCGCGTCGGGGTCGGTGTTGATGGCGAGGATGTTCTTCGCGGTGGCGCAGCCGGCCCAGTGCTGGATGGCGCCGCTGATGCCGCACGGGATGTAGAGGTCCGGCGAGATCCGGCTGCCGGTCTGCCCGACCTGCTCGTGGTGGGGCCGCCAGCCGAGCGAGGTGACCACCCGCGAGACGCCCAGCGAGCCGCCGAGCAGCTCGGTCAGCTCGAGCAGGTCGGCGAAGCCGTCCGAGCTGCCGGCGCCGCGCCCGGCCCCGACGACCACCCGGGCCGACTTCAGGCTGCCGGACAGGTCGGGCTCGGGCTCGTCGGTCGAGACCACGCGGGCCACCAGGTCCGCCTCGGTCAGCGCCGGCCGGCACTCGACGACGGTGGCCTCGCCCGGGGTCGGCGCCGGGGACGGCTCGACCGCGTGCCCGGCCACGGTGAAGACCGCCGGCCGCTGGTCGAGCTTCATCTCCTCGAGCGCGGCCCCGCCCACGACCTGCCGGGTGACCACGAACGGCGACAGCCCCGCGAAGGACAGCACGTTGGCGGCCATCGCCACGCCGGTGCGGGCCGCGACGTGGGCGAGCACCTCGTTGCCACGCGGCGTGCCGGCCGCCATCACCACGACCGCACCGGCCGCCTCGCGGGCGGCCTGCACGGCGGCGGCCCAGGCGGCACCGGAGAACGCCGCGAGCTCGTCGCCGCCGGCGTGGTGCACGGTGCGGACGCCGTACGACGCCAGCTGCTGCTGGAGCCCCTCGGGCAGGGGGCCGACCACGACCGCGTCCACGGGCACGCCCCCGCCGGCGGCGGAGAGGTCGCGGGCGAAGGTCAGGGACTCGCGGGACACCTCGACCGCGCCGGTGGCGTCGGTCTCGACCAGGACCAGGATCATCGGGCCAGCACCCCCAGCTGCTCGAGGAGGTCGACCACCGCGGGCGCGGCCTCCGGGCCCTTGCCGAGGACCTGCACGTTGCTGGGCGCCGGCGGCGGCAGCAGCAGCCGCACCCGCTTCGCCCCGGCCGGCTCCGCGGTGGGCGTGCGCTCCTCGATCTGCACCTTCTTCGCCTTCATCCGGCCCGGCACGGTCGGGTAGCGCGGCTCCACGCCACCCTCGAGCACCGTCACCACGGCGGGCAAGCGGCACCCGGTAGGTCTCGTGGCCCTCGGGCCCGTCCCCGCTCGCCACGACACTCTGCCCGTCCGGGGCGTCCTCCACCCGGACGGTGGCGACCCCGTTGACGACCGGCCAGCCGAGCTCGTAGGCGAGCCGGATGCCGACCTGGAAGTCGCCGCTGTCCGCGGCGTCGTTGCCGAGCAGCACCAGCTCGTGGGCCTCCCCGGCGTCGGCGTGGTCGCGGACCACCGCGGCGATCTCGCGGGCGACGTCCGCCGGCCCGAAGCGCGACGGGTCGGCCACGACGTGGGTCGCGGCCGTGCACCCCACGGCCAGGGCGGACCGCAGCTGCTCGGTGGCGTCGGCATCGCCGAGCGTGAGCACGCTCGCCCGGCCACCGGTCGCGGCGGCGACCTGGACGGCCAGCTCGACCGCGCACTCCTCGTGGTTGCTCATGGTGAAGCCGGCGTACCGGCCGTCGACCGCCTGGCCGTCGTCGGTGAGCACGACCTCGCCGGAGGAGTCGACGACCCGTTTGATGCAGACCAGGACGTCGCTCATTCGGGGCCCCCGCGGCGTTGTCCGGTGGAGGAGCGAAGCGGGGGAGACGGAGAACGCCGTGGGGTGATGGTCATCAGTGGATCCGCTCGTTCGCGGGGTCGAAGAGCCCGGTCGCGTCGACCGAGCCGACGGTGACGGGGTAGAGCTCCTCCATGTAGGACACCGCGAGCTGGTTGCCGAGCACCGCCTGGTCGGGCGGCAGGTAGGCCATCAGCAGGTGCTTGCCCAGCGACGGCGCCGAGCCGGCGGTGGTGACGTAGGGGTGGTGTCCGTGGCCGTCGGTGAGCGTGCCCCCGTCGCGGGTCAGGATCGGCTCCCCGCCGAGCATGTAGCGCTTCGTCCCGCTGGCCGAGGTGTGGTCGTCGACCGTGAGCGTGCACAGCACCGTCTGCGGGGCCTCCCCGGAATCGAGCAGAGCACGCTGCCGGAGGTAGGCCTCCTTGCCGATGAAGTCGGCCGCCTTCACCTTGGGCCGCTGCATCCCGGCCTCGACGATGGTCCGCTCGCCGTCGAGCTCGAAGCCGAAGGCGCGGTAGCCCTTCTCGAGCCGGCCGGTGGTGCCGTAGACGCCGATCCCGACCGGGACCGCGCCGTGCGGCGCGCCCGCCTCGAGCAACGTGTCCCAGACCTCGGCCGCCGCGTCGAACGGCACGTAGAGCTCCCAGCCGAGCTCGCCGACGTAGGAGATCCGGGACGCCAGGACCGTCGTCTCGCCCGACCCGGTGCGCAGCGGCACCTCGCGGCAGGTGAGGAAGCCGAACCCGCCGTCCGACACGTCCGCAGCCGTCAGCGAGGCCAGGATGTCGCGGGCCCGCGGGCCCCACAGGCCGATGGTGGAGACCTCGGAGGTGAGGTCGGTGAGCGTGGTCGCACCGTCGTCGGGCAGCTGGTCGGCGAACCACTTCCGGTCGGCCATGCCGTGGGCGCCACCGGTGACGACCCGGAAGTGGTTGTCACCCGAGGCGCATGACGGTGAGGTCCGAGCGGAAGCCGCCCTTGGGGTCGAGCACCGGGGTGTAGATCACCTTGCCGACCGGTACGTCGCACTGGGCGACGCAGGTGCGCTGGACGGCGTCGAGGGCACCCGGGCCGGCGATGTCGAAGATGCAGAACGCCGTCAGGTCGATGACGCCGGCCGCCTCCCGCATCCGCAGGTGCTCGGCGTTGATGATCGGGCTCCACCAGCGCGAGTCCCACTCGTGCTCGCGCGGCATCACGGCGTCGCCGTACTCCTCGAGCAGTCCGGCGTTGGACTCGTACCAGTGCGGCCGCTCCCAGCCGGCGGTCTCGTAGAAGAACGCACCCAGCTTCTTCTGGGACTCGTGCATGGGCGCGAGGCGCTGGTCGCGGTCGGACTCGTACTGCTCGGCCGGGTGGATGATCCCGTAGGTCTTGATGAACGCCTCGGTGGTCCGCAGCCGGGTGTGCTCGCGGCGCATCTGGTGCGGGTGGAAGCGGGCGATGTCGCTCGCCGAGACGTCGATCTCGGAGTGGCCGTGGGTCATCCACTCCGCGACCGCGCGGCCGACGCCGGGGCCCTCCTTGATCCACACCGCGGAGGCGGTCCAGAGCCCCTTGACCAGGCTCTCGCCCAGGATCGGGCTGCCGTCGCAGGTCAGCGAGAGCAGGCCGTTGATGGCGTAGCGCATCTCCGCGCCCTCGGCCCCGAGCAGCTCGGGCATCAGCTCGTAGGCCTGCTCGAGCTGGGGGTCGAAGTCGTCGGAGGTGAACGGCATCTCGGTCGGCGACAGCTTGGCCTGCTCGATCGAGGGGATGTCCTCCGGCTCGTGCAGGATCGCCCGGTGCGCGTAGGAGCCGACCTCCATGTCGGCGCCGTGCTGGCGCTCGTAGCAGAAGGTGTCCATGTCCCGGACGATCGGGAAGGAGATCTCGCCCTCGCGCTCGGCGAGCTGCGGGCACGGGCCGACGCTGATCATCTGGTGCACGGCGGGCGTCAGCGGGATGCTGATGCCGGCCATGTCGCCGATCTTGGGGCTCCAGACGCCGCACGCGATCACGACGGCCTCGGCCTCGATGTCGCCGCCGGTGGTGCGCACCCGCGTGATCCTCCGACTGCCGCCCGGTCCCTCCTCGGTGTCGAGGCCGGTCACCTCCACGGTGGGTACGACGGTCAGCGCGCCGGTCGCCAGGGCGCTCTCGCGCATGATCGTGCCCGCGCGCAGCGAGTCGACCACGCCGACGCTCGGGGTCCAGAAGGCGCCGATGAACTGGTCGGTCTCGATGAACGGGACCTTCTCCTTCACGAACTCCGGGCTCACCAGCTCCGACTCGATGCCCCACGCCTTCGCGCTCGACATCCGCCGCCGCAGCTCCTCCATCCGCTCCGGCGTGCGGGCGAGCTCGAAGCCGCCGGACTGCGTGAAGACGCCCATCTCCTGGTACTGCCGCACCGAGTCGAGCGTCAGGTCCGTGATCTCCCGGGAGTGGTCCACCGGGAAGATGAAGTTGGACGCGTGACCGGTCGAGCCGCCGGGGTTGGGCAGCGCCCCCTTGTCGATCTGGACGATGTCGCGCCAGCCCAGCTGCGCCAGGTGGTGGACCAGGCTGTTGCCGACGATGCCGGCGCCGATGACGACCACCCGTGCGGTGGCGGGAACCTCTGCCATGAGCCTCTCCCGAGGTCAGTAGTCGATAGGTGCTGTTGTGTTGCGCCATACGCAACCTGATGCGTGATGCGAGACACCTCTAGAATCACTCGTGCCCGGCCGGGGTGTCAATGGCCCGGCCGGGCACGAGTGCGTGTGGGGCCCGGGGCCCGGGTCAGGTGCTCAGGACGACGACGACGCGCCGGTGCCCTGGAGCCAGGCGTCCACCTTGTCCGGGTTGGCGTCCACCCACTTCTTGGCGGCGTCGTCGGGCGACATGCCGTCCTGGCCGATGTAGCTCGAGACCAGGTTCTGGTCCTCGTTCGTCCAGTTGAAGTTCTTGATCAGGTCGACGGCCGGCGAGCCGGACTCCGCGAAGTCCGTCGAGATGAGCTTGTTGAGGTGGTACGGCGGGTAGTCGCAGTCCACCTTGGCCGGGTCGGCGTCACAGCCCTTGGTGTAGGGCGGCAGCTTCACGTGGGCGATCTGGATCGGGTCCTTGACCCCCGGCGTGGACTGGCCGTCGACCTCGGCGTACCACTGGGGGGTGTAGAAGTAGGCCAGCAGCGGCGTCTTGTTCTCCTGCGCGGACCGGAAGCTCTGCAGCAGAGCGGCCTCGCTACCCCCGACCACGACCTGGTAGTTCAGGTCGAGGTTCTTCACCAGGGCCTCGTCGTTGGTCACGTACGACGGGTCGCCGTCGAGCAGCTGACCCTGGTCGCCGGACTCCGAGGTCTTGAACATGTCGGCGTACTTGTTGAGGTTCTTCCAGTCGGTGATGTCGGGGTACTTGTCGGCCATCCACTGCGGCACGAACCAGCCGATGATGCCCTCGTTGCCCGTCAGGCCGGCGTCCTGCACGGTGCCCTGCTCGTCGATGTACTTCTTGACCAGGGACTCGTGGCCCCAGTTCTCGACGATGGTGTCGATGGAGCCGTCGGCCATGCCCTGCCAGCCGACCTCCTCCTTGACGTCGGGGTAGGTCACGTTGCAGCCGAGCCTGGTCTGCGCCACGTAGCCGATGACGTGTGCGTTGGAGACGTAGCCCGTCCACGGGTTCACCGCGATGTTCAGGTCTCCACAGTCCCCGCTGCCCGAGGAGGACTCCTTGATGTCGCTTCCCCCACAAGCCGAGAGCGCGAGGCCCACGACGGCGGCAAGGACGACGAGCCGGGTGCGGCGTAGTGCTCGTGCCATTCCTCTGTTCCTCTCTTCGCCCCCCACACCGTCCGCGCAGGGGAAGTCTGTGTCACCGCCCGTAGCGGGCTGCGGCGTACCGTGCGATCCGGTCGAGCATCACGCCCATCGCAGCGATCGCGATGCCCGGCTGCCAGCCCCTTGCCGAACAGCTCGACCTGCGAGAACCCCGAGACCACGATGTAGCCGAGGCTGCCGCCGCCGACCATGCCGCCGATGACCACCATCGACAGCACGTAGAGCAGTCCCTGGTTGGTCGCCAGCACCAGCGCCTCCCGCGACATGGGCAGCTGGACCTTGGTGATCATCTGCCAGGCGGTGCTGCCGTTCGCCCGGGCGGCCTCGACGGTCGTCGGCGAGACCCCCCGGATGCCGTCGGCCACGAGCTTCGTCGCGATGGGCACGGCGTACGCCGTCGCTGCGACGATCGCGGTGAACCGGCTGGCGGTGAACAGGGCCAGGGCCGGCACCAGGTAGACGAAGGGCGGGATCGTCTGGAAGGCGTCCAGGAACGGCCGGATCGACATGTCGGCCTTGCGGTTGCGACCCATCGCGACGCCGAGCACCACGGCGATCAGCATCACCAGCGCGGTCGCGATCAGGGTCATCGACAGCGTGACCATGGAGTCGTGCCACAGGCCGGTGGCGTAGATGATCGCCAGGCACACGAGGGTGATCACGGTCGGACGCCAGCCACCCAGGATCGCGGCCACCGCGAGCAGCACGATCGCCATCGTCCACCACGGCGACTCTGCGAGCAGGTCCTGGAAGGGGTTGAGGATCCAGTTCGTCACGTCGTCCTTCAGGGCGATGGTGAACGAGTCGACGTGGCTCACGAACCAGTCGGTGAAGTCGTTGATGGACTTGGTGAGCTGGGGCCCGCTGAACCACTTCAGGACAGGCGTGTCACTCACGTCCGGGAAGTCAGCGAGGTTGATGCGCTGGCGTGAGAGCACGATCGCGACGAGGACCGGGATGAACAGCGCGCCGTTGATCAGCCAGTGGCCGGCCGTGGTGAGCCGCGGCCGCCGCTGGCCCTTGCCGGCCTCCTCGGTGGCCCAGCGCGGCAGGTGCTCGAGCACGACCCCGGAGAGCATGACGCCGGGGCCGCTGACCGAGGCCACGTTCGAGCGGCCACGGTTGGCTCCCCGCTCGCTCGCCGCCGTCGTGGTCCGGTCCAGCATGATCGCCATCGCCACGATCGCGAGGCCGGCCACCGAGGCGGCGCCGACGTTCTGGATCTGGAGAGCGGCCACGACGGGCTTGCCGAGACCGGGGCCGTTGACCAGCGCGGCGATCGTGGCCATGGACAGCGCCGCCATCGTGCACTGGTTGATGCCGACCACGATGGTCCGCTTGGCCATCGGCAGCTGCACCTGGCGCAGCATCTGGCGCCGGGTCAGCCCCATGGACTCGGCCGCCTCGATCGTGGTGGACGACACCGAGCGGATGCCGTGCTCGGTGATCCGGACGACCGGCGGCAGCGCGTAGATGAACGTGAGGATGACCGCCGTGCCCGCCCCGATGCCGAAGAACAGCGCCAGCGGGGCGAGGTAGCAGAACGCCGGCACCGTCTGCATCAGGTCGAGCACGGGCGTGATGCCGGCGGAAGCCACCTTGTTGCGCGCCATCAGGATCCCGGTCGGGATGCCGATGACGATGCAGAAGACGACCGACAGCAGGGTGATGATCAGCGTGTCCATGCTGTCGGGCCACAGGCCGACGACGCCGAAGGAGAGCATCGCCAGGGTCACCAGGATCGTCGACCGGACCCCGGCGATCACGTAGGTCACCCAGACGGCGATCGCGATCACGCCCAGCCAGCCGATCTCGGGGACCGGTCGTGGGAAGGCCGGGATGGCGATGAGCTCCTGGAAGAACGTCACCATCGAGGTCATGGTGTCGCCGATCCAGCCGAGCACGCCCCCGAAGAACCAGTTGTCCTGCCCCTCCAGCTGCACCCAGTCCCGGGCCTCGTTGAACTTGTCGTGGAGCTCGGTCGTGTCCTGGAAGCCGAGGGCCTTGGTCCACTCGCCCTTCCAGAGCTGGTAGCAGACCAGCCAGAAGACGAGGACTCCCAGCAGCTTCCATCCGGTGTGCCGCTTGCGGCCCAGCTCGACGTACGGCTGCTGCTCCTTCGAGGTGGTCGGAGCCGGAGGCCCGCCCGGGGGGAGTGTCGTGGTGGCCATCAGTCCTCGTCCTCCGCGACCACGACCCGCAGGATGTCCTGGTCGTCGACCACCCCGACCAGCTTGTCGCCCTCGACCACGCGGCACGGGCCGTGGTGGTCCAGGACCGCCCGGGCGGCGTCGCGCACGATCTGGTCGGACTGGAGGACGGGACCGTCCAGCTCCTGGCCGTTCGGCTGGCGCATGACCCACTTCAGGGTGAGCACGTGGGACTTCGGCACGTCGCTGACGAAGTCGCGCACGTAGTCGTCGGCCGGGGCACCGACCACCTCGTCGGGCGTGCCCATCTGCACGACCGCGCCGTCGCGCATGATGAGGATCCGGTCACCGAGCTTGAGCGCCTCCGCGAGGTCGTGGGTGATGAACACCATCGTCTTGCCGACCTCTTCGTGCAGCCGGATGACCTCCAGCTGCATGTCCCGGCGGATCAGCGGGTCGAGGGCCGAGAACGGCTCGTCGAACATCATGATCTCGGGGTCCGACGCCAGCGCCCGGGCCAGTCCGACACGCTGCTGCATGCCGCCCGACAGCTGGTCGGGGAAGTTGTTCTCGTAGCCGCTGAGGCCGACCAGGTCGATCATCTCCTGGGCGCGGTTGCGCCGGTCGCCCTTGTGCTCGCCGCGGACCTCGAGGCCGAAGGCGATGTTGTCGACGACCTTGCGGTGCGGCAGCAGCCCGAAGTGCTGGAAGACCATGGAGACCTTGCGCCGCCGGGTCTCGAGCAGGTGCCGCTCGGACATCGCGGTGACGTCCTCGCCGTACAGCTCGATGGTGCCGGCGGTGGGCTCGATCAGCCGGGTCAGCAGGCGCACCAGGGTCGACTTCCCGGACCCGGACAGGCCCATCACGACGAAGACCTCACCGGGCGCGACGTCGAAGGAGACGTCGCGGACGCCGATGACGTGGCCGGTCTTCTCCTGCAGCTCCTTGCGCGACAGCTGGGCGTCCTCGGAGGCCATGATCTTGTCGGCCCGGGGGCCGAAGATCTTCCAGAGTCCCTCCACGTGGACCGCGGGGGTCTCGCCGGTCCGGTCGACCGTGGTCGCGGACGGCTGGGCGGGCTGAGCAGGAGGGGTGGTCGAGGTGGTCATGAGCGGTCCTCCGAGTTGCGGCTGTCGCCGGGCGGATAGAGGGGGGTGCCGTCGCGGAAGCGGTAGTACGGCACGTCGGCGGCCGGGAGCGGGGTGTTGCCCGCGATCAGGTCGGCGGCCTTCTCGGCGACCATCATCACGGGGGCGTAGATGTTGCCGTTGGTGACGAACGGGAAGACCGAGGCGTCGACGACACGCAGCCCCTCGGTGCCGTGGACCCTCATGGTGGCGGGGTCGACGACCGCCGCCTCGTCCACGCCCATCTTGGCCGTGCAGGAGGGGTGCAGGGCGGTCTCGGCGTCATGGCGCACCCACGCGAGGATCTCGTCGTCGGTGCTGACCGACGGGCCGGGAGACAGCTCGCCGTCGTTGTACGGCGCGAACGCCGGCTGGTTGAGGATGCTGCGGGCGACCCGGACCGCCTCCACCCACTCCCGACGGTCGTTGGGCGTCGAGAGGTAGTTGAACTGCATCGAGGGGTGCACCCGCGGGTCGCGCGACCGGATCCGCACCCAGCCCCGGGTGTCGGCGTACATCGGGCCGATGTGGACCTGGTAGCCGTGCCCCTTCGTCGGGGACGTGCCGTCGTACCGGATCGCGACCGGCAGGAAGTGGAACATCAGGTTGGGGTAGTCCACGTCCTCGTTGCTGCGAGCGAAGCCGCCACCCTCGAAGTGGTTGGTGGCGCCGAGCCCGGAGCGGTGGAACAGCCAGTCGTAGGCGATCTTGGGCCGGGCCCGCCAGCGCAGGCCGGGGGCGATCGAGACCGGCTGCTTCGAGGCGTACTGGATGTAGACCTCGAGGTGGTCCTGGAGGTTCTCGCCGACCCCGGGCAGGTGGTGGACGACCTCGACGCCCTGGTTGCGCAGCAGCGTCTCGTCGCCGACGCCGGAGAGCTGCAGCAGCTGCGGGGTGTTGATGGCGCCGCCGCAGAGGATCACCTCGCCGGCGGTCACGCTGCGGTGCAGCCGGCCGCCGCGCACGTAGTCGACCCCGACCGCCCGCTTGCCCTGGAAGCGCACCCCGGTGACGAACGCCAGCGTCTCGACCCGGAGGTTCTTCCGGGCGCGGACCGGGTGCAGGTAGGCCCGGGCCGCCGAGAGCCGGCGACCCCGGTGGACGTTGCGGTCGAACCTGGCGAACCCCTCCTGGCGGTAGCCGTTGACGTCGTCGGTCAACGGGTAGCCCGCCTCCTGCGCGGCCTGGAAGAACGCCCCGAAGAGCGGGTTGGTCGCCGGACCGCGCTCGACCACCAGCGGACCGGAGCCGCCGCGCCAGTCGTCGGAGCCGTTCGCGCCGTCCTGGAGGAGGACGGTCTCCATCTTCTTGAAGTAGGGCAGGCAGTGCAGGTAGTCCCAGGCCTCCATGCCCGGTTCGCGTGCCCAGCGCTCGTAGTCCATCGGGTTGCCCCGCTGGAAGATCATCCCGTTGATGCTGCTCGACCCGCCGAGGACCTTGCCGCGGGCGTGGAAGATGCGCCGGCCGTTCATCTGCGGCTCGGGGTCGGTCTCGTACTTCCAGTCGTAGAGGCGGTTGCCGATCGGGATCGGGAGCGCGGCGGGCATGTGGATGAAGGGGTCCAGCTTCAGGTCGGAGCGGCCCGCCTCGAGCACGAGCACGCGGGTGCCGGGGTCGGCGGAGAGCCGGTTCGCCAGGGCACAGCCCGCGGACCCACCGCCCACGATGACGACGTCGTACCTGTCGTCGCTCATGCACCCTCCTCCTGGATCAGCCCCCGAGAGCTAGCCGTGGAACCAGCCCTGGACGGCTGGACGAATGTTGTGCCACACGTGCTTGGTCTCGCGGTACTCCTCCAGGCCGGCGCTGCCGAGCTCCCGACCGATGCCGGACTGCTTGTAGCCGCCCCACTCGGCCTGCGGCACGTAGGGGTGGTAGTCGTTGATCCAGACCGTGCCCATCCGCAGCCCGGCCGCGACGCGCTCGGCCCGGCCCGCGTCCCGGGTCCACACGGCACCGGCGAGGCCGTAGATGCTGTCGTTGGCGATCGCGACCGCCTCGTCCTCGGTGCGGAAGGTCTCCACGGTGAGCACGGGCCCGAAGGACTCGTCCTGGGTCACCGACATCGCGCTGGTGCAGCGGTCCAGGACGGTCGGCAGGTAGTAGAAGCCGTCGGCCAGGGCGGGGTCGTCCGGGCGGGCTCCGCCGCACCGGAGCACGGCGCCCTCCGCGAGCCCGGCGGCGACGTACCGCTCGACCTTCTCGCGGTGCTCGCCGCTGGTGAGCGGACCGGTCTCCGCCTTGTCGTCGAAGGGGCCGCCGAGCCGGATCCGGCCGGCGCGCTCGACGACGGCGTCGACGAACTCGTCGTGGATCGACTCCTCGACCAGCAGCCGGGCCCCGGCCGAGCAGACCTGGCCGGAGTGCAGGAAGACCGCGGTGAGCGCGAAGTCCAGCGCCACCTCGAGGTCGGCGTCGGCGAAGACGATGTTGGGGTTCTTGCCGCCGAGCTCCAGCGCCACCTTCTTCACGCTGCCGGCCGCGGCGGCCATGATCGCCTTGCCCGTGGCCAGCCCCCCGGTGAACGACACCAGGTCGACCCGGGGGTCCGCCGAGAGCGGGGCACCGGCGGCCGCACCCGCGCCGAGCACCAGGTTCCCGACGCCGGCGGGGAGGCCGGCCTCCTCCAGCAGCCGCATCAGGTGGATCGCGCTGTGCGGGGTGATCTCGCTGGGCTTGAGCACGAACGTGTTGCCGGCCGCGAGGCAGGGCGCGACCTTCCAGGAGACCTGGAGGAGCGGGTAGTTCCACGGCGTGATCAGGCCGCAGACGCCGACCGGCTCGTGCACGATCTTGCTGACCACGTCGGGGTTCCCGGTGTCGACGACCCGGCCGGACTCCTCCGCGGCCACCCGCCCGTAGTGGCGGAAGACCGAGACCACGTCGGCGACGTCGTACTCACCCTCGACGAGGCGCTTGCCGGTGTCGCGGGACTCGAGCTCGGCGACGACGGCGGTGTCGCGCTCCAGCAGGTCGGCCAGGCGCAGCAGCAGGTCACCGCGCTCCCGCGCGGACGTGCGCGGCCAGGGTCCCTCGTGGAAGGCCCGGTGGGCGGCGGCGATGGCGGCCGCGGTGTCCTCGGCCCCGGCTTCGTCCACCTCGGCGACCAGGCTCCCGTCGGCCGGGCACCGGATCTCGCGGCGCGCTCCCGAGCGCGCGTTCGTCCACACCCCGTCGACGTAGAGCTCCGGCATAGGCCACCCTCCGCACCTGCGTTGCGTCCTCCGCAACGAGTTCCATCAGTCGCAACCGTTGGAACATTCCGAGAATGCTGCGATCCCAGGTGTCACGTCAAGGACCTTCGGTCACACGTGACCAAGCTGAGGCACGCGGCGAGCCCCGGGAACGACGCCGGGTCGGCGTCAGCGATGGCCCCAGCCGAGGCGGTGCGAGACCTCCAGCGCCGCGTCGACCAGCTGCGGGAGCACCCCCTCGACCCGCTCGGGCGTCAGCCGGAAGGTGGGACCGGAGACGCTCATCGAGGCGATGACGTCGCCGTGGGCGTTGCGGATCGGCGCCGCCGCGGCGGTGAGCCCGACCTCGAGCTCGTCCACGGCCACGGCGTACCCCTGCTCGCGGACGAGCTTGATCTCCTCCCGCAGCCTGGACTTCCGGGTGATCGTGACCGCGGTGTAGCGCGACAGGCCGCCCAGCACCTCGTCCAGCGCCGCGTCGTCCAGCCCGCTGAGCAGCACCTTGCCGTTGCTGGTGGCGTGCAGCGGGATGTGCTGGCCCACCCAGTTGTGCGGCTGGAGGGCCGAGCTGCCCGCGACCTGGTCCAGGTAGAGCGCCGAGCTCTCCGAGAGCACCGCGATGTTCACGGTCTCCCCGGTGTCGGCGGCGAGCTGACGGCAGACCGGCCGGGCCTCCTGGACCAGGTCGAGCCGTGCGGTCGTGGCGCCGGCCAGGCGCAGGATCCCGACGCCGAGGCGGTACTTGCCCCGCTCGGCGGTCTGCTCGACGAGCCGGTGCGCCTCCAGCGTGGTCACCAGCCGGAAGGCGGTGCTCTTGTGGACGCCGAGCTCCGCGGCCACCTCGGTGACGCCGGCCTCGCCGATGCGGGCGAGCACCTCCAGGATGGTCAGCGCCCGGTCGACGGACTGGACCCCGCCGTTGGCGTCACCTGCGTTGCTCATGGCGCAACGCTAGGCCGCACCACGCAACACCGCCAGTCAGCGGAAGACGACGGTGCGGGTGCCGTTGAGCAGCACCCGGGACTCCGAGTGCCAGCGCACGGCCCGCGAGAGCACCTGCGCCTCGACGTCGCGGCCGGCCGCGACCAGCTGCTCCCGGGTGTGGTTGTGGTCGACCCGGATCACGTCCTGCTCGATGATCGGCCCCTCGTCGAGGTCGGCCGTGACGTAGTGGGCGGTCGCGCCGACCAGCTTCACGCCGCGGTCGTAGGCCTGGTGGTAGGGCTTGGCGCCCTTGAAGCTCGGCAGGAAGGAGTGGTGGATGTTGATGGCCCGGCCGCTCAGCTCACGGCACAGGTCGTCGGAGAGCACCTGCATGTAGCGGGCCAGGACGACCAGGTCGACGTCGTGCTCCTTCACCAGCCGCAGCAGCTCGGCCTCCGCCGCGGGCTTGGTCTCGGGCGTCACCGGGACGTGCGCGAAGTCCAGCCCGTAGGAGCGCACCAGCGCCTCGGCGTCGGGGTGGTTGGAGACCACGACCGGGATGTCGATCTGCAGCGCGCCGGTGCTGTGCCGGAACAGCAGGTCGTTGAGGCAGTGCAGGTGCTTGCTGACCATGATCAGCGTGCGGTACGGCGCGTTCGCGGCCCACAGCTCGTAGCGCATCCGGAAGTGCGCGGCGATCTCGGCGAAGTCGGCACGCAGCCGCTCGACCAGCGTCGGCCCCGCGGTCACGAAGTCGATCCGCATGAAGAACCGGCCGGTGTCGACGTCCCCGAACTGCTGGCTCTCCAGGATGTTGCCGCCGTGCTCGAGCAGGAAGCCGGAGACGGCGTGCACGATGCCCGGGCGGTCGGGGCAGTCGAGGACCAGGACGAAGGCGCCGGCCGGCATGCTGGCGTTGGGCGAGACGGCGTTCGATGGGCTGGGCACGGGCGTCAGTCTCCCAGTTCGGCCCGGCGACGGACGACGTACTCCTCCAGCTCTTGGCGGATCGCGTCGTCGAGCGGCGGCTGCTCGTACTCCTCGAGCTTCTTCCGGTAGATCTCGCCGGCGCGGGTGGCGGTGTCCTTGGCGCCGTTGCGCATCCAGCGCTCGTAGTTCTCCGAGGACGACAGCATCGGCCGGTAGAAGCAGGTCCGGAACCGCTCCATCGTGTGCATGGCGCCGAGGAAGTGGCCGCCGTGCCCGACCTCCTGGTGGGCGTCGAAGGCCATCGAGGCCTCGTCGATCTCCAGCGGGGTGAACTCGTGCTTGAGCATCTGCACCAGCTCGACGTCGATCACGAACTTCTCGTAGCCCGCGACCAGGCCGCCCTCGAGCCAGCCGGCGGAGTGCATCACCCAGTTGGCGCCGGCGAGGAACGTCGGCAGCAGCGTCATCAGCGCCTCGTAGCCCGCCTGCGCGTCCGGCACCTGCGACGAGGTCAGCCCGCCCCCGGTGCGGAACGGCAGCCCGAAGTGCCGGGCGATCTGGCCGGTGCAGAGCAGGCCCAGCCCCGACTCCGGCGTGCCGAAGGTCGGCGAGCCCGACTGCATGTCGATGTTGGACAGGAACGACCCGAAGATCACCGGGGCACCGGGCCGGATCAGCTGCGAGAGCGCGATCCCCGAGAGCGCCTCGGCCATCTGCTGGACCAGCGCTGCCGGGATCGTCACCGGCGACATCGCGCCCATCAGGATGAACGGCGTGAGCACGACCGGCTGGTTGGCCGCGGAGTACTCGAACTGCGCCTCCAGCATCCGGTCGTCCCAGCGCAGCGGCGAGTTGCAGTTGATCAGCGAGATGGTGGCCGGCGTCTGCTCGATCGCCTCGCGGGACCCGAAGAGGATCTCGGTCATCGCCAGGGTGTCGCGGGCGTTCACCCCGGACACGACGTTGCCCATGTAGACCTTGTCGGTCAGCGTCTGCAGGGCGTAGGTCATGTCGAGGTGACGGCTGTCCAGCGGGGTGTCGTTGGGCTCGGTGATCACCCCACCCGCCGAGTCGAGCGCACCGAAGGTCTGCGCCAGCCGGCTGAAGTTGCGGAAGTCGTCCATGGTGCCGTCGCGGCGTACGTCGCCCTCCCGGACGAACGGCGGACCGTAGACCGCCCCGAACGCCATCGCGTCCCCGCCGATGTGCAGGTCGTGGTCGTGGTTGCGGGCCTGGACGTCGAACTCGCGCGGCGCCTTCGCGACCTGCTCCAGGACGAAGTCGGGGTCGAGGAAGACCGTGTGGTCCTCGACCTTCTGGCCGGCCTCGCGGAACAGGTCCAGCGCGCGGCTGTCCAGGAACTCGACGCCGATCTCGGTGACGAGCCGGCGCCAGCCGCCGTCGAGGGTGGCCATCGCCTCCTCGGAGAGCACCTCGTAGCGCGGCATGCGATTGCGGAACATCGAACCTCCTGCGACGGCGATTCCGGGTGGGCGCGTCCCTTGACCGCACCCTCGTCGCGATCCTAGCCTCATCATGTGGGACTTTGGTTCCATCATGTGGAACCACATGAGTGAATTCTTGAAGCAGGAGTCGAGGCCTTGAGCGAGAGCGCGACCAGCAACGGCACGGGGACCGGCACCCAGGCCGTCGACCGCGCGGCACTGCTGGTGTCCACGGTGGTGCGCGCCGACGAGCCGCTCACCTTCGCCGACCTGCAGGAGGAGTGCGGGCTGGCGAAGTCGACGACCTCGCGGATGCTCTCGGCGCTCGAGCGCACCGGGCTGCTGGAGCGCAACGAGACCGGCTCGTACGTCGCCGGCCGGCTGTTCTGGCTGTACGCCGCGCGGCACGACCCGTGGGAGGAGCTGGTCCGCCTGGCCCGGCCGACCCTCGACGAGATCGGCGAGGACACCCACGAGACGGTCCACCTCAGCGTCGCCCGCGGCGACCGGGTCGTCCAGGTCGTCCAGGTGGACTCGCGCTACATGCTCGGCACCCGCGACTGGACCGAGGTCGACGTCCCGGTGCACTGCTCGGCGCTGGGCAAGGTGTTCCTGGCCTACGGGGCCCTGCCGATCCCGGACGGGCCGCTGGAGCGCCCGACCGAGGCCACCCTGTCGGACGCCGACGACCTGCGCCGCGACGGCGAGCGGACCCGCCGCCGCGGCTGGGCGGTCACCGCCGACGAGCTCGAGGTCGGGCTGAGCGGCGTCGCCGTGCCGGTCTACGACCACCGCGGCCAGCTCGTCGCCGCCCTGGGCGTCTCGGGGCCCACCCCACGGATGGAGGGCCGGCTCGACGAGCTCGGCCGACAGCTCCTGGAACACGCCGCGCAGCTCTCGACCCTGCTGCGCGGCCGGACACGCAAGGAGGGCGTGGCATGACTCCGGAAGAAATTCTGCAAGGCCTCTACGACGAGACCTTGGTGGGCAACGCCCCCCGGGTCCTCGAGCTCACCAACGAGGGGCTCGGGCTCGACATGGAGCCGCAGACCCTGCTGTTCGACGCGCTGATCCCCTCCCTCGAGGAGGTGGGCGCCCGCTTCGAGCGCGGCGACTTCTTCGTGCCGGAGATGCTCATCGCCGGTCGCGCGATGGCCGGCGCCATGGAGCGGCTGCGGCCGCTCCTGGCGGAGACCGGCGTCGCGACCGTCGGCAAGTTCCTGATGGGCACCGTCAAGGGCGACGTCCACGACATCGGCAAGAACCTCGTCAACATCATGCTCGAGGGCGCCGGCTTCGAGGTGATCGACCTCGGCGTCCAGGTGGCCCCGGAGAAGTTCGTCGCGGCCATCGAGGAGCACCAGCCCGACATCGTCGGCTTCTCGGCGTTCCTCACCACCACGATGCCGATGTTCAAGGCGAACATGAACGCCCTGGAGAAGGCCGGCATCCGCGACACGGTCATCGTCATGGTCGGCGGCGCGCCCGTCACCCAGGAGTACGCCGACGCGGTCGGCGCGGACGGGTACGCCGCGGACGCCTCGGCGACCGTCAAGCGCGCCAAGGCCCTGATCGAGGACCGCCGCGCCAAGGTGCCGGCATGACGGGGCCGGCCGAGCCGAAGGAGACGGTGCTCCGCTCCGCCACCAAGGAGGTCGTGATCGGCCACGGCCGGCGCTTCTGCCTGATCGGCGAGCGGATCAACCCCACCGGTCGCAAGCTCTTCCAGGAGCAGCTGCGCGCGGGCGACCTGTCCGCGATCGAGCGCGACGTGCACGCCCAGGTCGCCGGTGGCGCCGACGTCCTCGACGTGAACATGGGCGTCCCGCTCACCGACGAGGCCGACCTGCTGGCCCGGGCGATCCACCTCGTGCAGGAGCTCACCGACACCCCGATCTGCATCGACTCCTCGGTGGTCGAGGCGCTCGAGGCCGGGCTGTCGACGTACCGGGGCCGCGCGCTGGTCAACTCCGTCACCGCCGAGGACGACCGGATGGCGGCGATCCTCCCGCTGGTCAAGAAGTACGACGCCGCGATCATCGCGCTGCCCAACGACCACGACGAGATCCCGATGGAGGCCGACAAGCGGCTCGAGCTGACCGCCAAGATCATCCGCGTCGCGACCGAGGAGTACGGCATCGCCGCCGCCGACATCGTCATCGACCCGCTGGCCATGCCGATCGGGGCCGACACCTCGGTGGTGCGCACCACCCTGGAGACGATCTCGCGGATCCGCCACGACTTCGGGGTGAACATGACCCTCGGCGCCTCCAACGTCTCCTTCGGCATGCCCGACCGCCACACCCTGGGCGCGGCGTTCCTGCCGATGGCGATGCAGGCCGGGCTGACCAGCGCGATCATGGACGCCCGGACCCCGCAGATCGTCGACGCGGTCAAGGCCGCGGACCTGCTGCTCGACCACGACGAGTGGGGCATGGCCTGGATCGCGGCCCACCGCAAGAAGCAGGCAGCAACGGTGTGAGCACCCCACGAAGCCGCTCCCTTCGAGACGGTCGCTGCGCTCCCTCCTCAGGACAAGCGCTGCACCGCTCACGCCTCCGCGGGGACCCCGCGTGACCGACCGGGCGACCCACGATCCCGCCGACCTCCCGGGCAGCGACTTCTTCATCGACGAGGTCCGCCGGGAGGGCCTGCTCGAGCCGCCCGGCACCGAGGCGGTCCCGCACGACGGCACCGGCCGGGTCGAGCTCTCGTTCACCGTCGAGTCCGGCGGCGACGCGCCGCCGACCGAGCGCTCGGTGCGGGTGCCGCCCGGCGTCACGGTCTTCGACTCCGCGTCGTGGAACGGCATCGCCATCGACTCCACCTGCGGCGGCCACGGCACCTGCCACAAGTGCCGGGTCCGGGTCGAGGGGCCGAGCCCGGTCTCGCGCCACGACCTGCGCACCTTCACCCGCCAGCAGCTCGACGACGGGTGGCGGCTGGCCTGCCTGGTGCAGGCGACCCGCGACCTCAAGGTCGACGTACCGCCGCTGACCACGCGCCCCAAGGCCGCCACCGTCGGTGTCGGCCGGCAGGTGATCCTGCGGCCGGCCCTGCAGAAGAGGTACGTCGAGCTCGACGAGCCGACCCTGGCCGACCAGCGCACCGACCTCGACCGGCTGCTCGCCGCGATCGACGACCTGGCCCCGACCCCCGACCTGTACGTCCTGCGCCGGTTGCCCCGCGTGCTGCGCGAGGCCGACTTCAAGGTGACCGCGGTGATCGTCGACGAGACCCTCGTCGACGTGGAGCCGGGTGACACCACCGGCCGGCGCCACGCGATCGCGTTCGACCTCGGGACCACGACCGTGGTCGCGACCCTGCTCGACGTCACCACCGGCACCCCGCTCGCGGTGGCCTCGATGCTCAACCGCCAGCAGCCCTTCGGCGGCGACGTGATCACCCGGATCAGCGCCACGATGCTCGACCCGCGGGCGCTCGACCGGCTGCAGGCCGCGGCCGGGGAGACCCTGAGCCGAGCTCGCCGCGCACGTGTGCGCCGAGGCCGGCGTCGACCCGGCCCAGGTCCACGAGGTGGCGCTGGCCGGCAACGCGACGATGACCGCGCTCGCGCTCGGCATCGACCCCGAGCCGCTCGGGGTGGCGCCGTTCGTGATGTCGACCCCGCAGCCGCCCACGGTGCTCGCCTCCGACCTGGGGCTGGAGCTGCACCCGCGGGCCCGCGCCTACCTCTTCCCCGCCCTCGGCGCCTACGTCGGCGGCGACATCGTCGCCGGCATGCTCGCGACCGGGATGGACCGCGACAAGCGGACCCGGCTCTTCATCGACGTCGGCACCAACTGCGAGATCGTGCTCAGCGACGGCGAGCGGATCCTGTCCACCGCCGCGCCGGCCGGGCCGGCCTTCGAGGGCGGCGCGATCCGGTGCGGCATGCGCGCGGCCGACGGCGCCATCGAGGTCGTCAGGCTGGGCTCGGACGCCGGCTCCGAGGTGGAGCTCTCGGTGATCGGCGACGTCGAACCGCGGGGGCTGTGCGGCTCCGGCCTGGTCGACGCCGTCTCGGAGCTGGTGCGCGTCGGGCTGCTCGACGCCTCCGGCCGCTTCGTGCCCGACGAGAAGGCCGGCGAGATCGCCCCCGCGCTGGCCGACCGGCTCACCCGGATCGGCGAGGAGCGGGTGTTCGTGCTGCACCGGCCCGAGCCGGACGCGTCGCCCGAGGACTGCGTCGTCCTCTCCCAGCGCGACGTGCGGGAGCTGCAGTTCGCCAAGGCCGCGATCTCGACCGGCTGGACGCTGCTGCTGGAGGAGCTCGGGCTCGAGCACCGCGACGTGCAGCAGGTGCTGCTGGCCGGCTCGTTCGGCAGCTACCTCTCGCCGGCCTCGGCGATCCGGATCGGGCTGGTGCCGAAGCTGCCGGTGCTGCGCATCGTCTCGGCCGGCAACGTCGCCGGCGAGGGCGCCAAGATGGCGCTGCTCTCGGTGCGGGAGCGGGCCGGCGCACGGACGCTGCTCGAGGAGGTGACCTATGTCGAGCTCTCCGACCGCACGGACTTCAACGACCGCTTCGTCGAGCAGCTCGCGTTCTGAGCCCACGACGTCGCGGCGCTGTGCGCTGATCGCGTGCGGCGCGCTCGCCCAGCCCGCGGCCGCGGTCGTGGAGCGGAACGGCTGGCCCGTCGACGTCCACCCGCTGCCGCCGCTGCTGCACAACCAGCCCCAGAAGATCGCCGGCGAGGTCCGGGACCTGGCCGAGGAGCTGGCGGCGTCGTACGACGAGGTCGTGGTCGGGTACGCCGACTGCGGGACCTACGGCGCCCTCGACGAGGTGTGCCGCGAGCTCGGGCTGCGGCGGCTCCCGGGGCTGCACTGCTACGACCTGTACGCCGGGGAGTCGCGCGTCGAGCGCCTCTTCGACGAGCAGCCCGGCACCTACCTGCTCACCGACTTCCTGGTGCGGTCCTTCGCGCGCACCGTGCTCCAGGAGCTCGGGCTGGACCGGTGGCCGGAGCTGCGCGAGGCCTACTTCGGCCACTACTCGCGCGTGGTGTGGCTGGCCCAGCGCCCCGACGACGAGCTGCGCGCGCTCGCGGAGCAGGCCGCCGCGCGGATCGGGCTGCCGCTGACGGTCGTGGAGACCGGCGACAGCCGGCTCGAGGCCGCGCTGGCCGCGCTCGTGGCGCGGACGCAAGAGTCGCCCGCCACGCGAATCTGAGGGCCCGGGAAGCATCCTTCTGCCACGATGAGGAGTCGATGGCCTCGCATCCGACTGCCCGCCACCTCGTACGCGCCAGGGACCTGGCCGACGCGAGGTTCGCCGAGCCGCTGACGGTCGCCGACCTGGCCCGGTCGGCCCCCGATGCCCTGAGCTGCGTCCTAGGTCCCGAGGCGGTTGTGCAGCTGGACCAGCAGGTCGTTGCGCCACGCCTCGGTCTCCACGATCTGGTTGAACGTGAAGACGTGGAGCCCCTCGACCAGGGCGTCCGGCTCGCCGAGCGCCGGCGCGCACTTCTCCAGGAAGCGCTCGCCGGTGTAGCCACCGGGCGCGGCCAGCCGGGCGAAGGTGCCCTTGTGCTTGACCAGGAAGCGGGTCGACTCGCCCACGCCGATCCGGGTCGCCATCGCCAGCAGCTTGGCGCGCTCGACCGGGCCCGGGATGCCCAGCAGCAGCGGCATCGTGACGCCGCGGGAGCGCAGCCGGCGTACCCAGGACGAGACCACGGCGGGGTCGAAGGTCAGGTTGCTGACGATGTGGGTGGCGTACTTCCGCTTGTCCCACATCGCCTGGACGGTGAGGTCGTCGTGGATGGTCGGGTGCGACTCCGGGTAGCCGGTGATCCCGACCTGGCCGAACGGGTGGCCCAGCGCGGCGAGGTCCTCGAGCAGGGCGAGGGCGTCGGGGTAGTCGCCGACCGGCTCGGAGTCGCCGCCGGGGACGAAGATCCGGGTGATCCCCTTGCCGGTCAGCCGGTCGGCGATCTCGGCGAGCTCGGACCGGCCGCTGATCATCCGCGCCGCGAGGTGCGGGACGGCGAGGAAGCCGTGCCCGGTGAGCCGCTCGGCGAGGTCCAGGGTCGCCTCGAGGCCCTTGCTCGGCGAGGCGGTCACCGTGACCGTGCGGTCCCGGGGCAGGTGCTCGAGGACCTTGTCCTCGGTGGTGGGCGTGGGCAGCACCTCGTAGCGGGCCTGCTCGAGCAGCCGGACCATCGTCCGCGCGACACCTTTGTTGCGCATGATGCACTCCGTCTCGTGATGCGCACCGACTGGGACTCATGCTAACCGCGCACCCGGCCGCGGTACAGGGTCCTCCCGACCCGGTCAGCCGCGACCGCTGGGGTTGCGGATCGTCACCCAGGAGAGCCCGCCGCCGAAGGCGAGGAGCACGGCACAGACCATGACCGCGGAGCGGTACGCCGCGTCGAAGGCGACCGGGTCGGCGTACTCGGCGCCGCTGAGCCCGACCGCCACCGGCAGGGCGGCCACCGCGAGCAGCGAGCCGGACCGGGCGACCGCGTTGTTGACCCCGCTCGCGATCCCGGCGTGCTCGTCGGGCGCCGAGGCGAGCACCGTCGCGGTGAGCGGCGCGACCATCAGCGCCAGCCCCAGCCCGAAGACGGTGAGCCCCGGGAGCACGTCGGTCCAGTAGTTCACGCCGGGTCCGGCCCGGAGGAGCAGCAGCGTGCCGCACGCCATCACCAGCGGACCCAGGGTCATCGGCAGCCGCGGCCCGATCCGCGCGGCGAGGGCGCCGCCACGGGCGGCGAGGAAGAGCATGCAGATGGTGATGGGCAGGGTGGCGATGCCGGCGCGCAGGGGGCCGTACCCGCCGACCGTCTGCAGCTGCAGCACCAGGAAGAACAGCACCGCACCGAGCGCGGCGTACACCAGCAGCGTCATCGCGTTCGCGGCACTGAAGTTGCGGTCGGCGAAGATGCCCAGCGCGAGCATCGGGTGCCGGCTGGTCCGCTCGACCCACCAGAACCCCAGCCCGGCCAGCGCCGCCAGCCCCGCGGCCCAGGGCGCCACCGGGTCACCCCACTGGATCAGCGCGTACGTCGTACCGCCCAGCGCGAGCGTGGCCAGCAGGGCGCCGGTCACGTCGAACTCGTCCGAGGCCTCGGGATCCCGGGTGTCGGGCACCCGACGCTGGGCCACGACGACCGCCACGACCGCCACCGGCAGGTTGATCAGGAAGATCCAGCGCCAGGAGGCGTACTGCACCAGGCCGCCGCCGACGAAGGGCCCGAGCGCGGCGGCGATGCTGCCGAGGCCGGACCACGACCCGATCGCCTGCGCCCGGTCGTCGCGGTGGAAGGTCCCCTGGATCATCGCGAGGCTGCCCGGGGTCAGCAGCGCGGCGCCGGCCCCCTGCAGCACGCGGGCGACGATCAGGAACTCGGGCGTGGGCGCCAGGCCGCAGGCCAGCGAGGCGAGCGCGAACCAGACGGTCCCGATGACGAAGATCCGGCGACGGCCGAAGCGGTCGCCCAGGGACCCGCCGAGGAGGATCAGGCTGGCCAGCGAGAGCAGGTAGCCGTTGGTGATCCACTGGAGCTGGGCCAGGCTCGCGTCGAGGTCCCGGCCGATCGTGCGCAGCGCGACGTTGACGACCGTGCCGTCGAGCAGCGTCATCCCGGAGCCGAGCACGGCGGCGGTGATCACCGCGCGGCCGACGGGCGAGCCCAGTCGGACCTGTGCGCACCCGGCGACCTCGCTCACGGGCTTCGCAGCACCCGCGCCGAGATCCAGGCGATGTCGTCGGCCGTGCGCTCGGGCGGGCCCGAGGGCTGCATGACGTGGCTGAGCACCACCCGGACCACCATGTCGATCGCGGCCTCGAGGTGGTCGTCGTCCAGCCCCAGCCGGTAGGGCTCGATCCGGTCGGCGACGACGATCTTGGCCGCGGCCAGCAACGACTCCGCGTGCGTGGTGAGCAGCGGGAGGAGCTCGGTGTCGGCGCCATGGGTCGCGGAGACCACCGCGTGCAGGAGCTGGTTGTCCTGGGCGAGCGTCAGCACCCCGCGCGAGGCCTCCCTGATCGCGGAGACCAGGTCGTCGGGGTGGGCGTCGAAGGCCAGGCTGACCACGCCGAGGAACCGGTCCAGCTCGTGCAGGATCATCGCCTCGGCGAGCCCGGGCTTGGTCCCGACCTCGTTGTAGACGGTCTGCCGGCTCACCCCGACCCGGTCCGCGATCGTCGCCATCGTGACCCGCGCCCAGCCCACCTCGCTGGTGAGGCCGACCGCCGCCTCGACGATGCGGTCGCGCATGGTGGGCGCCGCGGGGGCGGTTCGCTGCGGGGCGCTGGTCACGGAGCCAGTCTAGGAACATTCGCCGGAAGGACGGGTCCCGCGCACCAGAGCGCTCCCTCGCCCCTGCGGACCGAGGGCGCGCAAGCCAATGGCTGTGGTCCACGCGAACCCCGGACAGCGGTGATCTCCGGTCATCAGGTGGCTGCAGATCACCGCCATCGCAGAGCGTGGTTGATCCGATGCACCTGGTGAGTCGGATCAACCACGGTTGCCCGCGCCCGGCGGGCTCACGTGGGCGCGTGACCAGGGCATCCACCCCACCGCCGGACCTACCCCTCCAGACCAAGCGCCTGCACCGGACACGAAGCCACCGCCGCCGCGACCTGGGAGCGGGCCTCGGCGCCGGGCTCCTCGTCGAGCACGTGCATCACGTCCTCGTCGTCGAGCTCGAAGAACTCGTGCGCCATCGCCTCGCACATCCCGAGTCCCTCGCACCGGTCGCGGTCCACCACGATCCGCATCAGGCGGCGCCCTGCTCGAGCTCGAGCGGGACGAAGTCGACCTTCTCGCGTACGCCGCAGTCCGGGCAGCACCAGGTGGCCGGGATGTCGGCCCAGGCGGTGCCGGCAGCGAACCCCTCGTGCTCGTCGCCGGCGGTCACGTCGTACACGTAGCCGCACCCGGGGCAGCGCGCGGCCATCACCTCGGCCGGTGCCGTACCGACGCCGGAGCCGTCGCGGCGACCGGGCCCGGCGTCGGTGGCCTCGCTCGGCGGGGGGTACTTCGCGAGGATCTTGTCCCGCTTGCGCGGGCTCAGGTTCGCGCGGCGCAGGTCGCCGTCGAAGTGCGCGACCACGCGCGGGTCCATCACCCGGCGCCAGATCGCGGGCACGATCGCGAGCACGATCATCCCGGCGTACCCGGTCGGCAGCACCGGCGACTCCTCGAAGTCGCGCAGCGTCTGGTAGCGCCGGGTCGGGTTCGCGTGGTGGTCGCTGTGCCGCTGCAGGTGGTAGAGCAGCACGTTGGTGGCGATGTTGTTGGAGTTCCAGGAGTGCGACGGGTCGACCCGCTCGTAGCGCTGCCGCTCACCGACACCGACCTTCTGCCGCAGCATCCCGTAGTGCTCCATGTAGTTGACGACCTCCAGCAGCGAGAAGCCGACGACCGCCTGGACCACCAGGAAGGGCAGGATCCCGACGCCCAGCCAGGCGACCAGCGCGCCCCACAGCACCGCCGACATCAGCCACGCGTTCAGCACGTCGTTGCCGAGCCGGAACGGGTGCTGCTTCCTGCGGGCGTAGCGGCGCTTCTCGAGCTTCCACGCGCTGCGCAGCGACCCGGCCACGGTGCGCGGCCAGAACTGGTAGAAGCTCTCGCCGAACCGGCTGCTGGCCGGGTCCTCGGGGGTGGCGACGCGCACGTGGTGGCCGCGGTTGTGCTCGATGTAGAAGTGGCCGTAGAAGCTCTGGGCCAGCGCGATCTTGGACAGCCAGCGCTCGTGGCTCTCCTTCTTGTGGCCGAGCTCGTGGGCGGTGTTGATCCCGATCCCGCCGATGCAGCCGATCGAGACGGCCAGCCCGAGCTTGTCCAGCGTGGAGAGGTCCGCGCCGCCGCCGATCAACCAGACGGCGCCGACGAACCCGGCGTACTGGATCGGCAGGAAGAGGTAGGTGATCCACCGGTAGTACCGGTCCTTCTCGAGCGCCTCGATCACGTCGTCGGGCGGGTTGGAGCGGTCCAGCCCCGCGACCAGGTCGATGGCGGGGACGACCACCAGGATCACGATCGGGCCGATCCAGAGCCACACGCCCCACCCGGTCAGCGTCCAGAGCCCGTAGCCGATGAAGGCCAGCGACGGCACCACCAGGCCGATCAGCCACAGGTAGCGCTTCTTGTCCCGCCACCCCTCGGTCGAACCACTCGGGACCGTGCTGTTCGCGACCGAAGTCGTCGGAGTCATCGCGGGACCTTCCTGCCGAGACGTCAGAACCAGGGTTTACATGACCATAGGGTTTGTAAACCCTCGTTGACAAGAGGGGTCGGGATGTAAACCTCAGTGGATCGTCAGCCGGGTGCCGTGCGGGCGGTACTTCTTCGTGGTGCAGACCCGGGCGTCGAGACGCAGCACGTAGTGGCCCGGCAGCCCGGCGATGCTGACCCGGAAACCTGTGGCCGGGCGCGGACGGCACTGCCGCTTGGGAACCGGTCCCGGGTCGACCCAGGAGAGCACCGACCGCGCGGTCCGCCCGGCGCGGATCACCACCGGCGCCTTGTCCGGGTCGTAGCCCGGGTTCCGCGCCGAGCGGTGGCCGAGGAGACCGTCGCCGTCGAAGAACCGGTACCGGGTCCACCCCGGCGTCGAGCACGCCCGGCTCCCCTCGTTGGTCACCCGGACCGTCTGGAAGCGCGACCCCGCGGCGCCCTCGAGCCGCCCCTTCCTCACGTTGATCACGGGCACCGTGCACGGGTGCACGGCTCGGGCGTACGCCGTGGGCGCACTGCCCGCCCGCCCCGTCCCCGAGGCGGTCGCACCGGCCGACGTGCCCCACGTCGTCGTGCCCGCCACCATCGCGCCCGACACCATCAGGGCCAGCGCCGCCAGGAGCCCGGCCCGGGAACGCGTCGTACTCATCGTGGTCTCCCCTCCGGCCCGGTCGGGCCGCCATCCTTCAGGCAAGCACGACCGGATCCGCGAGGACAGTTGCCTTGGTCCCCTCGATCCCGTGAGATGGGGCCTGTGACGACCAGCGACCACCCGGTGGGCATCGACTTCGGCGGGACCGGCATCAAGGGCGCGCCCGTGGACCTCGCGGCCGGCGACTTCGCGGCCGAGCGCGAGCGGGTGCCGACCCCGCGCCCCTCGGCCCCGGACGCGGTGGCGGCGGTCTTCGAGGACCTGCTGGCCCGGTTCCCCGACTGCCACGGCGCGGTCGGGGTGACCGTCCCCGGCGTGGTCCACCACGGCGTGGTGCACACGGCCGCCAACATCGACCGCGCGTGGATCGGCACCGACGCCGACGCCCTCTTCACGAAGGCGACCGGGCGCGACGTGCACGTGGTCAACGACGCGGACGCGGCCGGCCTGGCCGAGGTGCGGTACGGCGCGGCGAAGGGCCGCAAGGGCCTGGTCATCGTGACGACGCTCGGCACCGGCATCGGCTCGGCGATGGTGTACGACGGGGTGCTGGTGCCGAACTCCGAGCTCGGCCACCTCGAGATCGACGGCAAGGTCGCGGAGACCCGGGCGGCCAACAGCGTCCGCGAGGCCGAGGACCTGTCCTGGGAGAAGTGGGCCAAGCGGCTGACGACGTACTACCGGACCCTGGAGAAGCTCTTCTCCCCGGAGCTCTTCGTGGTGGGCGGCGGCGTCAGCAAGAAGGCCGACAACTTCCTGCCGCTGCTCGACCTCGACACCGAGATCGTGCCCGCCACCCTGCTCAACAAGGCCGGGGTGGTCGGCGCCGCCCTCTACGCCGCGGAGGAGTCCGGGACGGCCTGAGCCTGGATCCAGGCTGAGCGGGCCTCAGGCCTCGGACTCCGCGAGCGCCTTGAGCCTGGCCATCGCGTCGAGCGTCTGCTTCGGCAGCGCGCGCCTGATCATCGGCGTGAACAGCTTGCCGATCCCCTTGGTCTTGATGTCGATCTCGTGGGTGAGGGAGGTCTGGTCTCCCATCACCGCCGTCCGGAAGTCGACGGTCACGTCGGTCATCTTGTCCACGAAGTGCAGCGTGAGGCGGCTGTCCTGCTCCCGCTCCGCGACCTCGCCGTCCATCGTCCCGGACCGGCGCCCGTCCCGGTAGTGGTACCGGATCGGGGTTCCCACGTGGTTGGGCCCGTCCTCCAGCTTGTCGATGCCGGTGCAGCGCGTCAGCCACTCGGGCGTGCGGTCGAAGTTGTCGAGGATGGCGAAGACCGCGCTCGGGGGCGCGGCGACGGTCTCGGTGTGCGCGTAGCTGGGCATGCGCCCAGTGTGGCGGGTCCGGCCCCGCGAGTCAGTCCGCCGTGCCGCGGATGGCGGCGGCGACCGCCTTCGGCACGTCGGGGTGGAACACGGTCGGGATGATGAAGTTCGGGTTCAGCTCGTCGTCCTTGACCACGAGCGCGATCGCCTCGGCCGCGCGCAGCAGCATCTCCACGGTGATCTCGTGCGCCCGCGCGTCGAGCAGGCCGCGGAAGACCCCCGGGAAGGCCAGCACGTTGTTGATCTGGTTGGGGTAGTCCGAGCGCCCGCTCGCCACCACGGCGGCGTACTTCTCCGCCTCGGCCGGGTCGACCTCCGGGTCGGGGTTGGCCAGCGCGAAGACGACGGCGTCCTCGGCCATGTCGCTGATCCACTCGGCCTTGAGCACCCCCGGCGCGCTGACCCCGATGAAGACGTCGGCGCCGGCGAGCACGCTGTGCAGGTCTCCGCGGACCCGGCGCGGGTTGGTGGCCTCGGCCAGCTGCCGGTGCGCGGGGGCGAGCGTGTCGTCGTCGGCGGACAGGGCCCCGGCCCGGTCGACGACCACCACGTCGGTGACGCCGGCGGCGAGCAGCAGCGTGACGATGGCCGTGCCGGCCGCCCCACCGCCCGACACCACCACGCGGACCTCGGACAGGTTCTTCTTCACCACGCGCAGCGCGTTGGTCAGCGCCGCCAGCACCACGATGGCGGTGCCGTGCTGGTCGTCGTGGAAGACCGGGATGTCGAGGCTCTCCCGCAGCCGGCGCTCGATCTCGAAGCACCGCGGCGCCGCGATGTCCTCGAGGTTGATGCCGCCGAAGCCGGGGGCGATCATCTCGACCGCGCGCACGATCTCGTCGGTGTCCTGGGTGTCCAGGCAGATCGGCCAGGCGTCGATGCCGGCGAACCGCTTGAACAGCGCCGCCTTGCCCTCCATCACCGGCATGGCCGCGCCGGGGCCGATGTTGCCGAGCCCGAGGACCGCCGAGCCGTCGGTGACGACGGCCACCGTGTTGCCCTTGCTGGTCAGCCGCCAGACGTCCTCGGGGTGCTCGGCGATCGCCATGCTCACCCGCCCGACGCCCGGCGTGTAGGCCATCGAGAGGTCGTCGCGGTTGCGCAGCGGCACCTTGGAGGTGACCTCGATCTTGCCGCCGAGATGGAGCAGGAAGGTCCGGTCGCTCGTCTTGTAGACGTGCACGCCCGCGACCTTGTCGACCGCCGTCTCGAGCTCGTGGGCGTGGTCGGCGTCGCTGGCCGAGCAGGTCACGTCGACCACCAGCCGCTCGTGGCTCGACTCCGCCACGTCGATGGCGGTCACGATCCCGCCCGCCTGCGCGATCGCCGTGGCGACCGCGCCCACCACCCCGTGGTCGGGCGCCGTGTGCAGGCGCATGGTGATCGAGTACGACGAGGTGGTGGCGGCCATGGTCGAACCTTCCTCCGAGCCCGGGGTTACGTTCAAGTCACCTTCGACCGCAACGACCGAAACCGGCACGCGGGACTCGGCGCGCCGGGGTCAGCGGGCGACGCCGAGGTGGTCGAGCAGGTTGTGGGAGAACCGCTGGCCCATCGTCGCCATCACACCCTTCATCGCGGTCCTCACGGCCGGGGACGAGACCCGCGGCAGCGGCAGCTCCACGGCGACCTCGAGGCTGGTGGCCAGGTGGGTGCCTCCGTCGGTGTCGGAGAGGTCGTACCAGCCGTGCACCCCGGTGCGCTCCTGCCTCCCGGCCGGCGGGTCGTGGCGGAACTCGATGCGCTCGAGGTCGGTGAAGGTCATCCGCTCGGTGAACGCCGAGGCGACACCGACGCCCAGCACCTCCAGGCTCGTCATCTCCCAGAGCCAGTGCTCGCCCTCGGCCTCGATGCTCTTCACGAACGGGGTCATCCGGGCCACCAGAGCGGGGTCGGTCAGCGCCGCCCAGATCTCGTCGCGCCCGGCCCGCACCACGGCCGTGGCCTCGGTGCGGGCGGCGAAGCGGTTCATGCCGCCTCTTCGCCGGTCCGCTCGAGCGCGGACTCGATGTCGGCGGCGATCTTCTCGGGTGCGGTGGTCGGCCCGTACCGCTTGACCACCCGGCCACGGCGGTCGACCAGGAACTTGGTGAAGTTCCACTTGATGCGGCTGCCGAGCAGGCCACCCTTCTCCGAGCGCAGCCACTGGAAGAGCGGGTGCGCGCCGTCACCGTTCACCTCGACCTTGGCGAAGAGCGGGAAGCTCACCCCGAAGCGGCGCTCGCAGAACGAGGCGATCTCGGCCTCGCTCCCCGGCTCCTGGCCGCCGAACTGGTCGCACGGGAAGCCCAGCACGCTGAAACCGCGGTCGCCATGGGCGTCGTGGAGCTCCTGCAGCCCCTGGTACTGGGGGGTGAACCCGCACTGGGAGGCGGTGTTGACGACCAGGACGACCTGACCGGAGTAGTCCCCGAGGTCGACCTGCTCACCGTCGATGCTGCGCGCGTGGAAGTCGGAGAGGGTCGGCATGACCTCGAGTGTGGCAAAGGGCTGGTCAAGCGTCCGTGACCACGATCACGGGAAGAAAATCGGCTGGGAAATGTTTCAGCCTGCTGCGTTTCGAGCACGTTCCTGTTACGCGGAGCCGGTTCGACCGTCCAGCCTGGCCGGCTCCACAACAACGGAGGAGCAGACCCGAGATGTCGTTCGTCGCCGTGTTCACCGCCAGTGCCATGAGCTTCACGCTTCTCGTCCCGATCCTGATGGTCGTGGTCCTGCTCGCCTACGGAGCACCGAGCCGACGTGCGGTCCCCGTGAAGTCCGACCCCATGGAGAGCCGCGCCTCGCGTGGCGGGGCGGACCACGGGGCCGACGTCAGCCGTCTCGCCGCCTGACCTCCGGCCGCCTGAGCACCACCAGCAGCAGCACCAGCGACGCGGCCTGACAGGCCCCGATCACCAGCACCAGGTCCAGCCGGCCTCCGTCGTAGAGGGCGCCCGCGAGCAGGCCTCCCGCCAGCGCCGCGGCGCCCTGGAAGGCCGCGAACACGCCGTACGCCGTGGCGAGCCGCGCGGACGGCACCAGGTCGGCCACCAGCGCCTTGACCGTCGAGTCCTGGACTCCCACCGCCGCGCCCCACACGAGCACCCCGGCCAGGGCCACGCCCAGCCGGTCGGCCAGGGACAGCAGCGGCACCAGCGCCACCAGGAACGGCAGCACCAGCAGCACCCGCGCCCCCACCCGGTCGTAGGCGAACCCGGTCGCGAGCGCGGAGACCGCCTCGACCGCCATCGCCACCGCGTAGACCACCGGCACCAGGGCCGGGCGCACCAGCCCCGCGTCGCTGAGGTGGAAGCCGATCAGGCCGAAGGTCATCAGCCCCAGCGTGCTCGCGGCGCACGAGATCGCGAAGAGGTGGAAGTCGCGCGGCAGCCGCCGCCGCACCTCGACCCGCGCGGTGGTTCCGGCGCTCGCGGGCGGGGCTCCCGCCGGCTCGGCGCGGCTCACCGGCGGCTCGGGCTCGTCGTACACCCGCAT
This sequence comes from uncultured Actinomycetota bacterium, assembly GCA_963805685.1. Classification (GTDB taxonomy): domain Bacteria; phylum Actinomycetota; class Actinomycetes; order Propionibacteriales; family Nocardioidaceae; genus Nocardioides. Next base: position 59,695 of record CAWDVM010000012.1, read on the forward strand.
GTCGGGGACCCGGTGCCGGATCACGAACAGCAGCACCATCGCCACCGCCCCCGGGACCGCGAGCGTCGCGAGGCCGGCCCAGGTGTGCGTCGTGAGGGCGATCACCCCGGCGACCAGCAGCGGGCCGGCGAACGCGCCGACCTGGTCCAGCGCCTTGTGGACCGCGAAGCCCTTGCCGCGACCGACCGACCGCGCGGCGTGCGCGAGCAGCGCCGACTTCGAGGGGCTGCGGACGGCCTTGCCGGTCCGCTCCAGCAGCACCATCGTGGCGCCGAAGGCGAGCCCGGCACCACCGAGGAACGGCGCGACCGCCATCAGCGGCACACACACGGCGGTCATCGCGTAGCCCACGATCGTCAGCGGCCAGTAGGCGCCGCTGCGGTCGGCGAGCGGACCGGACACCAGCCGCAGCACCAGGGCGGCGGCCTCGCCGGCACCGGTCACCACGCCGACCACCAGCGCGGAGGCGCCGAGGCCCGCGAGATAGGGGCCGGTGATCGCGCGGGCACCCTCGTAGACCATGTCGGCGGACAGGCTGACGATGCCGAACCAGACCACCGTGCGCCACGGCGACCAGGCCGGGACCCTGGCCGGCTGTGGGGCCGGCTGCTGGGTCGTCTTCATCGGGCGTTCACGCACCGGACGCTACCGTCGAGCCGTGACACCGCAGGCACTGCCGTGAAGGTGCTCGTCGCCGAGGACGAGCCGCGCCTCGCCGCGTTGCTCGAGCAGTCCCTGGCCGAGGTCGGCTGGGAGGTCGACGTCGTGACGGACGGCCGTGCGGCCTACGGGGCAGCGCTCGGGGACGCGGCGTACGACGTGCTGCTCCTCGACTGGATGCTGCCGGGCCTCGAGGGCGTGACCGTGTGCCGTCGGCTGCGGGAGGTCGGCGTCCGCACCCCGGTGCTGATGCTCACCGCGCGGACCACGGTGCCGGACCGGGTCGCGGGCCTCGAGGCCGGCGCCGACGACTACCTGCTCAAGCCCTTCGACCTCGACGAGCTGATCGCGCGGCTGCGCGCGCTGCACCGGCGGGCCGTGGGCGACGACGACCAGCCGCTGCGCGTGGGCGACCTGGTGCTGGACCCGGCCGCCCGGCGTACGACGCGGGGCGGGGTGGAGATCGAGCTGTCCGCCCGCGAGTTCGACATCCTGCGGCTGCTGATGGAGCGGACCGGCCGGCTGGTCACCCGGTTCACGATCCTCGACGAGGTCTGGGACGGCGACACCGACCTCAAGAGCAACGTGATCGACGTGCACGTGGCGAGCCTCCGGTCCAAGATCGACCGGCCGTTCGGGACCAGCACCATCACGACGCTGCGGGGAGCCGGCTACCGGATCGACGCCGCGGGCGACGTGCCCGCTCCGGACAGCACGGCCCCGTGAGCCCGACCACCACGCGAAGCCGCCTGCAGCGCCGACTCTCGCGGCTGCCGCTGCGGGTCCGGCTGGTGGCCGGCTTCTCGGCCACGATGCTCCTCGTCCTCACCGCCGCCGGCGCGTTCGTCTACTGGCGGGTGCAGTTCGCGCTGGACCGGCAGCTCGACGGCGACCTGACCACCGACACCCGGCTGCTCACCCCGCTGGTCGAGCCGGGCGGCACCCTGGTGCCCGACGTCAGCCAGGTCGTCGGCGAGCGAGCTCTACCAGGTGCTCGACCGCGACGGGCACGTGATCTCGGCCAGCCCGACGCTGACGGCGAGGCCGCTGGTGTCGCCCGCGACGACCCGCCAGGCGCTCGAGAGCCCGGTCCGCGAGGACATCGGGGCCCTGCTCCCCACGACCCAGGACCCGCTGCGGGTCCAGGCCACCGCGCTCCCCGACGCGGAGCACCAGAAGGCCGCGGTGCTGGTGGTCGCCGTACGCCGGGAACATCGCGACGAGGCCCTGCTCGAGCTGCTCGGCCAGCTGGCGGCCGCCGGCCTCGGCGCGCTGCTCGTCACCGCGCTCGTCGGGGACCTGCTGGCCCGCTTCGCGCTGCGGCCGGTCGAGCGGTACCGCGCCCAGGCCGCCGACATCGTCGGCGGCGCCACCGGGGTCCGGCTGGAGGTGCCACCGGACCGGCACGACGAGGTGACCCGGCTCGGCGACACCCTCAACGCCATGCTCGACGCGCTGGAGGAGGCCGTCGAGCGCGAGCGACGGTTCGTCAACGACGCCAGCCACGAGCTGCGCACCCCGCTGACCCTGCTGACCACCCGGCTCCAGCTCGCGCGGCGCCGGACCCGCACGGTCGCCGAGCACGAGGCGGTGCTCGCCGAGATCGAGACCGACGTGGTCCGGCTGGTGCAGCTGGCCGACCACCTCCTCGACGTCGGCCACGACCAGCGGGTCGACGAGGGCGGCTGCGACCTCGCCACCGTCGCCGCCGCCGAGGTGGCCCGGCGCAACGCCGTCGCCCGCGCCACCGGGCACGGGGACTCGGCCGTCGCGCTGACCGCGCACGAGGCGCCGGTCGCGCTCTCCGAGGCGGCCGCCGGCCAGCTGGTCGGCAACCTGCTCGACAACGCCCTCAAGCACGGGGCACCACCGGTCCGCGTGGCGGTCGACCGCGCCGACGGATGGGGGCGGCTCGTCGTCACCGACGCCGGCCCGGGCATGGACGCCGAGCTGCTCGCCACCGCCACCCGGCGGTTCACCCGGGCGGCCAGCTCGCGCTCGCGTGAGGGGTTCGGCCTCGGTCTGTCCCTCGTGGAGAGCCTGGCCACGCGGGCCGGCGGGGAGCTGCGGCTCTGCTCCGGCGGGCACCACCAGCGGTACGGCGCCGCGCCGACCGCCTCCCCTCCGAACGCCACCGAGGTGCCCTGCCGGCACGACGGTGCGATGACCGTCACGGTGCTGCTGCCGGCCGACTGACCCGGACTTCATCGGGCTTTCACGTTGCGTTCATAACGTCGTCGCCGTCCTGTCCGGCGAAAGGCGTCCCCCATGCTGCAAGACCTCCTGTCGAGCATCCTCGGCAACCTCGGCGGCCCGGCCCGTCTGGGCCTCGACGTGCTGTCGATGCTCGTGCTGGTCGGCCTCCTCTACCGCCGCCGCGCGGCAGCCCCCGAGATGACGCTCGTGTTCACCGCCCTCAACATCGGCCTGTTCGCGGCGGTGTCGGCGATCGGCTCGGGCAGCTTCCCGACCGGGATCGGGTTCGGCCTCTTCGGCCTGCTCAGCCTGGTCCGGCTGCGCTCCGCGGCGTTCACGCTCAAGGACGTCGCCTACACGTTCGTGGCGCTGATCCTCGCCCTGGTCAACGGCCTGCCGGAGCGCAACCTCGCGCTCGTCGTCGCCCTCGACGCGGTGCTGCTCGTCGCGATCTGGCTGACCGACGAGTCCCGGGTCACCCGGCCGACCCGGATCGTGCGGCTCACCCTGGACCGGGCCCTCACCGACACCGAGGCGGTCACCGCCGAGGTGCGCGAGCGGATGGGGATCGAGCCGGTCGGGCTCACCGTCGACGACGTGGACTTCGTCCGGGACACCACCCGGGTCCGGGTGCGGGTCACCGTCGAGGACACCTGGTGGGCCTGGGCCGACGCCCAGGCGGTCACCGCCCGTGCCGATGCCGCCGAGAGCGAGGCCGCCGATGCTCGCTGACCGCATCCGCCCCGTCCCCGTGGACGTGTCCGACCGCGCCGGCGTCGGCCTCGGCGAGGTCGTCCAGGAGGCGGCCAACCTGACCCGGGTCGACCGCAAGTACCTCGTCGACCGCCGCCTGGCCGAGTCGTTCCTGACCCTGCTCCCGGCGTCCTTCCGGGTGCTGACGATCGACGGACGCCGGTCCACGTCGTACTCCTCGGTCTACTTCGACACCCCGCGCCTCGACGCGTGCCGCGACCACGTGCAGCGGCGCCGCCGCCGGTGGAAGGTCCGCAGCCGGATGTACGTCGAGGACCGGCTCTGCCGCTTCGAGGTCAAGACCCGCGACGGCCGCGGTGTGACCCAGAAGCACGTCACCGTGAGCCACCCCGACCAGCACGGCCTGCTCGGCTCCGACGAGGCCGCCTTCATCACCGCCGCCCTCCGCGAGCACGGCGTGGACGTGGACGTCGCCACGCTGGCGCCGTCGATGCGGGTGGACTACGAACGGCTCACGCTCGCCGACACCGCGGCCGGGCTGCGGGTCACGCTCGACTGGGGCGTGGAGTGCTCGCTGGACGGCGGCCGCGTGTGGGTCGACGACGACTGGGTGCTCGTCGAGACCAAGGGCGGCCTGCGCCCCTCGCCGGCCGACGCCCTGCTCGGCTCGCTGGGCGCGCGCCCGCGCTCCTTCTCCAAGTACGTGTCCGCCGCCTCGCTGCTGCGCGAGGACATCCCCGACAACGACGTCCGCCGCCTGCGCGGCCGGCAGCTCCACCTCCAGGAGGCCATCGCATGAAGTCCGCCACCACCCGGAAGCGCGGGTCCCGCAAGTTCGTCGTGATCGCGGTGGTCGCCGTGCTCGCCGTCCTGGGCGGGGCCGTCGAGCCGTGGGCCTACGCGACCTTCGTCAACACCTCGGCCAAGGACCGGATCGAGGCCGACCCGCCGCCCACGCTCTTCCCCGACTCCGACATCCGTCCCCTCGAGCACCGGGTCGACGCCCAGCCGGCCCGCGCCGAGCGGCTGATGGCCGGCTGGTGGAGCCGGCACGGCGCCACCGCCGACGACGCGGCGTTCGTCAGCTGGCTGGAGCAGACCCTCCCGGCGCCGCCGTCGGCCTCACGCCGGGCCCGGGAGATCAAGGAGGTCCAGGCCATCGCCCCCCGGCGGACCGACGCGGGCGTCACCGCCGCGACCTGGCTGGAGTCCTACGGCAAGGACGACATCTGGAAGCTGGCCGCCCACGACCAGGCCGAGATGCTCCCGACCGCCACCGGCGAGGCGCTGAAGAACCACGTCGACGACGCGATCACGATGGCCAAGGACGTGGCCGACGCCCTCGGCACCCAGTACCAGCAGTCCGCGCCGTACGTCATCGACCCCTCGCTGCGCACCGACCACACGGTCGTCGAGGGCCAGGTGTGCCCCTGCTCCTACCCGTCTCGGCACGCGGCGGAGGGCGCGGCCGCGTCGACCTACCTGACCGAGACCGCGCCGCACCGGGCGGCCGACTACCGCTGGATGCTGGCCGAGGTCGCCTGGTCGCGGGTCTACATGGCCGGCCACGTGCCCAGCGACATCACCGCCGGCGCCCTGCTGGGCGACATGATCGGGGAGTACTTCCTGGTCACCCGCGGGCAGATGCCCGAACCGGGGGCATGACCTCCGGTCCCAGTCGATCAGCCTCCGGTCAGCCGATCAGCCGGCCGCGCACCTGCGCGGGCTGCTGGTAGCCGATCGGGTTGTGGTGGCCGTCGAGGGCGACGACCACCGAGCGGTCGCCGAGGTCGAGCACGATCTCGTCGGCCTCGATCGCGGACACCTCGCCGCGGATGAGGTAGAGGTCGCCCTCGAGCTTGTCCAGGGCCGAGCCGGGCTTGCACCGCTCGACGTCGCCGGTCGCCACGGCCCGCAGCTGCGGGCGCAGCGAGCCGCGGAAGCGCCAGGCCAGGGCGACCATGACCAGCAGCGCGAGGTCGGCCAGCAGGGTGATCACCAGGCCGAGCCGGCCCGTCACCTGCCCGTCCACCGTGTACGCCGAGGGCTGGTCCGGCAGCACCCGCACGTCCAGGGTCCGGGAGGCGACGGCCTCGTCGTACGACGCCTTGTCGAGCTGGACCGGCCACGCGTGCTGGTCGGGGTCGATCTCCCGGCTGAGCCGGAAGGACACGTAGTACTCCGGGTCGTCCGCGGACCCGAGCACGTCGTGCCCCACGACCGGGGCGGTCACGTCGGTGCCCGAGCGCTCCACCTTCCACCGCGTCCAGGTGCTGTGGACGATCGGAAGGTTGATCATGGTGACCAGGAGCAGCACGAGCAGCACCGCCTTGGGGCGGGGGCGTCGCTTCATGAGGGCCAGTATCCCGGGTCGTCAGGACGCGACGACACGAAGGGAGCCGAGATGACGAAGCCCGCCGTGGGAGACACCGCCGAGCTCAGCCGCCGGGTGAGCGCCGAGGACATCCTGCGCTTCACCGAGATCAGCGGCGACCGCAACCCGCTGCACTACGACGAGGAGGCCGCGGCCGCCTCCCGGTTCGGCCAGATCGTGGTCCAGGGCGGCGTCACCAGCGCGATCCTCAACGCCGTGGTGGCGGAGCGGCTGCCCGGGCCGGGCACGGTCTTCCTCAACGTCACCTGGGACTTCAAGGCCCCGGTCCGTCCCGGCGACACGATCACCGGCAGGGTCGAGGTGACCGCGGTCCGCGAGGACAAGCCGATCACCGAGCTGCGGACCTCGGTGGTCCGCGACGACGGGACCGTGGTGCTCGAGGGCACGGCCGTCACCTGGACGATGGACCTCGGCGGCTGAGCCCTCGTGGACGTGGTCCCCTTCCGGATCTGGCCGCCGGTGGCGCTCGGCGTCCCGCTGGCCGCGGGGGTCGCCGTCACCCTCGCGTGGGGCGACCCCGTCACGCTGCCCGCGGCCCGGCGCCCGGTCGGCTGGGTGCTCCTGCTCGGCTTCGCCTGCTGGAACGGCTGGTCGCTCTGGCTCTTCCGGCGGCACCGGACCGGCCTGCTCCCCGGGCAGCCGACGACGGGCCTGGTCGAGGAGGGTCCGTTCGCCCGGTCCCGCAACCCGCTCTACCTCGGGCTCGTGGTCCTCGACGTCGCGATCGCGCTGCTGGTGCCGTCGGTGTGGGCGCTGTGCCTGCTCCCCGTGGGCGTCGTCGCGCTGGAGTGGGGAGCCATCAGGCCCGAGGAGCGCTACCTGCGGGCCCGGTTCGGCCCGGCGTACGACGACTACGCCGGGCGCGTCCGGCGCTGGCTGTGACGCGACGACGCAGTCGTCGCCGGGAGGGCGGGGCCGGGGCTACGCCGTGCCCAGCGCGGTGGCGAGCAGGCGCCGCAGCACCCCGAGCTGCGCCCGCATGTGCTCGGGGGTGCCGGTCGAGCGGCACAGCAGGAACGCCCCCTCGAACGTCACGAACACGTGGTCGGCCAGCGCGTCGACGTCGCCGAGGTCGAGGTCGCGGGACGTCGCGGCGGCCGTGAGGAGGTCGGCGATCTCCTTGCGCCAGACCTCGATGGCGTGGTTGATCAGGTCGGCGGTGCCGTTGGAGACCAGCTGCTGCTCGGTGAGCACGGCGACGTAGAGGCAGTTGCTCTGCGCGGACATGATCTCCTCGGCCGCGGCCTCGAAGTGGCGGACGAACGCGACGACCCGCTCCGCGGGATCGGCGACCGAGGCGGTGGCGTCGAGGGCCGCACGCAGCTGGCCGATGTCCGCGGTGACGTACCGCTCCGTCAGGGCCCGCGCGAGGTCGAGCTTGGAGTCGAAGTGGTGGAAGAAGGCGCCCTTGGAGGTCCCGGCGGCCTTGAGCACCTGGTCGACGGAGGTGGCCGCGAAGCCGTTCTCGATCACCAGGTGCTGGGCGGCATCGAGGATCCGTTCGCGATTGATCGCCCCGTTTTTCGGCATACCCCCTTGTATCAGACCAAACGGTCTGTTACAAACAGACCAATCAGTCTGTTTCAAGGAGGAGCACGATGACCACCCCCGAGAACCTCTCCTGGCTGTCCGCCGGCGGCTACGTCAGCGACGGCGGCCTGGAGACCGACCTGATCTTCAACCGCGGCGTCGACCTGCCCGAGTTCGCGTCGTTCCCGCTCGTCGAGGACGACCGCGGCCGGGGGCTGCTGCGCGACTACTACGACGGCTATGCCGCCGTCGCCCGCCGGGCCGGTGCCGGCCTCACCCTGGAGTCGCCGACCTGGCGCGCCAACCCCGACTGGGGGGCCAGGGTCGGGTACGACGCCGCCGCGCTCGACCGCGTGAACCGCGCGGCGATCGGGTTCCTGGACCAGCTGCGTGAGTCCTACACCGACCTCGAGGACGTGCGGATCATCGGCACCATCGGCCCCCGCGGCGACGGGTACGTCGCGGGCGAGAAGGCCGATCCGGACGAGGCGGCCGCCTACCACCGCGGTCAGGTGGAGGCGTTCGCCGACGCGGGCGTCGACGTCGTCGCGGCGTACACGATCACCGGGCCCGAGGAGGGCATCGGGATCGCCCGTGCCGCCCGGCAGGCCGGCGTGCCGGTGCTGGTGGGCTTCACCGTCGAGACCGACGGCCGGCTGCCGGACGGCACTCCGCTGCGCGAGGCGGTGGCCCTCGTCGAGGCCGAGGACGCGCCCGACGGGTTCATCGTCAACTGCGCCCACCCCACCCACATCGCGCCCGCTCTCGAGGACGGCGACTGGCTCGGCCGGATCGTCCAGGTCAACCCGAACGCGTCCACCCTCACCCACGCCGAGCTCGACGCCGCCGAGGAGCTCGACGCGGGCGACCTCGGCCTGCTGACCGCGTCGTACGACGCCCTCCGCGCGCAGCTCCCCGGGCTGGCCGTGGTCGGCGGCTGCTGCGGCACCGACGCACGTCACGTCGCCGCCCTCTGGGGCGTGTGACCCCCGTTCCCTCGCCACCCCCACCCGATCAAGGAGAAGCACCGTGAACACCAGCACCACCTCGACCGCCGACCGACCCAGCACCCGCCAACGGGGCGCGCCACCTGTCGACGGCATCCGCAGGGCCACGCCGGACGACGCCGCCGCGATGAGCCGGACCCTCGCCAGCGCGTTCCGCGACGACCCGGTCTTCGGCTGGTGCATGCCCGACGCCCACACGCGGGACCGGCACCTCGCCCCCTGGTTCCGGGTCGTCGTCGACGCCCTCCTCGAGCACGAGGAGACGTACTGCACCGAGGACGCTGCCGGCGCCGCCCTGTGGGTCCCGGCCGGCGTGGCACCCCTGACCGAGGAGCAGGAGGCCCAGCTCGGTGCGGTCACCGCCGACATCGGAGAGGCAGAGCTCGCCCGGATCGCGGCGTTGACCGGCGTCATGGAGGCCCACCACCCGCACGACCCGCACCTCTACCTCTGGTTCGTCGGGGTCCACGCGAGCCGTCAGGGACAGGGATGGGGCGGTCGGCTCCTGGAGTCGCGGCTGACCCGGGCCGACGAGCAGGCCGTCCCCAGCTACCTCGAGGCGACCAGCGAGCGGAACCGCACGCTGTACGCGCGTCACGGCTTCGAGGTCATCGACGAGCTCTCCGTCGACGGGTCCCCACCGATGTGGCAGATGTGGCGGGACCCTCGCTAGGCACCCGGAAGGAGTCAGCCGCGGCCCGGAGTCGGGGCCGTCGGCGGTGACGAGGCCCACCGTTTCACCCGGCCTCACCGTGGGCACTGTCACCGCCATGCTGTCGGGCTCCGGAACGCACGAAGGCCCCGGGATCACCCGGGGCCTTCGACTGCTTGTGCGCGAGGGGGGAGTTGAACCCCCACGCCCTTTCGGGCACACGGACCTGAACCGTGCGCGTCTGCCTATTCCGCCACTCGCGCTTGAAGCGGGCTCAGGCTATCCCAGCGTCCTCGACATTCCCAAACCGGGCAGAGGGCGTGCACCACGGCCTGTGTCGACCCCGTTACGATCGGTCGCGACCCAGCGCGCGGCTGGGCTCGTCGGCCTGCCGTGGTCGAGGCGGCCGGCTTCGGCCGAGGACGGAAGGAGGCGGGCAGCGTGAGCGGACTGTCGCGGTTCGAGCACAAGCTGGAGGAGATGATCTCCGGTGCCTTCGCCCGGGCGTTCCGCTCGGCGGTGCAGCCGGTGGAGATCTCCGCAGCGCTCCAGCGCGAGTGCGACAACAACGCCCAGATCCTCTCCCGGGACCGGCGGATGGTCCCGAACGACTTCCACGTCGAGCTGTCCCAGACCGACCTCGACCGGCTCGCGCCGTACGACACCGAGATGGGCGAGGAGCTGGTCAGGCAGCTCGAGGACCACGCGGACCAGCAGAGCTACGTCTTCCCCGGCCCCGTCACCATCGACTTCGAGGCGGCCGACGACCTGACGACGGGCCGGTTCCGCATCCGCAGCCGGGCCCAGGCGAAGGTCACCGGCAGCGCCAGCCACACCCAGGTACGCCGCGCCCGCGCGCTGCTCGAGGTCAACGGCACCCGGCACCCGCTCCAGCCTCCGGGCCTGGTGATCGGCCGCGGGACCGAGGCCGACGTCCGCATCAACGACCCCGGGGTCAGCCGCCGGCACGTCGAGTTCGTCGTCGAGCCCGGGGACCACACCCGGATCGAGGTGCGCGACCTCGGATCGACCAACGGCATGCACGTCGACGGCCACCGGGTCACCCACACCGGAGTGCGCGACGGCTCCCAGGTCAAGATCGGCAACACCACGATGACCGTGCACGTCATCGAGGAGGACATGGATGTCTGAGCTCACCCTGTTCCTGATCCGGGTGGCCTACCTGGCGATCCTGTGGATCTTCGTCCTCTCGGCGATCTCGGTGATCCGCTCCGACATGTTCGGCGCGCGGGTCCCCGAGGCGGCCCGCGGTGCGGCCAACCGGAGCCGCAAGCAGCCCAAGGCGGCCAAGCCGCCGACGCGGCGCCGCGGAGCGCCGACCCACGTGCTGGTCACCGAGGGCGCGAACTCCGGTGAGCGCGCCGACCTGGAGCGGGCACCGATCCTGATCGGGCGCGGCAACGACGCGGCGATCCGGCTCGACGACGACTACGTGTCCACGCGGCACGCGCGGATCGCCGCCTCGGGCGACCAGTGGTTCGTCGAGGACCTCGGCTCCACCAACGGCACCTACATCGGCAGCGTCCGGATCACCCAGCCCACCACGATCAGCCTCGGCACCCAGGTCCGCATCGGCAAGACCATCCTCGAGCTGCGGAAGTAGCTGCGCATGACCCAGCCGACCACCCAGCCGACGACCCGGCCGACCGCGCCGCTGCGGCTCCAGTTCGCCGCCATCTCCGACGTGGGCCGGGTCCGCAAGGACAACCAGGACTCCGGCTACGCCGGGCCCTGGCTGCTGTCCGTGTGCGACGGCGTGGGCGGGGCCGCCCGCGGCGACATCGCCTCGAGCACCGCCATCCAGCAGCTCCGCAAGCTCGACGAGCCGCCCACCGAGGACCTGCTGGGCCAGGTGGCCGGCGCGCTGCACCGGGCCCACGACCGGATCGGCGAGCTGGTCGACGAGGAACCCTCCCTCAACGGCACCAGCACCACCGCCACGGTCGCCCTCTTCGACGGCACCCGCCTCGGCCTCGGGCACGTCGGCGACAGCCGTGCCTATCTCTACCGCACAGGCGAGATCACGCAGCTCACCAAGGACCACACCTTCGTGCAGAGCCTCATCGACGAGGGCCGCATCACCGAGGACGAGGCACGCGTCCACCCGCACCGCAACCTGATCCTCAAGGCACTCGACGGCATCCACGAGGCGGAGCCCGACCTCTTCCACATCGGCCTGGCCGCGGGTGACCGCATCCTGCTGTGCAGCGACGGCGCGTCCGGCGTGCTCGACGACGGCCGGCTGGCCGACATCCTCTCGACCGGCGGCCCGGACTTCGCCGCGGTCGAGCTGGTCCGCGCCAGCCTGGAGGCCGGCAGCTCCGACAACGTCACCTGCATCGTGGCCGACGTGGTGGACGGGTCCACCCCGATCGAGGACCCCCAGCCGGTCCTGGTCGGCGCCGCCGCCGAGCTGCGACGGCGTACCCGCAGCGCCAAGGGCAGCCTCTTCCGCGGCCACCGCTCCGGCGACACCGGCGAGCTCGAGCCGGTCGCCGCCGAGATCCCCGACGACGTGCCGTTCGCCATCTCCAGCGACCCTCTGGACCCCGAGCAGGCCCGCTACGCCCCGCGCCCGCCGCGCCGGTTCGTGTGGCTCAAGCGGCTGCTCGCGGGGCTGATCGTCCTCGGCCTGCTCTGGATCGGCATGGCCGCGGCCTGGTCGTGGAGCCAGCAGCAGTACTACGTCGGCGAGCAGGACGGCACCGTCGTCATCTACCGCGGCCTGAACGCCGACCTGCCCGGCGTCTCGCTGTCCAGCCCCTACGAGACCACCGACATCCAGCTCGCCCGGCTCTCCGCCTTCGACGCGGGCAAGGTCCGCGAGGGGATCGACGCCGGCAGCCTCGACGACGCCCGGCGCGCCGTCGACAACCTCGCGTCCAAGCAGTCCTCCGACACCACCGCAGGCGGCTGAGCCATGGCCCAGAACAGCGGCTCCTTCCTCGGATTCGTGCACCGGCGTCGCCGGGGCGCGGAGCTCTTCCTGCTCGTCCTCGCCCTCGCGGTCGGCATCGGCGCGTACGCCGCCGTCGGCATCGGCGTCGAGGGGGAGGTGCCGGCCGACATCATCGGGTACGGCGGCTGGCTGGCGCTCCTGGTCGTCGGCTGCCACGTCGTGGTGCGGTTCGTCGCGCCGTACGCCGACCCGGTGCTGCTGCCCGTCGTCGCGGCCCTCAACGGGCTCGGCCTCGCGGTCATCCACCGGCTCGACCTCGCCTACGAGGCCGCCGACAAGCCGCACGGCTTCGCCCAGCAGCAGCTGATCTGGATGACCCTCGGCGTGCTGCTCTTCGTGGCGACGCTGGTGCTGCTGCGCGACCACCGCGTGCTGCAGCGCTTCACCTACACCAGCGGGCTCGCCGCGATCATCCTGCTGCTGCTGCCGATGCTCCCGGTCATCGGCAGCACCATCAACGGTGCCCGGATCTGGATCCACCTCGGCCCGTTCAGCTTCCAGCCGGGCGAGATCGCGAAGGTCCTCCTCGTGATCGCGTTCGCGGGCTACCTGGTGCTGCACCGCGACGCGCTCGCGCTGGCCGGCCGCCGGGTCCTCTTCGTCGACCTGCCGCGCGGCCGCGACCTCGGCCCGATCCTGGCGATGTGGCTGATCAGCCTCGGCATCCTGGTCTTCCAGCGCGACCTCGGCTCCAGCCTGCTGTTCTTCGGCCTGTTCCTGATCATGCTGTACGTCGCCACCGAGCGGCCGGGCTGGCTGATCGTCGGCGGCGCGCTCTTCCTCGCCGGGGCCTTCCTGGCCTACAAGCTCTTCAGCCACGTCGCGATCCGCGTCGACGTCTGGCTCCAGCCGTTCGACTACTACGACAAGCGCGGCGACCTGAGCTTCCAGCCCGTCGAGGCGATGTTCGGCATGGGCTGGGGCGGCCTCATCGGCCGCGGCTTCGGCGACGGCAGCCCGGACCGCGTCCCCTACGCCAACTCCGACTTCATCGTCGCCTCCATCGGCGAGGAGCTCGGCCTGACCGCCGTCATCGCGGTGGTCCTGCTCTACGGCCTCATCGTGGAGCGCGCGCTGCGCGCGGCCCTGGTCTGCCGGGACGGCTTCGGCAAGCTCGTGGCCACCGGTCTCGCCGGCGTCTTCACGATCCAGGTCTTCGTCGTCATCGGCGGCGTCACCCGGCTGATCCCGCTCACCGGTCTCACGACGCCGTTCCTCTCCTACGGCGGGTCCTCGCTCGTCGCGAACTGGGTGATCATCGCGTTGCTGCTCCGCATCTCCGACCAGGCCCGGCGGCCGATCCCGGACCTCTCGTTCGGCGACGAGAACGCCGACGTCGAGAGCACGCAGGTGGTGAAGGTTCAGCCATGACCGCCTCTCCGATGACCTGCTACGCGTCGCCCTACGGGCGCCTCGCTGCGTTGCCGTCGATCGACGATGCCCCACAGCGCCTCACTCCGGCGCCTTGCGAGGCATCCCGCAGGACGACGCTCGCGACGGCCCCGGAGAGGAGGTCATGGCTGCCATGAACAAGCCCATCCGCACCATCGCCATCGTCTGCATGCTGATGTTCCTCGCGCTGATGCTGAACGCGACGTACCTCCAGTACTACAAGGCCGGAGCCCTCGACAAGGACCCGCGCAACCGCCGGGTCATCGCCGCGGCGTTCTCCCGCGAGCGGGGCGCGATCCTGGTCGGGCGCGACCCGGTGGCGCAGAGCGTCGCCACCGACGACCAGTACAAGTTCCAGCGGACCTACTCCCAGCCCTTCAAGTACGCCCCGCTCACCGGCTGGTTCTCCTACTACAGCCAGACCGGGATCGAGCAGTCCCAGAACGACGTGCTCTCCGGTGACGACTCGCTGCTGTTCGTCACCAAGCTGGTCGACCTGCTCAGCAACGACTCCTCCAAGGGCGGCAGCGTCGAGCTCACCATCGACCCCGCGGCCCAGACCGCGGCGTACGACGGGCTGCGCAGCCTGCCCGGCGACGTCCAGGGATCCGTGGTCGCGCTCGAGCCCAGCACCGGCAAGATCCTCGCGATGGTGTCGCTGCCGACCTACGACCCCAACAGGCTCGCCGACCACGACTTCTCGGAGGCCGGCAAGGCCTACGACGAGCTCAACGCCAACGAGTCCGAGCCGCTGCTCAACCGCGCCATCCAGACCCGGCTGCCACCCGGCTCGACGTTCAAGGTGGTGACCGCGGCGGCGGCCATCGAGAGCGGGAACTACAACGCCGACTCGCAGGTGCCGGGAGGGGCGGAGTACACCCCGCCGCAGACCGGCAACGTCATCGACAACGAGGGTCGCGACTGCGGCACCAGCCGGATCCCGTTCGCCCAGGCGATGGAGAACTCCTGCAACACCACCTTCGCCGCCCTGGCCAACGAGGTGGGCGCCGAGGGGATGCGGAAGCAGGCGGAGGCGTTCGGGTTCAACAGCCAGTACCTCGAGGACCTCGGACCGCAGGCGGAGTCCAGCTTCCCGACCGACGACCAGCTCTCGCCGGCCTACGTCGCCCAGACCGGCATCGGCCAGTACGAGGTGGCCGCGACGCCGCTGCAGATGGCGATGGTCGTGGCGGGCATCGCCAACGGCGGCACCGTGATGCGCCCCTACGTCGTCGACGAGGTCCAGTCGCCCGAGCTCGACGTGCTCGACAAGACCGAGCCCAGCGAGCTCTCGCGCGCGGTGTCGTCCTCGACGGCCAGCGAGCTCACCAAGCTGATGGTGGCCACGGTCGACGACGGCACGGCGTACCCCGCCGCGATCCCGGGCGTCGTGGTCGCCGGCAAGACCGGCACCGCCCAGAGCGGCATCGACAACGTGCCGCCGTACGCCTGGTTCGTCTCGTTCGCGCCCGCCGACGACCCCCAGGTCGCGGTCGCGGTGATGATCCAGAAGGCCGACATCCCGCGCGGCGAGATCGCCGGCGGCCAGCTCGGCGGCCCGATCGCCAAGGCGGTCATGGAGGCGGTGATCCAGTGACGCCGCCTGAGCAGGACTTCGGGTACGCCGACGACGGCCGGCGCTACCGGCTCGACTCCCGGATCGCCACCGGCGGCATGGGCGAGGTCTGGCGGGGCACCGACACGGTGCTCGGCCGCGAGGTCGCGATCAAGCTGCTCAAGCGCGAGTACGCCGACGACGAGGCGTTCCGCTCCCGCTTCGAGACCGAGGCCCGGCACGCCGGGTCGCTGCACCACCGCGGGATCGCGGCCGTCTTCGACTTCGGCGAGGCGTCCGCGGCCGACGGGTCCGGCGCGCCGCGGCCGTACCTGGTGATGGAGCTCGTCGACGGGCAGCCGCTCTCCGACCTGCTGCGCCCCGGCGAGCCGATGGACCCCGACGTCACCCGGGACCTGCTCGGGCAGGCCGCCGAGGCGATCGGCGCCGCGCACGCCGCGGGCATCGTGCACCGCGACATCAAGCCGGCCAACCTGCTGGTCACCCCGGCGCGCGAGGTCAAGATCACCGACTTCGGCATCGCCCGCGCCGCCGAGGGGATGGCGCTCACCCAGACCGGCCAGGTCATGGGCACCCCGCAGTACATCTCGCCCGAGCAGGCCCGGGGCACCACCGCGACGCCGGCCTCCGACGTCTACGCGCTCGGCGTGGTGGCCTTCGAGTGCCTCGCCGGCCGGCGTCCGTTCGTCGCCGACACCCCGATCGCCACCGCCCTCGCCCACCTGCGCGAGCCGGTGCCGCCGCTGCCGCCCGAGGTGCCCGCCGACCTCGCGGCCGTCGTACGCAAGGCGATGTCGAAGGAGCCCGGGGACCGGTACGCCGACGGCGCGGCGTTCGCGGTCGCCCTCCGGGACCCGGCCACCGCCGCCACCGCGATCGTGCCGCCGCCGGACACCGGGAGCACCCAGGTGCTCGCCGGCGCGGGGGCCGCGGGTGCCGCCGGTGCCGCCGCGCTGGACACGGGTGCGGCGGCGGCTGAGCCGACCGGGCCCACGCACGCCGCCACCCCGCCCCCGCGTCGCCGCCGGGGTGCCCTGTGGCTGCTCGCCGGCGCCTTCGCCGTGCTCGCCATCGTGGTGATCGGCTTCCTGGTCTTCGCGGGCGAGGGCGACCAGACCGACCCGACGCAGAACCCGACGAAGCACCCCTCGCGCACCGACAAGCCCACGAAGGCGCCGTCCAGCGAGCCGACCCAGGCCCCGACCACGACCAGCCCGACGTCGGCCCCGCCCTCGTCCGCGCCCACCTCGCAGGCGCCCACGCAGTCCAGCTCTCCCTCGGTGACCCAGTCGCCCTCCGCCTCCGCCACGCCGACCCAGTCGCCGAGCAGCACCGCCTCCTCGCCGACGTCCACGCAGACCACGACCGCGCCGGCGTCCCAGGCTCCGCAGACCACCTCGTCCCCCACCACCTCCCCCAGCGCCGGCGCCACCGCCGCCAGCCGGGCCCCGGCGCCGAGCAACGACGGAAAGGCCGCCCGCTGATGAGCAACCCGCAGCCGACGGTGGTCGGCGGACGCTACGAGCTCGGTGAGCTCCTCGGCCGTGGGGGCATGGCCGAGGTCCGCAAGGGCATCGACACCCGGCTCGGTCGCGTCGTCGCGGTCAAGCGGCTGCGGACCGACCTGGCCAGCGACGCGACGTTCCAGGCGCGGTTCCGGCGCGAGGCCCAGTCGTCGGCATCGCTCAACCACCCGTCCATCGTCGCGGTCTACGACACCGGCGAGGAGATGTCGACCGACGGGTCCGACGTCGCCCAGCCCTACATCGTCATGGAGTTCGTCGCGGGCCGGACGCTGCGCGACATCCTGCGCGAGGGTCGCAAGATCCTGCCGGAGCGGGCCCTGGAGATCACCAGCGGCGTGCTCTCCGCGCTCGACTACAGCCACCGCGCGGGGATCATCCACCGCGACATCAAGCCCGGCAACGTCATGCTCACGCCGAGCGGCGACGTGAAGGTGATGGACTTCGGCATCGCCCGCGCGATCAGCGACGCGTCGTCGACCATGACCCAGACCGCCGCGGTCGTCGGCACCGCCCAGTACCTCTCCCCGGAGCAGGCCCGCGGCGAGACCGTCGACTCCCGCTCGGACGTCTACTCCGCCGGCTGCCTCCTCTACGAGCTGCTCACCGGGCGGCCGCCGTTCGTGGGCGACAGCCCCGTGGCGGTCGCCTACCAGCACGTCCGGGAGCCGGCCGCGCCGCCGTCGGACCACGACACCGACCTGCCGGCCGAGATCGACGCGATCGTGATGAAGGCGCTGGCCAAGCGCCTCGAGGACCGCTACCAGTCGGCCGCGGCCATGCGCAGCGACATCGAGCGCTACCTCGCCGGCCGGCCCGTGCACGCCGTGGTGCCGCCGGCGCCGCAGGCGACGACCCTGATCCCCCCGGTCGACCCGCCGGTGGACACGACCGCGACGCGTCCCGTCGCGCCCCCGCCCGACGAGGAGGACCGCGGCGGGCGCACCGGCATCATGATCGCCCTCGGGCTGCTGCTCATCCTGCTGATCGCCGGCGCGGCGTACCTCCTGCCGCGGTTGTTCGAGAAGCCGGTCGAGCAGACCCAGGTGCCCAACCTGATCGGGCTCAGCGAGAAACAGGCCCGCGCCGCGATCGGCGACGCCGGGCTCGGCGTGGGCTCGGTCGACTTCCAGGCCGACCAGGACGTGGCCAAGGACAAGGTCATCAGCCAGGACCCGAACCGGGACCAGTACGTCGACCCCGGCTCCGACATCAACTTCGTGGTGTCGACCGGGAAGCCGCTGGTGACGGTGCCGTCGGTGGTCGGGCAGGACAAGGACGCGGCCGCGGTGGCGCTGCGCAACGCCAAGCTCAAGGTGACGCTCCAGCAGACCCCCTCCGACGAGCCCGCGGGCCAGGTCCTCACGACCGACCCGGCGGGCGGCGAGAGCGTGCCGCAGGGCACCACGGTCACCATCTCCTTCTCCGACGGCCCCGAGCAGATCCCCGACGTGGTCGGCATGCAGCAGAAGGATGCCGAGAAGGCGATCCGCGACGCCGGGTTCCAGCCCGACGTCCTCGAGTCCTCGAGCACGACCGAGCCCAAGGGCACCGTGATCAAGCAGAGCCCCCAGGCCGGCCAGACCGCCGACCAGGGCTCGACGGTCACCATCCTGGTGTCGTCGTACGAGGCGCCGACCGAGTCGCCCTCGCCCACCGAGTCGCCGACCGTGACGCCCACCCTGCCGACCGGGCCGCCGACGCCCTCCGGACGCGTCGGGCCTGCCGCCGGGACGCGTCACCGGTCAGTGAGGCGCGCGGTCGTCGCCGCGGCTCAGCGCAGCGGCTTGGCGTAGTTGAGGTCGAGCAGGCCGTCGTACGCCGGTGCCGTGAGGCTGTCCTCGAGCTGCAGGTCCCAGCCCACGGAGATGGTCGGGTCTGCGGCCTGCTCCCGGTAGACCTGCAGGTAGCGGTCGTTGTCGATCGCGTCCAGCAGGGCCGTCTGGTCCCCGACCGCGGAGATCACGTAGGGCTGCGAGTAGGGCACGCCCTGGAGCTGGACGGCGTTCCCCTCGCACTTGATGCCGGTGGTGGTCACCACCCGCTGTCCCTGGACAGTGACCGCGGTGGCTCCGGCCTTCCACATCGCGTTCACGACCGCCTGGATGTCCTGCTGGTGCACGACGAGGTAGTTGAGGTCGCGGGTGGTGTTGTTGATGACCTCCTCGGGCGCGTCCGAGAGCGTGACGGTGACCCCGGGTCCGGTGCGGGGCACCAGCCCGGCCGGGTCCTCGAGCTTCTGGATGCGCCGCTGGTACCGCTGCACCTCGGTGTCGTTGACCGACTCGGTGAGGGTCGCGACGTCGGCGTTCAGGTCCTTCACCCGCTGCTGGAGCGCTTGGTAGTCCCGGGCCTCGTTGCTGACCAGCGACGCGAGGTCGGTGTAGCGGCCGGGCCGGAGGTCGGTCCCCTGGCTGTTGTGGGCGCTGACCACGAACAGCGCCCCGCACAGGAGCACCACCAGCGGCGTACCGATGCGCCACAGCCGCCGGCGGCGGCGCGGTCGGTCGGTCCCGTTGTCGGGGCTCGCGTGGGATCCAGGGGTCACGGCGACTAAGGTAGCCCGCGACCTGTGATGACGCGTCATGGTCGCCTGCCGAAATCAGCCCTCTCGCAGGGTCACCACCGAGGAGCAGTCTCGTGTCCAAGCCGAAGTCCAAGCAGCCGGACTATCTCAAGCCGACCCGGGGACCGGTGTTCTCGGCACGGTTCGTGATCACGCTGGTGCTGATCGTCCTCGGCATCGCCTGGATGACCTACTACTACACCGCCGTCCGGGTCGACCCGACCGTGCTGCCCCCGCCGGAGGCGGGCAGCCCGAAGTTCATGGCGGACCTCGGTGACTGGAACTACCTCATCGGCTTCGGCCTGATCTTCGCCGGCCTGGTCATCGCCGCCCACCCCTCGACCCCGCTCGGCCGCGGTCGCGGCGTCGTGGTCGGGATGCTCGGCTGCTTCCTGATCGGGCTGCTGTGGATCTGCACCTTCTACGTGATCAGCGACAACCTCAGCAGGCTGCCGGTCTTCGACGACCTCGGCCAGAAGAACCTGCTGGTGGGCATCGGCTTCATGGCCGTCGGCTTCACCTACGCCACGCGCTGGGAGTGATCGCCGCGCCGGCGTGAGGTGCCCGCCGAGTCGACCTGAGCCGCCGGTCCGTCCCCCTGGGGATGGGCCGGCGGTTTTGCACATTGGGGACAACGCTGTGGAGAACTACATCCATGTAGTTCTCCACAGGTGATTCCACAGTTGTGCACAACCGTGGATGACTGTGCCCGCCTGAGCGCGCCTCGTACACGCCGCCTACCCACAATTGGGGATGGGCAACCCTCCGAGGCTGTGGAGAGCTGTGGACAAACCACGGATCGACGTCGTCCGGCGCCCGGGAGCGACGGGTCGGCGTGCTCCGACTGTGAACAAGCGACGGGTCGGTGCACTGACGCCGTGAACAAGCGACGGGTCGGCGTCAGGTGAGGGTGGCGGTGCGGAGCAGGACCGCGACCACGAGGCCGAGCGTGATCGCACCGAGGCCGAGCGACTGCCACAGGGCGCGGTGGGACCGGGGAGAATAGGCCAGCACGACGGCGATCAGGGCGCCGCCGAGGAAGCCGCCGAGGTGGCCCTCCCAGGAGATGAAGCCGCGGCCGACCACGGTGATCAGGAAGTTGAGGCCGATCCACATCAGGATCGGCTGCATGTTGCCGCCGACCTTGAAGGCCAGCACCAGCAGCGCGCCCATCAGGCCGAAGATCGCGCCCGAGGCGCCGAGGGTGGAGCCGTCGACGGGGGCGACCCAGTAGACCAGCGTGGAGCCGGCCAGGGCCGAGATCAGGTAGAGCGCCAGGAACCGGGCGCGGCCGATCGCCAGCTCCAGCTGGGGGCCGAGGAACCACAGCGCCAGCATGTTGAAGCCGATGTGCCAGATCTCGACGTGCGTGAAGGCACTGGTGACGAGCTGCCAGTAGGCCCCGTCGCTGACGCCGTTGATCCAGTCGCCCTGCGGGTTCGTGGCGCAGACGGCCTCGCTGCCGATCCCGGGGTAGTAGAGGTCCGGCCGGCTGGCCGAGACGCAGCGCCCGGTGGGCAGCAGCATCAGCTTGTTGAGCCAGGCGCTGGCCGAGCCGCCGGTGGTCAGCACCAGCAGCCAGACGGCCGCGTTGACGGCGATCAGCACCATCGAGGTGAGACCGGCGTTGCCGGGCCGCAGCCCGCCGTACGCCGTCCGTCCGCTGCGGGTGGTCTTCGCACCCTCCGAGACGCACTGCGGGCACTGGAAGCCCACGGCGGCGTCACGCATGCAGTCCGGGCAGATCGCCCGGTCGCAGCGCTGGCAACGGATGTACGACTCGCGGCCGGGGTGCCGGTAACAGGTCGGCACCCCGGCTGCAGGGGTCGGGTTGCCGCTCAGGAGCGCACGACCTCGACGCGCTCGATGACGACCGGCTCGAGCGGGCGGTCGCCGGGGCCGGTCGCCGTGGTGGCGATGGCGTCGACGACGTCGCGCGAGGCCTGGTCGGCGACCTCACCGAAGATCGTGTGCTTGAAGTTCAGCCACGAGGTCGCGCCGACGGTGATGAAGAACTGCGAGCCGTTGGTGCCCGGGCCGGCGTTGGCCATCGCGAGCAGGTAGGGCTTGTCGAAGGTGAGCTCGGGGTGCGGCTCGTCCTTGAAGGTGTAGCCCGGGCCACCGGTGCCGGTGCCGAGCGGGCAGCCGCCCTGGATCATGAAGCCCTCGATGACGCGGTGGAAGCCCAGGCCGTCGTAGAACGGGCCGGTCCTGCCGTTGCCGGCGTCGTACGACTTGGTGCCCTCGGCCAGCCCCACGAAGTTCGCCACCGTCTCCGGCGCGTGGTCGGGGAACAGGTTGATGGTGATGTCGCCCTTGTTGGTCTTCAAGATGGCCTGCTGGTCAGCCATGACTGCCTCTCGCGTGAAATGGGTACGACGTGCACGTCGATGCTGTCTGTGCGTCCCCGATCCTCGCACGCGCGACAAGACGTCCCGCAAGACGCGCGCACGCTGGTTGGGTCGGGTGAGACATGATCGAATGGAAGCCACACGACGAGAAGGAAGTGTCACGCCCATGGGCCTGCGCAAGAAGAAGTCGCTGATCGATCAAGCCTCCGAGTACGTCGACACGGTCCGGCCGCAGCTCGAGTCGGCCGCCGAGACCGCGAAGGCCGCGGCCATCGACGCCAAGGAGCGCGCGCTGCCGCTGCTGGCCGAGGCCCGGGAGAAGGCCGGCCCCGCGCTGGCCGACGCGCGCGAGAAGGCCGCTCCCTACCTCGCCGACGCCCGCGACAAGGCGGCCCCCTACGTCGCCGACGCGCGTGAGAAGGCGGCCCCCTACGTCGCCGAGGCCCGTGACAAGGCCGCGCCCTACCTGGCCGAGGCGCGCGACAAGGCGGCCCCGGTCATCAACGGTGCCCGGGAGAAGGCCGGCCCGGCGCTGGCCGACGCCCGCGCCAAGGCGGCGCCCGTCGTCGCGACCGGCGTCGCGATCGCCACCGAGAAGGCGGCCCAGGGCGCCCAGTTCGCCGCCGAGAAGGCCGCCGAGGGACGCGACCTGGCGGCTGCCAGGGCCGCGGAGCTCAACCCCGAGAAGAAGAAGGGGTCGAAGCTGAAGAAGGTCCTGCTCATCGGTGGGGTCGCGGCCGTGCTCGGCTTCGTGGCCCGCAAGCTGCAGGGCGGCGGCAGCAGCAGCGACAGCTGGCAGTCGTCCTACGTGCCGACGCCCGCGCCGACGCCGCCCACGCCCGCCGCTCCGATGTCCGGCGTCGAGACCGACACGGGCGAGGACGACCAGGGCGGCTCGTCGCCCGACGAGGCCCTCGCCGACCAGGCCGAGGCGCCGCACCCGGTCACCACGCCGGACAACCCGGCCGAGGTGGTCTCGCTCGACGAGGACGACACCGACGACAAGGCCTGAGCAGCCGCCGCAGGCAGCGGCCCTCAGCTCCCGGACCGGCCGGAGGAGAGATCCTCCGGCCGGTTCTCCTCCACCCAGGTGTCGATCCGCTCCCACCACGCGTAGAGCCAGTCGATCCGCGCCTCCCGCCCCTCGGGGATCTCGGCGCGCGGCACCTGCCACCACCGCATGATGAGCTGCTTGTCCATCGGCAGCTCCCGCCACACGTCGGCGACGGTCCGCAGGTGGTCCAGTCCGGTGTGCGCGACCAGGACGACGTCGGCGTCGGGTGCGGCGTCGAGCGCGGCCAGGAACCCCCCGGGCCGCGGCGCGAGCACGTTGGTCATCTTCTCGGCGCGACGCGCCATCCGCTCCATCCCGAGCCGGTGCAACCGGTCGATCGCGCGCTGACGCCGTTCCGGGGTGAAGTTCCCGCCCTCGGGGAAGATCACGAACGCGTCGTTCTCGTCGAGGCCGGATGCCAGGGCCGCGATGTGTGACTCGAAGTCCTCGCCGGGACCGGGGTTGGTGGAGATGAACCGGGCCGGGATCCGGCCCAGCAGCACGTCGATCGCGGGGTCCCAGGCGAGCGTGTCCTTGAGCACGACCCGCGGCTCCCGGGAGTACCAGTGCATCAGCGCGTAGATCAGCGTGAAGGAGTCACCGGGTCCCGCGTGCCGGCAGCAGACCAGCAGCGGGATCCCGGGGTGGGCGTCGGGGGCCGGTCCGTCGGTGGTGATCCGCAGCCGCAGCACCCGCCGCGACTCGCGGAAGAACACCCACGTCACGCCCTGCACCAGGTCGTAGTGGATGCCCTCGAAGTACGGCGTGCGCAGCCGCCAGCCGAACCCCGAGGCGAGCCACAGCCCGAACATCACCACGAGCAGCAGCGCCTCGCAGGTCAGGTAGAGGATGGCCACCCACAGCAGCCGCAGCGCTCGCCACCGACCGGGCAGCACCGGGGACAGCGCCGCAGCCGCGATCAGCCACAGCGGCAGCGTGACCCACAGCAGCACCGTGAGCAGGACGACCAGCGGCGCGAGGACGACGCGTCGCAGCAGCCGGATCATCGCGGGTCCGGGGTGGCCAGGTGCTCCTCGAGGTAGGCCACCGAGGCCTCGTAGGTCTCGTCGATGCGCTGCTGCACGCTGCCGAAGTCGCGGCTGCCGAGCAGCGTGTCGTCCCGGCTCGAGGTGCCCCGGGCGGGCAGCACGTGGGCCTCGACCCCGGCGGGCAGCTCGGCCATCTCCCGCACGAACCGGTGCCGCCGGGCGATCTCGAACGACACCCGGGCCACCTCCCACGGCCGGCGGGGCACGCTCAGCGGCCGGTCGATGCGGCCCACCTGGAGCACGAAGACCCGGGTGGCCCCCAGCTGGACCGCCCGGCCGAGGGGGACGGAGTTCACGATGCCGCCGTCGAGGAAGTGCTCGTCGCCCACCTTCGCCGGCGGCAGCAGGCCCGGTACGGCGGCGCTCGCGACGACGGCGTCCACCACCGGGCCGGAGTCGAACCAGTGCTCGGCGGACCGCTCGATGCAGGCCGCGCAGACCTGGAACCGGACCGGCAGCTCCTCGAAGGTGACGTCGCCGAACTCCTCGGCCAGCCGCTTCTTCAGCGGCTTGGCGGAGTAGATGTGGGTGCCGGTCGCGACCGCGCGCCGGACCGTGCGCAGCGCCCGGTCGCCGTACACCTCCTGGCCGGAGCGGCTGGCCCCGCGCCACAGGTCGGTCAGGCGCTCGATCACCGCCGGGGAGGGGTCGCGGGCGACCATGGCGCCGTTGAGCGCGCCGACGCTGGTGCCGAGGACCAGGTCGGGGGTGATCCCGCGCTCGAACAGGGCCCGCAGCATGCCGACCTCGACCGCGCCGAGGACGCCCCCGCCGCCCAGCACGAACGCGGTCGTCACGGGGTCAGACGCCTTCGGCGCGTGAGCCTGTCGCGACCAGCTCGGGGTGCTCGGCACGCATCCGCTGGGTGACCACGTGCTCGACCCAGAAGATCAGCAGCGGGATCAGGCCCGCGGCGAGCGCGACGACCGTGAAACCGGGCGACCACCCGGCCTTGCGGGAGAGGAAGAAGGCGACGACCACGTAGATCATGAACACCCAGCCGTGGGCGACCCACAGGATGCTGGCGGACTCGCCGAACTGCTGGAGGTCGCCGCCCTCGGCGGCGAGGTACTTCAGCGGCATCGCCACGAGGGCGCAGAAGGCGAGCAGCACGCCCACGACGATGGCGAGCACGCGGTAGGCGTTGAACAGGTTCTTCACGCCGCCCAACCTACTGGCCGTCCACAGCGGTGCCGGCGGGCTCTCCCGCCGCCCCCTCCGCCGACGTGGCCTGGGTCTCGGTGCCGGCCTCCCGCGCCCGGACGGTCTCGTCCCGGATCCACCGCACCCAGACGAACAGCGCGAAGGCCGCGAAGAACCACCACTCGATGGCGTAGAGCAGGTTGCGCAGCGCGGTGAACCGGCCGGCGTCGGGCAGCTGTGCGAGGTCGGCGTGCCGCGAGCCCCGTGGTCCCGTCGTTGGTGGCGCGGTCCCCGACCGGCCACTTCCCCGGGGCGGCCCGGTCGGCGACGACGGCGTAGGCGCCGTACAGGTCCTGGTCGACGTGCTGGATGACGTCGGCGGTCCGGAGCTGGGGGAGTACGTCGTCGCGGGGGTCGGCGTCGGCCTCGCCGGTGCCCTCGGGGGGCTGGAGCCAGCCGACGAGCTCGCCGTACCCGGTCGGCGGTGCGGGCGCCCGGCCCGGGTCGGTCACCCAGCCGCGCACGACCGGGATCGCCGGGTCGTGGGCGCCGGTGATCGCCAGCGGCGTCACCACCCAGTAGCCCTCGCGGCCGTCCTGCTCGCGCCCGGAGACGTAGACGGTGCCGTCGGGCACCCAGGTCCCGCCGAGGATGACCGGCTGGCCGATCCGGTTGCCCGGGAACGGGTCGTCCGGGCCGATCACCGAGCGGAGGCCGACGGGCTCGACGCGGGTCAGGTCCTGGGCCTCCGCGGCCCGGCGGGCCTGCCACGCGTCGTACTGCCAGACCCCGAGGCCCACGGCGGCGGCGGTGAGCACGACCGCCAGCAGGTGCACGCCCCAGTAGCGCGGGGCGAGCATCGTGGGCACGTCGTCCAGCATACGAAGCGCTCCCGGGCCGTCCCGCGGCGCGGGGCCTGTCCACGGACTGGTCTGACCACTTGACCACCGGCCACCGCTGTTCCTACCGTCCGGGACATGCCACTACAGCCTGTCTCCCGCCGCTCCGTGCCCGACGAGGTGTTCGACCAGGTCCTCGGTGAGGTCGTGGACGGCGGCCTCGAGGCCGGTGAGGCGCTGCCCAGCGAGCGTCGCCTCGCCGAGGTGCTCGGGGTCTCCCGGCCCGCGGTCCGCGAGGCGCTGCAGCGGATGGCGCAGACCCGGCTGGTGGAGGTCCGCCACGGCGGGGCGACCACGGTCCGCGACTTCCGCAGGTACGCCGGGCTCGACCTGCTGCCCCGGCTGCTGGTGCGCGGCGGCGGCCTCGACGCGACGGTGGCCCGCAGCATCCTCGAGGCCCGGCTGGTGATCGGGCCGGGCGTCGCCGCGCTCGCCGCGGAGCGCGGGGGACCGGCGCTGCTGGCGGCCCTCACCGACGCCGTCGACGCGCTGGCCGGGACCGACGACGACGTGGAGCGCCAGGTGCACGCGCTGGCGTACTGGGACGTGGTGGTCGACGGCGCCGACTCGCTCGCCTTCCGGCTGATGTTCAACAGCCTGCGCGCGGCCTACGAGCCCGCGCTGGAGGCGCTCGCCCCCGTGATGGCCGAGGAGGTCGGCCAGGTCGGCGCCTACCGGGTGCTGACCGCCGCGATCGGCGAGGGCGACCCCGACACCGCCCGGGCCGCGGCCGAGCGCGTGCTCCGACCGGCCACGACCAGCCTGCTCACCGCCCTCGGGGCACTCGACCAGACCCGTCAGGAGAAGAGATGACCAAGACGTCCCCCGACATCGAGAGGCTCGCGGCCCAGCGGCTGGCCGCCGACGAAGCGAAGCTGGGCCAGATCACCGGGGCTGGGACCCGACGTACCAACGTCACGCTGGGGACCGCCTGGCGCTCCTTCTGGCGGGCCCCGTCGCCGTGGATGATCTCGACGTTCCTGCTCGGCTCGGTCGTGGCCCGCGCCGTGGTCGGCGGCGGATCGTGGTGGGAGCTGGCCATCCCGGCCACCCTGGTCGCGCTCTTCCCGGTGATCGAGTGGGTGATCCACGTGTTCGTCCTGCACTGGCGTCCCCGCCGGCTGGGCCCGGTCGAGGTCGACTCGCTGCTGGCGCGCAAGCACCGGGAGCACCACGCCGACCCCCGTGACATCCCGCTGGTGTTCATCCCCTGGCCGGCGCTCGTCTGGCTGCTGCCGGCGTACGTCGCCGTGGCGCTGCTGGCGATGCCGTCGCTGCCGAGCGCGCTGTCGCTGCTGGTGTCCGTCTACGCGATCAAGTTCGGCTACGAGTGGACCCACTACCTGGTGCACAGCGACTACCGGCCGCAGTCGCGGTGGTTCCGCTCGGTGTGGCGCAACCACCGGCTGCACCACTACAAGAACGAGCACTACTGGTTCGCCGTGACCACCGCCGGCACCGCCGACCGCCTCCTCGGGACCTACCCCGACCCGGCCTCGGTCCGGACGTCGCCCACGGTCAAGCGGCTGCACGCGACCGAGGGCACCGAGCGCGGCACCGTCGCCTCGTGACCGTCCACCACCTCAACTGCGCGACCATGCGGCCGGCCGGCTCGATCGGCGGCCGGGTCCTGCCCGGGCGGCTGGTGGCGCACTGCCTGCTGGTCGAGCGCGCCGAGGGGCTGCTGCTGGTCGACAGCGGCTTCGGCACCCGCGACCTCGCGGACCCCGCGCGGCTGGGGCGGCCGTTCCGCGCCGCCGTGCGGCCGGCGCTCGACCCGACCGAGACCGCGCGGGCCCAGGTCCTGGCCCGCGGCCACCGGGTCGAGGACGTCACCGACATCGTGCTCACCCACCTCGACCTCGACCACGCCGGTGGCATCGGGGACTTCCCGCAGGCCCGGGTGCACGTGCTCGGCGACGAGCTGGACGCCGCCCTCGCGCCCAGGCTGCGCGAGCGGCCGCGGTACGTCGCCGCCCAGTGGGCGCACGGCCCGCGCTGGCAGCGGCACCGGGTGGCAGGGGAGGAGTGGTTCGGCTTCGGGGCGGTGACCGCGCTCGACGACGACGTGCTGCTCGTCCCGCTGCGCGGCCACACCCGCGGTCACTGCGGGGTGGCCGTCCGGCGTCCCGACGGGCACTGGCTGCTCCACGCCGGCGACTCCTACTTCCACACCGGGGACCTGGCCGCGCCGGTCTCCACGCCGCCCGGGCTGCGCGCCTTCCAGCGGCTGATGGCCGTCGACGACCTGCAGCGCCGCCACAACCAGGAGCGGCTGCGCGAGCTGGTCGCCGCACGTTCCTCCGAGGTCACGGTCTTCAGCGCCCACGACGCCACCGAGCTCGCCGCCCTCAGCCGGGGCTGAGCCCGACCTCCGCGGAGTCGGGCCGTCGGGTCAGCAGGCCGACCGAGCCGACGGCGACGCAGAGCAGCGCGGCGAGGCCCGCCAGCACGGACCATCGGTGCATCGTCTCGCTGCAGGCCTGCGAGAGGTGCTGGTCGACGCGCTCCGGGGTGGTGGTCCCCGGGTCCGCGGCGCCCGCGTCGCCGGCCTCGGCACTGACGATGATGCTGCTGCACGAGCGGGTGGCGCCCCGGTAGTGCACGGTCGGGCTCGTCGCGACCAGCACCGCGGCGCACAGGCCGAAGGCCACCGCGAGCGTGAGGCAGACGTAGCGGACCATGAGGCAGCGTAGATCCGCGCCGGTCACCTGGGAAGCAACCGACCCGGCCGCGCAATCCGTCAGGGCCCGGTGGGCTGTGTCCGTCAGAGCCCGGTGGGCTGGGGGATCGGCGTGACGCTGTTGCACACCGCGAACGGCAGGGTCTCGGTCAGGGTGAGGCCCGCCGCCACGGCCGGTCGCGGCACGTCGTACCCGATCCGGCCGGTCGTCGGGTCGCCGACGCCACGGGCGAAGCCGTCCTCGAACGACGGGCTCCCGTCGGGCCAGTCGTCGCCGAGGTGCAGCCGGTCGAAGAGGTCGGTCCGGCCGCGGCTCATCCGCACGGTGGCGAGGTGGTCGCCGAAGGACACCGCGAAGGCGTCCAGCGGCTCCAGCTCGGTGACGTCGTGGCGGGCCAGCACGGCGTCCTGCTGCTCGGCGGTCGCCTCCGCGCCGAGCGCGTCGGCGAACGGGACGCAGCCGCGCCGGAGGTACGTCGCCTCCGCGGGCTCGCCGACCAGGTGCACGACCGCCGGGTCGGTCGCCCAGCTCGCGGCACCGTCGTCGGCGACCCCGGAGACGACGAGATGCTCCTCGCGCAGCACCCGGCCGCCACCGAGCGGCCCGACCCCGGCCTCGACCGCGCCGGCGACCGCCGTCATGTCCAGGTCCGGCCGGAACGCGAGCACGTAGCCGTTGCCCTCCGGCCCGGTGAAGTGCGCCTCCCAGTCCACGTCGTCCTCGGTGAACCCGTGGTCCAGCATCAGCTCCGAGGTGTCCTCGCGGAGCATCCCCTCCGCGAGCATCGGGGCCTCGGTCCGCGTCCGCTCCCAGAACTCCGAGCGTTCCGACATCAGGTCGTCGCTCGTCAGGTCCGGCACCCCGAGCTGGCGCCGGACGCCGTCGAGGTCCATCACGGTCAGGGTCGTCGCGGTCGCCGGGACCAGCGGCAGGACCGCCTCGGCCGGCTCCTCGTGCGCGTCGTACGACGGGGTCCCCGCCAGGCGGGCGGGCGGACTCGGGGCGTCGACCGTGGGCGGAGGCACCTCGTCGCAGCCGGCGAGCGCCGGTGCGAGGAGAAGGAGCAGCAGCAGGGGAGTGCTGCGACGAGTGGTGGAGCCTAGGGGACTCGAACCCCTAACCCCCTGCTTGCAAAGCAGGTGCGCTACCAATTGCGCCAAGGCCCCGGGTCGGGAGGGTCAGCCGCGCTCGACGTTGTCGGTGGCCTCGGCCCACAGGGCCTGCTCGGAGCGACCCTCGTCGATCTTCCTCTTGGCGATCACGGCACCGGCGGCAGCCAGCAGGACCAGGACGAGCTTCTTCATGGTGACTCCTACGGTCGTAGGGCTGGTGCCTGCCTGGTGCGGCAGGCGAGAGATCGAAACCGGGTTGGTGGGCCTAACAGGACTTGAACCTGTGACCTCTTCCTTATCAGGGAAGCGCTCTAACCGTCTGAGCTATAGGCCCGGGACTTGGCCGGAAGAATCCGGTGCCAAGAGTGGTCGACCAGCGACCGAGGGGAGACATTACCCCACCGCGGAGCGGCCGGACAAAACGGGATCGGAGACCGCCGAACGGCTCAGCGCTCGTCCTCCGCGAGGGTGACCTCGATGCCGCCGAGCAGGGCCGCGGCCATGTTGTAGAGGAAGGCTCCGAGGGTCGCGATCGCCGTCAGCAGCACCACGTCGATGACCGCCACCAGCATCGTGAACCCGATGACACGGGAGGTCCCGAGGTAGTCGGTCACGTCGAAGCCCGCGGAGTCCTGGCCGCCGACCACGTCCTGCACGGTGGTGTTGATCGAGTCCCAGACGCCGGCCGCCCCGAGGACCGACCACACCATCAGCACCGAGACCACCGTGACCACGCCGAACGCGATCGAGAGCAGGAAGGCGGTCTTCATCACCGACCAGGGGTCGACCCGGGTCAGCCGCAGCCGCGCGCGGCGCGGTGGGCGGCCCCCGACGGCGGCCTTCTTGGCGGCCTTCTGGGACTCCGGGTTCGCGTTGGCACGGTGCTCGTCGGTGGCCTTGCTCAGCTTGGCGGAGATCCGCTCACCGAGCGGGGCCCGGACCGCCGTCTCCGGGGTGCGGTCCGGGGTGGTGCGGGTGGAGGTTCGCTCGACGGGGCGTTCCGTCATCAGTCCTCACTCTCCCCTGTCAGATCGGGGCCAGTCGTGTCGGAGCCGGGCGTGTCGGCATCCGTCGTCTCGGAGGCAGACCCGTCGATTGTTGCATCCGCATCCACACTCGGCGATTCCGCGACCTCCTCGGCCGCCTCCTCCTCGTCGCGTGCCTCGACCGAACGAGCCACCACGGCGACCGCGTCACCGGACTTGGGAGTCACGAACTTCACGCCCATCGTGGAGCGTCCGGTCGCCCGGAAGTGCTCGTTGATCGGGCTGCGGACCACCTGGCCGGCCTGGGTGATCGAGAGGACCTCGTCGCCCTCCTCGACGATGAACGCACCGACCAGACCGCCGCGGTCCTCGTTGGCCAGCGACATCGCCTTGATCCCGAGTCCGCCGCGCGACTGCAGGCGGTACTCCGAGATCCGGGTCCGCTTGGCGTAGCCGCCGTCGGTGATCGTGAAGACGTACTGCTCCTTGACGTCGGGCAGGTCGCCCGGCGCGATGTCCTCGGGCGCCTCGCCGTCCTGGATCAACCGCGCCTCCGCGGCCTCCTCGGCCGCGACCTGCGCGGCGCGGATCACCGACATCGACAGCAGCGAGTCGCCGGCGCGGAACTTCATGCCCGAGACACCGGAGGTGGCGCGGCCCATCGGCCGCAGCTGGCTGTCGTCGGCCTTGAAGCGGATCGCCTGGCCCTTGCGCGAGACCAGCAGGATGTCGTCCTCGGCGTTGACCTGCTCGGCGCCGATCAGCTCGTCGTCGTCCTCGCGGAAGTTGATCGCGATGACGCCGGCCTGGCGGGGGCTGTTGTAGTCGCCGAGCCGGGTCTTCTTGACCAGGCCGTTGCGGGTGGCGAGCACCAGGTACGGCGCCTGCTCGTAGTCGCGGATCGCCAGCACCTGGGCGATGTTCTCGTCGGGCTGGAAGCTGAGCAGCCCGGCCACGTGACCGCCCTTCGCGTCGCGGGACGCCTCGGGCAGGTTGTAGGCCTTGGTGCGGTAGACCCGGCCGGCCGTGGTGAAGAACAGCAGCCAGTGGTGGTTGGTCGTGGAGATGAAGTGCTCGACGACGTCGTCCCCGCGCAGCGAGGCGCCGCGCACGCCCTTGCCGCCCCGCTTCTGGGTGCGGTACTGGTCGGCGCGGGTCCGCTTCGCGTAGCCGCCGCGGGTGATCGACACGACGAGGTCCTCGTCGGGGATCAGGTCCTCCATGGACAGGTCGCCGTCGGCCGCGATGATCTGGGTACGCCGGTCGTTGCCGTACTTCTCCACGATCGCGGCGAGCTCGTCGGCGATGATCTGCCGCTGCCGGGACTCGTTGGCCAGGATGTCCTCGAGGTCGGCGATCTCGAGCTCGATCTTCGCGAGGTCGTCGACGATCTTCTGGCGCTCCAGGGCGGCGAGCCGGCGCAGCTGCATGTCGAGGATCGCGTTGGCCTGGATCTCGTCGATCTCGAGCATCTCGATCAGGCCGCGGCGGGCGTCGTCGACCTCGGGGGAGCGGCGGATCAGCGCGATGACCTCGTCGAGGGCGTCGAGCGCCTTGACCAGGCCGCGCAGGATGTGGGCCCGACGCTCGGCCTCGGCGAGGCGGAAGCGGGTCCGGCGCTGGATGACCTCGATCTGGTGGGTGACCCAGTTGCTGATGAACTGGTCGATCGTCAGCGTGCGCGGCACGCCGTCGACCAGCGCCAGCATGTTGGCGCTGAAGTTCGTCTGCAGCTCGGTGTGCTTGAGCAGGTTGTTGAGCACGACCCGGGCGACGGCGTCACGTCGCAGCACCACGACGAGGCGCTGGCCGGTGCGGCCGGAGGAGTCGTCGCGCACGTCGGAGATGCCCTGGACCTTGCCGGAGTCGGCGAGCTCGGCGATCTTCAGCGCGAGGTTGTCCGGGTTGACCATGTAGGGCAGCTCGGAGATCACCAGGCAGGTGCGCCCCTTGGCGTCCTCGTCGATCTCGATGACCGCGCGCTGCGTGACCGAGCCGCGACCGGTGCGGTAGGCCTGCTCGATGCCCTGGCGGCCCACGATCAGCGCACCGTTGGGGAAGTCGGGACCCTTGATCCGCTCGACGAGCGCGTCCTGCAGCTCCTCGCGGGTGGCGTCGGGGTGCTCCAGCGCCCAGGTGGCGCCCTCGGCGACCTCGCGCAGGTTGTGCGGCGGGATGTTGGTGGCCATGCCGACCGCGATGCCGGCCGAGCCGTTGACCAGCAGGTTCGGGTAGCGCGACGGCAGGACCGTCGGCTCCTGGGAGCGGCCGTCGTAGTTGGGCTGGAAGTCGACGGTCTCCTGCTCGATGTCCCGGACCATCTCGAGCGCCAGCGGCGCCATCCGGCACTCGGTGTACCGCATCGCCGCGGCCGAGTCGTTGCCGGGAGAGCCGAAGTTGCCCTGGCCGTGGATGAGCGGGGCGCGCATGACCCACGGCTGCGCCAGGCGCACCAGGGTGTCGTAGATCGCCGAGTCGCCGTGGGGGTGGTACTGACCCATCACGTCGCCGACGACGCGGGAGCACTTGGAGAAGCCGCGGTCGGGGCGGTAGCCGCCGTCGTACATCGCGTAGAGCACGCGGCGGTGCACCGGCTTGAGGCCGTCGCGTACGTCGGGCAGCGCCCGGCCGACGATGACGGCCATCGCGTAGTCGATGTAGGCACGCTGCATCGAGGTCTGCAGCTCGATGGGCTCGATGCGGCCGCCCGGGTCCTCCGGTCCGCCGGTCCCGGCGCTGTCCGTGGGGGTCTCAGTCACGTCTCTCGGTCTCTCTGGTCGGTTCTACTCGAATCTAGGACTGGCGTTAGACACCTAGATATCGAGGAATCGCACGTCCTTGGCGTTGCGCTGGATGAAGGAGCGGCGCTGCTCGACGTCTTCGCCCATCAGCACGGAGAAGACCTCGTCCGCCTGGGCGGCGTCGTCGAGGGTCACCTGGAGCATCAGCCGCTGCTGGGGGTTCATCGTGGTCTCCCACAGCTCCTCGGCGTTCATCTCGCCGAGACCCTTGTACCGCTGGACCGGGTTCTCCTTGGGCAGCTTCTTGCCCTGCTCGAGCCCGTCGCGGGTGAGCGCGTCGCGCTCGGCGTCGGAGTAGACGAACTCGTGCTCGTGGGGCTTGTTCCAGCGGATCCGGTAGAGCGGCGGCTGCGCCATGTAGACGTGACCGTGCTCGATGAGCGGCTTCATGAAGCGGAACAGCAGCGTCAGCAGCAGCGTGTTGATGTGGTGGCCGTCGACGTCGGCGTCGGCCATCAGCACGACCTTGTGGTAGCGCAGCTTGTCGAGGCTGAACTCCTCCTGGATGCCGGTGCCGAGCGCGGAGATGATCGCCTGGACCTCCTGGTTGCCCAGGACCTTGTCGATGCGGGCCTTCTCGACGTTGAGGATCTTGCCGCGGATCGGGAGGATCGCCTGGACCCGCGGGTCGCGGCCCTGGCGGGCCGATCCACCCGCGGAGTCGCCCTCGACGATGAAGACCTCGCACTCGGAGGGGTTGGTCGACTGGCAGTCCGACAGCTTGCCGGGCAGGCCGCCACCGCCGAGCAGGCCCTTCCGGTTGCGGGCCAGGTCGCGCGCCTTGCGGGCGGCGATCCGGGCCTGGGCCGCGGCCTGGGACTTCCGGATGATGTCGCGGCCCTCGGCCGGGTTCTTCTCGAACCAGTCGCCGAGCTGGTCGTTCATGATCCGCTGGACGAAGCCCTTGGCCTCGGTGTTGCCGAGCTTGGTCTTGGTCTGGCCCTCGAACTGCGGCTCACCCAGCTTGATGGAGATGATCGCGGTGAGGCCCTCGCGGATGTCGTCGCCCGAGACGCGGTCCTCGGGCTTCTTCATCAGGCCCCACTCGAAGCCCCAGTTGTTCACGAGTCCGGTCAGCGCCGCACGGAAGCCCTCCTCGTGCGTGCCGCCCTCGTGGGTGTTGATGGTGTTGGCGAAGGTGTGGACCGACTCCGAGAACGTCGTGTTCCACTGCATCGCCACCTCGAGGCTCATGTGGTTCTCGACCGAGTCCGGGGTCTCGGCCTCGAACGAGATCACCGAGGGGTTGGCGACCTGCTTGCGGCGGTTGAGGTGCTCGACGTAGTCGACGAGGCCGCGGTCGTACTTGAAGACCCGCTCCAGCCCGCCGCTCTCGCCCTTGCGGATCGCGTCGCTGCCCTGCTGGTCGACCTCGTCGGCGATGGTGTCGTCCTGCACCGCCTCGAGGACCTCCTCGGCGGCCGGCCGCTCGTCGCGCACCACGATCTCGAGGCCCTTGTTGAGGAAGGCGTACTCGCGGAAGCGGTTGGTGATCGTCTCCAGCGAGTAGGTCGTGGTCTCGAAGATGTCCGGGCTCGCCCAGTAGGTGACCGTGGTGCCGGTGCGCTCACCGGGCTCCATCGGGCGCACCTGCTCGAGCGGGCCGTCCGGGTCGCCGAGGCTGAAGGACTGGCGCCACAGGTGGCCGCGGTTCTTCACCTCCACGACGAGGTGGGTCGACAGCGCGTTGACGACGGAGACGCCCACGCCGTGCAGACCACCGGAGACCTTGTACCCGCCGCCACCGAACTTGCCGCCGGCGTGCAGCATCGTCAGCGCCATCGTCACCGCGGGCATCTCCTGCCCGGGCGCGGTGTCGGTCGGGATGCCGCGGCCGTTGTCCTCGACGCGGATCGCGCCGTCGGCCTGCATGGTCACCACGATCCGGTCGCAGTGGCCGGCCAGCGCCTCGTCGACCGCGTTGTCCACGATCTCCCAGATCAGGTGGTGCAGGCCGCGCTCGCCGGTCGAGCCGATGTACATGCCCGGACGCTTGCGGACCGCCTCGAGGCCCTCGAGGACCTGGATCGCGGAGGCGTCGTACGACGTGCCGTCGGGGGGTGCGGTGCCCCTGAGTGCCGGCGGGACGGGCGCATCGGCTGCGTCGGCAACAGTGCTCTCGACCGGGGTCTCGACGGGGCTCTCGACGTGCTGTTCGTCGGTCACACACACCTCTTCACGATGGGCCACCCGGCCCGGGGGCGGGTGGCGATGACACACAGAAGGCCGCCGCAGCGAGGAGCCGGCGACCCTCGCGCCATGATACCGGCCAGAGGCCCGTAAGCCACCCAGCCACCCCAGGATGGGGGGCATCTGTGGACAAGAAAGGGCCCTGAGCGGCTCGTGAGGGCCTCTCGGGCGGCCGTTCAGGGGGTCGGATGGGTCCCCGTACGTCGGCCGGGCCGCCAGATCGTCTCGTGGGCCCGTCCCGGACCACCCGACCCGGCCCGGAGGTTTCATGTGAAACCGCAGGGCCGCTCAGCCGTAGGTGTCGCGCGGACCACGCCCGTCGCGGGCCGAGCGCGGCCCCTTCTTCCACGACGGCAGGTGCGGCCCGAGCACGTCGATGATCACGACGGTCCCGTGGCCGAGCTCCTCGTTGAGCCGGCGCACGATGGTCGGGGCGAGCAGCCGCAGCTGGGTGGCCCAGGCGGTCGAGTCGGTGCGGACCACGAGCTTGCCGTCGGCGAACGACTCCGGCGTGCAGTGCTGCGCGACCTCGGCCCCGACCAGCTCCTGCCAGCGGCCGAACACCCCGTGCACGCGCAGGTCGAGGGCCCACCCGTGGTCGTTGACCAGCCGGCTCACGGTGCTGTCGAGCAGCTGCGGGTCGCGGTCGTCGGGGTGCGCCCCCGAGACCCGGGAGGTCCCCGACTGCCTGGGCTTCCTGCCCCGCGTGCCGCGGCGGGCCGGGGCTCCGCCGGCCCGGGCGGTGGCCCGGGTCAGCGCCCGCGCGAGGTCGAGCCCGTCGTCGCGGTGCTCGTCCGGGGCGGCCGCGGCGTCTCCGGGCACCCCGTCGGCAGGGTCGGACACCCCCTCCGCGGGGGTCTCGGATACACCCTCGTCACCGGTCATCGTCGGCCCTGCGGACCTCGCCGTTCGCGACGACGTACCGGGTGCCGGCCAGCGCCTGCGGCACGTCCGCACCGACCGCGGCGGTGACCAGCACCTGCTCGGCACCCGCCACCAGGTCCGCGAGCTGCGCGCGGCGCTCGGTGTCGAGCTCGGCGAAGACGTCGTCGAGGATCAGGATCGGGTCGTCGCCGTCGGCGCGGAGCAGGTCGTACGACGCCAGCCGCAGCGCGAGCGCGAACGACCAGGACTCACCGTGCGACGCGTAGCCCTTGACCGGGAGCCGGGCCCCACCCGCGTCGTCCGGGCCGTGGCCCAGGGTCAGCAGCAGGTCGTCGCGGTGCGGACCGACCAGGGAGATGCCCCGGTCCAGCTCGTCGTTGCGGCGGCGCTCGACCTCCGCCAGCAGCGCCTCGGTCAGCGCGGTCCGGTCCGCGACCGGGCCGTCGGCGCCGGCCGGCAGCTCGAACGACGGCCGGTAGGTGATCTCGGCGTCGTCACGCGAGGCGCCACGGGCGACCGTCTCGTAGGCCTTGCCGACGTAGGGCCGCAGCGCCTCGGTCAGGGCGAGGCGCTCGGCGAGGAGCTCCGCGCCGGTGCGGGCGAGGTGCGCGTCCCAGACGCCGAGGGTGGCGAGCG
This sequence comes from uncultured Actinomycetota bacterium, assembly GCA_963805685.1. Lineage (GTDB taxonomy): Bacteria > Actinomycetota > Actinomycetes > Propionibacteriales > Nocardioidaceae > Nocardioides. Next base: position 96,676 of record CAWDVM010000012.1, read on the forward strand.
CCGACTCCTGCGAGGAGCTGCCGCGGCGGGCCGCGCCCGCCGTCTTCAGCAGGGAGTTGCGCTGCCGCAGCACCCGGTCGTAGTCCGCGCGCACCCCGGCCAGCCGCGGGGTCCGCAGCACCAGGAGGTCGTCGAGGAACCGCCGCCGGTCCGACGGGTCGCCCTTGACCAGGGTCAGGTCCTCGGGGGAGAAGACCACCGTGCGCACCAGGCCGACGAGCTCACGGGTGCGGGGGAGCGGGGACTTGTTGATCCGGGCCCGGTTGGCACGGCCCGGGTTGAGCTCCACCTCGAGCACCGCCGTGCGCCCGTCCTTGACCACCGCCGCCCGGACCACGGCCTGGGTCGCGCCGGCTCGCACCAGCGGTGCGTCCGTGGCGACCCGGTGCGAGGAGAGCCGGGACAGGTAGTCGATCGCCTCCACCAGGTTGGTCTTGCCCTGCCCGTTGCGGCCGATGAACGCCGTGACCCCCGGCTCGAGCCGGACGTCGGCAGCGGCGTACGAGCGGAAGTCGTGCAGGACGAGGTGGGAGACGTACAAGGAAGCCCCTAGTCACCCGGGGACGCGTCGGTGCCGGCGTCGCCGCCGGCCGGCGGGGCGGTCCGGGTGGCGTGCCCGCCGAACTGGTTGCGCATGGCGGCGATCGCCTTCATCGCGGGGCTCTCGTCCTGGCGGGAGGCGAACCGTGCGAAGAGCGAGGCGGTGATCACGTTGAGCGGCACCGCGTTGTCGATGGCGGCCTCGACGGTCCAGCGTCCCTCGCCGGAGTCCTCGGCGTAGCCGGCCAGCTTGTCGAGGTGGGTGTCCTCCCGGAGCGCCGCGACGAGGAGGTCGAGCAGCCACGAGCGGATGACGGTGCCCTCGCGCCAGGAGTCGAAGACGTCGACGACGTTCTCGACGAGGTCGACCTTCTCGAGCAGCTCGAAGCCCTCGGCGTAGGCCTGCATGATGGCGTACTCGATGCCGTTGTGGACCATCTTGGCGAAGTGCCCGGCGCCCGGCGCCTTGCCGGCGTGCACGAACCCGGAGTCTCCCTCCGGCTTGAGCGCGTCGAAGGCGGGCTGCACCTTGGCGACGTCCGCGTCGGAGCCGCCGCACATCAGGGCGTAGCCGTTCTTCAGGCCCCAGACCCCGCCGGAGACGCCGCAGTCGACGAACCCGATGCCCTTCTCCGCCAGCAGCGCGGCATTCGCCTGGTCGTCGGTCCAGCGGGAGTTGCCGCCGTCGACGACGAGGTCGCCCTCGTCGAGGAGGTCGGCCAGGGTGCGGACCGTCTCGCGGGTCGGGTCACCCGAGGGGACCATCACCCAGACCACCCGGGGGGAGGGGAGCTTCGCGACCATCTCCTCGAGGCCGGCGACGTCGGACACGTCCGGGTTGCGGTCGTAGCCGACGACCGTGTGGCCCGCCTCGCGGAGGCGGGTCCGCATGTTGCCGCCCATCTTCCCGAGCCCAACAAGTCCAAGTTTCATGCGAAGAGCCTAAGGGTCGATGGTGAGCGGCGTTCGGCGCCCGTCTGGCAAGGCCGAGGAGCGAAGGCGGCCCGGGTTTGGCCGTCGAGCGACGAGAACGCCGCCAGGCGGGATGCCGGACGTCGCTCAGGAGAGCAGGCGGCGCGGCATCAGCAGATAGCGGAACGGCGACGCCTCGGCGGCGTCGTCCACCGAGCCGCTGAGCACCACGGGCTTGGAGGCCTGGGTGAAGGCGAGCTCGACCACCGGCTGGTCGATGGCGCCGAGGCCGTCGAGCAGGAACTGGGGGTTGAAGCCGGTCGTGATGTCCTCGCCCTCGATGCCGGCCTCGATCGACTCCGAGGCCTGGGCCTCGTCACCGGACCCGGCGTCGAGGGTGAGCACGCCCTCGCTGAACGCGAGCTGGACGGCGGTGTTGCGCTCGGCGACCAGCGCCACGCGCTTGACCGACTCGATCAGCGCCGCCTTGTCGACCTTGGCGATGGTCTGGTGCTCGTGGGGGAAGAGGCTGCGCACCTTCGGGAACTCGCCGTCGAGCAGGCGGGTGGTCGTACGGCGTACGCCGCCGGGCGCCGCGCCCTCGAAGCCGATGATGCCCTCGCCGGTCCCGGAGGCGGCCAGCGCGATGGTGACCTCGCTGCCCGCGGTCAACGACTTGGCCGTGTCGCCGAGCACCTTGGCGGGCACCAGCGCGGCCATCGACTCGTCGGGGGTGCGCGGGTCCCAGCCGAGCTCCCGGTGGGACAGGCGGAAGCGGTCGGTGGCGAGCAGCGAGATCGTGGAGCCCTCGATCTCGATGCGGACACCGGTGAGCACCGGCAGCATGTCGTCGCGGCCGGCGGCAGTCACGGCCTGGGCGACCGCGTGCGCGAACTGGTCGCTCTGCACGGTGCCCGTCGCCGCGGGCATCTCGGGCAGGGTGGGGTAGTCGTCGACCGGCATGGTCTGCAGGCTGAACCGGGCCGACCCGCAGGTCAGCGAGACGCGGGCGCCGTCGAGGACCATCTCGACCGGCTTGTTCGGCAGGCTGCGGCAGATGTCGGCGAGCAGCCGGCCGCTGACCAGGGCCCGGCCCTCGTCGCTGACCTCGGCCTTGAGCGTCGCTCGTGCCGAGGTCTCGTAGTCGAAGGTGGAGAGGACGAGCCCCTCGTCACTCGCATCGATGAGGAGCCCGGCCAGCACCGGGACGCTCGGACGGACCGGGAGGCTGCGGGCAGCCCAGGCAACGGCATCAGCGAGCACGTCGCGATCGACGCGGAACTTCACGGTGTGTGGTCCTTCGGTCGGTGAATCACAACGAGGTGTTGTGGGGGCCAGGTCTGGGAGGTGAATCCTGCCATGCGCGCGCTGGCCGCGGGAGGTTCGGTGTGGTTTGCCCGGTTCGTCGTGGGTGCCGGCCGAGGCCGCGAGAACGAGTTGTCCCCAGGTCGGGGCCCGGATGGATGTTCACCGAGGATCGATCTGTCTGGAGGTAGGTGGGAGTCACAGCATTGGTGGAAACTGTGGATGACTCGCGTTTCCGCAGGTCAGACGGCGAATTTCCGTGCACAGGGGGTGTGGAGCGGGGGTGGTGCGAATGACAGGGTGGTGTGGAATCGCCGTCGGCCGCCGCACGGTCCTCCTCAGTTGTCCACAGGTGGTCCCGAGGTCGGTCGTCCCGGCCCACATTTCCTCCACAGGACGAGGAACCACGGATCGGCGTCCCCGGAGAGGCGAAAATGGCTCGTCAGAAACCGAAATGAGAGCGACGCCCGGCGTCGTGCCGGGCGTCGCGGGTCGTGCGGGGCCCTCAGAACGGTTTCTGGAGAGCCATTTCGGGGCCGTCGGGCGGCGATCAGGACTGGCGGGCCTGCAACTTCACCCGGTTGGTGAGCTCGCTGACCTGGTTGAAGACCGCACGGCGCTCGGCGAGCAGCTGGTTGATCTTGCGGTCGGCGTACATCACCGTCGTGTGGTCGCGGTTGCCGAACTGGGCGCCGATCTTGGGCAGCGACAGGTCGGTGAGCTCGCGGCACAGGTACATCGCGATCTGGCGGGCCATCACCAGGTGCCGGCCCCGGGACGGACCGGTCAGCTCCTCGATCGAGAGCCCGAAGTAGGCAGCGGTCTGGGCGATGATCAGCGCCGCGGTGATCTCCGGCTCGCCGCCCTCGGGGATCAGGTCCTTGAGCACGATCTCGGCCAGGGTCATGTCGACCTCCTGGCGGTTGAGGTTCGCGAAGGCGGTGACCCGGATCAGCGCGCCCTCGAGCTCGCGGATGTTCGTCTGGATCTTGGAGGCGATGAACTCCAGCACGTCCGGCGGAGCGGTGAGCCGGTCCATCGCGGCCTTCTTGCGCAGGATCGCGATCCGGGTCTCGAGGTCCGGCGGCTGGACGTCGGTGATCAGGCCCCACTCGAACCGGTTGCGCAGCCGGTCCTCCAGCGCCTCGAGCCGCTTGGGTGCCCGGTCGGAGGTCAGCACGATCTGCTTGTTGGCGTTGTGGAGCGTGTTGAAGGTGTGGAAGAACTCCTCCTGGGTCTGGGTCTTCCCCTCCAGGAACTGGATGTCGTCGATGAGGAGCACGTCGACGTCGCGGTACCTGCGCTTGAACCGGTCCTGCCGGTCGTCGCGGATCGCGTTGATGAACTCGTTGGTGAACTCCTCGCTCGACACGTAGCGCACCTTCGCGCCGCTGTAGAGGCTGCGGACGTAGTGGCCGATGGCGTGCAGCAGGTGCGTCTTGCCCAGACCGGAGTCGCCGTAGACGAGCAGCGGGTTGTAGGCCTTGCCCGGCGCCTCGGCCACCGCGACCGCGGCGGCGTGCGGGAACCGGTTGGACGAGCCGATGACGAACGTCTCGAACGTGTACTTGGGGTTGAGCCGGGTCTCGAGGGCGGTCGGCTTCGGCAGGGACTCCACCGGGTCGGCGACCGAGCGCGGTGCCGGCATCGACTGCTGCTCCGGCACGGAAATTGTCGACATGTCGTTTTCTCGACTTGTCGTGGTGTCGACTGGCGCGGGGCCGAGGTCGGTCAGGCCCTGCTCGTCGAGCTGGGGGTTGACCGTCACCGCGATCCGGATCTCACGGCCGAAGGCCACGGTCAGCGCGTCCTCGAGCTGGCCGCGCAGCCGGCCCTCGAGCTGGGTGCGGGTGAAGTCGTTGGGGACCGCGATGATCGCCGTGCTCTCGTGCAGGGTCACCGGCTCACTGGCGCGCAGCCAGGCGCGCTGGTTGGGCTGCAGGTCGTTGACGACTCCCCGCCAGGCAACGTTGAGGTCCGAGGTGCTCTGCTCCACGGGGTTCCCGCCTCGCTTCCGGTGGTCGTGCGCTCGTCTCGCGTCCCATGCTCGCTGTCGTCGTGGTCCAGCCGCAGCGGAACCGACGCATCGACGTGAGGCCGCTTCTGTCTCCACAACTTTGTCCACAGGTTGTGAACCCGACCCCTCGTCTGTGGAGAGGGTCGGCCCGAGACGCACCGTGACGGCCAGTGGATCGCTGTTTCCGCAGGTCAGAGGGCGAAAGCCGGGAAAGTGGCGGACGTCACACAGCCTGTTGATCCACAGGGGCCCGGGGGTGTGGGGGAACCTCGGAGGACCCGAACGTAACAAGCCGCGGCAGCGTGGAGCAAGACGTCATCCACAGGGGTGGAAAGCGGGCTCCGGCGCCGGTTTGACCCTGTCGAACGCCAGCGCGTACCGTTGGCCGGTCACCCGGTGTCGACCGGTGCCGCATGTCCATGCAGCTGTGCGCTCGTGGGTGGGCGGTGCCAGCCGAAAGGCGCTGCGGAACCCTGCGTTCCGAGGCACTGCCGATCCGCCGGCGTGGCTGCCCTGTCACACCATGGAGAGAAGCTCGTGAGCAAGCGTACGTACCAGCCGAACAACCGCCGCCGTCACAAGGTGCACGGGTTCCGCCTGCGCATGCGCACCCGCGCCGGGCGCGCCATCCTGTCCTCGCGTCGTCGCAAGGGCCGCAAGAGCCTGGCTGTCTGAGGGCCTGCCCTCCGTCTGCTGGCCGTCCTCCGTGCTCAGCGCTCCCCATCGGCTGCGTGACTCCGAGTCCTTTCGGATCGCGGTTCGTCGGGGGCGCCGGGCCGGTTCACGGACCCTCGTGGTCCACCTGCTCGACCCCGGACTCGAGGTCCGGGTCGACCGGCCGGTGGCGCCGCCCGCTCGGGTGGGGTTCGTGGTCAGCAAGGCGGTGGGCAACGCCGCGACCCGTAACCGCGTGAAGCGCCGTCTCCGACACCTGGCCCGGGAGCACGTCTCGTCGCTCCCGGGCTCTGCTGTGCTCGTGGTCAGGGCGCTGCCCGAGGCTGCGTCCTCCTCCTACGAGGAACTCGCCGCCGACCTCGAGCGTTGCCTGGAGCGGGTGCTGGTCGCATGAAGTACGTCCTCATCGGCCTGCTCCGCGCCTATCGCGCGCTGATCAGCCCGCTCTACGGCCAGGTCTGCCGCTACCACCCGTCCTGCTCGGCGTACGCGCTGGAGGCCGTGCGTGAGCACGGCAGCCTGCGCGGCAGCTGGCTGGCCGTACGCCGCCTGGCGCGCTGCCACCCGTGGGCCGCCGGCGGCTACGACCCCGTGCCGGTCAAGCAGAGTCCTTCCCGCACCAACGCGGGCAACTCCCCCATCCAAGGAGCCTGAAACTCGTGGGAATCTTCGGCGACATCGGCCACTTCATCATGACGCCGCTGTACTACGCGATCTCCGTGGTGCTGGTCGGTTTCCACCAGGCCTTCAGCGCGATCGGGATGGACCCCAAGGGGGGCGCCGGCTGGGCGCTGTCGATCATCGGGCTGACCCTCGTGATCCGGGCCGCGCTGATCCCGCTGTTCGTCAAGCAGATCAAGTCCAGCCGGAACATGCAGCTGATCCAGCCCAAGGTCAAGGAGCTGCAGAAGAAGTACGGCCACGACCGGGAGAAGCTCGCCCAGGAGACGATGAAGCTGTACAAGGAGACGGGCACCAACCCGTTCGCCTCGTGCCTGCCGATCCTCCTGCAGATGCCGATCTTCCTCGCGCTGTTCCGCTTGCTCGACCACGCCGCCAAGAACGGCACCGGCAACGGCGTCCTGACCGACAGCATGGCCGAGGACTTCGGCAACGCGAAGCTGTTCGGAGTGGTCCCCATCTCCGACACGTTCCTGAACTCGCACGGCCACCTCAGCGTGCAGATCGTGGCGGCGATCCTGGTCGTCGCGATGACCGCCACCACGTTCACGACCCAGCGCCAGCTGATGAGCAAGAACATGCCGGCCGACGCGCTCAGCGGCCCCTACGCCCAGCAGCAGAAGATGCTGCTCTACGTGCTCCCCGTCGTCTTCGCGGTCGGCGGCATCGCCTTCCCCATCGGCGTGCTCCTGTACTGGACCACCTCGAACCTGTGGACGATGGGCCAGCAGTTCTACGTCATCCGCAACAACCCCGCTCCCGGCACGCCGGCCGCCAAGGCGAAGGAGGAGCGCGACGCACACAAGGCGGCGAAGCACGGCCACCCGGCGACGCCGGCCTCGACGCCCGACGTGGTCGAGCCGGAGGCCGACCGGCGCCCGCAGCAGCGGCAGCAGCCGAAGCGACAGTCCCGAGAGCAGCGCAAGAAGTCCGGCGGAGCCCGCCCCACGGACAAGACCACCCCTGAGGGAGACCAGCAGTGAGCGAGAGCGGCACCGAGACCACCACCCAGCCTGACGCCGAGGTCTCCCCGGAGGCCGAGACGCCCGCAGCCGGCTCCGCCGAGCGGGTGCGCCAGCTCGAGCAGGAGGGCGACATCGCGGCGGACTACCTCGAGGAGCTCCTCGACATCGCCGACCTCGACGGCGACCTGGACATGGACGTGGAGGGCGACCGTGCGGCCGTCTCGATCGTGGGCGCGGAGCTGACCCAGCTGGTCGGGCGCGACGGCGAGGTCCTCGACGCGCTGCAGGAGCTCACCCGCCTCGCGGTGTACCGCGAGACCGGAGAGCGCTCCCGGCTGATGCTCGACATCTCCGGGTACCGCGCCCAGAAGCGCGAGGAGCTCGTGACCCTGGCCGAGGAGACGATCGCCCGGGTCCGCGAGTCCGGTGAGCCGGTCTCGCTCGACCCGATGACGCCGTTCGAGCGCAAGGTCGTCCACGACGCCGTCGCCGCGGCCGGGCTCTCCTCGGAGTCCGAGGGCGTGGAGCCGCGCCGCCACGTGGTGGTCCTGCCGAGCTGATCGATGGACGACGTTTCACGTGAAACCACACCCTCCGCGCCGGCCGTGGCGCGGAGGGTGTTTCCTTCTGCGCGGCTGTCGCTGGCCGAGCGGTACGCCGAGCTGCTCGCCACCGACGGGGTGGTCCGAGGCCTGATCGGCCCCCGCGAGGCGCCGCGGTTGTGGGACCGGCACCTGGTCAACTGCGCGCTGCTCGGCGAGCTGGTCCCGGACGACTCCACGGTGTGCGACATCGGTTCCGGAGCCGGGTTGCCCGGACTGGTGCTGGCCATCGCGCGGCCGGACCTGAGCATCACGCTGGTGGAGCCGCTGCTGCGGCGCACCACGTTCCTCGAGGAGGCGGTGGCCGACCTCGGCCTGGACAACGTCGAGGTGGTCCGGGGCCGGGCCGACGCGCTGCACGGACGTCGCGCGTTCGCCGTCGTCACCTCGCGGGCGGTCGCGCCGCTCGACCGGCTGCTCGGCTGGTCCATGCCCCTGGTGGAGCCGACCGGGGCCCTGGTCGCGATGAAGGGATCGTCGGTCCACGAGGAGATCGCGGCGGCGGCGCCTGTGCTCGAGCGGCTGGGTTGTGCCGAGCCCGAGGTGCGGATCCTGGGCGAAGGGATCGTCGATCCGCCCACGTATGCACTCCGGGTGGCCTGGGCGGATCCGGCGCAGGTATCTTTGCCGCCTGCCGAGGATCGAGGAACCACGCGTGGATCCGCATCGGCTCGCAAGCGCGGATCCCGGGGCCGCCGCTCCCAGGGCCGCGGAACACACGGGAGGCGTTGATCGTGACGGAGCAGTCGCCGGCGGAAGCACGCGGCGCCCTGGGCTGGCCCACGGAGGGTTCACCAACGTTATCCACCGGTCTGGGTTGGCCCGCGGAGCGTAATTCTCCACAGGAAGAGCCCAGTCATCCACAGGAACCGACGGAAGAGGATGACGTGGTTTCACGTGAAACACCGCCACCGAAGGCGTTCACGGTCCGCACCGCTGCCGACCTCGCGCTGGCGGACTCGGCGTTCACCGACGACGCGACGCCCCTGGCCCGGGCGGCCGAGCACACCGTGCTCGCCCGGCACGGCGCGCGGATGCGCCCGGCGCTCCCGCGACCGGAGGCCACCCGGGTCTTCGTCGTCGCCAACCAGAAGGGCGGCGTCGGCAAGACCACGTCGACCGTGAACGTGGCGGCGGCGCTGGCGCAGCTGGGGCAGCGGATCCTCGTGATCGACCTCGACCCGCAGGGGAACGCCTCCACGGCCCTGGGCGTCGAGCACCACCGCGGCGTCGCCTCGACGTACGACGCGCTGGTGGACGGCGTGCCGCTCGCGGAGGTCGTCAGCACCTGTCCCGAGGTGGACAACCTCGACGTGGTTCCCGCCACCATCGACCTCGCCGGCGCCGAGATCGAGCTGGTGAGCGTGGTGGCGCGGGAGAGCCGGCTGCACAAGGCGATCCAGGGACACCCGCGGGTCGGCAGTGCCGCCGATGCGGGCGAGGAGCGCTACGACTACGTCTTCATCGACTGCCCGCCGTCGCTGGGCCTGCTCACGCTGAACGCCCTGGTGGCCGGTGCCGAGATGATGATCCCGATCCAGGCGGAGTACTACGCCCTCGAGGGCCTCGGGCAGCTCCTCGAGACCGTCGAGATGGTCAGGGCGCACCTCAACCCGCGGCTGAACGTCTCCACGATCCTGCTGACGATGTACGACGCGCGCACCCGGCTCGCTGCCGGCGTCGCCGACGAGGTGCGCGACCACTTCGGGGACCAGGTCATCAAGACCGCGATCCCGCGATCGGTGCGCGTGTCGGAGGCGCCGTCGTACGGGCAGACGGTCATGACCTACGATCCCGGCTCGCCGGGCGCGTTGTGCTACCTCGAAGCCGCCCGCGAACTCGCGACCAAGGGAGCCCCACGATGAACGCCAGCCGGCCACCGCAGCGACGAGGACTCGGGCGAGGCCTGGGATCGCTGATCCCCACCGCTCCCGCGACTCCGGTCGGTGCCCCGGGCGGGGCGGTCGACGGCACCTCGGCCGACGGCGGCGCCACCACGCTGACCTCGTCCACGACGCAGGACGGCGAGCGCGGCACCCCGGGCGAGGGCCAGGCCGCGGAGCAGGTCGTGCCGGAGTCCGGCCTGGCGCCGGTGGCCGGCGCCTACTTCGCCGAGGTGCCGCTGGAGCAGATCACGCCCAACCGGGTGCAGCCCCGCCAGGTCTTCGACGAGGAGGCGATGGCGGAGCTCGTCCACTCGATCCGCGAGGTCGGGCTGCTCCAGCCGGTGGTCGTGCGCCGGACCGGGGTGGAGGCCTACGAGCTGGTCATGGGTGAGCGCCGCTGGCGCGCCTCCCAGGAGGCCGGTCTGGAGACGATCCCGGCGATCGTCCGGGAGACCGACGACAACGACATGCTCCGGGACGCGCTCCTGGAGAACCTGCACCGCTCGCAGCTCAACCCGCTCGAGGAGGCGGCCGCCTACCAGCAGATGCTGGAGGACTTCGGCTGCACGCACGACGAGCTGGCGTCCCGGATCGGTCGGTCCCGACCCCAGATCAGCAACACCCTCCGGCTGCTCCGCCTCACGCCGGCCGTCCAGCGCCGGGTGGCCGCCGGGGTGCTCTCGGCCGGCCACGCGCGGGCGCTGCTGGGCGTCGAGGACCCCGACCTCCAGGACCGGCTCGCCCAGCGGGTCGTGGCCGAGGGCATCAGCGTGCGCGGTCTCGAGGAGATCGTGGCCATCGGCGGTCCGGACACCCCCGGTCCCCGGGCGACGCGGCGCAAGCCCACGGCCCCCGGCCTCACCGACCTGGCGGACCGGCTCTCCGACCGGTTCGAGACCCGGGTGAAGGTCGACCTCGGCCGCACCAAGGGCAAGATCACGGTGGAGTTCGCCTCCCTGGACGACCTGCAGCGCATCGTCGACGTGATGGACCCACGGAACCGGAACGACAGGCCGATCTAGCGATTGACCGACTTGTCGGTTTGTCGACAAAGCCACAAGTCGGCACCACTCGTCTGCGATGTTGCACGTGAAACCAACGGCGCACGGACGAGGACGTCATACGACGTGGCGGCCCGGACGACCGGGACGTATGACGTCCGCGCGGGTCAGCCGGGGGCGGGTGTGGCGGATTCAGCCCTGCGCGCGACGCGCGGCCCGCTTGGCCGCACGGTCCCGCTTCTCCGCGGAGTCGAGCCGGGCCGCCTCCTCGAGGCTGGGCGCGGAGCCACCGTGGGACGCGGGCACCCACCACGCGCCCGGGGGCTGCTCGTGGGCCGGGTACTCCCGGATCGCCTCGTCGAGCATCGCGGCCATCCGCTCCCGCAGGGCGGCGGTCTCCGCGACCGGGTCCTCGCCGGTGGGCCGCATCGGCTCGCCGACCTTGATGGAGATGGTCTTCCCGCGGGTGAAGTCCTTGGGGTGGTCCTTCGTCATCATCCGCTGGGTGCCCCACAGGATCACGGGCACGACCGGGACTCCCGCAGCAGCGGCGATCCGCACCGCCCCGGTCTTGAACTCCTTGAGCTCCATGGCCCGGGAGATGGTGGCCTCGGGGAAGATGCCGACCACCTCGCCGGCCCGCAGGTAGTCCACCGCGGTGTGGTACGACGCGAGGCCCTCGCCGCGGTCGACCTCGATGTGGTGCAGCGAGCGCATCAGGGGCCCGGTCCACCGGTGGTCGAAGAGCTCGCGCTTGGCCATGAACCGGACCAGGCGACCCGAGGGGTTCGCGGCCAGCCCGCCGTACACGAAGTCGACGTAGCCGATGTGGTTGTAGGCCAGGAGCGCGCCGCCGGAGCGGGGGACGTGCTCGGTGCCGGTCATCTGGAAGCGCTGGCCGAGCAGGCGGAACGCCGTCTTGGCGGTGACGATGATCGGGGGATAGGTCAGGTCACGCACGTCTACTCCTGCGGGCTGCTCCGCGCGACGGCGGCCTGGACGAGGGAGGCACAGACCTTGCCGAGATCGAGGCCGGCGGCCTGGATCGCGAGCGGCACGGTCGAGGTCTCGGTGAACCCTGGGGCCACGTTGACCTCGAGGAACCATACCCGGCCGTCCGACCCGACGATGAGGTCCGACCGCGAGACGTCGCGCAGGCCGAGGACCTCGTGGGCCGCCAGGGCGATCCTGGCCACCTCGGCGGACAGCTCGGGGGACAGCGGCGCGGGGGTGATGAACTCCGTGGACCCGGCGGTGTAGCGGGCCGTGTAGTCGTAGACGCCGCCGTCGGGCCGGATCGCCACCGCCGGCAGGGCCCGGGGGCCCGAGCCGTCGTCGATGACGGCGACCGCCACCTCGAGGCCCTCGACGAAGTGCTCCAGCAGCGCCACGTCGCCGTACGCGAAGGCGTTGACCATCGCCGCGGGCAGCTCCTCGGCGGTGCGGACGACCGAGCAGCCGAGCGCCGAGCCGCTCTTGGCGGGCTTCACCATCAGCGGCAGCCCCAGGCGGGCGACCAGCGCCGCCATCACCTCGGCGGCACCCAGCTCGCGGAACGTCTCGTGCGGCAGGCACACCGACGCCGGCGTCTCGATCCCGGCGCGGGCGACGAGCGCCTTGGCGACCGGCTTGTCGAACGCCGTGCGGCACGCGGCCGGCGGCGCGCCCACGTAGGGGACCGACAGCAGCTCGAGCACCTCGCGGATCGCCCCGTCCTCGCCGGTCTCGCCGTGCAGCATCGGCACGACACAGGCGGGCCGCTCGGTGCGCAGCGTGGCCAGCAGCGAGGCGTCGACGTCCCGCTCCGCGACCTCGAGGCCGGTGCCCCGCAGCGCCTCGGCCACCCGGCGTCCCGAGCGGAGCGAGACGTCCCGCTCGTGCGACAGCCCGCCCGCCAGGACGAGCACCTGGCCGGTGGGTGCGTGACCTGCCTCGGTCGAGACCACGTGTTCTCCACTCATCGTCGGTCCTCGGGCGCTCAGCTGAGGTCGCTGCTCGGCGCGTCGTACCCGCTTCGGGGCCCCAGCCCACGCACCGGCGCGGCCGCGCCGAAGGTCTCCCGCAGCTCCATCTCGGCCTCCAGCACGCTCGCCAGGCGGCGCACACCCTCGCGGATCCGCTCCGGCGTCGGGTAGCAGAACGAGAGCCGCATGGACCCGGACCCGAAGCCGTCCGCGAAGAACGCGGTGCCGGGCACGTAGGCCACCCGCGCGGTGACGGCCCGCGGCAGCATCGCCTTGGCGTCGATGCCCGGGGGGAGCGTCACCCAGACGAAGAAGCCGCCGTCGGGCTCGTTCCAGGAGCAGGAGGCGGGCATGTAGTCGCGCAGGGCGTCCATCATCGCGTCGCGGCGCTCGCGGTACATCTCCCGCATCTGCTTGATCTGGCCCTGCCAGTCGTGCTGGGTGAGGTACGTCGAGACGGCCATCTGGCTGAACGACGGGGGGCACAGGGTGGCGGACTCCTGTGCGAGCACCAGCTTCTCCCGGACGGCGTGCGGCGCGAGGGCCCAGCCGACGCGCATGCCCGGTGAGAAGGTCTTGGAGAAGGAGCCGAGGTAGATCACGCCCTCGGCCTCGTCGGCCCGCAGCGCCCGCTTCGGCTCGCTCTCGAAGCCGAGCAGCCCGTAGGGGTTGTCCTCGAGCACCAGGATGTCGTGCCGCCGGCAGATCTCGAGGACCTGCGGGCGCCGCTCCGGTGCCAGCGTGACGCCGGCGGGGTTGTGGAAGTTCGGGATCGTGTACAGGAACTTGATGGTCTTGCCCGCCGCGCGGACCGCGGTGATCGCCTGGTCCAGCGCCTCGGGCACCAGGCCGTCGGCGTCCATCTCCACGTGCACCACGTCGCACTGGAAGGACTTGAACACGCCGAGCGCGCCGACGTACGACGGTGCCTCGCACAGCACGACGTCCCCGGGGTCGCAGAAGATGCGGGTCACCAGGTCGACCGCCTGCTGGGAGCCGACCGTGACCACGACGTCGTCCGGGTGCGCCTCGATGCCCTCCAGCCGCATCACGTCGCAGATCTGCTCGCGCAGGGTGGGGTCGCCCTGGCCGGAGCCGTACTGCAGGGCGACCGGGCCGTTGCCGGCGATCAGGTCCGCGATGGCGCTGCCGACGACGTCCAGCGGCAGGCCGGAGATGTTCGGCATCCCGCCGGCGAGCGAGACGACCTCGGGCCGCGAGGCGACCGCGAAGAGCGCACGGATCTCGGAGGCGGTCATGCCGGCCGTGCGCGCGGCGTACCGGTCGACGTAGGAGTCCAGGCGGGTCCCGGATCCGGGGGTGACCTTGGGCGCGGGCGTGTTGTCCATGACACCTCTAGCATGAACGATGGGAGTCGGGGTCGCACGCGCAGACCGGGGAGTGGGCGCGTCGGACCGGTCACACCCGTCGGCACAGGCCTGGGAGGGACGTGATGTCGCGCAAGATCGTCCGGCTGACGCTGGACCACCTCGACGCACTGCCGGAGCCGTGCCGGTCCTGCCTGTTCTGGGAGCTGGACCCGGTGCGGCGCGAGCGGGTGGACGACCCGCGGGGCGAGAAGGACGCGTGGGTCTCGCAGGTGCTCCGCGAGTGGGGCTCCTGCGGTCGCGTGGCGCTGGTCGACGACCGGCCGGTCGGCTACCTGATCTACGCCCCCGAGGCGTTCGTCCCCGGGGCGGCGAGCTTCCCGACGGCTCCGGTCTCCCCGGACGCCGTGCTGCTCACCAACGTGTACGTCGACCCGGCCCACGCGGGCGGCGGGCTCGGCCGGATGCTGGTGCAGGGCATGGCGCGCGACCTGATCGAGCGCGGCGGGATCAAGGCGGTCGAGGCCTTCGGGGACACCCGCGGGGTCCGGCGCTGCGTGGCGCCCGTGGAGTTCCTCGGCAGCGTCGGGTTCAAGACCCAGCGGGCGCACGGCACCACGCCGCGGATGCGGATGGAGCTGCGGTCGACGCTGACCTGGAAGGACGAGCTGGAGGCAGCCCTCGAGCGGCTGCTCGGCGTCGTACGCCCCGCGAAGAAGCCAGCGCCCGCCCCCACGCCGAAGGCGACGAGGAGCGGGCGCACCGTCACGTGACGGGAGCCGGGTGGCTCAGGCGATGTAGTCGGCCAGCTCGTTGAGCAGCGTGGCCTTGGGGCGGGCCCCGACGATCGACTTCACGACCTCACCGTTCTGGTAGACGTTGATGGTCGGGATGCCGGTGACGCGGTAGGACGAGGGGGTCACCGGGTTCTCGTCGACGTTCATCTTGAAGAACGTGATCTTGTCGCCGTGGGCGGACGCGATCTCGTCGAGGATCGGAGACACCTGACGGCACGGCCCGCACCACTCGGCCCAGAAGTCCACCAGGACGGGCTTGTCGGACTTGAGGACCTGCGCCTCGAACTCGGCGTCGGTCACGGCAGCGATGTTCGCCACGGGAACTCCCTTTCTCTTGAAGATCAGTGCTCAGTCAACACCAGGCCGGGGACAGTTGTTCCCCGACACCACGGCGCCAGATGCACGGGTCAGTGCCGGCGTCAGATGCCGGCGGTCTGGACGGTCGAGCTCATCGGCTCCTCGGCCACGGCCTCCTGCGCCTCCTGCTGGGAGGTGGCCGAATGGTCGAGGGTCGCGATGTAGCGCTCCGCGTCCAGCGCCGCGGCACAGCCGGTGCCGGCGGCGGTGATCGCCTGGCGGTAGTGGTGGTCGACCAGGTCGCCGGCCGCGAAGACGCCGGGCAGGTTGGTCGCGGTCGAGGGGTGCTCGACCAGGACGTAGCCGTTGTCGTCGAGGTCGACCTGGCCCTGCAGCAGCTCCGAGCGCGGGTCGTGGCCGATGGCGATGAACAGGCCGGTCACCTCGAGCGGGCGGGTCTCGCCGGTCACGGTGTCCTTGAGGGTGACCGACTCGAGGCGGTCCTCGCCGTTGATCTCCTCGACCACGGAGTTCCAGACGATCTCGAGCTTGGGGTCGGCGAAGGCGCGCTCCTGCATGATCTTCGAGGCGCGCAGCTCGTCGCGGCGCACGATCAGCGACACCTTGGAGCCGAACCGGGTCAGGAAGGTGGCCTCCTCGACCGCGGAGTCGCCGCCGCCGACGACCGCGATGTGCTGGTCGCGGAAGAAGAAGCCGTCACAGGTCGCGCACCACGAGACGCCGCGGCCCGACAGCTCCTCCTCGCGGGGCAGGCCGAGCTTGCGGTAGCCGGAGCCGGTCGCGAGGACGACCGCGCGGGCGGTGTAGGTGTCGGTGGCGGTCTTCACGACCTTCACCTCGCCGGTGAGGTCGACCTCGACGATGTCGTCGGGGACGAGCTCGGCGCCGAAGCGCTCGGCCTGGGCACGCATCTCGTCCATCAGGGCCGGGCCCATGATGCCGTCCCGGAAGCCGGGGAAGTTCTCGACCTCGGTGGTGGTCATCAGCGCGCCGCCGGCGGTCACCGACCCCTCGAACACCAGCGGGTGCAGGCTCGCCCGCGCGGCGTACACCGCCGCGGTGTACCCGGACGGACCCGAGCCGATGATGATGACGTTGCGGGTGCCGGACTCAGACATGGGGCGCTTTCACTCCTCGATCGTGGACTGTCGGTTCAACCGATCGTAGGCGAGGGGCATTCCCCGCTGCGGGGCGCCGGGCGGGCAACCGTCCCCGCGGTGCCACGCTTCGCTCCGGTCAGGGCGCAGGCAGCGTGATCGACCGCAGCACGGCGGAGCCGCCGCAGCCGAACAGGTCGACGACCTGGGTGTCCCCGTTGACGGCCCGGAAGGCCAGGACGCCCCGCTGGCGGCCGTACACCACCGGCACGAAGGTGCCGGAGCCCCAGTCACCCGGGGTGCAGTCGACCTTGCCGCGTGCGTCCTTGAGCGCCTGCAGCTCGCGGGCGTCCAACGCCGGCGACCGGTGGGTCAGCCGCTGGGCCCGGGCCACGTCGGCGGAGAAGTGGTCCGGGCGGACCCGGACCGGTCGCGCGAAGGCCATCTCGGGAGCCGGCGCGCTGCCGGTCAGGCTGTCGGTGTTCGGCTTCGGCTCGTCCTTGCCCCGGTCGGACCCGGAGCCGGCCGACTCGGCGACCTGGGCGCGATCGGCGGTGGAGGCGCTGTCGCCCGAGCCCCCCGTGTCGACGACCTGGTCGAGGCCGACACCGACGGCCACGACCGCCGCCGCTGCCACCAGCAGCGAGGTGACCCGGCGCCGGCGCCTGGACGCCATCGCCACCACCGAGTCGGTGCCGTCGTCCGGGGAGGTGTCGCCGTGCTGGGCGGCGAGGTCGGCCAGCACCCGGTCCAGCCGGGTGGCGACGTCGGCGGGCATCGGCTCGGTGTGCCGCGCGTCGGCGAGGAGGCGGCGTACCTCCTGCTCCTGCTCGGGGGTCAGGTCGGGCTGGTCGGGCATCGGGTACCTCCTCTCGGGTGCGGGCGTCGTGGTGCGGGCTTCTGGTGCGGGCTTCTGGTGCCGGCCGGTGCTGGGTGGTCGGGTCAGCCCGGTGCGGGTGGCCCGCGAGGGGCGTCGGTGGATCGGACGGACGGCGT
This sequence comes from uncultured Actinomycetota bacterium, assembly GCA_963805685.1. GTDB lineage: Bacteria > Actinomycetota > Actinomycetes > Propionibacteriales > Nocardioidaceae > Nocardioides. Next base: position 113,760 of record CAWDVM010000012.1, read on the forward strand.
GGGGTCGGGGTTCCCCTCCGGCGGGTGGTCCCGCTCACCCCCCGGCGCCAGCACCCCGAGGAGCTCGGCGAGCCGGGCCCGGCCGCGGAAGCAGCGCGACTTCACCGTCCCCACCGCGCAGTCGAGCATCTCGGCCACCTCGGAGACCGGGTAGCCCTCCATGTCCACGAGCACCAGGGCCGCCCGCTGCTCGGCGGGCAGCGTCGCCAGTGCGGCGAGCACCGCCTCCCGGCGGTCGCCGCGGACCGCGACCTCGGCGGGGTCCTCGGTGTCGGGCGCGGCCGAGGCGAGCGAGCCGCGGCGCTCGTACTCCTCGAGGTCGTCGGGGAGCGGGTCGGCCCGGCGCGAGCGCGAGGCCCGGATCCGGTCCAGGCACGCGTTCACGACGACCCGGTGCAGCCAGGTGGTCACGGCGGCCTCGCCGCGGAACGACCCGGCCCGGCGGTACGCCGCCACGAGGCCGTCCTGGAGGCCGTCGGCCGCGTCGTCGGGGTTGCCCATGGTGCGCAGCGCGACCGCCCAGAGCCGGTCCCGGTGCCGGGCGAAGAGGACCCCGAACGCGTCCGTGTCACCCCCGACGTGGGCGCGCAGCAGGTCGGCGTCGCTGACGTCGTCGGCCCAGGGGGAACCGGTCATCCGCGGACCGCGACCTCGGCGACCTCGCCGCGGAAGCCGCCCTCGGCCTGCGGCAGCGACGTCAGCCAGACCGTGAGGAACCGGCCGCGCACCGGCTGGTCGAGGGTGACCCGCTGCTTGGTCGCGGCCGCGTCCACGGTCGCCGCCGGGGTGAGACCGGCCACGGCGGCGGGGGCCCGGTCGGTGACGTAGAGCGAGACGCCGGTCGGGGCGCCCACCAGCGTGAGCTCGACGACGGAGACGTCGTGGACGTCGCCGAGGTCGATCGTCAGGCCGACGCCGGTCTTGAGGCCGCCGGGGCCCATGTTCTGGTCATAGGTCATCGTGCGCCAGGCCGTCGCGGGGTTGCCGTCGACCGCCAGCGGCGCCAGCTCGCGGTGCTCCTCGGGCGGGTCGCCCTGCGGGTCGAAGTCCTGGGCGGTCAGGCCGGTGATCGGGGCGAGCGAGGAGCTCGGGGAGGGAGACTCCGACGGCGTGTCCTCGGGCTTGGCGCCGAGCGGCGTGCGCCCACGGCCGAGGTTGAACGCGACCACGATCGCCAGCAGGAGCAGCAGGCTCGCGCCGATCGCGAACGCCAGCCGCAGCCAGCTGCGACCGGGGACCTCGTCGTCGTCGTCCTCCTCGTCCTCGGCCACCGGGATCACGCCGGAGCCGGTCCCGGGGCCGGTGTCCCAGGGCCAGTAGTCCCGCGAGCCCGTCGCGGCGGCGACGTGCGGGCGCGCCTTGCGCGCCGGCTGCCCCTCGGCGGGCTCGGGGGCGAACAGCGGCCGCTCGGGGACCTCCTCGAACGGGGGCGGGGGCGGCGGCGGGGTCGGCCGGGCGGCGAGCCAGGACACGTCGTCGTTGTCGTCGTCGAAGATCGGCAGGCCGGCCTGGGTGGGCTGCTCGACCGACCGGGCCGGCGTGGCCGGCGTGACCGTCGTCTCGGCCTGCTCACCGGTCGCGTCGTCGGCGCCGGCGGGCGCCGGCTGCCCGGACTCGGCGTCGGGGTCGGGCTCGACGGCCGCGGGCATCGCCTCGGTCATCGGCTCGGGCGTCGGTCGGGCGTCGGGTCCGCGGCCGGAACGGGCTCCGGACGCCGAGGTGGCGGCGCGGAGCGCGCCGAGGCCATGCTCGGCACCCCGACGGTGCGGGTTCCGCTGTGGCTGGCCGCCTCGGCCTCGGCCATCCCGGTCGGGTCGCCCACGAACTCGCGCAGGTACTCGCCGATGCCCCGGGCCGTGGTCAGGTCGTGGGCGTCGCGGGACCCGTGGCCGGCGTACGGGTTGACGACCTGGTCGCAGAGCGCGTCGAGCGGGCGCGGGATGCCGGCGCGGACCTGCCGCGGCCGCAGCGCCCGTCCGTGCTCCTGCGGCGCCGCCGGTACGCCGGAGGTCGAGGCCCCGGGCCAGCGGCCGGTCAGCGCGGCGTACAGCAGCCCGCCGAGATCGGCGACGTCGGTCGACACCCGGCCCGGCGCGAGGCCGTGCAGGGCCGCGTCGACGCTGAAGCCGATGACGCGGATGGACCCGGTGCGGTCGATGAGGACGTTCTCGGGCACCAGCCGGCCGTGGGCGACGCCGGCGTCGTGGCCGGCCGCCACGGAGGTGGCCACCTCCGAGACCAGCCAGGCGGCCCGGCGCGGCGCGAGGGGCCCGTCGGTGGCCAGCATGATGTCCAGCGAGCTGCCGGCGCCCCACTCGTTGACGACGTAGCAGAACCCGTCGACCTGGTCGGCGTCGAGGACGCGGAGCAGCCGCCGGTCCGGGACCGTCGCCGACTGGCGGGCTGCCTCCAGCAGCAGCGCTGCCCGGTCGTCGTCGGCGTCGAGCACGTGCAGGGCCACGTGCCTCTCCAGCACGCGGTCGTGGGCACGCCAGAACCGGCCGTTCCTGCTCTCGACGAGCAGGTCGACCAGTCGGTAGCGGTCGGCGAGGACGTCACCGGGCCGGATGGACTTCGGCACGCAGCTCCCCTCTTGGCGGACTAGTGGTCATCGTAGGCTCAGCGGCCCCTCACGGACGGGAGGCGTCTCGACACCATGTCGACGACCTCGGTCACCTCGGTCAGGCGCAGGAACCTGGCCAGGACCACGAAGAGGCCGACGTCGACGAGGGTCACGAGCATCGCGCGCAGGGCGGCGACGGCGTTGTTCGGGTCGTCCCCGAGGACTCCGAGCAGGCGGAGCACGACGAACGCCGCCGTCGTCGAGACGGCGACCGCGATCGCCATCCGGACCAGGAAGCGGACCAGCGCGGGCGTCTCCAGGCCGCCCAGGACACGGCGCAGCACGGCGTACGACAGCACCGAGCCCACGGCGTACGACGCGGCGTAGGCGACGACCAGCGCCGGCGAGGTGTGCTCGGCGTCGGTGGCCGTGACCAGCGCCAACGCCACCACGATGTTGGTGGCCGCGACGGCGCACTGGATGTAGAAGACCGTCCGGGTCCGCTCCAGGGCGTAGAAGCCGCGCAGCATCAGGTAGTGGACGGTGAACAGCAGGATGGCCGGTCCGAACAGGGCCAGCGAGAGCGTGAACAGCTGGTAGCTGTCGCGGACCGCGCCGAAGGAGACCGTGTTGGCCACGTCGCCGGCGATCAGCGGCATCAGGCAGGCGAACGGGATGATCACGGCCAGCGCGGTGCGCAGCGTGCCGCCGAGGGTGTGGGCGAGGCCGCGCAGGTCCTCGTCGGCGGCCCGGGCGGCCAACCGGGGCAGGATCGCGGTGGCCAGCGACACCGTGATGATCGAGTGCGGCACCATCACGATCAGGAACGTCGTGGAGTAGACGGTGTAGCCCGTCCCGGTCTCGCCGCCGGTGCCACAGCCGGTGCCGCCGGAGGCCAGCCGGACGACGACGGTGTAGGCGATCTGGTTGACCACGACGAAGAGCACGGTCCACACACCGAGCCGCAGCGTGTGGGAGAGCCCGGTGTTGCGGAAGTCGAAGCGGGGCCGGTAGCTGTAGCCGGCCGCCCGCAGGTAGGGCAGCAGGATCAGCAGCTGGACCATGATGCCGACGGTCGCGCCGATGCCGAGCAGCATCTCCTGTCCGGAGGTGAACGCGCTGTACTCCTGGCCCTTGGCGACGGGGCCGTAGACGAGCAGGTAGACCACGAGCACGGCGACCGAGATGACGTTGTTGGCGATCGGCGCCCACATCATCGGCCCGAAGCGGCCCCGGGAGTTCAGGATCTGCCCGACCAGCACGAACATCCCGTAGAAGAAGACCTGCGGCAGGCAGTAGCGCGCGAAGGCGATCACCGACTCGCGCTGGTCGGTGAGGCCGGCCGAGTCGTAGCAGGAGTTCAGGTAGAGCGACATCACCCAGGGAGCGGCCGCGACCAGCAGGACGCTCACCACGGCGAGGAACAGCGCGGCCAGGGTGACGATGCGGTTGGTGTAGGCCTCGCCGCCGTCGGGGTCGTTCTTCATCGCGCGGACCAGCTGGGGGACCAGCACGGCGTTGAACACGCCGCCCGCCAGCAGGATGTAGAGCATGTTCGGGATCGTGTTGCCGATCGTGAACAGGTCGGCGTGCAGCAGGTTGCCGAGGGCCGCGGTGAGCAGGAACGCGCGCACGAACCCGCTCAGCCGGGACACCACGGTGCCGGCCGCCATCACGGCGCTGGCGCTCAGGATCTTCTGGCTCTCCGAGGAGCTCATGACCACCTCCTCATCACTGCCTCGCCGCCCTGGCCGTGGCCCGCACCCGCCGGAACAGGCGGACGGCGATCGCACCGAACAGCAGGGCCACGCCGGTGCCCAGGATCAGCCAGATCACCTTGCTGACCTGTGCCGAGCGGATCGGCAGCTCGTCGGAGGAGCCGAGGCGGACTCCCTCGGCATCGGTCACGACCAGCGTGACGTTGTGCACGCCCAGCCGCCGGAACGACGCGTTGAGCAGCACGCTGGTGCGCCCTCCCGGACCGATGTCGACCGTCTCGGGCCCCCGGATGGCGCGCGGCTCGTCGGTGAGCGCCTGGATGCTGACCGTCACCGGTTCGTCGAGGCCGTTGCTGATGGTGGCCGCGAAGCGGCCGCTGGTGCTGGACAGCGTGACGGCGGGCGGGGCGTCGATCCGGATCGAGCCCATCTCCTGATCGATCCAGGCGCGCGACCGGTCCGTCGCCGCCCGGGCCCCGTCCGGGCTGGCCCGGTGGCCGTACGACGTGGAGCGCATCGCCTGGTCGGCCACCGTCGAGGCCACGCTGTCGTTGTCGGTGAGCACGTTCTGCAGGGTCTCGCCGGCCCGGATCAGTGCCGCGGCCGATGAGAAGTTCGCGCTGTCGAGCTCGCTGCGGTCGAGGCGGGGTGGGTAGTCCAGCTGGTCCTGCGACACGGCTCGAGCGCTCCTGCCGGCCACGGCACTGACCGTGGTGAGGTGCAGCCAGTCGACGTCGAGACCCTCGAAGAAGCCGGTGCTGCTGCTCGGGTTCCAGTAGGACGGCAGCACCACGACCAGCGGCGACGGGTGCGGGCTGAGCAGGCGCAGGGCGGCCTCGGCGAGGATGCGCTGGCGCATCGCCACCGGGGCCAGCGGGTCGTCGGGGCCGGGGCCACCGGTCGCCGTGTCCGTGGAGGTCGTCACCAGGCGCGCCCCCTTGGTCTCCGCGACCGCCGGGGGGTCGGCGCCGAACATCTTGTCGGTGACCAGGACGGTCGAGCGGCCCGGCGTCGGTCCGAGCGCGGAGGGGTCGAGGTACCCGCCGGGCGACGCCACGGCCGGAGTCATCGGCAGTCCCCAGGGCGCCAGCTCGTTGCCGCTGCGCTTGCGGGCCCGCCGGTAGAGCCCGGGACTGCGTTCGGCCGCTGCCGAGACGTCCACGTCGCCGTACGGCAGGGCGAGGATCTCGGGGCCGTCGAGGGCCTCGTGCAGCCGGTCCAGCCAGGCGTTGCCCGACTCGGTGACGTCCGCGAGCGCCTGGTCCTGGGCCGTGTCGTCGCCGCCGTCCGCCTCCCCGGACGGGGAGGGTGACGCGTCCGGCTGCGCGGTCTGGCCGGTGCCGTCGGCCGGCTCCTTGAGGTCCGGCGCCAGGGAGCGCGGCGGGTTGCCGAGGGCGAGCGTGCGCACCACGTCGGGGAGCCCGGGGTCGAGGAGCCAGGTGATCGGGCGGGACCCGGCCGCGGCGCCGAGGTCGACCATCGAGCGCAGCCGGCCGCCCGGCGACAGGGCGGCGCTCCATCCCTCGACGTCCTCGACGCTGCCGTCCGGGGCGTAGGAGACCGTGCGCCGCAGCGGCAGCACCAGGGCGGTGTCGACCGCCTGCCTGGTGCGGGGCACCAGGGGCAGGAAGGTGCGGGCGCGACCGTCGGCGCCCTCGAGACGCCCGTCGGGGCCCTCCCCGAGCGCGTGCACCCCGAACCAGTAGACGCCGGGCTCGGTCACGTCGAGCAGGCGGTGGGGGACCGTGATGGAGAACTGCATCGTCTCCCCGGGCCCGATCCGGTCGATCGTGTCGTAGCTGCCGGGGCTGGTGATGCGCGGCCCCACGTCGGTGGTCGGGTCGACGTCGCCGGCGTCGGCGAGCTCGGCGGTCGAGCGGATCGGGGTCTCCCCCATGAAGGCGAACATGTTGACCGTCGTCCACGGGGCGTCGTCCTCGTTCGTGACCGAGCCGGTGACCCGGACCGGTCCGGTCCTGGGCACGTAGGACGGATTGAGCGAGTCGATGGTGACCGACAACGGCGTCCGGTCCGCGGCCGCGCGGGGCGCGTGGACGGCGCGGGTCTGCACCTGGGTGGGGTGCACGGTGCTCTCGGTGGAGGCGGGCTGCGACTCGGGGTCCGTCGTGGCAGTCGCCGGAGACACCCCCGCCAGTGTCGCCACGACCGCCACGAGGGCAGGCAGCAGCGTCGTGGGGCGGAGCACGGCCTTGACTCTAGCCGTCGGCCCAGCCGGCCCCGGGGTGGTGCTCCGGCCCGGCGCGGACGGCCCGGCCGCTAGAGTTGCCCTCCGTGCCTGACGCCCCGCCGCCGCCTCTGCAGATGACCGACGTCCAGCGTTCGGTCGCCTCGGAGCTGGACCGGATCTCCCCGGTCATCGACGAGCTGGGACGCCGCTTCCGCGACGCCGGGCACGAGCTGTCGCTGGTCGGCGGCCCGGTGCGCGACGCGATGCTCGGACGCCGGCACAACGACCTCGACTTCGCGACCTCGGCCCGCCCGGAGCAGACCGAGAGGCTGCTCAGGGGCTGGGCCGAGGCGATCTGGGACATGGGCCGCGCCTTCGGCACCATCGGCTGCCGCAAGGGCGAGTGGCAGGTCGAGATCACGACGTACCGCTCGGAGACCTACGACCCGACCTCGCGCAAGCCGGACGTCGACTTCGGGGACACCCTCGCCGGCGACCTCGGCCGGCGCGACTTCACCGTGAACGCGATGGCGGTGTCGGTGCCGGACCGGACCTTCGAGGACCCGTTCGGCGGCGTCGTGGACCTCGCGCACCGGGTGCTGCGCACGCCCGGGCGCCCCGAGGACAGCTTCTCCGACGACCCGCTGCGGATGATGCGGGCGGCCCGGTTCGCCGCCCAGCTCGGCTTCACCGTCGACCCCGCGGTCGTGGCCGCGATGCGGGAGATGGCCGGCCGGATCGAGATCATCTCGGCCGAGCGCGTCCGCGACGAGCTGGTCAAGCTGGTCTGCGCGCCGTACCCCCGGCTCGGGCTGACGCTCCTGGTCGAGACCGGCCTGGCCGACCACGTGCTGCCCGAGCTGCCCGCGCTCGCCCTCGAGCGCGACGAGCACCACCGGCACAAGGACGTCTACGAGCACACCCTCACGGTGCTGGAGCAGTCGATCGACCTCGAGTCGCGGCTGCCGGGCGGCGGCCCGGACTTCGTGTCCCGGTTCGCCGCGCTGATGCACGACGTCGGCAAGCCGCGGACCCGCCGCTTCCTCGACGACGGCACCGTCACCTTCCACCACCACGACGTGGTCGGCGCCAAGATCACGAAGAAGCGGATGAAGGCGCTGCGGTTCTCCAACGACGAGATCGACGCGGTGACGAAGCTGGTGGAGCTGCACCTGCGCTTCCACGGCTACGGCTCGGGCGAGTGGACCGACTCCGCCGTACGCCGCTACGTCCGCGACGCCGGTGAGGAGCTCGAGCGCCTCCACGTGCTCACCCGCGCCGACTGCACGACCCGGAACCAGCGCAAGGCCGACCGGCTGCGCCGCACCTACGACGACCTCGAGACCCGCATCGCGCGGCTGTCGGAGGCGGAGGAGCTGGCCTCGATCCGGCCCGACCTCGACGGCAACCAGATCATGGAGATCCTCGGGATCGGCCCCGGCCGCGAGGTGGGCCTCGCCTACCAGTTCCTGCTGGAGCTGCGGATGGACCAGGGCCCGATGTCGACCGAGGCCGCCGAGGCTGCGCTGCGCGACTGGTGGGCCGCCCGGGGCTGACCCGGCCGCGCGTCCGGCCGGGTCAGGCCGTCAGGCGGTGGCCAGGAGCGAGTCCTCGGCCAGGAGGGCCCGGTAGCGGGCGCCGACGCTCGCGAGCCCGGCGTCGTCGAGGGTGCGGGCACCGTGCACGACGAGGGGTGCCGCGAGCGTCATGCCGCAGAGGTGGGCCGTGGCGTCGACCGGGCGGAGCAGGTCGGTCATGGTGAAGCGGTTGTAGCCGCCGGGCTGGTACGACGCGTCGGGCCCGCCGGTGCTGGTGACGACCTGGAGGGTCTTGCCGCGCAGGGCGTCGCCGCCGGTGCCGTAGGCGAAGCCGTAGGTCAGCACCTGGTCCATCCACTCCTTGAGGACACCGGGCACCGAGTACCAGTACCAGGGGAACTGGAGCACGACGCGGTCGTGCTCCCGCAGCAGGCGCTGCTCGGTCGCGACGTCGAAGCCGGACTCGCCGCGGGCCGCGACCAGGTCGCGAAGGGTGACGCCGGGCAGGTCGCGCACGGCGTCGGCGAGCGCGCTGTTCACGCGGGAGGACTCGAGGTCGGGGTGGGCGAGCAGGACGAGGGTCCGAGACATGGGGGGCGGGTGCCTTTCGTGGGTGGGGATCAGATGCGGGACAGGTGGGGTACGACGTGGGCGCCGAGGTCACGCACGAAGCCGACCGGGTCGGCAGCCGCCGCACCCAGGGGCACGACGTGGACCTCCTGGATGCCGACGGAGGCCAGCTCCTCCATCCGGGCGAGGAAGCGGTCGGCATCGCGGGCGGGGTCCAGCGGCCTGGGCAGCATGACGGTGCGCCGGACCTCCTCGTACGGGCGTCCGACGTCCTCGCAGTGCGCGCGGAGCACCGCGAGCTTGTGCCGGGCCTCGGCCGCGGGGTCGTCCCCGCCGAGCACGAGGTTGCAGGCATCGGCGTGCTGTGCGACCAGGCGCAGGGTCTTCCGCTCGCCGTTGCCGCCCACCATCACCGGCACCCGGTGCAGCGGCTGCGGGGCGCAGATGGTCTCCGCGAGCCGGTAGTGGGTGCCCTCGAACGGCCCGTCGTCGTCGCTCCACATCTGTCGCACGACGCGCAGCGTCTCCTCGAGCCGCTCGAACCGCTCCTTCAGGCTGGGGAACGGGACGCCGTACGCCCGGTGCTCCCGCTCGTACCACGCGGCGCCGAGGCCGAGGGCGGCCCGGCCGCCGGAGAGGACGTCGAGGGTGGCGACGGTCTTGGCGAGCAGGCCGGGGTGCCGGTAGGTCACCCCGGTCATCAGCAGCTGCAGCTCGACCGCGCTGGTGTGGGCGGCCAGGAAGCCGAGGGTGGTGTAGCCCTCGAGCATCGGGTCGTGCACGTCGCCGAGGAACTCCAGCTGCAGGTGGTGGTCCATCAGCGACAGGTTGTCCACGCCGGCCTCGTCGGCCGCTCGCCCGAGGGCGGCCAGCATCGGGGCGATGCCGGCCGGACCCCCGGGCGCGTCGAAGGCGACGAGATGGACGCCCAGCCTCACTGGCCGAGCCTCATCTCAGCGGACGATCTTGAAGTTGAACTGCGCGGTGCCGAGCGCGTTCATCAGCCGCAGCCAGACCGGCAGCAGCATCTCGGTGCCGCGCGCGGTCTCGAGGCCGCCGAGGTCGATCACGTCGTCGTGGCCGAAGCTCTCGAGCAGGGCGACCACGGTCGCCTTGGCGCCGGCGTCGTCGCCGGAGACGAAGACGGTGCTGCTCTGGCCGAGCGACTTCGGGCTCGACCATCAGCGTGGCGGTGAGCGTGTTGAGCGCCTTGACGACCTTCGCCTCGGGGAACTCGCGCTGCACCTGCTCGCCGAGGGAGTCGGTGTCCTTGACGAAGAGGCTGGGCGGGAAGCCCTGCGAGAAGTCGAGCGGGTTGGCGATGTCGAGCAGCGGCTTGCCGGCGAGGTTCTCGGCCCCGGCGAGTCGGAGGAGCTCGAGGGTCGCGGCGCCGTTCGAGGCATTGACGACCAGCTCGGCGCCGGCGGCCGCGTCGGCGAAGGTGGCCAGGGCGACGCCCTGGTGGGCGGCGTGCCAGGCGGCGAACGGCGGGTTGCCCATGCCGTCCGGCTCGGTGCGGGCGAGGGTCGACGCGGGGTCGCGGGTGCCGACCACGACGGAGTGGCCGAGCTCGTGGAGGCGGCCGGCGATCGCCTGGCCCACCATGCCGGTGCCGAGGACTGCGATGTTCATGGGATTCCTTCTGGAGGTGCGGGAGATAGACAGGTCTGTCTATCGATGAGTGGACGCTAACAGACAGGTCTGTCTATTATCAAGCCATGCCTCTGTCCGCCGCTCGCGACCGCATCCTCGACACCGCCTTCCGGCTGTTCTACGCGCGCGGGCTCAAGGCGGTGGGGGTGGACCTGATCATCGCCGAGTCCGGTGTCGCCAAGGCCACCTTCTACAAGCACTTCCCGTCCAAGGACGAGCTCGTCCTCGCGTACCTCGACAAGGTCGACGGCGTCTGGTCGGGACAGCTGCACGCGGCGGCCGAGGCCGCCGGCCCGGACCCGGCGCACCAGCTGGTGGGGCTCTTCGACGCGCTCGGGTCGGCCTGCCGCCGGGACGGCTATCGCGGCTGCGCCTTCATCAACGCTGCCGCCGAGGCGGTGCCCGGGACGCCGGTGCACGACCGCACGGTGGCCCACAAGCGCGAGGTGCTCGCCTGGGTCCAGGGACTCGCCGCGGAGGCCGGGGCGCGGGACCCGGACGGGCTCGCGCGCTCGCTCACCCTGCTGCTCGACGGCGGCCTGGCCAGCGGGGCGCTCGACGCCGACCCCGAGGCCGCGACCCAGGCCCGGGCTGCGGCCGAGCTGCTCGTGGCCACCGCGGTTGCATCGACTGACAAAGTTTGAAATCTGTCATTCATCCGGCATGATGGGGGCATGACCACCGCTGCCATTGCCTCCACCCGCCGGCTCGGCGCCACCGGGCCCACCGTCTCCGCCCTCGGCCTCGGCCTGATGGGGATGTCCGACCTCTACGGGCCGGCCGACGACGCCGAGAGCGTCGCCACCATCCACGCCGCGCTCGACGCGGGAGTCACGCTCCTCGACACCGGGGACTTCTACGGGATGGGCCACAACGAGATGCTGCTCCGCGACGCCCTGCGGGGCCGGGACCGCGACCGCGCGGTGATCTCGGTCAAGTTCGGCGCGCTCCGCGGCCCGGACGGGTCCTGGGTCGGCGTGGACACGCGGCCCGCCGCGATCAAGAACTTCCTGGCCTACACGCTGCGTCGTCTCGGCACCGACCACGTCGACGTCTACCGGCCGGCCCGCCTCGACCCGACCATCCCGGTCGAGGAGACCGTCGGCGCGATGGCCGAGCTGGTCCAGGCCGGGTACGTGCGGCACATCGGGCTGTCCGAGGTCGGCGCCGAGACCCTCCGTCGCGCACACGCGGTGCACCCGATCTCGGACCTGCAGATCGAGTACTCCCTGATCTCGCGCGCCATCGAGGCCGAGATCCTGCCGACCGCCCGTGAGCTCGGCGTCGGCATCACGGCGTACGGCGTGCTGTCCCGGGGCCTGCTCTCCGGGCACTGGACCGCCGACCGCGACCCGCGCGACTTCCGGGCGCACCTGCCGCGCTTCAGCGGGGAGAACCTCGACGCGAACCTGCGCCTGGTCGAGGCGCTCCGCTCGGTCGCCGCGTCCCGTGGGGCCGGCGTCGCCGAGGTCGCGATCGCCTGGGTGCTCTCCCGGGGCGAGGACATCGTGCCGCTCGTCGGGGCCCGCACCCGGACCCGGCTGGAGGAGTCGCTCGGCGGGCTGCACCTGGCGCTCGACGCTGACGACCTGGCTGCGATCGAGGCTGCCGTCCCGGTCGACGCCGTCGCCGGCACCCGGTACGACGCCGCGCAGATGTCGTTCCTCGACAGCGAGAAGTAACCTTGCCGCCCGTGGGGGAGCCGTTGACCAGGGAGCACATCCTCGTGGCGGCCGAGGACGTCCTGCGCCGCTACGGTCCTGCGAAGACGACCGTCGTGGACGTGGCCCGGGCCCTCGACGTCAGCCACGGCTCCGTCTACCGGCACTTCCCGAGCAAGGCAGCGCTGCGGGACGCCGTCACCGAGCGCTGGCTCGACCGGGTGTCGGCACCCCTGGAGCAGGTGGTCGTGGGCCCGGGAGCCCCGGACGAGCGGCTGCGGTCCTGGGTCCGCCTGCTCGCTGCCACCAAGCAGGGCATCGCCCGCGAGGACCCGGAGCTCTTCGCGACCTTCCGGCGGCTCACCGACGAGTCCCGGGAGGTGGTCGGCGCCCACGTCGAGCACCTGGCCGCCCAGGTCGCCCGGATCGTGGGTGACGGCGTCGGTGGCGGTGTGTTCGCGGTCGCGGACCCCGAGGCGGCCGGCTGGGCGGTGCTCCAGGCGACGGCGCTGTTCCACCACCCCGCGCACGCGGACGAGTGGGGTGACCCGCGCCTCGCCGAGCGGATGGAGGCCGTCCTCGACCTGCTGCTCGACGGGCTGCGACCGCGCCGCTGAGTGGCCGCCGTCACTGACGGCGCGGCCATACCGCCGGTAGGTTCGCGGCCAGTGCCCCCGGCTGACTGGAGAGAACCGTGAGTGTCGATGTCGAACCCCTGCTCGAGGAGACGATCGAGGTCGAGGCGCCACCGGCCGCCGTGTGGGCGCTGGTCTCGGACGTGGCCCGGATGTCGTCGTGGAGCCCGCAGGTCGTGAAGACCGTCGTGCGCGGTCGCCCGGTGCAGGAGGGGACGAGGTTCTTCAACCTGAACCGCCGGGGCCCGCTGTTCTGGCCGACCCAGGCGCGGGTGGTGACCTTCGAGCCGCACCGCGAGTTCGCGTTCCGGATCAAGGAGAACTGGACCGTCTGGTCGTTCAGCCTCGAGCCCGCCGGCTCCGGCACCCGCGTGACCCAGCGGCGCCTCGCGCCCGAGGGCGTCTCCGGCGTCTCGCGCGGCCTCACCCGGATCGCCCTCGGCGGTCAGCAGGTCTTCACCGACGAGCTGCTGGCCGGCATGCGCCAGACCCTGGAGCGGGTCAAGGCCGAGGCAGAACGCCGACCCGTCGCTTCTTGACGTACGAAACGCCTCGACCCGTCGTCGCTGACGACGGGTCGAGGCGTTTCAGCGTGAGCTCACGACGGGTCGAGGCCCGCCGGGGAGATCACTCCTCGTCGCGGATGAAGGCCTCCACGCGGCGGCGGCCCTCGTCGTCGGGGAGCTGCACCGGCGGGGACTTCATCAGGTAGGACGACGCCGAGATGAGCGGGCCGCCGATGCCGCGGTCCTTGGCGATCTTCGCCGCGCGGATCGCGTCGATGATGATGCCGGCGGAGTTCGGGGAGTCCCAGACCTCGAGCTTGTACTCCAGGTTCAGCGGCACGTCGCCGAAGGCGCGACCCTCGAGGCGCACGTAGGCCCACTTGCGGTCGTCGAGCCAGGCGACGTAGTCGGAGGGGCCGATGTGGACGTTCTTGTCGTCGATCTTGCCCGCCAGCGAACCGTTGAGGTTCGAGGTCACGGCCTGGGTCTTGGAGACCTTCTTGGACTCCAGGCGCTCGCGCTCGAGCATGTTCTTGAAGTCCATGTTGCCGCCGACGTTGAGCTGGTAGGTGCGGTCCAGCGCCACGCCGCGGTCCTCGAACAGCTTCGCCATCACGCGGTGGGTGATGGTCGCGCCGACCTGGGACTTGATGTCGTCGCCGATGATCGGGACGCCCGCGTCCTCGAACTTCTTGGCCCACACCGGGTCGGAGGCGATGAAGACCGGCAGCGCGTTCACGAAGGCCACGCCCGCGTCGATCGCGCACTGGGCGTAGAACTTGTCGGCCTGCTCCGAGCCCACCGGCAGGTAGGAGACGAGCACGTCGGCCTTGGTGTCCTTGAGGACCTGGACGACGTCGACGCCCTCGCCGTCGGCCTCCTCGATCGTCTGGCGGTAGTACTTGCCGAGACCGTCGAGGGTGTGGCCGCGCTGGACGATGACCCCGGTCGGGGGCACGTCGGCGATCTTGATGGTGTTGTTCTCCGAGGCCTGGGTGGCCTCCGACAGGTCGAAGCCGACCTTCTTGGCGTCGACGTCGAAGGCGGCGACGAACTCGACGTCCTTGACGTGGTACTCACCGAAGGTGACGTGCATGAGCCCCGGGACGGTGCCCTCGGGGTCGGCGTCCTTGTAGTACTCGACACCCTGGATCAGGGAGGTGGCGCAGTTGCCGACTCCCACGATTGCTACTCGTACCGAACCCATCGGGATTCCTTCCTGTTTCTCACTACTGATCGGCCGTGGGGCCGGCTGGTTGCCTGGTGGCGGTGGTGGGGGTGCTGGCTGGCTGGGGAGGAGTGGCCTCGTCGGGGGCCTGCTCCTCGTAGCGGCGCTCGGCCTGGATCAGCTCGGAGAGCCACCGGACCTCGCGCTCGACCGACTCGACGCCGTGCCGCTGGAGCTCCGCGGCGTACCGGTCGACCTCCTTCTGGGTCATCGCCAGCTGGTTCTGGACCCGGTCCAGCCGCTCCTGGAGGCGGGTGCGGCGGCCCTCGAGCACGCGCAGCCGGATCTCCATGTCGGTGCGACCGAAGAAGGCGAAGCGGATGTCGAAGTTGTCGTCCTCCCAGGCGGTGGGACCCACCTCCGACATCAGCCGCTCGAACTCGCGGTGGCCGGCCTCGGTCACCTGGTAGACGATGCGCGGGCGCCGCGTCACGGGGGTCAGCGTCGCCGCCGCCTCCTCGATCAGCTGCCCCCGGAGCATCTTCTTCAGCGTGGGGTAGAGCGAGCCGTAGGACAGCACGCGGCCCCAGCCGAGCATGAGGTTGAGCCGCTTGCGCAGCTCGTAGCCGTGCATGGGTCCCTCGTGCAGCAGCCCCAGGACTGCCAGCTCGATGGTCTCCGCACGTCGTGCCATGCGACATATCGTACCGATATATCCAGCTGAGGTGAACCAGATGGGTGTAACGGCGCGCCATGCGGGGGATGCGTACCCTGTTGAGGTCGCCCCCCGCCGACGGGCGCTTCGACCTGCCCGTCGTACGCGCCCCCGAGCCCCCGGAGAGCCGAAGTTGAGTGGAAAGCGCAGAGCCCCCGGCTCCGCCGACAAGACACCCCCCAAGCCCCCCACGAGCACGAAGGCCCGGCTCAAGCGCGTCGGGAAGTGGCTGCTCGTGGCAGCGCTCGCGGGGAGCCTGGTGCTGGCGGGTGGGCTCTTCTACCTCTACAAGACCATCGACATCCCGGACCCGAACAAGGACTTCCGGACGCAGACGTCGTTCGTCTACTACGCCGACGGCAAGACCCAGCTCGGCCAGTACGCCACGCAGAACCGTGACTCGATCCCGCTCAAGGAGGTCCCGCAGAAGATGCAGGACGCGGTGGTCGCGGCCGAGAACCAGAGCTTCTGGACCGACAAGGGCATCGACCCCAAGGGCATCCTCCGCGCGGCGTTCAGCAACGCGGCCGGCAACTCGACGCAGGGCGCGTCCACGATCACCCAGCAGTACGTCAAGATCCTCTACCTCAGCCAGGAGCGCTCCTACAAGCGCAAGCTCAAGGAAGCGGTCCTGTCGCTGAAGATCCAGCAGCAGCTGAGCAAGTCCGAGATCCTCGAGGGCTACCTCAACACGATCTACTTCGGTCGTGGCGCGTACGGCGTCCAGGCCGCCGCGCAGGCCTACTTCGACAAGGACGCCAAGGACCTGAGCCTCAAGGAGTGCGCGGTCCTGGCGAGCGTCCTGAACAACCCGACGCTGTTCGACCCTGCCAACGGCAAGGACGCGAAGGAGAACCTCAAGGAGCGCTACGGCTACGTCCTCGGCAGCATGGCCCACATGGGGAACATCTCCGCCGAGCAGGCCGACCGGGCCGAGCGCCACCTGCCGGTCTTCCCGGAGATCGAGGCCCAGAGCCAGTACGGCGGCCAGCGCGGCCACATGCTCTCGCTGGTGAAGACCGAGCTGCACTCCCTGGGGTTCAGCGACGAGGAGATCGACGGCGGCGGACTGCGGGTGACCACGACGTTCACCCCGAAGGCGATGCAGGCGGCCGAGGAGGGCGTGAAGGAGGCCCGGCCGGACGGCTTCTCCGACAAGAACCTGCACATCGCGGTCGCCAGCGTCGAGCCGGGCACCGGCGCCCTGCGCGGCTTCTACGGCGGCCAGGACTACCTCGAGTCCCAGATCGACTGGGCGGTCGCCGGCGGCATGGTCGGCTCCACCTTCAAGCCGATCGCGCTCGCCACGGCGCTGGCGAACGGCTACTCGCTCAAGGACACCTTCGAGGGCAACTCGCCCTACGAGTTCCCCGACGGCCTGACCGTCAACAACGAGGGCACCGGCCCCGACGGCCTCGGCAACGACTACGGCGCCGCGGTCAACGCGACGTACGCGCTGCAGGAGTCCATCAACACGGCCTTCGTCGACATGTCCGCGTCCATCCCGGACGGACCGAAGAAGATCTACGAGACGGCCGAGAGGCTCGGCGTGCCGCCGCCGGAGGCCGACAAGGACTACCCGGGCATCCCGAGCTCCACCAAGGACCTCTCGCCCAAGGACACGCTGATCACGCTCGGCCGCGCCCGGATCAGCCCGATCAACCTCGCCAACTCCTACGCCACCATCGCCAACGGCGGTCAGCGGGCCGACGTCCACGTCATCGACAAGGTCGTCGACAAGAGCGGCGAGACCGTGTGGTCGTACAAGCAGGCGACCAAGGACGCCGTCAGCGAGGACATCGCCGCGGACACCTCCTACGCGATGCAGCAGGTCGTGCAGCAGGGCACCGGCCAGGCCGCGCTGGCGCTCGGGCGTCCGGCCGCCGGCAAGACCGGCACCGCCACCAACAGCAAGGACCAGGTCTCCTCGGCGTGGTTCGTGGGCTACACGCCGCAGCTCTCGACCGCGGTGATGTACGTCCGTGGCGACGGTGACGACCAGCTCGACGGCTGGCTGCCGTCGTACTTCGGTGCGGACTACCCGGCCGACACCTGGACCGCGGTGATGCAGCGGGACATGGAGGGGCTGGCCGTCGAGGACTTCCCGCCGCCGGCGTACGTCGACGGCACCGCGCCGGAGACGGGCCACGACCCGTACACGCCGCCGCCGTCCCCGACCCAGGCGCCGCAGCCGAGCAGGACGCCGTCCCAGAGCCCGAGCACGTCGCCGAGCGACTCGGCGACGACGAAGCCGACGCCACCGGGCCAGACCAACACCCACCCGCCGTCGCCCAGCGACCCGTGCGGCGTCCTCGGCTGCCCGTCGGACTCGCCGTCCGACTCGACGTCGAGCTCGCCGTCGCAGTCGCCGTCCCAGCCCGGGAACAAGCCCAGCAAGTCACCGAAGACGATGGCGTCGACGGAGCCGCGCCGGTACTCCGGGCAGTGACGCCCGGGGAGAGCGACGCGCGCGTCCACCCGACGCTGGACGACCCCGTCGTCGCCGCCCTGAGCGAGGGGGTCGGCGGCCCGGTGGGGGAGCACGCCGGACGGCACCGGTGGTGGACACCGGTGCGCGTCGTCCTGGCGCTCACCGCGGTCTGCCTGTCCCTGGGCATGCTGCAGAAGACCGACTGCTACCAGGACTCCTGGCGCAACGGGGACGCGCGCTACTCCCACATGTGCTACTCCGACCTGCCCTACCTCTACACCGACCGCGGGTTCGTCGAGCTGAACTGGCCCTACACCGACGACTCGCAGGTGCGGGCGCGGTACGACGTCATGGAGTACCCGGTGGGGATCGCCTACTGGGCGTGGGCGACGGCCTGGGTGACCCACTGGCTGAGCGGGTCGCCGGACATCGAGCCGCGGTACGCCCAGTCGCCCCAGGCCCTGGCCGCGGACACGGACGTGATGGCCGAGTCCCGGCTCTTCGTGGTGGTGAACGCCCTGGGCCTGGCCGCCGTCGCGATCCTGGCGGCCTGGTTCCTCAGCGGGGTGAACCGGAACCGGCCCTGGGACGCGGCGATCTTCGCGCTCTCCCCGGCGCTCGCGCTGACCGCGCTGGTCAACTGGGACCTGCTGGCGGTCGGGCTGGTCGCCGGCGCGCTCTGGGCGTGGTCGCGGGACCGGCCGGTGCTGACCGGCGTCCTCATCGGGCTCGGGACCGCCACCAAGCTCTACCCGCTGTTCCTGCTCGGCGGCCTGCTGGTGATCTGTGCGCGGCAGGGCCGGTGGCGCTCCTTCGCGGTGACGACCGGCTCGGCGGTGGCCGCCTGGGTGCTGGCCGACCTCCCCGCCTACCTCACCGGCCCCTCCGAGTGGCGCGTCTTCTGGAACTTCAACTCCGACCGGGGTGCCGACCTCGGCTCGATCTGGCTGGTCATCGCCCAGGCCACCGACGGCACCGTCGGGGTGCACACGATCAACGCCGTGTCCTGGCTCTTCTTCGGCGCCTGGTGCCTGGGGGTGCTGCTGCTCGGCCTGCTGGCACCGGCGACGCCGCGGCTGGCGCAGCTGGGCTTCCTGGTGGTCGCCGGCTTCCTGCTGGTCAACAAGGTCTACTCACCGCAGTACGTGCTGTGGCTGCTGCCGCTGGCGGCGCTGGCCCGGCCGCGGTGGCGCGACCAGATCGTCTGGCAGGCAGGCGAGGTGCTCTACTTCGCCGCGGTGTGGTGGTACCTCGGCGGCTACCTGGCGCCGTCCTCGGGCGGGGACACCGGCTTCTACTGGGTGGCCGTGCTGCTGCGGATCGCGGCCGAGCTCTACCTGGTCGGCATCGTGGTGCGCGACGTGCTGCGCCCCCAGCACGACCCGGTGCGCGACTGGGTGCCGGCGCCCCGGCCCTCGAGGACGCCGTCGCTGTCGCTGCCGCGCGGGGTCAGCTGACCAGGACCCGGTCGAACGCGGTCGTGGTGAACCGGACCCGCACGTCGATCTCGTCCCCGATCGCCGGCACGTGGGCGCCGTGCGGCAGGAACAGCATCGAGGCCTGCATGTGCGGCGGCTCCGCGAACAGGCGCTGCTTGCCGTCGATGGAGAACGGCGAGCGCACGAAGCCGGCCGCGTCGAGGCTGCCGCGGGCCAGGGTGGCCGCCCGGGCCTTGATCGACGAACCCCCGGTGGGTGCCTCGAGGCCGATGCCGTGCGCGGTGCCGCCGGAGACCACGAGGATGTGACCCGACTTCGGCGCGGTGCGGCTCCGGTAGCCGAACACGTCACCCCGCTCCACCGGGTGCACGTCGAGCACGGTCGAGGTCACCCGCAGCGCGCCGCGGTCGCCGAGCCACAGGTCGGTGCCGATCCGCGGACGGATGGTGAAGTCGGGGTACGCCGCGCGCAGCCGGTCCAGCTCGCCGTGCGTCAGGTGGCTGACCCACACCGTGGTCGCGCCGGTGCCGCCCTCGGGCAGCTCGGCCGCCACGACGTCGTTCATCAGCCGCTGCACCTCCGAGAGGTGCGTGCCCTGCGCCAGGGGCAGGTGCAGGGCGATGCCCTCGAGCCGCGCCCGCGGGTGGTCGTGCAGCATCCGGGCCGCGGTCCACAGGTCCCGTGCCGACAGGCCGTGGCGGAGCATGCTCGTCACCCGCTCCAGCACGAACCGGGCGTCGGGCTGGCGGGCCAGCAGGTCGGCGAGGTCGGAGACCCGCCCGACCGTGTGCACCAGCCGCGGCGCCAGGGCGGGGTCGGTCTCCAGGGCGCTGCCGAACGGCCGCCAGGGCGTGAGGACGAGGAGGTCGCCGTGGAATCGCCGGTCGGCGTGCGGGAGCTCGTCGTACGTCCCGACCGCGAGGGTGTCCCCGCCCAGGCCCTGGTCGTGCAGCCACTGCGCCTTGCGGGCCAGCCGGCCGACCGTGAAGCCGTAGCCGTTGCCCTTCGCGACCGGCACCAGGCCGGGGTTGGCCTCGGCCACCGAGCGCAGGTGGCGGCGCCAGCGGTCGCCGTCGACGGTGAGTGTCAGGCTCATCCGCGTCGCCTCATGTAGATGTCGAACGCCTTGTAGAGCGGCCGGCTGATCGGCAGGTCCCACTCGCCGACGTACTCCACGGCCTCGCCGCCGGTGCCGACCTTGAACTGGATCAGGCCGACGTGCGGGTCGTCGGAGTCCAGCGTCTCGGTGATGCCGCGCAGGTCGTAGACGTCGGCGCCGGCCGCGAGGGCGTCGCGGATCATCGCCCACTGGACGCCGTTGGAGCCACGGACCTCGCGCTTCTCGGTGGAGGAGGCGCCGTAGGAGTACCAGGCGTGGCCCCCCACCCGGATCGCGATCGTGGCGGCGACCAGGTCACCCTCGTGACGGCCGAGGTAGAGCCGGATCCGGTCCGGCTCCTCGGAGCCGAGGGCCTCGACCATGGTGCGGAAGTACGACAGCGGCCGCGGGGTGAAGTGGTCCCGCTCGGCGGTGTGGACGTAGAGCTCGTGGAACGCCGGCAGGAGCTCGAGCGCCTCGGCGGCCGTGGTCGACGAGACCACCTCGACGCCTTCCTTGGTGGCCTTCTTGATGTTGCGGCGCCAGAGCTGGTTCATGCCCTTGAGCACGTCGTCCTCGGTGCGGGGGGAGCCGTCGGCGGCGCGCAGCGGGATCTGGAAGTTGTACTGCGGCTGGCCGGCCGCGAAGCCGCCCTCGACCGACTGCCGGATCCAGCCCAGCTCGTCGAGCTGGGAGACCACGCGGGCGCCGGTGTGGTCGCGCTCGGACGGGGCCAGGTCGCCGAGGCGGCGTACCCCCTCGTCGGCGATGCCCTCCTTGACCTGGGCCGCGGTCCAGCGCCGGGTCACCACGGGCGGACCCATCCGTACGCCGAACGCGCCCCGGCTCCTCAGGTGCGCGGTCATCGGGGTGAGCCAGGCGGCCAGGTCGTCGTCGGCCCAGTCGATGACCGGGCCCTCGGGCAGGTAGGCGAGGTAGCGCTTGACCTTGGGGAGCTGGCGGTAGAGCACCAGGCCCACGCCCACGAGGTCGTCCCCACGGAAGAAGCCCAGGGACTCCCGGCGCCACTCCGACTTCACCCGGCCCCAGGCCGGGGTCTGCAGGAAGCTCGCCGAGCGACGACCGCGGAGGAAGTCGAGGTGCTCCTGCTCGGTCACGTCGCGCACGGTCAGCGGGCCGGAGATCGCGGGTGGGGAAGTCACCCGGCGAGGCTACCGGGCCGTCCGGCACCCGGGCGTCGCGTGGGTCAGCGTGCGCCGGGGCGCACCCTGGGCCGCACGCTGTGGCCTACAGCCGCTCCCGCAGCCAGGCGAAGTCGGCCCGGTGCTCCTCGGCCCCGCCCGGGGTCTCGCAGACGACCGGGGCGCCGGCGTCGCGGACCACCGCGGCCAGCAGGTCGGGGTCGATCCGGCCGTTCCCGAAGTTGGCGTGCCGGTCGGCGCCGGAGTCGAAGTCGTCCCGGCTGTCGTTGCAGTGCACCAGGTCGATCCGCCCGGTGATCCGCCGGACGTCCTCGACCACCGTGGCCAGGTCGTTGCCACCGGCGTGGGCGTGGCAGGTGTCGAGGCAGAACCCGACCATGTCGAACTGCTCGGTCGCCGAGATCGCCTCCCACACCCCGGCGATCCGCTCGAGGTAGCGGGTCATGGCGTTGTCGCCGCCCGCGGTGTTCTCGATGAGCAGCGGCAGCTTCAGGTCGGTGGCCTCGACGGCCTTGCGCCAGTTGTCGAAGCCCTTCTCGGGGTCGTCGGCCTTGTTGACGTGTCCGCCGTGCACGATCAGGCCCTTGGCGCCGATCGAGGCGGCCGCGTCGACGTGCTGCTGGAGCAGCTTGCGGCTGGGGATCCGGATCCGGTTGTTGGTCGTCGCGACGTTCACGATGTACGGCGCGTGGACGTAGAGGTCGATGCCGGCGGCCTCCGCGTCGGCCCTGAGGCCCTCCGCCCCGCCGGCGTAGGCGAACTCCGGGCCCTTGTAGCCCTGGGGGTCGCCGAGGAAGAACTGCACCAGCGGTGCCTGCCGGGCCTTCGCCTCGGCGATCGGGTCGGTCTGGTCGACGTGGGCTCCGATGCTGATGCTCATCCGGCCATCCTAGGAAGGCCGCTCGGCCCCGGACGGCCCGGTGCGGGTCCTCCCCCGTCGGGGAGATCCGAGGTTTTCCGTCGGTCCCGCGTGGAAGTCTCACCTCAGCGTCCGGATCCACGGTGGACTCAGGCCGCGGTCCGCAGCAGCGAAGCAGTCCGAAGGGGGCGGCGGTGACTCGTCTCGGCGTGGACGTCCTGCAGGCTGGCCGAGACCCGGCCCTGGGGGCTCGCCTTCGGGCTGCTCGCGGTGGCCGCCCTCCTCGTCGCGGTCGGGATGGTGCTGGTGGGAGGCGCCGCGGTCGCTGACCGGTCAGACGACGACGAGGCGCAGCGCCACCGCGCACAGGACCAGCGCCAGCACGAAGCAGGCGATCGCGACGCGGGTCGCGGTCGCGTCGCGGGTGGGCGGGGGCACGGCGTCGAGCCGGTCGAGCACCTCGGGCGGGTCGGGGTCGTGCTGCCAGGGCGCGCCCGTCGGTACGCCGACCCGGCGGAGCTCGGCGAGGGCGGCCGAGGCCGACGGTGGCCGCTGCCCGGGCTCGGGGCTGGTCAGGCTGTCCAGCAGCGGCTGCAGCCGTCCCGGCGGTGCCCCGCGTGGCCGGCGCGGGACGCGACCGGTGAGCATCTGCACGGCGACGACGCCGGCGGCGTACAGGTCCTGGCGCGGGTCGGGCGCCGCTCCCCGGACCTGCTCGGGCGCCATGTAGCCGTCGGTGCCGATCGCGCCGGGGACCCGGGTGAGGCGTACGTCGTCGACCAGCGCGGCCACCCCGAAGTCGCCGACGCGGACGACGGGACGGTCGGTGCCGGTCGGCTCGAGCAGCAGGTTGGCGGGCTTGATGTCGCGGTGCACGACCCCCGCGGCGTGGATCGCCTCCAGCGCCTGGAGGGTCTGGTCGAGCACGACCGCCACGTAGCTCTCGGGAAGCGGCCCGTGGTCGCTGATCAGCGTCTGCACCGAGCCGCCGCGGACCAGGTCCATCGTGAAGACGACCACGTCGTCGTCGGCCGCCCAGCCGTGCGGGGTGACGACGTGGGGGTGCTGGATCCGCACCGACTGCTCACGCACGAAGCGGAGCAGCAGCCCGGCGTCGTGCTGGCCGAGGACCTTCGCGGCGACGAAGCGTCGGCTCCGCAGGTCCCAGGCGCGCCAGACCGACCCCATGCCACCGGCGCCGATCTGGTCGACCAGCAGGTAGCGGCCGGCCAGCGGCGCCTGGGAGGATCGGGTCATCGCCGGGAGGCTACCGACCGGGAGCGACCTCGGGTGGTGGTTGTCCCCAGGGCAGGTCCGGAGGATTTCGGGCGCCCCCCTCGCCGCTGCTAGCCTGTGACGTCTTTGTCTCCGCCCCACCGACGGGGCCGGCAGGCACGAGACACCCGCCCGCGTCGTACGACTCGTCGCACGTCACGGCCGGGAACGCATCGCCCTCCTGCCACGGAGAGACCGTGGTCGCCCTAGTCCAGAGGAGGTGGAGACCGCTTTGCGTGCCTATGAAGTGATGGTCATCCTCGACCCCAGCATCGAAGAGCGCACCGTTGAGACGTCGCTCGACAAGTACCTCAACGTCATCCGCAACGACGGTGGCACCGTGGAGTCCGTCGACGTCTGGGGACGTCGCCGGCTCGCCTACGAGGTCAAGAAGAACGCCGAAGGCATCTACGCCGTCATCAACCTGAGCGCCGAGCCGGCCACGGTCAAGGAGTTCGACCGCCAGCTCAGCCTCAACGAGTCGATCCTCCGCACGAAGGTCATGCGCCCCGACGCTCACTGAGCGCCGGTTGTGGATGAAACCCTTCCGCCTGTCGGTGCCAACGGCAACGATGGGCGCGGCCTTGATCAGAACTAGCTAGGAGACCCGCATGGCAGGCGACACCGTCATCACCGTGGTCGGCAACCTCGTCGACGACCCGGAGCTGCGCTTCACCCCCTCGGGGGCGGCCGTGGCCAACTTCCGGATCGCGTCGACGCCGCGCACCTTCGACCGGCAGGCCAACGAGTGGAAGGACGGCGACGCGCTGTTCCTCTCCTGCTCGGTCTGGCGGCAGGCCGCGGAGAACGTCGCCGAGTCCCTGCAGCGCGGCATGCGCGTCATCGTGCAGGGTCGCCTCAAGCAGCGGTCCTACGAGACCCGCGAGGGCGAGAAGCGCACCGTCGTGGAGCTCGAGGTCGACGAGGTCGGCCCCGCGCTGGCGTTCGCCACCGCCAAGGTCACCCGCGCCTCCCGCTCGGGCGGCGGGGGCGGCTACGGCGGCGGGCAGCAGGGTGGCGGCCAGTCCCGTCCCCAGCAGTCCGGCGGCGACGACCCGTGGGCGACGACCCCGGCTCCGCAGTCCGGCGGTGGCCAGGGTGGCTACGGCGGCGGCCAGCAGTCGGGCGGGCCCCAGGGCAACGACCCGTGGGGCGCTCCCGGCGTGGGCTCGGACGAGCCTCCGTTCTGATTCACCGCCCCGCTGCCGAGCCTGCGAGGCAGCGGATCAGGCGGGGAGATCGAGATCCAACCCAACACGAATCCCTCAACCATTCCGGCCCAGTAACCACTCTGGGCCGGGCTTCTAGAAAGGAAGCACCACAATGGCCAAGGCAGTGATTCGCAAGCCCAAGAAGAAGGTTTGCCAGTTCTGCAAGGAGAAGGCGACCGGTGTCGACTACAAGGACACCGCCCTGCTCCGCAAGTTCATCTCGGACCGCGGCAAGATCCGCGCCCGTCGGGTGACCGGCAACTGCGTCCAGCACCAGCGCGACGTGGCCATCGCCGTCAAGAACGCCCGCGAGCTCGCCCTGCTGCCCTACACGTCCACCGGTCGCTGAGAGGAGCCGAACAGATGAAGCTCATCCTGACCCAGGAGGTCACCGGTCTCGGTGGCCCCGGTGACGTCGTCGAGGTGAAGGACGGCTACGGCCGCAACTACCTCGTGCCGCGCGGTGTCGCGATCCGCTGGACCCGTGGCGCCGAGAAGACCGTCGAGTCGATCAAGTCCGCCCGCGCCTCGCGTGCGGTCCGCGACCACGACCACGCCGGCCAGATCAAGACCAAGCTCGAGGCCGCTCCGGTCAGCGTGAAGGTCCGTGCGGGCGAGGGTGGCCGCCTCTTCGGCGCCGTCACCGTCGCCGAGATCGCCGGCGCGCTCACCGAGTCCACCGGCGAGCAGGTCGACAAGCGCACGATCGTGGTCGACAACCCGATCAAGTCGCTGGGCTCCCACCAGGTCTCGGTCAAGCTGCACGACGAGGTGTCCGCCACGGTGGCCCTCAACGTCATCCCCGGCTGACGACCCACCCGAGCAGCTCAGCTCACGCCTCAGGGGCCGTTCCTCCTTCGGGAGGGGCGGCCCCTGTCGCACGTGACGGGTCTTCCGCGGTCTCGGCCGGCGCGACCGCCCAGGGGCGGCCGGCGTAGGCGAACAGCAGGCAGATGAGCAGCACCAGCACGAGCCCGGCCGCGACGTAGGACGTGAGCTCGAACCCGGACAGCCCGGCGCCGAAGACCAGCACGGGGAGGACCGCCACGACGAGGAGGCCGGTCCGGGTCAGCCGCAGCCGGCGGGCGGCCTTCTTGTCGCCGGACTGCTCGGCGGTGGCGGCCAGGGCGTGGCACAGCAGCGCCGCGAACAGGACCTCGGGCAGGTTGGCCGCCCAGCCCAGCGACGCGTCGGCGTCGTACAGCGCGTCGGTGACGGACGGGAACCACACGATCGCGGAGACGACCCCCGCCAGCGCGCCGAGCCCCAGCAGGCCGTCGCGGTGCGGGACGGTCCCCGGCAGGGCGCGCACCCCGAGCAGCACGAGCAGCCAGCCGACCGGGTCGGGCAGGGCGTCGTACCCGTGGAAGCGGGCCGCGAGCACCACGATGACCAGCCCCATCGCGACGGACTGGAGCGGCTTCATGCGCCCAACCTACGTGGCCCGGGCCGGGGTCGGACGGGCTCCCGTCACCAGCCAGGCGTCCCCACGCGCGCGACGGACCAGCACCACGAGGCGGGCGCCCATGAACACGCTCGCGAAGGCGACCCAGATCGCGACCAGGCCGGCGGAGGATGCGGCGAGGGCCAGCACGACGGGGGCGTAGACCACGAGGGTGAGCAGGCCGCCGCGCGCGAGGTAGCCGCCGTCCCCGGCGCCGATCAGCACGCCGTCCAGCACGAAGACGACGCCCGCGACCGGCTGGCCGGCGGCGGCGACGAGCAGCACCGGGACCAGCAACCGCTGGACCGCCTCGTCGTCGGTGAAGAGGCGGCCGAGCAGGGGGCTGGCCGCCGCGAGCAGCACGCCGGTCACGACGCCGCTGCGGACGCCCCAGGTGACCATGCGGCGGGTCAGCGCGCGGGTGCCGGCCACGTCGCCCGCGCCGAGGGAGCGGCCGGTGATCGCCTGCGCGGCGATGGCGATGGCGTCGAGGGCGAAGGCCAGGAACGTCCAGATGGTCAGCGCCAGCTGGTGGGTGGCGAGGTCCACCTCCTGGGCGCGGCTGTCGGTCGCGGTCAGGGTGACGGCGTACGTCGTGACCAGCAGCGCCGCCCGCAGGGTCAGCGTGCGGACCACGAGGGCGACGGCGGCGTGGGCGGCGGCGCGGATGCCCGGGAGGTCGGGACGCAGCGGGGCGCCCTCGCGGCGGGCGGCGCGGACGACGACCAGGAGCAGGGCCGCGGCGCTCGCCGCCTGGGCGAGCACGGACCCGAGGGCCGAGCCGGCGATGCCGAGGCCGGGGAGCGGGCCGGCGCCGAAGACCAGGAGCAGGTTGAGGACGATGTTGAGCGCGTTGCCCGCCACCGCGACCAGGAGCGGCGTCCGGGTGTCCTGGAGCCCGCGCAGGACCCCCGTCGCGGCGAGCATGACGAGCAGCGGGGTGGTGCCGAGGAACGCGATCCGCAGGTAGGTCGCAGCAGGACCGGTGACGCTGTCGGAGGCTCCGAAGAGGTGCACCAGCGGGTCGGTGAGCAGCACGCCGAGCAGGGTCGTCAGCAGTCCGATGGCGACCGCGAGCCACACCCCGTCGATCCCCTGGGTGAGCGCGCCGCGCAGGTCCCCGGCACCGAGGTGGCGGGCGACGCCGGCGGTGGTGCCGTAGGCCAGGAAGACGCACAGGCCGACCGCGGTCTGCAGGACGGCGCCGGCGATGCCGAGGCCCGCCAGCGGTGCCGTGCCGAGGTGGCCGACGATCGCCGCGTCGGCCAGCAGGAACAGCGGCTCGGCGACCAGCGCGAGGAAGGCGGGGACAGCCAGCCGCCAGATCTCGCGGTCCGCGGAGGTGCGCATGGTCACACTCTAGTCACGGTAAGAACCAGAACGTGACCTTGCTCCCAACAGGAACTAGTCCTACCCCCCTGTGGGTAACCATCCCCAACCTGTGGGAATCCCGGGGTCCGACCGCTTTGTCGACATAGCGGGAGGCGTCCGGAAGGCGTCGGGACGGTGAACGAGATCCGGGACGAGGTATTTTCTGTCCACAGCTGTGGAACCACGTTTTCGCAGGTCAGACCGTTGATATTGGAGATTTTCCACCCTTTCTCCACAGCCCTCTCCCCAGTGGGTGCACAACTCCCCGCGTGTCGTCCACGACCTTGGACCCGTTATCCACAGGACCTGTGGACAACGGGCTTTCACCTGGGGTGGTCGGCGACGTACGGTCCGGGGGTCGCCGGCCGGGCCGGAGAGGGCTTCCCGAGGCGCCGGGACGGCGCACGGGGTGGCCGGACCAGGGGCGCGAGCCCCGGCCGTCGGCGGCTGTGACTACCCTCGGCGGGGCTCGAGCGGGGTCGGTTCGCAGAGGATTTCAGGAGGCCCAGGGTGAGCGTTGCGGAGCACGACCGGGGGCGTGACCCGCGGGATCTGGCCGAGCCTCCCTTCGAGGAGTGGGGGGACGGTCCGGCGCCCTACGCGCCCGGCGAGCGGCCGAGCCGCCCCGGGGACCGCACCCCGCCGCAGGACATGGCCGCCGAGCAGTCCGTGCTCGGCTCGATGCTGCTGTCCAAGGACGCGATCGCGGACGTCACCGAGGTGCTGCGCGGCACCGACTACTACCGGCCGGCCCACGAGACCATCCACGACGTCATCATCGACCTGTACGGCCGCAGCGAGCCGGTCGACATGGTCACCGTCGCCGCCGAGCTCCAGCGCCGCGGCGAGCTCCAGCGGATCGGCGGGGCGCCGTACCTCCACACCCTGTCGGCGAACGTGCCGATCGCGGCCAACGCCGGCTACTACGCCGAGATCGTCCGGGAGAAGGCGATCCTGCGGAAGCTGGTCGACGCGGGCACCAAGATCGTGCAGATCGGCTACGCGGGCGAGGGCCAGATCGACGACGTCGTGGACCAGGCGCAGGCCGAGGTCTACAAGATCGCCGACAAGCGCTCGGGCGAGGACTACGTCCCGCTCAGCGACATCATGGACGGCGTCCTCGACGAGATCGAGGCGATCGGCAACCGGGAGGCCGGCCTCTACGGCGTGCCCACCGGGTTCGCCGACCTCGACGACCTCACCAACGGCCTGCACGCCGGCCAGATGATCATCGTCGCGGCGCGTCCTGCCATGGGGAAATCAACCCTGGCTCTGGACTTCTGTCGCGCGGCCTCGATCCACAACAACCTGAGCAGCGTCTTCTTCAGCCTGGAGATGACGCGCTCGGAGATCACCATGCGCCTGCTGTCGGCGGAGGCGAAGGTCCCGCTGAACCACATCCGCAACGGCGCGATGAACGACGACGACTGGGCCAAGCTGGCGCGCAAGATGGGCGAGGTCTCCTCGGCGCCGATGTTCATCGACGACTCCCCGAACATGACGATGATGGAGATCCGGGCCAAGGCCCGGCGGCTCAAGCAGCGTCACGACCTGCGGCTGATGGTCATCGACTACCTCCAGCTGATGTCCTCGGGCAAGAAGGTCGAGTCCCGCCAGCTCGAGGTCTCGGAGTTCTCCCGGCAGATCAAGCTGCTGGCCAAGGAGCTGGAGATCCCGATCATCGCGCTCTCCCAGCTGAACCGTGGCCCCGAGCAGCGCGGCGACAAGCGGCCGATGATGAGCGACCTGCGTGAGTCCGGCTCGATCGAGCAGGACGCCGACATGGTGGTGCTGCTGCACCGCGACGACGTCTACGAGAAGGAGTCGACCCGCCCCGGCGAGGCCGACCTGATCGTCGCCAAGCACCGCAACGGCCCCACCCGGGACATCACCGTCGCCTTCCAGGGCCACTACTCGCGCTTCGTCGACATGGCGCACTGAGCGCTGCGCTCTCGCGCAGCCGGCCACGACTCACGAACCAGTGAGGATGACGAGCCGCTGGGTGGCTCGGGTCATCGCGACGTAGCGGTCGACGGCTCCTTCGATGCCGGTGCCGAACGTGTCCGGGTCGATGAGGACGACCAGGTCGAACTCGAGGCCCTTCGACAGCTCGGGGGTCAGCGCCCGGACGCGGGACGACGCCCGGAACGCGCCGTCGTCGATCTCACCGACGCCGATGACGCAGGCGATCCCGTCGGCGTGCTCGGCCAGCCACGAGTCGAGGATCGAGCCCAGGTCCGACACGGATCCGTGCACGACGGGTACGCCGGTGCTGCGGACCGAGGTCGGCACGTTGGCGTCCGGGAGCACCGCCCGGATGACCGGCTCCGCCTCGCCCATGACCTCCTCCGGCGTCCGGTAGTTGATGCTCAGGGACGCCAGGTCGATGCGGTCGAGCCCGATCCGCTGGAGCCGCTCCTGCCATGACTCGGTGAACCCGTGCCGGGCCTGCGCGCGGTCCCCGACGATGGTCAGGCTCCGGGACGGGCAGCGGAGCAGCAGCATCTGCCACTCGGCGTCGGTCAGCTCCTGCGCCTCGTCCACCACGATGTGTGCGAACGGGCCGGCGAGGAGATCGGGATCGGCGGTCGACAGTGCGTCCTCGTCGATGATCACGCTCTGCGCGTCCTCGACGCGCAGCATCGACATCACGTGCATCTCGGAGTCGTCGGTCTCGATCAGGTGGTCGATGACCGTGGCCATCTCTTCCCGTTGGGCCGCGACGGCGGCCTCCAGCCGCCGCCTGCGTCGTGACGCGTCGGGGTCGCCGACCCGCAGCCGGGCCGCGTCCAGCAGCGGCAGGTCCGACACGGTCCAGGCTCGCGGGTCGGCACGCCGCAGCGTGCGCACCTCGTCCGGCTCGAGCCACGGGGCGCACCGGCGCAGGTAGGCCGGCACCGTCCACAGGTCCTCGACGATCTCGGTCGGCTCGAGCAGGGGCCACGCCTTGTTGAAGGTGGCGGCCAGCTCCCGGTCCTGCCGGAGCGACCGGAGGAGCAGGTCGCGCGAGACGTCCTCGTCGTCGACCTTGTCGACCAGGATGGTGAGCAGCTCCTCCCAGACCTGGTCGCGCGCCTCGTTGTGCGGCGTGCCGGGGTCTGGGGCTTCGAACGCCTCCGCCCAGTCGTCGGCGCTGAGCCAGAGGTCGGCGTACGGCGTCTCCACCTCCATACCTTCGGTGGGCGGCTCCTCGTAGAGCCGGACCGCCGGCTCGATGGCGGCCACCATGTCCGCCGACGACTTCAGCCGGGCCACGTCGGGGTCGGCCTCGGGCCCGGCCGCGGCACCCTCGGGGACGAGGTCCCGCACCGTGCAGGTCTGCACGCCCTCCTCGCCGAGGCTGGGGAGGACGTCGGAGACGTAGGCCAGGTAGGGCTGGTGCGGACCGACGAACAGGACGCCGCCGCGGCGGTGGCCGAGGCGCGGGTCGGAGTAGAGGAGGTAGGCGGTCCGGTGCAGGGCGACGACGGTCTTCCCCGTGCCCGGCCCGCCGTCGACGACGAGCGCGCCGCGGGACCCTGCGCGGATGATCGCGTCCTGGTCGGCCTGGATGGTGCCGAGGACGTCCCGCATCCGGGGTGAGCGACTGCTGCCCAGGCTGGCGACGAAGGCGGACTGGTCGTCGAGGGCGGCGGCGTGTCCGTCGAACCCGTCCGCGGTGAACACCTCGTCCCAGTAGTCGCTGACCCGGCCGCGGGTCCAGCGGTACCTGCGGCGGCTCGACAGACCCATCGGGTTGGCGTGGGTCGCTCCGAAGAACGGCTCGGCCGCGGGGGAGCGCCAGTCGAGCAGCAGCCGGCGGCCCGCGCTGTCGGTCAGGCCGAGTCGGCCGACGTACACGGGCTCCGGGTCGTCCGCCGTGACCATGTGCCCGAGGCAGAGGTCCAGACCGAAGCGACGGAGGGTGCGCAGGCGAGCGGTCAGCCGGTGGACCTCCAGGTCGCGGTCCATGGCCTCCTGGCCGGTGCCGCCGGCCTCCCTGCGGGCGGCATCGAGACGGTCCGACAGGTCGGCGATCGACTGCTCGAGGGACCTCGCCATGGCCGCGAAGTGCTGCTCGTCGCCGACGATCAGCGCCGGGTCGGCCTTCGGCGCGAGGCGGGCCGAGAGGTCGAACGCGCTGGTGGTCAGCGGGTTCACGACCTCGGCTCCGCTCCAGCAGCAGCGTCGCGGCCACCCGCCAGCGGTTCGACACCCCCGCGCGATCCATACGTCGACAACACCAGCCGCATCTCACTGCTCCCCGCCCGTAGGTTTCTGGCTACGGCCGGCGATTCTGCGGCCTGACGGGGGTCTTGCCGCAAGCCCCCCGGTGCGCTATACGTTGGAAATGGAAGGGAGTGGGACTCCCTTCCGTTCTTCGTCTGCGGCGCCGGCTCGGGCTACTGAAGGCCCTTCTTCTTCTGCCAGCGGTCGTACTCGCGCAGGAAGGTGAGCATCGCGCCGATCCACAGCAGCGAGACGGCGATGTCGTAGGCGACGTAGAGCCAGTCGCCCGTCTGCCAGGCCACCCAGGCCCAGAACAGCGGCCACAGGCTCAGCGGGATGACCGCGAAGCCGAAGAGCACGCCGAACAGGCCGCACGCCCGGTTCAGCGTCCTGGTCCCGATCGTCACGCCCACGTCGCGAGTCTAGGGACGGGACCGCTCGGTCCGCCGCGGTTCGCCGTCAGGCGCCGAGCTCGCGCAGCCGGCGCTCGATCACCCCTCGTGGTCGCCGATGTGCACGACCGCGTCGCCGCCGTTGACGACCGGCGCCTCGGTCCTGCCGATCACGATGCCGGTCCGGTCCGCCCGGACCAGGCGCAGGGTGCGGCCGAAGGAGTCGGACATGCTGCCCAGCCGCTCGCCGTCCGTGACGCGCTGCCCGAGCTCGACGTCGAGGTGGAGGAAGCCGGTGTGCCGGGCGCGCACCCAGCCGCTCTGCCGGCACTCCACGCTCGGCTCGGCAGCGGGCTCGACGGGGTCGACCATGCCCAGGGCGGCGAGCACCCGGCGTACGCCGTCCACCGCGGCGGTGATCGCCCACTCGTCGAACCGCCACGCCTCGCCACCCTCGTAGAGCAGCACGGTGGCGCCGCGCTCCCGCGCAGCGTGCCGCAGCGAACCGTCCCGGATCCGGGCGTGCAGCATGACCGGAGCGCCGAACGCCGCCGCCAGCTCCCGCGTGCGCGGGTCGTCGAGGTCGGCGCGGACCTGCGGCAGGTTGGTGCGCCGGTCCGAGCCGGTGTGCAGGTCGATCCCGACCTCGCACTTGGCGACCACCTCGGTCATCATCAGGTGCGCGATCCGGCTCGCCAGCGAGCCGCGGGCCGAGCCGGGGAAGGACCGGTTGAGGTCCCGCCGGTCGGGCAGGTAGCGCTCCCCGGTCATCACGCCGAGCACGTTCAGGACCGGTACGGCGATCAGGGTCCCGCGCATCTCCTTGGGCGAGAGGCTCGTGAGCAGCCGGCGGATGACCTCGACCCCGACGACCTCGTCGCCGTGCGTCGCCGCGTTGACCCACACCACCGGCCCGTCCTCGCGGCCGTGGAGGATCCGGACCGGGAGCCCGACGTCGGCGCCCGTGATCAGCCGGGTGATCGGGAGCTGGAGGTCACGCGCGGCGCCCGCCCGGACCCGCACCGGCCCGATGGCGAACGAGTCGCGTGCCATCAGCGACCCCGGTTGCGCCGGCGCACCGAGATCTTGGGCCGCCCGCCGAGGTAGGAGCGACCCGGGTCGACGACGAAGCCCTGCCGCAGGGCCTCGCGGCCGACCAGCATCCGGAAGCCCATCTGGTCGCGCTGCGACAGCGTCATCTCCGTGGTGACCGTCCGGCCGACCAGGCCGACGGTCATCTGCACGACGTACCGCTCGGCCTCGTGGCCCGAGGAGCTGCGCACGACGCGGCGGTCGTGGATCCGGCTCTCCACCGTGGTGGCGTCCTCGCGGGAGCCCTGCCAGGGATGGATCGAGTAGCGCACCCAGGCCTCGCCGTCGCGCTCGAACTCGACGATGTCGAACGCGTGGATCGCCGAGGTGCGGGCGCCGGTGTCGAGCTTGGCCTTCACCCACGGGACGCCGCAGTCCGGGAGGCTGACCCACTCCCGCCACCCGGCGATGGTGCTCTCAGCGGTCGTCGACACGGGCCCATCCTGTCAGCACCGGCGTGCGGCCGGGCGACCACTCCGTGACCGCGCCGTATCCACCGGTGGCACCCCGGTGCTTGAATGGGCGGCCGTCACCCCCGGTCGGCTCAGGATGGGCATGAAGCTAGCGATCCTCTCCCGCGCACCGCGCGCCTACAGCACGCAGCGACTCCGCACGGCCGCGCTCGACCGCGGCCACACGGTCAAGGTCCTGAACACCTTGCGCTTCTCCATCGACCTGTCGGGGGACGAGCCCGACCTGCAGTTCCGGGGCAAGACGCTGTCGCACTACGACGCGATCCTGCCGCGCATCGGGAACTCGATCACCTACTTCGGCACCGCGGTCGTGCGCCAGTTCGAGCAGATGGACGTCTACACGCCCAACCCGGCGTACGGCATCACCAACAGCCGCGACAAGCTGCGGGCCACCCAGATCCTGTCCCGGCACAACATCGGCATGCCGGCCACGACGTTCGTGCGCGACCGTGCGGACGTGATCCCGGCGATCGAGCGGGTCGGCGGCGCGCCGGTGGTGATCAAGCTGCTGGAGGGGACCCAGGGCATCGGCGTCATCCTCGCCCCGGACCGCAAGGTCGCCGAGGCGATCATCGAGACCCTGCACAGCACGCAGCAGAACGTCCTGATCCAGCGCTTCGTCAAGGAGAGCAAGGGTCGTGACATCCGCGCGCTGGTCGTCGGGGACCGCGTCGTGGCGGCGATGCGCCGGGTCGCGCAGGGCGACGAGTTCCGGTCGAACGTGCACCGCGGCGGCTCGGTCGAGCCGGTCGAGCTCGACGAGGAGTACGAGCGGACCGCGGTGCGGGCGGCCCAGATCATGGGGCTGCGCGTCGCCGGCGTCGACATGCTCGAGGGGAACGACGGCCCGCTGGTGATGGAGGTCAACTCCTCGCCCGGCCTCGAGGGCATCGAGACGGCCACCCAGCTCGACGTGGCCGGCGCGATCATCGACCACATCGCCAACCAGGTGGCGTTCCCCGAGATCGACGTCCGTCAGCGGCTCAGCGTCTCCACCGGGTACGGCGTCGCCGAGCTGGTCGTGCACCCGGGTGCCGACATGGTCGGCAAGAAGCTCAGCGAGTCCGGGCTCGACGAGCGCGACATCACCGTGCTCACCCTGCACCGCGGGGCCAACGTGATCCCGAACCCGCTGCACAAGGAGCTGGTCGAGGCCGGCGACCGGCTGCTCTGCTTCGGCAAGCTGGAGGAGATGCGCTCGATGATCCCGGCACGACGCAAGCGCCGCACCCGGGTCAAGAAGCTGCCCGACCAGCCCATCCACGAGAGCTGAGCCACGAGAGCTGAGCGCGGTCAGCCCCGCTCTCGCCACTCCTCGGCGAGGATCGCGTAGGCGAACCCGTCGAGCCACTCACCGCTGCGGTGCAGGGACTCGCGGACCGAGTGGGTCTCGCGCCGCATGCCGAGCTTCTCCATCAGCCGCCACGAGGCGACGTTGTCGGCGAAGCACTGGGCGATGACCCGGCGCAGCCCGAGGTCCTCGAAGCAGATCCGGAGCAGCGCGCGGGCGGCCTCGGTGGCGAACCCCTGCCCGGCGTGCGCGGGGTCGATCACCCACCCGAGCTCGGCCTGGACGCCGCGGGCCCGGTCCGCGACCTCGGCCTGGGCCCAGCCGTCCTCGACGGTCAGCATCAGGTCACCGACGACCACCCCGTCCCGCTCGACGACCAGGGTCTTCGCCAGCCGCTCGGGATCCGCGAAGTTCCGGGCGTAGCGCTCGCGGTCGTCGGCCTCGCGGGTCAGCCAGTGGCTGACCTCCGGGATCGACCGGATCCGCCAGGTCGCCTCGGCGTCGTCGACGCCGGCCGGCCGGATCGTCAGCCGCTCGGTGCGCACGGGCCAGTCGACGGGGCTGAGGTCCTGAGGCATGGGCACATCGTCGGCCATCGGCCGCCCGGCCGGCACCGGGTTTCGGCCGACGATCTCACGGCGCTCCAGACCGGGGGGTCCGCCGAGTTTGACCTCCGTAGCGCGGGGGCACGTTCGTCGTTGACCGGGGAGTCCGGCCGTCCCGGGAAAGGGTTCACCTCCATGCGCGCAGCACCACGCACCACCATCCGCACGCTCGCCGCCGGCCCGGCGGCGCTGCTGCTCGTGGGTGCCGGCCTCACGGTGCTGGGCCTCACCGGTTCGGGCAGCGCCGACGCGGCGACGCCCGCCGAGGGGTCGGTCTCTGCCGGCGGCGACCACGGCGTCTCGTGGACCGGCGGCCCGTTCGCCGCCCCGAACGTCACCGGCACCGCCCTCGACACGCCGGACTGCTCGGCCCCCGAGTCCTGCGACGACTTCACGCTGCACGTGGACACGCCGTCGACGTACGGCCGCGACCACCAGCTCAAGGTGTCGGTGAAGTGGGAGAACGCCGCGGCTGACTTCGACGTCTACCTGCTCAACGGCAAGGGCGAGTCGGTGGCCACCGCGGCGTCGAGCAGCGACCCCGAGCTGATCCTCGCGGCTCCCAAGGCAGGGAAGTACACGGTGCGGGTGGTGCCCTTCGCCCCGGTCGGCGAGAGCTACCGGGCCACCGCCAGGCTCGTGGACCGGCCGGCCAACCCGCAGCCCGGCGACGACAAGCCGCCCACCTTCCGGAACTTCAAGGCACCGCGGACGCTCACCGACGCCAACAACGCCGGTGAGCCGTCGATCGGCAACAGCTTCAGGACCGACGCCACGATGTACCAGGCCTACCTCTCGACCTACCGGGTCCGGTGGGCGCACGGCGAGGCGACCTGGAAGGACGTCTCCGCCGACGCCGCCAGCGGCTGTCCCCAGGGCAGCACCGAGAGCCTCGACCCGATCCTGTTCACCGACCGCAGCACCGGGCGGACCTTCGAGTCCCAGCTGACCGGCGTGGACTCCTTCACCTGCTACACCGACGACGACGGCAGGACCTGGTCCCCGAGCACCGGCGGCGGCGTCCCCAGCGGGGTGGACCACCAGAGCATCGGCGGTGGACCCTTCACCGGGGACGGCCTCGGCAACCTGCCGACCACCGACTACAAGAACACCGTCTACTACTGCAGCCAGGACATCGTGACCGCCTTCTGCGCGGCCTCGCACGACGGCGGGACGACCTTCGGCGCCGGCGTCCCGACGTACGACCTGACCCAGTGCGGCGGCCTGCACGGCCACGTCAAGGTCGGCCCGGACGGCACGGCGTACCTCCCCAACAAGGGGTGCGGCAAGCGCGCGGCCGTGGCCGTCTCCCGCGACGACGGCCAGAGCTGGACCGTGCACAAGGTGCCCTCGAGCACCGTCGGTGACTCCGACCCGTCGGTCGGCATCAGCGCGAACAACACCGTCTACGTCGGGTACGTCGGCGCCGACGGCCGCCCCGGCGTCGCGGTCAGCACCGACCACGGCCGGACCTGGAAGCGCGGCCAGCAGGTCGCCGGCGACCTCGGCGTGAAGAACGCCGTCTTCCCGACCATGGTCGCCGGCAGCGACGACCGCGCGGCCTTCGCCTACCTCGGCACGACCAAGGGCGGTGACTACCAGGCCACCGGCAAGTTCCACGGGGTGTGGCACCTCTACATCAGCACCACCTACGACGGTGGCCGGACGTGGGTGACCCGGGACGCGACCCCGCACGACCCGGTGCAGCGCGGCTCGCTGTGCACGGGCGGCACCACCTGCGGCAACGACCGCAACCTGCTCGACTTCATGGACGTGACCCTCGACGACCACGGCCGGGTCCTGGTCGGGTACGCCGACGGCTGCATCGGGAAGTGCGTCGACGACCCGCGCAAGAACGGCCACGACGCCTACGCGACGATCGCGCGGCAGACCGGAGGAAAGACGTTGTTCACCAAGTACGACAGGACGCGCAAGTGAGGCGCCCCGCCCTCGCCCTGGCGGGCGCCCTGCTCCTCCTCACCCCCGGCCTCGCCGGCTGCGGCGGTGACAGCGAGGCCGAGTCGTCGTCGGAGAAGGCCAGGGAGCTGGAGGCCGAGCACGAGCTCGAGGCGGCCGCGGATCGCAGCGTCTGCCGGGCCGACGCCGACCCGGTCGACCGGCCGTACGGCGAGGGGTTCCCCGAGGCGTGGGAGTTCCCGGCCGACACGACCGTCTACGACGTGGAGCACCGCGGCGAGACCGGGGTGATCGTCACCGCCGTCTCCTCGGCGCCGTTCCAGACGATCCTCGACTACCTCAACCACGAGGCGGTCGACAACGGCTTCGAGATCACCGAGGGCGAGACCGAGGAGCACGACGCCGAGGCCAACTGGCGGTCCGACGAGCAGACCGGCCGCTGGGCGATCCGGGAGTCCGCGGACTGCCCGGGTGAGACCGTGATCCAGGTCTTTGCGGCTCCCCCTGGGGGCTGATCGCCGCTGACGTCCCGCGCCCTCGCGGTCAGCGGGCGGGGTCGAAGTCGGCGCCGTTGACGGTCAGGACAACCGCCGGGGCGGTGCCTGGCGCCACCAGCAGGGTCACCTGGGTCCCGACGAGACCGGTGAGCTCCTGGGTGTTGGACTCCATGGTGCCGTCGCCGTCGAAGTCCGCGCTCGCTGCGGCAGCGAGGAAGTCCGCGTCGCCGACGTCGAGCACAGCGTCGACGACGCACCACTGGGACTGGTCGGCGCCGCAGGTGCTGAGGACACCGGTCAGCGTGACCGGCTCGGGCGTGGGACTGGGCGGGTCCGGTGTCGGGCTCGGTGGCTCGGGCGTCGGGCTCGGCGCGTCGGGCGTCGGGCTGGGCGGGTCCGGAGTGGAGTCGGGGGTCCCGCTCGTCGGCGTGCCGACGGTCCCGGGGTCTGGGGTGCCCGTCGAACCCGGCGTCGGGCCGTGCGTCGGCGCCTGGGAGGAGCCGGACGTGATGCCCGGGTCGTGGTGGCCGAGCGCGCTCCCCGCCTCGGTCACGTGGCCGGTGGACGGCGAACCGTCGTGGGCAGCGCCGCTCCTGGCGCCGAGGGCGGGCGGCTCGGACGGGGTGGCCCCGATGATCTCGACCGGGACGGTCTGGCCGAGGTCGCCGAGCATCGCGAAGTCGCCGGTGCGGTAGGCACGGTCGACGGCCAGGACGCTCTCGACGTAGGCCGTGGAGGGGTTGTAGCGGAAGACGGCCGTCTCGCGCCCGCTCCGGGTGTCGAGGGTGCCCGGCGGGGAGCAGAGGAACACGGCCGCCGCCAGCGAGGCGTCGTCGATGTCGTCGGGTGACCGGATCCCGTCGCCATCGGCGTCAACCGCGACCACCGACCAGGTCGACGGGAGGAACTGCATCGGGCCGACCGCGCGGTCCCAGACGGGGTCCCCGTCGAGCTGGCCGCCGTCGGTGTCGTGGATCCGCGCGACCGGGCCACGCCCGTCCAGGGCGACGCCGCGGACCGCCGGGCTCGAGAACCCGTCCGCGCGGAGCTGGGCGCCGCCGTACCGTCCGTGGTCGGACTCCACCCGGCCGATGGCGGCGAGGAGGGTCCACGACAGGCCGCAGGATCCGTCGACCTGCTCCATGATCGCGGCTGCCCTCTGATAGGCCAGCAGCGCGGTCACGGGGATGTCGAGGTGGGCCAGCGCCGCGGGCGGCAGCTGCGGGGTGCCCTTGGTGTGCCGGACGCGGGCCTCGCCCGCCGAGACCCTGGGTACGTGGGCCGGCCGGTCGGTGGCGGCGGAGGCAGCTCCGGACTCGAGCGACACCGTCCCGGCCGTCGGGTCCACCGCAGAGCCCCGGCCGGCCAGCATCGACGCCGCGACCAGGACGACCGTGGTCGCCACGGTCGTCAGGATGGGGTGGTTCCGTCCGGTCAGGCGCATCTTCCACGTCAAGGGGGAGGTTTGGGCACGGGCGTCTCGATCGACGCTAGGTTGCGCCGCCGGTCCACGAATCCCCAATCTTGATGGTCGGCCGGGCACCGGAAACAGTGACGCTCAGGCGGGTCCGGCGTCGGACCACGGTGTGACCGGGCGCGGACGGCCCACGTCGTCCACGGTCAGGTCCAGGCGCTCGGTGAAGAAGGCGACCAGGTCCTGCACCGGCAGCGCGTCGTGGAGCGGTTGCTCGTAGGTCCAGGCGATGTTGCGGAGCACCTGGTCGCCGACCCGGGCGGACCAGTACGACGCCTGGCCCTTGTAGGCGCACACCGTGTGCAGGCTGCTGGGCTCCAGCAGCTCCATCGCGACGTCCTCGCGGGGGAAGTAGTAGCGCACGAGCAGGGGCGTCTCGAACAACCACGTGGCCCGGCTGCTCTCCGCCAGCACCCGGCCCTCGGCGCTGACGGTGACCCGGCGGCTGCTGCGCAGGCAGTCGATCCGGTCGAACGGGTCGTGCGGGTGCCCCATCACGGGCTCGTCCTCCTCGTACCACTGGGTGAAGGCCTTCCAGTCCAGGACGACGTAGCCGGCCAGGTCCGGGTCGACCGGCGCGAAGGCGGCGCCGGCCAGGTCGCCGTCGGGGGTCCGGATCGTCAGCGGCGCCCCGGGGCAGCTGTGCGCCGAGAACGGGGTGCGCGGGTCCAGGACCGGTGGCCCGCCCGCGTCCAGGGAGAACGGCTGCTCCTGCCCGGCCGTCTCGGACGTCGCGTCCTGCGGGACGAGCTCGCCCTCGACGTCCTCGCGCGGCACGGCGTACGCCGGCACCACCCGGCGCGGCTCCCACACCAGCCGGGCTGCCCGTGAGCTGACGACCAGGGCATCACCCACGGTCGCCCGGATCCACTTCTCCACCGGGTGCACCCGGAGCTCGGGCAACGCACCCATCACGAGGTCACGCATCTGGACCGCCATGCTCCGAGTCTCCGCCGCCCGCGGCGGGCACGCCAGAGCGCGGCGGAGAACGTGTAGGAGACTGGCGCGGTGAGCGAGCAGACGATCAGGGACCGCGTCACCACCGCCGTGAGCATGGGCCGGGAGGTCCAGGGCCGGATCTACCGGGCGGGGGTGTTCGGCCACAAGCCCGTCGTCCCCGTCGAGCCGGCGGCCCTCGAGGCGGCGGCGCA
Organism: uncultured Actinomycetota bacterium; assembly: GCA_963805685.1. Taxonomy (GTDB): domain Bacteria; phylum Actinomycetota; class Actinomycetes; order Propionibacteriales; family Nocardioidaceae; genus Nocardioides. The sequence continues at coordinate 154,068 of CAWDVM010000012.1, forward strand.
GCGCCGGATGAGCCCGCAGGCGTGGTCGTACGTCGCGGGCAGCGCCGGCCAGCAGCACACCGCCCGGGCCAACCTGGCGGCCTTCGACCGGCACCGGATCGTGCCGCGGATGCTCGTCGACGTCGCGGAGCGCGACACCTCGGTCGAGCTGTTCGGCCGGCGGCTGCCGGCCCCGCTGCTGTTCGCCCCGATCGGCGTGCTGGAGATGGCGCACCGCGAGGCGGAGCGCGCGGTCGCGGAGGCGGCGCGGACTCTCGGCCTGCCGATGGTGATCTCGACGCAGGGCTCGCTCCCGATGGAGGAGACCGCCGCCGCGCTCGGCGACTCGCCCCGGTGGTACCAGCTCTACTGGAGCAAGGACGACGACGTCGTCGACTCCTTCGTGGCCCGGGCCGAGGCGATCGGCAGCGAGGCCATCGTGGTCACCCTGGACACCCACGTCCTCGGCTGGCGCACCCGTGACCTCGACGTGGCCTACCTGCCCTTCGCCCGGGCCGAGGGGATCGCGCAGTACACCAGCGACCCGGCGTTCCGCCGGCTGGTCGAGGAGCGCGCGCAGACACCGTCGGAGGAGCCCACGCCGCGCCCCACCCTGTCCGCGGTCAAGGCGCTGGTCTCGATGGCCCGGCACTACCCCGGGGACCTGTGGAGCAACCTGCGCTCGCCGCTGCCGCGGGCGGCGGTCGAGACCTTCCTGGACGTCTTCTCGAGGTCCTCGCTGACCTGGGACGACCTCGCCACGCTGCGCGAGCGCACCTCGCTGCCGATCGTGCTCAAGGGCATCCAGGACCCCCGGGACGCGGCGCTCGCCCTGGAGCACGGCGTCGACGGCATCGTCGTGTCCAACCACGGCGGCCGCCAGGTCGACGGGGCGATCGGCTCGCTCGACGCGCTGCCCGGCGTGGTCGAGGAGGTCGACGGCCGGATCCCGGTGCTCTTCGACAGCGGGGTCCGCAGCGGCGCCGACGCGTTCAAGGCGCTGGCGCTGGGAGCGCGTGCGGTCCTCGTCGGCCGGCCCTGGGTCTACGGCCTCTCGCTCGCCGGAGCCGACGGTGCCCGCGCGGTCATGGAGCACCTGTGGGCCGAGCTGGACCTGACCATGGCGCTGTCCGGCGTCAGCACGGTCGACCAGATCAGCCGGGACCTGCTGGCCTGACGGCCGGGCCGAGGTGGCCGGCGCCCTCGCGGCGTACCCAGAGCCCGACGAGCACGAAGACCACGCCCCAGGCGAACGCGACCAGCCCGAGGACGAACGCGATGCCGACGGCGCTCTTGCCGGGGTTGACCGCGAACAGGACGCCGAGGAGCAGGTCGACCAGTCCGGCCAGCGCGAGCAGCCCGCGCGGCACGGTCGTCGACGACATCGCCGCCGCGGCCAGCTCGAAGATGCCGCGGGCGATCAGCCAGATGCCGAGGATCCAGGTCAGCGCCACCGCGGTGACCTTCGGGCTGGTCACGGCCACGATCCCGGCGATCAGGGCGATCGCGCCCATCGCGACGAGCAGCCACCGCGAGCCGGACCCGGCGCCCGGCCAGAACCCCTGGGCGAGCGAGCCGACCCCGTCGGCGATGGCCCACACCCCCCAGAGCAGGGCCAGCGCGGTGGCGGTCTCCAGCGGCCAGGCCATCGCGAGGACCCCGAAGACGAGGGCGGCCGCACCGCGCGCCACGAGCACCTTCCAGCCGATGCTGAGCCAGTCGCTCTCCATGGAGCCCTCCCCGGTGTCCCCGGCGTACGACGCTACGCGCGCTCAGGCCGGGGACGCTGCCCCAGAAATGGGGATGCCGGGGCCCGTCGCGGGGCTCCTCCTGGTGCGACGGGGTCAGCCGGTCCTGCGCCGGTAGACCCGGGCCTCCCACGCCGCGAGCTCCGGGCCGGTGCCGTCGGGGACGTTGCCGAGGAGCAGCTCCGCCCCGAGCCACCCGTCGAGCCCAGGTAGGTCGGGGCGGACCGGCTCGCCGGAGAAGTTGGCCACGGTCAGCAGCTCGACGTCGTCGAGCCGCCGGGTGAACGCGTAGACCACCGGGTCGTCCTCGAGCAGCATCGTGAAGTCGCCGTGGGCGACGGCCGGCTCCGCACGCCGCAGCTCGATCAGCCGCCGGTAGTGGTGGAAGACCGAGTCCGGGTCGGCCACCTCGGCCTCGGCGTTGACCTCGACGTGGTTCGGGTTGACCCCGATCCACGGCGTACCCGTGGTGAAGCCCGCGCCCGGTGAGGCGTCCCACTGCATCGGGGTGCGGGCGTTGTCGCGGCTCATCGCCCGCAGCGCCGCGAGCACCTGGTCGGGGTCGGCGCCGAGCTCGACGGCGTGCCGGAAGTGGTTGACCGACTCGATGTCGCGGAAGTCGTCGATGGCGGCGAAGGGCGCGTTCGTCATGCCGAGCTCCTCGCCCTGGTAGACGTACGGCGTGCCGCGGTGCAGGTGCAGGACGGTGCCGAGCAGCTTCGCGGAGCGGACCCGGTGCTCGTCGTCGTCGCCGAACCGCGACACGACGCGCGGCTGGTCGTGGTTGTTCCAGTAGAGGCTGTTCCAGCCGGACTTCGCCAGGCCCTCCTGCCAGCGCCCCAGCGACTCCTTGAGCGCGGTCAGCCGCAGCGGGAGCACGTCCCACTTGGAGTCGCCCTGGTCGACCCCGACGTGCTCGAACTGGAAGACCATGTCGACCTCGTGCCGCTCGGGGTCGGTGAACAGCTGGGCCTCCTCCACCGTGACGCCGGGCATCTCGCCGACGGTGAGGAGTGTGGCCTCGTGGCCGGCGACGACCTCGGCATGCATCTCCGCCAAGAACTCGTGGATGCGCGGCCCGCACAGGAAGAACGGCCCGCCGTCCCCGTGGATCGCGCCGGGTGGAACGACCCCGTCGTGCTCGGCCGTCGGCACGACTCCGTCGCGCGGGGGCAGCTCCTTGGAGATCATGTTGATGACGTCCATCCGGAAGCCGTCGACGCCGCGGTCGAGCCACCAGCGCATCATCCGGTGGATCGCCCGCCGGACCTCCGGGTTCTCCCAGTTGAGGTCGGGCTGCTTCCGGCTGAACAGGTGCAGGTAGTACTCGCCGGACGCCTCGTCGTACTCCCAGGCCGGGCCGGAGAAGAACGAGCCCCAGTTCGTCGGCTCGGCACCGGGCTCGCCGGGGGTCGTGCCCGGTCGCGCCGGGCGCCACCAGTACCAGTCCCGCTTGGGGTTGTCGGTCGACGAGCGTGACTCCACGAACCACGGGTGCTCGTCGGACGTGTGGTTGACGACGAGGTCCATGACGATCTTGATCCCGCGTGCGTGCGCCTGCGCGATCAGCTCGTCGAGGTCGGCGAGGCTTCCGAACAGCGGGTCGACGTCCTGGTAGTCACTGATGTCGTAGCCGTTGTCGTCCTGGGGCGAGGGGTAGATCGGGCTCAGCCACAGGACGTCGATCCCGAGCCGGTGCAGGTGGTCCAGGCGGGCGGTGATGCCCGCGAGGTCCCCGATCCCGTCCCCGTCGGAGTCGGCGAAGCTGCGGGGGTAGACCTGGTAGACGACTGAGGTGGTCCACCAGGGATGCTCGCTCCGGGTCATGGGTCCATCCTGTCGGCCCCGGCGCGACCGCGGATAGGGCAGGCTTCGCACATGTACTTCGTCGGCGTGGACCTCGCGTGGGGCCAGCGCAAGCCCACCGGCCTGGCCGTCCTCGACGACGGCGGGCAGCTGGTGCACGTCTCGGCGGTCGGCACCGACGAGGAGATCGTCGCCGCGCTGGCGCCGTACGTCGAGGGCGACTGCCTGGTCGCGATCGACGCGCCGCTGATCGTGCCCAACGCGACCGGGAACCGGCCGGCCGAGGCCGAGCTCAACCGCGACTTCGCCCGGTTCGACGCCGGGGCCCACCCGGTCAACACCGGCAAGCCGGAGCTCGCCGGCACCCCACGCGGGGCCCGGCTCTGCTCGCTGCTGGGCCTCGACATGAACCCGCGGTCCGGCCGACAGCGACGCGCGATCGAGGTCTATCCGCACCCGGCGACGGTGGCGCTGTTCCTGCTGGGGCGGACGCTCAAGTACAAGAACAAGACCGGCCGCTCCCTCGAGGCGCTGCGCGGCGAGCTGCTCGTGCTGATGGGGCTGCTCGAGGGGCTCGCGGACGCCGACCCGCGCCTGGCCGTGAACGGCGCCTGGAAGGAGCTGGTGACCCAGGTCGAGGACGCCACCCGCAAGAGCGAGCTGCGGGTCGTCGAGGACCAGGTGGACGCGGTGCTGTGCGCGTACGTCGGGCTGTTCGCCACCCGCAAGCCCGAGCGCACCACGACGTACGGCGACTTCTCCGGCGGCTACATCGTGACTCCCACGCTGCCCGAGGGGCTGACCCCGACGCCGCGGGAGCGGCGGGCCGCCTCGGCCGCCGACCGGGTGCGCGCCGCGGTGCGGGAGTACGCCGCGCTGCACGCGACGCTGCGTGGGTCAGCCGACCAGGCCGTGGCGCTGGTGCAGACGATCCTCGACGACGCCGGCATCAACTACCTGAGCGTCACCGGCCGGGCCAAGAGCGTGGCGTCGTTCGCGACCAAGGCCGCCCGCACGGTCGACGGCGTGCTCGCGTTCCCCGACCCGTTGCAGGACATCACCGACGTGATCGGCGTCCGGGTCATCACCTACGTGCACAGCGACGTGGCCGCGGTCGCGGAGCTCCTGAGCGACCAGGTCGTGGTCCACGACGACCGGGACATGGGCCGCGAGACGGCGAGCCAGGGCCGGTTCGGCTACGCCAGCCGGCACCTGCTGATCGGGCTCGACGCGGTGCGGGAGAGCCAGCCGGCGTACGAGCTGCTGCGGGGACGCCGCGCCCAGGTCCAGATCCGCACCGTGCTCCAGCACGCGTGGGCGGAGTTCGAGCACGACATCCGCTACAAGGGCACCATCCCCGACGAGCACGTGCCCGACTTCGACCGCCGGTTCACCCTGGCCGCCGGCCTGCTCGAGCTCGCGGACCGGGAGTTCTCCACGATCCGCGACCGGCTGCAGCAGGGGATGACCAGCACGCCCACGGAGCCGGAGGACGACGACCCGCGGATCAGCCCGCGCGAGCTGGCCGCCTTCCTGGCCGGGCAGTACGCCGACGCCGGCTGGTCGCGCACCGACCACTACGCCTGGATCTCGGGGCTGCTCCTCGAGCTCGGCATCACGTCGCTGGAGGAGCTCGGCGAGGTGCTGCGGTCGATCGACACCGCGGTCCTCAACGAGCGGATGGGCTACCGCTACCCGCCCGGTGCGGTACGCCGCCTCGACGACGCGCTGCTGGCGGCGTACGGCGAGCGGTACGTCGCGCTGCACGGGAACAGTCACCGCGAGCCGCTGCTGCGTACCCGGCTGCACAAGCTCGAGGGGGAGTCGTGAGCACGAGGTTCGCCTCGGTGGAGGAGTACCTCGCGTCGTTTCCCGACGACGTCCGCCCGGTCCTCGAGGAGGTGCGCCGGGCGATCCGTGCCGCCGCCCCCGAGGCGGAGGAGACCATCGCGTACAACATGCCCACCTACAAGGTCGACGGCCGGTCGCTGGTGCACTTCGCCGGCTGGACCAGCTACGTGAGCGTCTACCCGCTGCCGGAGCCCGGGTCCGCGGCGGACCCCGGGCTCGACGGCGACCTCGCGGCGTACCGCGCGACCCGGGGCACGGGCCGCTTCCCGCTGGACCAGCCGATCCCCTACGAGCTGGTCACGCGGGTGGCGCGCGCCCTGCGGGTCGAGCGCTTCGGGTAGATCCGCCGATATTCCGGTGCCAGGTCGTCACCGGTCCGGGCACGATGCTGCCCCGACGATCCAACCCATCGATCTGGCACACCGGCGCGGAGGTACGACATGACCATCACCTGGGACTCGCTCACCGAGGCGGACCTGCCGGCCCTGCGCGACCTGGCCCGGGCCTGCCTCGACGCGGACGGTGGGCTGCCCATCCTCACCAGCGACGGGTTGCTGCGGGCGCGGCTGCTGGGCGGCGACACGCTCGCGGCCCGCGACGACACCGGGGCGCTCGTCGCCGCGGCGGGCGTGGCGGTGCGGGACGGCGCGGCGACGACCAGCGGACTGGTGCACCCGGCCTTCCGCGGACAGGGGATCGGGCGACGGCTGATGGCGTGGGCGGCCGAGAGCGCCGGGTCGGCGTCGCTCACCGTCGCGACCGAGACCTGCGAGGCGTCCGCGGAGAGGCTCTACGCCCGGTTCGGCCTGGCGGAGGCGTTCGCCGAGCTGGTCATGCGGCACCCGCTGGCCGAGGTGCCGGTGGTGCCCGCACCGGACGGCGTGGAGCTCACCCCGGTGGCGGACGCCTCCCACCGGGACCTGTTCGCGGCGTACGTCGGCTCCTTCTCCGACCGGCCGGGCTTCCCGGACCCGACCGAGGACGAGTGGCTCGAGGAGCTCGAGGAGGACGACGACTGGCGTCGTGACCTGTCGGTCGTGGCGCTGGACGCGGGCGGGCAGCCGGCGGGGTTCGTCAACGTGCTGGACACCTGGGTCGACCAGGTGGGCGCGGTGCCGGCCTGGCGCGGCCGCGGGCTGGGCGCGCACCTGGTCAGCCGCAGCCTGCAGGCGCTGGCGGCGGAGGGCGCCACCGAGGCGTGGTTGACCGTGAACGTGGACAACCCGGCGGCCGACCTCTACACGAGGCTGGGCTTCGAGACGTACGGCAAGCGGGCGCGGTTCAGCGCCCCGGCATGACTCCCGCATTCCTTTGACGCAAAGCCGGTGGTCAAGGTCGTGACGCGCGGCGCGGGACCACTGCGTAGCGGCGGAGGTCCGACACGCTTCAGCCCGTGACCGATCATGTGGCGCCTGCCCAGGCGCGTGCGCGAGGCTCACGCGCAATCTTCGTGCTCCGGAGCAGCCCAGGTCTGCAACGAGTGGTGGCCGCCGTCGCGGTCCTCGCATTCTTCGCGGCGCTCTTCGCGCTGTGTCGGGCGACGGACCAGCGGGCGGACCGTGGGCGGCCGATGTACCGCGACGTCCTGACCCTGGCCTGGGCCCAGTACGACCGCCTCAGGGCGGGTGGTCAGGTTCTTCCCTCCGATCTGCGGGCCGGCGATCGCCTCACCGACGACGACGCGGCGCCCGTCGTCTCCCCTGGGGTACGTCTGCGGGTTGTCGCGGACGGCGGCGGCTTCTGCGTCCGAGGATGGAACCAGTTCGGCGAGACGACCGGATGGGTGTGTGGCGACTCGTCCACGAAGCCGCCGGCGCCTGGAGCTCTCACGCACCTGGACTGACGTGTCACACGCCCGATGCTCGCGTCGGCGTCACCGGCGGCCCGACAAGTACTGACCTGACCACGCAGCGTGCTAGTAGAGAACCCCGACGGTCGGCGCTGACGGGCGAGTGGGAGCAGGCCGCGGACTCACGTCCGCCGGGTGAAGGCGACCTTCCCGCCCGGCAGGTGGGTCGTGCGGTAGGCGGGGTCGTGCGCCCGTGCGTGGTGGTGCGGGCAGAGCAGTCGTGCGTGGTCGATGTCGGTGACACCGCCCGCCGACCACGGCGGGTCGTGGTGGGCGTGGCAGAGGCCGGGCGGCCAGTCGCACCCCTCCGCCGTGCAGCCGCCGTCCCGGACACCGAGGGCGATGCGCTGCGGCTCGGTGTGGAAGCGCCGCTTGCGGCCCAGGTCGAGGACCTGCCCGGCGCCACCGAGCACGACGGGGATGATCCCCGCCTCGCAGGCGATCCGGCGGGCCTCGCCGGCGGAGATGTGCGCGCCGGTGTCCAGGGCGGCCGAGGCCAGCCCGCCCATCAGGGTGTCCTGGGTCATCGTGACGACGACGGTCGCGGCCACGCCGCCGGACTGGGGGATGTGGTCGGTGGGGTAGCGCTCGATGTACTCGAGGAAGGCCAGGCCCATCCGGTGCGGCAGCGGCTTCTGCTCCCCGGGCGGGGTGTCGCCCGGCTGGTCGGCGCCGCCGCTGCTGGTCCGGCGGGGCGAGGCCAGCGCGAGCAGGTGCTTGCGGAGCATCTCTGCCTGCAGCGTCGGGATCGTGAACCGGCCGTGGCTGCGGCCGTGCCCGTCGTCGCTCATCGTGAACCGGGCGGACTCGGCGGCCCGCTTCTCCTCGCGGTCGAGCTGGGCCTGCTCGTGCGCCTCCGCGATCTCGGGGGCCAGGACCTCGAGGACCTTGGCGCCGAGCACCTTCAGCTGCTTTGCGTCGTGGTGGCGGGCGAGCTCGATCAGCTGGAGCTCGGCCTGCTGCACCAGCTCGGGGTCGAGCAGGTCGGTCGGGAGGTGGTCGACCGCCTTGACGATGACGCCGGCCTGGTCGGGCAGCAGCCGGCCCGCGGCGAGGGCGTCCCCGACGGGCTCGTGGTCCCGGTCCAGCGCCCGCGCCAGTCGCATCTTGCGGTGCGCCTCGGCGCGCGTCTGCTTGGTGGTGTGCGCCCACCAGGAGGCGGTCGAGGTGGCACCCACCCCGTCGGCGGCCTCGCGGCTGTCGGCGGCGCTCGCGACCTTCAGCTCCAGCCCGGCGACCCGGGCGGCGAGCCTGGTCGCCTCCCGCAAGGTCTCGGTGAGCTCCTCGTTGCCCATCGACCACAGGCCCTGCTCGGCGACCTGGTCGAGCTCCGCGTGCAGGCGCTCGACGAGCGCGGCGACCGGGTGTCGCCGTACCGCCTCCCACGTGCCTGTTGCCATGAAGCCCTTCCCCGCCCCGGGCCGTCATCACCCGCGCTCTGACCTCCATGGTACTGTATTCGAACACATGAGCGAACCCATGGAAGGTAAAATCTTGGCATCACTGCCCATTCGCGGCAGCCGGCCAGCGCGCGTCCCTAGGGTGCAGGCATGGACCCCGGGCACCGCCCCTCTGCCATCGCCGGGGTGGCTGACGTCATGGCGCTCATCGTGTCTCCGGCGCTGGAGGTCATGCTGAAGCCGGAGGAGCTGCACGCGGCCTCCCTCGCGCGGCGCCAGGGGCCCGACAGCGAGTCCCACTGGTACGCCGAGCTCGAGCTGAACCTCGTGGGGGAGCGGTTCATCGACCGCGTCTACGAGAGCACCATCGATTCCTCGGTCACCGAGTGGCGCAACCGGCTCGCCTCGAACCTCCAGGACTTCGTGGCGGAGAGCCGCTTCGGCTGGGGTGAGTGGCGTCCGCTGCCGGCGGACTGGGCCTGGTGACGGTGATTGACTGGCGTCGTGAGCCAGCGCCCGCCGATGCCCACTGACCCCGACGTTCTCGAGGACCTCTTCCGCAACCCCGAGATCGAGGTCCCACCGCCGCCGGAGTCGGTGTCGACGTACGCGATCCGGGTGGACGTCGCCGACGCCGATCCCCCGATCTGGCGGCGCCTGGTCCTGCGCAGCGACCTGTGCCTCCACCAGGTGCACGAGGTGCTCCAGCTCGCCTTCGGGTGGGAGGACATGCACCTGCACCGGTTCTTCGTCGGGGAGCCGTTCAGCAGCCCGTACTTCACCACCCGAGGGGATCGCGACGAGGGCGAGACCGGCACTCCGGAGGAAGGGGTGCGGCTCGACCAGGTGATGGCCGAGCCGGGCCAGGAGCTGACGTACGTCTACGACTTCGGCGACGGCTGGACGCACACGCTCAGGCTCGAGTCGGTCGACGCCCGGCCCGCCGATGACAGCGGGCGGCCGGCGCGCTGTCCGGCCGGCTCGGGAGCGGGGCCGCTCGAGGACTCCGGAGGCATCCACGGCTACAACGAGACGGCCGCCTGGGTCCGCAGCGGGCACGCCCCCGACCTGGCCCCGGCCGATGCGGAGGACCTGGAGCGGTGGCTCCCGCCGGGCTTCGACCCCGACGGATTCTCGGTCGCGGACACCGACGCCGCGCTCGGGAATCTCGGACGCGCAGACATCACCCGCCTGGCCGCGGACTGGCCGATCCGCAGAGAGCTGGCCGCGATCCTTCGTGACGTCGCACCGTTCGGTGGGAGCGAGCTGGTCGACTGGCTCTCGGTTCCGTCGTGGCGCGACCCCGCGCACGTGCCCCTGGACGTGGCCGCGGCCGCCGTGCGCCCGTGGCAGGTGCTGCTGCGCCACCTCGGCGAGGGAGTCACCCTGACCGGGGCCGGCTACCTGCCCACGGCCGTCGTCAGCGCGGTCTTCGACGAGCTCGACATCACGGAGCCGTGGATGCGCAACATGAGCCGGGAGGACCACAACCCGCCCGTACGGCACCTGCGCGAGCAGGCCCAGGCCCTCGGACTGCTGCGCAAGGCGAAGGGGCGGTTGGCACCCACGGCGCTGGCCCGGAGGATCGGCGACGACCCGGTCGCCCTGTGGTGGGAGATCGCCTCGCGGCTTCCCCTCGGCAAGCTCCCGGTGGAGCGACACGGCGGCTGGCTGTACCTGCTCGCGGCCGGTGCCGGCGACACGAGCGAGGGCTGGGAGCGCCGGATCGGGGCCGTGCTGTCGGCGCTCGGCTGGCAGCACGGCTCGGGCGGGCCGCTGGACGAGTACGACGTGTGGGACGTCGTGCGCTCGACCCGTGGCGTCCTCGACGCGGCCGCGGGTGCGCTCGTCCATCACCGGGACACGCCCCAACCGACAGCCGCCCTACTGGCCCGCTGCGCCGTCCTGGGCCGGCCGCCAGCCTGACCGCGCGCCTACTTGTCGGGGAACCTCTTCTCGATCTCGTCGAAGACCGCCTCGGCCAGCCGCCGGAAGTCCTCGACCCCGACGTCGATCGGGTCCCCGGCCGCGAGGCCGAGGACGGACGAGTCGGGCCGGTACCTGATCGTCGAGCTCGCCGCGAGGACACCGCCGTCGTCGCGGATGGAGTCGCACAGCATCCGCACCTCGTTGAGCGGGTTGCCGTCCTTGCCCTCCTGTCCGCGGCCGCGATGGATGAAGTAGCCGTCGAGCGCCAGCAGCAGCTGGCGGACGTAGCCGGCCTCGAAGCCGGCGCGGGCCTCAGGGGTCAGGCCGAGCGCCTCCCACGCGTCCAGGTGGGTGCGTACGGCGGCGCGGCTCGCGTCGACGTACGCCTGCGGGTAGCTGTTCCTGCTCAGCACGGGATCGTCCTCTCGCCTCGGGTGTCTCCACCCTGACGCAACACGGACCGGAAACGTGACCCGGTGCTCAGGGCGACACCAGGTCGAGCCGGGCGAGGACGTCCGGGTCGGCGATCAGCTCGATCTCGACGATCCGGCCTTCGACGACGGTGAACCCGAAGACCACCTTCGGCTCGCCACCCGTCGACCACGCGGCGGCGGCGTACCCGTCGAGCAGGGTGAGCCGCGCGGCCCGGGCACGCCCCGAGAAGTTCTCGGCCACGGCGGCCGCGCCCGAGACGACGGCGGCCGATCCCATCCGCACGGCCACCCCGTCGGCGCGGACCTCCGCACCCGGGTCGAGCAGGTCGACCAGCCCCTGGAGGTCCCCGCCCCGCGAGGCCGCGAGGAAGGCCTCGACCACCCGCCGCTGGGTCGCCCGGTCGGCCTCCGAAGCGCTGTCGGGCGCCTGCACCCGCCGCCGGGCGCGGCTGGCGAGCTGGCGCACCGCGACCGGGGAGCGGCCCAGGATCGCGGCCACCTCGTCGAACGGCAGCGCGAAGAGGTCGTGGAGCACGAACGCCAGCCGCTCGGCCGGCGACAGGGTCTCGAGCACGACCAGCAGCGCCGTCCCCACGGCGTCGGCGAGCTCGGCCTCCTGCGCGGGATCGTCCCCCGACGCGACCGTGGCCTCCCGCGTCTCGAGTGGCTCCTCGCGCCGCGTCGTACGCCGCCGCAGCGCGTCCAGGCAGACCCGGGAGACCACCGTCGTCAGCCAGCCGCCGAGGTTGTCGACCGCGGCGGCGTCCGACCGGGACAGCCGCAGCCACGTCTCCTGCACCGCGTCGTCGGCCTCATCGGCGGACCCGAGCATCCGGTGCGCCACCGCCCGCAGGTGGGGCCGGTGCGCCTCGAACTCCAGCGCCAGCCGGTCGTCGTCGCCCATGTGTCACATCCTCGCCTCGCGGACCGTCACCTCCCTGACGCCGCGCGTCGTGGACTCGTGACACGGACGCGCTGACACCACCCAGTGAAGGAGCAGCAGATGACCAGCGGACTCAAGACCATCGTCCACCCCGTCGGCGACCTCGAGGCGGCCAAGCCGGTGTACGTCGCGCTGCTCGGGCAGCCGCACACGGACACGCCGTACTACGTGGGCTTCCGGGTGGTCGGGGAGGGGACGGACGGCCAGGAGATCGGCCTCAACCCCCACGGCCACCAGCAGGGCATGACCGGCCCGGTCGGCTACTGGCACGTGCCGGACGTGCCGGCGAGCGTCGCCGCGCTGGTCGCCGCGGGCGCCACGGCGCAGGGTGAGCCGCAGGACGTCGGGGGCGGCACCCTGATGGCGACCGTCACCGATCCCGACGGCAACGTGATCGGGCTCATCCAGAAGCCCTGATTGGCGCCACTGCGGGGGAGGGCATGCTGGCCGTATGGCACTCCTCACCTCCAGCAACGTCGGCCGGTACGCCGCGCTCGCCCGACTGCTCGTCCGGCACGGCCGCTCCGACCTGGTCGCGGGGGCCGGGCTGGACGAGTTCTCCTTCGACGAGGAGCCCCCGATGGGGGACGAGGCGAAGGCCGAGGCCTTCGCCCGTGACCTCGAGGAGCTCGGCCCGACGTACATCAAGCTCGGCCAGCTGCTCTCGACCCGCTTCGACCTGCTGCCGGCGGTCTACACGACCGCGCTGGCCCGGCTCCAGGACAGCGCCGAGCCGTTCCCCTACGAGCAGGTCGAGGAGATCGTCGAGGCCGAGCTCGGTGGACAGATTCGGCACCTGTTCGCGGAGTTCGAGCGCGAGCCGCTGGCCGCGGCCTCCCTCGGCCAGGTCCACCGCGCCACCCTGCCCAGCGGGCGGGAGGTCGTGGTGAAGGTCCAGCGCCCCGACGCCCGCGAGGTCGCCCGGGACGACATGGAGACCCTCACCCGGCTGGCCGGGCTCGCGGACAAGCACACCGCGGCCGGCAGGCGCTTCGGCTTCGAGCAGCTGCTCGAGCAGTTCCGCCGGTCGCTCGCCGGCGAGCTGGACTACCGCCGCGAGGCCCGCAACCTGCTGAAGTTCCGGGACCTGACCAAGGGCTACGACCTGCTCGTGGTGCCGGAGCCGGTCCTCGACCACTCGTCCTCGCGGGTGCTCACCATGGAGCGGATCGAGGGCCGCAAGGTGACCGACGTGGGGCCGCTGGGCCTGCTGGACGTCGACGCGGGCCCGATGGTCGAGCAGCTGTTCAGCTGCTACCTCAAGCTGATGCTCGACCACGGCGTGCTGCACGCCGACCCGCACCCCGGCAACCTGATGCTCACCGACGACGGCCGCCTGGCGCTGCTCGACCTGGGCATGGTGTCGTCGGTCCCGCCGCGGCTGCAGGACAAGGTCACCAAGCTGCTGCTGGCGATCGGCGACGGCGACGGCGAGGAGGCCGCGGCGGTGCTGGCCGGCATGGGCCACCCGCTCGAGGAGTACGACGCCGCCGCCTTCCGCGGCGAGGTCGCCCACCTGGTCTCGGAGGCGGCCGCCGCCGGGCCCGACCAGCAGGCCGGCACGGTCCTGGTCGAGCTGAGCCGGATCTCCGGCGCGCACGGGCTGCGACCGCCCGCGGAGATGTCGATGATCGGCAAGGCGCTGCTCAACCTCGACCAGGCCACCCTGCACCTCGACCCGGACTTCGACCCGGCCGCCGCGATCCGCTCGAACCTCACCGACCTGCTCGCCAGCGGCCTCAAGGTGAGCCCCGGCGGGATCATGGCGGCCGCGATCGAGGCCAAGGAGTTCACCTCGCTGCTGCCCAAGCGCGGCAACCGGATCCTCGACGCCCTCGCCGAGGGGGAGTTCACGATGCGGGTGCGCGCGATCGACGAGGAGCAGCTGCACACGGTGCTGCAGCGGGTGGCCAACCGGGTGACGCTCGGCATCGTCATCGCCGCCACCGTGCTCGGTGCCGCGCTGATGATGCGGGTGCCGAGCGACCACCAGGTCCTCGGCTACCCGGTGATCGCGATGGGCTTCTTCACCTTCGCGGTCCTGGCCGGGGTCACCCTGGCGCTCTCGATCGTGCTCACCGACCGCAAGGTCGCCCGGGCCGCCCGGCAGGGCTCGCCCGGTGCGCTGACCTCCGGCGACCGGGCGGGCTGAGAAAGGGGAAGGTCGGTCAGCTCGACGCCGCCCGCAGCTTCTCCAGCAGCGGCCCGGCGGCCTCGCGGAGGAACGCCTCCTGGCTCTCGTCACCGATCTGCACCAGGGCGATGTCGGTGAAGCCGGCCTCCCAGAAGGCGCTGACCGACTCCACGATCGCGTCCAGGTCGGGGCCGCAGGGGATCGATTCGGCCACGTCCTCGGGCCGGACGAACTGGGTGGCGCCGGAGAAGCCGGCGGGCGTCGGCAGGTCGGCGTTCACCTTCCAGCCGCCGGCGAACCACCGGAACTGCTCGTGCGCCCGCTTCACCGCGGTGTCCCGGTCCGGGTCCCAGCAGATCGGGATCTGCCCGATCGCCCGGGCCGACTCCCCGATCCGCGGCGCCCCGGAGACGCCGTTCCACGAGGTGATGAAGTCGCCCTGGGGCTCGACCGCGATCAGGTGGTCGCCCAGCGGGGCGAAGTGCCCGATCGCCCGGTCGCCGGCGACCGCGAGGCCGATCTCGACCGGCTGCTCGGGCAGGTCCCAGATCCGCGCGGAGTCCACGTCGAAGTGCTGGCCGCGGTAGGTCACCAGGTCCCCGGTGTGCAGCTGCCGGATGATCTCGATCGCCTCGGTGAGCATCTCCTGCCGGGTCTCGACGCCTGGCCAGCCGGCACCCACCACGTGCTCGTTGAGGTTCTCGCCGCTGCCCAGGCCGAGGGTGAAGCGCCCCTCCGCCAGCAGCTGGACCGTCGCAGCCTTCTGGGCGACCACGGCGGGGTGGTAGCGCATCGTCGGGCAGGTCACGTAGGTCATCAGCCCCACCCGCGAGGTCGCGTGCGCGACCGCGCCCAGCACGGACCAGGCGTACGGCGCGTGTCCCTGCTCGGTGAGCCACGGCGAGAAGTGGTCGCTCATCACCTCGAAGTCGAAGCCCGCCTCCTCGGCGCCGGTCGCGTAGCCAACCAGCTCGCGGGGGCCGCTCTGCTCGGTCATCAGGGTGTAGCCGAAGCTCGTCACCAGTCCTCCTCAGGGGCGATCGGTTGGGCTGGGCTCGTACCCCACCTACGCTCGGAGCATGACTCCCTCCGAGCTGCTGGCCGACGCCTTCGGACGTATCGCGGAAGGGGGACGCGATGTGGTCGACGGTCTCGACGACGACCAGCTGGCCCACCGGCCGGGCCCCGACGCCAACCCGATCGGCTGGCTGGTCTGGCACCTCACCCGGGTCCAGGACGACCACGTCGCCGACGTGGCGGGCCTCGAGCAGGTGTGGACGGCCGAGGGGTTCCACGACAAGTTCGGCCTGCCCTTCGACGCCTCCGACATCGGCTACGGCCACTCCAGCGAGCAGGTCGCCCACGTGCGGGTCGACGCCGAGCGGCTCGCGGCGTACCTCGCCGCGGTGCACGCGCAGACGCTCCGCTACCTCGAGGGCCTCGCCCCCGACGACCTCGACCGCGTCGTCGACGACCGGTGGGACCCGCCGGTGACGCTCGGGGTCCGGCTGGTCAGCGTGGTCAACGACGACGCCCAGCACCTCGGCCAGGCGGCGTACATCCGGGGCCTGCTCGGCGCCTGACCGCCCGGCAGGCGTGCCTCAGGCCGCGTCGCGGATCGTGCGGCTGATCCGGTAGCGGACGAACGCCGGCGCCGCGAGCGCCGCGAGGACCGTCCCGACCACGACGAGTACGCCGCCGCCCGCGGCCGCCGCGGCGGTGCCGACCACGGCCGCGCTCGCCCCGTGGACGACGTCGGCGATCCGCGGGCCGCCGGCGACCACCACGATGAAGACGCCCTGGAGCCGGCCGCGCACGGCGTCGGTCGCCGCGGTCATCAGCATGCTGTTGCGGAACGCCGAGGACGCCATGTCGGCGGCGCCGCCGAGGACCAGCATCGCGACGGACACCGCCAGCATCGGGCCCGGCGCACGGCCCGCCAGCCCCACCGCCACGCCGAAGCCGGTGATCGCCACGCCCCAGACCAGGATGCACACGATGACCGCGCGGCCCTGCAGGTCGACCCGGGACACCCAGCCGGAGAAGATCCCGCCGAGCACGGCCCCGGCAGGGATGGCGGCGAACAGCAGCGCGAAGGCCAGCCCGCCCCGGTCCGGCCCGCCGAACGCCTCGTGCGCGATCTCCGGGAACAGCGCCCGCGGCATGCCGAAGACCATCGCGATCAGGTCGACCACGAACGACATCAGCAGCACCGGGTGGCCGCGCAGGTAGGCCAGCCCCTCGACGACGGAGCGCAGCCCGGGGGTGCCGGTGCCGCCGCCCTCGACCGGCAGCCGGGGGAGCCGCACCACCGCGGAGAGCGTCGCGAACAGCGTGACCGTGTCGATCAGGTAGAGCCAGGAGAAGCCCAGCACCGGGATCAGCGTCCCCGCCACGAGCGGTCCGGCGATGGCGCCGGCCTGGAAGATCGTCATGTTGAGCGAGTTCGCCGCCGGCAGCAGGGAGAGCGGCAGGATCTTCGGCAGCACCGCGCTGCGGGTCGGCTGGTTCACCGCGAAGAACGCCTGCTGCACCGAGAACAGCCCCAGCAGCAGCCACACGTCCACGCCGCCCGCGGCCGCCTGCAGCCAGAAGAGCGCGCTCGTCGCGATCAGGCCCGAGGTGGTGCCGATCAGCAGCGTGCGCCGGTCCATCACGTCGGCCAGCGCGCCGCCCCACAGCCCGAAGACCACGAGCGGCACCAGGCCGAACAGCCCGGTCAGCCCGACGTACGCCGAGGAGCCGGTCTCGGCGTAGATCTGCGCCGGCACCGCCACCACGGTCAGCTGGGCGCCGACCACCGTGACGATGTTGGCCAGCCACAGCCGGCGGAAGTGCTCGTTGCGCAACGGCCGGGTGTCCGCCACCAGGCCCCGGAACTTCGCTCGCACGGGTCCAGAACCTACGCCGACCCCCGCGTGACGGCTCGAGCGCGTCCGGTTGCCGGAGAGTCACAACCGGCTAACGAACGTTTTGCATCAATTGCGTTGACGTGACCCATACGGTGTCCTGTGCATCGGAGTGGGGGAGGGTGAAAGTGACAGCGGTGGTGGAGACCGAGGCCGACAACAGGCTGGACATCGGTGAGCTGGGACGACCGGGTGGCGTGGGTATCCGCTGCCAGGGGGTGGTGCATCTCTATCGCACCTTCGAGGGGCACGACGTCGTCGCGCTCCAGGGCGTCGACCTGACGATCCAGCCGGGCGAGCGGGTCGCCTTCCTCGGGCCCAGCGGCTCGGGCAAGTCCACCCTGCTGACCCTGCTCGGCGGCATCCAGAAGCCCAGCGCCGGCCGGATCTTCCTCGGCGACGACGAGATCTCCCGGATGGGCGAGCGCTACCTCGCCCGCATCCGCTCGCGCCGCGTGAGCACGATGCTGCAGGGCTCGACCCGCAACCTGCTGCCCTACGCGACCGCCCGCCAGAACATCGCCTTCGCCCGGCTCGCGCTGTCCTCGGCCGAGCGCCGCGGCGCGCTGCTCGACACCGACCTGCTGCGCCGGGTCGGGCTCGAGCAGCAGGCCGACCAGGTCGTCTCCACGATGTCGGGCGGCCAGCGGCAGCGGCTCGCGCTCGCCTGCGCGGTCTCCACCTCGCCGCAGCTGCTGCTCGCCGACGAGCCGACCAGCCAGCTCAGCCACGAGGACCGCGACCACGTCATCGAGCTGCTCCACCAGCTCGGCGACGACCTCGGCACCACCATCGTCGTGGTGACCCACCAGCCGGAGGTCGCGGCGACGTTCCCGCGCACGGTGACCATGAAGGGCGGCCGCGTCGGCGCCGAGGGTCGCGACGGTGCCGAGTACGTCGTGATCGGCGCCGAGGGCGTCGTCCACCTGCCGACCCACCTCGCGGCCGAGTGGCCGCAGGGCACGCTCGTGCGCATCGAGCCCGAGGACTACGACCGCCTGGTCGTCTCCCGGCCCTCCGACCGTGACCCTCAGGACACCTGGGAGGGTGACCGGTGAGCAAGGACCTGAGCATCTCGGGCGTGACCTACGTGCTGTCCCGCACGCTGCTGGACGACATCGACATCGCCTTCCGGGCCGGTGAGGTCACCGCCCTGTCCGGGCCCAGCGGCTCGGGCAAGACCACGCTGCTGTCCGTCGCCGGCGGGCTGATCGAGCCGACCAGCGGCAGCGCGTCGTACGACGGCCGGCCCATGTGGCAGGGCACCGGCGACCCGCGGCCCGAGGTCGCGTTCGTGCTCCAGGTCTACGGCCTGGTCCCGATCCTGTCCGCCCGCGAGAACGTCTCGGTCGCCCTGCGGGCCCGGGGCGTGAAGCCGGCCGAGGCCGACGAGCGCGCCGAGGCGGCGCTCGCCCGCTTCCACATCGCCGACCTCGGGGACCGGCAGGTCGAGGAGCTGTCGGGTGGCCAGATGCAGCGCGTGGCGCTGGCCCGCGGCCTGTGCGTCGGCTCCGACGTGCTGCTCGCCGACGAGCCCACCTCCGAGCTGGACGAGGGCAACCGCGGGCTCGTGCTGGCCGAGCTGCGCAAGGAGGCCGACCGCGGCGCGGTCGTCGTGGTCGCCACGCACGACCCGGCCGTGGTCGAGGCCTGCGACCGCCACTACGTCATCGACGAGGGCCGGCTCACCGACCACGTCGCGGCGGTGGACCTCGAGCAGTTCGCGCACCCGGAGCGTCGCCTCATCGAGGAGGCGGCCCCGCCGCACTTCGACGAGGACGAGCCCGCGGCCGTGCTCGAGCCGGTCGACGAGCCGCTCGACGAGCAGGCGGTCCCGGCCGCCCTGCCCCGCCACCGGGCCGAGTCGGACGTCGCGTTCCGCCGTCCCTCGGACGCATGATCCGGACCCTCCGGGGAGCATGGTCGCGTCGCGGGACCCTGCTGCCCCTGCTGCTGCTGACGACCGTCGTCGTCGCGGGTGCGGTCACCGTGATCGGCTTCGCCGACCACGCCGGCACCTCGCCGATGCTCGCCGCACCCCTGCTGCTGCTCGGTGCCGTCGCCGTGCCCGCCACCGGCCGGGAGCTCGCCAACGCCCGGCGCGGCGAGATCGCGCTGGCGCGCCTGCGCGGCCTGCAGGGCGGTGAGCTCTACCGGCTGCTCGCGGTCGAGCCGCTCCTCGTCCTGCTCGCCGGCGGCGTCGCCGGCACCCTGCTCGGAGCGATCGGCTCCTGGGTCGCGACCCGGGCCTGGGCCGACTCCCCGGCCCTGCTGCCGGGCGCCGGCGCCGTCCTCGCCGGGGCCGGGATCGTCGTGGTCGGGCTGCTGGCCGTGCTCGCCGGCATGGCCGGCGCGCTCCGCGAGCCGCTGTCCGACCAGGTCAGCGTCGCCTCCCGCCCGCGCACCGCCTCCACCGCCGCCGTCTTCGCGAACGTGCTGATCGTCGCGGCCGCGGTGATCGCGGTCTACCGCGGCTCCCTGGACTCCGGCGACCCCGACTGGGTCGTGCTGGCCGGACCCGCCCTGGTCGGCCTCGCGGTGGGCCAGGTCGTCGTCTGGCTGATCCGGGTGGTCGCCCGCGTCGCCGTCGCGCGGACCGCCACCGGCGCGCTCTCCGGCTTCCTCGCCGTACGCCGCCTGGCCCGGGTCGCGGACGCCGCGACGCCGATCCGCGTCCTCGTCGCCGCGTCCGTCGTGGCGGCCCTCGCCCTCACCGGTGCCTCCCAGGTCGACGACTGGACCGACGACACCGCCCGGCTGCGGACCGGCGCACCGCTGCAGGTGCCGGTGGACGAGGACGCCGTCGGCGCGCTGCAGCTGACCCGCGACCTCGACCCCGACGGCCGGTGGCTGATGGCCGCCGTGCTCGTGCCCGGTGAGGGCAGCGTCGCGGCCCGCCGGGCGTTCCTCGACACGGCGCGGTACGACGCGGTCCTCGGCGACTTCTACGACGGCACCCCCGCCGCCGGCCTCTCCCAGCGGGTGGCCGACCTCGGCGGCGGCGACGGCTCCGTGGCGACCGGTGACGAGGTCACCGCGACGGTCCGCGGCGTCAGCGCCCGGCGCGCCGGGACGATGCGCCCCCGCGTCCTCGTGGACTACCTCGACTCCAGCGGTGACGCCCAGCGCGCTGCGCTCGCCCTGGAGGTCGACCGGTCCGGCGACCCGGCCACGGCCAGCGCCCCGCTGCAGGGCTGCGACGTCGGCTGCGCCGTCACGGCGGTCACCCTGGCCCGGACCGCGGACGACACCACGCTTCCCTGGGTGCTGACCGCGCTGGACTTCGGTGGCGTCGACGCCCTGGCCGGCCACTGGAAGACCAGTGCGCGGAACTGGTTCGGCGAGCCCACGTCCCCCGTGGTCGTCGACGAGGGGCTGCTCGCGCCCGCCACGTCCAAGCCGCTGACCGCCCAGTCCGACACCGTCGGCCCGCGCACCCCCGTCCTCGCGACCGACACCGCGACCTGGGACGGCAAGCCGCTGGTGGACTCCCCGGGCGGCGACGAGCGTCCCGCCGAGGTGCTCGGCCGGCTGCCCGGCCTGCCGCTCGTCGAGGCCGACGGGCTGCTGGCCGACCTGCCCCGCGCCGCCGCGGGGGCACCGCCCACCGTGCCGGCCGCCCAGGTGATGGTGCTGGCCCGCAGCGACACGCCCGACGACGTGCTCTCCGCGCTGACCGACGCCGCGGGCCACCCGGTGCGCACCCTGGCCGCGGCCGACGAGGACACCGCCGACGCCACCGGCGCCGCGCAGGCACGGGTGTACTCACTGATGGCCGTCTTCTGCGTGCTCGTCGCGCTGCTCGTGCTCGCCGCGGCGGTGGCCCGCCAGCGGGCCGCCTGGACCCGTGAGGTGGCCGCGCTCCGCGCCGTCGGTGTCGGGCAGGGCCTGCTCCGCCGGTCCGGCCGGGTCGAGGTGCTGTGGCTGACGGTCGCCGCGGCGCTCGCCACCGTGGCCGGCGGGGTGGCCGCCGTACGCCTGCTGCTCGCGCACCTCCCGCTCGTCACCGTCCCCGACCACGCCGTGCCGCTGGAGACCGGGGTCGCCTGGTGGCCGGTCGGCATCGCGACGCTGGTCGCTCTCCTGGTCGTGGCGGCGGTCGCCGGCCGCGGCCGTGCGGTCCGGCCCGAGGCGAGCCGGCCCGCCATCCTGCGTGAGGAAGGTGCAGCATGAGGACGCTCCTGGCCACGGTGGTCCGCGGGCTCCGCGCCCGGGCCCTGCTCTCCGCGGGCTCGGTGCTGCTGACCGCGCTCGCCATCGGCTCCGCCGTGCTCGGCCCGATCTTCCAGGTCGCGGTCACCAACTCCTACCTCGTCACCCGCCTCGACGAGGCGCCCAACGAGCTGACCGGCCTCTCGTGGCGCTTCCAGCCCGACAACCAGCTCGCCGGCGACGTCGACCAGGCGGTGCGCCGCGCCGGGGAGGCCGCGACCGCGGCGGCCCGGGGCCCGTTCGCCGACCCGCAGACCGTCCTCGAGAGCCAGCGGGTCGAGGCGCTCGGCGGCGCCCAGGTGATGCTGACCGCCAAGGACGGCGCGTGCGACCACCTCGAGATCGAGGGTGACTGCCCGACGAAGCCCGGGCAGGTGCTGATGCTGGCCGGCGACCTCGACCTCACCGAGCTCCCGCTCGGGGAGAAGATCGACCTGGGTCCCGACCTGGGCACGGTCACCGTCGTCGGCGGCTACCGCGTACCCGCGGACGAGACCGACTTCTGGTTCCAGACCGCCCGGTTCGCCAGCTTCCCGCCGCAGCTGACGCGCGCCGGGCCGCTGCCGTACCGCCCGGCGCCGTTGGTCACGACCCCGGCCACGTTCGACACGATCCCGGCCGCCCTGTGGAGCGTCCGGGTGGACCGGCGGCTGCAGGTGCCGGCCGACCTCCAGCTCGCCGACGTGCAGGCAGGTCGAGCGGGCGGCCACCGCGCTGAAGGGCCCGGCGACCCAGGTCGAGGGCGGCACCCTGCGCGGGGAGTCGATCAACGACGTCGCCAGCATCGTGACCGAGGCCCGGGACCAGCAGCGCACCGCGAAGAGCTCCGTGGCGCCCGCCGTCATCTCGCTGGTGCTCGTGGCGCTCGCCCTGCTGCTCCGCCTGCTGATGGCGGCCGCCGACCTGCGGCTGCCCGAGCTGGCCCTGGCCTCGCTGCGCGGCCTCCCGCGGCGCCGGATGTGGGCGCTCGGCCTCTCCGAGCCGATGACGCTGCTGCTGCTGTCGATCCCGACCGGCGGGCTCATCGGCGTGGGGCTCGCCCTCGCCCTGGTGCGCTGGTGGCTCGTGCCCGGGCTGCCGCTGCCGTTCCCGGCGACCGCGGTGCTGGCCGGGCTGCTCGTCGCCGTGGCGTCGATCGGCGTCGCCGTGCTGGCAGTCGGCCTGGTGCTGCGGGTCTCGCTGTCGGACCAGCTCACCGGCGTACGCCGGCCGCGGGAGACCTCGCGCACCGGCCTGGTCGTCCAGCTGGCCCTGGTCGCGCTCGCGGTGGCCGTCCTGGCCAGCAAGCTCTCCGCCGGCAAGCCGGGCGACCCGGACGCCACCGACCTGGTGCTGCCGGTCCTGCTCGCCGTCGTCGCCGGCATCGCGGCGACCCGGCTCACGGCCGCGGGGGCGACGTGGTGGACGCGGGCCCGTCGTACGACGCGCTCGCTGTCCGGCTTCGTCGCCGCCCGGGCGATCAGCCGCCGCCAGGAGGGCACCCTGGTGATCCTCCCGGTGACCGCGGCGATCGCGATCTGCGTCTTCGGCGCGGGCGTCTACGACTCGGCCGGGCAGTGGCGCGCCAGCGTCGCCGCCACCGCGGCTCCCGCGCCCGTCGTGTGGACCTCGCCGCTGCCGATGAACGCCACCGTCGCGCTGACCCACGAGCTCGACCCCGACGGCAGGTGGCTGATGGCCGCCAGCCGGCTCAACACCCTGGGCCCGACGTTCACGGTCGTCGACACCCCGCGCCTGGCGCGGGTCGGCTCGTGGCAGGACCAGTGGACGCCGGGGGTCTCCACCGACGACATCGCCGAGGCGCTCACCCCGCGGGCCACCGTGCCCACGGTCACCGGCAGCCGGGTCGGGATCACCGTCGACAACCAGGTGGAGTCGGGCTCCGACCTGTTCGTGCGGCTGCGTCTCGACGTACCCGGCGACCGGCCGCACTTCGCCTACCTCGGGCCGTTCGGGCCCGGCGAGGGCAGCGACACCGTCAGCGCGGCGTACTGCCGCGACGGCTGCAAGCTCGAGGCGCTCACCCTCGGCGGCCCGGCCGGGCTGCCGACGACCATGCAGGGCACCCTGCGGGTCACCTCGCTCGAGGTCGACGGCGCTCCGGTCGAGGGCGGCATCGAGGGTGCCGGCTGGAACCGGGTCGCGGACTCCTCGTCGGCGGGCGCGGTCACCGGCGTCGCGGCAGCGGGTGACGAGCTCGACATCGACCTCGACTCGCAGGGCCAGCAGGCGATCGCGCAGCTCGGGTCCGGCGACATCCCCGAGGCGCTGCCGGTGGTGCGGGGCGTCGACGCGTCGATGCAGGTCGAGTCCGGCAGCTTCGCCGAGACCAGCGAGAACGAGTTCGCCGTCGACCCGGTGATCACCTCGGAGAGCGTGCCGTTCCTCGGGCCGAGCGGGCTGATGATCGACTACACGATGCTCACCACCGACCGGACCGTCTACGAGCAGAAGGCCACCGTCTACGTGCTCGCGCGGTCCGACACCCCCGCGTCGGTGACCCAGGGACTCCAGGACCGGGGCGCGTCGGTGACCACGACGCTGGCGGCCGTGCAGAAGACGCTCGACCAGGGCGCCTACGCGCTGACGCTGCGGCTGTACGCCGTCGTCGCGATGCTGGTGCTGCTGATGGCGCTCGCGGGCCTGTTCGTCAGCACCGCCGTGCAGCTCCCCGCCCGCCGCCGCGACGCCGCGTCGCTGCGGGTCGTCGGGGTGCCGCGGCGGGCGGTGATGTCGGCGGTCGTGCGGGAGTTCGCGGTGGTCCTCGGCGGCACCGCCCTCGCCGGGCTCGCGGCCGGCACGCTCGCCCAGTACGTCGTGCTCCGCACGGTCACGCTGGGCTACGTCGAGGACCTGTCCACCCCGGCGCTGATCGCGGCGGTGGACTGGCAGCGGCTCGTGGTGCTGGCGGTGCTGACCGCGCTGATCTTCGGGACCGTGGCCCTGGCCAGTGCCGGCCTGACCGTCCGGGGTGCCCGGGGATCGACGCTGCGGGAGAACGCTCGCTGACCGGGGTCCGTCTACGTTCGAGGACATGAGGCTGCAGCGCACGGTGCACACGACGGCCACGCCGGACCGGGTGTTCGACTACCTCAGCGACTTCACCACCACGAACGACTGGGACCCCGGCACGGTCGTCACCGAGCGGCTCGCCGGCGACGGCGGCGTCGGCACGACGTACCGCAACGTGTCGAAGTTCCTCGGCCAGAAGTCCGAGCTGACCTACACCGTGACCGAGCACCGGCCGCCGACCCGTTTCGCCCTGCGGGGCGAGAACGCCACGGTCACTGCACTGGACACGATGGAGATCGCGGCCGAGGGCGCGGGCACCCGGGTGACCTACACCGCCGACTTCACGTTCAAGGGCCCGGCGAAGTACGTCGCGCCGCTGCTGGCGCCGGCCCTCAAGCGGCTGGGCGACCACGCCGAGCGGGGGCTCTCCGAGGCGCTCGGCCGGCTGGCCGGGCAGCCGTGAGGCGTCCCGTCCCGGAGCGGCCCGGGCCCGGGCAGGAGTCGGTGTGGGACTACCCGCGGCCGCCCCGCCTCGAGACCAGTGCCGAACGGGTCGAGGTCGAGCTCGGCGGTCGTGTCATCGCCACGACGTCGCACTCCTGGCGCGTGCTCGAGACCAGCCACCCCCCGACGTACTACCTGCCGCGCGAGGCCTTCGAGCCCGGCGTGCTGCGGGAGGCCGCGGGCGCCACGTGGTGCGAGTGGAAGGGGGCTGCGTCGTACTTCGACCTCGTGGCCGGTGACCGGGTGGCGCCCCGCGCGGCCTGGACCTACCTCTCGCCCACCCCTGGCTTCGAGCCGATCGCGGGCGCGGTCGCGGTGATGCCCGGCCTCGTCGACCGCTGCTCGGTCGACGGTGAGACCGTGCTGCCGCAGCCGGGGTCCTTCTACGGCGGCTGGGTGACCAGCCGGGTGGTCGGGCCGTTCAAGGGGGAGCCGGGTACGTCGGGCTGGTAGCCGGTTGCCGCTGCCTGCCGGCTGACGGCCTCCTCTGGTGGCGGTCTTGGCTGGCTACGGCGAGGGCCGCTCTGCGGTCGCCGCCTGCCCTGCGGCTTGCGGGTCGTCGCGTGGTTGCGGTCTCTGGCTGGCTACGGCGGAGGTCCGCTCGTGGTGCGGCCGCCTTCCGGCTCGCGGTCGGCGCGGCCTGCCGAAAGCCAAAGTAAAATCTTCGAATCTTTTCTCGAATGATGTCTGATTCTGTGGATAACCGCAGGTCAGCGGCCTGCACTGTCGGTGGCCTCTGGTTGAGTATCTCCATGGAGCAGCCGACCGGAACGCCGACCACCCCCGCCGGGGTGGTCGCGGCTGCCAACAGCCTGGTCGGGCTCCTGGACGACACCCTGTGGGCGGCGAAGACGCTCCGAGGAGCTGGTCGACGCCGTGGCCGAGGCCGAGTCCCTGCGGGCGCACCTGGCGGCGGTCGAGGCGTCGATGCTGGCCGAGGTGAAGGCCCGCCAGATCCCGAAGAAGGAGCTGGCCTGGGGGTCGACCGCGGACTGGTTCACCCACCTCGCCGGGACCACCCGCGGCAAGGGGCACCGCACCGTCCAGCAGGCGCCGATCCTGGTCGGCGAGCGGACCGCCACCCACGCGGCGATGCTGGCCGGCCGGGTCTCGCCGGAGCAGGCCGCGGTGATCGTGACCGCCGTCGAGAAGCTCCCCCTGAACGCCGCGGTGCGGGACCACGCCGAGGCGGTGCTGCTCGGGGAGGCGGCCCGGCTGAACGCCACCGACCTCGGCCGCGGCCGCCAAGCGCCTGGTCGAGCTGGCCGACCCCGACAAGGCGGAGCGGGACGCCGAGAAGGCGCTGGACCGGGAGGACCGGGCCGCCCACCACGGCCGCTACCTCTCCATCAGCGAGGACGGTGCCGGCGGCGTCCGGCTCCGGGGCCGCGGCACCGTCGAGGACGCCGCCCTGCTCAAGGCCGCCCTGCTGCCGCTCACCAAGCCGCAGCCGGCCGTGGACGTCGAGGACCCGGACTGCGAGGTCGTGCAGGACCCGCGCGACCACGGCGCCCGGATGTGGGACGCCCTCGTCCGACCTGCCGAGCACGCGCTGGCCACCGACCTGCCCCCGGACTGCCACGGCGCCCGGCCCCGGGTCACCGTCACCACGTCCCTGGACGTGCTCCGGCAGCAGATCGACTGGGCCACCCTCGGCAGCTCGGTGTCGACCACCGACGACGGCCTCGAGCTCGCCCCCTCGGTGGTCCGCCGGCTGGCCTGCGACGCCGACATCATCCCCGTCGCCCTCGGCGGCAAGGGCGAGGTCCTCGACGTCGGCCGCCTGCACCGGCTGGTCACCCCGCCGCTCTGGCGAGCCGTCGTCTGCCGCGACCAGCACTGCGCCTTCCCCGGCTGCACCAGGCCCCCGATCATGTGCCACGCCCACCACATCATCCACTGGGCAGCACGGCGGCGAGACCAAGCTCGAGAACCTCGTCCTCCTCTGCGGCCAGCACCACCGCGTCATCCACCACACCCCCTGGCAGGTCCGGATCAACCCCGACGACGGCCGACCCGAGTTCCTCCCCCCACCCAGACGCGGACAGCCACCACCCGACTGGATCAGAAGCCGACCACGACGCGAGTAGGAACAGTCAGGGAACGAACCACCACCCCAGCCAGAAGCGGCGAAGGACGAGGTCCGCTGCACCAGTGAGGCCGGCAGCGCCGGCAGGGCGCAAGGAGCGTAAAAGCGAGCCGCGCGCCGCCACGGCGCGCAACCACAGCGGACAGCGATGCGGCGGCGGCGAAGCAAGCGACGGCGCCCTGCCGGCGCAGCCGGCCCCACCGATGAAGCACCGAGCCACAGCCGAAAGCAAGCCCGGCCACCGCCGGAAGAATCCCGGTGTCCCTGCGCGCGGCGCGGATGGTCAGACGGGCTGCGGCTGGTCGTCCTCGCGCGGCCCGAAGACGCACAGGGCGTCGAGCTGGCCGACGTCCAGCCCGGGCTGCCCCCAGGCCTGCATCTGCCGGCGCGACCGGCGGGAGAAGAGCGCGCGGTAGAGCTCGTACGGCGACACCTCGGCCGCGGCCTCGACCTCCGGGTCGCCCCACACGTGGCCGTCGCAGCGCACGGTCACGCCGGCCCGACCGACGAGGCGTGGGCCGGCGGAGTCCAGGACCGGGCGCCACAGCTGCTCGGGCGGGCGGCCCAGGTCGAGGGCCTCGTGGAGGTCGGTGTGGTGGACGGTGATGTCCCAGACCAGCGCCGGGCTCGGGTTGTCGGCGACCGAGTCGGCGACCGCGTCCTGCTGCGCGCGGATCTCCTCGACGAGCACGGCGAGGGGGAGCCGGCACCGTTCACCGACGTGGCGGGCGGTCCACTCCGGGCCGGGTGCCCCGTCCATCCGTCCGGACAGGGCGTCGGCCGGGCCGCCGGCGAGGTGGGCGTAGACGTCCGCGACCGTCCAGGCAGGGGTGGCCGGCACGTGGGTCGACAGCTGCTCCTCGGTCAGGTCGGTCGCGAGGGCGGTCAGGGCGGTGACGTTGTCGCGGTAGAGCTGTCCCCAGTCGGTCACGGGATCACCGTAGGGGCCGCAACCGGTCACCGGGGACCCCCGGAACGGGGTGTCGCCGCGGGTCCACGCTGGGAAGAGAGGAATTTTTCGGAGAGGGTGTCGTATCCGGGCGGACGCTTTCGTGGAGAAGGTGTCCGGGCCACCGGGGCCCGAAGGAGTCGAGGAGGAAGAGCCATGACGCAGTACCTGCTGTCCGTGCACCACGTCGAGGGCGAGCCGATGCCGGAGACGATGGAGGAGATGCAGCCGATCTTCGAGGCGGTCGACCGGTTCAACGACAAGCTGCGCGCCGAGGGCGCCTGGGTGTTCGCCGGGGGACTGCACCCGATCTCCTCGGCCACGACCGTCGACGCCACCGGAGACGAGCCGATCGTGACCGACGGGCCGTTCGCGGAGTCCAAGGAGTGGCTGGGCGGCTTCTGGGTCATCGAGGCCCCCGACCTCGACGCGGCGCTGCGCTGGGCGACCGAGGGGTCGCGTGCCTGTGCCGGGAAGGTCGAGGTCCGTCCCTTCCAGGACGAGCCCCCCGCGGACGAGCCGGCCTGAGGCCCGGCGGGCGGCCGATGGGGGGCCCAACGACTCTGGGGGTCGGGACCGGACCGCGCCTAGCGTCGCGGGCAGGAGGCGAGGCCCGTGTGGTTCTGGATCATGATCATCGTGCTGGTGGTCGCGTTGGTGGGCGTCATGCTGGGGACCCGGCGCCGGCGCTGAAAGCCCGCGCCTGATCGGTGGCCGCGCGCCTAGGTGTGATGCCCAGCCAGGTTGTCCAACCTGGTGATGGGTGCGGCCTTCCCGATTGCTGAGTGGGGCCGGTGGTGGTTGTACTCGTGGACCCATGCTGGCAGAGCGGCGAGCCGGGCTGACTCGGAGTTGTAGAACTTCTTGAACGCCCAGCCCTCGGCCAGGGTGCGGTGGAAGCGTTCGATCTTGCCGTTGGTCTGCGGCCGGTAGGGCCGGGTCTTCTTCGGGGTGATGCCGAGGTCGGCGCAGGTGTCGCGCCACAGGTGCGACTTGTAGCAGCTGCCGTTGTCGCTGAGCACCCGCTGGACGGTGACGCCGCGGTCGGCGAACCAGGCGACCGCGTTGCGCAGGACCTCGGTGGCGGTCTCCTTGGTCTCGTCGTCGCGGGCCTCGACGTAGGCGACCCGGGAGTGGTCGTCGATGACGGTGTGCAGGTAGCAGGTCCCGATCACGGGGTTGCGATGCTTGTTGCGCGGCGTGCCGGTCGCGCGACCGTTGCCGAGCGGTTCTTGTCGCCCTGCTGGCGGCCGACGTAGCGCCAGCCGCCGCCGTCGGGGACCTTGCCGAGCTTCTTGACGTCGACGTGGATCAGGTCGCCGGGGTGCTCGTGTTCGTAGCGGCGGATCGGCTCGCCGGTGGCCCGGTCGATGTGGGTGAGCCGGTTGATCCGGCAGCGGACCAGGACCGCGTGCACGGTCGAGGACGGCATGCCGAGCCGGTCGCCGATCTCGACCGGCCCGAGTCGCTGCTTCCAGCGCAGGTGCACGATCTTGCGGACCACCGGCGCCGGCGTCCGGTTCGGCTGGCGGTGCGGGGCCGAGGACCGGTCCACCATCCCGGCCGGTCCCTCGTCGCGGTAGCGGTCGGCCCACTTCTTCGCGGTCCGCCACGACACGTCGTACCGCTCGGCCGCCCGAGCCGGCGGCCAGCCGTGGTCGACGATCAGACGCGCCAGCTCGCAGCCGGGCGCGCGGGGTCAGAGCAGCGTTGGCATGGGTAGCGTGGGACACGAAGGCCTCCTTGGTGCGGAGCGGTTCCTAGACAGCTCCACTCCACATCGGGAGGCCTTCACCCATCTACGACATCAGACCGTGTCGTCGCAGCATCTCGACCAACGTGCCTGGGCATCACACCTAGGGTGGCGGCGTGACCGAACGCCTGACGCCGCTCGCCCTGCCCGACGCCGACCACGCCCAGGAGTGGGTGGAGGGTCGGACCCGCGACGGGCTGGCGGCCGCGCGCGAGCTGGCCGGGCGGCTCCGCTCCGCACCGCCGGCCGACGCCCTGGCCGCGCTGCGCACCTGGGACGAGCTCACGCTGCAGCTGAGCAACGTGGGCGCGGTCGGCTCGCTGTGGGCCAACGTGCACCCGCTGGAGGCGGTGCGCACCAGCTGCGAGCGGGCCTCGGTCGAGGTCGACAAGCTGGCCACCGAGCTGCGCCAGGACCGCGCGCTGTACGACGTCTTCGCGGCGCTGGACCCCGCGGGCCTC
>CAWDVM010000013.1:0-106770 GCA_963805685.1 uncultured Actinomycetota bacterium
ACAGGTGGCTCACCGATGGTGGCCCCGAGCAGTAGCGAAAGCCCCGCGGGGCCCGGAGACGGGACCGGCGGGGCTTCTTTCGCGTCCGGCGCCCGCTCGGGGGCGGCTCCGGTCGAGGCCCGAGCGGACCGGACGACCCTGTCGACACCTGCCGGCCCGGCGGTACCGTCGACCCGGGGCGGGAGGAGCTGAGGGATGACCGGGAAGCCGACGATCCTGGCGGTGGACGACGATCCCGGCGTGTCCCGGGCCATCACGCGGGACCTCCGCGCCCGGTACGGCGGTGAGTACCGCGTCGTCAGCGCCACCTCGGGCGCACGGGCCCTCGAGGTCCTCACCGAGCTGACCCTGCGGGACCGGTCCGTGGCGCTCGTGGCCTCCGACCAGCGGATGCCCGAGATGACCGGGATCGAGGTCCTCGAGGAGGTCCGCCGCCAGTCGCCCGACACCAAGCTGCTGCTGCTCACGGCGTACGCCGACACGGACGTCGCGATCAAGGCCATCAACGACATCGGCCTGGACTACTACATGCTCAAGCCGTGGGACCCGCCGCAGGAGCGGCTCTACCCCGTGATCGACGACCTGCTCGGCGACTGGCAGGACCAGCACCCCGACCGCTCGGCCGAGGTTCGGGTGGTCGGTCACCGGTGGTCGGACAGGAGCGTCGAGACCAAGACGTTCCTGGCGCACAACCACGTCCCCTACCGCTGGCTCGACGTCGAGCGGGACGAGGAGGGCCGCCGGCTCGTCGCGCTGGCGGAGGCCGGCGTGGACGACCTGCCGCTCGTCCTGGTCCCCGACGGCCCGCCGTTGCCGGCGCCCTCGACGGTGGAGCTGGCGGACGCGCTCGGGCTCCGCACGCGGGCCGAGCAGCCGCTCTACGACCTCTGCATCGTCGGCGCCGGCCCCGCCGGGCTGGCGGCAGCCGTGTACGCCGCCTCGGAAGGGCTGCGCACCGTCGTCGTGGAGCGGGACGCCCCGGGCGGCCAGGCCGGCCAGAGCGCCTCGATCGAGAACTACCTCGGCTTCCCGAAGGGTCTCTCGGGTGCGGACCTCACGCACCGGGCCGTCGCCCAGGCGTCCCGCTTCGGTGCCGAGATGGTGCTCGCTCGCGACGTGGTCGGTTTCGAGCCGCGAGGCCCGGTCCGGGCCGTGCAGCTCGAGGGCGGTGGTGAGGTCGAGGCCCGCGCGGTGCTGATCGCCACCGGCGTCTCGTACCGACGCCTGGAGGCCCGGGGGCTGGACACGCTCGGCGTCCGCGGCATCTACTACGGCGCCACCGCGAGCGAGGCCGGCCAGTGCCAGGGCGAGGAGGTGTACGTCGTCGGCGCGGCCAACTCCGCCGGGCAGGCGGCGCTCAACCTGGCCCGCTTCGCGAGCAGGGTCGTCATGGTGGTCAGGGCCCCGCGGCTCACCGACACCATGTCGCACTACCTGGTCGCCCGCATCGAGGCCGCGGACAACATCGAGGTCCGGCTGCAGACCCAGGTCGCGGCCGCGCACGGCGATGGCCACCTGGAGGTCCTCGAGCTGTGCGACGCGGCGGAGGGCACGATCGAGGAGGTCAGGACCAACTGGCTGTTCGTGTTCATCGGCGCCTCGCCGCGCACCGACTGGCTGGGCGGCCAGGTCGTCCGGGACCCCAAGGGGTTCCTCGTCACCGGACCGGACCTCCTCGCCTCCGCCGACGCCGCTCGGTGGCCGTTGACCCGCGCGCCCTTCGCCCTGGAGGCGAGCGTCCCGGGCGTGTTCGCCGCCGGTGACGTGCGGCTCGACTCGATGAAGCGGGTCGCGTCGGCCGTCGGCGAGGGCGCGATGTCGGTCTACCTCGTGCATCGCTACCTGGCCACGGTGTGATGACCACCGAGGAGCTCCGGTCGATCCCGCTGTTCGAGGGTCTCGCCGACGACCAGGTGCGGGAGCTCTCGGAGGCCGGCCACGAGGTGGCCTTCCAGCCCGGAGACGTGCTCTTCCGCGCTGGTCAGCCCGCCGACGTCTGGTGGCTGCTCCTCGACGGCAAGGTCGAGCTGGTCAGGCACGCCGGCCACGAGGACACGGTCGTGGGGACCATGGACACACCGGGCCAGTGGGCCGGCGGCTTCCGGGCCTGGGACCCGCACGGCGGGTACATGGCAACCGGTCGGGCCGTCACCGACGGCCGGTTCCTCCGGGTGCCCGCGGAGCGGCTCGGCGTGCTCGCCCAGGCGTGGTTCCCCTTCGGTGTCCACCTCATCCAGGGGCTGATGCAGACGGTGCGGAACATCGAGTCGACCGCGCGGCAGCGCGAGGCGCTGGTGGCGCTGGGCACCCTGGCCGCCGGCCTCGCCCACGAGATCAACAACCCCGCGTCGGCCGCGACCCGGGCCGTGGACGCGCTCCACGACACCTGCGACGCGTTGATGTCCTCGCTGCGCCGGCTCGCGGAGTCGGGCCTCTCCGCCGCGCAGTTCGTCGAGCTCGACGCCCTGCGGCAGGCGCTCCGGCCGTCGGCCCTGGGCGACGACCCGCTGGCCCTCGCGGACCGGGAGGAGGAGCTCTCGGACTGGCTGGTCGAGCACGGGGTCGGGGAGGACTGGCTGCTGGCGCCCGCCCTCGCCCCCGCCGGCGTGGAGGTGGCCTGGTGCGACCGGGTCGCCGCGCTGGTCCCGGCGGGACTCCCTCGACCCCGCGCTGCACTGGGTGGCGAGCTCGCTCTCGACCGCGGCGCTGCTGGCGGAGGTCAAGGAGTCGACCCAGCGGGTGTCGTCCCTGGTGGCGGCGGTCCGGTCCTACTCCCAGCTCGACCGCGCGTCGGTCCAGCGCACGGACATCACCGAGGGGCTCGAGAGCACCCTGATGGTGCTGGCGCACAAGCTGGACGGGGTGACCGTGGTCCGTGAGCTACGCCGACGGCGTCCCCCAGATCGAGGCCATCGCCGGAGAGCTCAACCAGGTGTGGACCAACCTGATCGACAACGCCATCGACGCGATGGGCGGCGTCGGCACGCTGCGGGTCTCGACCGGCGCGACCGACGACGGGGTCGTCGTCGAGATCGGCGACACCGGTCCCGGCCTGCCCGACGACGTGCTGCCCCACGTGTTCGAGCCGTTCTTCACGACCAAGGACGTGGGCCATGGAACGGGGCTCGGCCTGGACATCTCGCGCCGCATCGTCGTGGACCGGCACGGCGGCGACATCACCATCGTCCGGGTGGACGGCGAGACGGTGTTCCGGGTCCGGCTCCCGGCTCCGCGCTGACGGGCGCACGCCCGGCAGGCACCGCCGGGACTGATGGCGGGCTACGTCTCCCGCGGCACGTCCGACGGGACCACCGCGACGGTGCAGGCGGCGTGCTCCACGACGTGACGGCTCACCGACCGCGACACCACCGAGGCCGCCGCAGAGCGCTGCCGGGAGCCCACCACGACGAGGCTGGCGTGGTTCGCGGCCAGCGTCAGGTACCGCGCGGCCGAGCCGCGGCCGAGCTCGAAGTCCACGGTCACGTCGACGTACTTCTCCCGCAGCCCCGCCACCGACTCCGCCAGCGCGAGGCGCTCGTCGGGGAGCCCCTCGAGGTCCTCGTCGGGCAGCCCGGTCAGCCCGTAGCCGCCCTCGAAGGTGTCGGCGAAGCAGTGCACCACCGTGAGCGGGAGCCGGCGGAGCGAGGCCTGGGTGAAGGCGAGCTCGAGGGCCGCCGCGGACACGGCGCTCGCGTCGGTGCCGACCACGATGCGCTGGTGCGCCTGCTCCTCGCTGCTGTCGGGACGTACGACGACGACCGGTGTCTGCAGGTGCCGGGAGGCCCAGGCGCTCACCGAGCCGAGCAGCAGGCTCGCCATCCGGCTGTGGCCGCGGGCACCCACGACGAGGACGGACGAGTCGGGCGCCGCCGCCGCGAGCGCCTCGCGGGGGTCGTCGGAGGTGACCACGACCGAGATCGCCAGCGAGGGCGACAGCTCCTGCGCGTCCTGGCGCGCCTTCTCGGCGATGCCCTCGCCCTGGCTCCGCGCGGCGTCCT
This sequence comes from uncultured Actinomycetota bacterium, assembly GCA_963805685.1. Classification (GTDB taxonomy): domain Bacteria; phylum Actinomycetota; class Actinomycetes; order Propionibacteriales; family Nocardioidaceae; genus Nocardioides. The sequence continues at coordinate 3,999 of CAWDVM010000013.1, forward strand.
CGGCCTCCTGGCGCGACTCGATGATGCCGTAGGGACCGTAGATCCAGGGCCGCTTCTCGTAGGCGTGGACCACGCACAGCGGCCGGCGCTCCATCTCGGCGAGGCGCACCGCCCAGCTCAGTGCCTGGTGGCTGTTCTCGGAGCCGTCGTAGCCGACCGTGACGGCGCCGTGGGGTACGTGACTGGTCATGCCTCCACGCTCGGTCGACGCCGCGGTCGCCGATAGGGACGAACGGCTCGGCGCCGGGGGGCCAACGGCTCGCCCCGACGGCGGCGGGGCGGACCTACGCCGGGTCGGCCGCCGGCGACGCGACCTCCTCGAGGTCGTCCCAGTCGACGGCGGCGGTGCGCTGCTGGTACTCGGCGACGCGGCCCGGCCAGTTCGTGGTGATCCGGCCGCCGTCGACGTACCACGACGTGCAGCCCGACCAGGCGCTCGTGGCCAGCCGCGACTGCATCTCCCGGTCGTAGGCCTCCGCCGCCTCGGGACGTACGGCGAGCAGCCGCGCGCCGCCGTCGGCGATCCGGCGGGCGACCTCGGCGACGTACCCGGCCTGGGCCTCCATCATCGCGATGATCGAGCTGCCACCGAGGTTGGTGTTGGGTCCGTAGATGCAGAAGAAGTTCGGGAAGCCGGGCACGGTCAGGCCCAGGTGGGCCCGCGCGCCGTCGGCCCACACCTCGTGCAGGTCCCGGCCGCCCGGGCCGGTGACCTTCACCGGGTCGAGGAACCTGGTGGCCGCGAAGCCGGTGCCCCAGATGATCACGTCGGCCTCGTGGAACCGGCCGTCGGCGGTGCGCAGGCCGGCCGGCTCGACGGCGTCCACCCGGTCGGTGACCACGTCGACGTGCGGCCGGGAGAGCGCCGGGTACCAGTCGTTGGAGAACAGCAGCCGCTTGCAGCCGATCGGATAGTCGGGGACCAGCCGGCGGCGCAGGTCGCGGTCGGGCACCTGCCGGCGCAGCTGCAGCCGCCACGCCGCCCGCACGGCCGCCAGCAGGGGGCGGCTGGCCCGGGAGTCGCCGCCGACGGCACCGTTGAGCAGCTCGCTGAGCCGGAAGACCGCACCACGCTCGAGGCGCAGGGTGGACGGGAACCGCCGGAACATCGCGTGGTGGCGCGGACGGTACTCCCGGTCCGGCTTCGGCACGACGTACGGCGCGGACCGCTGGAAGACCGTCAGCGCGGCGACCCGGTCGACGATGCCGGGCACGAGCTGGATCGCGCTGGCGCCGGTGCCCACGACCGCCACGCGCTTGCCGGTCAGGTCGACGTCGTGGCGCCACTGCGCGGAGTGGAACGCCGGCCCGGCGAACGTCTCCCGCCCGCGCAGGTCGGGGACCACCGGGTTCGACAGCTGCCCCACCGCGGAGACGAGCAGGTCGGCCTCGTGGGTCTCCCCGGACGCCGTGTCGACCTGCCAGCAGCCCGACTCCTCGTCGAACCGGGCCTCGGTCACCTCGCTGCCGGTGTGGACCAGGCCGAGCAGGCCCTCGTGGTCGGCGGCTCGGCGGAGGTAGTAGAGGATCTCCTGCTGCCCGGAGTAGCGGCGCCCCCACGCGGGGTTCTGCGCCCACGACCAGGAGTAGAGCGGTGACGGCACGTCGCAGGCCGCACCGGGGTAGGTGTTGTCGCGCCACACCCCGCCGACGTCGTCGGAGCGCTCGAGGATCGTGATGTCGCTGACGCCCTGCTCCTTGAGGGCCCGGGCCACGCCCAGGCCGCCGAAGCCGGCACCGATCACGACGACGCGGGGGCTGGTGCTCATGCTGAGAAAGTAGAGGGTGCGGCCCGCTCGATGCGGGACCGGCCTCCCGTGTCCGGATCCCGGGCAGGCCCGGGGCTCAGGTGATGGTCATCCCGCCGTCGACGGGGAGCGTCTGGCCGGTGATGTAGCCCGCCGCGTCGGAGGCGAGGAAGACCACGGTCGCGGCCAGCTCGGCCGGGTCGCCCTTGCGGCCGACGGGGATCCGGGCGCCCTGCGCCTCGAGGTAGCCGGGCGGGTACTGCTCGGTCATCTCCGAGGCGAAGAACCCGGGCGCGATGGCGTTGACGCGGATGCCCTTGCGCCCGGTCCACTGCTGGGCCAGGTCGCGGGTCAGGCCGATCAGGCCGGCCTTCGACGCGGCGTACGCCGCCTGCGGCAGGCCCGCGGTGGTGAGCCCGAGGACGGAGGAGATGTTGATGATGCTGGAGCCGGGCTGCATGACGCGCCCGCACGCCTGCGCCATCCAGTAGCAGCCGTTGAGGTTCACGTCGATGACCTGCCGGAACTGCTCCGGGGTCTCCTTGGTGGCGGGCACGGCGGTGCCGATGCCGGCGTTGTTGACCAGGATGTCGACCCGGCCGAACTCCTCCATCGCCAGGGCCACCAGGTTGGTGCAGGAGTCCGGGTCGGCCACGTCGGTCGCGACGGTCAGGGCGCGCCGGCCCGCCTGCTCCACGAGCCCGGCGGTGTCGGCGAGCCGGTCGACGCGGCGGGCGCCGAGCGCGAGGTCCGCGCCGGCCTCGGCCAGGCCCTGGGCGAAGGCGACGCCGAGGCCGCTGGAGGCGCCGGTGACGACGGCGACGCGGCCGTCGAGACGGAACATGTCGGTGACAGTCATGCCGCGATCGTAGGTGCGGGCCAACCTCGTCGCACGAGGCGTCCGTCGGGCGCTACCATGGACCCATGCAGACGACCTCCCTGCTTCTTGGCCAGCCGCGCTGATCACCCGGCCCACATGTGGGCGATCGCGCGGCTACCCCTCCATGCGAGGGGTTTTTTCATGTCACGGAGCAGACACCCACGAGGGGAGCAGGACGATGACCGAGGAACGCCAGGCAACGCCGGAGGCAGCGACGTACGACGTCGCGGTCCGTGGAGGCCAAGTGGCTCCCGGTGTGGGAGAAGCTGCAGCCCTTCCGTGCCGACGACGACAGCCCGCGCGAGAAGCGCTACGCGCTGACGATGTTCCCGTACCCCAGCGGCGACCTGCACATGGGTCACGCCGAGGTGTTCTCGCTGCACGACGTGCTGGCCCGCTACTGGTGGCAGCGCGGCTACGAGGTGCTGAACCCGATGGGCTTCGACTCCTTCGGGCTGCCCGCCGAGAACGCCGCGATCCGCAACAACGAGCACCCCGCGACGTACACCCACGCCAACATCCAGACCTCGATCGAGTCCTGCCGGCACCTGGCGACGTCCTTCGACTGGAGCCGCACCTTCAACACGTCCGACCCGGAGTACTACCGCTGGACGCAGTGGCTGTTCCTGAAGCTGCGCGAGCAGGGCCTGGCCTACCGCAAGAAGTCCCCGGTCAACTGGTGCCCCAACGACCAGACCGTGCTGGCCAACGAGCAGGTCGTGCAGGGCATGTGCGAGCGCTGCGGTGCCGAGGTGACCAAGCGCGACCTGACCCAGTGGTACTTCCGGATCACCGAGTACGCCCAGGAGCTGCTGGACGACCTGGACGTGCTGGAGCCGACCTGGCCCGACCGGGTCGTCACGGCGCAGCGCAACTGGATCGGCCGCTCCGAGGGCGCCCACGTGCAGTTCGTCGTGCCGGGCCGCGAGGAGCCGCTGACGGTCTACACGACGCGTCCGGACACGCTGTTCGGCGCGACCTTCATGGTCGTCGCGGCCGACGCGGCCCTGGCCGGGGAGCTGGTCACGGACGGTCAGCGCGCGGCGTACGACGACTACCTGGTCGAGGTGCGCAAGGCCAGTGAGATCGACCGGCTGGCCACCGACCGGCCCAAGACCGGTGTGTTCCTGGGCGTGCATGCCGTCAACCCGTTGACCGGCGCCGAGATCCCGATCTACGCCGCCGACTACGTGCTGGCCGACTACGGCACCGGCGCGATCATGGCGGTGCCCGGCCAGGACCAGCGTGACTGGGACTTCGCCACGGCGTTCGACCTGCCGGTCGTGCGGACGGTGCAGCCACCCGACGGCTGGGAGGGCGAGGCGTACGTCGGCCAGGGACCGGCCATCAACTCCGCGAATGAGTCGCTGTCGCTGGACGGCATGGGTGTCGACGAGGCCAAGCGCACCACCATCACCTGGCTGGAGGAGCAGGGCCTGGGCCGCGGCACGGTGAACTACCGGCTGCGTGACTGGCTGCTGTCCCGCCAGCGCTACTGGGGCCCGCCGATCCCGATCATCCACTGCGCTGACTGCGGCGAGGTGCCGGTCCCCGAGGACCAGCTGCCCGTCGAGCTGCCCGAGCTGCGCGGTGCCGACCTGAAGCCGAAGGGCGTCTCGCCGCTGGCCGCCGCCGAGGACTGGGTCAACGTCGACTGCCCGACGTGCGGTGGCCCCGCCAAGCGGGACAGCGACACGATGGACACGTTCGTGGACTCGTCGTGGTACTTCCTGCGGTACTGCTCGCCCAACGACGACACGCAGGCGTTCGACAGCGACCTGGTCAACCAGTGGGGACCGTGCGACATCTACATCGGCGGCGTCGAGCACGCCGTGCTGCACCTGATGTACGCCCGCTTCTTCACCAAGGCGCTGGCCGACATGGGTCTGGTCGGGTTCCGCGAGCCGTTCGCCGCCCAGATGAACCAGGGCTTCGTCATCAACCGTGGCAAGAAGATGAGCAAGTCGCTGGGCAACGGCGTCAGTCTGGGGGAGCAACTACGCGAGTTCGGCGTGGACGCGATCCGGCTGACCCTGGTCTTCGCCGGTCCGCCGGAGGACGACATCGACTGGGCCGACATGTCCCCGGGCGGGTCGCTGAAGTTCCTGCAGCGGGCCTGGCGGCTGTCCGGTGACGTCACCTCGGTGGTCGGTGCCTCGCCCGAGGGCGGCGACGTCGCCCTGCGCAAGGCCACGCACAAGACGCTGCACGAGGCCGAGCAGCTGATCGACTCGCACCGGTTCAACGTCATGGTCGCCCGCACGATGGAGCTGGTGAACACCACCCGCAAGGCGATCGACTCCGGGTGCGGCCCCGAGGATCCCGCCGTGCGCGAGGCCGTCGAGGCGGTGGCGATCATGCTGTCGCTGGTCGCGCCGTACACCGCCGAGGAGATGTGGGACCGGCTGGGCCACGAGCCGACCGTCGCCCGCGCCGGCTGGCCCGAGGTCGACCCGGCGCTGCTGGTCGAGGACTCCGTCGTCGCCGTCGTGCAGATCCAGGGCAAGGTCAAGGCCCGGCTGGAGGTCTCGCCGGAGATCTCCGAGGGCGACCTGGAGCGGCTGGCGCTGGCCGACGAGGCCGTCGTCCGGGCCATGGACGGCAAGACGGTCCGCAAGGTGATCGTGCGGGCGCCGAAGCTGGTCAACATCGTCGTCTGACGTCACCTCTCCCGGAAGCCGAGGATCGCCCGAGTTCCGGCCGGGTAGCCTTCCCGCCATGCCGGCCGCGATCGTCACCGACTCGACCGCCATGCTCCCTGCGAAGCTGGCGGCGGACCGCGGCATCGTCGTGGTGCCGCTCAAGGTCGTGATCGGGGCGACGGCGTACGACGAGGGTGCGGAGGGTGCGACGCCCGACCGGGTGGCCGCGGCGCTCAAGGAGTGGAAGCCGGTGAGCACCTCGCGCCCGACGCCGGCGGCGATGCTCGAGATCTACGAGCGGCTGGCCCGGCAGGGCGCGACCGAGGTGCTCTCGCTGCACCTGTCGGGCGAGATGAGCGGCACCTTCGAGTCCGCCCAGCTGGCCGCCCAGGAGTCCCCGATCCGCGTGCTGCCGGTCGACAGCCGGCAGGTGGGGGTCTGCATCGGGTACGCCGCGCTGGCCGCGGCCGACGTGCTGGACGCAGGGGGAACCGCGGACGAGGCGGCCGAGGCGGCCCGGGCCCGGGCCGCGGTGTCGTCGTCGCTGTTCTACGTCGACACCCTGGAGTACCTCCGCCGGGGCGGCCGGATCGGTGCGGCCGCGGCGCTGTTCGGCGGGGCGCTCTCGGTGAAGCCGCTGCTCCAGATCGCGGACGGCAGGGTGGCCACGCTGGAGAAGGTGCGGACCGCCACTCGGGCGCTGGCCCGGCTGGAGGAGCTGGCGGTCCAGGCCGCGGGGGAGCAGCAGGTCGACGTGTGCGTCGCCCACCTGGCCAGCCCGGACCGGGCGGGGCACCTCACCGAGCGGCTCGCCGGGCGGCTGGCGGACAACCTCGAGGGCCGCGAGGTCTGGTGCGGCGAGCTCGGCGCCGTCCTCGGTGCCCACGTGGGCCCGGGCATGCTCGCGGTCTGCGTCGCCCCGCGGCTCTGACCACGGCCACCAGCTGCCCACAGGAGGCCCGTTCGGCGGGGCCGTCCACAGGGCGCCGCGACGGGTGCGCCGACCGGGGCCGGCGCTTCCTAGCGTCGCCGTCATGCGCAACCGTGCCCGCCCCGACCACCAGGAAGCCGTCTCCCGCCGGCTGGCGCTGCTGAGCGCCGAGCTCGCGACCGTCCGGCCCGAGCCGCCGCTCGAGGAGGACGACGACTGGTCGGCGCCGCACACCCGGGTGCGACCAGTCCCCGTGCGCGCCGTCCCCATGCGCGCCGTCCCCGACGTGGTGAGCGACCCCGACGACCTGCCTGAGCTGCCCGTGGTGCCGGTGCCGGGCCGGCACGCGTCGAGGCGGCGGCTGCTCAACGGCCTGCTCCCCGAGACGCTGCGCGGGCGGGTCGGGCTGGGGCCCGGCCACCTGGCCGTGGTCGCGCTGGTCGTCGCGCTCGGGCTCGCGGTCACCTGCTGGTGGCTGGTGCGCGGCGACTCCTCGGCCGTGGTCGCGCCGGCCCTCCCGACGCAGGCCGCGGCACTCGTCACCTCCTCCCCGCCGCCCGGCGCTGCCCACCCGGTCGCGGGGCCGGGCAACGCGTCGGCCCCGTCCGGCACGGTCACCGTCGACGTCGCGGGCAAGGTCCGGCGGTCCGGCATCGTCGTCCTCGACGCGGGCTCACGGGTGGTGGACGCGTTGCAGGCGGCCGGCGGGGCCCGCCGGGGCGTCGACCTCGCCGGGCTCAACCTCGCCCGACTGCTGGTGGACGGCGAGCAGATCCTGGTGGGCACCCCGGCGCCGGCCGGGCTGGCCGCCTCGGCCGACCCCGGTCCGGGCGCCCCCGCCGGCCCGCTGGTGAACATCAACACCGCCTCCGAGACCGAGCTCGAGACGCTGCCGGAGGTCGGTCCCGTGACCGCTCAGGCGATCCTGCAGTGGCGCTCCGAGCACGGCGGGTTCAGCTCGGTGGACGAGCTGCTCGAGGTGGACGGCATCGGCGACGCCACGCTGGGCAAGCTCGCGCCGTACGTGACGGTCTGACGCGTGTGCCGGCACCGCGTGAGGTCCCCGACCTGCGGATGCCCCTGCTGGGCGCGGCTGCGTGGGCGGGTGGGTTGGCGGCCCGTCACCACCCGGTGGCCTGGCTGGTCGCCGGGGCCGGGTCGGGCCTCGTCCTCGCCGCCGTGGTCCTGCGCGGCAGGCTGGGGCGGGCCGGGGCCCGCACCGTGGCCGGGGCGCTCGTCGTGGCGGTCGCGGTCGGCTGCTCGGGGCTGGTCCGCCAGGCCCAGGTGCGCGGCAACCCGGTCGCCGCGCTGGCCCGCGACCGGGCGGTCGTCCGGGTGGTGGGCACGGTGACGTCCGACCCGCGTCCGACCGAGGGCCGTTTCGGGCGACAGGTGATGGTCCGGGTGGAGGTGCACCGGGTCGAGGGCAGGGGAGCGGCCTGGCGGCTGGCCACGCCGGTGCTGGTCATCGGTGACGAGCGCTGGCGCGACCTGCGGCTCGGCGACACCCTCCGCGCCTCCGGGCGGCTCTCCGCGGCCGACGGCGCGGACCTGGCCGCGCTGCTGGGGGCCCGGGGGCCGCCCGAGGTGGTGGCCGGGCCCGACGCCTGGTGGTCGGGGGCCGATGCCGTGCGCCGGGCGCTGCGCGCGTCGGTGGCGGGGCGTCCCGCCGAGCAGCGGGCGCTGGTGCCCGCGCTCGTCGACGGCGACGACGGCGGACTCGACCCCGGGCTCGCCGACGACTTCCGCGCGACCGGGCTCACCCACCTGCTCGCGGTCTCGGGGACCAACCTGACCCTGCTGGTCGGCTTCCTGCTCGTCCTGGCCCGGTGGCTGGGGGTGCGCGGTCGCTGGCTGTACGCCGTGGGGGCCTGCGGCATCGCCGGCTTCGTGCTGCTGGCCCGCACCGAGCCCAGCGTGCTCCGGGCCGCGGTGATGGGCGCGGTCGGGTTGCTCGCCCTGGGCTCCAACGGCCGGCAGCGGGGGAGCCGGGCGCTCGGGGTTGCGCTGGTGGCCCTCCTGCTGGTCGACCCCGGCCTGGCCACCTCCGTCGGGTTCGCGCTGTCCGTCCTGGCCACCGGTGGCATCCTGCTGCTCGCTCCGCCCTGGCGCGACGCGCTGGCGCGCTGGTTGCCGCGGTGGCTGGCCGAGGCCGTCGCCGTCCCCGCGGCCGCCCAGCTGGCGTGCACGCCGCTCGTCGCGGCGATCTCGGGCCAGGTGAGCCTGGTCGCGGTCGCCGCGAACCTCGTGGTCGCCCCGGTGGTCGGCCCGGCGACCGTCCTGGGCCTCTCGGGCGGGCTGCTCGGGCTGCTCTGGGCGCCGCTGGGCCGGCTGGCGGGCACCCCGGCCGCCTGGTGCGTGGCGTGGATCGTCGTGGTCGCGCGCCGCGGCGCCGCGCTGCCGTCGGCCGCGGTCGGCTGGGGGACCGGGGCCCTGCCGCTGGCCCTGCTCACGCTCGGCTGTCTCGTCCTGGCGCTCGTGGCGCCGCACGTCCTGCGCCGCCGCGCCACGGGGCTCGCCTGCTGCGGGGTGCTCGTCCTGGCCGTGCTGGTCCGGCTGCCGACGCCGGGCTGGCCCCCGGAGGGCTGGCTCCTGGTCGCCTGCGACGTCGGCCAGGGCGACGCGCTGGTCCTCCACGCCGGCCCCCACGCCGGCGTCGTCGTGGACGCCGGCCCCGACCCGGCCGCCGTCGACGCCTGCCTGCGCCGGCTCGACGTGACCTCGGTGCCGCTCGTCGTGCTCACCCACTTCCACGCCGACCACGTGGACGGGCTCCCCGGCGTCCTGGCCGGGCGCCGCGTGGGGGCGATCGAGACGACCCGGCTGCGCGACCCGCCCGAGGGCGTCCGGCTCGTCGACGAGGTGGCCCGCCGGGCCGGCCTCGCCCCGAGCCCCGCGGCGTACGGCGCGACCCGCACCGTCGGCGCCGTGACGCTTCAGGTGCTCTGGCCGCTGCCGGACTCGCCGACGGCCGGGCCCGGTGACGGCAGCACCGCCAACGGCGCCAGCGTGGTGCTCCTCGCGGAGGTCCGCGGTGTCCGGCTGCTGCTGACCGGGGACGTCGAGCCCGACGGACAGGCCGAGCTCGCCCGGGAGCTGCCCGGGCTGCACGTGGACGTGCTCAAGGTCCCGCACCACGGCAGCCGCTACCAGGACCTCGACTTCCTGCTCTCGCTGAGGGCCCGGGTCGCGCTGGTGTCGGTGGGCGCGGACAACGACTACGGGCACCCGTCGGCCGACACGCTGGCGCCGCTGGTGGCCACCGGCGCCCGGGTGCTGAGGACCGACCTCGACGGCGACCTCGTGGTGGCCGAGCGGGCCGGGCACCTGCTGACGCTCACCGGGGACTAGGACGGTCGGCGGCCTGTGGCAGGCTTCTCGCACCATGGCAGGTCCACAGGCAGCAGACGTCCTCGGTCGGGTCACGCTCGTGACGGGCAAGGAGGAGTTCCTCAACGAGCGCACGGTGAGCGCTGTCCGCGACGCGGTGCGCCGGTACGACGCCGACGCCGAGATGGCCGAGACGTCGGCCGGCGACCTCAGCCTGGCGACGTTGGGGGAGATGGCGGCGCCGTCGCTGTTCTCGAGCATCCGGTGCGTGGTCGTCCGCGCCCTGGAGAACCTCCCCGAGGAGTCCGTCGACGGACTGCTCGCCTACGCCGCGGCGCCCGTCGACGACGTCGCCCTGGTGCTGGTCCACGGTGGCGGCCAGAAGGGCAGCGGCGTGCTCACCAAGCTGCGCAAGCTGGGTCCGGTCACCGAGTCGAAGTCCGGCGAGCTGAAGACCTCGGAGTTCCCCTCGTTCGTCGCCGCCGAGGTGCGCCGTCACGGCGCCACGATCGACAACGAGGCGGCCGGCGCCCTGGTCCAGGCCGTCGGCCAGGACCTCCGTTCGCTCGCCGCGGCCGCCGACCAGCTCACCAACGACTTCCCGGGGGAGTCGCTGACGATCGAGAAGGTCAAGCAGTACTTCGGCGGGCGTGCCGAGGCGAAGTCCTTCGCCGTGGCCGACGCCGCCTTCTGGGGGCGGCGGCAGGTCGCCCTGGAGGAGCTCCGCTGGGCCCTGGACGCCGGCACCGCGCCGGTCCTGGTGACCTCCGCGTTCGCCGGCGGCGCGCGGGGCGTGGCCCGCTACAAGGCCGCCCCGGCGCGGATGCGCGACGCCGACCTCGCACGCGAGGTGGGCGTGCCGCCGTGGAAGGTCCGCACGATCCGGGACCAGGCGCGCGGCTGGTCCGACGCCGGGATCGCGCACGCGATCCGGGCCGTGGCCCGCGCCGACGCCGACATCAAGGGCGCGGCCAGCGACGCGTCGTACACCCTGGAGCGGCTGGTCCTCACGATCACCGGGCTCCGCGACCAGCGCTGACCCGCCCGAAACTGATCGACCCGCCCGTACTTACGGGCGGGTCAGTGAACTACGGGCGGGTCAGCGTCCGGGCACGCAAAAAGGCGCCGCCCCGAAGGGACGGCGCCTGAGTGCTGGAGCCTCAGAGAGAGGCAGCCTTCTTGGCGATGGCCGACTTGCGGTTCGCCGCCTGGTTCTTGTGGATGACACCCTTCGAGACGGCCTTGTCCAGCTTGCGCGCGGCGGCCTGTCCGGCCTTGACCGCGGCGTCCTTGTCGCCCGCCTCGGAGAGCTCGCGGAACTTGCGCACGGCGGACTTCAGACCGGTCTTCACGGCCTTGTTGCGCTCGTGAGCCTTCTCGTTCTGCTTGTTCCGCTTGATCTGGGACTTGATGTTCGCCACTACTGCGCCTTCGTCGTAGGTGTGGAGGGTGTTGCTGAGCTCTGATGCTGTCGGCGCCCCAGCCAGCATGGGCTGGCGCCAGACACGCGAAGAGAAAGGTTAGCAGCGGCGCGCTCAGCGACCCAAATCCATGGGTCGAGCGGGTCGCCCTGCGACCGTGTCGAGACCGAGCCTACGGGCCGCGCGTGGCAGCGCCCCGCTCACGACCAGCCTCGGCGCTCGGACAGCCAGTCCCACACCACGTCGCCCTGCCAGCGCTGGGCGTCCCGCATGTGCGGGGAGGTCGGCGGCACCGGCTGGGCGGCGGAGTGCAGGAAGTAGCCGGCCACCAGCGCGAGCACCATGTCCACGTGCTCGGCCGGGACGTCCCGGGTGAGCGGTCGCGAGGCGAGCACCTGCTCGACGTCCAGGCCGTCGCCGCGGGGGCCGATCAGCAGCAGGAGGGTGTCCAGCCACGCGGCGCCGGCCACCGGCCAGTTCCAGTCGCACATCAGGACGCGGCCGTCCGCAGCGATGAGGATGTTGTCGTCGCGCACGTCGGTGTGCACGACCGTGGTGCCGCCCGTCGCCTCGGCGAACCGCGCCGCGAGGGCGGCGGCCTCGTCGGCGTGGGCCAGCTCCGGCCGGGCCACGCGGATCTGGTCCCAGTACGCCGGCCACTCGGCGAGCTCCGTGGCGAAGTCGTCGAGCCCCAGGGCCTCCGGCGCCGGGGTGAGCGCCGACGACCGACGCCTCGAGCATGTCGAGGGAGGCGTCGAGGTCCGCCTGCCGCCACGGTCGGTGCGGGTGCCGTGCCTCGACGTACTCGGTGGACAGCACGACCCAGTCGCTCTCGTGCGTCCACAGCAGTCGCGGGGCCGGGGCCTCGCCGGGGAGGGCCGCGAGCTTGCGCGCCTCCTCGCGGTAGGCCTCGGCGAACATCCGCTGGGCCTTGACCGAGGCGGCCTTGACGAAGTGGCGCGAGCCGTCCGCGCAGGTGAGCACCGAGGCGAAGCCGGGGGTGAAGCCCGTGCCCCGGGAGGTGGCGTCCACGACCGGTGAGCCGCAGCGCTCCTCGATCAGCCCGCGCAGGTGCGGCGGCAGGAACGACCACTCGAGACGTCGCGCGGTTCGGCCGTGGGGGATCGTCGTGGGGATCACCGGGACATCCTTTCCCACCGTCCGGCGAGACCGCGACCCGGCTCGCGTGGTGTAGACACGGGGCGTGCTGCGCTTCTTCGTGCTCGGAGTCCTCGTCGTCCTCGGCGCCTTCACCACCCTGGCCGCCACGATCGGGGGTCCCGGCTGGTGGGGGCTGCTGGCGGTCCTCGTGCTGCTGCTGGCCGTCGGCATCCACGACCTGGTCCAGAAGAAGCACTCGATCCTGCGCAACTACCCGGTGCTCGGCCACATGCGGTTCCTGCTCGAGGGCATCCGTCCCGAGCTCCAGCAGTACTTCATCGAGCGCAACTTCGACGGCCGCCCCTACGACCGCGACACCCGCTCCTCGATCTACCAGCGGGCCAAGGGGATCAAGGAGGAGCAGCCGTTCGGCACCGAGCGTGACCTGTACGCCCTGGGCTACGAGTACCTCGTGCACTCCACCGCCCCGGTGGAGAAGATGAAGGAGCCGCCCCGGGTGCGCATCGGCGGCCCGGGGTGCACCCAGCCCTACGACATGGCGCTGCTGAACGTCTCGGCGATGAGCTTCGGTTCCCTGTCCGGCAACGCGATCCAGGCACTGAACCGGGGGGCCGCCAAGGGCGGCTTCGCCCACGACACCGGCGAGGGCGCGATCAGCCCCTACCACCGCAACGGCGGCGACCTGGTGTGGGAGATCGGGTCGGGCTACTTCGGGGCGCGCACCAAGGACGGTGGCCTCGACGAGCGGGAGTTCGCCGAGAAGGCGGCCGACGACCAGGTGAAGATGGTCAGCCTCAAGCTCAGCCAGGGGGCCAAGCCCGGCATCGGCGGGGTGCTGCCCGGCGCCAAGGTGACCAGGGAGATCGCGGAGACCAGGGACGTCCCCCAGGGGCAGACCGTCATCTCGCCGCCGTACCACCGGGTCTTCTCGACCCCCCGGGAGCTCGTGCAGTTCATCGGCCACTTCCGCGAGCTGGCCGGGGGCAAGCCCGCCGGGTTCAAGCTCTGCCTCGGCTCGCGCGTGGAGTTCCTGGCGATCTGCAAGGCCATGGTCGAGGAGGACATCACCCCCGACTTCATCATCGTGGACGGCGCCGAGGGCGGCACCGGTGCGGCCCCGCTGGAGTACGAGGACCACGTGGGCATGCCGCTCACGGAGGGCCTGATGACGGTGCACAACGCGCTGGTCGGCGCCGGGCTGCGCGACCGCGTGAAGGTCGGCGCGTCCGGCAAGGTCGCGACCGGCATCGACATCGTCAAGCGGGTGATCCAGGGGGCCGACTACACCAACGCCGCCCGGGCGATGATGATGGCGGTGGGCTGCATCCAGGCCCAGACCTGTCACACCAACACCTGCCCGGTCGGGGTGGCGACCCAGGACCCCAAGCGCCAGCGCGCCCTCGACGTCCCCGACAAGACCGAGCGGGTCGTGCGCTACCAGCAGGCCACGGTCGAGCAGGCCATGCAGGTCGTCGCGTCGATGGGGCTGCACTCCTTCGACGATCTCCGGCCGCACATGCTGCGGCGGCGGGTCGACCACGGCACGATCCGGTCCTACGCCGAGATGTTCGAGCACCTCGCGGCCGGCCAGCTGCTGCGCGACCCCCCGGCATCGTGGGAGCGCGACTGGGTACGAGCAGATCCCGACAAGTTCCAGCCCTGAGGAGCCACATGACCACCGTTGCCGAGCTGCTCATCGAGGCCCTCGCCGAGCACGGCGTGACCCAGGTCTGGGGAGTCGTGGGCGACGCCCTCAACCCCGTGACCGACGCGATCCGCCGCGAGGACCGGATCGAGTGGGTGGGGGTGCGCCACGAGGAGGCCGGCGCGTTCGCCGCCAGCGCCCAGGCGCAGCTCACCGACCGGCTCGCCGTCTGCATGGGCACGGTGGGCCCGGGGGCGATCCACCTGCTCAACGGCCTGTACGACGCGAAGAAGTCCCACGCGCCGGTGCTCGCGATCTGCGGCCAGGTGCCCCGCGAGGAGATGGGCAGCGACTTCTTCCAGGAGGTCGACAACGACGCGCTCTTCGCCGACGTCGCGGTCTTCAACAAGACCGTCACCAGCGTCGACCAGCTCCCGCTGCTCATCGAGCAGGCCGGCAACGCCGCCCTCCACGAGCGCGGGGTCGCGGTGCTCACCCTGCCCGGTGACGTCGGCGGGCTGGACCTGCCCAAGCGGACCGCCGTGCCGCAGTTCGTGACCGACCTGCCGCCCGCCGCTCCCACGCCCGAGGCGGTCGCCGCGGCCGCGGCCGCCGTCAACGCCGCGGGGAAGGTGACGCTGCTCGTGGGCCAGGGCGCCCGGCACGCCCGCGCGGAGGTGCTCGAGCTCGCCGAGAAGCTGGCCGCGCCGATGGTGGTCACGCTCAAGGGGAAGGAGGGGCTGGAGGCCGACAACCCCTTCGAGGTCGGCCAGTCCGGCCTGCTCGGCAACCACGCGAGCGCGGTCGCGTTCGAGGGCTGCGACGTGCTGGTCATGGTCGGCACCGACTTCCCCTACAAGGAGTTCTTCCCGAAGGGCAAGGTCGTCGTCCAGCTCGACGCGCGGGGCACCCACATCGGCCGGCGCACCCCCGTGGACCACGCCGTCGTCGGCGACGCGAGGCTGGCCCTCCAGGCGCTGCTGCCGATGGTCGAGGCCAAGCCCGACCGGTCCCACCTGGACAAGGCGCGGTCGTCGTACGACGCCTGGCGCGAGCGGCAGCAGAGCTTCGTCGACCCCGACTACGACCACAAGCCCAAGGGCCTGCTGCGCCGCAAGGTCGACAACCCCGAGTCCCGGATCCGGCCCGAGCTGCTCGCCGAGATGGTCAACCGGTACGCCGCCGACGACGCGGTCTTCACCAGCGACACCGGGATGGCCACGACCTGGCTGGCGCGGTACGTGCGGATGACCGGCAGCCGCCGGCTGGTCGGCTCCTACAACCTCGGCTCGATGGCCAACGCCATGCCGATGGCGCTCGGCGCCGCCGGGCTCGACCGCGCCCGCCAGGTCGTCGCGTTCTGCGGGGACGGCGGCCTGTCGATGCTGCTGGGTGACCTGATCACCGCCGTCTCGCACGACCTGCCGGTCAAGCTGGTGGTCTTCGACAACGGCCGGCTGGGCATGGTCAAGCTGGAGATGGAGCAGGTCGGCCTGCCGGAGTTCGGCACCGTGCTGCACAACCCCGACTTCGCCCGGGTGGCCGAGGCGATCGGGCTGCGCGGCATCCGGGTCGAGGACCCGCACGACGTCGAGGCGGCGGTGCGCGACGCGCTGGCGCACCCCGGCCCGTGCTGCTCGACGTGCTCACCAACCCCGACGAGATCGCCGTGCCTCCCAAGCCGACGCTGCAGCAGGGCTGGGGCTTCGCGATCGCCAAGACCCGGGAGTTCGTCGACAGTCCCGAGTGAATGGAACAATGGGCCCGTCCGTCCACCCCCGCGAGCGAGAGTCGCCACAGAACCCCGTGCCCGCCATGCCCCCCGTGACCGTGCCCAAGCCCGGCCACACCGATCCCGCGATCATCCGCAACTTCTGCATCATCGCGCACATCGACCACGGCAAGTCGACCCTCGCCGACCGGATGCTGCAGCTGACCGGCGTCGTCGACGCGCGCGCCGCCCGCGCGCAGTACCTCGACCGCATGGACATCGAGCGCGAGCGCGGGCATCACGATCAAGAGCCAGGCCGTGCGGATGCCGTGGACGGTGCCGGCGGACAACGAGCAGGGCGCCGAGCCCGGCAACTACGTGCTGAACATGATCGACACGCCCGGCCACGTCGACTTCACCTACGAGGTCTCCCGCTCGCTCGAGGCCTGCGAGGCGGCGGTCCTGCTGGTCGACGCCGCCCAGGGCATCGAGGCGCAGACGCTGGCCAACCTCTACCTGGCCATGAACGCCGACCTGCACATCATCCCGGTGCTCAACAAGATCGACCTGCCGAGCGCCAACCCCGAGAAGTACGCCGCGGAGCTGGCCGGCCTGATCGGCTGCGACCCGTCCGAGGTGCTCCAGACCTCGGCCAAGACCGGGCTGGGCGTCGAGGCGCTGCTCAACGAGATCGTCAAGCAGACCCCGGCGCCGGTCGGCAAGGCCGACGCGCCCGCGCGGGCCCTGATCTTCGACTCGGTCTACGACACCTACCGCGGCGTGGTCACCTACGTGCGCGTGGTCGACGGCAAGCTGACCCACCGCGACCGGATCAAGATGATGTCGACCGGCGCGGTCCACGAGATGCTCGAGGTCGGCGTGATCAGCCCCGAGCCGGTCAAGGCCGGGGAGATCGGCGTCGGCGAGGTGGGCTACCTGATCACCGGGGTGAAGGACGTGCGCCAGTCGCGCGTCGGTGACACCGTCACCAGCCAGCACAACGGCGCCACGGAGGCGCTCGGCGGCTACAAGCACCCCAACCCGATGGTCTACTCGGGCCTCTACCCGATCGACGGCGACGACTACCCGACGCTGCGCGACGCCCTCGAGCGGCTGCAGCTCAACGACGCCGCCCTGACCTTCGAGCCGGAGACCTCCGGCGCGCTCGGCTTCGGCTTCCGCTGCGGCTTCCTCGGCCTGCTGCACATGGAGATCACCCGCGACCGGCTCGAGCGGGAGTTCAACCTCGACCTCATCTCGACCGCGCCCAACGTGGTCTACGAGGTGACCATGGAGGACGGCACCGTCCACACGGTCACCAACCCGAGCGAGTACCCCGAGGGCAAGATCGCCGAGGTGCGCGAGCCGGTCGTCAAGGCCACGATCCTGAGCCCCTCGGACTACATCGGCACGATCATGGAGCTGTGCCAGACCAAGCGGGGCAACCTGCAGGGCATGGACTACCTCTCCGAGGACCGCGTGGAGCTGCGCTACACGCTGCCGATGGGCGAGATCGTCTTCGACTTCTTCGACCAGCTGAAGTCGCGCACCAAGGGCTACGCCTCGCTCGACTACGAGCGCTCGGGCGAGCAGGCGGCCGACCTGGTCAAGGTCGACATCCTCCTCCAGGGCGAGCCGGTCGACGCGTTCTCCGCGATCGTGCACCGCGACGCGGCGTACGCCTACGGCGTGATGCTGGCCGGCAAGCTCAAGGACCTGATCCCGCGCCAGCAGTTCGAGGTGCCGATCCAGGCCGCCATCGGCGCCCGGGTGATCGCGCGCGAGAACATCCGCGCGATCCGCAAGGACGTGCTCGCCAAGTGCTACGGCGGTGACATCACCCGCAAGCGCAAGCTGCTGGAGAAGCAGAAGGAGGGCAAGAAGCGGATGAAGATGGTCGGCCGGGTCGAGGTGCCCCAGGAGGCCTTCATCGCCGCCCTGTCCAACGCGCCGACCGCGGAGAAGGCCAAGAAGTAGCAGCTCCGCCGGGCACAGTGTGACGGTGAGGACCCAGGAGCACGCGCCGTTCGGAGAGGCGTGCCCTGGGTCTGCTCCTCGTCCTCGGCGCGATGGTGCCCTTCTACCTGATGTGACCGCGGGGGTGGTTCGCTTCTCCCGTGACCGTCGACGTGCCCGAGGGCCTCGCGCGCAACCGTGAGCTGGGCCCGGACTGGGTGAGCTGGCTGGACCGGTTGCCCGGTCTCGCGACCACCCTCCTGGCCGAGTGGGAGCTGGAACGGGACGGCGAGCCGATGCACGGCTTCTGCTCCCTGGTGCTGCCGGTGCGCACGCCGGCGGGAGAGAGGTCCGTCCTCAAGGTCTCCTTCAACGGCGACGACGAGAGCGAGTTCGAGGCGCTGATGCTCCAGCGCGCCGGCGGGGAGGCGATGGTCCGGCTGCTGCGCGCCGACCCCGCCCGTCGCGCGTTGCTGCTCGAGCGCGTCCACACCCGCGACCTCTCCACCGTCGGCGACACGGAGGCGTGCGAGGTCGTCGCCGGGCTCTACGGCCGGATCCACCGACCCGCACCACCCCAGCTCCGCACGGTCACGTCGTACGTCGAGCGCTGGGCCGCGCCACTCGGCGACCTCCCGCGCGGTGCGCCGATCCCGCACCGGATGGTGGAGCAGACCCTCGCGCTGGCGCGGGACCTCGTCGCCGACCCGGCCAGCACCGGCGTCACCGTGCACGGCGACCTGCACCACCACAACGTGCTCGCCGCCGACCGGGAACCGTGGCTGGTGATCGACCCCAAGCCGATGTCGGGGGACCCGCACTACGAGCCGGCGCCGATGCTCTGGAACTGCTGGGACCGGGTCGTCGCGTCCGGCAACGTGCGCGGCGCCGTGCGGCGGCGCTTCCACACCCTCGTCGACGACGCCGGGCTCGACGAGGAGCGCGCCCGGGACTGGGTCGTCGTGCGGATGGTGATCAACGCGCACTGGGCCCTCGAGGACGCCGAGCGGGCCGGGCGCCCGCTCGACGAGGAGCAGCGGGAGTGGATCACCCGGTGCATCACGATCGCCAAGGCCGTGCAGGACTGACGGCGACGCGCCGGGTCAAACGACTTGGCCGGTTCGCCCCGCGCGGCGAGAATCCGGGGGTGCCCTCCCTCGTCTCCGTCAACGTCGGCCTCCCGCGCGAGGCGGCGTGGGCCGGCATCGGCCGCACCTCGATCGACAAGCGGCCGGTGCGGCGCCCCGTCCACGTCGGCCTGCTGGGCATCGAGGGCGACCAGGTCTCCGACACCAAGCACCACGGCGGCGTCGACCAGGCGGTCTACGCGTTCGCGCGCGAGGACCTCGACTTCTGGGCCGGGGAGCTGGGCCAGGAGATCCAGGACGGCCAGTTCGGCGAGAACCTCACCACCTCCGGGATCGACGTCAACGAGGCCGAGGTGGGGGAGCGCTGGCGCGTCGGGGAGGTCCTGCTCGAGGTGGCCTCGGTCCGGATCCCCTGCAACGACTTCAAGGGCTGGATGGGGCTCTGCGGCTACGACAACCGGGCCTGGGTCCGGCGCTTCGCCGAGCAGGGCCGTCCGGGGCCGTACCTGCGGGTGCTGGGCGAGGGCGCGATCGCGGCCGGCGACGAGATCGAGGTCGTCCACGAGCCCGGCCACGGCGTCACGGTGAGCACGATGTTCCGCGCACTGACGACCGACCACGGCCTGCTCCCGGAGCTGCTGCGCGTGGACGGCCTGGTGGCCGAGGCGCGCGCCACGGCCGAGCGTTACGTGGCGTCGCTTCGATGAGGCTGCGGCCGCCGGCGCTGCGGCCCGGGCGGTGCGTAGCAAGGCCTCGGCCGTAGCCCTGGCTGGGGATGCTCGCGTGGGATTGGCTACCGGAGCGTAACCGGGTGATCTAGGTTTATCGGCAGAGACGTCTTCCCCGCCCCGATCGCCGCCGTGCAGGAGTGTCATGCCGATCAACTACGACACCAGCTTCCTCGACCGTCTGGCCCCCAACGTGGCCGTGCAGTTCCTCGACCGCGTGGCCAAGACGCCCGACCGCGAGGCCTACCGCTACCCCAAGGGTGACGACTGGGAGTCCGTCACCTGGAAGGAGACCGGCGAGCAGGTCAAGCGGCTCGCGGCCGGCCTGCTGTCCCTGGGCATCGAGCGCGAGCAGCGTGTCGGCATCGCCTCGAACACCCGCTACGAGTGGATCCTCGCCGACCTCGCGGTCATGTGTGCCGGTGCCGCGACGACCACCGTCTACCCGTCCACCAACGCCGCGGACACGGCGTACATCCTCAGCGACTCGGAGTGCCGCGTCGTCTTCGCCGAGGACGACGAGCAGATCGCCAAGCTCAAGGAGCACAAGGCGGAGCTGCCGCACCTGCTGCGCGTCGTCACCTTCGACGGCACCACCGACGACAGCTGGGTGATCGGCCTCGAGGCGCTCGCCGAGCTGGGTGACGCCTACCTCGCCGAGCACCCGGACGTGATCGAGGAGACGGCCAAGGAGATCACCCCCGACCAGCTCGCGACGCTGATCTACACCTCCGGCACCACCGGCCGGCCCAAGGGCGTGCGGCTGCGGCACCGGTCGTGGGTCTACGAGGGCGCCGCGATCGACGTCCAGGACATCCTCCACGAGGACGACCTGCAGTTCCTCTGGCTGCCGATGGCGCACTCGTTCGGCAAGGTGCTGCTCTCCACGCAGCTGGCCTGCGGCTTCGCGACGGCGATCGACGGGCGGGTCGAGAAGATCGTGGAGAACCTCGGAATCGTGAAGCCGACCTTCATGGGTGCGGCCCCGCGGATCTTCGAGAAGGCCCACGGCCGCATCGTCACGATGCAGCAGACCGAGGGCGGGGTGAAGGAGAAG
This sequence comes from uncultured Actinomycetota bacterium, assembly GCA_963805685.1. GTDB lineage: Bacteria > Actinomycetota > Actinomycetes > Propionibacteriales > Nocardioidaceae > Nocardioides. Next base: position 24,258 of record CAWDVM010000013.1, read on the forward strand.
ATCTTCAACCAGGCCTTCAAGGTGGGGCTTCAGGTCGAGGGCCTGCGCCGCGACGGCAAGTCGGTGCCGCTGCCGCTGAAGGTGCAGCACGGCCTGTTCGACAAGCTGGTCTTCAGCAAGATCCGGGACCGGTTCGGCGGACGGGTCCGCTTCTTCATCTCCGGTGCGGCCGCGCTGAACCAGGACATCGCGCAGTGGTTCAACGCCGCCGGCATCCTGATCCTCGAGGGGTACGGCCTGACCGAGAGCTCGGCGGGGTCGTTCGTGAACCACCCCCAGGACTACAAGATCGGCACCGTGGGCCCGGTGCTCCCGGGCAGCGAGGTGAAGCTGGGCGAGGGCGACGAGATCCTGATCAAGGGCCCGGGCATCATGGACGGCTACCACAACCTCCCCGAGGAGACCGCCAAGTCCCTGACCGAGGACGGCTGGCTGCGCACCGGCGACAAGGGCAGCATCGACGACGAGGGCTTCCTCACCATCACCGGCCGGATCAAGGACCTCTTCAAGACCTCGGGCGGCAAGTACATCGCGCCGTCGGCGATCGAGTCGAAGTTCAAGGCGATCTGCCCCTACGCCAGCCAGTTCATGGTCTTCGGCAACGAGCGCAACTACTGCGTCGCGCTGGCCACGCTCGACCCCGACGCGATGGCCGGCTGGGCCGAGGAGAACGGCATGGCGGGTGCGTCGTACTCCGACATCGTCACCTCGGACAAGGTGCACAGCATGGTGGCCGACTACGTCGACGAGCTGAACACGCGCCTGAACCGGTGGGAGACCATCAAGCGCTGGGACCTCCTCGACCACGACCTGACCGTCGAGTCCGGGGAGCTCACCCCGTCGATGAAGGTCAAGCGCAACGTCGTCGAGACCAACTACCAGGACAGGATCGACGCGCTCTACGCCTGAGCCGGATGGGAGGATGGAGCACGTGCCTCCATCCTCCCTGCCCGTCGGTGACCCGGTTCCCGAGGACGGTTCGCTGCCGCCGGATGCGCTCGAGGGCGTGGGGGAGCGGCCGTTCGGGCTGTACGTGCACGTGCCGTTCTGCACGGTGCGGTGCGGCTACTGCGACTTCAACACCTACACGGCCGAGGAGCTCGGCGGGGCCTCCGCCGCCCCCGGCGCGTCGCGGGCGACGTACGCCGAGGCGGCGATCGAGGAGGTACGCCGCGCGCGCAAGGCGCTGGGCGACCACGACGTCCCCGTCTCGACGGTCTTCTTCGGCGGGGGTACGCCGACGCTGCTGCCCGCGGGCGACCTGACGGCGGTGGTGGCCGCGATCGACGCCGAGTTCGGGCTGGCGCCGGGCGCCGAGGTCACCACCGAGTCCAACCCCGACAGCGTCACCCGTGCCGACCTCGAGGAGCTGCGCGCGGGCGGGATCAACCGGGTCTCCTTCGGCATGCAGTCCGCGGTCGGCCACGTGCTGCGCACGCTGGACCGCACGCACGACCCGCGCCGGGTCCCCGCGGCGGTCGCGTGGGCCCGCGAGGCGGGCTTCGACCAGGTCAGCCTGGACCTCATCTACGGGACCCCGGGGGAGTCGCTCGCGGACTGGGAGGCCTCGCTCGACGCGGCGCTGGCCTGCGAGCCGGACCACGTGTCGGCGTACTCGCTGATCGTGGAGGACGGGACCGCGCTGGCCCGGCAGGTGCGGCGCGGCGACCTGCCGATGCCCGACGACGACGACCTCGCGGACAAGTACACCCTCGCCGACGAGCGGCTCGTGGCCGCCGGCCTGGGGTGGTACGAGGTCTCGAACTGGGCGCGCGACGAGGCCAGCCGGTGCCGGCACAACCTGCTCTACTGGACCGGCGCCGACTGGTGGGGCGTCGGTCCCGGCGCGCACTCCCACGTGGGCGGCGTGCGCTGGTGGAACGTCAAGCACCCCGCGGCGTACGCCGACCGGCTGGCCGCCGGCCGCAGCCCGGCGCACGCGCGGGAGGTCCTCGACGCGGAGAGCCGGCGGGTCGAGCGGGTGCTGCTGGAGCTGCGGCTGCGCGAGGGCCTGGCGCCCGAGGTGCTGGACCCGGCCGGTCGCGCGGCGGTCCCCGACCTGGTCGCGCGTGGCCTGCTCGTGACCGAGGGGGACCGGCTGGTGCTCACGCGGACCGGCCGGCTGCTCGCCGACGCGGTCGTGCGTGACCTGCTGCCCTGACCCGCCCGGCCCTGAATCGCTGCGGGTCAGCTGACCATCCGGATCGTGAGCGGGTAGCGGTACTCCTCGCCCTTGGACGACCGGATCGAGCCGATGATCGTGAAGACGAGCCACATCAGCCCGACGATCGGCAGCAGCACGAAGCCGACCAGCACGAAGATCAGGACGAACGACACGATCCCGTAGATCAGGATCGACAGCTGGAAGTTCAGCGACTCGACCGCCTGCCGGCGCACGTAGGCCGACTCGTTGCCCTTGGTGAGCATCACGATCAGCGGGCCGAGGAACGACAGCGCGATCACCGAGGCGACCAGCGCGCTCCAGTGGGCGGCGCAGCCCCAGGTGATCTCCTGCGGGGTGAGGCCGCCGGGGTACTGCGGTGGCGGCGACGGAGGGCCGCCGTACGGGGGCTGCTGGGGCTGGGTCTGGGGCTGGTCCTGGGGCGGCGGCGCGCCGTACACCGGGGGCTGGCCGTAGGGCTGCGTGCCCGGCGGCGGGTCGGTGGGCTGCTCCTCCGGCGGCTGCGGGTTGGTCGGATCACTCATCACGTGCTCCTGTCGTCGAGACTCGGCGGGTGACGAACCCGATCGCTCGCCTCCACCGTAGTCCGCGGCGGCTCAGGCCGTCACGAAGTCGATCAGCTCCTCGACCCGCCCGAGCAGGGCCGGGTCGAGGTCGTCGTAGGAGCCGACCTTCGCCGAGGATGTGCTTCCAGGCGCGGGCGATGTCGGCCTGGTCGCGGTGCGGCCAGCCGAGCTGCTGGCAGGTGCCGGTCTTCCAGTCGATGTTGCGGGGCACGTCGGGCCAGCGCTTGATGCCGAGGCGCTCGGGCTTCACGGCCTGCCAGATGTCGATGAACGGGTGCCCGACGATGAGCACGTCCTTGCCGACGGGGGACTTGGCGATGTTCTGGGCGATCCGGCTCTCCTTGGAGCCCTTGACCAGGTGGTCGACGAGCACCCCCACCCGGCGCTCCGGCCCGGGCCGGAAGTCGCGCAGGTGGTCGGCGAGGTCGTCGACACCGCCGAGGTACTCCACCACCACGCCCTCGATCCGCAGGTCGTCGCCCCAGACCTTCTCGACCAGCTCGGCGTCGTGCCGGCCCTCGACGAAGATCCGGCTGGCGCGGGCGACCCGCGCCTTCGCGCCGTGGACGGCGACCGACCCCGACGCCGTACGTGTCGGCTTGGCGGGCGCGGCCGCGCGCACCGGCGCGGTCAGGATCACCGGCTTGCCCTCGAGCAGGAAGCCCGGGCCGAGCGGGAAGGTACGCCGCTTGCTGCGGCGGTCCTCCAGCGTGACGGTGTGCAGGTCCCGGTCGACCGCGACGATCTCGCCGCACCAGTCGGTGGTGACCTCCTCGACGACGGCGCCGAGCTCGGCGGGCGCCTCGACGGCGCGGCCGCGCTTCGGGGCGCGCCAGTCGGTGGAGAGGACGTCGGATCCGTAGCGGTCGCGAGAAGTCACCGGACAACGCTAGGCGGGCGGGCGTTCCCGGATCGGGACGACGCGCCGGGCGCTCAGTCCTCCAGCTGTTCGTCGTCCCACTCCTCGGCGCCCCGGCCGCCCTCCATGTCGAGGTCGGCGGGGTCGACCTCGTCGTCGAGCGGCTGGGCGAGCGGGTTGTCCTCGCTCGGCTGGAGGTCCTCGGGCAGCTGGTCGTCACCGATGCCCATGTCGTCAGTGCCCTGCTCGGGCGCCTCGTCGCTGGAGTTCGTCATGCGGCGACCGTACCCACGCGCGGCCGCGGCCAACCTCAGATCAGCGGCAGCCGCTTCTGGCTGCGGGGCAGGTGCTCGTAGCCCCGCTGCACGGCGGTGGCCAGGTGCTCCCGCGGCCACGGCCACTCGCCGGCCTCGAGGGCCTGGTCGACCGGCACGCCGCGGCTGGCGAGGTCCCGGATGGTCTCGGCGACGATGCCGAGCTCGTTGCGCTGCTCCTCGACGAACGCCCGGTCGACCGGTGCGCCGTGGCCGGGCACGACGACGGTGCCGGCGTGAGCAGGCCGAGCACGATGTCCAGGCTGAGCGGCCAGTCCATCGGCCAGGAGTCGTCGTTGACGACGGGCGGCCCCGACTCCTCGACGAGGTCGCCGGCCAGCACCACGTCGGCGTCGGGGACCCGCACGACGAGATCACCGCCGGTGTGGCCGCGACCGGGGTGGACCAGCTCCACCGAGACGGTCACCGAGGTCGAGCACCTTCGCCGAGGAGAAGGTGTGGTCGGGCAGCACGATCTCGGTGCCGAGGACGTCGTCGCGGTGCGGGCTCGCTCGGGGGCTCCTCGTCGCGCTGCTTGAGCGTCGAGTCCCCCACTCTCTCGCAGCTCGTCGCGGGCGTTCTCGTGGGCGTGGATCGGGACGGCGCCGTACGCCGTGCGGAAGGTCGGCGTTGCCGAAGGTGTGGTCGAAGTGCTCGTGGGTGTTGACGGCCCCGGTGACGTCACCGGCGCCGAGGCGGCGTACGTCGTCGATCACCTGGCGGGCCGCGCCGGCGGAGGCGTTGGTGTCGACCACCAGCAGGCCGTCGTCCCCGCCGACAAGGGTGACGTTGACGTCGAACCAGGCGTACCGCGCCAGCCAGACGCGTTCGGCGATTTCGTGGAACCCGGTGCCCATGGGGGAAGTCATGGCGCAGACCCTAGGCGGCGCGGTCTGCACCGGGCGACGGGTTTGTTCGGGCCTCGTGGGGATCTGTCTCGGCTGCGCGTGGGCTGTAGTCTTGGCACTCAGGACTTTCGAGTGCCAGAGTCGGGCCACAGCCGAGAGGAGGCGGGATGCAGGAGGAGCGCAGGCTCGCCGTGCTCCGCGCGATCGTGGAGGACTACGTGTCCACCGAGGAGCCGGTCGGCTCCAAGGCGCTCGTCGAGCGGCACCGGCTGGGCGTCTCGCCCGCGACGGTGCGCAACGACATGGCGGTGCTGGAGGAGGAGGGGTTCATCACCCAGCCGCACACCAGCGCCGGGCGGGTGCCGACCGACAAGGGGTACCGCCTCTTCGTCGACCGGCTGACCACGCTCAAGCCGATGAGCCCCGCCGAGCGGCGCGCGATCGCCACCTTCCTCGACGGCGCCGTCGACCTCGACGACGTCGTCGGCCGGTCGGTGCGGCTGCTCTCGCAGCTGACCCGCCAGGTCGCGGTCGTGCAGTACCCCACGCTCTCCCGCTCCACCGTGCGCCACGTCGAGCTCGTCGCGCTGACCCCCAGCCGGATCCTCGTGGTGCTCATCCTCAGCACCGGCCGGGTGGAGCAGCGGCTGGTCGAGCTCGAGGCGCCGCTCACCGACGACGAGCTGGCCGACCTGCGCCTGCTGGTCAACCGGGCGGCGACCGGCGGGATCATCGCGGACGCCGCGGTGGCCCTGCGCAACGCGGTGCCCGACGTCGACGGGGCGGCCACCGCCGCGGTCGTCGACACCCTGGTCGAGGCGATGTCCGACCACCGCTCCGACGAGCGGATCGCGGTCGGCGGGGCCGCCAACCTGGCGAGGTACGGCGACAGCTTCGACTCGGCGGTCCGCCCGCTCCTCGAGGCGCTCGAGGAGCACGTGATCCTGCTCAAGCTGCTCGGCGAGGCCAGCACCGGCGGCGCGGTCACGGTGCGGATCGGTCACGAGGGCCCCTACCAGCAGCTTTCCTCGACCAGCGTCGTGGCGACCGGCTACGGCCCGCGCGACGAGGCGCTGGCCACGCTCGGCATCGTGGGGCCGACCCGCATGGACTACCCCGGCACGATGGCGGCGGTGCGGGCCGTCGCCCGCTACGTCTCGCGCTTCCTCGACGAGGGCTGACCCTCACCCGCACGCCAGATCCACGCTCACCCCCGATCACGCGAAGGAACCGACTTGAGTCAGGACCTGTACGACCTCCTCGGTGTCGACCGCGATGCGGACGCCGACGCCATCAAGAAGGCCTACCGGCGTCTGGCCCGGCAGCTGCACCCCGACGTCAACCCGGACCCCGAGACCCAGGAGAGGTTCAAGGAGGTCTCCCGCGCCTACGAGGTCCTCTCCGACCCGCAGAAGCGGGCGGCGTACGACCGCGGCGGTGACCCGTTCGGCGGCGCCGCCGGGGGCTTCGGCCAGGGCGCGGGCTTCTCGTTCACCGACATCATGGACGCGTTCTTCGGCGGCGCCGGTGGCGGCGCAGCGGCCGGTCGCGGCCCGCGTCCGCGGACCCGGCGCGGGCAGGACGCCCTGATCCGGCTCGAGGTCGAGCTGGCCGAGGCGGCCTTCGGCGTGACCCGCGACCTCACCGTGGACACCGCCGTGCTCTGCGGGACCTGCCAGGGCGAGGGCGCGGCGGCGGGCACCCACCCGATCCCGTGCGAGACCTGCCGGGGCGCCGGCGAGGTCGCCCACGTGCAGCGCTCGTTCCTCGGCGAGATCCGCACCCTGCGCCCGTGCGCGGCGTGCCGCGGCTTCGGGACGATCATCCCCGAGCCGTGCCGGGAGTGCTCCGGCGACGGCCGGGTCCGCTCGCGCCGCACGATCACCGTGAAGATCCCGGCCGGTGTCGACAGCGGCACCCGGGTCCAGCTCACCGAGCAGGGCGAGGTCGGTCCCGGCGGCGGGCCGCCCGGAGACCTCTACGTCGAGATCCAGATCGCCAGGCACGACACCTTCACCCGCCACGGCAACGACCTGCACTGCACGGTCACGCTGCCGATGAGCGCGGCCGCGCTCGGCACCACGCTGACGCTGCCCACGCTGGAGGCCGACGTCGAGCAGGGCGCCGACTCCGGCGTGGAGACCACGTTCGAGCTCGACATCAAGCCCGGCACCCAGTCCGGCACCGAGCAGGTGCTCCGCGGGCGCGGCGTACCCGGGCTGCGGGGCGGACGGGGCGACCTGGTGGTCACCGTCGTGGTCGAGACCCCGACCCGGCTCGACGAGCGTCAGGAGGAGCTGCTGCGCGAGCTGGCCGCCCTCCGTGGCGAGGAGCAGCCGTCGGGCCACGTCCGGCCCGGGTCGAAGTCGGTCTTCGGCCGGCTGCGCGACGCCTTCAACCCGCACTGATGTCGCTGCCGGTGCACGTCGTGCCGTCGCTGGACGGCGTGACGGTCGGCTCCGCGGTCGAGGTGACCGGCGACGAGGCCCACCACGCGGTCGCGGTTCGCCGGCTGCGCGTGGGGGAGTCGGTGGTTCTGACCGACGGCGCCGGGCGCTCGGTGACCGGGGAGGTGGCGAGCACCGGCAAGCGGGTCTTCACGGTGACGGTCGCCGCGGCCTTCGACGCTGCCCGGCCCGAGCCCGAGCTCGTCGTCGTGCAGGCGCTGCCCAAGGGCGACCGGGGCGAGCTCGCGGTCGAGATGCTGACCGAGATCGGGGCCGCGCGGATCGTGCCCTGGGCGGCGTCGCGCAGCGTCGCGGTCTGGAAGGGCGAGCGGGCGGTGAAGTCGCTGTCCCGCTGGCGCTCGACCGCGCGCGAGGCCGCCAAGCAGGCCCGCCGGTCGTGGTTCCCGGAGGTCGACGAGCTCGCGTCCACCGCGGACGTCTCGGCCCTGCTCGGTGCCGCGTCCCTGGGCGTGGTGCTGCACGAGGAGGCGTCGGTGCCGCTCGCGTCGCTCGACGTCCCGGCCACCGGCGCCGTGGTGGTCGTGGTCGGTCCCGAGGGTGGTCTCACGGACGAGGAGGTCGCCGCCTTCGTGGCCGCCGGGGCCACCTCGGTCCGGCTGGGCGCCGAGGTCCTGCGCACCTCCACCGCCGGCGTCGCCGCCGCCGCGGCCCTGCTCTCCCGCACCCCCCGCTGGTCCTGACGCCGACCCGTCGCTTGTTGACGCGTGTGTACGCCGACCCGTCGCTTGTTGACGCGTGTGTACGCCGACCCGTCGCTTGTTGACCGTCAGCGTCCGAGCAGCGCCTCGACCCGGGCGACTTCCTCGTCGAGGTCGCGCCGCTCGCCTCGGGTCAGATCGCGGAACAGCGAGGGTTCGATCCGCCCGTCCACGACCCGCCAGAGCCCCTCGAGCATCCCGTCGACGAAGACCGTGTGGGCGGCTCCGCCGTTCGCGCCCATCCAGCGGCGCCTGTTCTCCGGGGTGGTGACCCGGTCACGTCCCGCGTGGGAGAGCCACAGGTTGTCGTAGGTGCCCAGCAGGCGCACCGGTGCCGGGGCGTCCTCGTCGGCGAGCGAGCCGCCGGGTACGTCGTACAGCGTGCGGCCGCGGTCGTCCTCGTGCCGCACCAGGTCGTCCATGCCCGCGATCAGCTTCGCCAGACCGGTCACACCCGACCAGGCGGTCACGTCCGCGGCCGTCGCCGGGCCGAACGACGCCAGGTAGCGGCGTACGCCGTCCGCGGGATCGGGCTCGCCCATCGGCTTGCCCACCCACCGGTCGAGGCGCTCGTAGACGACCCCGCCGGGCTGCTTCCACTGGCCCCGCGGCGGCAGCTGGACGAGGGGAGCGGTGACGCGGGCCAGCCCACTCAGTGCCGCCGCCGGGACCTCGGGGAAGGTGGCGGCCAGGGACTCGCCCAGCGCCCGGACGGTGACCGGGCCGGCACGCAGCGCCCCGGTGACCGCCGCGGCGAAGGCGGCCGGGTCCAGGTCGCACGCAGGTCGGTACGTGGCGCTGCCCCGCATCTGCCGCTCGAGCAGCGGCTGGACCCACGGTCGAAGCGTCAGCGCGTCCTCGGCTGCGAGGAGGTGGATCGTGCCCCGCATCGTGAGCAGGCGGACCAGGGTCCGGTCCTCGAGCGCGCGGCTCACGTCGTACGGGTCGAACGACGCGAGCCGCGCGTGCAGCGAGAGGTACGGCGGCAGGTTGTCCTGGGCCTGCAGCCCGACCAGGTGGCGGACCATCGTGGCCGCGGGCAGGTCCGCCCGGGCCAGCAGGTGCTGGCGCTGCAGGAGGGTCCGGTTCAGCCGGCGTGGGGTCAGCCGTGAGCTCACGACGGGTCAGCGCTCCCTGACGTCAACAAGCGACGGGTCGGCGTACTGGCGCGTGAACAAGCGACGGGTCAGCGGATGGTGATGGTGCGGGTGTCCACGTGGGGGCCGCCGCCCTCGCCGTCGGAGGGGTCGTCGGTCTTCGCCACGAACGTGTAGTCGCCCGGGGCGAGGTCCGAGACGTCGACGTCGGCCTGCCACGGGTAGAGCTTGTCCATCCAGCCCTCGGCGGTGGCGAAGCCGGACTTCACGACCTGGTCGCCCTGCCGGATCTCCCACGGCACGTTGGCCTCGAACGAGCTCGCCACGCCGCTCACGGTGAAGCTGCCGCCGACGGTCGCGCCCTCGGCGGGGTCGCTGATGCTGACCAGGGCGAGGACGTCGATCGGGGAGGCGTTGGCGACCGGCTCGCTGGTGTCGACGCCGAGCACGGTGTCGAGCGAGAAGCGGACGGGGAGGCGGGACTGCACCGCCGCCTGCAGCGTGTAGACCACCTGCTGCACCGCCTCCCGGGCGTACTGCTCGCTCATCCCCGCCGGGCGCTCGGCCAGCGAGTCGGCCACCACGACGTCGATCTCGTCGTCCTTCAGCGACCCGTCCGCGAAGTCGCCGGGCTTCCAGGGCGTCGCGTAGTCGGCGTCGTGCGGCGCGGTCGTCAGCAGCTGCAGGGCGCCGTCCACGGGGTCGACCGCACCGGACACCTGGTCGAACTCGCGGTACAGCCGCGGGCCCTGCGGGGTGTCCCCGAGGTAGTAGCCGGCCAGGGTCGAGGACGACGTCACCGGCGACGCGGAGGGCTGGCTGGTCGCGCTGCTGCTGACGTGGGACGGCGAGCTCGTGTGCCCCCTGCCCGGCGTGTGCCTCGGGCCGTGCGAGGCGACGGGCACGTCGTCGGAGCCGGTGAGCCCGAGCTGGTCACCGGCGAACGCGATCGCGCCGATCACGACGGCGGTGGCCACGACGGCACCGCCGACGGCGTAGGTCCAGGGGCGGCGAGCGGACAAGGGAGTCACCTTCGTTCGGTTGCGGATGGAGTCGAGGGCCTCGCGGGGCTCCACGTCGGACACGGCGTCCGACAGCAGCGCGGCGAGGCGGGAGTCGTCGTCGGGGCTGCGGGGGTCTGGGGTGCGGGGATCGGTCACGTCAGTCCTCCCACTGGTCGCGCAGCAGGTCCCGCAGGGCTGCCGAGCCGCGCGACGCGTGGCTCTTCACCGCCCCGCGGCTGATCCCGAGGGTGTCGGCGATCTCGGCCTCGGACAGGTCGAGGTAGTAGCGCAGCGCGAGGACCTCGCGCTGGCGCCGGGGCAGCTCCCGCATCGCGTCGAGCACGGCGTCCCGCCGGGAGGCCGCGGTCACCACCTCGTCGGCGCCGCTGGCGTAGGCCGGGACGCTCCGGCGCTCGGCATGCCGCGTCACCACCGCCCGGTGCCGCAGGGCCGACCGGGACCGGTTGACCACGGCCTGGCGCAGGTACGCCAGCGCGAGGTCGGGGTCGCGGAGCCGGGACCAGCGCGCGTGCACGGCGACGAAGGCGTCCTGCACGACCTCCTCGGCCGTCGGTACGTCGCGCACCAGCAGCACCGAGAGCCGGACCAGCCGGCGCCAGTGGGCGGCGTACAACCGCTCCAGCGCGTCGTCGGCGCTCCACACCTCGCGCCCCCCTTGCATGGGTCATCACGCTAGTGCCACGCGCAGGGTGACCCGGGGGTTTACACGCGCGACGCGGCAGGTTTCATGGACATCCGTGTCAGCATGATCAGGACGAGAGGGAGACACATGGCTGCGGCATCCGACTGCCTGTTCTGCAAGATCGTGGCGGGAGACATCCCCGCCGAGGTCGTGCACGTGACCGAGCACGCGGTGGCGTTCCGCGACATCAACGCCCAGGCGCCGACGCACGTGCTCGTCGTTCCCCGGGAGCACTACCGCAACGCCGCCGAGCTCGCCCACGGCGACCCGGAGGCCACCGCCGAGCTGCTGCGCGTGGCCGCGGCGGTCGCCGAGGCCGAGGGCCACGAGGACTACCGGCTGGTGTTCAACACCGGCGAGAGCGTCGGCCAGAGCGTCTTCCACACGCACGTGCACCTGCTCGCGGGCCGCGCCATGACCTGGCCGCCGGGATGAGAGCCGCACGGCTGCGCGGGTGGGCGGCGGTCGCCGCCGTACTGGTCCTGCTCGCGGCCTGCGCGCCCGGCGGGGCCAGCGACAGCTCCGACCCCGCGGCACCGTCCACCGACGGCGCGGCGAGCCCCGGTACGCCGACCTCCGCCGCCGACGGTCACGCGAGCGCCGGGTCGCCCCGGCCGAAGCCGGTGCCGCTGCGGACCGGCGAGAAGCGGCTGACCCTGACGATGCCCGAGGAGTACACCCCCTCCGCCCCGACCGGGGTCGGCACCGACGACTACCGCTGCTTCCTGCTCGACCCGGAGCTGGCCCGGGACAGCTACCTCACCGGCACCAACGTGCTGCCGGGCAACCCCGACGTCGTGCACCACGTGATCCTCTTCCGGGTGAACCCGGCCCAGGTCCCCGCGGCCGAGCGGAAGGACGCGAGCGAGCCCGGCGAGGGCTGGACCTGCTTCGGCGGGACCGGGCTGGCCGGTGACTTCACCAACCTCGACGACGCCAACTGGCTGGGCGCCTGGGCCCCCGGCGGCAGGGAGTCCGTGGCGCGCCCGGGGTACGGCGTCGACCTGCCGCGCGGGTCGCAGATCATCATGCAGGTCCACTACAACCTGCTCGCCGGGGACAGCCCGGACACCTCGTCGGCGCAGATCCGGGTCGCCCCGCACAGCGCCGGGCTGACCCCGCTGCACACCTTCCTGATGCCCGCGCCGGTCGAGCTGCCGTGCCGTCCGGGGCACGACGCCTCGCCGCTGTGCGACCGGGACGCGGCGGTGGCCGACGTGAAGGCCCGCTTCGGCGACGGCCCGGGCTCCACCAACGACCTGCTCTACTTCCTGTGCGGCGGCAAGCCGGCACCGTCCGCGGTCACCTCGTGCACCCGGCGGGTGCTGCAGCCGATGACGATCCTCGGCGTCGCCGGCCACATGCACCTGCTGGGCAGGTCGATCCGGATCGAGACCAACCCCGGCACCCCGGAGGCGAAGACGATCCTGGACATCCCGGTGTGGGACTTCGACAACCAGGGCTCCAAGCCGATCCCGCCGGTCCACCTCGACCCCGCCGACACGGTGAAGGTCACCTGCCGGCACGTGCAGTGGCTCCGCGACGAGCTGCCGGCGTTCGAGGGCCAGGAGGAGCGGTACGTCGTGTGGGGCGAGGGCACCACCGACGAGATGTGCCTCGGGATCCTGCAGGTGGCGTTCGGCTGAGTCGCGGACAGCCGACAGGGGCGAGGGTCTCAGCCCGGGAGGACGGCCAGCACCAGCCGCAGCACGTAGAAGAGCACCGGCATCCCGAACACGACGAGCATCACCCACGCGGTCACCCGGTGCAGCCGCTTCCGCGGGTCCAGCGCCCCGGCGAAGTCGAGCAGCGCCCCCTCCGGCACGCGGTGGGTCAGGCCGATCCGTCGGGCGTCGTCGGGCAGGCGGTTGCCGGCGTCCCAGTACGGCGGGGTGTCGTCGTCGTGGTCGTCGGCGTCGTCGTACGCCTCCCTCATGCGTCCACGGTAGGCCGGTCGGCGTGAATGCGCTGCCGCTCCGGCAAAGCAGGTGGGCCGACGGGCGCCTCTCCCGTAGCATGGAACGCGCTCACATCGCCGACCGGAAGGCGCCCCACCCGGGCATCCATGACTGACACGCATCGACAGGACGGGACCCCCGCGACGTACCCCACCCGGCACACCGTCGTGGTCCCCAACAGCATCAACATGGTCAGCCTTCTCGGCCCCGGGGACGAGCACCTCGCGCTCATCGAGCGCTCCTTCGAGGCCGACGTCCACGTCCGCGGCAACCGGATCACGCTGTACGGCGAGCCGGGCGAGGTCGCGCTGGCCGAGCGCCTGCTCGACGAGCTGGTCACGATCATCCGCACCGGTCAGGGCGTCACGCCCGAGACCGTCGAGCGCGTGCTCGGGATGCTCCGCGCGGAGACCACCGAGCGTCCCGCCGACGTCCTCTCGCTGAACATCCTCAGCAACCGCGGTCGCTCGATCCGGCCCAAGACGCTCAACCAGAAGCGCTACGTCGACTCGATCGACAAGCACACGATCACCTTCGGCATCGGCCCGGCCGGCACCGGCAAGACCTACCTGGCGATGGCGAAGGCCGTCCAGGCGCTGCAGTCGAAGAACGTCAACCGGATCATCCTGACCCGCCCGGCGGTCGAGGCGGGGGAGCGGCTCGGCTTCCTGCCCGGCACGCTCAGCGAGAAGATCGACCCGTACCTGCGCCCGCTGTACGACGCGCTGCACGACATGATCGACCCCGAGACGATCCCCAAGCTGCTCGCGGCCGGGACCATCGAGGTCGCGCCGCTGGCCTACATGCGCGGGCGTACCTTGAACGACGCCTTCATCATCCTCGACGAGGCGCAGAACACCTCGCCCGAGCAGATGAAGATGTTCCTGACCCGGCTCGGGTTCAACTCCAAGATCGTGGTCACCGGTGACGTCACCCAGGTCGACCTGCCGGGCGGGACCAAGTCCGGCCTGCGGGTGATCGAGGGGATCCTCACCGGCGTCGAGGACATCGTGTTCAACCGGCTCACCAGCCACGACGTGGTCCGCCACCGCCTGGTCGGCAAGATCGTCGCGGCGTACGACGAGTTCGACGCGCGCGGCGGGTTCGAGGCGCCGGGCCAGGGGGAACGCGCATGAGCATCGAGGTGCTCAACGAGTCCGGGCACGACCTCGACGTCAAGCAGATGGCGGCACTCAGCCGGTTCGTGATGGACCGGATGCGGGTGCACCCGCTCGCCGAGCTGTGCATCAAGGCCGTCGACGAGCCGACCATCGCGCAGCTCAACGAGCAGTGGATGGAGAAGGAAGGGCCGACCGACGTGCTCGCCTTCCCGATGGACGAGCTCCGCCCGGGCCTGGTCGACGAGGAGCCCGAGGAGGGCGTCCTCGGCGACCTCGTGCTCTGCCCCGACATCGCGGAGAAGCAGGGCGTCGCTGCCGGTCACGGCAAGGACGCCGAGATCGAGCTGCTGACCGTCCACGGCATCCTGCACCTGCTCGGCTACGACCACGCCGAGCCCGAGGAGCACAAGGAGATGTTCGGTCTCCAGGACGAGCTGCTCGCCGCCTGGCGGGATCCCGACACGGCTCGAACGACGTCGAGGCCGTGAGCAGCGGTGATGCCTGGCTGCTCGTCGTAGCAGCCGCCCTCGTCATCCTCGCCGGCGTCTTCTCGGCCGCCGACGCCGCCCTGGCGTCGTTCTCCCGGGCCCGCGCCGAGGAGCTCCAGTCGGAGGGGCGGGCGGGTGCCACGCGCCTGCTGCACCTGCTCGACGACCCGCCGCGCTACCTCAACACCGCGCTGCTGCTCCGGCTGCTCTGCGAGATCTCGGCGATCGTGCTGGTCACCCTGGAGGTCGACGACGGCTTCGGGGGCGCCTGGTGGCCCACCGTGCTGACCTCCATCGGCGTGATGCTGCTGGTCTCCTTCGTGGTGATCGGCGTCGCCCCGCGCACCCTGGGCCGGCAGCACTCCGAGCGGGTCGCGCTGCTCTCCGCCGGACCCCTGGGCGCGGTCACCCGGATCCTGGGCCCGCTGCCCGCGCTGCTGATCCTGGTCGGCAACGCGATCACCCCCGGCAAGGGCTTCCGGGAGGGGCCGTTCTCGACCGAGACCGAGCTGCGCGAGCTGGTCGACCTCGCCGAGGCGTCCGCGGTCATCGAGTCCGGCGAGCGCAAGATGATCCACTCCGTCTTCGAGCTCGGCGACACGATCGCCCGCGAGGTGATGGTGCCGCGCACCGACGTGGTCTACATCGAGCACTACAAGAACCTGCGCCAGACGCTCTCGCTGTTCCTGCGCAGCGGCTTCTCGCGGGTGCCGGTGATCGGCGAGAACCTCGACGACGTGGTCGGGATCGCCTACCTCAAGGACATCGTGCGGCGGGACTTCGAGGCGCCCGACGTGGAGTTCACCCAGCGCATCGACGAGGTGATGCGCCCGGCGCACTTCGTGCCCGAGTCCAAGCCCGTCGACGCGCTGCTCTCGGAGATGCAGTCCGACCGGCAGCACATCGCGGTGGTCGTCGACGAGTACGGCGGCACCGCCGGCCTGGTCACCATCGAGGACATCCTCGAGGAGATCGTCGGCGAGATCACCGACGAGTACGACGAGGAGGAGATCGAGGTCCAGGTGCTCCCGTCGGGCGGCACGAGGGTCTCCTCGCGGTACCCGATCGACGACCTCGACGAGCTCTTCGGCTTCGACGTCGAGGAGGAGGACGTCGACAGCGTCGGCGGCCTGATGGCCAAGCACCTCGGCCGGGTGCCGATCCCGGGCTCGCACGTGGAGGCGCACGGCCTGCGGTTCGAGGCCGAGGGGACCACCGGCCGCCGCAACAAGATCGAGACCGTCCTGATCAGCCGGGTCGAGCCGGAGCCCGCGGCGCCGGCCGCCGACGAAGGAGACATCCGTGAGCGCACCGAGTGACCTGTCCGCCGAGGACAAGAAGCTGGTGACCCTGGCCCGGGCCACCCGGGCCCGCACCCGCGCCGCCGAGGGCGCCGCGGTCCGGGACAGCGACGGGCGCACCTACGCCGGCGCGACCGTCGACCTGCCGTCCCTGGACATCTCCGCACTCGGGGTGTGCGTGGCGATGGCGGTCGCCTCCGGGTCGCGGGGACTTGAGGCCGCGGTGGTGCTGAGCGAGTCGGGGGCCGTCTCCGCCGACGACCTGGCGGCCCTCACGGACTTCGCCGGCACCGGGGTCGTCGTACACGTCGGCGACCCGAAGGGCACGCTGCGCTCGTCCTCGACCACGTAGGCCTCAGGCGATCAGGGCAGAGGGCAGGGTGCCGTGCTCCCAGGCCAGCTCGTGGTCCTGCGCCACCTCTTGATCACGGCGGTTGCGGATCTCGGTGAGCGCCTCGATGAGTTCAGTCGCGCAGAACTGAATCGGCTCGGGCTGGTCGGGCCAGACATCGCTGGCCGGTTGCGCCGGCGGCGTGACTTGGTGGGCGAACCCGGCGCGCGTGCGTAGTGCGAAGGAGCCGTCCGGAGCCTGCTCGATGCTGAAGCCGGGCGTGTGCTTCGCGGTGTGCCCGCGCTTGCAGCCCGGCCACAGGTTGCCGGTCCGGGTCTCGCCCTCGGGCCAGCGGATCCGGTGGTCGAGCTCGGCCTGTGTGGCCGGGGCGTGGCAGGAGGGCTCGAAGCAGGCGACCCACTGGGCGGTCACATGACGCCAGATCGGGGCGGTCGGTCGGTACGACGTCGTTGACAGCTCCACCATCTGGCCGGCCGGGTCGGTGAGCATCCGGTACCAGGTGGCGTCGGGATCGGCGGCGATCGCGCGCGCCAGCCCCGCGGGGACCGGTGTCCCTCCGGAGAGAACCCCGGGTTCGTCAGCGATGCCCATCACGGTCTGGATGGGCACGGTGAGGTTGATGACGGGGCGGGCGTACGCCGGGGTCGGCACCTCGGCGCCCCGCCCGGTCAGCAGGTCGAGAGCGAGGTCGGACTTCAGCTGGGCCATGGTCCGGTGGTCCCCCTGGCTGCGGAGCAGGCGGGCGGCGTGGGTGATCCGGTGCTCGGCCAGCCTCACCTGGTCCACCGTCGCCGTGATGCCGAGGTGGGCCATACCGTCCTCGAGCTCGCCCGCCCGGACACCGCGGTCGGCGTACGCCTGACGGTGCCGCTCCTCGGCGTCGGCCGAGCGAAGCCGCTTGATCTCGTAGGACAACTTGTTGCGCAGCTGCTTGGGTGTGCAGCCGACCACCGGAGGAACTCCGTCCACGCCGTGGGCGGCACTGAGGTGTCGGCGCAGGAAGTCGGTGATGCGGGCTGCCAGGAGCCGGATCTGCACCGGGTCGGACACCGCGTGCCGCACGTGGTCGGCCACGACCGAGGCGCGGTAGCAGTCCAGCTGGCCCGCCTGGCACAGCGCCCATGCTTCGGGGAAGTACTGGGCCAGGAAGAGCGCGACGTTCAGCTGGTGCCGCACCCGCTGCTCGGCCAGGCCCCACAGCGCGGAGACCTCGGTCACCGTCTCCGCACGCGGGGTGAGCGTCCCCTCCCGGGCAACGGCACCCCGAGCCCGGGCCTCTGCCTCGCGCCGGCGGTGGAACTCGAACAGCCGCGCCCACCGGCGCGCTCCCGCCCGTGCCTCCGCGACCCCTTCGGCGACCCCGCCGGCCAGCAGGTCGTGGTCGTCCAGCTCCGTCAGGTCCTCCACCGCAGCGTCCATCGCGCACCCTCTCGAGAAACGATCGACCCCTCGAGAGACACGCTAGACGCGACCACCGACAGTCCGAGGGCGTCGCAGCTCTGCCTGTGGAAGGCGACCCGAAGGCGCCCCGGACCGAAGGGACCAGCGGTGGTTCAGTCCGGAGGGACTGAACCGCCCGCGCTGCCGCGCCGAGGGCCACAGCATTTGCAGGCGCGTGAGCGGCGGCGTGACGCGGCTCTGATCAATACTGGTGGTTGGGTCGTCTTCCCGGCCGGATCGCGCACTGAGGTTCTCGTGCCTCGGTGGTCGATGAGTTTCTCCGGTCGCGCTGGTCAGCCTGCTGAGAGCCGAATGCAACGCGCGATCACTGATGAAGGAGCCCCGCGGATGTCACTCACCCGGATCCACAACTTCTCCATCTCCCTCGACGGCTTCGCCACCGGCGAGCCGCAGTCCGCCGATGCGCCGTTCGGCCATGCGGGTCAGCGTCTGCACGAGTGGATGTTCGGTACCCGGTTCTGGAGCGCGGGCGGATCAGTCGGAGTCGACAATGCCTTCGCTGAGCGCCATGAACACGGCATCGGCGCCGAGATCATGGGCGCCAACAAGTTCGGTCCGCCCGGCTGGCAGGACGACCCGGACTGGAAGGGCTGGTGGGGCCCGAATCCGCCGTTCCACACACCGACGTTCGTGCTCACGCACCGTGCGCGGGCCACGCTCGAGATGGAGGGCGGCACCACGTTCCACTTCCTCGACGCCGACCCCGCCGAGGCCCTCGACACCGCCCGCAAGGCAGCCGATGGCCAGGACGTCCGGATCGGCGGTGGCCCCACCGTCGTGCGCGAGTTCCTCGCGGCCGGTCTCGTCGACCACCTACACCTCGTCCAGGTCCCGATCGTGCTCGGCCGCGGCGTCCGCGTCTGGGACGGACTGGAGGCCGTCGAGGACGACTACGACATCGAGGCGGTGTCCTCCCCGAGCGGCGTCGTCCACCTCACCTTCACCCGGAACGTGCTCACTCGGCGCTGACGGCCTCCACGACCGTCTCTGGCGGACCTTCGAGGCACCGGTAGCGCAGCAGCATCGCGCCGCGGGGGTACGTCTTCGGCGGCTCGACCTGCGCGAACCGGGTGGGCGCTGCGCCTTCGGGAAAGAGCCTCTTGCCTTGCCCGATCACCACCGGGCACACCCACAGGTTCAGCTGGTCGACCAGGGCTGCGCGGAACAGGGTCTGCAGCAGGTTCGCGCTGCCCCAGGTGTGGATCTGCTCGTGTCGCTCACGCAAGTCACGGACCTGGGCTCCCACGTCGGTGATCTGGGTGCTGGCCTCCCAGGACAGCTCTGGCGTGCGGCGGGACGCGACGTACTTGGGGACCCGGTCGAACGCCCGCCCGATCTCGTCGGTCTTGCCCGGCCAGTAGGCGCGGAAGATGTCGTACGTCGTGCGACCCAGCAGCAACGCGTCCGATGCCTGCACGTCCGCAATGATCTGTTCGCCGGACTCCGCATCCCAGAACGGGCGTTCCCAGCCGGCGTACTCGAAGCCCGCGTCCTGCTCGGTGGGGCCACCGTTGGCCTGGATCACGCCGTCGAGCGTGATGTTCATGTTGACGTGCAGCTCACCCATCGCGCCATCTCCTCGTCATCCTCGTGCCTTCATGCGGAACATCCGCACGGTCAGCGTCGGTAGCGGCAGCCGATCGATCCATGACGCCCTCCCAGGTTCTTGGCACTGACGCACGTGACGACCCGCGCAGCTCCCTGAACTCATCGGACCCCGCGAGGCATGCCGTCCGGTGGCCGGCTCGCGGCGGAATGAAGCACCCTCTGCGCCACATGGCCGTCGTTGCCGGAGCACACTTGGGCCATGACTCGCGACGACGTCTTGGCGATCTGCCTCGATCTTCCGGCGGCGGAGGAGACGTACCCGTTCGGCGATGAGGTCGCGGTGATCAAGGTCGGCGGCAAGATGTTCGCCCTCGTGCCGCTCTCCGAGGAGCCCGGGTCCGTCAACCTCAAGTGCGACCCTGCGCGGGCGCTCGAGCTGCGTGAGGCGTACTCCGGGATTCGGCCCGGCTACCACCAGAACAAGCGCCACTGGAACACCGTGGACCTTGACGGCTCGGTCGAAGACGACGTCGTGCGCGGCCTGATCGCGGACTCCTACGACCTGGTCGTCGCGGGTCTGCCCCGTTCGATCCGCGCGGAGGTGGCCCGGACTGAGCGTCGACGGTAGCGGCGGCATGACGCGAATGGCGATGGTCGACGGTGGTGAACAAGGGGTCTACCGGCAACGTGGGCCTCGCGCGCCGCGTCTACTCCTGGGCCCGCTTCCACTCCGCCGAGTGATCGCTCTTGTGGTGCAGACCGACGAGCGTTTCGCCGTGCACAATGCCGCGAGACTGCTCAGTGGGTGTGCGGCGCCACGACCCGGCCCTCGCTCGCCTGGACGATGACGAAGCCCTGGCCGTTGAAGACGAGCTGGAATGCCTCACCCGAACCACGACCGATCAGCGCGCTCGCACCCGCCGTACGCCGCATGCTCGTGGTCAGCGACGTCGACCACGCGACCGCCGCCTGGACGTCGGCGTACGTGGGAGCGTCGACATTGAGAACGACGGGCGTGCCGTGCGAGGTGATCGCGAGCGTCCCGGTGCCGGTGAAGGTGGTGTTGAACACGCCCCCGGCCATCATCGACGCACCCTCGACCCGCTTGATGTCCCACGTGAGCGTGGAGTCGAAGGCCAGGACGTTGCTGCCGTTGACCGTGAGAGCGTCGTCCTCAAGGTTCACCAAGTGGATCTCGAACGCGTCGTCGGCGAAGAAGACGTCGCCCCGACCGGTGACCTTCATCAGCGGCATGCCCTCACCGGTGAATGCCTTCTTGAACAGCTTCCCCATGCCGCCGGCACCTTGATAGGCGAAGTCCACCTCGCCTTGGTAGGCAACCATCGCTCCCTGCCGGGCCATCACCTCCCCGTCGAGCGCGACCCGCAACATGCGGGAGTTCTGCAACGTGAAGCGGTCGGCCGTGGCCGACTCGAGGTTCGTCCCGAACAGATCGCTGCGCATCGTTCCCCCTGGTCTCGACGTGCCTGCAGACTACGCCCGAGCGCCGGTTCGCGGAACGTCCGCGGGGTTCCACAGCCGCAGCGCCGTCACGCCATCCGGACCTTTCAGTGCTGATGCACGCCGCGCACGTGGGGCCGGTGCTGCAAGGCTTGCCGGGAGAGGTACCCCTCGCGCCTGGCGGCAATGAGCCCGGCGACGACCGCCACGAGCTCGGAGATCGCGGCAAGCCAGACGTAGCCGCCGGCCCAGTGATCATGGACTCCGAACAACCCGACCGTGGCGGCGATGATGAACGCACCGAACGTCGACACGCCGAATCCAACGGCCAGCAGCAGCGGCAGCCAATGCCGCCAGGTGAGGAGCAGTACCGCGATCGCCAGTCCTCCGATCGCGTTCACCATGAACGCCGGACCGACACTCTGATCACGTACTCCGTTGAACCACATCCGGAGGTGCAGAAGTGCCGACACGGTGACCGCTGCGGCAGCGACTTGTCGGGCTCGCATTGTTTTCTCCGTTCGTCGCACGAGATGCCCGAGTGGAGTCGGCATCCTCACCTCTGAACACGCTGCGCACCCCGATCCGGTTCAGGTGAAGTCGTGGTGGCGGCCGGTCTTGCCCGACGACCTAGGTCCGGATCTCCACGGGATGAAACACGCCCGACACCGCCCAGGAGTAAGTTGGGGCGCGTGAGACCAGGGGGAAGCTGGGAGCAGCACGAGGCGGCCGTCGCACGGCTGCGGGCCTCGTACGCCTCCATACCCGCCGGCGCCCCGGTGCGCCTGGCGAAGAAGACGTCCAACCTGTTCCGGCACCGCGACCGGTCCGAGGCGCCCGGTCTCGACGTGTCCGGGCTGACCGGCGTGATCGAGGTGGACCCGGCGGCGCGCACCGCCGAGGTGCAGGGCATGTGCACCTACGAGGACCTGGTCGACGCCACCCTCCCGCACGGGATGGTCCCGCTGGTGGTGCCGCAGCTGCGCACGATCACCCTCGGCGGCGCGGTCACCGGGCTGGGCATCGAGTCGACCAGCTTCCGCAACGGGCTGCCGCACGAGTCGGTGCTCGAGATGGACGTCTTCACCGGCGCCGGCGAGGTCGTCACGACCCGGCCCTGCCAAGAGGATGAACACAGCGAGCTCTTCGACACCTTCCCCAACTCCTACGGCTCGCTCGGGTACGCCACCCGGCTGCGGATCGAGCTGGAGCCGGTCCCGTCGTACGTCGCGCTGCGGCACGTCCGCTTCGACGACGTCGGCGTGCTGGCCAAGACCGTGGCCGAGATCGTGGCGACGCGGACCTACGACGGCACCCGGGTCGACGGCCTCGACGGGGTCGCGTTCGCGCCGGGTGAGTACTACCTGACGCTGGCCACCTGGGCCGAGGCCACGGGCGGCGAGCAGCCGAGCGACTACACCGGGCAGGGCATCTACTACCGGTCCGTGCAGGAGCGGGCTGCCGTTGGATCCGGGGCAGACCTGCTGACGATGTACGACTACCTGTGGCGCTGGGACACCGACTGGTTCTGGTGCTCGGGGGCGTTCGGGGTGCAGCACCCGGTGGTCCGGCGGCTGTGGCCGCGCCGCTGGCGGCGCTCGGACGTCTACCACCGGCTGGTCGGGCTGGATCGCCGCCTCGGGATCGCCGACCGGCTGGACCGCCGGGCCGGGCGCCCGCTGCGGGAGCGGGTGATCCAGGACGTCGAGGTGCCCGTGGAGCGGCTGGGGGAGTTCCTCGACTGGTTCGACGAGGCCGTCGGCATGCGCCCGGTGTGGCTGTGCCCGCTGGTCTCGAAGCGGGACTGGCCCACCTACCCGCTGGCGCCCGGCGCGACGTACGTCAACGTCGGCTTCTGGGGCACCGTGCACGTCGGCCCGGACGCCCCGAACGGCCCGCGCAACCGGGCCATCGAGGCACGCGTCCACGAGCTCGGCGGCCACAAGTCCCTCTACTCGGAGGCGTTCTACGACCCCGAGACCTTCGACCAGCTGTACGACGGCGCGAACCTCGCGGCCGTCAAGGCGCGCTACGACCCCGACGACAGGCTGACCAGCCTCTACGACAAGGCGGTGAAGAGACGATGACGCTCACCCAGAGACGTGCCCAGGGCACCCTCCCCATCGGGGAGGCCGTGGCGTCGCTGATGCGCGACGGCATGCCGGTGCGCTTCACGGCGTACGACGGCAGCTCGGCCGGCCCGGAGGACGCCGCGATCGGGCTGGAGCTGGTCAACCAGCGCGGGCTGTCCTACCTGCTGACCGCGCCCGGCGACCTCGGCATGGCGCGGGCCTACGTGTCGGGCGACCTGAACCTCAACGGGGTGCATCCCGGCGACCCGTACGACGCGCTGACGTTGCTGCAGAGCCGCCTGCGCTTCCGGAAGCCGTCGGCCGCCGAGGCGATGGCCCTGGTGCGCGGGCTCGGCCTGGCGAACCTCAAGCCGCCGCCCCCGCCGCCGCAGGAGCACCTGCCGCGCTGGCGCCGCGTGGTCGAGGGTGTGCGGCACTCGATGACCCGCGACGCGGAGGTCATCCACCACCACTACGACGTCTCGAACCGCTTCTACGAGCTGGTCCTCGGCCCGTCCATGACCTACACCTGCGCCGTCTACCCGACCGCGGACGCGACGCTGGAGGAGGCGCAGGCCGAGAAGTACGACCTGGTGGCCCAGAAGCTCGGCCTCCAGCCCGGCCAGCGGCTGCTCGACCTCGGCTGCGGCTGGGGCGGCATGGTGCGGCACGCCGCGCGGGAGTACGGCGTCAAGGCCATCGGCGTCACCCTCTCCCGCGCGCAGGCGTCCTGGGCGCAGGAGGCGATCAAGGCGCAGGGGCTGGACCACCTGGCCGAGGTGCGGTTCCTGGACTACCGCCTGGTCGAGGAGGGTGACTTCGACGCGATCTCCTCGATCGGCCTGACCGAGCACATCGGCGTGCGCAACTACCCGGCGTACTTCGGGTTCATCCGCGACAAGCTGCGCCCCCAGGGCCGGCTGCTCAACCACTGCATCACCCGCCACGACAACCTGCCGCGGAGCACCGGGGCGTTCATCGACCGCTACGTCTTCCCCGACGGCGAGCTGATCGGCTCCGGGCGGATCATCACCGAGGCGCAGAACGCCGGCCTCGAGGTGCAGCACGAGGAGAACTTCCGGATCCACTACGCCAAGACCCTGGCCGGCTGGTGCCGGAACCTGGAGGAGAACTGGGACGAGTGCGTCGCCGAGGTCGGCGAGGCCACCGCGCGGGTCTGGGGCCTCTACATGGCCGGCTCGCGCCTGGCCTTCGAGCGCAACGAGATCCAGCTGCACCACGTGCTCGCCACGAAGACCGACGGCCAGGGCAACAGCGGCTACCCCCTCCGCCACCCCTTCTGACGCCGACCCGTCGCTTGTTCACCTGACACGACGTCGACCCGTCGTCGTTGACGACGGGTCGACGCATCCCGACGTGAACAAGCGACGGGTCGGCGAATAGCCTTGGCCGGTGAGCACGAGAGCCAGGCAGTACGCCGCTGAGGTCCTGAAGCGGGAACGGCTCACCCCCCACCTGGTCCGGCTGACCCTCGGCGGGGCCGGCCTCGCGGGCTTCGAGAGCACCGGGATCCCCGACGAGTGGGTGGGGCTGGTCGTCCCGGAGCAGTTCCAGAGCCGTTACTACACGGTGCGCTCCTGGGACCCTTCGACAGGCTCAGGACCCGGGGCGGAGCTGGTCGTCGACGTCGTCGTGCACGAGACCGGGCTGGTCACCGAGTGGGCCGCCCGCGAGTGCGTGGGCGAGACGGTCACGATCTCCGACCCCCGGGGCTCCTTCGCGATGCCCGACTCCGCCGCGTGGCTGCTGCTCGTCGGCGACCTGACCGCGATGCCGGCGATGGCCCGGATCGTGGAGTCCGTCGGGCGCGACCGGCTCGACCACCGGCAGATCCGGGTCTGGGCCGAGGTGCCCGACGCCGACGTGCTCCGGGACTCCGGCTACCTCCCGGACGGCGTGGACGTCACCTGGCTGGAACCCCCGGCCGCCGGGCAGAGCGACCTCGCCGCCGTGGTGGAGGGGATCGACTGGCCCGCCGGCGAGGGGTACTTCTGGATGGCGGGGGAGTCCGCGCAGATGCGCGCGATCCGCAAGCACCTGATGCGGGAGCGCCGGCTGCCGAGCACGGCGTACGACGTGATGGGTTACTGGCGCGGGGTGGCCCGGCGCCAGCCGCGCGCGGTCGACCCGGGCCCGATCTGGCGGGCGGGCAAGATGGCAGGCAAGGGCGACGACCAGATCTGGGCCGACTACGACGAGGCGAGGGACTCATGAACGAATCTCGACAGGCTCCCCACCGGAGCGGGTTCGCGTCGTTCGTCGGCCGGCCCAATGCCGGCAAGTCGACGCTGACCAACGCGCTGGTCGGGTCCAAGGTGGCGATCACCTCCGACAAGCCGCAGACCACGCGCACGGTCGTCCGCGGCATCGTGCACCGCGCCGACGCACAGCTGATCCTGGTCGACACCCCGGGCCTGCACCGGCCGCGGACGCTGCTGGGCGAGCGGCTCAACGACCTGGTGAAGACCACCCTCTCCGAGGTCGACGTCGTCGCGGTCTGCTTCCCCGCGAACGAGAAGATCGGCCCCGGCGACCGGTTCATCGTCAACGAGATGGCCAAGATCAAGCGGACGAAGAAGGTCGCCGTCGCCACCAAGACCGACCTCGCCACGCCCGAGCAGATCGGCCTGCACCTGCTCGACATCCAGAAGCTCGGCACGGAGACCGGCGTCGAGTGGGCCGAGATCGTGCCGGTGTCGGCCAAGGCCGGCGACCAGGTGAAGCTGCTCGAGGACCTGCTGGTCGGGCTGCTGCCCGAGGGGCCCCAGCTCTACCCCGAGGGCGACCTCACGGACGCGCCCGAGGAGATCCTCGCCGCCGAGCTGATCCGCGAGGCGGCGCTGGACGGGCTGCGCGACGAGCTGCCGCACTCGGTCGCCGTCGTGGTCGAGGAGATGGGCCTGCGCGACGGACGCCCCGAGGACAAGCCGCTGCTCGACATCCACGCCAACCTCTACGTCGAGCGCGACTCCCAGAAGGGGATCATGATCGGTCCCAAGGGCGCCCGCCTCCGCAAGGTCGGCACCGAGGCCCGCAAGCAGATCGAGGCGCTGCTGGGCACGCCGGTCTACCTCGACCTGCACGTCAAGATCGCCAAGGACTGGCAGCGGGACCCGCGCCAGCTGCGGAAGCTGGGCTTCTAGCCCGGCGAACGGATCAGTCCGGCGCCCAGCAGAGGCCGTAGGTCTGCCCGTTGTCCCACTG
Source organism: uncultured Actinomycetota bacterium (assembly GCA_963805685.1). Taxonomy (GTDB): domain Bacteria; phylum Actinomycetota; class Actinomycetes; order Propionibacteriales; family Nocardioidaceae; genus Nocardioides. The sequence continues at coordinate 49,984 of CAWDVM010000013.1, forward strand.
CTCGCGCGTGGGCCACTCGTAGCCCCAGGTGAAGTCGAGCGCGTCGGACGCCGCGGCGCGTCCGGCGTCCTCGCAGGGGCCCTGGCCCGCCGCGCGCGCAGCGGCCGGACCGGGGTACTGGCTGCTGGAGAAGTGGACGACGGCGACGGCCCGCCAGCTGTGGTCGCTGGAGCAGATGACCCGGGAGAAGTCCGAGGTGCCGGGCTCGGCGGTGCCGCACATGCCGAACCGGTCCTGACCGGCGGTCGTGCCGAGCACGCCGGACATGCGCTGGCTGAGCGGGGCGAGCCTGCCCTCGGAGGCCACCGCGATCACGTCGCAGCGGAACCAGTCGGCGCCCGCGTCGGACAGCTCCACCGTGGGCGTGAACCACACCGCGCGGAGCATGCTCAGGTGCAGGTCGTCGGGGGTGCCGCCGAGGAACGACGGCAGCCGGTGCGGGCACTGCGTCCCGGCCTGCGCCTGCACCCGCTTGGAGTCCACGGCCAGCAGGTGCCCGTCGACGACCGGGTCGAGCGACCCGACGGCGTACGTCATCGAGGTGTGGGTGTCGGTGCAGCGCACCGGGCGCGCCTCGGTGGTCGGCGCCAGCGCCTCGTCGTACGACAGCCGGTAGCAGGCCCGGTCCCGTGGCGCGCGCGGCGGGGCCGCGGGCGTGGGGGTCGCCGACGGGGAGGTCGAGGCGGTCGAGGCCGACGGTGTGGGCTCGGCCGAGTCGCCACCGCCGCCGGTGCAGGCGGTGAGCGCGAGGAGCAGGGCCGCGGCGGGCAGCAGGCGTCTCATGAGTCCGTCTTCGCCCAGCAGACCGAACGCCGGTTGCCGGCCTGCCACTCGGCCTCGTGGAACCACGTGTAGCCGATGTCGTAGTTGACCGGGTAGCCCAGCCAGGCCCCCACGGACTCGGTGCAGAAGTCCCGCGTCCGGACCTGCACCAGCCGGTCCCCGGGGTAGGAGTCGCCCTTCTCGCCGAGCTTGATCGTGGTGACCGCGCGCCAGTCGTGCGGCTGCGAGCACGGGATCTTCACCGAGCCGGACACCGAGGGACCGGAGGCGCACACCAGCCAGCGGTCCGGCAGCTTGCCCCAGAACAGCCCCTTCGCGTCCTGGGGCAGGTCGACGTACTCCTCGCTCTGGTCGCCGCCGCCGACCACGTCGCAGCGGTACCAGCGGGCTCCGTCCTCCCAGGCCTTCTCCGACGGCCGGAACCAGGCCCAGCTGACCACGGCCCGCATCGCCAGGCTCTCGTCGGCGCCGAGGAAGCTCATGAACCTCTGCGAACAGGTCTGGTAGGCCCAGGCACCGAGCTCCTCGGAGTCCCAGTCGACGTCCTCGAGGGAGTCCGGGAGTCCGCCCACGACGTAGGTCTGTGCGGTGTGCGGCTCCGAGCAGTCGACGGTGCGGGTGGCGTTGCTGGGCTGCTTCACGTCGTCCGGGGTCAGCGCGCGGCAGGCGCCGAGCTCGGGCGCCGCGACCGCGTCGACCTGGTCCGGGTCCGCGTTGCTGCCCTGCGCGGCGTCGGTGCTGCAGCCGCCGAGGGCGACCAGCGCGAGCCCACCGAGCAGGAGGGGTGCGACGAGCCGGCGGACGTGCGCCACGACCCCTCCTTCGTCGGTCCTTCGAGATCGTCCGCGATCGTACCGTCCGGCGTGCTGCCGCCCGGCCGGCCACCCGGCGCCGGGTTGGTCGAACGTTCGATCAACCCGCGAGGAGTGCCGCCAGCGTCCCGCCGAGCTCGTACGCCGCGGCGAGGTCGTCGTCGCCCACGTCGCCGAGGACCTCCAGCACCTCCGCCGCCTGGCGCCAGGGCAGGGCGCCGACGATCGACTGCACCGAGCGGACCGCGCCGGTGGTGTCGTAGCGCCCGTGCACCCACAGCCCGTAGGGCCGCTTGCCGCCGCTCGCGCTGCCGGCGGAGCCGTCGTCGCTGAGCGCACCGCCGGCCTCGAGGAAGATCGTGTCGAAGAAGTGCTTGAGGGCGCCGCTCATGTACCCGAAGTTCGCCGGTGTCCCGAGCAGGTAGCCGTCGGCGGCCAGCACGTCGGCGGCGCCGGCCTCCAGCGCCGGGCGGACCACCACGTCGACGCCCTCGATCGCGTCGTCGTGGGCCCCGGCGACCACCGCGTCGGTCAGCGACCGCACCGTGGGCGTGGGGGAGTGGTGGACGATCAGCAGGGTGGCCACGTGTCTGTTCCTCTCACCCGGACTGGCAGGCTGCTCCCCGTGAACGACGTCGATCTCGAGACCATCCGCCTGTTCCTGCACGTGCTCGCCGCGACCGTCTGGGTCGGGGGACAGATCACGCTGGCCGCGCTGGTGCCCGCGCTGCGGGGGGCCGGGGCCGAGGTGCCCAAGGCCGCCGCGAACGCGTTCAACCGGATCGCCTGGCCGGCGTTCGCGGTGCTGGTGCTGACCGGCGTGTGGAACGTCGTCGCCGCCGACGACGACAGCGCGGCGTTCCAGAACACGCTGTCGCTGAAGTACGTCCTCGTGCTCGCCTCGGGCGTCACCGCGTTCCTGCACGCGCGGGCGACCTCGAAGAGGGGCATGGCCGTCTTCGGGGCACTCACCGGGCTCACCGCGCTCGCGGCGCTCTTCGTCGGGATCATGCTGGCCGAGTAGTCCCCACGGCCTCGCTCATCAGGGCCGCCAGGCGGGCGGCCTCCGCCGAGGCCGGCAGCTCGTCGACCGGGATGCGCAGCGGGATCCGCCAGTTCTCCCGCTCCACCGTGCCGGGCACGTTCGGCCGGCGTTCCTCGAGGACCGCGTCCTCCAGCGCCACGGACAGCAGCAGGCTGGGCGCCCGCGCGAGCCGCCGGTACGCCGCGTCCACCGCCTCGTCGACGGGTGCGTCGCCGACCAGCTCGCTGCCGCGTCGCAGCCGCGCGAGCAGGTCGGCGCGACCGCCGCGGACGTCGTCCTCGGACATGGTGGTGCTGGCCAGCTGGTCGGCCACGTCCGAGCCGGTCCACAGCCCGGCGACCGTGGGCAGGTCGTGGGTCGTGACCGCGGCGAGGGCGCACGCCGGCCAGTCGTCGGGCTCGTCGTCCTCGAACCACAGCAGCTTGTAGGAGAGCATCCGCCGCTCTGCGAGCGCCTCGCGCACCCCCGGCTCGACGGTCCCGAGGTCCTCGCCGACCACGACCGCCCGGGCGCGGTGGGACTCCAGCGCCACGATGTCGAGGAGGTCGTCGCTCGGGTAGCGCACGTAGGCACCCTCGGTCGCCGAGGCGCCGTCGGGGATCCACCAGAGTCGGAACAGGCCCATGACGTGGTCGATCCTCAGGCCGCCGGCCCCGGCGATCGTGCCGCGCACCGACTGGACGAACGGCTCGTAGTCAGCGGCCTGCAGCCGCCACGGCACCAGCGGCGGCGACCCCCAGTCCTGGCCGGTGGTGTTGAGCAGGTCGGGCGGCGCGCCGACGGTGATGCCGGCGGCGATCCCGTCCTGCCAGGCCCAGGCGTCCGCGCCGCCGCCCGAGACGCCGATCGGCAGGTCCTGGATGACGGTGGTGTCCCCGGTCGCCCGGCCCAGCTGGACGTCGAGCTGCCACTGCAACCAGGCGTGGAACGCGACCAGCTCGGCGCGTGCGGCCGCGAACGCCGCCACCTCCGCCCCGTCGGGCCGCCGGAGCCCGTCGGGCCAGGCCCGCCAGTCCGGACCGTGCTCCTCCGCGAGCGCGCACCAGGTGGCGAACTCCGCCAGGCTGCGCCCCCGCTCATCGCGCCAGGCCAGGAACGTCGCGTCGTCGGCCACGCCCGGGGACGTGAAGGCCGCCCACAGCTCCGCGCGCTTGAGGCTCCACACCCCGTCGCGGTCGACGAGCTCGGCGGTGTTCAACCGCTCGCGCGCCCCGGCCGCGGTGTCCGGCCGCCACCCCGGGACCTCGTCGACGCGCAGGTAGATCGGGTTGCGGAAGCGGCGGGTCGCCGGCAGGTAGGGGCTGGCCTCCTGCGGCAGCGTCGGCGCGACCGCGTGCAGCGGGTTGACCAGCAGGAAGCCGCCGCCGGCCGTCTCGGTCCACTCCCGCAGCGCGCGCAGGTCGGCGAGGTCGCCGATGCCCCAGCTCGACCGCGACCGGGCGGCGTACAGCTGCACCGACCACCCCCACTGCTGCCGGTCCGGGAGCCAGCACCGGCCGGGGGAGACGACGAGCCGCCGGACGAGGCCCCCGGCCGTCCGCAGCCGGTGGTAGCCCAGCGGGAAGTCCTCGGGCAGCACGTCGTCGACGGTCCGGTGGCTGCCGTCCTCGCACTCGACCTCGACCCTGCCCAGCCCGAGCGGTCGACCGGGCCGGGTGACCACGGGGGCGCGCTCCGCGAGGTCCGGCGGCGGGGTGCCGATCACCCGGCGGAGCGCCTCGACGGTGGCCTCCGGAGCCCGGCGCGGCTCGCCGTACGCGTCGACGTAGTCCGCCTGGACGCCCCAGGGGTCCACCGTGGCCACGGTCAGTCGTCCAGCTTCTTCACGATGCGGGCCGGGTTCCCGACCGCGACGACGTTCGCCGGCAGGTCACGGGTGACGACCGCTCCCGCGCCGACGACGGTGTTCTCGCCGATGGTGACGCCCGGGCACACGATGACGCCGCCGCCGAGCCAGACGTTGTCGCCGATGGTGATCGGCTCCGCCGCCTCCCACTTGTCGCGGCGCGGACCGGGCTCGACCGGGTGGGTGGGCGTGAGGAGCTGGACGTTCGGCCCGATCTGGACGTCGTCACCGATGGTGATCCGGGCGACGTCGAGGCAGATCAGGCCGAAGTTCGCGAACGTCCGGGCGCCGATGAAGGTCTGGTAGCCGTAGTCGCAGTGGAACGGCGGCCGGATGTGGGTGTGCTCGCCGATGGCGCCGAGCAGCTCGCCGAACAGCTCCTCGACCTGCCGCGACTCGTCGGGGTCGAGGCTGTTGATCCGGTGGCAGAGCACCCTGGCTCGACGGCTCTCGCGGAACAGGTCGGGGTCGTCGGCGATGTAGGGCTCGCCCGCGAGCATCCGCTCGCGCATGGTCCGGGCGTCGACGTCGCTCATGCCCTGATCGTTTCATGCGCCACCCCCGGTGGCGGGTCCTATGGTGAGCCCATGCGGCTCCCACGAGTACGACGCAGCTTCGTGCTGCCGGGCGTGATCATCGCGCTGGCCGCCCTCGTGGTGGGTGCCGGCGGCGCGGCCGCGTTCGAGTCCGACACGGTCGGGAGCTACTGGGAGGGGCTCTGGTGGGCGCTGTCGCTGATGACCACGGTCGGCTTCGTCGAGGGCACCCCCGAGACGGTGGGTGGCGCGCTCACCTCCGCCGTCCTGATGGTCGCCGGCTTCCTGCTGCTCTCGCTGATCAGCGCCGCGCTCGCCTCGCTGTTCGTCCGTGAGGACGAGGAGCCGGTGGAGGAGCGCGAGGAGGCGATCGAGCGGCAGATCCTGGACCGACTGACCGCGATCGAGCAGCGGCTCGAGTCCCTCGAGCAGGACGCGGACGACTGACGGGCCGAGCCGTGAGACAGCCGTCCCGCGAGACGGACAACTGGGTTATCGTGGCTGAGTCATGATGCGCCAGCTTCTCCTTCGCTGCCGCAGCGAGGTCTGAGCCAGCGCCGGACCCCCTCGCTGCGGAGTGAGTGCGTGCGACCGGCCGCCCCAGCACCGACCTCAGCGAGGACCTCGTGACCACCCCATCCGACATCTCCCGTTCCCAGAAGCCCAGCGGCATGCCCGTCGAGCGCTACCGGGCCTTCCCGCCGGTGGACCTGCCCGACCGCACCTGGCCGGGCCGGACGATCACCCAGGCACCGCGCTGGCTCTCCACCGACCTGCGCGACGGCAACCAGGCGCTCATCGACCCGATGAGCCCGGCCCGCAAGATGAAGATGTTCGACCTCCTGGTCCGGATGGGCTACAAGGAGATCGAGGTCGGGTTCCCCTCGGCGTCCGAGACGGACTTCTCCTTCGTCCGCCAGCTGATCGAGGGCGACCGGATCCCCGACGACGTCACGATCTCGGTGCTGACCCAGGCCCGTGAGGACCTGATCGAGCGCAGCGTGCAGTCGCTCATCGGCGTACCCCGGGCCAACATCCACCTCTACAACGCGCTCGCCCCGCTGTTCCGCCGGGTCGTCTTCCACGCGGACAAGAACGAGGCCCGCAACATCGCCATCCGCGGCACCGAGATGGTCATGAAGTTCACCGAGTCCTACCTCGACACGACCGTCATCGGCTACGAGTACAGCCCGGAGATCTTCACCGGCACCGAGCTGCCGTTCTCGGTGGACGTCTGCGAGGCGGTCTCCGACGTCTGGCAGCCCGAGGACGGCCGCGAGATCATCCTCAACCTGCCGGCCACCGTCGAGATGTCGACGCCCAACGTCTACGCCGACCAGATCGAGTGGTTCTCCCGGCAGCTCACCCGCCGCGAGAACACCGTGATCAGCCTGCACCCCCACAACGACCGGGGTACGGCGGTCGCGGCGACCGAGCTGGCGATGATGGCCGGGGCGGACCGGGTCGAGGGCTGCCTGTTCGGCCACGGCGAGCGCACCGGCAACGTGTGCCTGGTGACCCTGGGCATGAACCTCTTCAGCCAGGGCGTCGACCCGATGATCGACTTCTCCGACATCGACGAGATCCGTCGGACGGTGGAGTACTGCACCCAGCTGCCGGTCCACCCGCGCCACCCCTACGCGGGCGACCTGGTCTACACGGCCTTCTCCGGCTCCCACCAGGACGCCATCAAGAAGGGCCTCGAGGACCTGCAGGTCCAGGCCGACGAGCGCGGCATCCCGGTCGAGCAGATGCCGTGGGAGGCGCCGTACCTGCCGATCGACCCCAAGGACGTCGGCCGCTCCTACGAGGCGGTCATCCGGGTCAACAGCCAGTCCGGCAAGGGCGGCGTGGCCTTCATCCTCAAGGCCGAGCACAAGCTCGACCTGCCGCGTCGCGCGCAGATCGAGTTCAGCCGGGTGGTCCAGGAGCGCACCGACGCCGAGGGTGGCGAGATGTCGCCCGACGAGATCTGGACGGTCTTCTCCGACGAGTACCTCCACCGGGAGACGCCGCTGAAGCTGAACTCGGTGCACACCTCCTCGGCGGCCGGCGAGAAGGACGCGCTCACGGTCAACGTGTACGTCGACGGCGAGCTGCAGACCCTGGAGGGCACCGGCAACGGCCCGATCGCGGCGTTCGTCAACGCGATCAACGAGCTGCCCGGGCCCGACGGCGGCAGCCGCTTCGACGTGCGCGTCCTCGACTACGCCGAGCACGCGCTGTCCTCGGGCGGCGACGCCATCGCCGCGGCGTACGTCGAGTGCCTCGTGGGCGACCGGGTGCTGTGGGGCGTCGGGCTGGACCCCAACATCGTCACCGCCTCGCTCAAGGCCGTGATCAGCGCCGTCAACCGCGGCTGACCGGCGGCGGCACTTCCCGGCTGGCCGGGGAACACGTCAGGGGACGGCCACCTGACAAGTGCCACTTCTCCCTGACAACCCCCAGGCTCGCGACCCGACCGGGGCCCTGTCGTCAGCCCGGCCGGCTGCCGCCTCAGCGGCAGCCGGACGGTGAAGGTGGTGCCGGCGAGGTGGGCCGAGCGGACCCCGATCCGCCCGCCGTGGGCGGCGACGATGGACGCCACGATCGACAGGCCGAGGCCGGTGCCCTGGATGGCGCGGCTCTGCGCGGTCGAGGAGCGGAAGAACTTCTCGAAGAGCCCGCCCTGCTCCTCCTCGGGGATGCCGATGCCGGTGTCGCTGACGGTCAGCACGGCCTCGCCCTCGAGCTCCTCGAGGTGGCAGTCGATCTCGCCGCCGTCCTCGGTGAACTTCACCGCGTTGCTCAGCAGGTTCAGCAGGACGCGCTCGAGCTGGGCCCGGTCACCGAGCACGACGAGGGGTACGTCGGGGTGGTCGACGCGCAGGGTCAGGTCGCGGCCGATCAGCAGCGGACGGACGGCCTCCTCGACGGGCTTGAGGATCGTGGTCAGGTCCAGTGCCTCCCGTTCCCACTGGGCGGCGCCGGAGTCCAGGCCGCTGAGCATCAGCAGGTCGTTGCAGATGACGATCAGCCGCTGGCCGTTGCGGGCGATGGTCGCGAGCAGCGGCAGCTGGCCGGGGTCGGGCTCAACGATCGAGCCGTCCTGGAGCATCTCGGTGTAGCCGACGATGCTGGTCACGGGGGTGCGCAGCTCGTGGCTGACCGTCGAGACGAACTCGTTCTTGGCCTCGTCGAGCTGGCGCAGCCGCTCGACCGCGGTGCGCTCCTTGTCCAGGGCGGCGACCAGCATCTCCTGGCTCTGCCGCTGCTCGGTGACGTCTCGCCCGACGCACAGGAACCCGATCGGCGACCCGGAGCTGTCCGACGTGATGCTGAGCGTCATCGAGATCGTGTGCCGCCGTCGGTCCTTCGACACCCAGGTCCAGTCCCGCATCCGGGCCTCGCCCTCGGGCCCGATCGTGGCGGTCAGCGCATCGAAGGCCTCGGCGCCGCAGGCCCCGGTCCGGGCCAGGAGCTCGTCGGGCTCGAGGATCCGGACGAAGGGCTCGCCGATCATCTCCAGGTACTGGAAGCCGAGCAGGTTCTGGGCGCCGGCGTTGAACACCGTGATCCGGCCGGCGTTGTCGATCCCGATCAGCGCGGTGGTGATGGCGGCCTCGAGCAGGTGGACGATCAGGCCCGAGGTGTTGCGCTCTGCCGTCACGTCGATGCCGGTGATCACCGCGTGGATCGGGTCGGTCCAGCTCGTCGCGGACGATGTTGCTGTTCCAGACGATCCGCAGCTTCTCGCCCCGCTTGGTGAACGCGTCCGCCTCGCGCATCGTCGGTGAGCCGGACCCGTCGGGACCCCGGAGGAGTGCCTCGACGTCCGCGGCGGTCGACGGAGCGATGGAGGTCTCCCACACGGGCCTGCCGAGCAGCTCGTCCTCGGCGTACCCGGTGAGCTCGCTGGTGGCCGAGTTGACCCGGACGATGGTGCCGTCGAGGTCGGTGACCAGGATGATGCACACGGTCGTGTCCAGCGTGGCGCTGGTGAGCTTCTCGGCCTGCTCGAGGCGGCGGCGGGCGTCGTACTCGGAGGTGACGTCGAGGAGCTGGGCGGCGAACATCGGGTGGGGGTCGCGCGCGAGCAGGGACAGCGCCACGTTGACGCGCGCGCCCTCGCGGTCGCGCAGGCCGGTCTGGGCCTTCCAGCCCTCGAGGTTGCCGGCCAGCATGCGTTCGGCGACGAGGTCGAGGCGTTCGGGCGTGTCGAGGAGGTCGCCCAGCGAACTCCCCACCAGGTCGGCCTGCTCCGACCCGACCAGGCGTGCGGCGGTGTCGTTGAGGTCGACGATCTCGAGGCGCGCGCCCTCGCGGCGCAGCAGCAGCATGCCCACCAGCGACTCGGTGAAGTTGCGCCGGAAGAGCCGCTCGCTGGCACGGATCCGGTCGATCAGCCGGCCTCGCTGCTCGGCCGCGATGGCGAGCGGCAGCGACATCAGCCCGGCACAGAGCAGGTAACCCTGGGTGAGCATGCCGGCGGCCACCGCGTCGATCCGGCCGATGGTCAGATTCGTCCCGAAGGGGCCGTAGCCGTGGGCGGTGAGGTACGTCGTGACCACGCTGAGGCCGGCGAGCTGCCACACCACGGTGCGGACGTCGAAGCGCAGTGCCGCCCAGACCAGCACCGGGAGCGGCAGGAAGGTGACCGGGAGGGTCTGGGTCGGCGCGAAGACCAGCCCCGTGACGACGACGAGGGCGAGGACCTGGACCACGAGCTCGCCCCGGCGCAGCGCCCGCGAGGCCCGCGACGGGGCCCCGGCTGTCGCCCACGAGGCCAGCGCCACCGGGACCAGGACGAAGGTGGATGCCGCGTGCGAGGCGAAGACCGACGGCCAGGTGTCCAGGAAGGTGCCCTGGTCGACCGCGAGGACCGTGAGGGCGGCACCGGTCGCGATCGTCGCGCCGCCGACCAGCGCCGCGAGTCCGAGCTTGATGAAGTCGTCCTGGCTCTCCAGGCGCGGGCGGCGCCGGGCACCGCCGCGCAGGATGGCCGCCGCGACGACCGCCTCGGCCGCGTTCGCGACGCCGAACAACAACGAGACGGGCAGGTCGCGACCGCCGGTGACGTTGGCCAGGCCGCTGGACACGACGATGCCGACGGCGAGGACCGTCCACCAGCGGCGGGGTGCCAGGCAGACCAGCGAGACCGCCAGCCCGGCCGCCGGCCACCACGTGGCGACGGGGTCGCCCGGGGGAGCGAAGAGGACCGCGCCCACGCCGGCGAGGTAGACCGCCGCGAGCATCCCGAGCGCCACCAGCCAGCCTGGACACCGGGGGACGGACCAGGTCATGGCGCACAGTCTCGACCACGCGGGTCGGGAGTGCGAGCACCGCACCGCCCTTTCCGGTGTGGGGTCGCTGAGTCAGGCCTTGGGCTCAGTCGTCGACGCCGAGGATGCAGGCCCGTCCGCGGTGCTCGAACCCCAGCGCCCGGTAGACGGCGGCGGCCTCGTCGGAGGCCGCCGAGAGGAACACGGTGCGCACCCCCGAGGCGCGGCAGGCCGTCACCAGCGCGGCCGTGGTCGCCGCGCCGAGCCCGCGCCGGCGCGCGGACGGGACCACCGCGATCCCCATCAGCTCGGCGGTGTCACCACGCGGGGCGGCCGAACCGCCGCCCACCAGTGCTCCGGACTCGTCGTACGTCGCGACCATGACGAGCAGCCCGCGGCCGATCAGCTCCGCGCGGAGACCCGGGTCCCGGGCGACGACCTCGTCGCGGCCGCCGAAGCCGGCGCTCACCGCCCCGACGACGAGCGGAAGGTCCGGGTCGTCGGCCGCGAGCACGCGGGTGGTCCCGGTGGTCCCGGGCAGCTGGGCGCCGTCGGGGAGCACGAGGAGCGGGCACAGCTCGAGCTCGTGCGGGCCGGACACGGCGGCGCGCACCGCCGGCAGCAGCGACGGGGTCACCTCGTCGATCCACTCCAGGGCTCGTGGCACGCCGAGCTCCGCCTGCCGCGCGAGCACCCGTCGTACGTCGTCCGGGGTCACCTCGCACTCCACCCCGAGCCGGGGCCGCGCGTAGAACTGCCAGCCGGTGCGCGGGTCGGCGAGGAAGAGCGTGAGCGGGCCGACCTCCTCGACGGTCGCCACGGGACGGGGGACCGCGTCGTAGTAGGTCTCGATGCCGGTGAGGTCCACGGGGAGCAGGATCCCAGCCTTGGCCGCCGCCAGCGATTACATTGCTGGACATGCTGGTCTCCGAGCGCATTGGGCAGTTCTTCGTCGAGGGCGACACCGGTCGCGACCGGCTGGAGTACACCGAGTACGGCTCCGGCGACGCCTGGGTGGTGCTGCTGCACGGGCAGCTGATGCCGCGGCGGATGCACCAGCCGCTGGCGCGCGCACTCGCGGCGGAGGGCCTGCACGTGGTCACCCTCGACCTGCTCGGGCACGGCAGGTCCGACCGGCCGGCGGACCCGTTGGTCTACTCGATGACGGCCTTCGGCGAGCAGGTCGTCGCGCTGCTCGACCACCTCGGCGCACCCCAGGCGGTGATCGGCGGCACCTCGCTCGGCGCCAACGTCTCGCTCGAGGTCGCGGTCATCGCCCCCGAGCGGGTGCGCGGCCTGATCATCGAGATGCCGGTGCTCAACAACGCGCTCGAGGCCGGGATCCTGGCCTTCGGCCCGCTGCTGTTCGCGGCCCGGTTCCTGCCGTTCACCGTCAACGGCCTGCGGATGCTGACCCGGCCGATCCCGCGCGGCCTGGTCCCGTTCTGGGTCGGGATCGGGCTGGACACGCTGGACCAGCGGGCCGGCTCGGTCGCCGCGGTGGTGCACGGCATGTTCTTCGGCCGGGTCGCCCCGTCGTCGAGGCAGCGTCGCGCGATCACCGCGCCGGCGCTCGTCGTGGGACACCCCGCCGACCCGATCCACCCCGCGGCCGATGCCGCCATGCTGGCCGACGAGATGCCACGGGCGACCTTCGTGCGCGCGCACAGCATCCTGGAGTGGCGGATGGCGCCCGACCGGCTCAACCGCGCCACGATCGGCTTCGCGCTGGGCTGCTGGCAGGCGCCGCGCCGCCGGCGCGCCACCGGCAGCCGACCCTGAGCCCAGGTGTCGACACGCAGGGATCCTCTCCCGCGGTGCGGGATCCACGCGGTGCCGGGGGCAGAATGGTGCAGTGCTCTACCGTGACGAGGCGATCGTGCTGCGCACCCACAAGCTGGGCGAGGCCGACCGCATCATCACGCTCCTGACCCGCCAGCACGGCCGGGTGCGCGCGGTCGCGAAGGGCGTACGCCGCACCACCTCGCGCTTCGGCTCCCGGCTGGAGCCGTTCACCCACGTCGACCTGCAGCTGGCCGAGGGGCGCAGCCTCGACGTCATCACCCAGGCCGAGACGATCACGCCGTTCTCCTCGGGCCTGGGCCTCGACTACGACCGCTACACCGCCGGCACCGTGATGCTGGAGACCGCCGACCGGCTGGTCGCGGAGGAGAAGGAGCCGTCCGTCCAGCAGTTCCTGCTGCTGGTCGGCGGCCTGCGGGCGATGGTCGCGGGGGACCGCGGGCCCGGGCAGGTCCTGGACTCCTACCTGCTGCGCTCCCTGGCGGTCGCGGGGTACGCACCCTCCTTCGAGCACTGCGCGCGCTGCGGGCTGGAGGGACCGCACCGGTGGTTCAACCCGTCCATGGGCGGCATGCTGTGCTCGACCTGCCGGATGCCGGGCTCGGCGAGCCCGGCCCCGGAGACCGTGCTGGTCCTCGGTGCCCTGCTGGCGGGCGACTGGCCGGTGGTGGAGGCGGCCGACGCGCGGCACCTCCGGGAGGCCAGCGGCCTGGTGTCGGCGTACCTCGCGTGGCACCTCGAGCGAGCGCTGCGCTCGCTGGCCTACGTGGAGCGCTGAGTCGGCTCGGCCTCGGGGGCGGCATGGGCGTCGAGGGCCTCACGGCCGTAGATGGTGGTGGCCCAGACCTCGCACATCGTCGCCAGGACCTCGCGGGGCTCGCCGTACGGCGGCCAGCCGAACGCGTCGAGGAGCAGGCTCTCGTTCATCCGGACCAGCGCGTAGGCGACCCGGTCCGGATCCCGGACCCGGCTGCGGCCCGCGTCGACGTCGGCACGGATCCGCTCGGCGGTCACGCCGACGAAGAGTCCCACCATCTGCTGGCGGGCGGCCCGGATGCCGGGGTCGTACGCCGCCGCGTCGGCGATCGCCTGCATCAGCCGGCCGTGCTCCTGCATCGCGGAGGTCAGCTCGCCCAGACCCGTGCACAGGGCACCGACCGGGTCGCCGGTGCCGGCCTTCCACGCCAGGCCGGCCGCGCCGATGTTGTCCTGCACCTCCTCGAGCATCGCCAGCAGCAGCGTGTGGCGGTCGTCGAAGTGGCGGTAGAACGCGGTGCGGGAGAGCCCGGCCCCAGCCATGACGTCCTCGAGCCGCAGATCGGTCCAGCGGCGCTCCTCGAGCAGGCGGGACGCAGCCCCCAGGATCCGCTGCCGCGCGTCGCGCCGCTGCTGACGCTGGCGGTCTGCGCGTCCGCTGGAAATGACCATCGCGAGAATCCTACGCAGAGGGGAAAGGTGCCGCTCATGCTGGCGACAGCGAGTGTGACGCTGTGTCACTCTTGACGGGTGAGGCCAGTCGGGCCGGCCGGGACAGGGGGCGGCCGGGCCGGCTGGCCCTCCGCGGCCGGCTCAGGCCCGACGCCGGGCCCGGATCCCCTTGTGCCCGGCGTCCACCGCGATGAGCAGCAGTCCGGCACAGGCGGCCCACACCCAGCCGCCGAGCGGCGGCCAGTCGCCGCCGAGCAGGTCCGACACCCAGGGCACCCCCAGGAACGTCACGAGCAGGACCAGCTCGGTGCCCACCGCGACGAGGACCAGCGGGTTGCGCAGCGGGTTCAGCCGCCAGGCCGGATGGGTCTCGCTGCGGCAGGCGAACGCGTTCGCGATCTGTGCCACCGCGATGACCGCGAAGGTCGTGCCGGACGCGGATGCCAGCAGGGTCGCGTCCGGGGTCTCTCCGACGCTCCAGCCGCCGCCGTGCAGCACCCACAGGAACGCCGCCATGGACATCGACGCCTCGAGCAGTCCCAGCACGAGCAGGGCCCGGCGCAGCACCCGGCCGTCGGCCACGTTGTCCTGGCGCCGGGGGCCGTCCATGGTGCGTCGGCTCGCCGGCTCCGCACCCAGCGCCAGCGCCGGCAGCATGTCCGTGCCGATGTCGAGCGCAAGCACCTGGAGCACTCCGATGGCCGCGGGGATCGCGCCCCCGGAGAGCGCCCACACCGCGAACGGCGTCAGCTCGGCCACGTTGTCGGTGAGGTGGAAGGTCAGGAACCGCCGCACGTTGGCGTACGTCGCCCGCCCGAGCTCGATCGCCCGGACGATCGTGGCGAAGTGGTCGTCCAGCAGGACCAGGTCGGCAGACTGACGGGCCACGTCGCTGCCGCTCTTGCCCATGGCCACGCCCACGTCGGCGCCGCGGAGCGCCGCCGCGTCGTTGACGCCGTCACCGGTCATCGCCACCACGTGGCCGTGCTGCCGGAGGGCGCCCGCGATGCGCAGCTTGTCGGCGGGTGACACCCGGGCGACGACGGCGCCCTGGGCCGAGTCGAGCAGGTCGGCCAGCGCGGCGTCGTCCGCCGGCAGCGCGGCACCCTCGACGACGACACCACCGGGGCCGAGCAGTCCGACCTGCCTGGCGATGGCCGCCGCGGTGCGGGCGTTGTCCCCGGTCATCATCGCGACCCGGATGCCGGCGGTGCGGCACGAGTGCAGCGCCTCACGGACCCCGTCGCGCGGCGGGTCCTCGATGGCCACGAGCGACAGCAGCTCCAGGGGGAAGTCCAGGGCGTGCCGCAGGTCTTCCTGGGTGAGCGCAGGCACCCCGGGTGCGGCTCGGGCCGTGGCGAGCACCCGGCGCCCCTGGTCGGCGTACTCGTTGAGCACGGCGGTGGCCTGCTCGGGGCCGAGGTCGTGGCTGCACACCGCGAGGACGGTCTCGGGGGCGCCGAGCACGTGCAGCCGGCCGTCGACGACGGCCGCGCTGAACAGCCGCTCGTTGGAGAACGGGAGCCGGGCCGTCGGCGGCACGTCCATCGCGCCCAGACGGCTGGCCAGGGTGTCGAGGGCCACCTCCATCGGGTCGCCCTCGGGGACCCACTCGCCGTTGCGGGGCACGGCGCGGCCGAGCACGCAGGCACGAGCGGCCGTCGCGCCCGCGAGCGCGAGGCGTACGGCGGCCGGGTCGCCGGTCACGATGCCGACCGGCTCGTAGCCGGCGCCCCGGGGCACGACGGTCCCGGCGGGCGTCCAGACCTCGACGACCGACATCTGGTTGCGGGTGATGGTGCCGGTCTTGTCGGTGCAGATGAACGTGGTCGCGCCGAGCGTCTCGACCGCCTCGAGGCGCCGGACCAGTGCGTGCTGGGAGGCCATGCGTTGCGCACCCCGGGCCAGGGAGAGCGTCACCGTGGGCAACAGCCCCTCCGGGACCAGGGCGACGGTGACCCCGACCCCGAAGAGCAGGGCGGTCGTGACGCTGCTCCCCAGGGCGATGCCGACGCCGGCCAGCACGACACCGACCCCGAGCGCGATCGCGGCGATGAGCCGGACCAGCCGGTTGAGCTGGATCGACAGCGGGCTCGCCGGCCGGGTGGCGCCTTCGGTCAGCGCGGCCATGTCCGCCAGCCGCGTGTGCGAGCCGGTGGCCTCCACGAGGCCCTCGGCGTCCCCCTGGGCGACGAAGGTGCCGGCGAAGAGGTGCTGACCGGCACCGACCGTGGCCGGCACGCTCTCCCCGGTCAGCATGGACTCGTCGACCCCGAGCTCCTCGCCGCGGCCCACCAGCAGGTCGGCGGGCACCCGGTCGCCGGCCGAGAGCAGCACGACGTCGCCGCGCACCAGCTCGGTGACGTGCACGGTGTGCGGCTGGCCGTCCCGCCGCACCCGGGCCGACGCGGGCATCAGGTCGCCGAGCTTCTCCGCCGCTCGGTCGGCCCGGTGCTCCTGGATGAACGCGAAGGTGCCGTTGAGGAACACGATCAACGCGATGGCCAGGCCCAGCGCGGGCATCCCCGCGAGCAGCGCCATCCCGGCCGCCACCCACAGCATCAGCGCGAAGAAGTGCGTCATCTGCGCCAGCAGCATCTGCCAGGCCGGGGTCCTCCTCGGGCGCGGCAAGGAGTTCGGGCCCTCGGTCTGCGCCAGGAGGAACGCCTCGTGGGTGGTGAGCCCGGCCAGCTGCGCCTCCGTCGGGGGTACGTCGGTGGGCCGTGCCTCCGGGGGACCCCCGAGCCCCCGGTCCGGTTGCCGGGTGACGGGACCGTCCACGCCCCTCACGCTGGCCGAGGGGCCCGGGAGCAGGCAGGGCCCTTCGTCCCCGGCGGCGCGGCGAAGGCCCCTGACGGCGCTGAGCGGGCCACGCGAGCATCGAGGGGACATCGTCGGAGAGGGGGGCCCATGACGGGCACATCGCCAGCCCCTGTCGTCGTGGGGGTCGACGGTTCGGCAGGAAGCCTGATGGCGGTCCAGTACGCCGCGGCCGAGGCGGAGCGTCTCGAGACGGGCGTGCGGCTCGTGCACGTCGCACCCGACTACACGCCCACCACGCCGATGCTGCCCCTGATCAGGGACGACTTCGAGCAGGTCGGCCGGCGGATCCTCCGGGAGTCGGCGGAGATGGTGGCCGAGACCGCTCCGTCCTGCGAGGTCTCCACGGTGCTGCGTGCCGGGCCGACGGTCTCGACGCTGCTGGGCGCCGCGGAGGACGCGCGCCTGATCGTGCTCGGTCGTGAGCACCGGTCGCGCGCCGAGTCGGTGTTCACGGGCTCCACCACCGTCGGCGCCGCCGGGCGCGCGCCGTGCCCGGTCGTGTCCGTGCCCCCGGCCTGGACGGCCGACCAGCCGCGCGGTCGTGTGGTCGTGGGGGTCCGGTCGCCGGCACACTCGACGGAGCTGCTCGGCCGTGCGTTCGCAGCGGCCGAGGAGCGCGGGGCCCGGCTCGCCGTCCTCCACGCGTGGAAGCTGCCGGGCGCCTACGACGACATCGTCGAGGCGCGCACGCACGCGAACGAGAGGGCTGGCGAGATCGAAGCCGGGATCGACCCGCTGCTGGACATGTTCCGGCGCCACCATCCCGGGGTCGAGGTCGCGCTGAGCGTCGTGCACGAGCAGCCGGTGCGGGCCCTGCTGCGGGTGGCCGCGGGTGCGGACCTGCTCGTGATCCTCCGGCGCGCGCACGGGCTGCCGCTGACGGCGCACCTCGGCGGGACGGCGCGGACGCTGCTGCACGAGGCCGCGTGCCCGGTCGAGGTCGTGCCGCCCCAGGAGGCGCTCGCCGAGATGGAGGGGCTGGTGCTGGAAGAGGCGGGTGCGCCGCAGAAGTAGGCTCGCCCCGTGAGACGAGCCGTCCGCCCGCCGACCCCGCACCCGTCCGGGGCGCGCCCGCCCGCCGTACCCAGGAGCCTGGTGCCGCGGCACGTCGCCGTGGTCATGGACGGCAACGGCCGCTGGGCCAAGGAGCGCGGCCTGCCGCGGACCGCCGGCCACGAGCGCGGCGAGCACTCGCTCTTCGACGTGGTCGAGGGTGCCATCGAGATCGGCGTCAAGGCGGTCTCGGCGTACGCCTTCTCCACCGAGAACTGGTCCCGCTCGCCCGACGAGGTGAAGTTCCTGATGGGCTTCAACCGCGACGTCATCCGCCGCCGTCGCGACGAGATGCACGAGCTGGGGGTCCGGGTCCGCTGGGCCGGCCGGGCGCCGCGGCTGTGGAAGTCGGTGATCCACGAGCTCCAGGTCGCCGAGGAGCTGACCCGGAACAACGACGTGCTCACGCTGACGATGTGCGTCAACTACGGGGGTCGCGCCGAGCTGGCCGACACGGCCCGCTCGATCGCGCGCGAGGTGGCCGCCGGGCGGCTGGACCCGGAGAAGGTCACCGAGAAGACCTTCGCCAAGCACCTCTACGTCCCCGAGCAGAGCGACGCCGACCTGGTGTGGCGGACCTCGGGGGAGCAGCGGCTCTCGAACTTCATGCTCTGGCAGGCGGCGTACTCCGAGCTCGTCTTCTCCGACGTGCTGTGGCCCGACGTCGACCGGCGGCACCTGTGGGCCGCCATCGAGACCTACGCGCGCCGCGACCGGCGGTACGGCGGCGCCCAGCCGAACACCCAGCCGTCCACCCAGCCGAACCTGCCGAGCGCCGGGTCCGAGGTTCTGCCCAGCACCTGATCGGTGGTTCGGCGCTCGTCCGCAACCTGGGTTTGAGATCCTGTCCGCCGACGTCAGGCCTGCAAGGGAGAAGACAGATGCCGCATCTGGACGTGCGGCGGCGCGGGTCCGGGACCGCGCGTCGTCTGCTGTTCGCCGACGAGCCGGACCCGCGCGCCCTCCAGGGCGTGTTCGTGCTGCTGTTCGCGCTCGACCTGGTCCTGCGCTCGGTCGGCGGGACGACGTTCCACCTCCGGTCCTGGCCGGCCGCCGGCGCGGCCATCGCGCTCCTCGCGTGCGCCGCGGCGGTCGCCGTCCCGTGGACCCGGCTGCCGACGTGGGCCGTGGGGGTGCTCCCGGTCCTGGACGTCGCGGCCCTGGGCCTCTCGCGCCTCGACAGCCTGAGCTCCGGCACGGGCATCCTCACCGTCGTCCCCGCGCTGTGGCTCGGCCGCCAGTTCGGTCGCACCGGCGCCGCGGTCGCGGTCCTCGCGGCGTCGCTGCTGGTCGTGGCGCCCGGGCTGCTCTACTTCGGGGTCAACGGGATCACCCTCGCCCGCGCGATGCTCGTGGTCGTCGTCGCGGGCTGGGCGGCCCTCGCCATCGCCTCGGCCCTCGAGCGGGTGCGGGCCGGATGGGAGGAGGCCGAGCGCGGACGGGTCGAGCTCGCGGCCGCGCTGGAGACCATCGAGCACCAGCGTCGGGTGTCCGACGCGATCCTCGACACCGTCGACGTCGGCCTGGTGCTGCTCGACGGCAACGGGGTCTACCAGGCCATGAACCGACGCCACCAGGCGTTCATGCGCCTCGCCTACCCCGAGGGCCACGCCGGTCGGGCCGGCCAGCTCGGCGAGGTGTACGCCGAGGACGGCACGACGCCGCTGCGGCGTGAGGAGATGCCGACCCAGCGGGCCAGCCGGGGCGAGGAGTTCGACGACTGCCGGATCTGGATCGGCCACGACCCGCGGACCAACCGGGCCGTGTCGGTCTCGGCGCGCTCGGTGCGGGACGAGGACGGCACGTTCAGCGGCGCCGCGCTGGCCTACAACGACGTCACCGACTTCATGCGGGCGATGCGGGTCAAGGACGAGTTCATCGCCTCGGTCTCCCACGAGCTGCGGACGCCCCTCACCTCGATCTCGGGCTACGTCAGCATCCTCCTGGAGCGTGAGGACCTCCCGCAGCAGGTGCTCACCCAGCTCGAGGTGGTGGACCGCAACGCCGACCGGCTCCGACGGCTCGTGACCGACCTCCTCCACACCGCGCAGGCGGACGAGGGGCCGATGCACGTCGTCCGCAGCCGGACCGACCTCAGCGAGATCGTGCGGCAGTCGGCGCGCGCGGCGGGCCCGGCGGCCAGGGCCGCCGGGATCGACGTGGAGGTCGAGGCCCCGGACAGCCTGCTGGCCGTCGTGGACCCGCAGCGGATGGCCCAGGTCGTCGACAACCTGGTCTCGAACGCGCTGAAGTACACCCCGTCCGGCGGCTCGGTCCGGGTCGTCCTCGGTGTCGACGGCGACCGGCTCGAGCTCGCGGTGACGGACACCGGGATCGGCATCGAGGCGGCCGACCTGGCCCGGCTCTTCACCCGCTTCTTCCGGGCCCGCCATGCCGCCGAGCAGTCCATCCAGGGCGTCGGGCTCGGGCTGAGCATCACCCGGTCGATCGTGGAGAGCCACGGCGGCCGGATCGAGGTCGAGAGCGAGGTCGGCCGCGGCAGCACCTTCCGCGTGCGGGTCCCGCTGGACGTGGAGCAGCCCGCCGCACACGCCTGACCGTCCGGTCAGTGGCAGCTCGGACAGGTCCCGAAGATCTCCAGGGTGTGGCTGACGTCGGCGTACCCGTGCTCGGCCGCGATCGTCCCGGTCCAGCGCTCGACCGCCGGGCCCTCCACCTCCACGGTCGCCCCGCACTCGCGGCAGACCAGGTGGTGGTGATGGGTGTCGGAGCACCGTCGGTAGATCGCCTCGCCGTCCTCGGACCGGAGCATGTCGACCTCGCCGGCGTCGGCCAGCTTCTGCAGGGTCCGGTAGACCGTGGCCAGGCCGACCTGCTCGCCGCGCCGGCCGAGCAGGTCGTGGATCTCCTGCGCGGAGCGGAAGTCCGCGAACGACGAGAGCGCCTCCACGACGGCTCGGCGCTGGCGGGTGGGCCGCAGCGGGCCCGGGTCAGTGCTCGTCATAGTGCGTCCCGTGGGGTGCGTGGCGGTGGCCGTCGTGCACGTAGTCGACGTGGTCGCCGTGGGGTACGGCGACGTGGCCGCAGGTGGGTCCGTGCTCGTGCGGGTGCTCGTCGGTGACCTCGTGCCCCTCGGGCTGGACGGCCGGGAACGGCGCCCGCAGGCGCTGGCGCGAGCGGAGGAACACGCCCAGCGGCCAGGTGACCATGAAGCCGGCCAGCGCGAGCAGCACGATGGTCGGTCCGGGCGCCACCCGGGCGTGGAAGGACGCGTACGCGGAGAGCACCAGGCCGCCCAGGGAGGCGGCGGTGCCGATCGCCATCGCGGCGGTCAGCGTCGTGCGGAACGTCCGGGTGACCTGCTGCGCGGTCGCGACCGGCACCACCATCAGCGCCGACACGAGCAGCAGGCCGACGGTGCGCATGGCGACGGTGACGCTCACCGCCGCCAGCACCGCCACCAGCAGGTTGTAGACCCGGACGTTGAGCCCGGCGACCCGCGCGAACTCCTGGTCCTGCGCGACGGCGAACAGCTGCGGGGCCAGACCCACGCAGATCACGATGACCACCGCGGCCAGGATCATGGTGAGCCACACGTCGGCCACGGAGATGGTGGTGATGGCGCCGAACAGGTACTGCTGGAGGCGCGCGCCGCTCTGGCCGGCGAGCCCGGTGATCAGGACGCCGCCGGCGAGACCGCCGTAGAACAGCAGCGCCAGCGCCACGTCGCCGTTGGCGTGGCCGCGCTCGCGGATCACCTCGATCACCGTGGCGCCGAGGACGGCCACCACCACGGCCGTCCAGGTGGGTGAGGCCCCGGTCAGCAGCCCGAGCGCGACGCCGGTGACGGCGACGTGGCCGATGCCGTCACCCATCAGGGCGAGGCGACGCTGCACGAGGTAGGTGCCCACGGCCGGGGCGGCGAGACCGGTGAAGACCGCCGCCAGGAGCGCCCGCTGCATGAACGGCAGGCCGAGCAGGTGGAGCAGGTCGCTCATGACTCCTCCGAGGGGCGCGGGTCGGGCGTGTCCAGCGGGGACACGACGTGCGGGGCGTGGTCGTGGCGCGACGGTTGCGGGTGGTGGTGCGTGTGACCCTCGGCGAGATGGGCGGCGACGGCGGGGTCGACGGGGTGCTCCCCGAAGCCGGGCTGGTGCACCTCGGCGTCGGTCAGCGGGCGGCCGTCGTACGCCACCCGCCCGTCGCGCATCACGACCGCGCGGTCGATCAGGGGAGCCATCGGACCGAGCTCGTGGGCGACGAGCACGATGGTCGCCCCCCTCACCGAGAGGGTCCGGAGGGTGTCGGCGAGCACCTGCTGGTTGGGCAGGTCCACGCCGGCGGTCGGCTCGTCGAGGAAGAACAGGTCCGGCTCGCCGGCCAGTGCGCGGGCGATCAGCACCCGCTGCTGCTGGCCGCCGGAGAGGGCGGAGACGCTGTCCCCGGCGCGGTCGCCGAGTCCCACGACCTCCAGCGCCGAGGCGATCGCGGCGCGGTCGTGCCGGCCGAGGGGCCGCATCAGCCGGCGACGGGTCAGCCGGCCGGCGGCGACGATCTCCCACACCGAGGCCGGTACGCCGCCCGCCGCGCCCGAGCGCTGCGGCACGAAGCCGATGCGCCGCCAGTCGTGGAACGAGTCGATGGGGGTCCCGAACAGGCTCAGCGAGCCCGAGGCCAGCGGGTGGAGGCCGGTGAGGGCCCGCACCAGGGTCGACTTGCCCGACCCGTTGGCGCCCATCAGGGCCACGAACTGGCCGGCCTCGACCTGCAGGTCGATGTGGCGCAGGATCGGGCGGCCGTTGATGGCCACCGCGCCGTGCTCCAGGTCGATGACGGTGGTGCTCAACAGCCGTTCGCCTCCTCGAGCGCGCGGAGGTTGGCGCGCATCAGTGACAGGTAGTCCTGGTCCGAGGTCTGGTCGCTCAGGCCCTCGACCGGGTCGAGGACCCGGCTGCGGGCCCCGGTGTCGGCGGCCAGGGAGTCTGCCGTCTGCTTGCTCACCAGCGTCTCGGAGAAGACCGTGGTGATGCCCTCGGTCCGGATCAGGTCCTGGAGCCGGGCCAGGTCGGCGGGGGTGGCCTCGGCGTCCGGGGAGAGGCCCAGGATCGGCTCCACGCGCAGGCCGTAGCGCTGGAGGTAGCCGAAGGCGTCGTGGCTGACCACGATCGTGTTGCGCCGGCAGCCGCTGAGCCCCCTCGCGAACTGGTGGTCGAGCTGCCGCAGGTCTCGCTGGAGCGCCGCGTCGTTGGCGGCGTAGTCGCGGGCGTGGGCCGGGTCGATCGAGGACAGCTGCCGGGTGACGGCATCCGCGACCTCGGCCATCATCAGCGGGTCCTGCCAGAAGTGCGGGTCGAGCTCGGAGGAGTCCACGCCGTGCTGGGAGAAGGGCACCAGAGGGACCGCGGAGGCGACGTCGAGGACGCGGCCCTGGGCGTTCTGGTCGACCGCGTCGTCGACGGCCGGCTGGAACCCGGACTCGTGGACGACCAGGTCGGACTCGGCGATCTCGGCGGTCTCCTTGATGGTGAGCTCGAGGTCGTGCGGCTCACCGCCGGGCGCGGTCAGGTTGGTGACCTGGGCGTGGTCGCCGGCCACCCGCTCGGTGACGTACTGCAGCGGGTAGAACGCCGCGGCGACCTGCACACCGTCCGCGGTGCCGACGGTGCCGTCCCCGGTGAGGGCGGCGCACCCGCTCAGGCTCCCCGCCAGGACGGCGGAGGCGGCCAGGGCGGCCAGGCGCGGGAGCGGGTGCTGCATGAGAATGATTCTCAGAGTAGTTGAGAACGATTGTCAAACGTGGGTCAGGTGGTCGGGCGCGGGCGTGACGCAGATCAGCCCCCTGCGGCGCTTCGTCTGACGCTGGCTAGGGTCGCGGTGTGATCGTCGTCAACCGGTTCCGCGTGCCCGAGGCCGAGGGCGAGGCGTTCCGCACCGATCTCGACCGCGCGCACGCCGCGCTGGCCGAGCGGCCCGGCTACCTCGCCGGCACCGTGGGCCGCAACGTCGACGACCCCACGCTGTGGGTGCTGAGCACCACGTGGGAGAACGTCGGCTCCTACCGCCGCGCGCTGTCGTCGTACGACGTGAAGCTCAACGCGGTGGGCCTGCTGGGACGGGCGATCGACGAGCCCAGCGCCTTCGAGGTGGTCGAGCCCGGCACCGTGCTCAATATCGGGTCGCCCCGGTCGTTAGGCTGATCCCTCCGACCCCCGAACCCGACCGGCAGCCAGCCGGCCATCCTGAGGAGCTACTGCTGTGGCCAAGCCGCCCGCCTCGACCCTCGACCACGTCGTCTCGCTGTGCAAGCGCCGGGGCTTCGTCTACCCCTGCGGCGAGATCTACGGCGGCACCCGGTCGGCGTGGGACTACGGCCCGCTCGGCGTCGAGCTGAAGGAGAACATCAAGCGCCAGTGGTGGCGCGCGATGGTCACCGCCCGCGAGGACGTCGTCGGCCTCGACTCGAGCGTCATCCTGCCGACGCGGACCTGGGAGGCCAGCGGCCACCTGAGCACCTTCAGCGACCCGCTGACCGAGTGCCAGTCCTGCCACAAGCGCTTCCGCGAGGACCACCTGCAGGAGGACTACGCGTCCAAGAAGGGCATCGACGACCCCGACACCGTCGACATCAACGAGTCGGTCGCCTGCCCCAACTGCGGCACCCGCGGCGCGTGGACCCCGCCCCGCGAGTTCAACATGATGCTCAAGACCTACCTCGGCGTGATCGAGGACGAGTCCGGGCTGCACTACCTGCGCCCCGAGACCGCGCAGGGCATCTTCCTGAACTTCCAGAACGTCGTGACCTCCAGCCGCAAGAAGCCGCCGTTCGGCATCGCCCAGATGGGCAAGAGCTTCCGCAACGAGATCACGCCCGGCAACTTCATCTTCCGCACCCGCGAGTTCGAGCAGATGGAGATGGAGTACTTCGTCAAGCCGGGTGAGGACGAGGAGCTCCACCAGTACTGGATCGACGAGCGCACCCGCTGGTACACCGACCTCGGCATCAACCCCGACAACCTGCGCCACTACGAGCACCCCAAGGAGAAGCTCAGCCACTACGCCAAGCGGACCGTCGACATCGAGTACCGCTTCGGCTTCTCCGGCCGCGACTTCGAGGAGCTCGAGGGCGTCGCGAACCGCACCGACTTCGACCTGACCCAGCACAGCAAGGTGTCCGGCCAGGACCTGTCGTACTTCGACCAGGCCAACAACGAGCGCTACGTCCCCTACGTGATCGAGCCGGCAGCCGGCCTGACCCGCTCGCTGATGGCGTTCCTGATCGACTCCTACACCGAGGACGAGGCCCCCAACACCAAGGGCGGCGTCGACAAGCGCACCGTGCTCAAGCTCGACCCGCGCCTCGCGCCGGTCAAGGTCGCGGTGCTCCCGTTGAGCCGCAACGCCGACCTGTCGCCGAAGGCCCGCGACCTGGCGACCGAGCTGCGCCGCAACTGGAACGTCGAGTTCGACGACTCCGGCGCCATCGGCCGTCGCTACCGCCGCCAGGACGAGATCGGTACGCCGTACTGCGTCACCGTCGACTTCGACACCCTGGACGACCACGCGGTCACGGTCCGCGAGCGCGACACCATGAAGCAGGAGCGGATCGGTCTCGACTCGATCACGTCCTACTTCGCCGAGCGTTTCGTCGGCTGCTGACGGGACGGCCGATGCACACTCTGCTCATGCGCAGCCGCCTCGTCCCGTTCGTCGCCTCCGCCGTGCTGGTGCCTGCCCTCGCGCTCTCCGGCTGCTCCGGCGACGACGGGTCGAAGGACGCGTCCGCCTCGACCTCGCAGACGCCCTCGGACTCGGGCTCGGCGACGACGAAGCCGTACCTGCCGGTGCCCGACGGTGTGGAGCTCACGGCCCAGGGCAGCCGGCTCGACCTCGGCAAGCACGCGGTCGTGGCCTACGAGCCGCGCCAGGACGTGGTCGGTGCCCTCGACATCAAGGTGACGTCCCTGGAGAAGACGACCTTCAGGCAGTCGTTCCGGGGCTGGCAGCTCGACGCGGCCACCCGGAAGACCAACCCCTACTTCGTGCACGCGACCGTCGAGAACGTCGGCAGGACCGACCTCGGCGGCCGGCCGGTGCCGCTCTACATCGTCGACGGCCGGAACACCCTGATCGAGTACTCGACGTTCAAGAGCACGTTCAAGCCGTGCCCGAGCAAGCCGTTCCCGGCGAAGTTCGGGCACGGTGACACGGTCAAGGCCTGCCTGGTCTACCTCTCGCCCAAGCACGGCGACCTGACCGCGGTCAGCTTCCGGCCCACCCAGGACTTCAACCCGATCACCTGGACCGGCGACCTGACCACGGTCGGCGCCGAGCAGCCGAAGAAGGGCGACCAGGGCAAGAAGGACAAGAAGAAGCAGCAGGGCTGAACGTCGTCCCGCCCCGGGCCGGAGCCCGCCGTTTTCCGCTCCGGGCCGGGGGTTGGGACAATGGGCCCATGTCCGCGCTGCCCGATCTCCCCGACCCCGGGCCTGAGCCTGGGGTCGGTCCACGTCGAGACCCCCGTGGTCCTGGCCCCGATGGCGGGCATCACGAACGCGGCGTACCGCCGCCTGTGCGCCGAGCAGGGCGCCGGGCTCTACGTCTGCGAGATGATCACGTCCCGCGGCCTCGTCGAGGGTGACCAGCACACCCGGGACATGCTCGTCTTCGACGAGCTCGAGACGGTGCGGTCGGTGCAGCTCTACGGCACCGACCCGATCTACGTCGGCAAGGCCGCCGAGATCCTGTGCGCGGAGTACGGCGTCGCCCACATCGACCTCAACTTCGGCTGCCCGGTCCCCAAGGTGACCCGCAAGGGCGGCGGCGGGGCCCTGCCGTGGAAGCGCGGGCTGCTCGGCCAGATCCTCGAGGCCGCCGTCGCGGCCGCCACGCCGTACGACGTGCCGGTCACCATGAAGACCCGCAAGGGCATCGACGAGGACCACCTGACCTACCTCGACGCGGGCCGGATCGCGCAGGAGTCCGGGTGTGCCGCGATCGCGCTGCACGGCCGGACCGTGGCGCAGGCGTACTCCGGCGAGGCCGACTGGGACGCGATCGCCCGGCTCGTCGACCACGTCGACATCCCGGTGCTCGGCAACGGCGACATCTGGGAGGCCGCCGACGCGCTGCGGATGGTCGAGCAGACCGGCGCGGCCGGCGTCGTCGTGGGCCGCGGCTGCCTCGGGCGTCCGTGGCTGTTCCGCGACCTCGCGGCGGCCTTCGCCGGCGAGGAGGTGGCCACGCTGCCCACGCTCGGCGAGGTCACGGGCATGATGCGTCGCCACGCAGAGCTGCTCTGCCGGCACATGGGGGAGGAGCGGGGCTGCAAGGAGTTCCGCAAGCACGTGTCGTGGTACCTCAAGGGGTTCGCCGCGGGCGGGGAGATGCGCCGCTCGCTGGGCCTGGTGGACAGCCTGGCCGCACTCGACGCCCTGCTGGCCGAGCTGGACCCGACCGAGTCGTTCCCGGTGCAGGAGCTCGGCACCCCGCGGGGCCGCCAGGGCTCGCCCCGGAACCGCGTCGTGCTGCCCGAGGGCTGGCTGGACGACGCCGACGGCAGCGGCTGCACGCTGCACGAGGATGTGACCGAGACCACCGGCGGGTGAGCGCGAGCACGTGCCCCAAATGGGGGGCGCGGGCCCCCGGCGGGTAGTCCATCCGTGCTTCACTCGGCCGTCGCCACCGGTTCGTGACCCCGATCCCGGCGGCGTTCTCGGGCGTTCTGTCCGCAACCGCAAAGGACCAGCGCTGTGGCCCCCAGCCACCGGCGGCGAACCCGTGCCCGCCGCACCACCAGGGCGACCCCCGTGGCCGTACCACCCACAGGCCTGGCGACGGGCGCCACCCACAGACGGGAAACCCGTGCCCGCCGCACGACCGGGGCAACCCTCCTGGCCGTCCCGCTCACGGTCCTGGCGACGGGCGCCGCCGTGGCCGTCGGCGCTGTGGCACCCCACCTCGGACCGGGCCACGACGTGACCGGCGCGGAGGGCGCCACCACCCGGCCCACGCGCGACGCTGCCGCGGTCTCCCGATCGGAGTCGCGCCTGGCCGCGATGCGCAGCGAGCGCTACGTCCAGCAGCTGCAGGACGCCGTCGACGCGCGGAAGACCCAGCAAGCGATCCGCCACGCAGACGAGCGCCTGTGGACCACCGCGCCGCTCAACCTGTGGACCGGGCCGGAGAGGAACGCGAACCGGGTCGGACTGGTCGACGAGGGCGAGAAGGTCCTGGTCACCGGCCGGCGATCCGGCGATCGCGCCGAGCTCGTCGTCGACGGCGAGGCCCGCTGGGTCACCGCGGCGTACCTCTCCCAGGAGCAGCCGGACCCGCCGAAGCCCCCGGAGACGCCGTCCGAGACTCCCTCGGCCACGCCGTCCGAGACCCCCTCGGCCACACCGTCCGCTTCGCCGTCCGACACTCCCTCCGAGTCGCCCTCGACCACCCAGCCGAGCAGCAACGGCCTGTCGACCGCGCCGTGCCCCGACTCGTCGGTGGAGGACGGGCTGACCGCCGAGGCGGTCAGGGTCTATCGCGCCGTGTGCCACGCGTTCCCGCAGATCACGACGTACCTCGGCTACGACGCGCACGGCGAGCACGCCTCGGGCCAGGCGATCGACATCATGACCAGCGACCAGGCGTTGGGCGACCAGATCGCGGCCTTCCTCCAGTCCCACGCCTCCGAGCTGGACCTCTACGACATCATCTGGTGGGACCAGATCTGGACGCCGGTGCGAGCCTCCGAGGGCTGGCGGGACTACGGCGACCACGGGTCGCCCACCGCCAACCACATGGACCACGTGCACGTGGCCACGAACTCCTGAGTCGGGTCAAGCACTGACGGGGGTGTCGCGCGAGGGTGAGGGAAGACACGTACCCCAGAAGGGGGGTGCGATTTGCGGCGGACTAGTCCGTTCGTGCTTTAGTCATGAGTCGTTGCCGGGTCGTCACCCCTGATTCCGGCGGCGTTCTCTCGGGACGACCCCCAGTCCGCAACAGCAAAGGATCAGCGCTGTGGCCAACAGCCACAAGCGGGACACCGATGCCCGCCGCAAGCCCAGGGCAGCCCTCGTGGCCGGCCCCCTCGCCCTTCTCGCAACTGCCTCCGCCGTCACGATCGGCGTCATGTCCCAGGACCCCGGTTCCGGTGACGTGCTGGCGAGCCAGAGCGCCACCACCGACATCTCCCGCCCCACCCGCGACGCCGCCGTGTCCCGCTCGAGCTCCCGCATGGACGCCGGCGTGAGCCAGGAGCAGCTCCAGCGAGCCTTCGACGCCAACGTGGCGCGCCTCGCGACCGCCAAGGCGGTCAAGCAGGCCCACACCAAGCTCTGGACCACCACGCCCCTGAACCTGTGGACCACCTCGGACGAGGACGCGAAGCAGGTCGGCCTGCTCGACGAGCGCAAGCAGGTCCTCGTCACGGGCCGCAAGGCCGACGGGCGCGACGAGGTCGTGGTCGACGGCCAGTCCCGGTGGGTCACCTCCGGCTACCTCGCCGAGGACAAGCCGGTCGTCGAGAAGCCGGAGCCGAAGGCGACCGAGAAGACGACCTCCGCCAAGCCGTCCACCCCGGCGGCCCCCGCCGGCCTCTCGACCGCGCCCTGCCCCGACAGCAGCGTCGAGAGTGGCCTGACGTCGGAGGCGGTCATGGTCTACCGCGCGGTCTGCCACGCCTTCCCGCAGATCGACACCTACCTCGGTTACGACGCGCACGGCGAGCACGCCTCGGGCCAGGCGATCGACATCATGACCAGCGACCAGGCGTTGGGCGACCAGATCGCGGCCTTCCTCCAGTCCCACGCCTCCGAGCTGGATCTCTACGACATCATCTGGTGGGACCAGATCTGGACGCCGGTGCGAGCCTCCGAGGGCTGGCGGGACTACGGCGACCAGGGGTCGCCCACCGCCAACCACATGGACCACGTGCACGTGTCGACCAACGGGTGAGCCCGGCCGGGACGTCATACGTCCCGGCTGCTCCGGCCCCCAAGCCGTATGACATCCCGCGGGAAGTCATACGGCGGGGTCGTCCGGGCGGCCAGCACGTATGACGTCCGGACGGCGTCGGTGCGGGTGGGTAGGGTCGCCTGCGATGGACTCCCTGGACCTGTACGACGCCGCCGCGCGCGAGCGCCTCGTCGACGAGCCGCCCAAGCGCGTGGACGCGCCGGTGCGCACGCCGTTCGAGCGTGACCGTGCCCGCGTCGTCCACGCGGCGGCCTCGCGCCGGCTGGCGGCCAAGACCCAGGTGGTCGGACCGCAGACCGACGACTTCACCCGCAACCGGCTGACCCACAGCCTCGAGGTGGCCCAGGTGGCCCGGGACATCTCCCGGGCGCTCGGGACCCACCCCGACATCGCGGAGACGGCGGCGCTGGCCCACGACCTGGGCCACCCGCCGTTCGGCCACAACGGGGAGCGGGTGCTGGCCGCCCTGAGCGAGAGCTGCGGCGGCTTCGAGGGCAACGCCCAGACGCTGCGGCTGCTGACCCGGCTGGAGGCGAAGACCGTCGACGCCGACGGGCGCTCGGTCGGGCTCAACCTGACCCGGGCCACGCTGGACGCCTGCACCAAGTACCCCTGGCCCCGCGCCCACGCCGAGGAGCCCGCGGGCGTGCACGCCGACGGGTCCCCGCGGGTGGTGCGCAAGTTCGGCGTCTACGACGACGACAAGCCGGTCTTCGAGTGGCTCCGCGCGGGCGTCGACGGCACCCGCCGGTGCCTGGAGGCCCAGGTCATGGACCTCGCCGACGACGTGGCCTACTCCGTCCACGACATCGAGGACGGCGTGGTCGCCGACCGGATCGACCTCACCGCGCTGGACCGGGCAGCGGTGTGGGAGACGGTGCGCGGCTGGTACCTCCCCGACGCCTCCGACGACGCGCTCGACTCGGCCCTGGCCGGGCTCCGGGAGCAGGCGAGCTGGCCGACGACGCCGTACGACGGCTCGCGGCGCAGCCTCGCGGCCCTGAAGAACCTCACCAGCGACCTCATCGGCCGTTTCTGCGGGGCGGTCCAGCACGCGACCTTCGAGGCCGGCGACGGCCCGTTCGCCCGGTACGCCGCCGACCTCGTCGTGCCGGAGCAGGCCAGGCTGGAGATGGCGGTGCTCAAGGGCATCGCCGCGCACTACGTGATGCAGGCCGACGACCGGGTGGCCGTCATGGTCCGGCAGCGCGAGCTGCTGGCCGAGCTCGTGGCGCTGCTCGCCCACCGGGGACCCACGGCCCTCGAGCGGCCCTTCGCCGACGACTGGGCCGCGGCCACCGACGACAGCGCCCGGCTGCGGGTCGTCATCGACCAGGTCGCCTCCCTCACCGACGCCAGTGCCGTGGCCTGGCACGAGAGGCTGCGCGGCGGTCGTTAGCCTCGAGGCCGTGACCGAACCGCTCGTCTGGCTCCCTTTCGACCCCGACCTGCTCGGGGACCCGCCGACCGGCCTGCGCTACGAGGTGGTCGACCCGACCGAGCACGTGCCCGACTCGGTCGGCGACGTCGAGTTCTACGTGCCGCCGTACCAGGTCGGCCCCCGCGTCGGCGAGGTGCTGCCCCGCATGACCAGCCTGAAGGTCGTCCAGACGATGACCGCCGGGGTCGACAACGTGCGCGCGCTCATCCCCGACGGGGTGACGCTCTGCAACGGTCGCGGCATCCACGACACGTCGACCGCCGAGCTGGCCCTGACCCTGGTGCTGGCGTCGCTGCGGGGCATCCCGGAGTTCGTGCGTGCCCAGGAGCGCTCCTCGTGGGAGCCGCAGTGGCGTCCGGCGCTCGCGGACCGGCGGGTGCTGCTGGTCGGGTACGGCGCGGTCGGCGAGGCGATCGAGGCGCGACTGCGGCCCTTCGAGGTGGACGTCGTGCGGGTGGCGCGCACGGCGCGCGACGGCGTACACCCGATCGAGGCCCTGCCCGACCTCCTGCCCGACGCCGACGTGGTGATCCTGGTCGTGCCGCTGACCGCGGCCACGCGGGGCCTGGTCGACGCCGGCTTCCTGGCCCGGATGAAGGACGACGCCCTGCTCGTCAACGTCGCCCGGGGCGCCGTCGTGGAGACCGACGCGCTGGTCGCCGCGCTCGAGTCCGGGCGGATCCATGCCGCGGTCGACGTGGCCGACACCGAGCCGATGCCGGCCGACCACCCGTTCTGGTCCGCGCCGAGCCTGCTGGTCTCCCCGCACGTCGGCGGCGCGAGCAGCGCGATGTGGCCCCGGGCCCACCGGCTGGTCCGCGACCAGCTGCACCGCTTCGCCGCGGGCGAGCCGCTGGTCAACGTGATGGCGGGCGAGTACTGACCTTGTGGAGTGCCCCTCCGGCGCTGACGACCCGCCCGTAGACTCCGCACGTGGCCGGCCGGATTCGCGAGGACAGCATCGCCGAGGTGCGCGAGAAGGCGCGCATCGACGAGGTGGTCTCCTCCTACGTCACGCTCCGCAACGCCGGCGGCGGCTCCCAGAAGGGCCTGTGCCCCTTCCACGACGAGAAGTCCCCGTCGTTCCACGTCACGCCGGCCCGCCAGTTCTGGCACTGCTTCGGCTGCGGCGAGGGCGGCGACGTCATCAACTTCCTGATGAAGATCGACGGTCTCTCGTTCGTCGAGTCCGTCGAGCGGCTGGCCGACAAGTACGGCGTGCAGCTGCGGCGCGAGGAGGGTGACGTCCGCGAGGACCGTCCCAAGGGTCCCGCGCGCCAGCGGCTGATCGAGGCGCACCGGGAGGCCCAGGAGTTCTACGCCGGCCAGCTGGCCACGCCCGACGCCCTGGTGGCGCGGCAGTTCCTCTCCGACCGGGGCTTCGACCAGGCGGCGGCCGAGCAGTTCGGCATCGGGTTCGCCCCGCGCGAGGGCGAGGCGCTGTTCAAGCACCTGCGCCAGAAGGCGTTCAGCCAGGAGGAGCTCGTCGTCGGCGGACTGGTGGCGGTCGGCCGCTCGCCGTACGACCGCTTCCGGGGCCGGCTGCTGTGGCCGATCCGCGACGCCAGCGGCGACACCATCGGCTTCGGGGCGCGCCGGATCTTCGACGACGACCGGATCGAGGCGAAGTACCTCAACACCTCCGAGACGCCGATCTACAAGAAGAGCCAGGTGCTCTACGGCATCGACCTCGCCCGGCGCGAGATCGCCCGTTCCTCGCAGGCGGTGATCGTCGAGGGCTACACCGACGTGATGGCCTGTCACCTGTCCGGCGTCGGCACGGCCGTGGCCACCTGCGGCACCGCCTTCGGCGACGAGCACTCACGGGTGCTGCGCCGCTTCCTCAACGACCACGAGGAGTTCCGCGGCGAGGTGATCTTCACCTTCGACGGCGACGCCGCCGGTCAGAAGGCCGCGCTGCGCGCCTTCGGGGGCGACCAGAACTTCGTCTCCCAGACCTACGTCGCCGTCGAGCCGTCCGGGATGGACCCCTGCGACCTGCGGATCAAGAACGGCGACGCCGCGGTCCGCGAGCTGGTGGCGCGGCGGGTGCCGCTGTACCGGTTCGTGCTGTCCAACGTGGTCGCCAAGTACGACCTCGACCGCGCCGACGGCCGCATCGACGCGGTCCGGGAGGCCGCCCGGCTGGTCGCGTCGATCCGGGACCAGTCGAAGGTGACGGCGTTCGCGCAGGAGATCTCGAAGATGGTGGGTGCCGACATCGACACCAACCAGGTGCTGTCGGAGGTCCGCCGCGCCGCGAACCGCCCCGCGTCACGTCCGGACCAGCGGCAGCGCAAGCCGGAGGAGCAGGCGGCGGCTGCGCCCCGCAACCCGGTCCCCGACCTGCGCGACCCGCGCTTCAAGCTGGAGCGCGAGACGCTGAAGCTGGTCCTCCAGCACCCGATGACGATCGGCCGGATCACCGGCGACGTGGGTCCCAACGACTTCACCCACCCGACCTACCGCGCGGTGTGGGAGCTGATCGCGGCCGCGGGCGGACCGGGTGCCGGCGCGGGGGACCCGGGCTGGGCGACGAAGCTGCGCGACGCCGCCACCGACCCGGCCGTCTCCTCGGCGATCAGCGCGCTCGCCGTCGAGCCGGTGCTGACCGCCAAGGAGCCGGACGCGTCGTACGTCGCCCTGCACGTGTTCCGCCTGCTCGAGCTGACCACCATGCGCCGGATCGCCGAGGTGAAGTCGCGGCTGCAGCGCACCAACCCGGTCGAGCACGCGACGGAGTACAACCGGATGTTCGGCGAGCTCGCCGCGCTCGAGCAGCACCGCCGCAACCTGCGCGAGCGCACCGTGGGAGCCCAGTGAGGCTGAGGCGTTCCCGCCCGCCGATCGAGGTCGGCCCGGGGGAGCGGGTCCTCGCCTGGGCCGAGGCCGCCGAGGGCATGGTCGCGGGCACCAGGGACGCGCTCTACGTCGGCTCGACCCGGATCGCCTGGGAGCTGGTCGAGGCGGCCGACTGGGACCGGGACACCTCCGTGCTGCGGGTCAGCGAGGTCGGCACCTGGGGCGAGCACCGTCCCGAGCACCGGTTCACGATCGAGGAGCCGGGGCGGCTGCTGGAGCTGGTCCGGGAGCGGGTGACGGCGAGCGTCGTCCTCCAGCGGCACGTGCCGCTCCGGGGCCGTCGCGGGCTGCGCGTGATCGCCCGACGTGCGCCGCGCGGCGACCGGCCGGTGGTGTGGGTCTTCGAGTACGACGCCGGCATCGACCCGGAGGACCCGGAGGTCCAGCGGGCGGCCCGGGAGGCCCTCGCCGCCGCCCAGGAGGAGGTCGGGCCGGCCTGACCCCGCCGAGGGAGAGCCCGATTTTTACTGGGACGTCGACCTTGCTAATGTGTGCGCGCTGCACCGATCCCCTGTAGCTCAACTGGCAGAGCATTCGGCTGTTAACCGGAGGGTTGTTGGTTCGAGTCCAACCGGGGGAGCCAGCACAGAACGGGCCCGTCTCATCGCGAGACGGGCCCGTTCTGCATGTCCGGGACGGCTGCGCACTCATCGTGGAGTCTGCGGCGCATCCGGTGCGCCGCGGACTCCACGATCTCTCAGGTCTCGGACCCCGGCCGGCACCAGCACCCGCCCCCAGTCAGAGCGCGCAGCGGTTCGTCTCGTCGTACGCCGCCGGCTCGCGCGGGATGGTGGCGCTGACCGGCGGACGGCGGGACGACTCCACCCACTCGGTCAGCCGCACGAACGCCTGACGGGCGCAGGGCAGGATGGGCCGGACCCGGTCGCCGTACTCGCCGTTGAGCCCGTCGACGTGGGTGCCCCCGACGACGCGGTAGTAGCGGTGCAGCGAGCCGCGGTCGTGGTGGCGGACCATCCGGTCGTAGACGTCGGAGTCGGTGCGGATCGGCAGCAGCGCGTCGATCGTGCCGTGCAGGGTCAGCATCGGCCGGCGGATGTCCCCGGTCAGCGCGACCTTGCGCAGCGCCCGATGGGCGGCCGGGCGGTCCTTGTAGTGGTAGTCGGCGTCGCAGTCGGGCGTCCCGCTCTGGCAGAACGGGGTGCCCGCCTCCTGCGCCCCGTCGTACGACGGGTCGAGCTCCTCGCGGTAGAGCCGCTGGGTGAGGTCCCAGTAGACGCCGTAGTGGTAGTCCCACGTGAACTCCGAGCCCCGCGCGAAGCCGGCCCGGATCATCCGCCGGTGCGCGTCCGGGTCGCCGCTGGCCTGGTACGCCGGGTAGTTGCGCAGCGCGACCGGGAGATAGGTCAGCAGGTTCGGCGCCTTCGCCTGGTAGAGCGTGCCCTCCCAGTCGACGCCGCCGTCGTACAGCCCGGGCCGGTTCTCCAGCTGCCAGCGGACGAGATAGCCGCCGTTGGAGATGCCGAACAGGTAGGTCCGGTCCGGCGCGCGGCCGTAGCGCTGCGCGACGACCTCCTTCGTGGCGCGGGTCAGCTGGGTGACCCGGTGGTTCCACTCGGCGATCGCGTCACCGGGCTCCTTGCCGTCCTTGTAGAAGGAGCTGCCGTCGTTGCCCTTGTCGGTCATCGCGTAGGCGTAGCCGCGGGCCAGCAGCCAGTCGCTGAACAGGAAGTCGCCGGCGTACTGCGTGCGCGTGCCCGGCGCGCCGCTGACGACGAGCTTGCCGTTCCAGTCGTCGGGCAGTCGCACGACGAACTGCGAGTCGTGGTTCCACCCGTGGTGGGTGTTGGAGGTCGAGGTGTCGGGGAAGTAGCCGTCGACCTGGATCCCCGGCACCCCGCTCGGATTGTTCGTCCCGGGCGCGTTCAGGCCGGCCCAGTCCGAGGCGTCGGTGTGGTTGGTCGCCACGGTCGAGGCGGTGGTCAGGTCGTCGAGGCAGTCGACCTGCTGCATCGGCGCACGAGGTACGTCGATCCGGCCCTGGTGGCGCGCAGTGCCCCGAGGCGCGGGCCCGGGCGGTGGCCCCGTCCGAGGGGCTCGGGGCCACGAGCAGGGAGGCGAGCAGGACGACACAGAGGACTGCACCACGAGACATGTCGCCCAGCGTCGGACGTGGCGGTCGTCACGTCCATGTGTGCCCGGGCCACAATCGCCGCCGTCCCCTGTGCCGAGGGCCCATCGCTCGTCGGGTGTTCACCACGGAGTCGGGGAGACAAGGGTCGGGCGTCGTACGACGTTCGGAGCCGCTTCCTAGCGTCGCCGGGGTCAGTCGGGGGGTCGGCTCGGGCAACGAGGAGTCTCGGATGTGGAAGTGCAGTGCGGCAGCCTGCCGTTTCGGAGTTCTGGTCACCATGACAGCGGTCTTCGGGCTGCTGGCGGGGACGACGGCCCTGGCGGAGGGATCGGCGCGGACGGGTGACGTGGTCCTGAGACACGTGCACTCCTCCGGGAAGTTCAACGTGTCCGAGAGCGTGCTGGAGAGGGACCTCGACCGCTTCATGGCGGGCTCCGACCTGGTGACCATGACGGAGGTCCACACCCGCCGGCGCGCGTCGGCGCTCGAGGAGCCCGGATGGCACCGCTTCTGGCGGCCCGGTCATCTGGCGGGCGAGTGCGGGCTGACGTGGCGCACCAAGAAGTGGGACCTGGTGAGTGGCACCTCGCAGCGGCTGACCGGCCGGACCTTCCGCACCGCCCGCAACGACGGGCGCAAGTCGGTCGGCCACGCGACAACAGTGCTGCTGCGCAGCGTCGACTCGGGGCGGACCGTCCTCGTCTCGGTGGCCCACCTGCCCTCGAACGTCGAGTCGTCGAGCGGCCGCGGCTGGAACCACCAGGTTCCGGACCGGGTCCGGGCCTACAAGGCCGCGATCCTCGGGTGGCGCAGGGACGTGCGCAGCATGATCGAGCAGCACCAGCCGGACGCCGTGATGGTGACGGGGGACTGGAACCTCGACATGAAGCGGTCGTGGGTGCGGCACTGGCTGCGGAGCAAGTGGGACGACGTGGGCATCACGAACCTGGACTGGAAGGCGCCCTTGCCCGACGGCGGCACGCTTGTCGATCACCGCTTCGGTCGCACCAGGAAGCGCCTGATCGACGCCACGTTCCTGGCCCGTGCGTCGTACGCCTGGGACGCCCACCTGATGCACGACGTCGCGTCCTCCGACCACAACCCGTACCGGGAGACCGTCGCGCTCCCGTGACGCGCGCGGTCGGGCCTCAGGGCGTGGCCTACTCGCCCCAGCCCATCGGGAACACCTCGACGGTGGCGGCGAAGGCGACCCCGAGCCGCTGGCCGGACTGCCGGCCGAACCCCTCGAGGAACTCCCGCGGGTCGAAGTCCTCCCACCCGAGGCCGTCGATGTAGGCCCGGTGCGCCTCGAGGGACGCGACGCCGGCGTCGAAGGTCTCGGTGGTGTCGACGCCGTGCGTCGCGTTCGGCGAGCCGAACGCCCAGACCGCACGCACCCCGCCCCACGGCTCGAGCCCGTCGGTGAGCTGGTCGTTGAAGACCCAGCGGTTCCCGGCGTCGCGGACGGCGTCGACCACGGCCCGGCCGACCGCGATGTGGTCGGCCTGGTTCAGGTTGCGCCCGCCCCAGGTCTCGCGGAAGTTGCCCGTGATGACGACGTCGGGGCGGTGCCGGCGTACGACGTGGGCGATCTCGCGGCGCAGCGGCACGCCGTACTCCAGGACGCCGTCGGGCTGGCCGAGGAACTCCACGACCGGGACGCCGACGATCCGCGCCGACTCGACCTGCTCGGCCTCGCGGACCCGGCGGCACTCCTCGGGGTCCATCCCGTCGATGCCGGCCTCGCCGCTGGTCACCATGCAGTAGACGACCTCCTTGCCCTGGCCGGTCCAGCGCGCGACGGCGGCGGCCGCCCCGAACTCCATGTCGTCGGGGTGCGCCACGACGCAGAGCGCGCGCGACCAGTCCTCGGGCAGCTTCTCGAGCGGTTCCACCTGGGGCATGTCCGTCATGGTCCGAGCATGCACCCGAAACCGCGTTGCCGGACACACCTGCGGCGCGGTTGGGTGGTCGGCATGGCCGACATCGTGCGCATCGACCCCCACGACGAGCGCGCCCTCCGGGCGTGGTTCGAGGTCGAGCAGGCCGCCATCCGCGCCAACGCGCCGCAGGCGCTCAGCCGGACCTACGGCGCGCTGGCGAGCACGGTCCAGCACCCGAGCGCGTACGTCGACCGGCCGCTGCTGGCGGCCGTCGACGCCGGGACGACCGTCGGGGTCGCCGAGATCGAGCTGACGAAGCAGGACAACCTGCACCTGGCCGAGCTCGCGATCCACGTGCACCCCGCCCACCGCCGCCGCGGGATCGGACGCGCGCTCCACGACGCCGCCGAGGAGATCCGCCGCGCCGCGGGCCGGTCCACGGTCGTGGGGGAGCTGCTCGTCGCCGACGGCGACACCGCCCCCGCCGGGATGGGGTTCGCCCGCGCGCTCGGGTTCCGCAGCGTCCACCAGGAGGAGCACCTCGTGCTGCCGCTGCCGGTCGACCCGGCGAGCCTCCCGCGGCCGCCGGCCGGCACGGCGTACGAGATCGTCACCTGGCGCGACCGGTGCCCCGACGAGCACGTCGAGGCGTTCTGCCGGATGCGCACCCAGATGGAGCGCGACGTACCCGTCGGCGAGGTGGCCTACCAGCCGCCGGTCATCGACGAGCAGCGGCTGCGCAACCAGGAGGAGCGCACCGGCCGGGCCTACCACCGGGTCGTCGCCGCGGCCCGGCGGCGGGAGGACGGGGAGATGGCCGGCTACTCGGTGCTGTTCCTCGCCCGCGACGACCACGAGGCGATCCAGGACGACACCCTGGTGATGCCCGACCACCGCGGCCACCGGCTCGGGCTGCGCCTCAAGCTGGCGACCCTGGACGTGCTCCGGCGCGAGCACCCCGACCGGCGGATGCTGCACACCTGGACCGACCGCGACAACCACGCGATGTACCGCACCAACGCGGCCTTCGGGTACCGCCGGGCCGAGGTCATGCACGAGATGCAGCGCGAGGACCCGTCCTGAGCGCCTTCGCGCGCCTGGCGCGGCTGCCGTCCAGCAGCGAGCGCTGGCGCGGAGAGGAGTTCCGTGCCGAGCTGGCCGCCTGGGTCGAGGCGACAGCGGGGCCGCCGAGCTCCCTGGAACCCGTGAAGATCCGCCCCTGGGCCACCGTCTGGCGGGCGGAGACGCCCACCGGTGTCCACTTCGCCAAGCAGAACTGCGCGACCCAGGCCTACGAGGCCGCGCTGCTGGTCGAGCTCAACGCGCTCGCGCCGCACCACGTCGTACCCCTCACCGCGGTCGACCTCGACCGCGGCCTGCTGATGACCCCCGACCGGGGCCCGGTGCTCGGCGCGGCGACCGACGACGTCGACACCTGGTGCCGCGTGGTGCAGGCCGGCGCCCACCTCCAGCGCGAGGTGGCGCCGTACGCCGATCGGCTCACCGCCGCCGGCATCACCACGCTGGCCCCCGGGGACGCGGTGGCGTACGTCGAGCAGCTGCTGGCCGCGTTCGCCATGCTTCCGCCGCAGGACGTGCGCGCACTGCGAGCGAAGGACCGGGACCGGCTCCACGTGCACCTGCCGACGGTGGCGCGGTGGGCCGAGGAGGTCGGCGCGCTCGGACTGCCGACGACGCTGGTCCACAACGACCTGCACGGCAACAACGTCTTCGCCGTCGACGGCGAGCTGCGGTTCTTCGACTTCGCGGACGCGATGCTGATGGAGCCGCTGGCCGCGCTGCTGATCCCGCTGGACCTGCTGGCGTTCCGGCTCGACGCCGGGCCGGACGACGCCCGGCTCCTGCGCGTGGCCGACGCCGCCCTGGAGGTGTGGAGCGACGTCGCCGACCCCGCGGACCTGCGCGCCGCCCTGCCGGCCGCGCTGCAGCTGGCGCGGCTCGGCCGCACCGAGACGTGGGTGCGCTGCACGGCCCCGATGGACGGCGGCGAGCTGGAGGAGTGGGGGAGCGCAGCGGCCACCTCGCTCGCCGCGCTGCTGCGCGATCCGCCGGTGGGGCACCTCCGGGGGTGAGCCCGGCATTGGGGGCGACCTCCTAGCGTGGCAGTCATGAGCTACCGACTGAGCCGCATGATGTCCACCGCGACCGCGGGCTACGGGGTGTTCGCGCTCGTGAACCCCGCCCACCTGCCCGACGCGCTGCAGGCCGACAAGGAGGACCGGCCCGGGCTCGAGCTGCTCGCCGAGACCTACGGGGTGCGGGACCTCGCGATCAGCGCGCTGGGGATCTTCGGGCGCTCGCCGAGGACCATCCGGGCGGCGATGCTGCTCCGGATCGCGATGGACCTGGGTGACGCGGCGCTGCTCTCGACGAAGACCGACGACGAGGTGCGCCAGAAGGTCCTGGCGGTCACCCTCGGGTGGGCCGGCCTGAACGCGCTGGCGCTGCTCGTCGACTCGGTGCGCGCCGAGGACTGACCGGCGCCTCGGTGGCCACGACCCGCCACCACGAGTCGGCGTCCAGTGGCGCGAAGCCGATCGCCCGGACCGGGTCGGCGAGCAGGTCGTCGCGGTGCAGCCCGGCGAGCACCCGGAAGTCGATCGACCCCGGCTCGCTCACCAGCGCCAGCACCCGCCACAGCGACCGGGCGTAGGTGTCGGCGAGGTGCGGACCGTCCCACTCGTAGAGGCCCCGGTAGACGCCGTCCTCGTCGTGCGTCAG
This sequence comes from uncultured Actinomycetota bacterium, assembly GCA_963805685.1. Lineage (GTDB taxonomy): Bacteria > Actinomycetota > Actinomycetes > Propionibacteriales > Nocardioidaceae > Nocardioides. Next base: position 90,325 of record CAWDVM010000013.1, read on the forward strand.
CCACAGCTTGGAGACCATGCCCGGGAACCCCGCGAACAGCGGCGTGTGCAGCACGCTCTCGTGCTCGAACGCCGCGTGGCCACGGCCGCGCACCCACCGGAGCCGGAACGCCACGACCAGCACGCACGGGTCGGCGGGCGAGGCCCGGTCGACCCGCGTCTCGCGGTAGACCCGGCTCTCGGTGCCGTCCGCGAAGCGGATCGTGCGGCCGAGGTGCTCGGCGGGCTGCCAGACCCGACGCCGGGCGAGCATCCACGCCGTCGTCAGCACGCAACGACCCACCGCAGGCCAGGCGGTGGCCGGCGGCAGCGGGCTCGGCGCCAGTGGCGGGGCGGCGTGCAGCGATGGCGCGCCCCGGTCGGCGCGCAGGGCGGGAGGGGTCATCGCCTCGATCCCAGTCGGCCCCGCGCAGCGGCGACAGGGCCGTTGGTCCCGGGCGGCGACGGTGGCCGGGCTCAGGCGACGCGCGCGATGAGGGCCATCGCGTCGTACGGCGCGAACCCCTTGGCGTCGTTGTCGAAGTAGACGAACACGTCCTCGTGGCGAGCCCACGCCCGGCACGTGCGGGCCCACTCGTCGAGGGCTGCGGCCGTGTAGCCGCTGGCGTAGAGCTCCTTGTCGCCGTGCAGCCGGAGGTAGCGGAAGTCGCTGGTGTCCTCCTCGACCTTCGGCCACCGGCCCGCCGTGTCGGCGACGACGCAGGCGACGTCGTGCTCCCGGAGCAGCGCGATGGCCTCGGGGGTGCAGAAGGTCGGGCTGCGGAACTCCAGCGCGTGCCGCAGCGGCCGCTCGTCGGCGACGGTGGTGAGCGCGCGGTCCTCGGGCACCTTGGCGTCGTGCTGCGCGGCGAGCCCGGCCGCCTCGGTGGTGGTCCGGGGGAGCCGGGCGAGGAAGTCGGCCAGGGGGTCGGCGTCGAAGGGCAGGTTCTCCGGGAGCTGCCACAGCACCGGCCCCAGCTTGGGCCCGAGCGCCAGCACGCCCGAGGCGAAGAAGTTGGCCAGCGCCGTCTCCACGCCGCGCAGCCTCTTCAGGTGCGTGATGAACCGGCCGCCCTTGACCGCGAACACGAAGTCGTCGGGCGTCTGGTCGCGCCACGCGGCGTACGACGTGGGCCGCTGGAGGGAGTAGAACGAGCCGTTGATCTCGATCGAGGTCAGCCGCTCGGCGGCGTACCCCAGCTCGAGCCGCTGCGCGAGCCCGCGCGGGTAGAAGTCGCCGCGCCAGCCGGGGTAGGTCCAGCCGGAGATGCCGACCCGGATGCGTCCCATGCGCCCGAGACTAGGTCGTCGGTCACCAGCGTGGTGCTCCCGTCGGTCCCGACGACCAGCCCGCGGCGGCCCGGACGGGTGCGCAGCCAGCGGGCGGCGTCCCGGCCCAGGGCGTACGCCGCGGTGGCGTCGATGTCGGCCCAGGTCAGGCTCTCGGCGACGACCGTCACCGAGGCCACACCCTCGGCCGGCCGGCCGGTCCGGCCGTCGACCAGGTGGCTGCCGCGGTGGGCGGTTCCGGAGGTGGCGACCGCGCCGTTGTGCACGGGGACGACCGCGATGACCCGGGTGGGGTCGTGCGGGTCCTCGATGCCGATCCGCCACGGCTCCGCGGCGGGATCGATGGTCCGGCAGACCATGTCACCGCCGGCGGAGAGGCAGAAGTCGGTGGCCTCGAGCGCGCGCAACGGACGGGCCGCGCGCTCGACCGCCCAGCCCTTGACCACGCCGCTGGGGTCGAGCCGGGTGCGGCCGTCGGGGCCGGGCAGGCGCACCCGGAAGGCGCCGCCCGACTCACGCTCGGCACGCGCGCCCAGGCCGAGCACCTCGACCACCTCCGGCGGGCAGTCGGCGAGGTCGATCTCGCCGCGGCCGAGCCGGGAGACGGCGGAGTCGTCCCGGTAGGTGCTGAACACCCGGTCCACGTCGCGCAGGGTCGCCATCGCCTCCGCCCAGGCGTCCCGGCCGGCCCGGTCGCCGGCGTGCCGGCCGCGCAGGGCGAGGCTGATCGGCATCCCCATCACGTGCTCGACGTACCGCTGCACCGGCTCGCTCACTGGTCCTCCCACGTGCTCACAGGCCGGCCTGGTCCAGGGCGCTCTGCAGCGACTGGACGTAGCCGACGCTGGTGACGGTGGCGCCGCTGACCATGTCGATCTGGGCGCTCTGCGCGTCGAGGGTGTCCTGGATCAGGATCGGCAGGGCGTAGGAGTTGATCTGGTCGTCCTGCGGGTTGCCGCTGGGGTACTGCAGCATGGTCACGTCGGTGATGGTGCTGCCCTTCAGGGTCAGCTCTACCTGCACCGGGCCCCACTGGGTCTGCGCGATGCCGCCGGTGACGGTCGTCGGCGTGGTGGCGGTCGAGCCGCCGGTCCCGTTGCCCGAGCCGCGAGCCGCCGGAGCCCGCCCCGCCCTGACCGGACGCCGCGGACGCCCGCCCGGGCTGGGTCGGGGAGCTGACCACCGTGCCGCTGCCGGCGCTGAGGGCACCCGAGGTGGACGTGTGGTAGCCGAACAGCAGCACGACCACCGTGATCGTGCTGAGCAGCCAGAGGACGTTGCGCTTCATCGGGTCACCACCGGAAGGATTCGACGTGGAAGTGCTCGGGCGGGAGGCCTGCGGCCTCGCAGGCGCGGCGGACGCTGTCGGTCCACTCCGGCGGGCCACAGACGTAGACGTCGCGCTGGGCGATGTCCGGGATCCACCAGGTCAGGGCGGTCACGTCGTCGGCGGTGCCGACACCGTCACCGAGCCAGGAGTCGGACGCGCGCCGCCGGCCGGGCAGGTAGAGCGTCTGCAGGCCGCGCTCCCGCTCCAGCACGGCCAGCTCGCGCACGAAGAGCGGATGGCTCCGGAACCGCTGCACCAGCACGGCGTCCCCGGGGGCGTAGTCGAGGCCCTCGGCCAGGGCCCGCAGCGGGGTCACCCCCACCCCGGAGCCGATCAGTGCGACCCGGTGCCGCTGGCGGGCACGCGGGCTGAGCCGGCCGTAGGGGCCCTCCACCAGCACCTTCGTGCCCGGGCGCAGGTACGCCGCCTCCGCGCTGCCGTCGCCCGCCTCCTTGACCGTGATCCGCAGGCTCCGCCCGTCGGGCGCGGCCGACAGGGAGTACGGGTTCGCCCGGGTCCAGCCCTCGCGGCCCAGGAAGCGCCAGGAGAGGAACTGGCCGGGCTCGACCGGCAGCCGGTGCAGGCCGCGGCCGGCGACGTACACCGACACGATGCCGGGGGCCTCGCGGACCACCGAGGTCACGTGCAGGCCGTGCCGCGCGCTGCGCCACAGCGGCAGGCCGACCCGCCACACCAGCACCGCCGCCGCGGTGAGCGCCCAGGCGGTCCACCAGTAGGCGGTCGCCGCCGGCGAGGTCAGGAACTCCTGCCCGGTCCAGAGCTGGTGGGGGAGTGCCAGCCCGACGCCGAGGTAGGCGTAGAGGTGCAGCAGGTGCCAGGACTCGTAGCGCAGGCGGGCTCGCGCGGCCCGGATGCTGGTCGCGACCACGAGCACGAGGAGCAGGGTGCCGGCGACCGCGAGCAGCATGCCCGGGTAGGTCGTGGTGAGGTTCCACAGGGTGCCCGGCGTCGCGGCCAGGCTGCCCGCGGCGTACCCCCAGGTGATCAGGCCGACGTGGGCGAGCATCAGGTTGAACGACGTGAAGCCGACGACCCGGTGCTGGCGGGCGAGCCGGTCCTGGCCGAACGCGCGTTCCAGCATCGGCAGCCGGGCCATCAGCAGCACCTGCGCGAGCAGCAGGTCGGAGGCGACGAGGCCGGTGAGCCGGCCCAGCGACGTCAGGCCGGAGGCCCAGCCGCCGAGGTCCTGGATCCCGCCGGCCGCGGTCCACCAGTAGGTCACCACCAGCAGGCTCAGCCACAGCGTCACCCCGGCGCCGGTCCGGACGCCCGCGTCGACGCGCGCCCGGCGGAACCAGGGGTGCCGCGCACTGGGCACGGTGGACGGCACGGCGCGAGCCAACCTGTCGGTGGCCGCCGTCATGAGTGGTACGCCGTGTCGGTGCCCTCGGCGCTCCCGTGGCCGGTGCCGCCCGGGGACCCGCCCCCGTCGTCGTCACCGGCCGGCGGTGCGGGCGGCGCCGGGCGGTCCGGGGTGAACCCGGTGCCGACCTGACCGGTCTGTCCGCCCTCCTGAGCCGGGGCGTTGATCTGGCCGACGGCGAAGCCGCCGAGGGCACTGGCGGCGACCAGGCCGACCGCGGCCCCGGCCAGCGCTCGCCGGCCGCGCGCCACGCGGGAGCGTGCCCGCGGCGGGGACGCGGCGTACGGCACCGGGTTCACGGGCGGGTGGAGGACGGGCGGCGGTGGCGTCGCGGCGTCCGACGGGGCCGGCTCCCAGCGGGATCCGCTGTGGGGCTGCTGCTGGTCGGTCACGGGGCCTCCTCGTCTCGGTGATCCCATCGTGAGCCGCCGACCTGAGCCGGACAGGTGTCGAACCTGTGAAGTACCTGTCAGCCGACGACGACCGGCACCACCTGCTTTCCGGCGGCAAGGAGCCGCCACCAGCACGCGGCTACGCCAACGACACCTTCGACGGCGGCCCGGCGACGAAGTCCTCCGCTCCGGAGCCGCCCCCGGGACCCGCCGGGTCCGCGGCGAGAAGTGATCGACGCACCGGTGTCGTCCGGTGCCTCGTCGGGTCGATAGGTTGTGCCCGCCAGGGGCGGTAGCTCAGTCGGTCAGAGCAGAGGACTCATAATCCTTGGGTCGTGGGTTCGAGCCCCACCCGCCCTACCACGCAACATCGCAGGTCAGAGGCCATGTGCGCCTCCGAGATCGAGCGGCAGCACGTCCGCGGAACCGGCCCTGAGTCCGCAAGTAGTCCGCACGAGCCAGGGCGGCAGCCTCGTCCAGACGGTCCGCGACCGCGTCGAGGTCGTCGCCGAAGAGGCCGGCGTACACGTCGAGGGTCATGGCCGCGGAGGCGTGGCCGAGCATCCGCTGGACCGCCTTGACGTTGGCCCCGGCCTGTACCGCGAGGCTCGCCGCGGTGTGCCGCAGGTCGTGCGGCGTCAGCTGCGGTACGCCGATCGCGACTGCCGCGGGCGCGAACACCCGGCTGCGGAAGTTGTGGTTGCGCAGCGGAGCGCCGCGCGAGGAGACGAAGACCAGGTCCTCGGGCTGTTTGCCGGCCATGTGCTCGGCCAGCTCGTCGACGAGCGACCGGGGGATCGGTACCGACCGGTGCTGGTGGGTCTTCGGTGTCCCGTAGGTGATCTCCCGGCCGAGGTCGACCGCGTTGCGCACGATCTCGAGACGACGCCGCATCAGGTCGACCCGCTTGACCTGGAGGGCGGTCGCCTCGCCCCAGCGCAGCCCTGTGTAGGCCAGCAACCTGATGAAGAGCTCGTAGCCCGGGCAGGCAGCCGCGAGCCGGTCGACCTGCCCATGGGAGAGGAACACCGGCTCCTTGCGGGTGACGCGGGGGAGCCGGACGCCCTCGGCCGGGTTGTACGACAGCCGTCGGTCCCGCACGGCCAGCGTCAGCATCAGCGAGAGGACCCGATGGGTCTGCCGGATCGTCCCCGGCGCGTACCCGTCGGCCTGTAACGCCGCCACCCATGCCACGACGTCGGCATGCGTCACCTCGGCCAGCCGCAGCCGCTCCCAGTGCGGCAGGATCTGCACGCGCAGGATGTTGCGGTACCGCTCGCGGGTCAGCGGCTTGAGCTGCACCTGGGCGGCAAGCCACTTCTGCGCCCACTCGCCGACGGTGATCCGGGACAGTGCCGGGTCGATCCACTCGCCTCGGTGTTTCGCGTTCTCCACCGATGCCAGCCAGCGTTCGGCGTCCAGCCGCCGGCGGAAGTGGCGAGCATGCTCCTTGCCGAAGGGATCCCGGTACCGCGCCCGCCACTGTCCGCTCGGTCGCTTCTGGATGTTGCCCATGTCAGGCCGCTCCCGACTGGGCCCACTCGGCCACGTCGTACGGGTTGTATCGGAGGGACCGCCCGATCCGCAGGATGCGCGGCCCACCCTCACCTCGGTAGCTCCAGTAGTAGAGCGTCGACACCGGAACGCCCAGGAACTCCGCGGTCTCGTTGACCGTCCACAGCCGCGGCGGCATCTGTCGCGCCGCCTCAGTCTTCTGCTGCCTTCTCATCGACTTCCTTCCCACGTGGTTGTCATGCCGTCCTCTCCCTTCTGCGCTGGGCCTTCCACTGGTCGTGCTCGCGGGCGCGGGCTGCGGCGGCGTTGGCGAGGACGGTCTGGGCGTCGCTGTTCCAGCCGGTGCCGACATAGGTCCAGTGGCCGAGGACGAGGGTGGTCTCGTCCTCGTCGTCGGCGAGGAGGTCGGCCTCGAGGGCGGCCAGGTCGAGGGGTCGGCCGTCGGTGCGGTGCTGGGCGATGAGGGTCTGGGCGCGTCGGCGGGCGCGGCGCAGCGCGGTGAGGGTGATGGAGTAGCGCCGCGACTTGGTGCCGAAGTGGCCGCGGAAGCCGAGCATGTGCACCCAGTCGCCGAGCTTGGCGTATGGCGCGTCGGCGGCCGAGATCCCGGCGTCTGCGGCGGCGTTCGTGGCGCGGTCGGCGAGGTGCCGGGCGGTGCCGCGGATCCGCCGGTGGTGGGGGCTGTCGCTGTCGCCGGTGTCGGTGGCGGACTTGGTGGCGTACTTGGCCAGGTAGCCGGCGACCTGGCCGGGGGTCAGGGACCGGTCGGGGTCGTCGGTGCGCCGGCTGAACCGGACCGGGCGGGTGTCGAGCTGGGCCCCGAAGGCGAGGGTCCGGGCGGGGTCGTCCTGGTCGACACCGGGCACGGGGAGCCGCACGCCGGCGGCGGCCCGCCGGACCAGGTCGGCGAGGATGCTCGCGTCGAGGTGGTCGGGGGCGGGGGCGAACCCGTCGGGGGTCTTGGGCCCGTCGAGCCGGAGCAGGGCGTGGAAGTGGACCAGGCCGCGCAGCTGGTACTCGGCGACCTTGGCGTACTGCACGGTCGCGACCTCGGACAGCCGGGTGGCGGGGACGTCGAGGGTCTTGGCGACCAGCCGGCGCAGCGCGATGGTGAACCGCTTCCACAGCTGCGGGACCCACCACTGCCAGACCAGCTGGGAATCGTAGTCGTAGCACTCGCCGCACAGCGGCTGCCCGAGCAGCGGGTCGTCCTGGTCGTGCAGGACCCGGCAGGTGGTCGGTCGGCCGTGGGGGCAGCGGCGGGGGCCGCGGGTCCGGGGCCGACACGGGTGTCCGTCGCGGTGGCCGTGGACGTGGCCGAACGAGGGGGCGGTGAGGGTGGCGAAGACCAGCGGGTTGTCCGCGACCGTCTCGGGGACGGTCTTGCCGCCGGCGACCCCGGCCCGGATCAGGTGGAAGGTGTCCGCGGCGTAGCGGCGCGAGCAGGACGGGCACACCGCCGCCCGGCGGTTCCCGCACCGCACATGGGTCACACCGAGTGGTTCGGAGGCGCTGGAGTAGACCGAGAGGATCTCGCCGGTGCGGGTGTCGATGCGTTGGGAGTGGCCGTGGAGCTTGACGGGGTGGGCGCAGTTCCCGACCCTGGCCAGCGCCTCGGACCAGGCGTCGAACTCCCGGGAGACCAGCAGGCCCCGCATCTGCTCCTCGAGCCGCGGGGTCAGCGGCGGGAGGTCCAGGGGTGCGTCCTCGCCGTGCCCCGGGAACGCGTCCGGGACCAGGGCAGGCAGCGGGGTGGTCACGGTTGCGTGGGTCCTGCAGCTCATCGCTCTCACCACCCCGAGGTGGGTGTGCCACGCGGCCAGTGCGGTCCCTGCCGCGCGGCACACCCGGTTCGGGAGGTCCGCGGTCCAGCTCGGAGATCAGGGTCTCGACGAGAGGGACCGCCGCAGCGCCGAGACACGACAAACCAAGGACTTCGCGGACGGTGTTACGTCAGTTCGTGTCGTTGTCGCGGCGTCTCTGTGTACGGCCTCTGGCCAGGTGGGGAGCCGACCCCCGGGGGAATTGCCCCATCAGTTTGTGTGAAGTTGTCCGCTGCGAAAGAGCATGACACACCCCACCGACAGGCCAAAGGGGCACGTGCGGAGCGCACGAATGGTCACCTTCGCAGGGCTGCCCGACCTCGGGGTTCCTGAGTGGTCGGGTCCAACTCTTGATCGGATGCGTCAGTACGCGACAGCGCGTTCGGTGTCTCCGGTGAGAGCGTTCACGAAGGTTGCCGTCATTTTCCTCACCGTCGAGGGGGATCCGTTGTTGTCGTTCGAGGCTGCAAAGGGGCCCTCACCAGCGGACTCGGCCACTTGAACGGAATAGACGACGACGTAAACAGGTGTGTCCTTGAAGAATGGAACAACCTCGGAGTTGGGGTCTTCGTCGTTGACACTTGTCCCCAGGTGGGGGGTCGTGACGTTGTAGAAATACACCCCCACGAGATCGCCATAGGCGCCGAACTCCTGTGCGTTCTTCTCAGCTACTAACATGCCGATGGCCGAATCGGGCTCTTGTCCATCACTCAGAACAAAACCTACGGAGCGTAGACTCTCGACGAACCCGGCGGGAGGCTGGGTCGAAAGCGTGGAGGTGGCCGCCCTGGAGGAAGCCGGCCGTGGGGTATCTGAACTTGTTGGTCTAACAGCATCGTGGAGCAACGCAGACTGTGGGTGAGTTTCCGCTGGTGTGGGGTGGCTCAGCCAACTTCCGGCAGCGGCGACGGCTGCAACCGCAGCGATGCTTGCGGCAACCGTCGCGACTGGGCGAGGCCAACCTCGTCCTATTCTTGTGTCTCGCATGTTGTTCCTTCCCGATACGGGTCATGCGGCGGTACGGATGTAAGACGACTTCGCCTTGCGCGGATAAGCCGCGCTAGATGGGGTCGGTCCAAAGCTTCATGCCCAGCCCTCCCGCACCAGGTGCGAAGTCTTCGATGTGAAAGCGTGGACAGTTCACGTTGCCGCCGGAGCAGTACTTGGCTGTGCCATTGTCGTAGTTGAGGTTCGCAACGAAATTGATGGAGCCGTCCGATTCGTAGCGCTGAATGTTGGTCACCTTGAGTCGGTTGGAATCCTTGCCCATCAGATCGGACTCATGGTGGTAGACCTCCCCGAAGTACTCCGCTTGCCATCGCGAATCCCACACGTCGGCCGGGTTGTATCCCGTTTCGCCAACGATCTGGCTGCCGACCTTCATAACGATTGTCTGCGTGCTGCTTCTCAAGAAGGCCGAGTACGTCGCGACACCGCTGGGGTCTGGGCCGAGCATCGTCACGATATTTCCGCCACTACCCGTGCAGTTTGGATTGCATCCCCTGGTCCATTGGGCGAATGTATGGAAGCCGTGAAATTCGGTGGGAGACGAATTTCCCCATCGGACAATGCCGGATTGGGCGTAGTGGACGGGGTGCGGTGTCCCGGACGAGTTCGACTTATCGTCAGCGGTCACCATCGCCCACGCCTCCGAGGCGCTAACGGCGTATCCACTGGAGGTGTTGCACAAGTCGGGCTGGTACTGGTCGATATCAGCTCGCGCGCCATAAATGGAGGACTGGAATGTTGTCGCTCCGCCAACGAAGTCGTGACTTGTTTGACCAGAGCAGGATCCTTGGGCAGCTTGAACAGGTGCTGCCGCAAGAAGTGCAGTGGCAGCGACAAGAAAAAACCCGGCAGCGCCTTGGCCGAACGCTGAGAGCAAGCGATGTCGTCCGGGGATCGATCGGCCGGTCATGCAATACGTGATGCGATTGAGTTCGACGCATCCCCGGCCATTACCTTTTCGATTACCCGATCTCGTGGCATGAGCGTGGACCATGATTCCCCCGACAATAAGCATCCTGAGACCAGTAGATCTACCGATAGTAGACTGAATCTTGGGCGTGGAATGAAAAGTGTCGAATCTTTACTTCTGCCGGCCGAGCTCAGCCAAGTCCTGAGGCGCGAGTGAGACGCCGCCCATTGACTTCGACGAACACCCAGACTTTGCGCTGGAACCTGCGCAGGGCCAGGAGCTGTGAGCCGTGATCGGCCACGACCACCATCTGCGTGCGCCCGGCTCTTGACACAGAGGGGAGCCATGTCCGGGCGCTCCGGGTGCAGCGCATCAGGCGGCGGCAGGTGTCGCACATCAGCCGACGGAGCACAGTGGCATCCGACCGAACCGGTTACGACTTTCCTTACTGGCTCAAGAGCGCCGGCTCCGCCGGCGCGCGCTCCGCTCCTCGGGGCCCCGCGCTGCGGGCGGCGCAGGCGCGCCGTCCTCGCGCACCCCGACCGCTGCGCGCAGGCGTGGGTGCCGCGACCCCGCCATCGAATTGTTCGGCCTCCGAACGACGCGTCAAGACCGCGATGCGTCGCTCCGCGATCGAGCGAAGCTCGAGTCTTGACCCGTCGCCCGGAGGCCTGGCCGGGCTGGCTATCGGGGTCGCGGTGGGGGAGTGCCGCTGCCGCTGGCGTAGTCCGCAACCAGTCCGCACCAGCACTGGGATCTGCTCGAACAGATCGCACGCCGTCGGACACGGATCCCTTGTTCTGAGCGGGATTCGCGACTTCTCGGCGGGATGGATCTGCCCGGGATCGCCCTCATAATCCTTGGGTCGTGGGTTCGAGCCCCACCCGCCCTACCAATCTCATCTGTCTGGGCCCGTGATCGACCGTCGCGTCCTCACGGCCGCGGTCGTCCACCGTGGTGCCGGTCCGCGCCGAGCGTGCCCTGGGCCGCCGCCACGCCGCTCCGGCCGCCACCCGGGCCGCGCAGGATGTAGGCGAAGCCAACGGCGATGAGACCGCCGACCACCGGGCCGACGAGGTAGGCCCACCAAGAGGTCCAGTCGTCGAGCACCAGGGCCGGCCCGAGCGACCGGGCCGGGTTCATCGACGCCCCGCTCACGGGTGATCCCCACAGCCCGGCCAGCGCGATGTAGCTGCCCACGCCGAGCGCGGCGAGCGGCCCGATCTGCTGTGCGCCCGACGCCGTGCCCAGGATCACGCTCACCAGCCCGGTGGTCAGGATGATCTCCCACACCATCGCGGTGGTGGCGGAGATGCCGCTGCCGGGGAGGGTCAGGCCGGCGCTGCCCTGCTTGTCGATCAGCGCCCAGAGCAGCAGCGTCGCGAGGACCGCCCCGAGGAACTGCGCCACGACGTACGCCGGGACGCGCCGCCACGGGAAGTCGCCGCGGGCTGCGAAGGCAATGCTGACCGCGGGGTTGAGGTGCGCGCCGGAGACGGTGCCCATGAACAGGATGATGGCTGTGACCATCAGGGCCGGAGCGACCACCAGGGCGCCGTACGGGACCGCATCGCCTCCGAAGTGCGCGTTCACCATGCCGCCGCCCACAGCCACCAGGACCAGGAAGAAGGTGCCGAGCAGCTCGGAGAACAGACGGCGTCCCTCGTACTTGTCGTTCCAGAAGTCGAACTCCTGCGTCACCGAGTTCGGTCTTCCCATGGAGCGCAGGGCGACCTCGGCATGGTGCGCGGCCTGCTCCCGTGCCGGCTCCGAAGACGGGGTCGCTCCGCTGGACTCGTGGGTCACCGCACAATCGTCGCCACGTCACGTGCCTTGGGCCTCACCCGGGACGGATGAGCCAGGCGTCTCGAGAGGGCCGGCGGCTGCAGCCTCCGATGCCTGCCGCCGGCCCTCTGTCACCGTTCCTGGTCCAGCTCACGGCTGGCGTGCCTGACCACCTCGACCGGGTCGAGGAGCACCAGGCCCTCGGTGACGAGTTCGTCCAGCTGGGGGAGGAAGTCCCGGATGCGCTGCTCGACGTCGACGATGACGATCGAGCAGGGCAGGTCGTCGCTCAGGTCCAGGATGCGCGAGGTGTGGATCATCTGGGACTTGCCGAAGCCTTCGATGCCGTGGAACACGCTCGCCCCGGCAAGCCCCTGCTCGTGGGCCCGGTGCACGATCTCGGTGTACAGGGGACGGTGGTGCCAGCGGTCGTTGGCCTTGACGAAGATCGTCAGGCGCAGGGCCGGTCCGGACTGCAGTTCCATCAGCTGCTCCTCGGTTCGCCGGGACTGGGGGAGGGGGCAGGAGCGGCGGCGCGCGGACTCGTGGTGCCGGCTCGGACTCGAGCGGTGCGCGTCCAGAGCATCCGTTCTCCTACCTTCGTCAGAAGGCCGAGCCGATGGCCAACCCGATGAGGGCTGCTCCCAGGCCCGCCATCAGCGAGATCACGACGTTGAGCGTGGCGTAGAGGCGAGCCCCGGTCTCGTAGAGCCGGAAGGTCTCGTAGCTGAAGGTGCTGTACGTGGTCAGCGCCCCGCAGAAGCCGGTGCCGATGCCGAGCATCACCGCCTCCGGGACCTGGTGGGCGTCGGCCACGCCGGTGAGCAGGCCGAGGACCATCGAGCCGACCACGTTGGCCGTCATCGTCCCCCACGGCACCACGGTGTCGTGGCGAGCCTGGATGGCCCGGTCGGTCAGGTAACGCGCGGGTGCGCCGAACGCGGCGCCGAGGCAGAGGAAGAGGAACCCCATCAGTTTCCACCCCTCGTGCCGGCTCGTCTGCCGGCCGCCCTGCGCAGCAGGACCAGCACCGTCCGTCCCAGGAAGATGCCCAGCATCACCGCGACCAGGGCGGCCGCAACGGTCCCGAAGAGGTACGCCAGCGCCAGGGCCGGCTCACGGGCGTCCAGCAGATCGGTCGTCTGGACGGCGTACGTGGAGAAGGTGGTGAACCCGCCCAGCACGCCGACACCGACGAAGGGACGCAGCAGGGGGTGGCCGGCGCCGAGCTCGACGACGTAGACCATGAGGAGGCCGATCAGGGCGCTGCCGCCGAGGTTCGTCACGAAGGTCGCCCAGGGGAACTCGCCGGCCTGCACCGGCCAGGCGAGCTCGAGGCCGTGACGGGCCGACGCCCCCAGCATGCCGCCGACCGCGATGGTGGGCAGCACCCACCGGTGCGCCGTCCACTCCCGACGCTGCCGGGGCTCCCTGAGGTCGACGTCCGGGTCGACCGGGCCGTGCCCCTGAACGACCGGCCGCCGTCCGACGGGCGCATCATCTGGGAACACGTGCGTTGAGCCGGTGGCCGGCCGTTCCTCGGGCATGGACTCCCACCTGTGTGACATCGCGTCTCATCGTCAGGTAGGGACTGTTGGCAGCGACGCTGCGGTTGTCGGCGAGCCCCACCGCCATCGGTCCAGAAGCCTACCGAACCGGCGGCCGCCAGGGCCCGCGTCTCCACGCTCCCGTGACCGCGACCTGACAGTCGGGCGAGGACGAAGCGAAGGGTGACAGGGCTGAACTGCGGGGGGCCCTGACACGTGTAGTGGGAAAGCACTCGCTACCAGGTGAAGAAGGCACCCCTCATGAACATCCTCGTCCAAGCCGTCGCAACCGTCCTCAGCTCCGCAACCCTGGTCCTCACCGGAGTCGGGGCAGCCCATGCCGCCGGGAACCCCGCGGGCACGGGTCAGCCGTCCCAGGAGTGCGGCAGCAGCACCGCACCGGCCAGGCCGGGCCAGGCGGTCTCCGCTCCCGGGTCGGCGTTCAACCCTGACGGGAACGCCGGCACGCACTACGCCGGCGAGCAGCCGCAGAACTCGAACAACAAGCACTCGGTCTCCCAGTACGACGTCGCCTGCTTCCACGTGTCGTAGGAGGAGGGCGAATCCGCGGGACCCGAAAGCGTCCGGACTCCGCCAGGGGGTGCCCGCCATGCGAGATCTTGTCTAGACCTGCGGTTCGGGTGGTGCGGAGCCGGGGATCACGTCCCGCGAGGGAGTGGGATGAATACGCATCACCAGAACATCGACCGTGTACGTACCGACCCGGCCGGCAGGCCCGCCGTATCCGGCGGCCGGCCGACTGCGCGATTACCCGGAGTGGTCGGGCTGGCTGTCATCGGGCTGACGCCCGGTGCGCCTGTCGGCTTCGGCGACCCCGGGTGGGTCGCGCGCGCTGAGCCCTTGACCGACGGCGCGGTCTGGCTGACCGTCACCGTGCTGTGCCTCGGCGTCCTGGTCGGCCTCCGACAGATGGTCGCGTTCCAGGCCGCCGGACGCCGGGTCCGGGTCGACGGCAGGCGGTGGGGCGTCACCCGCTGGCCCGGCCGGCGGACCCAGCGGACCCAGCGGACGACTCACAAGGCCCCGTCGGCCTCCGGATGCCCGGTCCGGCACGACCGGGAGCGCGGCCCCCAACCGGGCACCGGTGCCGGCTCCACCGTGGTGGATCGGGCCGAGGCCGAGGAGTTCCTCCGGATGTTCCACGCCGAGAACCCCGGAGCTGGGCCGGTCGAGCCCCGGATCGCCGCGGTCATGCGTGAGATCGACGCGACCGGGACCTACTGGCACACCCCTGAGGAGCTGGCGTTCGGAGCTCGCGCCGCGTGGCGCAACAACGCTCGCTGCATCGGCCGGCTGTACTGGCGCAGCCTGCAGGTGCGCGACCTGCGGACGGTCGGCGACGCTGCCGGTGTCGCCAGGCACTGCTTCGACCACCTGCGTGTTGCGGGCAATGCCGGGAAGATCCGCCCGATGATCAGCGTGTTCGCTCCGGAGGCCCCGGGGCGGCGCGCACCCAGGATCTGGAACGAGCAGCTCATCCGGTACGCCGGGTACGAGCAGCCGGACGGGAGTGTCCTCGGGGACCCCCGCTATCGCGAGTTCACGCGCGAGATGATCCTGCGCGGCTGGCGGCCGCCACAGCGGCGAGGCGCCTTCGACGTGCTCCCGCTCATCGTGGAGACCGCCGAGGAGGGACCGCAGATGTTCCGCCTCCCGGCCGACGCGGTGGAGGAGGTCGAGCTCGAGCACCCCGAGCTGGACTGGTTCGCCGACCTGGGCATGCGCTGGCATGCAGTACCGGTCATCAGCAACAGCCGGCTGGTCATCGGCGGCGTCTCCTACCCGGCGGCACCCTTCAACGGCTGGTACATGGGCACCGAGATCGGGGCCCGCAACCTCGGCGACAGCGTGCGCTACGACCTGGTCCCGGTGGTGGCCGAACGGATGGGGCTCGACACGTCGCACGAGGCCAGCCTGTGGCGGGACCGGGCGCTGGTCGAGATCAACCGCGCCGTGCTGCACTCGTTCCGGTCCAGCGGGGTGTCCATCACCGACCATCACACCGAGGCCGGCCGGTTCCTCACGCACCTGGAGCGCGAGGAGCGGGCGGGTCGCAGCTGCCCAGCCGACTGGAGCTGGATCGTGCCGCCGATGTCCGGCTCACAGACCCCGGTGTTCCACCGCTACTACGACACCGGGGACCAGCGGCCGAACTTCTTGACCGACGACGACGCCGGGCGGCGGGCGGTCGAGGGCGGTCCGCCCGCCTTCGGGTAGGCGCCGCGGCGGCCCGCCCCTCATCCGGTCGACAGGCTGATCTCGACCATCAGCTCGTCGGCGAGCCCCTCGAGCACCGACCGCAGGGCCTCGGTGCTCGTGGTCGGCGGCGCATCGAGCACCGCGCTGGCCTCGAAGAGCGTCCCGCCGGCCATGGGGGCGTCGCGCACGTCGGTCCTGAGCTCTTCGATGCTGACGCCACGGGCGGCGAGGGAGGCGGAGATCTCGGCCACGATGCCGGGGCGGTCGGCCCCGAGCAGCTCGAGCTGGAGCCGCAGCGACTCGCGCTCGACGGGCTCGTCTGTTCGCTCGAGGGCGATCTGCAAGCCCTGGGCCTGCAGGGCCGTGAGGTCCTCGACCAGCGCGTCGTGCCGTTCGTCGTCGACGGTCACCAGCACGATGCCGGCGAACTTGCCCGCCAGGCGTGACATCTGGCTGCGCTCCCAGCTCGCGCCGTGCGCATTGATCGGAGCCGAGAGGGCTGACACGAGACCTGGCCGGTCATCGCCGATGACCGTGAGGATGAAGGTGGCCATTCACGCAGGCTACGAGACCCACGGCCCCGAAGTCTCGCGCACGGCCGGTCCGACGCAGCACGCCGACCGGCACAGCGGATCTCGGCGCAGGCTCCCCCAAGTGGGGGAGAGACACCCCCTCGACGTCCCTCGACTGGGTAGCGTCACCCCGCGGCAGCCCTGGTCACGGGTCCGGTTCTCGGACGATCCACGACGGAGTAGCCGCGTCACTGTCATCCCCCGGACAGAGAGAAATACTCACCATGAAGCACTTCCGCATGCTGTGCGTCCTTGCTCTCGGATGCCTGACCCTGGTCGTCGTCGGCGTCGCCCACGCGAACATCGGTGCCCCGCACGCCAAGGCGAAACGCCAGTCGCACTTCTGCACCAGGCATCCGAATGCGCCCAGGTGCAACCCGGCGCCGACCCCCGCTTCCACCGCGACCTCGAGCCCGACCACGCCGTCGAGTCCGACGTCCACGTCGACCCCGACCACGCCGTCGAGTCCGACGTCCACCTCGACCACGACCACGCCGTCGAGCCCGACGTCCACCTCGACCACGACCACGCCGTCGAGCCCGACGTCCACCACGACGCCCACCGCAACCGCGACGCCGTCGCAGTCCGGCACCTGCCAGGACGCGAACGCGAAGTACATCTGGAACAACTGGCAGAACGGCCCGGTCGGTGACTACTACGCCGACGCCGACTGGTGGGCCACCAACGGGTAC
>CAWDVM010000014.1:0-118429 GCA_963805685.1 uncultured Actinomycetota bacterium
TTGCCTTTCGGCAACCCCGCGCCGACCGCAAGCCGGAAGGCCGAAACCACACGCGGACCCCGGCTAACTGCCAACCACCGCAACCACCGCCGACCCGCGGGGACAGGCATGGGTCGTCGGTCACCGAGACCGCTGGCCGACCCCGACGTGCTGGCCGGGGTCGGGACAACGTCGGGACAGTTCGGCGATGTGCCCGGGACATCGGTCGCGGGACGGTCTCGGGGTCAACGACGACCCGAGAGGACACACCTCATGCAGACCCTGCTCGACTCCCCGAGCTCCACCACCGTCCGACCGTCCAACCGGCGGCGGACCGCCGTCGGTGTCACCGGCTTCCTGGCCTGTGCGCTGCCCACGGTCTTCACGATCAACCTGAGCCGGATGCTGTTGGTCGGTGAGCTCTCCGAGCACCGGTTCCACCAGCTCACCGGTCAGGGCCTTCTGCTCTGCCTGCTCTGGCTCGCCTGCGTGGTTCCGCTGGTCCGGGCCGGGTGGGTGGGCCGTCGCCCCTCGACCGCCACCGGGCTGATGCATGTCACCTTCGCGGTCACCGGCTCGCTCTGCTCGATCGCCGCACCGGGTGGTGGTGCACCCATCCTGATGGCGGTCATCGTGGTGACCGGTGCGCTGCTCTGGCTCGCCCTCCCGCTCCGGCCGAGGCTGCGCACCGAGGTGCGGGTGGACCCGCTGCTCGCACCGCTGGCCCTGCTGGGCGCCGCGCTCAGCACGCCGTACGCCCTCGACCAGATCGGCCTGCAGAACGATGCGACGGGCCACCACGCCATCAACCCGCACTACTTCGACATGGCCTGGACGGCGCTGACGCTGGTTGTCCTCGTGGCCCTCGCGGCGCTGCTGCCCGCCGTACGCCGGCTGGCGCTGTGGGGGAGCGGCGGGCTGGTGTGGACCGGGGCGATCGGCGTGGCACTCGGCGAGGACCGGCCCTGGACGGCCCTGGCCCTCGGTCTGGGTGCCGTGACCGCGGCGGCGACGGTGGCCACCGGCAGGTGGTCGAAGTCGCGCGTCGGGCGCGACCAGGTCATCTAGTATCCGCGCCATGACGAGCACCGCTGCGCGCCCGGTGGAGACCGGGCGCGCAGCGCTGCCGTGGTTGCGACGCCCCGCCGGGGTCACCGCGGGCGTGCTCGGGACGCTGGCCCTGCTGGCCGCGGCCGTCGCCGTGGTGACGGTCTCGGCCGGTGGGGGATGGAACCTCCGGGCCGCGCACGACCTGCCCGTCGACGTCGCCGTCGGAGTGGGTTACACGGCGGCCGGCTGGCTGGTGCTCGCCGGGTCGGGAGGCCGGCGCCTCGGCCTGCTGCTCCTGGTCATCGGAGCGTCCGGTGCCGGTGCCGCCCTCGCCGGTGCCGTGGCCGTGCTGGCCCGGGAACAGACCGCCGCCGCCTCGGCCGCCGCCTTCGTCTACAGCTGGCTGTGGGTGCCCGGGTTCGTGCCGTTGCTGACGCTGCTCCCGCTCATCTACCCGGACGGTCGGCTCCCGAGCAGCAGGTGGCGTCCCGCGGTGCTGGCGTCGGTGGTCGGAATGGTGCTGCTCGCCGGGGGCGCGGCGCTCTACCCCGAGTCGTACGTCGGACGCATCGCCATCGCGAAGCCGGTCACCGACCGTGGCGTGGCCGAGGTGATGATGGTCGGCGCAGCGGTCCTGCTGGTGCCCGCCTGCCTCGCCGGCCTCGCCGCGCTCGTCGTGCGCCTGCGCCGGTCCACCGGGTTGGTGCGCCGGCAGGTCGTCGTGCTCCTGGCCAGTGCCGCGGTCCTGCTGGTGGACACCGCGCTGCAGCCGCTCCTCGACTGGCCGGTGAGCTCGCTGACCCAGAGCCTGGCGGTCGCGCTGGTGCCCGTCGCGATCGGGGTCGCCGTCACCCGGCACCGGCTCTACGACCTCGACCTCGCGGTCTGTCGTGCGATCGGGGCACTGAGCCTCGCCCTCTGCCTGGCCGGCGCCTATCTCACCCTCTTCGCGGTGGCCGACGCCGTGCTGGTCGGGCACGGCGCCGTCGGCGCCGCGCTCGCCGCGGCCGTCACGGGCCTCCTCGTGCACCCGCTGGGGGTACGGCTGAACCGCGGGGTCGACCGACTGTTCTACGGCGACCGCGGTGAGCCCGACGTCGTGCTGGCGCGGCTGTCCTCCGGGCTGCGGGCGGGGCTGGACCTCTCCGAGGTGCCCGGCCACGTCTGTCGCGGCATCGTCGACTCCCTCCGCCTCGGCCACGCGAGCCTCGTGCTCGGGCAGGACCGCGACGCCACCCCGGTCTTCGTGGCCGGGACCCCCACGGGCACCCCGGAGGTGCTGCCCCTCGACCACCGTGGCGAGACCGTCGCGACCCTGCGCGTCGGGCTCCGGCCCGGCGAGACCAGGCTCGACCCGCGGGACCGGGAGCTGCTCGAGATGGTCTGCGACCAGGTCGCGCCGACGATCGCGGCCCTGACCCTGGCCGACCGGCTGCAGCACTCGCGGGCAGCGCTCGTGTCCGCCCGCGAGGAGGAGCGCCTGCGGCTGCGACGCGACCTTCACGACGGTGTGGGCGCCGCCCTCGCCGGGCTCCGCCTGCAGGTCGAGTCCGCTCGGGACCTGGTGGGTGACCCCACGGCCCGCGGGCTGCTGGAGTCGGCCGCCTCCGGGGTCGCGGGCGCCGTCGAGGACCTGCGCGGCATCAGCGAGGACCTGCGCCCGCCCGCACTCGACGACCTGGGCCTCGAGACCTGCCTGCACTCGCTGGCCGAACGGATGTCGACGCCGGGGACCAGCGCCACGGCCCGGGTCGACGTACGCCGGGGGCTGCCGGCGGCAGTCGACGTCGCCTGCTACCGGATCGCGGCCGAGGCGCTCGCCAACGCGGTGCGGCACTCGGGCGCCCGCCGCGTGTCGCTGAGCCTCTGCGAGGTGCCCGGGGGCCTGGTCCTCGAGGTCGCCGACGACGGCCACGGACTGCCCGAGCGCATCCGGCCCGGTGCGCTGGGCCTGGTGTCCATGCGGCAGCGGGCCGAGGAGATCGGCGGCTCACTGGAGCTGCTCGCGACCCCGGCCGGCACCACCGTCCGGGCGCTGCTGCCGTTGGAGGGTTCGTGACGACTCGCATGGTGATGGTCGACGACCATCCGCTCTTCCTCGACGGCGTGCGCGCCGCCCTCACCGGTGCCGAGGACCTGACGATCGTGGGGGAGGCCCACGACGCCGGGACCGGGGTCGACCTGGTGCTGGGGCTGCGGCCCGACGTCGTGCTGATGGACCTCAACCTGCCCGACTGCTCGGGCGTCGAGGCGACGGCGCGGATCCTGGCGGCGGCGCCCGCCACCCGGGTGCTGATGATGACGATGAGCTCGGACGACGACGCCGTGGTGGCGGCGATGCGGGCCGGCGCCCGTGGCTACGTCGTCAAGGGTGCTGGTCGCAGCGACCTCCTGCATGCCATCCGCACGGTCGCCGGGGGCGGCGCAGTCTTCAGCCCCACGGTGGCCGACCGGCTGGGCCGGTTCTTCACCGGGATGGCCACCGGCGCGGGACGAGAGGCCTTCCCGCAGCTGACGTCGCGGGAGGTGGAGGTGCTCGACCTGATGGCGCAGGGCCTGGAGAACCGGCGGATCGCCCGGGAGCTGCACCTGTCGGACAAGACCGTGCGCAACCACGTGTCGAACGTGCTCACCAAGCTCGACGTGCTGGACCGGACCGACGCGGTCGCACGTGCGCGTGCGGCCGGGCTCGGGGGCTGATCGGCCCTAGTCAGCCCCTGGGCAGCCGGCGAAGCATGGTCCTCGGTCTTGTTCACATCTCGGTGACCCGGGCACCGGGGAGAGATGGAGGAAGCACATGTCGAAGGCATCGAGGACGACGGCCTCCGAGACCGTCGAGGTCGAGGGCTACGAGGGCCACTTCGAGAACATGGACGACGGCTACACGGTGGCGTTCGAGAAGTACACCGCCGACGCCGACCTGTCGCCGTTCTTCAGCGGCCTGCCGGACGACCAGTGCCAGTGCGCGCACTGGGGGTACGTGCTCGCGGGCAGGGTCACGTTCCACACCAGGGACGGCGACGAGACGTTCGAGGCCGGCGACGCCTACTACGTGGGGCCGGGGCACACCCCGCAGCTGTACGCCGGCACCGAGGTCGTCGAGTTCAGCCCGACCGACGAGCTGCAGCAGACCATGGAGGCGGTCACCAGGAACATGGAGAAGGTGTCTCCGTAGCGGAGCGTCACCCCAGGAGTCGACGGGCGAGGTCGACGTGGAAGGTGACCGCCAGGAGCAGGTCGTCGATGTGCACCCGCTCGTCGGCATTGTGGAAGCCTGCGGTGAGCACCTCGGCCGAGGTGGCCCGGAACGGGCTGAAGCCGTACGCCGTCGGGGTGCCGGCCGCGCGCAGGTAGACCGAGTCGGTGAAGCCGGTGCTGATGATGGGCAGCGGCAGGGCGTCGTCACCGTCCGCCCGGAGCACCTCGGCGATGGCCGTCATCAGCGGGGTGTCGGCGGCTGACGCACTGCCGGCCACCAGCTGCTCGGGCCACTCCAGCTCGTAGGCGAGGTCCGAGCCGAGCCGGGCGCGGACCTCGCGCTCCACGTCGTCCTCGGACGTGCCCGGCAGGATCCGGCAGTCCAGCTCCATCGACGCGCGCGCCGGCATCACGTTGCGCTTGGTCGACCCCGTGAGCAGCGTCGGCGCCATCGTCGTACCGACCAGGGCCGGCAGCGCGTGGGCGAGGACCGGGTGCAGGGCCGCCGCCCGGGTGATGGCCCGCTCGAGGTCGGTGACCGGCTCGCCGAGCAACAGCTCGAGCGTGCGGTCCACCAGCGTGCGACGGGGTGCGGCTCGGCATGCCCCGGCCCACCCGGCGCAGCAGCTCGCCGAGCAGGGGTACGGCGTTGTCCCCGACGCTGGGCGTGGAGGCGTGGCCGGCCTCGCCGACCGCGACCACGCGCACCGGGTAGGTGCCCTTCTCGCCGACGCTGACGGTCTGCACGGTGCGCCCGTCGGGCAGCGGCAGCCGCTCGCCACCGCCCTCGTTGATCGCCAGGTCGGGCCGGATGTCCGGCCGGGACTCGAGCAGCCAGCGCATGCCGACGTCGGCCGTGCCGTCCTCCTCGTCCGCCACCGCGAGCAGCCACAGGTCGCCCCGCGGCCGGAACCCCGACCGCGCCAGCTCGGCCATCGCCACCGCGCGGGCCGCCACCTCGTTCTTCATGTCGATCGCGCCGCGTCCCCACAGGAAGCCGGCCTCGTCGACGACCGCGGCGAAGGGGGGATGGGTCCAGTCCCGCGGGTCGGCCGGCACCACGTCGGTGTGGCCGACGAACGCGAGCGACGGCGCCTCCCCGGTGCCGGGGATCCGGGCCACCAGGTTGGCCCGGTCGGGGTCGCGCGCGACCAGCTCGCAGTCGACGCCGGCGTCGGTGAGGTAGTCGAGCAGGTACGCCGCCGGGCCGGTCTCGTTGCCCGGCTTGCGGCCGAGCGCGGCCTCGGGGGCGTTGCTGGTGTCGAAGCGGACCAGCTGCCGGGTGAGCTCGACGACCTCCTCGTGCAGCGGGTTCACCGGGCCACCGGCCCGCCGATGACACCCAGCCGGTCGAGCACCCAGGCCAGCACCTCCGCCTCGTAGGCCAGGTGCCCGAACCGGCCGGACGGCCCGACGTGCGCGCCGGCACCGGTCTCGCAGCGGAACAGGCAGCGGGGCGACCACTCCGGGTCGCTCTCGCGCAGGGCGGCGACCCACTTCGCGGGCTCGCGGACCATCACCCGCGGGTCGTGCACGGCACCGGTGACCAGCAGGTCGGGCCGGCTCCCGGCGGGCGGCAGGTTGTCGTAGGGGGAGTAGGCCAGCATCCAGTCGAACTCCTCGCGGCGGCGCGGGTCGCCCCACTCGTCCCACTCGGTCACGGTGAGCGGGGTGGCGGCGTCGAACATCGTCGTCACGACGTCGACGAACGGGACCTCGGCCACCACGGCCCGCCACCGCTCCGGCCGCTGGCTGAGGACGGCGCCCTGGAGCAGGCCCCCGGCGCTCAGGCCGCGGGTGGCCAGCCGGCGCCCGTCCACCAGGCCGGCGATCCCGTCGGCGACGGCCAGGTGGTCGGAGAAGGTGTGGTGCTTGTGGGCCAGCCGCCCGTCGAGCCACCAGCGGCGGCCGCCCTCACCGCCGCCGCGGACGTGGGTGTGCACGTAGACGGCGCCCCGGTCCAGCAGGCTGGGCAGCGCCGGGTCCCAGTCCGGCTCCTCAGTGGCCTCGTAGGCGCCGTACCCGTAGAGCAGCGCCGGGGCGGTGCCGTCCAGCGGCGTGTCCCGGTGCCGGATCACGGTGGCGGGCACGGGTGTCCCGTCCGGTGCCGGGAAGGACATCCGCTCCGTGACGTACCGCGTCGGATCGTGCCCGGGTGCCCCCTCCCGGAGCCGGTCCTCGACCTGCCCGGTGACGAGGTCGACGTCGGACCACAGCGGGGGCTCGACATGGGCACGGTCCATGACCGTCACCACGGAGGCGTCGTACGCCGTGTTGCGGGCGATGTGGACCGCGCCGGCCGGGAACCGGCTGGCCAGCACGGTCCCGGGGCCGGCCAGGTCGTCGGCGGGCACGACCCGGAGCCGGTGCTCGAACCCGCTGCGCAGGCTCAGCACCACGTGCCCGGCGAAGGCGTCGACCCGCTCGAGGCGCTCCTCGGGGTCCTCGGGGCGGACCTCCCGCCAGGTGCGGTGGTCCTGGTCGGCGTCGAGCGGCACCGGGCAGTCGACCAGGCGGAACTCCGGCGCCTCGTCGTTGGTCACCAGCAGCAGTCGGCCCGGACCCGTCCCCTCGCGCAGGTGCTCCGCGCGGTAGAGGACACCGGCCCGGCGCCCGCCGACCGACCGCGCCGGTGACTCGGGGGAGTGCGCGTCGACCAGCCAGGTCTCGCCGGTGTCCCGGCTCTCGGCCAGGACCAGGACCGCGTCGCCGCTGCGGCTCTGCCGGAGGGTGAGCTCGAACCGCTCGTCCGGCTCGACCAGCACCCGGACGTCGTCCTCGACCGGGGTGCCGATCCGGTGCCGCCACACCTCGTGCGGCCGGTAGGCCTCGTCGTGGACGGTGTAGAAGAACCACGCCGAGTCCGCGCTCCAGGCGCCGCCGTAGTAGCTGCGCGGCACCACGTCGGCGAGGTCGGCGCCGGTGCGCAGGTCGCGGAACCGCAGGGCGAACACCTCGTCGCCGGTGGTGTCGACGGAGTAGGCGAGCAGGTCCTCGTCGGGGCTGACCAGGGTCAGGCCGAGGTCGAGGTAGCCGCTGTCGTCGGCCAGCGACCCGATGTCCAGCAGCACCTCACCGAAAGTCCCAGAGGTGCGGTTTTCGTCGGTCGACTCGCTCGCGATCACCGGATTCGGTATCGAAACGGTCTCGGAGCCAAGGATTTCTCTGACCAACTGACCGTAGTCACTTCCGGCGAGGTGCCGCATGTAGTAGGAAAACCTCAACCGCCGCCACGTCGGTGAGACGTCGGCGTCCGGAACTCGGGACACCATCTCGGCCTTCAGGGTGGAGACAAGGGAGTGCAGATGCGCACACGCAGAGTCGTAGAAGTCCCGTTCGGCGGCCAGGTGCTCCAGCAGGTCCGGCGTCGTGTGGCGCATCCAGTGGTAGGGATCCGGGCGCGGCACGCCGTGCTCGCGGTGCTGGAACGGCTCTCGTCGCGCCACCGGAGGACTGGTCACGGTGGTCAACGTACTCGGCTGCGGGGCCTGGCTGCGGCCGGACTGCTGGCGGCGTTCCTGACGCCCGGCATCGCGCTCACCTCGTCGACTTCGCCCGCCGCGGCCGACGACAAGACGACGTTCACGCTCGGGATCCTCAGCGAGGTCGACTCGTTCAACCCCTTCCTCGGCGTCCAGTCGGAGGCCTACGAGGCGTGGGCGCTCCAATACGACTTCCTGGTCGGCTACTCGATGAAGGACATCTCACCCCAGCCCGAGTTGGCCACCAAGTGGACCCCGTCGGCCGACGGGCTGACCTGGACCCTCGACATCCGCGAGGGCGTGAAGTGGTCCGACGGCCAGCCCCTGACGGCCAAGGACGTCGCCTACACCCTGAATCGCATCATCGACGGTGGTCCCGAGGCGGTCAACTACGGCACCTACCTCAAGGGCGTCACCTCGGCGACCGCGACGGACGACACGCACGTGGTGCTCAAGCTGAGCAAGCCGATCGCCTCGCTCCCGCTCCTCCCCATCCCGATCGTGCCCGAGCACATCTGGAAGAACGTCAGCGAGGACGACGTCAAGAGCTACGCGGCGGAGCCCGAGGACGGGCCCGTGGTCGGCTCGGGCCCCTTCGAGCTCGTCGAGGGGACCGCGGGTGGGTCGACGTACCGCTTCGAGAGGAACCCCCACTACTGGGGCCCCACCCCGCACATCGACGAGGTCGTGTTCCGGGTCTACAAGAGCGCGGACCCGATGGTCCAGGCGTTGATCAAGGGTGAGATCGACTTCGCCGAGGACATCTCCCCCTTGCAGGTCAAGTCGCTCGAGGGGGAGCAGGGGATCACCGCCCACTTCGGCAACGGGGTCTACTTCGATGAGATTGCATTCAACACCGGCGCCGTCGACCCCGAGACCGGCCAGCCGAAGGGGGACGGCAACCCGGCACTGCAGGACCCGAAGTTCCGTCACGCGCTCGGCTACGCGCTGGACAACCAGCTGATCGCGGACAAGGTCTACCAGGGCGCCGCGGAACCAGGGCAGACGATCATCCCGCCCTCCTACTCCGAGTGGAGGTGGGAACCGCCCGCGGACCAGGCGTTCACGTTCGACCTGGACAAGGCCGGCCAGCTGCTCGACGAGGCCGGCTACAAGAAGGACTCCGACGGGCTGCGGACGATGCCGGACGGGTCGCCGTTGGGCACCCTGCGGCTCGCGGCGCGCAGCGACGCGTCGTCGGACACGTCGGTCAACACCATGGAGTACTTCAAGGAGTGGCTCGACGAGCTCGGCATCAAGGCTGAGGTGGTTCCGTACACGTCCGGCCGGCTCACCGAGGTGATCCTCGACGGCACCTACGACGCCTTCGAGTGGGGCTGGTACGTCGAGGCCGACCCGGACGGGGTGCTCAGCTACTTCACCTGCGACGAGCGCGGCGGCCTGTCCGACTCGTGGTACTGCACCAAGAAGTACGACCAGATGTACGAGCAGCAGCACCATGAGATCGACCACGACAAGCGCGTAGCCCTGGTGCAGAAGATGCAGCAGAAGATCTTCGAGGTCTCGCCGTACCTGGTCACCGTCTACCCGAAGACCGGCGAGGCGGTGCGCAGCGACCGGTTCGCGTGCTTCCAGCCCCAGCCCGACCCGGGCGGCGTGTGGCTGATCCAGTACGGCGGGCACAACTACACGTCGATGCGTCCGGCCGACCAGGCCGGCGACTGCGACGGCGTGACGAGTGCCATCGGGGCCACGGCTGCCTCGGAGAGCAGCGGCTCCAGCTCGACGTTCTGGATGGTCGCGGGCGGCGCCGTCGTCGTCCTGGCCGCCGCAGGCGGGGTCGTCCTCGTGCGTCGCCGGGCGACGGTCGGCGAGCGCGAATGAGCCTCGTCACCGCCAACGAGCCGGCCGTCCCGGCAGCAGCGGGTGAGGAGCCGTGGTTACGGCAGGTACGTCTTCACCAGGGTCCTCGGCGCGCTCGGCAGCCTGGCCTTCATGCTGGTGGTGAACTTCTTCCTGTTCCGGGTGATCCCGGGCGACCCGGCGCGCACCCTGGGCCGCGGACGGTTCACGAACAAGGAGCAGATCGCGGAGTTCAACAAGACCTACGGGCTGGACGAGTCGCTGCCCCAGCAGTTCCTGACCTACCTGAACAACCTGGCGCACGGTGAGCTGGGCATCTCCCTGAAGTACCGGGCCCCGGTCTCGGAGCTGATCGTCGATCGGATGTGGCCGACCGTCCTGCTGGTCGGCACCTCCACGATCCTGGCCACGATCATCGGCGTCTGGATCGGCATCCGGGGCGCGTGGAAGCGTGGCAGCGCGTTCGACAGGGCCTCCACCGGCACCTCCCTGACCCTTTACTCGATGCCCGAGTGGTGGCTCGGGCTGCTGCTGATCGCCGTCTTCGCGGTCGGCTGGGGCCCGATCCCGGGCATCTTCCCGACCGGCGGGCTGCACTCGGTCGACGCCGACCCGTCGTCGCTGTCCGGCGTGCTGGACACCGCCTGGCACCTGACGTTGCCCGTGGTCACCCTGACCCTTGCCTATCTCGCCGACTACTCGCTGATCATGCGCAGCTCGATGCTTGACGAGCTCGGGGAGGACTACCTCACCACCGCCCGGGCGAAGGGGCTGCGCGACATCGTGGTGCGCAACCGGCACGCCGTGCCCAACGCGTTGCTGCCGACGACGACCGTCATCGCCCTCAGCATGGGCTACATCGTGGCCGGAGCGATCACTGTCGAGACCGTCTTCTCGATCCCGGGCCTCGGCCTCCTCGGCGTCGACGCGCTCGAGGTCCCCGATCTCTGGCTGCTGCAGGGCGTCTTCCTGGTTGCGTCGGCCGGCGTCATCCTGGCCAACCTCACGGCAAACCTGCTCTACGGGATCCTCGACCCGCGCGTGCGCACATGAGCGCGGCGGAGTACGACGCGACGGCTGCCGGGCCGGCGCTGTCGGCGCGGCAGCTCGCCCGTCGCCGTCGACGCGCGTCATTCGCACGGGGCTGGACCCTCTTCCGCCGCAACCGTTCCGGCATGGTCGGGTTGGCGATCCTGGTCGTCTTCGTCACGCTCGCCCTCGCTGCGCCGCTGCTGGCCTCGTCCGAGGGCCTCCAGGTGACCAAGGCGACCGGCGGGGTGCTGGAGCCGCCGTCGTCGGAGTACTGGCTCGGCACCGACGACCAGGGCCGCTCCGTGCTGACCCTGCTGCTGTGGGGCGCGCGGATCTCGCTCCTCGTCGGGCTGGCCGCGACCCTGATCTCGATGGTGATCGGGACGCTGATCGGGCTGATGTCGGGGTACTTCGGCGGCTTCGCGGGGTCTGCCCTGTTCCGGGTGACGGAGTGGTTCCTGGCGATCCCGTTCCTGCCTCTGGCCATCGTCCTGGCAACCGTGCTGGGCCGCTCGCTGTTCAACATCGTGCTGGTCATCGGGATCACCTCCTGGCCGAGCACGGCGCTGCTGATCCGCGCCCAGACGCTGTCGATCAAGGAGCGGCCCTACCTCGAGCGGGCCCGGGTCCTCGGCGCCGGCCGTTGGCACCAGATGAGCCGGCACGTGCTGCCCAACGTGATGCCGATGGTCTTCGCCAACACCACGCTCACCGTCGCCATCGCGATCCTGACCGAGACCACGCTGAGCTTCCTGGGGCTGGGCGACCCGACCCGGGTGTCGTGGGGCTCGATGCTCGACGACGCCTTCCAGGTCGGCGCGATCACGACCGGCGCCTGGTGGTTCATCGTGCCCCCTGGCGTCTGCGTGGTGCTCGTGGTCCTCGCCTTCACGCTGATCGGGCAGGCGCTCGAGGAGGTCCTCAACCCGCGACTGAAGGGTGGCCGGGCGAGGATGATCGGCGGCGGTGGCGGCGGAGGTGGCATGTGAACGACCTGCTCAGGATGCGCGACGTGTCGCTCACCTACCGGACCGAGGAGGGCGACGTGCCCGCGGTGCGCAACGTGGACCTGGATCTCGACCGCGGCGAGATCCTCGGCCTCGCGGGTGAGTCGGGCTGCGGCAAGTCCACGCTCGCCAGCACGATCCTGCGCCTCCAGCCGCCGACCGCCCGGGTGACCGGCGAGGTGCTCTTCGAGGGTCAGGACGTGCTCACCATGAGCTGGGGAGACCTGCGGACGCTGCGCTGGGCGGGAGCCTCCATGGTCTTCCAGGGCGCCCTGCACTCGCTCAACCCGGTGCGCCGGGTCGGTGACCAGATCGCGGAGCCGATCCGCCTGCATGATCCGGAGACCTCGGTCAAGCAGGCGCACACTCGCGTCGGCGAGCTCCTGGAGCAGGTCGGGATGCCGGCGGCGCGGGCCCGTGCCTACCCGCACCAGCTCTCCGGCGGGCAGAAGCAGCGGATCATGATCGCGATGGCCCTGGCGTGCCGACCGCGGCTGATCGTGGCGGACGAGCCCACCACCGCCCTCGACGTGATGGTGCAGGCCCAGGTGCTGCACGTGTTGTCCGGTCTGGTGCACGAGCTGGGTGTCGGGATGCTGATGATCAGCCACGACCTGTCCGTGCTCGCCGACCTGTGCGACCGCATCGTGGTGATGTACGGCGGTCGCGTGGTCGAGCAGGGCCCCTCCAAGCTGGTCTTCGGCGAGGCGCTGCACCCCTACGCTGCTGCGCTCTCCGCGGCGTTCCCCCGGGTGGGGGACCCCGCGGCCCGCTTCGCGCCGTCCGGACTGCCGGGCGACCCGCCGGATCCCGCGGACCTGCCGCCCGGCTGCTCCTTCGCGCCACGCTGCCCGCGCGCGATCGACGAGTGCACCCGGGCCCTGCCCGAGCTGCGTTCCTTCGGAGCGGACCGCCAGGCTGCCTGCATTCGGGTGGAGCAGCCATGACGGGTCCGCTGCTGGAGGCGCGGAGGGTCAGCGTCGAGTTCGTCACCCGCAGTGGCCACGTCGCCCGCGCGCTCGATGGCGTCGACCTGCAGGTCGGTGCGGGCGAGATCGTGGCACTGGTCGGGGAGTCGGGCTCCGGCAAGACCACGGTCGCCCGCACCATGCTCGGACTGGAGCGCCCGTCCTCGGGCGAGGTCGCCTTCGACGGCGTACCGGTGGCCTACTCGGGCCGCCGGCTGCGCGAGCTGCGCCGCAGGGTGCAGATGGTGCTCCAGGATCCCGCGGGTGCGCTGAACCCCCGCCAGACGGTCTACGAGTCCGTGGCCGAGGGGCTGCGCCTGCACGGGCTCGTCGCCAAGGACCCCAGGAGGCGGACGGAGACGCAGCTGGTCGCGGCCGCGATGGCCTCGGCCGGGCTGCGACCCCCGGAGCGGCTGTTCCTGCGGTACCCGCACGAGCTCTCCGGAGGGCAGCGTCAGCGCGTGCTGATCGCCGGTGCCCTGGCCCTGGGCCCGGAGCTGCTGATCGCCGACGAGCCCGTCTCCAGCCTCGACGCGTCCATCCGCGGCGAGATCCTGGCGCTGCTGCTCAAGCTGCGCGACGAGTTCGGGCTCGGGGTCCTCGTCGTCACGCACGACCTCGGCCTTGCGTGGAACATCGCCGACCGGATCGCGGTGATGTACCTCGGCCGGGTCGTCGAGGCAGGGCGGACCGAGGAGGTGCTCCAGGCCCCGCAGCACCCGTACACGCAGGCGCTGCTGTCGGTGGTCCCGGAGATCGAGCAGCTGCGGCCGGTCGTGCTGACCGGCGAGATCCCCGACCCCACCCGGATCCCCGGTGGCTGCCGGTTCCACCCGCGCTGTCCCGCGGTTGCCGACGGCTCGGCGGCGGCGGACGGCGTCGAGGAGGCCTGCCGCACCCTGCCGCTGGAGATCCTGCCCCCCGACCCCCACGGCCACCACGTGGCCTGCCACCTGGCCGCGCTGCGGTCCACCACCGCCCCGAGGACGGGGAGCATCGTGTGAGTCCGCTGCAGGCCGCGCTGCCCCGGGAGATGTACGTCGACCGGGACGACGTGGCTGCGCGAGCGCGACCGGGTGCTGTACGCCGAGTGGTTCTGCGTCGGCCGGACCAGCGACCTCGGCCTGGTCGGGGGTGGCCGGGTCGCGGTCGTGGACGTGGCCGGCGAGTCCGTGCTGGTGACCCGGGACGAGGGCGGCGCGCTGCACGCGGCGTACAACGTCTGCCGGCACCGCGGCTCGCAGCTCTTCCCGACCCCGGCCGGCGCCGCGCCGACCTGTGCGGCGGTGGGCGCGCTGCGCTGCCCGTACCACTCCTGGACCTACTCGCTGGCCGGTGAGCTGCTGCGGTCCCCGCACACCGACGACATCGACCCGGCGGACTTCTCGCTGCACCCGGTCGGCGTGCAGGAGTGGGCGGGCTTCCTCTTCGTGCACCTCACCCCCGCGTCGGCGGCCCCGATCGGCGTCGTGCTGGCGCGCGCGGCGACCAGCCTCGCCAACTACGCCATGGCCGACCTGGTCACCGGCCTCACGCTGAGCTACGAGGTGGCCGCCAACTACAAGGTGGTCGCCGAGAACTACAACGAGTGCTACCACTGCGGGCCGGTCCACCCCGAGCTCACCCGGCTGGTGCCGGCCTTCGGCGGCGGCGGTGCCGGCCTGGACTGGGGGGACGGGATCCCGCACCGCGAGGGCGCGTGGACGTTCACGACGACCGGCACCACCACCCGGGCGCCGCTGCCGGGGCTCTCGGAGGCCGAGCGGACCCGGCACAAGGGCGAGCTGGTGCACCCGAACCTGATGCTGTCCTGCTCGGCGGACCACGTGGCGGCGTTCGTGCTGCTGCCCCAGGACGTGGACCGCACCCGCATCGACTGCCACCTGCTCTTCGCGGCCGAGGCGGTGGCCGACCCGGAGTTCGACCCGTCCGACGCCGCGGACCTGTGGGACCTGGTGAACCGGCAGGACTGGGCGATCTGCGAGTCCGTGCAGCGCGGCATGTCCTCGCGCAGCTACACCCACGGCTGGTTCGCGCCGATGGAGGACGACAGCGCGGACATCCGGCGCTGGCTGCTGCCGCGACTCTCGCCGGTCGAGCCGGTCGAGCCGGTCGAGACCACCGATGACTGAGGCCTTCGACTACGGCGTCATCGGCCTCGGCGCGCTCGGCAGCGCCGCGGCCCACCAGCTGGCCCGGCGCGGCCACTCCGTCGTCGGGCTCGAGCGCTTCGAGCTGGGGCACCACCGCGGCGCGAGCCACGACACCAGCCGGATCCTGCGGCACAGCTACCACACGCCGGAGTACGTCCGGCTCACGCAGGAGGCGTACGACGACTGGGCGCGGCTGACGGCGGACAGCGCCGACCTGCGCGGGGGCGAGGAACTGGTCACCGTCGTCGGCGGGCTCGATCTCTTCCCGCCGGACCCGGCGATCCCGATGGCCGACTACGTCGACAGCCTGAGCGAGGTCGGCATCGACTTCGAGCTGCTCGACGCGGACGCCGTCGGCGAGCGCTGGCCGCAGCTCAGGCTCCCCGAGGGCACCGTGGGGCTGTTCCAGGAAGACGGCGCGATCGTGCCCGCCGGCCGGGGCACCCGCCTGATGCAGCAGCTGGCGCTCCGGCACGGGGCGGTCCTGCGCGACCGGTCCCCGGTCGCCCGCATCCGCGACCTCGGCCCGGCCGGCGTGGAGGTCGAGGCCGGCGGCACGACGTACCGCTGCGGGGGCGTGGTCGTCTGCGCGGACGCCTGGACCAACGACGTGCTGGCGCACCTGGACCACCGGGTGCCGCTGACCGTGACCCTGGAGCAGGCGACGTACTTCGCCCCCGACCGGCCGGCGCTCTTCGAGCCCGGGCGGCTGCCCCTGTGGATCTGGATGGACGAGCCGTCCTTCTACGGCTTCCCCTGCTACGGCGAGCCGACCGTCAAGGCGGCCCAGGACTGCGGCGGCCCGGCCGTCGACCCGGACCGGCGCACCGACGACGTCGACCCGCAGCGGCTCGCGCTGCTGGCCGACCACATGGCGCGGGTGCTGCCCGGCTCGGGCCGGCCGGTGCGGTCGCTGCGCTGCCAGTACACGCTCACGCCCGACCGGGACTTCGTGATCGACCGGGTGCCCGGGCACGAGGCGGTCGTGGTCGGGCTGGGGGCGGCGCACGGGTTCAAGTTCGCGCCGACCTTCGGGCGGCTGCTCGCGGACCTGGTGACGGGGGAGCGGGACGCCGTGTCGCCCACCTTCGCGCTGGACCGTCCGGCACTCACCGACCCCGACCACGCGGCACACTGGCTGGTATGACCGGAGAGCTGGCCCGCCTGCAGGAGGAGGTCCGCGCCCGCAACGGCGCGGTGCCCGCGATGCTGCCCGCCACGGCGTACACCTCCGACGAGGTGCTGGCCTGGGAGCGGCGGCACCTCTTCGCCGGCACCTGGACCTGCCTGGGTCGCCTCGACGAGCTGCTGCCCGACCAGCTCGACGGCAGGCCCGCGACCCAGCGCGCGGTGCTGGTCGGTGACGTGGCGGCGCTGCTGACCCGTGACGGGGACGACGGCCGCGTCCGGATGTTCGCGAACACCTGTCGCCACCGGGCGCACGAGCTGCTGCCCGCCGACGGCGCGTCCACCCGCCGCTCGGTCACCTGCCCCTACCACGCCTGGTCCTACGACCTGGCCGGCTCGCTGCTCGCGGCGCCGGGCTACCGGGACGAGCCCGGCTTCGACCCCGCGGCGTACTCGCTGGTGGAGCTGCCCGTGGAGACCTGGGCCGGCTGGGTCTTCGGCCACGGCCTCCATCCGCTGGGCCACCCGGACGTGGTGCCGTTCGCCGAGCACCTGGGAGACCTCGGGGGCGTGGTGGCGCCGTACCGCCCCGCCGACCTGCGCCTCGCCGACCGGCACACCTACGAGATCGCCGCGAACTGGAAGATCGTCGCGGAGAACTACCACGAGTGCTACCACTGCCCGCTGATCCATCCCGAGCTGTGCCAGGTCACGCCGCCCACGTCGGGCGACAACTACGACCTGCCCGGCGCGTGGGTGGGCGGCTCGATGGTGCTGCGCGACGGCATGGCCACGATGTCGCTGACGGGGGAGTCGGGCGGCAACCAGATCCCTGGCGTCCCGCCGACGACGGTCGAGTACGTCCACCTGCTGCCGAACCTGCTGGTCTCGGCGCACCCCGACTACGTGATGACGCACCGGCTGGTCCCGCTCGCCCCGAACCGGACCTGGATCGAGTGCTCGTGGTACCTCCTGCCGTCGGCCGACGGCACGCTGCCGGACCCGGCGTACGCCGTGGAGTTCTGGGACCTCACCAACCGGCAGGACTGGGCCGCCTGCGAGTCGGTCCAGCGCGGCCTCGAGAGCCCGCACTACGCCCCCGGTCCGCTGGCGCCGAGCGAGGACGCCGTCGAGCGGTTCGTCGCGCTGGTCTCCCGCGGGTACGTCGGCCTGCCGCTGCACGCCGACCGGATCTCGTAGGACGGTGTCGTGGACACCGACGACCTGCCCTTCATCGACGAGCACGCCGTCACGATCGACGCATCGCGCGAACGGGTGTGGGCAGCGCTGCAGCGCTACGCCGCCACGTCCCTGCGCTTCGGTGAGGGCAGTCCGTTCGCGAAGGTCCTCGGGACCGAGCCGCCCGCCGGCTTCGAGGTCTCCGAGGCGGTCCCGCACGAACGGCTGTCCCTGGTCGGCCGCCACCACTTCTCCCGGTACCGGCTCGCCTTCGACCTCACCGGCGCGGACGACGGCCCCACGCGGCTGCGGGCCAGCTCGTACGGCGCGTTCCCCGGCCTGCGTGGACGGGTCTACCGGGCGCTGGTCATCGGCACCCGGGGGCATGTCCTGGCCACGAACCACATCCTGCGGTCGGTCCGCCGTCTCTGCGCTGCGGACGGAGGCGCATACTGGGAGTGATGACATCCTCATACGGTCCACGGCGACACCTCGCCAGCAGCCCCTTCAAGCCTGACCCCGAGCCGACGATCGAGCAGTTCGAGCTCAACGACCTGGTCTCGCACGACGCGTACGGCGTGGGTCGCGTCGTCGGGGTGGAGGCGGGCGCGGTGACGGTCGACTTCCGCACGCGAACGGTTCGCATCCCGAGCCCGTTCACCAAGATGTCACGGCTGTAGCGCCGGGCATGGAAACGGTCCGGTGAACCAGCGATGAGCAAGATGGACGACCTGCGGGCCATGCGCGAGGCTCGCTACGAGGAAGCCGCGGCACGCGCCAGCAGGCCCGGTGCGGCGCCGAAGAGGGTGCAGAAGCCCGCGCCCGAGCCGGTCGAGGCGCAGCGGCCCGCCGCCGACCCCGAGCCCCCGGGAGAGTCTCTGTGCGGCCATCGGGCCATCAGCGGGCGCACCTGCACGCGCGAGAAGGGCCACGCGTCGAAGAGCCACCGCTACTCCTGAGCAGCTTGGCCGATCAGGAGCTCACCCACTTCCAGGGGCGGTCAGGCCGAGGCTCGGCCTCGTGCTCTCCGCAGGACCAGCCGGAGCCGGTCCTCCAGTCGCCGCTGCTCCTTCTCGTCGTTGATGAACCCCTCCCGGCCCGGTGGTGGCAGGAAGCCGACGATGTCCATCACCTCGAAGTACGGCTGCGGCTCGCGACCGGTGCGGTCGACGTAGGCGGCAGCGAACGCGTCGGCGGCATCGCTGCCGTGGCCGATCGCGATGTTGGTGCAGCAGTGGCCGACGTCGAGCCAGGCCGGGCCGATCGAGGTCTCCACCCAGTCGACGACACCCGTGACGTGGCCATCGGACCAGAGGACGTTGCGGAGCTGGAAGTCGCGGTGGATGAAGCAGGGCTGGTGGTCCGGCGGATCGGTGCGGAGCAGGGCGAACGCCTCCTCCCACACGCCGGGGTCCGTCGCCCACCGCGGAACGGCGTACTTCGCCTCCCACGCCCAGGACTGGTAGGCCCGCACGTCGATGGTCGGGGAGACGTCGTGGATGGTGGCGAGCACATCGGCCAGTCGGGCGAGTGAGACCGGGTCGACCCGGTCGACGTCGACCCGGCCGGGGACCAGGCTCATCAGGTGCGCCGGGAACCCGCAGCTCCGGCCGTCGGCATCGAGTGCCCGAGACCGAGGTGCCGGCACCGGGGTGTGCGCGAGCATCTGCTGGATCTCGCACTCCCTGGTGGTCAGACCCTGGCCGTGGGTGCGCCAGGGCTCCCGGGTCATCAGCCTGAGGACGACGGGTTCACCAGCCTCGCTCGTCAGCGACAGCATCGTCGAGGTCCAGCCACCGGTGAGCTCGCGCACCGCGGTGATGGGGCCGATCGCCTCCTGCGCCCAGCTCAGCGCGGCGGTCACGTCCAGGTCGTCAGCGGTCAGCACGCGGCCATTCCATCAGTGACACGGGCGTGTCCGTGCCGGGACGCATCTAGGGTGGCCCCATGAGCAACCCCGTGATCGTCGTGGTCGGTGCAGGTCCCGGTGTGAGCGGCTCGGTGGCTCGTCGGTTCGCCCGTGAGGGGTACGGCGTGGGGCTGCTCGGCATCGACCAGACCGAGCTCGACGGGCTCGCCGAGACGCTCCGCGACGGGGGCGTCGACGTCGACACGGCGGTCGTGGACATCACCGACGTGGAGGCGTGCACGGCGGCGATCGCGGAGCTGGGCGAGTACTTCGGCCGGATCGACGTGCTGCACTTCAACCCGAGCGCCTTCCGGCAGAAGGACCCGCTGCACCTGACCGTCCGCGAGCTGCTCGAGGACGTCGCGCTCGGCGTGGGCGCGCTCCTCACCGCGGTCCAGGCGGCCCGCCCGTTCATGGGTGTCGGTGGCCGCGTGACGGTGACCGGCAGCATGGCGGCCGACAAGCCCTGGAACGAGGCGGCCTCGCTCGGCGTCCAGAAGGCCGGCGTCCGGAACCTGGTGCGCAGCCTCGACACGACGCTGGAGCCGGACGGGATCCGCGCGGTCTCCGTGACCGTCCGCGGGACGCTCTCCCGCGAGGGCGTCTTCACCCCGGACCGGGTCGCGGAGGCGATCCACGCCGCCGCGTCCCAGGACGAGGCGGACTGGCGCACCGAGGTGCCCTACGAGGGCTGAACCCCTCCGCCCCGGTGGGGCAGCCGCTCGTGCCAGGTGCGGTGCGAGACCGGCTCGTCGTCGAGCCGGGCCCAGGTCTCGATGGCGACGTCGAGGCCGTCGCCGGTGATCGTCACGTCCATCACCGAGCGGACGTGCACGGCGACGCCGGGCCAGGCGAGCTCGAACGTGGTCTGGGCGTGCGCGGTCTGGGTGAAGGTACGCCGGTCGACGCTCACCTCGCCGAAGTAGTCCTCCCGGGCGCGGCCGTCGTACGGCGTGTCGTACTCCGAGACCGCATGGGTGCGGGCGTGGGTGGTCCGGCGCAGCACGTCGTCGCGGATCTCCCAGGTGACGCCCTCGGCGCTCTCCGCGGAGTGCTCGGCGCCCGGGGTGAACATGGGCGCCGGGAAGTCGCCGGCGAGCAGCGGCAGCTCGAGCGAGCCGCCGTGGACGGTCAGGGTGACGGGCGCCGGGGGAGCCACCGTGTTGGGCCAGTCGGCCCCGGCGACGCTGACGCGGAGCCGGTTGCCCGGCGTCCAGGAGTAGGCGCACGCGTCGAGCTCGAGCACCACGTCGTACTCCTCGCCCGGGACCAGCGGCGTGGGCGTCGCGTGGACGCCGTCGCGGAACGCGAGGTCGAGGGTGCCGCGGGAGACCAGGGCGGACGTGCCGTCGGGGAAGACGTCGCAGAGCTTCACCGACAGCGAGGCGGCGGGGGCGTCGGCACTGACCCGGAGGGTCACCCGGGGGTGGCCGATGGCCGGGTCCTGCGGCGCGTCGAAGTCCCAGGTCAGGGACCGGGCGTCGTCGAGGCGCTGGTCGGTCGAGAGGCCCCACGGCAGGTGGCCGGCGCAGTCGATCCACGCAGCGGTGCCGAGGTCGGGCAGGACGGCCAGCGACTGCGGGCCGTCGAGCGCCACGGCCAAGGGCGTGGTCGGCGGGACCGAGGGCAGCCGCAGCCACCGGCCCTCGTGCAGGTCGAGGTCCGGCTCGGGTCGGGTCGAGGAGCGGACGAACACGTCGCAGTGGGAGGTCTCGACAGGCTCGATCGGCTCGCGCAGCCACCGGTCGAACCACGCCGCCATCTCGGTGTCGAGGTCGATCCGCGGACCCGGCATGGCGTGCGTCGGGTCGGCGTGCGCCCACGGCCCGGCGAGCAGCCGGTGCGGCACGCCGTTGGCGGCGAGCGCGGCCACGGTGCGGAACGAGTTGTTGCGGTAGCCGTCGGCCCAGCCGGCCACCAGCATCGTCGGGCAGGCGATCCGCTCGTAGCCGGCGCCGTCGGCCCCGAGCCGCACCGACCCGCGGCGCCAGTAGTCGCCGTGCACGTTCTCGCGCAGCCAGGTCAGCACCCAGGGCTCGTTCCCCGCGAGCCGGCGCCGCCACTCGTCCTGCCAGTCCTCGCCCCAGATCGCCGGCACGGGCGGCAGCACGCACATCGGCGTCATGTAGTGGCAGTAGTCGACGAGGTCGACCAGGCGCAGCGCGCCGCCGCGCCAGTGCACGTCGTCGGTCCAGCGGTCGTCGGTGGCGTAGATCGCGCAGATCGCCTTCAGCGCCGGCGGCCGCTCGCAGGCGATCTGCAGGGAGTTGAAGCCGGAGTACGACGTGCCGAACATGCCGACGCCTCCGTCGCACCAGTCCTGGTCGGCCAGCCAGCCGACCACCTCGACCAGGTCACGCTGCTCCTCGGCGGGGTACTCGTCGGTGGCGTCGCCCGACGACGACCCGGTGCCGCGCAGGTCGAGCCGGCACACGGCGTACCCGTGGGTGTCGCGCAGCGCCTCGTAGCCGGCGGCGTAGGACGAGGTCAGGTCGTCCTTGCGGTAGGGCAGCGCCTCGAGCAGGCAGGG
The DNA here is from genome assembly GCA_963805685.1 of uncultured Actinomycetota bacterium. Classification (GTDB taxonomy): domain Bacteria; phylum Actinomycetota; class Actinomycetes; order Propionibacteriales; family Nocardioidaceae; genus Nocardioides. The sequence continues at coordinate 21,440 of CAWDVM010000014.1, forward strand.
CTGCGGCCCGGTCGCCGGGTCGGGGAGGAACAGGGTCGCGGCCAGCTCGACCCCGTCGCTCATCGGGATCAGCACCTCGCGCCGCGTGCCGGTCATCGCCGGACGCCCTCCAGCAGGGCGAGCACCTCCGGCGAGTGCAGCGACTCGCTGGAGTGCCCGTCCCGGCCGACCGTCGTCGGGGCGGTGAACATGGAGTTGAGCACCGCCTCCTCGGCGGCCTCGACCACGGCGGTGAACAGCGGGTCGAGGGCACGTCCGGAGGCCACCGGCGTCCCGTCCGGGCGGCCGTTGCGGTCGAGCCGCATCCCGGTCCCGAATCCGAGGAAGATCTCGCCGCTGCCGTGGTGGGCCACCGAGCCGGTGCGGGCCAGGCCGAGGCCGATCCGACGGGCCAGCCGGGCGCAGGACGCGCCGTCGACCGGCGCGTCGGTGACGACCACGCCCAGGCAGGACCCGGCCGGTTTCGCCGGAGCGGACGGTGCCGGGGGCAGCAGCCGGCCGACCGGGACGCCGGCGACGACCAGCTGCTCGCGCACGCCGTAGTTGGTGAGCAGCAGGACCCCGACCGTGTGCCCCTCGGCGGTGACCCGCGACGCCGTACCGATGCCGCCCTTGAAGCCGAGGCAGGACATGCCGGTGCCGGCGCCGACCGCGCCCTCCTCGGGAGGTACGCCGGAGCCGCGGCTCGCCAGCGCCGCCAGCCGGGCAGCCCGCACCTCCTCGGCGGTCACCTGCATCCGGCGGCAGTCGTTGAGGTGGGAGTCGTCGCACTCGCCGACGATCGGGATCACCACGTCGTCGGCGACCTCGACGTGCTCCTCGAGCTCGATCTCGCAGGCCGCGTCGTAGACCCGGCCCAGCTGCATCGTGGACGTCAGGTAGACCGGCGTCTCGGCCGAGCCCCACTCGTCCGCGGTGAGGAAGCCGGTGCACTCGCCGGCGCCGTTGAGCACGGCCCCGCCGGCCGGCACCGGGCGGCGGTAGGCGTCCTCGGCGAGCACCACGGTGGTCACGCCCGTGCGGGCGAGGCCGCGCCCCTGCGGCGGAGCCGGTTCGTCGCGGTGCACGGTGGCGTGGCCGACACCCACGCCGGTGACGTCGAGGACCGAGTTGGTCGGCCCGGTCGGCAGCGTCCCGACGCGGAGGCCGAGGTCTCTGGCGCGGGGCATGCGTTCATCCTGCCCCGGCCGCGGTGGCGGTGGTGGGATGCTGACGCGGTGACCGCCTCCTCCACGCCGGGCCGGGTCCCGGTGGTCTGGTCCCCGGACACCCGCCTGCACGAGCCGCGGCACGAGATCTGGGTCGGCGCCGCGACCCCGGCCGTCGAGGTCCCCGCGCGGGTCGACGCCATCCTCGCCGCGCTCGACGGCCAGCCGCGCCACGAGGCGACCCGGCACGACGACGCAGTGCTGGCCGCCGTGCACGACGGCGGGCTCCTGGACTTCCTCGCGTCTGCGGCCGAGGCGTGGGCGGCGGGTCCGTACGCCGAGCTGGTCGGCCAGGACCGGGTGGTGCCGTACTTCTTCCCGACCGCGGCGCTGACCCAGGGGATGACGCCGACCCCGGCGGTCGCGCTGCACGCGCAGACCGGCCGCTGGTGCTACGACACGATGACGCTGGTCGGCCCGGGCACCTGGACCGCGGCCCGGTCGGCCGTCGACGTCGCCCTGACCGCGGTGGACCTGGTCGCGGCGGGGGAGCGGACGGCGTACGCGCTGTGCCGTCCGCCGGGGCACCACGCGACCCGGGCGGGGTACGGCGGCTCGTGCTACCTCAACAACGCCGCGGTGGCGGCCGAGGCGCTGCGCCGGGCCGGGCACGAGCGCGTGGCAGTCGTCGACGTGGACGCCCACCACGGCAACGGCACCCAGGCGATCTTCTGGGACCGCGCCGACGTGCTCTACGGGTCGGTGCACGTCGACCCGGGGGCCGGGTGGTTCCCGCACCTGTTCGGGCACGCGGGGGAGACCGGCGCCGGCGAGGGTGCCGGGGCGACGCGCAACCTGCCGCTGCCGGAGGGCACCCGCGACGCCCGCTGGGTGGAGGCCGTCGGGGAGCTGGCCGACTGGGTCGGGTCCGCGGGGTGCTCGGCCCTCGTGGTCTCCCTCGGCGTCGACGCCGCCGCGGACGACCCGGAGAGCCCGCTGCTCGTGACGGCCGACGGGTACCGGGGCGCCGGGCGGGCGCTCGGCGCGCTCGGGCTGCCGGCCGTGGTCGTGCAGGAGGGCGGCTACCACCTGCCCAGCCTCGGCGGCCTGGTGGCGGCGTACCTCGACGGGCACACAGCCTCCTGGATCGGTCGAACGTCTGTTCGAACCTGACGTACGATGGAGCCATGCCCACGTACGTCGCCCCGCCCGGCTGGCCGGCCCAGGTCCGGCCGCCCGACGCTCCGGACTGGGAGCGGACGGCCCACAACTGGTTGCTCGACATCTGCCCGCCGGAGTACCGCTCCTACCCCGCGCTGCGCCGCCACCTGGTGGTGCTGGCCCGCTTCGCGGTGCTGCACGTCGAGGCCAGCCAGGCGGCCGTACGCCGGGGGCTCTCCGAGGCGCGGGCCGACCTGCGCGACGTGGCCACCCTGGACGTCGTGGACGCGGCCGTGCAGACCTGGCTGGCCGAGGAGGCCCGGCTCTCCGGGCTGCGTCGCGCCGCCGGGCTGGTCGAGGAGGCGCTGCGCGGGCGGCGGTTCGTCGCCCGGCTCTGAGGACACCCCACTACGCCGCTGCGCGGTTACGCTGGAGCATGGGGAAGAACCGTGGTGAGGGCGAGCAGAAGGTGCCGCGCGGGGTCTACGAGGCCGAGCTGTTCCGGCTGCAGGCCGAGCTGGTCAAGGTGCAGGAGTGGGTCCGCGCCGAGAAGCAGCGCGTGATCGTGATCTTCGAGGGCCGCGACGCGGCCGGCAAGGGTGGCACGATCACGCGGATCACCCAGTACCTCAGTCCGCGGGTGGCGCGGATCGTCGCGCTGCCGGCGCCGACCGAGCGCGAGAGGAGCCAGTGGTACTTCCAGCGCTACATCGAGCAGCTGCCCAGCGCCGGCGAGATCGTGCTCCTGGACCGGTCCTGGTACAACCGGGCCGGGGTCGAGTGGGTGATGGGCTTCTGCACCCCGGCGGAGTACCGCCGCTTCCTGCACCAGTGCCCCATCTTCGAACGGCTGCTCGTCGAGGACGGGATCCTGCTGCGCAAGTACTGGTTCTCCGTCAGCGACCGGGAGCAGCAGAAGCGCTTCAAGTCCCGCCTCGAGGACCCGATGCGCCAGTGGAAGCTGTCCACGATGGATCTCGAGTCGATCACCCACTGGGAGGACTACTCGCGCGCCAAGGACGAGATGATGGTGCACACCGACATCCCCGAGGCGCCCTGGTACGTCGTGGAGAGCGACATGAAGAAGCGGGCCCGGCTCAACATGATGGCGCACCTGCTGTCGACGCTCCCGTACACCGACGTCGCGAAGCCGATCCTGGAGCTGCCGCCCCGACCGAAGCAGAAGGGCTACGAGCGCCCGCCGCGCGAGCACACGACGTACGTCCCCGACCACAGCGCCACGCTCCTGTCGTGATCTCAGCGCTGGTCCTGGTGTGACCGGGCCTCCCGGGCCGCCTGACGGGCCCGGCGCAGCGGCTCGGGGGTACGCCGTCGGCGGGCCAGGCCGCTGACCACCTCGACGGCGGTGTCGAGGTCCACCCGCCAGCCGGGGTGCACGGCCAGCGGGCGCACCCCGGTCCTGGTCCGCAGCCAGCACGCGACGACCTCGTCGCCGATCCGCAGCGGGCTGGTGGCGCCTCGCCGGTCGGCCGGCCACCCGCCCTCGGCGAGCAGCGGCCGGTGCGTCACGCCCACCGTGGGCAGCGCGAGCTCCGCGCCCAGGTGCAGCGCCAACCCGGCCCGACGGGGATGGTCGCGTCCGGTCGCGTCGACCAGCAGCACGTCCGGCCGCCCCGCCAGGGCCCGCACCGCCTGCTCCATCAGCGCCCCGATCCGCAGCGCCAGCAGGCCCGGCACGTACGGCGCCCCGGCGGCGCCGCGGAGCACGTGCTGCTCCAGCACCTGGCCGTCACCCATCACCACGGACGCGGTCCAGGCGGGGTCCCCGGCGGCGCCGGGGCCGGACTGGCCGCGCGCGAAGCACACCCAGCACCCGCCGGCGCGGAGGCCGGTCTCCGGCGGTGTCCAGGGCTCGGCCGCTGTGGTCGCCAGCTCCTGCTGTCGGGCGACCAGGGACTCCTCGTCCGTGGGCCACATGTCTCCATCGTGACCGGCCTGAGCCCAGCTCGTGGGAGCGTTCGGCACCATTCGTGCGCCGGCGATGGTGCCGGACGCTCCCACGAACGCCAGGATCCGCGCCGGGTCGGGCGCGGGAGTCACGGACGCCCGCGGTGGCCATCTACGCGAGCGCTTGCGGTCGGTCGTCTACGTCGATCACGTAACGACGGCCCCGGGTGGCAAGGGACGGCGGTGGACCGCCTCAGGGCGCGCAGGCAGGCTCCAGCGCCCGGGGTGCCGGGTGGTGGAGCCTGCCGACGTTCAGGTGGCGGTCAGTTGGTGGGGATCTCGAGGGTGCCGAGTGGGGTGACGAGGTAGCTGCGGCCGTGGGGGCCGTGCCATTCGTAGGTGCCGTCGGGTCGTCGTCGGTAGCGCCAGCGGCCCGAGGTTTTGCAGCGGTGATGTCGTCGGCACAGGCAGGCGAGGTTGTGGGGGTTGGTCTGGCCCGGTGGCCCGCCTTCGTCGAGGGGGACGTAGGGGTCGATGTGGTCCAGGTCGGTGCGCGCGGGCGTCGACGGTGCACCAGGGGAAGACGCAGTGGCCGTCGCGGAGGATGACGATCTCGCGGATCTCCTCGGACGGGTCGTGCCCGTCCACGGCGGGGCAGCGGTTGAGGTCGAGCACCGGGCGGATGACCACGTCGTCGGAGCGGCCCAGCCAGTCGCGGATCTTCTCCACCGTCGCGGGGCCGAGCCTCTCGACCTCGCCGACCGCGTCCCCGCCCTCGAGGGAGCGGTACAGGTGCAGCAGCTCGGTGAGGGAGGCGTGCGCGTAGAGCACGGTCTGCCGCCGGCGCACCGGGGTGGTCGCGACAGGCTCGCCCACCGGGTGTCGTCGTCGCCGGTGAGGGCGGCCAGGTCGAGGGTGGCCTGCTGGGCGGCGATGACGCCGAGGGCCTTGGCCTTGCGGATCTCGAGGTCGTCGGTGTCGCCGAGCGCCTTCAGCTGGGCGGCCTGGTCGCAGACCAGGTCGTGGAAGGCGGTCAGGTCGAGGGTGTCGCCGGCGACGTCGAGGTAGCTGGTGCCGTCGTAGTCGCCGGGGGCGGGGTGCCGCAGGGTGACGTGCCAACCCTTGCGGCCCTGCTTCTGGCGTTGCTCGAGGAGCTCGGGGTGGTACTTGGCGATCGCCATCGCGACCGTCGGTCTGGATCGCGGCGAACCCGCAGGAGGCCAGCTTGCGGGGCGAGCTGGTCGTCCACGTACGCCGCGGCGGCCTTGGACAACGGGTGGGTGGCCTGGGCGACCTGGCGGGCCTTCCACGGCTCCACCGCCAGGGCCTCGACGAGCCGCCAGATCCTCGGGAGCCGGTGCTGGAGGTCGAGGGCGTCGGCGATCAGCTTCATCCCGGTCAGCGTGGACACCCCGAGGGCGGCGGCGACCGGTTCCGGGGCGAACGCGGAGACCGCGGGGGTGCCCGTCCCCGCCGAGGGACTCGTCCTGATGGAGCACGCCGGGCAGGGCGTCGCCGGCCCAGGTGGCGACGCCGGTGTCGGCGGTCGCGGGGTGCAGCACGCACCACTGCGCGGCCAGCCGCAGCTTCGCCCGCTCGACCTCGCGGGCCGCGGTACTTCTTCTCCTCGAGCAGGGCGAGGAGCCAGTCGGCGTCGAGGTCCTCGACCACCACCGGCTGTCCCATCGCGTCCACTTCGAGCATGGATCAATCCAAGCATCGGGCACCGACAGTCCGGCCCCGAAAACCGCGTGGTTGAGCGGGTCTGGGGAAATCGGAAAGTAAAACTTTCGAGCCGGGCGGGGTGGTCTCGCCAAGCTCGACCACCGGGGTGAGTGTGGTCTCGACACGCTCGCTGGCGCTCGCTACTCGACCAGCGAAGGCGCACCTCGACCACCGGAGCTGGCGGGCCGCAGGCCGGCGAGCGGACCGCAACCCACGGCGTACCTCGCGCTCCTCGTAGCCTGCGACCACCGGAGCCGCGGCCGCCGACGGGGCTCGAGGCCGGCGCCGGCGCGCCTCGCACCTCGACACTGGGTCGCCTCGACACGCTCGGCTACTCGACCAGCGAAGGCCCACCCGGCCGGGCTCAGCTGATGGGAGTGTCCGGCACCATTCGGGCAGTGGCGATGGTGCCGGACGCTCCCATGAACGCACCGGCCCCGGGTCGGGCCGGGGCGCGACGGCTAGGTTGGCGGCGTGCATCGCTTCGCGGGAGTCCTGCTCGTCGACCGCCGGGGCTGGGTGCTGCTCCAGGAGCGCGACGAGCACCCCGCCATCGACCCGGAGAAGTGGAGCCTGTGCGGGGGCCACCTCGAGCCGGGCGAGGAGTACCACGCCGGGGCGCTGCGCGAGCTCGAGGAGGAGACCGGCATCCGGATGGAGCACCACGAGCTGGAGCTCTGGACCGAGATCGAGATCTTCAACGAGGCCTACGACTCCGTCGACACGATGCAGGTCTTCGTCGGCGCCACCGACCTGACCGATGGCGACATCGTGCTGGGGGAGGGGCGCCAGATCGTGTTCGTCGACCCGGCGGTCGCGCCCACCCTCGACCTGAGCCCGACCGCGGGCCGGATCGTGCCCGCGTTCCTCGACTCCGACGACTACCGGAGGCTGTGCCGATGACCCAGGAGCTCACCGTGGTCCCCGTTCCCGGACCCGGCGCCGAGGACGTCGTCGTCGGCACCCACGGCCGCGACGAAGGCGCGGTCTTCACCGGCACGGCGGACGGCAGCATCTTCCGGGTCAGCCACGACGCCCGCCGCATCGACCGGGTGGCCCACACCGGCGGCCGGCCCCTCGGCATCGAGGTCGACCCCGACGGCCGGCTGCTGGTCTGCGACGCGCACCGCGGCGTGCTGAGGGTCGACCCGGCCACCGGCACGGTCGAGCCGGTGGTCGAGCAGGTGCACGGTCGCCCGATGGTGTTCTGCAACAACGCCGCGATCGCGAGCAGCGGCGACGTCTGGTTCTCCGACTCCTCCACGCACTTCGGGATCGAGCGCTGGAAGGACGACTTCGTCCAGGACACCCGGACGGGGCGCCTGCTGCGGCTGCGCGAGGACGGGCAGGTCGACGTCGTCCTCGAGGGACTCGCCTTCGCCAACGGCGTGGCGCTGAGCCGCGGCGAGGACTTCGTGGCCGTGGCGCAGACAGCCGCGCGCAGCGTCGTACGCCTCTGGCTCGCGGGGGAGCGGGCCGGGCAGCAGGACTTCCTGGTCGAGGACCTCCCCGGCTACCCGGACAACATCGCCCGCGGCAGCGACGGGCTGATCTGGGTGACGATCGCCTCACCCCGCGACCCGCTGGTGGAGCGGCTCCAGGGCGGCCCGCGCTGGCTGCGTCGCCAGGTCACCCGGATCCCCGAGCGGCTCCAGCCGAAGCCGAAGCAGACCGTGCGCGTGCAGGCGTACGACGACTCCGGCCGCCTCGTGCACGACTGCGACGTGCGGCCCGACGGCTACCACATGGTCACCGGTGTGCGCGAGCACGAGGGCCGGGTCTGGCTGGGCAGCCTGGAGGAGCCGGCCGTCGCGGTTCTGACTCTCTGAGGGTCCCCGGATACAGTGAACGGTCGGCAGCATCCACCTGAGAGAACCGGAGGACCCATGGGCTTGCTGGAGTCGATCGCGACCCCGGAGGACCTGAACGGCCTCTCCGAGGACCAGCTCGACACCCTGGCCACGGAGATCCGGGACTTCCTGGTCGAGACCTGCTCGCGCACCGGTGGCCACCTCGGCCCCAACCTCGGTGTGGTCGAGCTGACCATGGCGATCCACCGGGTCTTCGACTCCCCGCGTGACCGGGTGGTCTTCGACACCGGCCACCAGGCCTACGTCCACAAGCTGCTGACCGGCCGCAGGGCCGGCTTCGAGAAGCTCCGCCAGGAGGGTGGCGTCAGCGGCTACCCGAGCCAGGCGGAGTCGCCCCACGACATCGTCGAGAACTCCCACGCCTCCACCGCGCTGAGCTACGCCGACGGCCTGGCCAAGGCCTACGCGATCCGCGGTGAGGACCGGCACGTGGTGGCGGTCATCGGCGACGGCGCGCTCACCGGCGGCATGGCCTGGGAGGCGCTCAACAACATCGCGATCGCCAACTCCAGCAAGCTGGTGATCGTCGTCAACGACAACGGGCGCTCCTACACGCCGACCATCGGTGGCCTGGCGAACGCGCTCACCGGGCTGCGCACCAACCCGCGCTACGAGCACGTCCTCGACATGGTGAAGCGCCGCCTCACCGCGGTGAAGGGCGTCGGCCCCGCGGCGTACGACGCCCTGCACGCGATGAAGAAGGGCCTCAAGGACGCACTCGCGCCGCAGGGCCTCTTCGAGGACCTCGGCCTGAAGTACGTCGGCCCCGTCGACGGCCACGACCGCGCCGCGATGGAGCACGTGCTCGCCCAGGCCAAGCGGTTCGACGGCCCGGTCATCGTGCACGCGCTGACCCGCAAGGGCTTCGGGTACGACGCGGCGGAGCGCCACGAGGCGGACCAGTTCCACTCGCCCGGCCCGTTCGACGTGGACAGCGGCGAGGAGGTCCCCAAGGGCCGGATCTGGACCGACGTCTTCGCCGACGAGATCGTCCAGATCGGCCAGCGCCGCAAGGACGTCGTGGCGATCACGGCCGCGATGATGCACCCGGTCGGGCTGCACCACTTCCAGGCCCGCTTCCCCGACCGCACCTTCGACGTCGGCATCGCCGAGCAGCACGCGGCCACCTCGGCCGCGGGCCTCGCCATCGGCGGCCTGCACCCGGTGGTGGCGGTCTACGCCACCTTCCTCAACCGCGCCTTCGACCAGGTGCTCATGGACGTGGCGCTGCACAAGTGCGGCGTCACCTTCGTGCTCGACCGGGCCGGGGTGACCGGCGACGACGGGGCCTCCCACAACGGCATGTGGGACATGTCGATCCTGCAGGTCGTGCCCGGCCTGCGGCTGGCCGCCCCGCGTGACGCCACCCGGCTGCGCGAGGTGCTCAACGAGGCCGTCGAGGTCGACGACGCCCCGACCGTGGTCCGGTTCCCCAAGGGCCCGCCGCCCGAGGACGTGCCGGCGGTCGGCAAGGCCGGCGGCGCGGACGTGCTGGTCCGCACCGGCACCAAGGACGTGCTGATCGTGGCCGTCGGCTCGATGGCCACCACCGCCGTCGACGTCGCCGACCGGCTGGTCGCGCAGGGCATCGGCGTCACCGTCGTCGACCCGCGCTGGGTGATGCCGGTCGACCCCGCGATCGTCGACCTGGCCCGCGAGCACCGCCTCGTGGTCAGCGTCGAGGACAACGGCAAGGTGGGCGGCTGCGGCGCGGTGCTGCTCCAGACGCTCAACGAGGCCGGGGTCACCACGCCGTTCCGCCTGCACGGCATCCCCCAGCAGTTCCTCGACCACGCGAAGCGCGCCGTCATCCTCGAGCGGATCGGGTTGACGCCGCAGGCGCTGGCGCTCTCGATCGTCGAGGACATCTCGACGGGCTCGGCGCAGCGCATCACCGACCTGACCCCGGGGGAGTCGCTGGTCGACTCCGACCAGCCGCTCTAGGCCGCCCGGCGATGCGACGCCCGCACCGGCCGCCCGGGCGTCTGCTGTCCGCGGTCCTGGTGCTGGTCGTCCTCGGCGGCACGCTCTCCGCCTGCCGCGACGACGCCGGGAGCGCGCCCCCGCCGCGGCGACGGCCGACGCCGCGCCCGACGTCCTGCACGGTCTCGAGCGTGCGCTCGCCCGCCGCGCCGAGGCCGTACGCCGCGGGGACGCGCAGGCCTTCGAGTCCGGGCTGGCCCCGGGCCGGCCGGCGTTCCTGCGCGAGCAGCGCAGCTGGTTCGGCAACGTGGCGCAGCTGCCGCTGGCCCGGTTCGGCTACGCGCTGGACCGCAGCACCCTGGTCCGGGACGGGAGCGACTACTCGGTGGTGGTCGAGCGGAGCCTGCAGCTCGACGGGTACGACGACCGCCCGGTCACCACCCCGGACCGCTTCCGGTTCACCCCCGGCCGCCGCCCGGGCCGGTACCTGCTGGCCTCGACGACCGACCCGGCCTGGGAGCGGGCGCACCACGTGCAGGCCCAGCCCTGGGACACCGGGCCGGTGCAGGTGCGCGAGGGGTACGGCGTGCTGGGCATCTTCGACGAGGGCAGCGTCGGCTTCGCACGCGCGATCGTCTCCTCGACCGAGGACGCGATCGGCTCCGTCGCCGCGGCCGTGCCCTACCCCTGGCCGCACTCGGTCGTCGTCTACGCGCCCTCGGACACCGCCTTCCTGACCTCGCTGGAGGGGGTGCCGGGCGACGACCCGGCCAGCCTGGACGCGGTGGCGTTCACCGTCGCGTCGGCACCGGGTGGTCCGGTCGCGGCCACCCGGGTGGTGCTGAACCCGCGCATGCTCGGCCGTGGCGCTCCCGAGCGAGACCGGCTGATCCGCCACGAGGTCACCCATGTCGCCGTGGGCCGGCACGACGACCGGGCGCCGGTGTGGCTGAGCGAGGGGATCGCCGAGCTGGTCTCGGTGCAGCCGATGGCGCCCCAGGACCGGCTGGTCCCCGAGGCCGCGGTGCAGCAGGCGCGGGCCGGGGTCGAGGACCTGCCCGAGGACGCGACGTTCAACGATGCCGACTCCGGCGTGCACTACGCGGTGGCCTGGTGGGCGTGCCAGTACGTCGCGGACGCGTTCGGCAACCGCTCGCTGTGGGACCTGCTGGACGCGATGAACGAGCCCGGCGCCGACCCCGACCGGATCCTCGAGGAACGACTGGGCCTGACCTCGCAGGATCTCGCGGAGAAGGCGGGCCGGATGATCGAGGCCACCTTCGCTCCCGAGGAAGTCGGGGGTCGTCGGCAACGGTCCTGAGCCGCTACCGTCCCTCCATGGACGTGTTCCGCACCAAGACCGTCGAGTACTCCATCGCCGAGACGGAGGAGCCCGAGCACCGGCTGAGGAAGAGCCTCGGCGCCCTCGACCTCACGGTCTTCGGCGTGGGCGTCATCATCGGTGCCGGCATCTTCGTGCTCACCGGCACCGTGGCCGCGTCCAACGCCGGCCCGGCCGTGGCGATCTCCTTCGCCATCGCCGGGCTCGCCTGCGCGTTCGCGGCGCTGTGCTACGCCGAGTTCGCCTCGACGGTCCCGGTGGCCGGCAGCGCCTACACGTTCAGCTACGCCACCTTCGGTGAGCTGGTCGCGTGGATCATCGGCTGGGACCTGGCGCTGGAGTTCACGATCGGCGCCTCGGCCCTGGCCACCGGCTTCTCCGGCTACTACCAGCAGGTCGTCGACGGTACGCCGTTCGAGGTGCCCACGTCGCTCGGATCCGCAGCCGACGGCACCGTGGACCTGCCCGCGATCGTGATCTCGCTGCTGGTGACCGCGGTGCTGGTCGCCGGCATCAAGCTGTCCAGCCGCATCAACCAGGTCATCGTGGCGATCAAGCTCCTCGTCGTCGCGGCGGTCATCATCTTCGGCATCAGCTACATCGACACCAGCAACTACACGCCGTTCGTGCCGCCCTCGGAGCCGTCGCCGGCCGGCGAGGGCGGTTTCCTGCAGTCCACCCTGATCAGCTCCCTGCTCGGGATCGACCCGGCGGTCTACGGCCTCGCCGGCGTCTGGTCCGGCGCCGCGATCGTGTTCTTCGCGTTCATCGGGTTCGACGTGGTGGCCACCACGGCCGAGGAGGCGAAGAACCCCCAGCGCGACGTCCCCCGCGGCATCCTCGGTTCCCTCGCCATCGTGACCGTGCTCTACATGGCCGTCAGCCTGGTCATCACCGGCATGCAGAGCTACACCGACATCGACCCGACCGACGCCGCCCCGCTGGCCACGGCCTTCGAGTCGGTGGGGCTGGAGTGGATGGACCGGTTCATCTCCGTCGGCGCCTGCATCGGACTGATCGTCGTGGTGATGATCCTGATCCTCGGCCAGACCCGGGTCGGCTTCGCCATGGCGCGCGACGGCCTGCTGCCCCGCGGGCTGGCCAAGGTGCACCCACGGTTCGGCACGCCGTACATCTTCACGATCATCACCGGTGTCGCGGTGGCGATCATCGGCGGGCTGGTCGACCTGGCCACCCTGGCAAACCTGGTCAGCATCGGCACCCTGTTCGCGTTCGTGCTGGTCAGTGTCGGCGTGCTGATCCTGCGTCGCACCCGCCCCGACCTGCCGCGCGCCTTCCGGACGCCGGCGGCGCCGGTCGTGGCCGGCCTCGCGGTGCTGATGTGCGTCTACCTGATGCTGAACCTGACCGGCGAGACGTGGCTGCGCTTCGTGATCTGGATGGTCATCGGCTTCGTCGTGTACTTCGGCTACGGGCAGCGGCACAGCCGGGTCGGCATCCGCCAGCGGGAGGAGCGCAGCGACGTGTGACCCGGACGCAGTCGCAGTCCTAGACGACCCGCACCGTCGTCGGGCGGGTGGTGAAGTTCCAGACCTTGAGCGACACCGCGCGGCTGAGCCGGATGCACCCGTGCGACTCGGTCATGTTCGTGCCGAGGTACCAGTCGGGGTGCATCTGCTTGCCGTTGGACTTGTACGTCGGGATCCGGTGGAAGCCGACGCCGCACGGTGCGAACCGCACGAAGTTCATGAGCCAGACCGAGCCGCTGCTGGTGGAGTTGCGCTTGATCCGCGCCGCCCGGCCGCAGTAGGAACCCGTGCGGTGGATGCCGGGGTGCAGCACCGACGGGTTGTCGACGATCCCGCCCTGGGCGACGACGCCACCCTTCGGGCCGACCAGCCACACCCAGTTCTGGCGCTGGCTGATGACGATCCGCCGGCCCTTGCCCGACCTGGCCGGCACGGGGCGCTGGTCGCAGTGCGGCGCGGCCTCGGCGTACAACCGCTTCCGGGTGGCCGGGTCCAGCTTGCCGGTCTGCGGACGTCCGGTCCGCGACTGGAACCGGATCACCGCCGAGCGGGTCCACGGGCCGAGCTCGCCGTCGGCCGGCCCGGCCTGGCAGCCCAGGTGGTTGAGGCGGTGCTGGGCCTTCTCCACCCACGGCTGTCCGGCCGCGTCGGCCGGGGCCACGGAGAGGGCCAGCGAGAGCGCGACGACGAGGGCGGCCAGGTAGGGCAACGGGCGGTTCATCGAGTCCTCCCGGACGGGTCGGCGGTGCCGGCGGGCGTGGTGAGGGTCAGCCGACCTGCATCTCGCCCAGCTCCGACCAGTCGTCCTGGTCGACGGACTGGCTCACGATCTTCGGCGTGGCCGCCAGGTAGGCGGGCAGCTTCTCCTGCGCGGCCTTGAAGTGGCCGCTGTTCACGTGGGCGCCGCCCGCGTCGCCGTCGCGGAACGCCTCGACCAGGACGTACTCGTTCGGGTCCTCCAGGCTGCGCGACCAGTCGAACCACAGGCAGCCGGCCTCCGCCCGGGTGGCCTCGGTGAACTCCCGGCTGATCTCCGGCCACGCCTCGGCGTGCTCGGGAAGGATCTTGAACTTGGCGGTGATGAAGATCATCGGCTCTCCTCCTGGGCGAACGAACAACCGGCCGGCCCGATGTTACGGGCCGGCCGGTCGTCAGGTCGTCGGGCAGGTCAGTGGAACTTCTTCCCGCTGACCTTCTCGCCGAGCCCCTCGCGGTCCAGCAGCATGGTGAGCCCGCCGTTCCAGAACGAGAAGCCCGCGCCGGTGATCATCGCCAGGTCCAGGTCCTCCGGAGCGGCGACGACACCCTCGTCGAGCATCAGCCGCGCCTCCTCGGCCAGACCGGAGAGCACCCGGGTGCGCACCTCGGCCGACTCGAGCACGACCGGGTTCTCCGGCTTCTCCAGCAGCGCCTCGACCTCCGGGTCGAGCGCGCCGTCGGGGCCGTAGTACGACGACTTCCGCGCCGCCACCACGCGCTCGAGCGCGGGGGAGACGTAGAACCGGTCCGGGAAGGCCCCGTGCAGGGTCGTGTTGTTGTGCAGCGCGATCGCCGGGCCCACCAGGGACAGCAGCATGAACGGCGGCATCGGCGCCACGCCGGCGAACGAGCCGTCCACGACCGGCACCGGGGTGCCCTCGTCGACGATCTTCCCGACCTCGCCCATGAAGCGGCCGAGCAGCCGGTTCACGATGAACGAGGGGCTGTCCTTGACCAGGATCGTGGTCTTCTTCAGCGCCTTGCCGGTCGCGAACGCCGTCGCCAGCGTCGCGTCGTCGGTCGCCTCACCCTTGACGATCTCCAGCAGCGGCATCACCGCGACCGGGTTGAAGAAGTGGAAGCCGACGACCCGCTCGGGGTGCTCGAGGTCGGCGGCCATCTCCGTGATCGACAACGACGAGGTGTTGGTCGCCAGGATGCACTCGGGCGACACGGCCTTCTCGACGTCGGCGAAGACCGACTTCTTGACCGACATCTCCTCGAAGACCGCCTCGATGACGAAGTCGGCGTCGGCGAAGACCTCGCCCTTGTCGACCGCGCCGGAGACCAGTGCCTTGTGCCGGTTGGCCTTGTCCTGACCGATCCGGCCCTTGGCGAGCAGCTTGTCGATCTCCTCGTGGACGTAGGCCACGCCCTTGTCGACGCGCTCCTGGTCGAGGTCGGTGAGGACCACCGGCACCTCGAGGCGGCGGACGAAGAGCAGCGCGAGCTGGCTGGCCATCAGGCCCGCACCCACGATGCCGACCTTGGTCACCGGGCGGGCCAGCGACTTGTCGGGCGCACCCGCCGGCCGCTTGGCCCGCTTCTGGACCAGGTCGAACGCGTAGAGCGACGCGATCAGCTCGGGGGTCTGCGACATCGCCTGGAGGGCGTCGTCCTCGGCGGCGAAGCCCTCGTCCCGGCTCGCGGTCTTCGCGAGCGCGATCAGCTCGACGGCCTTCTTCGCGGCCGGGCTGGCGCCGCCGGTCTTCTGCTCGGCGACCTGCGCCCCGTGCGTGACGGCCGCGTCCCACGACTCGCCGCGGTCGATCTTCGGCCTCTCCACGGTGACCTTCCCGGTGAGCACGTCGGCGGCCCAGAGCAGCGACTGCTCGAGGTAGTCCGCGCCGGAGAAGCAGGCGTCGGCCAGGCCGAGCTCGAAGGCCGCCTTCCCGCCGAGGGTCTTCCCGTTGTTGAGCGGGTTCTCGAGGATCAGCTTCACGGCCTTCTCGGGGCCGACCAGGTTCGGCACCAGGTAGGCGCCGCCCCAGCCCGGGATCAGGCCGAGCATGACCTCGGGCAGCCCGAGCGCCGGGGCGCTGTCCATCACGGTGCGGTAGGTGCAGTGCAGCGCGACCTCGAGGCCGCCGCCGAGCGCGAGCCCGTTGACGAACCCGAACGACGGCTTGCCGCCGTCCTGCAGCTTGCGCATCACCGCGTGCCCGAGCTCGGCGATCACGCGTACGCCGTCCGGGCCGCCGCCGGCGATCGACGTCAGGTCCGCGCCTGCGGCCAGGATGAACGGCTTGCCGGTGACGCCGATCGAGGTGATCTCCTCGTCGGCCAGGGCCGCGTCGATGGCGGTGTTGAGCGAGATCAGGCCGCGGGGCCCGAACGTGTTCGGCTTGGTGTGGTCCTCGCCGTTGTCGAGGGTGATCAGGCCCATCACGCCGGCGCCGCCGGGCAGGGTGACCTTGCGGAGCCTGGCCTCGGTCACGCGCTCGGCGTCGGAGGAGATCTCCTGGGCGCGGGTGAGAAGGGTGTCGATGCTCATCAGGCGACCTCTCCGTTCCAGTTCGGGTTCTCCCAGATCACGGTGCCGCCCATGCCGATGCCGATGCACATGGTGGTCAGCCCGTAGCGGACCTCGGGGCGCTCCTCGAACTGGCGGGCGAGCTGGGACATCAGCCGCACGCCCGAGGAGGCGAGCGGGTGGCCCATGGCGATGGCGCCGCCGTACGGGTTCACGCGCGGGTCGTCGTCGGCGATGCCGAAGTGCTCGAGGAAGGCCAGCACCTGCACGGCGAAGGCCTCGTTGACCTCGAAGGCCTCGATGTCGTCGATGGTGAGGCCGGCCTGCTTGAGGGCCTTCTCGGTCGCCGGGATCGGTCCGGCGCCCATGACCTCGGGCTCGACGCCCACGAACGAGTAGGACACCAGCCGCATCTTGATCGGCAGGCCCAGCTCGCGGGCCGTCTCCTCCTCGGCGAGCAGGGCCGCGGTGGCACCGTCGTTGATGCCGGCCGCGTTGCCGGCGGTGACCTTGCCGTGCGCCCGGAACGGGGTCTTCAGCGTGGCCAGCGACTCCAGCGTGGTGCCGGGACGCATCGGCTCGTCGGTGCTCGCGAGCCCCCAGCCGAGCTCCGCGGACCGGGTGGCGACCGGGACCAGGTCGGGCTGGATCTTCCCGGCCTCGTAGGCGGCCGCGGTCTTGTCCTGGGAGCGGACCGCGTAGGCGTCGACGCGCTCCTTGGTGATCGTCGGGTAGCGGTCGTGCAGGTTCTCGGCGGTCTTGCCCATGACGAGCGCGTCGGGGTTCACGATCCGCTCGGACAGGATCCGCGGGTTCGGGTCGACGCCCTCGCCCATCGGGTGCCGGCCCATGTGCTCGACGCCGCCGGCGATGGCCACGTCGTAGGAGCCGAACGCGATGCCCGACGCGGTCGTGGTGACCGCGGTCATCGCGCCGGCGCACATGCGGTCGATCGCGAAGCCGGGGACGCTCTGGGGGAGTCCCGAGAGGAGCGCGGCGGTGCGGCCGATGGTCAGGCCCTGGTCGCCGATCTGGGTGGTGGCGGCCACGGCCACCTCGTCCACCCGCTCGGGCGGGAGCGAGGGGTTGCGGCGCATGAGCTCGCGGATGCACTTGATGACGAGGTCGTCGGCACGCGTCTCGGCGTACTGGCCCTTGGCCTTGCCGAACGGGGTGCGTACGCCGTCGACGAAGACGACCTCTCGCAGCTGTCGGGACACTCTCGTGGTCCTCTCACGGATGGGGTGCGGGGGATGGTTCCGCGCCAACGTTACCCTGCGGTAACAACGCTCGGCAGCGGGTCCGCGGTGTGGGTGTCGTCACCACCGCGCCGGGGAGGGAGCCCGGGGAATATCGTGGGCAGTGACGGTGCTGCCCACCCGCACCCCCGCCCATCGCTCCAACACAGCTCCACCACCGGAAGGACGTCCCCGTGCCGCAGGAACCCCGTCTCGTGCACATCGTCGACGACGTGCCCGAGCTCGACGCCGCCGCCGGCGAGCCCGGTCAGGACCGCAACCTGACCATGGTGCTCGCCCTCGACGGGTTCCTCGACGCGGGCAACGCCGCCGCCCGGGCGGCCCAGCACCTCGTCGACCTCGGCGAGGGCCCGGTGGTGGCGACCTTCGACGTCGACCAGTTCCACGACTACCGCGCCCGGCGCCCCGCGATGTCGTTCGTGCGGGACCACTACGAGGGGTACGACGCCCCGCGGCTGGTGGTCCGGCTGCTGCACGACACCGGCGGGACGCCGTACCTGCTGCTCCAGGGGCCCGAGCCGGACAACCGGTGGGAGGCGTTCATCCGGGCCGTGCGCGAGGTGGTCGAGCGCTTCAGGGTGACCCGGGTCGTCAGCATGGGCTCGGTGCCGATGGCGGTGCCGCACACCCGCCCGATCGCGATCACCCACCACGCCAACGACCCCGACCTGCTGATCGGCGAGAGCGCCTGGCGCGGCGAGCTGCGGATCCCCAGCAGCGCCCAGGCCCTGCTGGAGGTCCGGCTCGGGGAGTCGGGGCACGCCGCGATGGGCTTCGTGGCGCACATCCCGCACTACCTCGCCCAGCTCGACTACCCCAAGGCCTCCGCGGCGCTCCTCGAGCACGTCGAGAAGGCCGGCCGGCTGACCATCGACCTCTCCGACCTGCTGGTCGAGGCCGAGGAGCGCGAGGGCGAGATCGCCCGCTACCTCGCGGCCAACGACGAGGTCAACGACGTCGTGATCGCCCTCGAGCAGCAGTACGACGCCTTCGAGCGGGCCGAGGAGAGCGGCTCCAGCCTGCTCGCCGAGGACCAGCCGCTGCCGACCGGCGAGGAGATCGGGCAGCAGTTCGAGCAGTTCCTGGCCGGGCTCGACGGCCCCGACGCCGACCAGCCCTGACCCGCACCCACTGACCCGCCGGCCCCGCCGGCCCGACCCAGGAGCCCGCGTGCCCGCATCCGCCGACGAACTCCTCGAGCTGCTCGACCTCGAGGACCTCGACGTCAACCTGTTCCGAGGCCGGCAGCCCGAGACCTCGCTCCAGCGCGTCTTCGGCGGCCAGGTGGCGGCCCAGGCGCTGCTGGCCGCGGCGCGCACGACCGACCCGGCGTACGTCGTGCACTCGCTGCACTCCTACTTCCTGCTGCCCGGCGACACCGCGGTGCCGATCATCTACGACGTCGAGCGGCTCCGGGACGGGCGCTCCTTCGGCACCCGTCGGGTCGTGGCGCGCCAGCACGGCCGGCCGATCTACTACCTCACCGCGAACTTCCAGAAGGCCGAGGAGGGCTTCGAGCACCAGGACGTCATGCCCGAGGTGATCCCGCCCGAGGAGGGGATCGACCTGGGCGCGATGTTCCGGTCCCGCGGTGCCGGGAGCACCGAGGAGTGGGAGCGGGAGTGGGCGGCGCTCGACGTCCGCTACGTCGGCAACTCCCGGCAGGGGCTGCCCGAGGACCCGGCCCGCCCCGCCCGGGCGCGGCTGTGGATCCGGGTCAACGGCGAGATGGGCGACGACCCGCTCCAGCACCTGGCCGCCTTCACCTACGCCAGCGACATGACCCTGCTCGGATCGACGCTGGTGCCGCACGGCGTGCACATCTCGAGCCCGGGCATGCAGGTCGCCTCGCTCGACCACTCCGTGTGGTTCCACCGGCCCTTCCGCGCCGACCAGTGGTGGCTCTACGACCAGGAGAGCCCGTCGGCCTCCGGTGGGCGCGGGCTGGCCGTGGCGCGGGTCTTCACGCAGGACGGCACCCTGGGCGCGACCGTCGCCCAGGAGGGCCTGGTCCGCCACCGCGACTGACCGCCCGCCCGACCGAAGGAACCGCCCGTGCCCACCGTTGCCCGCGACCTCCTCGAGCTGCTCGACCTCGAGGAGCTCGACGTCGACCTCTTCCGCGGCCGGCAGGCCGACACCGACCGGCAGCGGGTCTACGGCGGCCAGGTGGCCGCCCAGGCGCTGATCGCGGGCGGGCGCACCGTCGACCAGGAGTACGTCGCGCACTCGCTGCACTCCTACTTCCTGCTGCCCGGCGACACGCAGGTCCCGATCATCTACGACGTCGAACGGATCCGGGACGGGCGCTCCTTCGCCACCCGTCGGGTGGTCGCCCGCCAGCACGGCCGGCCGATCTACTACCTGACCGCGAGCTTCCAGCGGCCCGAGGAGGGCTTCGACCACCAGGACGTGATGCCCGACGTCCCGGCGCCGGAGGACGGGGTCGACATGATCGGGCTGATGCGTGCCGGCGGTGCGCCGGACGCCGACGCGCTGGCCCGGGAGTGGGCGGCGCTCGAGGCGCGGCACCTCGGCACCTCGCGGCGCGGGCTCCCCGAGGACCCCGCGCACCCGTCGCGGGCCCGGATGTGGGTCCGGATCAGCGACCGGCTGCCCGACGACCCGGTCGTGCACCTCGCGGCCTTCACCTACGCCAGCGACATGAGCCTGCTGGGCGCCTCGCTCGCGGCGCACGACACCAACCCGGCGAAGGTCCAGATGGCCTCGCTGGACCACACGCTGTGGTTCCACCGGCCGTTCCGCGCCGACGAGTGGTGGCTCTACGACCAGGTCTCGCCGTCGGCGACGGGCGCGCGCGGGCTGTCGCTGGCCCGGGTCTTCACCCGCGACGGCCGGCTGGTGGCCAGTGCGGCGCAGGAGGGACTGATCCGCCCGCGCCGCGACTGACGCTCAGAGCCCCCGGGTGCGGCCGGCCAGGTGCGGGGCGCCGGACTTCGGGCTGGTCAGCGAGAACGCGTACCCGTCGTCCAGGGGTCGCGACCCGAACGCCACCGAGCCGGGCAGCAGGACCGGCTTCTTGAAGGCGACCTCGACCCGGACGGCGTCCGGGAGCCGGTTCTCCAGCATGGCGACGCACCGGGCCTTGCTCCACATGCCGTGCGCGATCTGGCGCGGGAAGCCCAGTGCCTTCGCGGTCAGCGGGTAGAGGTGGATCGGGTTGTGGTCGCCCGAGACCGCGGCGTACCTCCGGCCGAGGTCGCCCGGCAACCGCCAGACGATGCCGGTGGGCGGGGCCTCCGGGAACGTCGAGCCCGCCGGCGCGGTGTCGTCGCCGCGCCCCCGGCGCAGGAACGTGGAGGTCTCCTCCCACACCGGCTCGCCGGCCGAGTGGACCGTGGTGAGCATGTCGAAGACCTGCCCCTTGGCGTGCGGGCGGAGGTTCTCGGCCCGCGCGGTCACCTGGAGCTTCTCCTGCGTCGTGACCGGACGGTGCTGGGTGATCGCGTTCTCCAGGTGCACCGTGCCGATGGCCGGGAACGGGAACGAGGAGTCGGTCATGATCGCCATGTGCAGGCCGAAGGCCAGCATGTGCGGGTAGGTCAGCGGCACCGTGTCCTTGTGCGGGAAGCCGCACACGTCGGCGTACGCCGCCACGTGGCCGGGGTCGATCGGCACGTCGTGCCGGGTCAGCGCCAGGTCCGGCAGCTCGCTGCCGTGCTTGCGGATCCCGGGCAGCGCGCCCAGCCCCGGCACCGACGGGAGCGCGGCCTTCAGCAGCATCGGCAGGGCGTGGGGGGACCCCTCCACGACCCGCGGAGCGCTGCCCTCGTCGGTCGAGCCGGTCGAGCCCATCAGGCGCCCAGCATCATCTGGCCGCAGACCCGGACCACGTTGCCGTTGACGGCGGTGGAGCCGGGGTTGGCGTACCACGCGATGGTCTCGGCGACGTCGACCGGCAGCCCGCCCTGGGACATGGCGTTCATGCGCTGGCCGACCTCGCGGGTCGCGAACGGCACCGCCGCGGTCATCTGGGTGATGATGAAGCCCGGCGCGACCGCGTTGATCGTGATGCCGTCCTTCACCTCGTCGGCGAGCGAGTCCACCAGCCCGATGACGCCGGCCTTGGAGGCGGCGTAGTTGGTCTGGCCGACGTTGCCGGCGATCCCGGCGATCGAGGCGACGCCCACGATCCGACCGTTCTCGTTGACGACGCCCTGGTCGAGCAGCTCGCGGGTGATCCGCTCCGGGGCGATCAGGTTGACGGCCATCACGGAGTCCCACCGGTCCCCGGTGCTGGACGCCGTCATGTTGGCCAGCTTCCGATCCCGGGTGATGCCGGCGTTGTGGACGACGACGTCGACCCCACCGTGCTTCTCCTTCAGGTGGTGGGCGATCCGCTGCGGCGCGTCCTTGCCGGTGATGTCGAGGGTGAGGTGGTCACCGTCGAGCTCGGACATCAGGGCCTGGAGCTCGCTGGCGGCCTGGGGCACGTCGACGCCGACGACGGTGGCGCCGTCGCGGTGCAGCACCCGGGCGATCTGCTCGCCGATGCCGCGGCTGGCGCCGGTCACGAGCGCGACCTTGCCCTCCAGCGGTCGCTGCCAGTCGCTGACCTCGACGGCCTTCGTCGTCCCGGTCGCGCCGATGCGGACGACCTGGCCGGAGACGTAGGCCGACTTGGGGGAGAGGAGGAACGCCAGCGTGGAGGCGCTGGCCGCCTCGGCGCCCTCGGCGACGTACACCAGCTGGACCGTGCCGCCGCGGCCGATCTCCTTGCCGAGGCTGCGCGTGAAGCCCTCGAGGGCGCGCTGCGCGACCCGCTCGCCGCCCTTCACGCTCTCCGGCGGGGTGCCGAGCACGACCACGCGCGGGCAGGTGTCGAGGCTGCGCAGCACCGGGGTGAAGAAGTCGCGCAGCGCGTTCAGGTCGGCCGAGCTGGTGATCCCGGTGGCGTCGAAGACCAGGCCCTTGTAGGTCTCGCCCCCGGCGGCGGCCTCCGTGGAGGCGATGCCGAGCAGGTCCAGCAGGCCGGGGAGAGACTCCGCGAGCCGGCCGCGGCCGCCCAGCAGCACGGTGCCGTCGACGAGGGGTGCGCCCTCGGTGTACCGCTCCAACGGGGTGGGGTTGGGCAGGCCGAGGTTCTTGACGAGCAGCTTGCCGATCGGCGACTGCACGAAGCCCTGGTACTTGTCGCTCATGGACGTCGAGTCCTCCTGGAGACGGGGCGGGAACGGCATCATGTAACTAGACGTGTAACTCCGCGTCCACATTTCGTGACGTGGCACTCATAACCTTCACTCCCTGAGCAGCGAACGCAAGGATGGTGGGCATGAAGACCGAGACCCGCCGCGTCGCCGTCATCGGCGGCAACCGCATCCCGTTCGCCCGTTCCAACACCGTCTACGCCAGCGCGTCCAACCAGGAGATGCTGACGGCCGCCATCGACGGCCTGGTTGCCCGGTTCGGTCTCGAGGGCGAGCGGCTCGGCGAGGTCGTCGCGGGGGCGGTCCTCAAGCACTCGCGCGACTTCAACCTCACCCGCGAGGCCGTGCTCGGCTCGAAGCTCTCCCCGGAGACGCCGGCCACCGACATCCAGCAGGCCTGCGGCACCGGCCTGCAGGCGGCGATCCAGGTCGCCAACAAGATCGCGCTCGGCCAGATCGAGGTCGGCATCGCCGGTGGCACCGACACCACCTCCGACGCGCCGGTCGCGATCAGCGACAAGCTGCGCAAGAAGCTGATGAAGGTCAACGCCGCGCGCGACACCAAGGGCCGGATCGCGGCGCTGGGCGCCATCCGCCCCGGCGACATCGGCCTCGAGATCCCGCAGAACGGCGAGCCGCGCACCGGCCTGTCGATGGGGGACCACGCGGCGCTGACGGCGCTGGAGTGGCAGATCGGCCGCGAGGAGCAGGACGAGCTCGCCGCCGCCTCCCACCAGCACCTCGCCGCGGCGTACGACGAGGGCTTCCTCGACGACATGATCACGCCGTTCCGCGGCGTCGAGCGCGACAACAACCTCCGCCCCGACTCCAGCGTCGAGAAGCTCGCCAAGCTCAAGCCGGTCTTCGGCAAGGGCGAGGCCGCCACGATGACCGCCGGCAACTCGACGCCGCTGACCGACGGCGCCTCGACCGTGCTGCTGGCCTCCGAGGACTGGGCGAAGGAGAGGGGCCTGCCGGTCCTGGCCTACCTGACCGCCTACGAGACCGCCGCGGTCGACTACGTCCACGGCGGCGAGGGCCTGCTGATGGCGCCGGCGTACGCCGTGGCGCGGATGCTGCAGCGTGAGGGCCTGTCGCTGCAGGACTTCGACTACTACGAGATCCACGAGGCCTTCGCCTCGCAGGTGCTCTCGACGCTCAAGGCGTGGGAGGACCCGGTCTTCTGCAAGGAGCGCCTCGGCCTCGACGCGCCCCTGGGGTCCGTCGACCGCTCGAAGCTCAACGTGAAGGGTTCCTCGCTGGCGGCCGGACACCCGTTCGCCGCCACCGGCGGGCGGATCGTCAACGTGCTCGCCAAGCTGCTCGCCGAGAAGGCCGAGGCCGACGGGTCCGGTGGGCGCGGCCTGATCTCCATCTGCGCCGCCGGCGGCCAGGGCGTCGTCGCCATCCTGGAGCGCTGATCCCGGAGGCGCTGAGCGCCGACGCGGTTCCTGTTCACTCGCTGTTGACCCGCTGCCCACGTCCGCGTCGGGCAGCGGGTCCGGTGTCTTCCTAGCCTCGCGGCAGCCGGCGGCGCTCGGGCCGCCGGCGTTTCGAACGAGGAGACACCGTGACATCTCGGAACCACGGCATCACCCTGCGTCGCGCGGCCGCGGCGGCGGCGGCGCTCGCGCTGGTCGGCGGTGGGGTGGCCGCCGCCGCGCAGGGCATCCCGACCCGCACCGCCGGCCCGAAGCCGGACGGCACCGCCGTCACCCCGCTCGGGTTACGACGTCCGCCCCGCCGGCACGCAGACCACCCTCGGCGACCTGCCGCTGGGGTCGGCGCTGTCCCCGGACGGGTCGCTGCTGGTCGTCTCGAACGACGGTCAGGGCACCCAGTCGCTGCAGGTGGTCGACACGGCCACCTCCACGGTCGTGCAGACCATCGAGTACAAGCGCCCGGCCGGCCTGTTCATGGGCGTCGCGTTCAGCCCCGACGGGAAGCGCGTCTACGCCAGCGGCGGCGGCCAGCAGAAGATCCACGTGTACGACGTCGCCGGTGACCGGCTCACCGAGACGACGTCGGTCGACCTGCCCACGAAGAACCCTGCCGGCGAGACCGTGAACATGTTCCCCGCCGGCCTGGCGGTCACCCCGGACGGCAAGCGCCTCGTCGTCGCCGACCACCTCGCCGACGCCGCCAGCGTCGTCGACCTCGACACCGGCGCGGTCACCACCACCCCGGTCGGGCACGCGCCGCAGGGCGTCGCGCTCTCGGCGGACGGCAGCACCGCCTGGGTCACCAACCAGGGCGGCAGCACGGTCAGCGTGCTCGACCTCACCGGCGAGGCGCCGAAGGTGACCGGCGAGATCCCGGTCGGCACCCACCCGAGCGCCGTGCTCCTCTCGGGAGACCACGGCACCCTCTACGTCGCGAACGGTGACAGCGACGAGATCTCGGTGATCGACCCGGAGACCGGCAAGGTCCGCTCGACGATCTCGCTCGCGCCGTACGCCGGCGCCAGGGCCGGCAGCGCGCCGTTCGGGCTCAGCGAGTCGGCGGACGGCAGTCGGCTGTTCGTGACCTACGCGGGCAACAACGCCGTCTCGGTGATCGACACCGCAGACGGCAAGCCCGCCGGGCTGATCCCCACCGGGTGGTACCCCACCGGCGTGGTGGCGACCCCCTCGAAGCTGTTCGTCCTCAACGCCAAGGGACTCGGGGCCGGGCCGAACGACGGCCCCGGCCACCCCGACCCCACCTCCTCGCAGACCACGGCCGAGGACCAGTACGTCGGGTCGATGATCAAGGGCACGCTGTCGACGGTGTCCCTGCCCGTGAGCGACGACCGGCTCGCCGACTACACCCAGCAGGTGCACGACAACGACGGCTTCGACAAGCCGGAGACCACGGGGCACACGCCGGCGATCAGGCACGTGATCTACGTGGTGCAGGAGAACCGGACCTTCGACCAGGTCTTCGGCTCGCTGGGCAAGGGCGACGGCGACCCGTCGCTGAACCTGTTCGGCCAGGAGTCGGCGCCCAACCAGCGCGCGCTGCAGCGCCGGTTCGTGACGCTGGACAACTTCTACGCCAACGCGGAGATCAGCGCCCAGGGCTGGAACTGGTCGGTGTCGGCCAACTCCAACCCGTACGCCGAGGCGATGTGGCCGGCCAACTACTCCGGGCGCAAGGGCACCTACCCCTCCGAGAGCGACGACCCGGCGACGGTCCCCAACAAGACGCTGAAGGACGCCTACATCTGGCAGCGGCTGGCGGAGAAGGGCGTCTCGTTCCGCAACTACGGCTTCTACGTCAACAGCGGCGCCGACGGGAAGATGGTCGCGACCGACGGCGTGCTCGATGCGCACACCGACCACGACTACCGCGGCTACGACCTGGCCTGCCCGGACAACCCGGACACGTTCGAGCCGCGGCGGGACGACTGCGGGACGCCCCGGTTCACCGAGTGGAAGAACGAGTTCGACCGCTACGTGGCCAACGGGAACCTGCCCTCGCTGGAGTTCGTGCGGCTGCCCAACGACCACACGTCCGGCACCAAGGCCGGGATGCCCACGCCGCGGGCCTACGTGGCGGACAACGACCTGGCCCTGGGCCGGCTGGTGGACGCGGTGAGCCACTCGAAGTACTGGAAGGACACCGCGATCTTCGTGACCGAGGACGACGCGCAGAACGGTCCCGACCACGTCGACGCGCACCGGACCATCTCGCAGGTGATCAGCCCCTACACCCAGTTCGGGCGCGTGGACTCGACGTTCTACTCCACCGCCTCGATGCTGCGCACGATCGAGAACATCGTCGGGGTCGCCCCGATGACCCAGTTCGACACGTTCGCGACGCCGATGACCCGGGCCTTCGGCCACGGCACGAACATGAAGGCCTACCGGTCGGTCCGGCCGGCGCAGGCGGGGGACGCCACGAACGCGAAGAACGCGCCGATGGCCTCGATCTCCGCGCGTCAGCAGCTCGGGGTCGAGGACGCGATCGACGAGCGGCTCTTCAACATGGCGATCTGGAAGTCGGTCAAGGGGCGCGACTCCGAGATGCCGGAGCCGCGGCACTGGCTGCCCTCGAGCGGTGACGAGGAGGACGACGCCGACGACTGATCCGCGGCGAGACGGGTACGACCGTCGTATGGAGGATGTCGTGGGTGACCTGGCCGGTGGCCGCTACGAGCTCCACGAGCTCGTGGGCTCGGGCGGCACCGGCTCGGTCCGCCGGGCCCACGACATCCTCCTGGACCGTCCGGTGGCGGTGAAGATGCTGCGCGGCGACACCGCCGACGAGACCGTCCGGGCCCGGATGCGCGCGGAGGCCCAGCTGGCCGGCTCGCTGCACCACCCGGGTATCGCCCAGGTCTACGACTACGGCGAGGAGACCACGGGCGGCGACCCCGCGCCGTACATCGTGATGCAGTACGTCGAGGGCACCTCGCTGTGGCAGGTCCTGCGGGAGCGCCGCACGCTGCCGCCCGTCGAGGTGATGGACATCGTCGCCCAGGTGGCGGCGGCGCTCGAGGTCGCCCACGAGGCCGGCATCGTGCACCGCGACCTGAAGCCCGCCAACATGCTGGTCACCCCCGAGGGACGCGTCGTGCTGGTCGACTTCGGCATCGCGCGCACGCTGGACGCGGACCCGTTGACGCTGACCGGCACGATCGTCGGCACCGCCGACTACATCAGCCCCGAGCAGTCCGAGGGACGGTCGGCGACCAGCCGGTCCGACCTCTACTCGCTGGGCATGGTGGCCTACGAGTGCCTGAGCGGGCGCAAGCCGTTCCGCCGCGACTCCGACGTGGCCACCGCGCTCGCGCACATGGTGGACGAGGCGCCGCCGCTGGGCCCGAACGTCCCCGAGGACGTGCGAGCCCTGGTCGAGCGGATGATCGCCAAGGACCCCGAGGACCGGCCGGCCGATGCGGCCGAGGTCGCCGCCCGCGCGTCGGCGCTCGCCGGGCCCCCGGCCCTCGTGCCGCGGCAGTCCTGGCCGGCGGCGGCGGCCCCCCAGGGGGCGGTGCCGGGCACGGTGCTGCGCCGCCCGCTCCTGCGTCACCACCCGGTGCTGCGCTCCCGGCGGGCGCACGTGACCGCGGCGGTCCTGCTGGCGGCGGTGGCCGGCTCGGTGTTCGTCGCCGCGCGGTCCCCCGCGGAACGGGTCCCGGACCTGGAGGGGCAGCGGGCCGCGGCGGCCGAGCAGACCCTGGAGAACCGTGGCTTCGACGTGGAGCGCAGGTACGCCGACCAGCCCGGCGCCACGCGCGGCACCGTCCTCGACCAGCGCCCGGGGCCCGGCACCCGCGGCCAGGACGACACGGTCGTGACCCTGACGGTGGCCTCGGGCCGTGCCGACCTCGACGTCGAGGACGTGACGGGGGAGCCCTACGACCAGGCCGCCCGCGACCTGGTCGCCCTGGGGCTGGTGCCGTCGCGGGCCTACCGGACCCAGGCGGAGGGCGCCGGCGGTGTCGTGGCCGTCCACCCGACCGGCCGGCTGCCGCTGGGCACCGCGGTCACCCTGATCGTGGCGGTCGCGCCGGAGTGACCCGCCTCAGGCCGGGCGTGCGGCGAGGGCCAGCGCGGACGCGACCAGGTAGTCCTTGACCTGGTCCGGCGAGATCGCGCCGACGGTCGGGATGCCGGGGGCGGCCTCCTTGACGAGGATCCCCACCCGCGCCAGCTGCAGGGCCCCGAGCCCGCTGGCGTAGAGCGTGTTGGCGAGCAGCGTGGGGTCGGCGACCGTGAAGTCCCCGGAGGCGACCCCGTCCTCCAGCGCGCTGCTCAGCGTCGCGAGGCACGAGGAGATGCCGCGCCCGAGCCGGAACAACGCCCCCTCGGAGATCTCCTCCAGCAGCTCGGGGCCGCTGCGCCGCATCAGCGCCTGGGCGCAGTCGGTGAACGCGGGGTGCGCGAGGCCGTAGTCCACGAAGGCGCCGACGATCGCGGCCAGACGCCGCCCGGCGTCCGCCTCGGACGCCGCCGCCTCGCTCAGCGCCTCGCGCAGCTCGTCGAGGTAGGTCACCAGGGTGAGGGCGAAGAGCTCCTCCTTGCCGGTGAAGTGCCGGTAGACGATCGCGCGGTTGATCCCGACCGCGCGGGCGATGTCCTCGATCTGCGCGTCGCGCACGCCGCGCTCGTCGAAGAGGGCGCGGGTCGCCGCGAGGATCTCCCTCTCGCGGGCCCGGCGGCGGGTCGCAGCGGCGGAGCGCCGGCCGTCCACCACGGGCGGTTCCTGGGTCGACATGGTGCCCATCGTAGGAGAACTGCAACCCGGAGTTGCACGGCTGTGCCACGCGCGTGACGTCCCGCCCCTGCCGGGTGGATGGTGGCCGTACGGTTTCCGCTGTGTCGGTCCAGTCGGTCTCCGGCTACCCGCTGGAAGCGATGCAGTCGCGCAGCTTCTGGAAGGACTCCGTCCAGCCATCTCTGTGCAGCGCGAGCCGCGCCTCGGTCGCGAACTCGCCCTGGACCAGCGACACCTCCGTGTCGTCGCCTCTGGCGCGGAGGGAGAGCCTGACGACGGTCTCCCGGTCATCGGGGTCGGGCTCCTCCCAGCGGAAGCTGTAGACGAGGCGGTTCGGCGGGTCGATCTCGAGGAACTCGCCGGCGAGGTGGAACAGGTCGCCGTCGGGTGGCTGCATCCCGAAGCGGTAGCCGCCGCCGACGCGCAGGTCGAGCGCGATCTCGGGGATCGTGAAGCCAGCGGGTCCCCACCACGTCCTCAGGACTGCCGGCTCGGTCAGCGCTTCGAAGACCCGCTCGCGGGGAGCGTCCAGAACGCTGGTCAGCTCGAGGACCAGTCGGTCCGTGGGACCGTTCATGTGCCCACTCTTGCACCGGATCGCGCAAACGCTAGAGGAACGAGCGGACGGTCTCGACGGTGTCTGCCTCGGCCGCGGACTTGTCGTCGCGATAACGGACCACGCGGGCGAAGCGGAGCGCCATCCCGCCCGGGTAGCGCGAGGACCGCTGCACCCCGTCGAAGGCGATCTCGACGACCTGCTCGGGGCGCACGTGCACGACGTACGACGAGCGGGAGGTCTCCAGCTCCAGGAACCGTGTCGTCTGCCAGGCGAGCATCTCGTCGGTCATCCCCTTGAAGGTCTTGCCGAGCATGACGAAGTGCTCACCGGAACTGGCCCCGGTCTCGGGGTCGCGGGCACCGAGGTGGATGTTGGACAGCCAGCCCTCGCGCCGGCCGCTGCCCCACTCGACCGCCAGCACGACCAGGTCGAGGGTGTGCACCGGCTTCACCTTCACCCAGGCGGCGCCGCGGCGGCCGGCGTCGTACGGCGCGGAGAGGTTCTTCACCACCACGCCCTCGTGGCCGGCGCGCAGGGCGTCGTCGAGGAAGACCTGGGCATGGGCGGGGTCGGCCGTGACCAGCCGCGGGACCCGGTGCTCGGCCGGGACCAGCCGGTCCAGCGCTGCGAGCCGCTCGGAGCCGGGGGCGTCGAGCAGGTCCTCGCCGTCGTGGTGGAGGACGTCGAAGAAGTACGGCGTCACCGCGACGCCGGCGTGCTGGGCGGTGCGCGAGGCGGTCTCCTGGAACGGCCTCGGCCGGCCGTCCTCGTCGAGCGCGAGGGCCTCGCCGTCGAGGACGAAGCGCGAGGCCGGGAGCGCCCGCGCCACCGCGACCACCTCCGGCAGCCGGGCGGTGATGTCCTCGAGGGTGCGGGTGGCGACCAGGACCTCGTCGCCGTCACGGTGCACCTGGATCCGGATGCCGTCGAGCTTGATGTCGACGGAGACCGGTTCGGCGGCCGGGCCGGTGGCCTTGACCAGCGCGGCCGCGAGGTCGGGGGCGCTGGAGGCCAGCATGGGCAGCACCGGCCGGCCCACCTCGAGCCCGAACCCGGTCAGCGCCTCCTCCCCGCCGGTCATCGCGGCCACCGTCACGCGGACGGTCGAGCCCGCCAGCATCGCGGCGCGCCGCACCGACGTGAGCGGTACGCCGGCCGCCTGGGCGACCGCCTCCTGCACCAGCGCGTCGAGGGCGCCCTGGCGGACCGCACCCGTCACCACGCCCCGCAGCCAGGCCTGCTCGGCGGTGGTGGCCCGGCCGAACAGCTCGGCGACCGCGGTCGCCCGCGCGGCCTGGGAGCCCGCACCGGCGAGCGCGGCGATCGACTCGAACGCCTGGTGCACCTCCAGCACCGTCAGGGTGGGGACGTCGGCAGGCTCGGGAAGCTCGCTGAGGCCGCGCCAGCCGAGCCCCGTGCGTCGCTGCCGCAGCGTGCCTCCGAGGTAGGCGGTGACGGTCTCGACCTCCTCGGGCGCGGCCGCGGCCAGCAGCGTGGCGATGGCGGCGACCTTGGCCTTGCGGGACCGGGTCGCCGACACGGCGTTCGAGGTGGCGACGAGGTCGGAGAGCAGCACCCGGCCATTGTGACCGGGACCGCCGACACGGGGCCGACACGGGGGGAGCGCTCGGATACCGTGCCGGGGTGACTTCCGAGGCGGGCCAGGTGCGCGTGTGGCGACCCGGCCGGCCGTGCCCGGTCGGGCGGATGCTCCTGCACCGGCGCCGCGGCGCCGGCGACCCGACGTACCACCTCGACGACGCGGGCCGGCACTGGCGCGGCCTCCGCACCCCCGAGGGCCCGGCCACGCTGGTCGTGCGGGCCAGGCCCGCGGACGGCGAGGTGCACGCCGAGGCCTGGGGCCCGGGCGCGGCCTGGGCGCTGGGGTCGGTGCCGGGGCTGCTCGGGGCCGACGACGACCCGAGCGGGTTCGAGCCGCGGCACCCGGTGCTCGTGGAGGCCTGGCGCCGCCACGGCGAGGTCCGGATCGGGCGCAGCGGCCTGGTCATGGAGTCGCTGGTCCCGGCGATCCTGGAGCAGAAGGTCACCGGGCAGGAGGCGTTCGCGGGCTTCCGGATGCTGGTGCACCGGTACGGCGAGCCCGCGCCCGGCCCCGGGCCGCGGGGCCGACGACTGTGGATCCAGCCCACGCCCGACCGGCTGCGCACGATCCCGTCGTGGGAGTGGCTGCGGATGCACGTCGACCCGGCCCGCTCGCGGACCCTGGTCCAGGCGGCACGGGTGGCCGACTCCCTGGAGCGCACCGCGGGGCTGCCGCACGACGAGGCGGACCGCCGGATGCGGAGCCTGCCCGGGATCGGGGTGTGGACCAGCGCCGAGGTGCGGCAGCGCGCCCACGGGGACCCCGACGCGGTCTCGTTCGGGGACTACCACGTGGCCAAGGACATCGGCTGGGCGCTGACCGGGACCCCCTTCGACGACGACCAGCTCGAGGAGTTCCTCGAGCCCTGGCGTCCGCACCGGGGCCGGGTCCAGGCGCTGGTCGGCGTGGCCGGGCTGCACCGGCCGCGGCGTGGGGCCCGGATGGCGCCCCGCACCCACCTGCCCGCCACGGTCACCCGCCGGGTCTGACCCTGTCCGGCAGCTGGCGTGCTGCTGTCGAGGCTGCCCGTACCGCCGGTACGGTGACGGCGTGACCCCCGACCTCCAGCACCTCCGCACGGCCTCCCGGGCCGAGGCCGCAGCCTTCTTCGCCGACGTCGACCCCGAGGCACTGGTGGCCGCGGTGCGGGCGACCACGGACGAGGAGCTGCTCGGGCTGGTCTCCCGCGACGAGATCCGGCCCGCCGCGGTCGAGGGCATCCTGGCCCGGCTCCACGAGTACGCCGTCGCCGAGCGCCTGGCCGACCTGCGCGGCGTCGTGCGCTTCGACCTCGAGCGGCGCGGCACCCTGCTGGAGCGGCACGGGATCGCCTTCGACGGCGGTGGCATGACCCTGAGGCCGGGCCTGTCGGACGTCGAGCCCACCGACGTCGTGCTGCGCACCAGCCTGCTGCGCTTCGTGCGGATCGTCAGCGGCGAGCGCAACGCGGGGCTGGAGTACCTCAGCGGGAAGCTCGACATCGACGGCGACGCGATGCTGGCGCTCGCGGTCGGCGGGATCTTCCGGGTGCCGGGCACCGGCGAGGTGGCCGTCGACCCCACCGCGCTCGACCCGGTCGACGTGGCCACGGCCCTCGCCGAGGTCCGCTCCGACCACCTCAAGAAGGTCATGACGTCGGGCTTCCGGTCCATCGTGCTGGGGGAGATCTTCCGCCGGCTGCCCGAGTACGTGAACCCGCGCAAGGCGGCGAAGGTGGAGCTGACCATCGGGTTCCGGCTGCTCGGCAACCCGAGCGGCGACGTCGAGCGGTACGTCGTACGCGTGACCGGCGGGGCCGCCACCGTGGCCGCCGGCGACGAGGGGGAGCAGCGGGACGCCACGGTGACCTGCGAGGCCCACGACTACCTGCGGCTCGCCACCGGGCACCTGAACCCGGTGACCGGCGTGCTCAAGGGCCAGCTGAAGGTCCGCGGTGACAAGGCCAAGGCGCTCCAGCTGAGCTCGGTCATCGACATCCCGCAGCCGCGCTGAGGAGCCCTTCGTCCCCGATGGTGGGGAACTTGGTCCGCTGATCGCGCGACTCGGCTGCGAGCGCCCTGCCGCGGTGGTCTCATTTCACTGTGGGACGACCGTCTCCGGGGCGGTCGCGGACGGGGGCGGAGGCCAGCCGTGACGAAGTTCGGGCGCGCGCTCAGGGTCGGCCTGGTCGGCGCGGTCGTCGTGGTGCTCGCCTCGGCCGTGAACAGCCTCGGCGGGACCAGGGACCCCGGCGCCCATCGCCACCATCGTCCCCCGGTGCTCGTCGCCCCCGAACCGCAGCCCCCCGACGCGCTGCCCGGCAGCGGGGGCGTACGTGCACACCCGGGTCCTCGAGTCGGGGGTCCTCGACGTCGACCAGTGGGTGCGGACCCGGGCGCCGATCAGGACGGTGACCCTGCGCGCGGACCCGATCCCCGGCCCGGGCGGTCCGCCCGTGGCCACGTTCGTGAAGGTCGCCGCCGACGGGAAGGCCGTGGAGGGTCCCGGCGCCGTCGGCATCGAGCCCCGGGTCGTGGACCTCGGGGGCCGGACCCGGCTGGTCCACGTCAGCTACCTGCTGACCGGGGTCGTCGTCCGTGAGGAGCCGGCCACCGGGGACCCGGTCGCCGTGATGACGTCGCTGGACGTCGACCACCGCGGCCGGAAGGGGACGCTGCGCGAGTCGGTCTCCGGGGACGTCCAGCAGCTGCACTGCTGGCCGCGGTCGGCCTCCGTCGCCGCCGCGCGGCCCTGCGGGCACCGGCAGGGCGACGACTGGCGGGTGTGGCTGACCGAGTCCCAGCGCGACACGCAGGTCGCCGCGCAGCTCGGGCCGGAGTGACGGTCCTCAGGGCAGGGCAGTCAGAGCAGGGCCGTCAGAGCAGGGGGCGCAGCGGGGCCAGCACGAACTCGGTGAACTTGCGGTGCAGGTCGCGCGCCTCCCACTCGCCGCTGGTGAGCTCCAGGCAGTTGGACTCGTCGACGGCGAAGATCTCCTCCATCGCCGCGGCCAGCTCCTCGTCGATCAGCTCGACGTTGATCTCGTAGTTGCCGCTCAGGCTGAGCCGGTCGATGTTCGCGGTGCCGACCGTCGTCCAGGTGCCGTCGATCGTCGAGGTCTTCGAGTGCACCATGGCGTCCCGGTAGCGGAGGATCCGCACGCCGGCGTCGAGGAGCTGGCTGAAGTAGCCGCGGGAGATCCAGTCGGCCACGATGTGGTTGGACTTCAGCGGGATCAGCAGCCGCACGTCCACCCCGCGCCGGGCGGCCGCCTTCATCGCGTCGACGAAGTCCTGGTCGGGGATGAAGTAGGCGTGGGTCATCCAGACGTTCCGGCTGGCCCGGTTGATCGCCTCGAGGTACATGCCCCGGATCGGGAACATCCACAGTCGCGGCACGTTCCGGTGGAAGCGGATCCGCGGCTCCCAGGTCGACGCGGTCTCCAGCAGCAGCGGTCGCTCGCTGGTGCCGATCCGCCGCCGGCGGTTGAGGTTCCAGAAGTCCGCAAAGGCCCGCTTCAGGTCCCAGACCCCGGGTCCGGTGATCCGCATGTGGGTGTCGCGCCACTCGGTCTCGTAGGCCGACCCGATGTTGAAGCCGCCCACGAACCCCACCTCGTCGTCGACCACGAGGATCTTGCGGTGGTCGCGGCCGTAGCGGCGCAGGTCGAGGACCCGCCACCCCGCGGCGTACACGGGGTACTTCAGCACCTTCATCGTCGGCGGGAACCGCTTGAACCGCGGCGAGACGACCAGGTTGGCGAAGCCGTCGTAGATGCAGTAGACCTCCACGCCGCGCTCGGCCGCCGCCGCGAGCGCGGTCTTGAAGCGCTCGCCGATCTCGTCGCCCTTCCAGATGTAGGTCTCCAGCAGGACCTGGCGGGTCGCCCCCTCGATGGCGGCGATCATGTCGTCGAACAGGTCCCTGCCGAACGTGTACGTCGTGACCGTGCCGTCGCCGATCGGGACGGTGCGCGGGGGCGTGACCGGGAACGGCTTCGGCTTCTTGCCCCGCCGGCGGTAGGAGTCCACGAGCGACATCCCGATCGCGAGCGCCAGCTGCACCCCGAAGACCGCGAGCAGGGTCCGGCGCAGCATCCGCATCAGCCGGTCGGCGACGGATGGGACGGATGTGGTCACGGAGACAATCTAGTCGGCACCCCCGCACCCGGGCGGCGATCGGGCGGGGCAGCCGGGATCTTCGGACCTGCAGCCACCGCCCGCCGGGACCTTCGGACCTGCAGCCACCGGACCGCCCGGCGGTTCACTGGCTTCGAGAGGGGTGGGGAGACATGCCACGAGTGAGGGGATCGATCGACATCGCACGGCCCGTGGAGGCCGTGTTCGACGTGGTGGCGGACCAGACCAACGAGCCGGCGTACAACCAGGCCATGGTGAGGTGCGAGCAGGTGGCTCCCGGGCCGGTGGGTGAGGGGAGCCGCTTCCGGTCCGTGGCGAGGAGCGCCGGCCGCGAGGTGCCGATGACCAGCGAGCTGGTCGACTACCAGCGACCACACCACCTGGGCGTGCTGACGTCGGTGGACGGGACGATCATCGACGGCACGCTGGACTTCGTGCCGTCGCCGGCCGGCACCCGGATGACCTGGGACTGGGACGTCCGGACCACGGGCCGGCTGCGGATGCTCGGCCCGGTGGTCGCGTTCCTGGGACGCCGGCAGGAGCGCCGGGTCTGGGGCTCGCTGAAGGCGCACCTCGAGCAGCAGCAGGGGTCGCGCACGGGCGCCTGACGCCGCCCCGCGCGCCGGACGCGGAATACCACTGTCGGCGGCGACGTTTAGGCTCGTCGTATGCGACCAGTGACCGATCTCGAGCGCCGGGTGGCACCTTTCCAGGTCGTCTCCGACTACCAGCCGTCCGGCGACCAGCCGACGGCGATCGCGGAGATCTCGAAGCGGATCAAGGGCGGGGTCGAGGACATCGTGCTCCTCGGGGCCACCGGCACCGGCAAGACCGCCACGATCGCCTGGGTCGCCGAGCAGGTGCAGCGGCCGCTGCTGGTGATGCAGCCCAACAAGACGCTGGCCGCCCAGTTCGCCAACGAGCTGCGCCAGCTCTTCCCCGACAACGCGGTCGAGTACTTCGTGTCGTACTACGACTACTACCAGCCCGAGGCCTACGTCCCGCAGACGGACACCTACATCGAGAAGGACTCCTCCATCAACGAGGAGGTCGAGCGGCTGCGCCACTCGGCGACCAACTCGCTGCTCACCCGCCGCGACGTGATCGTGGTGAGCACGGTGTCCTGCATCTACGGCCTCGGCACCCCGCAGGAGTACGTCGACCGGATGATCCGGTTGAAGGTGGGGGAGGAGCACGACCGCGACTCGATCCTGCGCCGGCTGGTCGAGATCCAGTACACCCGCAACGACATGAGCTTCACCCGGGGCACCTTCCGGGTCCGCGGCGACACCCTCGAGATCTTCCCGGTCTACGAGGAGCACGCGGTCCGGATCGAGTTCTTCGGCGACGAGATCGAGCGGCTGATGACGCTGCACGCCGTCACCGGGGAGGTGCTCACCGAGGACGAGGAGCTCTACGTCTTCCCGGCCACCCACTACGTCGCGGGTCCCGAGCGGATGGAGCGGGCGATCCGCGGCATCGAGACCGAGCTGGACGACCAGCTGGCGAAGTTCGAGCGCGAGGGCAAGCTGCTGGAGGCCCAGCGGCTGCGGATGCGCACGACGTACGACATCGAGATGATGCGCCAGGTCGGCTCCTGCTCCGGCATCGAGAACTACTCGATGCACATCGACGGCCGGGCGCGCGGGTCGGCGCCGAACTGCCTGCTCGACTACTTCCCCGAGGACTTCCTGCTCGTCGTCGACGAGTCCCACGTCGCCGTCCCGCAGATCGGCGGCATGTACGAGGGCGACATGTCCCGCAAGCGGAACCTGGTCGAGCACGGCTTCCGGCTGCCCAGCGCGATGGACAACCGGCCGCTGCGCTGGGAGGAGTTCCTCGACCGGATCGGCCAGACGATCTACCTCTCGGCGACCCCGGGCGACTACGAGCTCGACAAGGTCGGCGGGGACACGGTGGAGCAGATCATCCGGCCCACCGGCCTGATCGACCCCGAGGTCGTGGTCAAGCCGACCAAGGGCCAGATCGACGACCTGATCCACGAGATCCGCACGCGCACCGACAAGCACGAGCGCGTCCTGGTCACCACGCTGACCAAGAAGATGTCCGAGGACCTCACCGACTACCTGCTCGACGCGGGCATCCGCACCCGCTACCTCCACTCCGAGGTCGACACCCTCAAGCGGATCGAGCTGCTGCGCGACCTGCGGCTGGGGGAGTACGACGTGCTCGTCGGCATCAACCTGCTCCGTGAGGGCCTCGACCTGCCCGAGGTGTCGCTGGTGGCGATCCTCGACGCCGACAAGGAGGGCTTCCTCCGCTCCGACAAGTCGCTGATCCAGACGATCGGCCGGGCGGCGCGCAACGTCTCCGGCCAGGTGCACATGTACGCCGACCGGATCACCCGGTCGATGGAGTCCGCGATCGACGAGACGAACCGGCGCCGGGCCAAGCAGGTCGCCTACAACACCGCCCACGGCATCGACCCGCAGCCGCTGCGCAAGAAGATCGCCGACATCACCGAGATGCTCGCCCGCGAGGACGAGAGCACCCAGGCGCTGCTGGAGACCTGGGCCGGCACCGAGGCCAAGGGGCGCGCCGGTGGCGTGAAGGCCAAGCAGCCCGTCCCCGGTCTGTCCAAGGAAGCGGCGGGCAAGCACGCCGCCGACCTCGCCGGGATGCCCAGCTCCGACCTCGCACAGCTGATCCAGGACCTGACCGACCAGATGCGGAATGCGGCCGCCGAGCTCCAGTTCGAGGTGGCGGCCCGGCTGCGAGACGAGATCTCGGAGCTCAAGAAGGAGCTCCGCCAGATGATGGAGGCGACCAAGTGAACGCCCGGCACGCACGCTGGCTGCGTTCTCGTCGCTCGACGGCCAACCCCGGGCCGCCTTCGCTCCTCGGCCTTGCCATCGCACGCACCGGACGTCCACTTCCCGTGAACGCCGGGCGCGCCGCGTGACGGCGACCCCTCGCCGCGCCTACGCCGTCTGGGTCACTGGTCTCCTCGTCTACTTCCTCGCGGTCTTCCACCGCTCCTCGCTCGCGGTCGCGGGCCTCGCGGCCACCGAGCGCTTCGACATCTCCGCGTCCCAGCTGGCGACGTTCACGATGCTGCAGCTGCTCGTGTACGCCGGCATGCAGATCCCGGTCGGCCTGATGGTCGACCGGTTCGGCTCGCGCAGCGTGCTGCTCGGCGGCACCCTGCTGCTCACCGCGGCCCAGTGCGGCTTCGCGGTGGCCGACACCTACGGGCTCGCGCTGGTCGCGCGGGTGTTCGTGGGCATGGGCGACGCCATGACGTTCATCTGCGTGCTCCGCCTGGTGAGCACCTGGTTCCCGGTCCGCCGGATCCCGCTGGTCACCCAGCTGACCGGCACCCTGGGACAGCTCGGTGCCGTGGTCGCGGCGATCCCGATGACCTGGGCCCTGGGCCACCTCGGCTGGACCACCGCGTACCTCGCGGCGGCCTCGCTCGGCGTCGTGCTGGCCGTCGCCCTGCTCCTGGTCCTCCACGACAGCCCCGAGGCCCGTCATCTCCGGGGACCCCGGCTGTCGCTGGCGGCGGTGCGCGCCAGCCTGGCCGCCTCGTGGGCGCACCCCGGGACCCGGCTCGGGTTCTGGATCCACTTCTCGACGCAGTTCAGCCTCACTGCGCTGACGCTGCTGTGGGGCTACCCGTTCTTCGTCCGCGGCGAGGGCCTGAGCCCGACCACCGCGGGCAGCCTGCTGACCGTGCTCATCGTGGCCGTCATGATCGCGGGCCCCACGCTGGGGTGGCTGGTGGGCAGCCATCCCTGGCACCGCTCGTCGATGGCGCTGGTCATCGTCTCGACCATCGCGGCCGTGTGGACGGTGGTGCTCGCCTGGCCCGGCTCGGCGCCGGTGTGGCTGCTGGTCGTCCTCGCGCTCGTCGTGGGCGTCGGTGGGCCGGCCTCGATGATCGGCTTCGACGTCGGCCGGACCTCCAACCCCGCGGACCGGCTGGCCAGTGCCAGCGGGATCATCAACCAGGGCGGCTTCCTCGCCAGCCTGCTGCTCGTCGTCGCGGTCGGCCTCGTCCTGGACTGGCGCACCCCCGGTGACAGCACGGCGTACACACCGGCGGCGTTCCGGTGGGCGATGAGCGCGCAGTACGTCCTGTGGGCGGTCGGGCTGGTCCAGGTCTGGCGCTACCGCCGGCGGGCGCGGTCGGTCATCAACCGCGACGAGCTCTACGCAGCCAGCTCGCCAACGGTGGCGTGAGCAGCAGGATCACCAGCAGCCGGAAGATCTGCACCGCCATCACGTAGGTGACGTCGGACCCGCTGTCCGCCGCGGTGGCCAGCACCGCGAACAGCCCGCCCGGGGTCGTGGCGAGGTACGCCGTGAGGCCGTCGACCCCGGTCGTGAGGGTGAGCAGCGCGCCGAACCCGGCGCACAGCCCGATCAGCCCGGCGATCAGCGCGAGGACCACGGGCAGCATCCGGGTGATCGCGGCGAGGCTGGCCCGGGTGAAGCGCAGCCCGACCTGGACGCCGATCAGCAGGTAGGCCAGCCACTGGAGCAGCAGCGGCACCGCGGCCTGGTCGAAGCCGAACCAGCCACCGACGCTCAGCGCGACCGCCACCGCCAGCGGGCCGAGCAGGGTCGCCGTGGGGACCCCGCTGAACCGGGCGACCAGCAGGCCCACGACGAGGGCGACCGCGACGTACGCCAGGTCCGTCGGCCACGGCGCATCCCCCTGGGCGAGGGTCCCCACGCCGCGCTCGGGGTGGAAGACGGCGGTGGTGACCAGGGGCATCGCCACCAGGACCAGGAGCACCCGCAGGTACTGCACGACGGTGACCACCCGGTCGTCGGCACCGAGCTCGTGGGCCACGGCGACGACGCCGGAGGCCCCGCCCGCGATCAGCGAGAAGACGCCGGTGACCCCGGAGACGTCGCGGCGTCGCGCGAAGAGCCAGCCCGCGGCCAGGCTGGCCACCAGCGTCGCCAGGGTCACCAGAACGATCGGCAGCAGGTCCGAGCGCATCCGGGCCAGGGCCTCCAGGCTGACCATCGAGCCGATCGTGATGCCGATCAGTGCCTGGCCGACGCGGAAGGCCAGGACCGGGACGCCGAGGGCCCGGCTCGACGTCAGGGCGTGCGCCATCCCGCCCAGCAGCGCGCCGAACAGCACGGGGGAGGGCAGCGCCAGCAGCTCGAAGCCGAGGCTCGCGACGGCGGTGACCGCCAGGATCAGCCCCCAGGCGGCGACGGGGCTGCGATCGGCGGGCATCGACGTCACCCTAGAGGGCTGGGGCCGCCCGTTAGGGTGCGGGACATGACGACCATCGACCTCGGCAGGCCCGTCTCCGGCGACGTGGTGGAGCTGATCCTCGACGACCACCGCCGCTTCGAGGCCCTCCTGCGCGACCTGCGGGACAGCAGCACCGACAGGGACGCCGTACGACAGGCCTTCGCCACCCTGCACGTCGCACACGCGGAGGCCGAGGAGAAGCACGTCTACCCCAAGCTGCGCCGCAAGCAGGCCGTCGGCGAGCACGAGGCCGAGCACGGCAAGGAGGAGCACGCCGAGGGCCACGAGGCGTTGCTGGCGGTCCTGGAGCTGAAGGGCACCGACACCCAGGCCTTCGACGACGCGGTCGAGGAGCTCGCCCGGCTGGTCAACCACCACCTGACCGAGGAGGAGCTGACGATCCTCAACCCCGCCCGCGAGGAGGTCGGGGAGCGGGTGCGGGCGGACCTCGGCGAGGCGTTCGCCACGGAGCGCAACGAGCAGATCGACGCCGGCTGCGGGAGCCTGGAGAACGTACGCCGCATCGTCGCCGAGGCCCGGCGGGAGGGTCTGCTGGACGACGACGAGTAGCCGTCACCGCGGCGACTCACTCGTCGGCGCGGTCGGGCTCGCGCGCGGGCTGCTGATCGTCGGGGAGGCTCGGCAGCAGCTGGGTCTCCGCGTCCGGTGAGGCATCGGGCGCAGCGGGTGTCCGCCTGCCCGGCGTCGGGATGCCGGCGCGCGGCAGCCGCGGCCGGGCCGGTGGGACCAGCCGGAGCTGGCGTCGGATCCGCTCGGCGAGATCCAGCTCGCGCAGGAGCCGCTTGACCGTCGAGAGCACTGCCACGTGCAGCTCGAGCAGCTCCGGGTCGGCGCCGGCCAGGATCACGTCCTCGAGCCTGGCGCGTGCCTCGTGCAGTCCCTCGAGCGCCTCCCGGAGGACCCGCACGTGAGCGGAGCTGATGTGCTCTGCGGGACCCGCCTCGTCGTGGACCAGCTGGCCGAACGCATCGATGCCGGCGGCCATCTCGGCGAACGTCTGGGCGAGCCCGAGCAGCACGGGCTCGGCGTTCTCGGAGTCGAGCCAGGTCGCGTCCTGCGTCGCGTCCACCAGTGCGCGGAACATCCCGCGGATCGCGACCGCGGAGTGCTCCAGCGACTCGAGCCCCTGCCGCAGCCCCGGCCCCACGTTGGGTGTGCCGACCGCGCGGACGTTGAACCTGCGGCCCTGCTCGGCGTGCAGGAGCGCAGCACCGACCCGTGGGATGTCGTGGGTGATGCGCCGCGCCTCACCCAGCCACGCTCGTGCGGACGGCGCCACCTCCCGGCCCTCGGCCGCCAGGTCGGTGAGCTCGTCGGCGGCGCGGTTCAGCAGGTCGCTGACCGTGTCGGCCAGCCCGTCGATGGCCTTGCCCGCATCGGCGCTCGCGACCTTCGGTGGGAACAGCAGGTTCGCGGCGATGCCGACGGCGGCGCCCACCAGCGTCTCGGCGATGCGTTGCCAGGCGGCCGACTCCGCGGCCAGGGACCCGACGCCGAGCACGAGCATGCCGCTGATCGCGACCTCGATCAGGTTCGAGCGCAGCCGCAGCACCTGGCCGATCGTGATGGAGACGAAGATGAGCAGGCCGAGGCTCCACCACTCGAGCGGGACCATGACGGAGAAGCCCACGGCGAGCGAGACGCCGGCCACGACGGCCACCACCCGGTCGAGTCCGCTGGCGAGGAGCGACACCGGGGTGACCTGGACGACGAGCATCGCGGTCAGCGGCGCGAGCAGCGGTTGGGTGCCCGGGAAGAGCAACGTGCCCGCGACGTAGCTCGCCGTCGCGGCGACCGTGATCCGCAGCGACCACAGCAGGGTCGCGCGGCCGTCACCACGGAGCCGGGTCATCCCGCCCGTGAGGCCCGCTCGC
Organism: uncultured Actinomycetota bacterium; assembly: GCA_963805685.1. Taxonomy (GTDB): domain Bacteria; phylum Actinomycetota; class Actinomycetes; order Propionibacteriales; family Nocardioidaceae; genus Nocardioides. The sequence goes on from CAWDVM010000014.1 coordinate 63,288, forward strand.
CACCAGTCGCGCACCCTTCATCTTGATGGATCGCGGGGCGGAAGCGCAGCGTTTGCCGCTGTGGATCGCGGAGAACCACTGGTCGGACGAGCGACCACCGGAGACACTGGGACCACGGCACCCTGGTCCGCGACGTCGAGGGGGAGTCCAGTGGTACGACAGCCGGGAACGGTCACTCACCGGTTCGACGTGCGCCCCGGCCGGCTGGACGTGTCCAGCCGCTGGACCGACGGCGACGTGGTGCTGTCGCTGACCTCGCCGTCGGGTCGGGTGATCGACCGGGACACCACGGCCGCGGACGTCGTCCACGAGGTGGGTCCGACCTTCGAGAGCTACCACGTGACGTCGCCCGAGCGCGGCACCTGGACCGCCACCCTGTACGGCGCCCGGGTCGCCCCGGGCGGCGAGGAGACTCTTCTCGACATCCACCAGCCGCCGGCGGAGAACGTCGCGCCGACGGCCCGGATCCGGCAGTCGTTCGCGGGCCGCACCGTCACGGTCGACGCCTCACCAGCTCCGCCGCGGACGGCTCGGTCGTGACGTACCTGTGGGAGTTCGGCGACGGCGCGCTCGCCCACGAGGCGAGGGCGACCCACACCTACACCGAACCGGGCACGTACCTGGTCACTCTGGCCGTGCAGGACGACCGAGGCCGCTGGAACGTCACCTCGGCCGCCGGCACCATCCAGGTCGAATAGGACGTCGCACCGCCTCGCAGCCCGACGAAGGGAGCTCACATGGATTCCAGCAGAAGAACCGCATTCATCACCGGCGCGCTCTTCCTGATCACGTTTGTCACGTCGATCCCGGCAGCGCTCTATCTCTACACCCCGGTGCTGGACCACACCGACTACATCGTCGGTGCCGGCACTGACACGCGCGTGGCCGCGGGCGCCCTGCTCGAGGTCCTCCTCATCGTCGCCAACGTCGGCACCGCCGTGGTGCTGTTCCCGATCCTCAGGCGGCAGAACGAAACGCTCGCTCTCGGCTATGTCTCAGCCCGTCTCGTCGAATGCACCTTCATCGCCGTCGGCATCGTCAGCCTCATGTCGATCGTGACGTTGCGCCAGGACTTCGCGGACGCCGGTGGCGGGGACTCGGGCTCGTTCGTGACGGCCGGCAGGTCGCTCGTCGCGGTCCACGACTGGACGTTCCTGCTCGGGCCCGGCTGGGTGGTCGGCGTCGGGAACGGCCTGATCCTCGGATACCTGATGTACGCATCCGGCCTCGTGCCGCGGGGCATGGCCATGCTGGGGCTGGTCGGAGGTCCGCTGATCATCGCCTCGGGGACCGCCGTGCTGCTCGATGTCATCGAGCCGGGCTCCGCGGCGCAGGCCATCGCCACGATCCCCGAGTTCCTGTGGGAGCTGTCGCTCGGCATCTACCTCCTGGTCAAGGGCTTCAAGCCGTCGCCGATCCTCTCCGCCGCCGGGTCGTGGCCGCGCGATCAACCGGCGTCGACCGATGCAGCGACCTGATCCGCCAGGAGCACCGCGACCCGGCGCTGCTCGCGGGACGGGTAGGCCACGCGCGTGGCGGCGGTGACCAGGAAGTGGCCGACGACCCGCGACCCCCGGCGCACCGGGAGGGCGACGTACTCGTTGGAGGGCAGCCCCAGCCGGTCCACGTCCACGGTGTGGTCGCCCCGGGTGACCACGCCGTCGTGGTCGAGCGCAGCGATGCGCGCGTCGTGGACCGGGCCCTCGACGAAGCGGCAGTCGTCGACACCCAGCACGTCGGAGATCTGGCGGGCGACGAGGTCGACCAGTGCGGAGGCGGGTGTGTCTCCCTCGGACACGACCTTGGCGGCGCCGAGGACGCCCTCGAGGTACCCCGAGCGTCGGGCGGCGCGGGCCTGCTGCCGGTAGCCCCACAGGGCGATCTCCGTGACGCCCAGGCCGATCAGCATCAGCAGGAGGGTGGCCTCGACGTCGTCGGCGTCGGCGATCGTGAACCGGTGGTAGGGCTGGGTGAGGAAGAAGTCGAACCAGATGCCACCGGAGACAGCGGCCAGCAGTCCGGCGACCCGGTCGCCGGTGGCGGCAGCAGCGACCACCCACAGCACCAGGACCAGGACGGCGGTCGCCGCCGTGATGCTCTCCCGGACCGGCGAGAGGATCGCGCAGGTCACCAACGGCAGCACCACGGCCGCGACCCGGACAGCGGACCGCCACTGCCCCCCGAGTGGCCACCTCCAGCCGTCATCAGCCATGTGCCCGTGCTCCTGTCACGAAGAGGACCTCTCTGACCAGTGTTGCACCGCGCCGGCACCGGGACCGGGGGTCACAATGGTCGGATGGACGCGGAGTCGCTCCTGGCGTACTGCCTGGCCAAGCCCGGTGCCTGGCCGGACAACCCGTGGGGCCACGACCACCCGGTGATGAAGGTGGGCGAGAGCACCGGGGGCAAGATCTTCGCCTTCCTCGGCCAGGACGGCGTCGGCGTCAAGGGAGGGCCGAGCCGGGAGGTCGCTGACGAGTGGCTGGACCGCTACCCGGGGGCGGCCACCGTGATGGCCTACATCGGCCGGTCCGGCTGGAACGACCTCTCCTTCTCCGGTGAGATCCCCGACGAGGATCTGCTCGAGGCCGTGGACGAGTCCTACCGGCTCGTCGTCGCGAAGCTGCCGAAGAAGCACCGCCCCGAGGGCTGGGACGACTGAGGCCGCGCCGGGCTCAGCGACGGGTGCCGCGGGTCACCGTCAGCCCGACGAGGCGGGCCACCACGAGGGCGATGTACATGACGCCGGCGACCTGCTCCACCATCACCAGCGACCGCGCGTGGGCGAGGACCGGCACGACGTCGGAGAGGCCCACGCTGGTCAGCGTGGTGAAGGACAGGAACAGCAGCTCGAACCACGACTGCTCGGCGTTGCCGCCGGCGCCGACGAACGAGCCGGGCCAGATCACCTGCGCCGCGGCGTACACGTAGGCGAACCCCCAGGCGACGACGGTGAACGCCGCGCCGGTCGCGTAGAGCTCGTCGCGACTGACCCGCTCGTCGTGGAAGAGGTAGCGGATCATCCCGTAGGAGACGAAGAAGTAGAACGGCGCGTGCAGCGCCGCGTTCACCAGCACGATCGTGTCGTTGGTGGGGTCCATCGCCTCCCAGACGGTGGTGACCAGCGCCGGGGCGCCGAGCAGCAGCGCCACCCAGGTCAGCGCCGGGGTGCGGCGGACGGCGGCGAGGGCCAGCAGCACCACGACCATGCCGACCACGCCGATGATGGCCCGTCCGGCGCGGGACTGGTCGAGGAAGGGGTAGGCGAGCACGGCGACCAGCTGGGCGAGCAGCAGCAGGGCGGAGGGGTGCTGCTGGGCCAGTCGGACCCGGCGGCCCACGGTGTCGACCACTAACGGTCCCCGTCCTCGTCGTCCTCGCCCGGTTTCCGCTCGAGCTCCCGGGCCTGCTTCTTCTCCAGGCGCCGGCGGTTGCTGTCGATCATGTCCTGGCGCATCACCAGCGTCCGGATCAGGTTGATCCCGGTGCCGGCGATGACGAAGCCGGGCCAGAAGAAGCCGCCGCCCATGCCGAGGACGAACCAGATGACGACGCAGATGAGGCTGGGGCCCAGGAAGCCGAGGAACGCCTCGCGGCGGTCGGACTGGTACTTCGCGACCGCACGCCGCTGCATCTCGTCGGGGGGCACCTGGGCGGGGGCGAACGAGTGCGGCGGCACCCGCGCGACCAGGTCCGAGACCAGTGGCGGGAGCTCCCCGAGCGTCCGGGCGGCCGCGGCCGCCTCGCTCCGGCTGTCGAGCTCGTCCCGGTCGAGACGGCCGTCGGCGTACGCCTCGACGAGCACCTGGCGGACGACGTCCCGGTCGGCGTCGGAGGCGCGGAGGACGGCATTGGCCGCGGGCCGGGGGTCGTGCGTGAACGACGACCAGACGTCACCGGATCCGTTCACGGCTGGCTCTCCTCCACATCCGGAATCCTAGGTCGGCCCGGGGCGATGTCCCGCCACCCACGCGTCACCTCGCGGGTCGACGTTCGTTGAACGAGCCAGCAGTGGGCATGCTCGGGCCGGATTGCCCAAAATGAGAACACGTTCTACTCTGTGGCGGCTGGCCACACCGAATCCGGGAGGTATGACCCATGGCGTTCTCCGCTGTGTCGGTCATCCGTGGGCCCGGTGAGATCGCCGCGATGGTCGTCGAGGTCACCAAGCGGATCTTCACCTCGCCGTTCCAGACGCGTGAGTTCCTCGAGCAGGCGTGGTTCATCACCAGTGTCACGCTGATGCCCACGATCCTGGTCTCGATCCCGTTCGGCGCGGTGATCTCCCTGCAGGTCGGCAACCTGACCGGGCAGCTCGGGGCCCAGTCCTTCGCCGGCGCCACGGCCGTGCTCGCGGTGGTGCGCGAGGCCGCGCCGATCGCGGCCGCCCTGCTGATCGCGGGGGCGGCCGGCTCCGCCATCTGCTCCGACATGGGCGCCCGCAAGATCCGCGAGGAGATCGACGCGATGGAGGTCCTCGGCATCGACCCGCTGGCGCGGCTGGTCGCGCCGCGGGTGGTCGCCACCATGTTCGTCGCGCTGATGATCAACGGGCTCGTGATCGGGGCGGGGATCGGCGGCGGCTACTTCTTCACCGTGATCGTGCAGGGCGGCTCCGCCGGCGCGTTCCTGTCGTCGTTCACCGCGCTCGCGAGCCTGCCGGACCTCTACATCTCGATGGTCAAGGCCGTCGTGTTCGGCTGGCTCGCCGCGATCGTCGGTGCCTACAAGGGCCTCAACGCGGGCGGCGGGCCCAGTGGTGTCGGTCGGGCCGTCAACGAGTCCGTGATCGTCGCGTTCATGCTGCTGTTCTTCCTGAACGCCGTCATCACGGCGATCTACTTCCAGGTCGTTCCACCCCCGGGGATGTGACATGGCGACCATCAGCTCGACCCGGGTGGGCGCGATCGGCAGCACGATCGTCCGGGGCCGCAGGGACTCCCTGGAGCAGTACGGCGACCAGCTGCTGTTCTACGTCAAGGCGCTGGCCTGGACCCCGCGCGCGATCAGGCGATACCCCCGGGAGATCGTCAACACGCTCGCCGAGGTGACGTTCGGCGCCGGGGGACTGAGCCTGATCGCCGGGACCGTGGGCGTCATCGCCTTCCTCGCCTTCTTCGCCGGCACCGAGGTCGGGATCCAGGGCTACGCGTCCCTGAGCCAGATCGGGGTCGCGAAGTTCAGCGCGTTCATCTCCGCCTACTTCAACACGCGTGAGGTCGCGCCGCTGGTCTCGTCGATCGCGCTCGCCGCCACGGTCGGCTGCGGCTACACCGCCCGGCTCGGGGCGATGCGGATCTCCGAGGAGATCGACGCCCTCGAGGTGATGGCGATCCCGTCGCTGCCGTTCCTGGTCACGACCCGGATGATCGCGGCCTTCGTCGCGGTCATCCCGCTCTACATCGTGGCGCTCTGCGCGTCGTACCTCTCCCCGCGGCTGATCACCACGCTGGTCTACGGCCAGTCACCCGGCACCTACGACCACTACTTCCTGCAGTTCCTGCCGCCGATCGACATGCTCTGGTCCTTCGGCAAGCTGCTGTTCCTCGCCACGGCGATCATCCTGATCCACTGCTACTACGGCTACACCGCCTCCGGCGGCCCCGCCGGCGTCGGCATGGCCGTGGGCCGGGCGATCCGCACCAGCATCGTGACCGTCGTGGTCGCCGACTTCTTCCTGAGCTTCGCGATCTGGGGCTCCACCACGACCGTGCGGATCACGGGGTAGGCGCATGCTGGTCAACGTCCACCACGGCAGCCGGGCCGAGCACACCCGGCTGCTCGTCGCCGGCGTGACCTTCCTGGCGCTGATCGCGACCCTGATCGGCCTCTCGATCGCGGTCTACCAGAAGGCCTTCGACGAGGTCACGACGGTGACGATCAAGGCCGACCGGGCCGGGCTCCAGCTGGCGAAGTTCGGCGACGTCCGGATCCACGGGGTGCTGGTCGGGCAGGTCCGCAGCATCGACCAGGACGGCGAGCAGGCCTCGATCCAGGTCGCGCTCCAGCCGGACGAGGCCCGGGCCATCCCCGAGAACGTCGAGGTGCAGATCCTCCCGACGACGCTGTTCGGCCAGAAGTACATCTCCTTCGTGCGGCCCCAGCACCCGTCGGGCTCCTCGCTCGCCGACGGCGACGTGATCCCCGCCGACCGGGTCGAGACCAATGTCGAGCTGAGCCGCATCCTCGCGAACCTGTTCCCGCTGCTCCGCTCGGTGCAGCCTGCCGACCTGAACGCCACCCTCAACGCCCTCGCCACGGCCCTGCAGGGACGCGGCGAGCGGATCGGCGAGACGATGGACAAGCTCGACTCCTACCTCGGCGTGGTCGACGCGCACCTGCCCACCCTGCGCAAGGACCTGGTGCTCCTCGCGCAGGTGGCCGACACCTACGACATCGCGGCGCCGGACCTGATCGGGATGCTGCGCAACGTCACGGTGACCAGCAAGACCGTGCTGGAGGAGAAGGACGACCTCGACGTCTTCTTCGGCGACCTCCAGGGGCTGGCCGACACCTCCACCCGGGTGCTGCAGGACAACGGGTCGAACCTGATCCGCATCGGCCAGGTCACCGAGCCGATGACGCGGCTGCTCGCGGTCTACTCCCCGGAGTACCCCTGCCTGCTCCGGGGCCTGGCCCGCTACGAGCCGCTGCTCTCCAAGGTGTTCGCCGGCAGCATCATCCGCCAGGAGTTCATCTTCAACACCCCGCAGTACCGCGAGTACGACCAGCGCGACCGCCCCGCCTACGGGGAGGTGGGGCGCGGACCGTGGTGCCTCGGTCTGCCGAACCCGCCCATCCCGATCGGTCCCCAGCCGCTCCGGGACGGCACCGACATGGACGACAACCCGCCGACCAGCAGCGTGCCCGGCACCCAGCCGGCCGCCTTCTCCTCGCCGTCGAGCGGGTTCGCGGGTACGCCGGGGGAGCGGGAGATCGTGAACGCGATGCTGGCCTCCCGGTCGGGACGCCCTGCGGACAGCTACGGGTCCCTCGGCGCCCTCATGTACGGGCCCCTGGTGCGCGGGTCGGAGGCGTCCTCTTGAGCAGCAGGAACGCGACCACCATCAGCGCCGCGGTCAAGCTCGGCATCTTCACCCTCTCCTCGGTGCTGGTGACGGGCCTGCTCGCCGCGATCATGGGCAACATCGGCTTCGGCGCCGGCAGGGAGTACAAGGCGGTCTTCACCAGCGCCTCGATGCTGGAGAAGGGCGACGACGTACGCATCGCCGGCGTCAGCGTGGGCGAGGTCAAGAACGTCGACCACTACGAGCGCAACGACGCGATCGTCACCTTCCGGATCAAGGCGGACGTGCCGCTCACGACGGCCTCGCGCGCCGAGATCCGCTTCCTCAACCTGGTGGGGGATCGCTACCTCGCGCTGGAGGAGGGGTCGGACGCGCACGCCGAGCCGCTGGGCTCCGGTGACACGATCCCGGTCTCGCGGACCAGCCCGGCCCTGGACCTCACGGTGCTGTTCAACGGCTTCCAGCCGCTGTTCCAGGCGCTGAACCCCCGGCAGGTCAACGACCTGAGCATGAACATCGTCCAGGTCCTCCAGGGCGAGGGCGGCACCATCGAGAGCCTGCTGACGAAGACCGCCTCCCTGACGAACAGCCTCGCCGACCGGGACAAGCTGATCGGGCAGGTCGTCACCAACCTCGGCCAGACGCTCGACACCGTCGACCGGCACCACCAGCAGCTGAGCCGGCTGGTGGTGGAGCTGAAGGGGTGGATGGCCGACCTGGCCCGGGACCGGAGGACGATCGGCTCGTCGCTGAAGAACATCTCCGACCTGACCGCGGTCGTCGCCGACCTGGTCAAGGGGAGCCGGCCGGTGCTCAAGGCGGACGTCGTCGAGCTGCGCCGCCTCGCCGAGCTGCTGAACGAGCCGAAGAACCGCAAGGTGGTCGTCGAGCTGCTCGACCGGCTGCCGGAGTCGATGAGCGACCAGACCCGGACCGGCACCTACGGCAGCTGGTACAACTACTACCTCTGCGGGTTCAGCGGGAACATCAAGCTGCCGGTCATCAGCAACACCCCCGGTCTCAAGCAGCTCCAGGCCGAGCTCAACCACCTCTCCTTCCAGTCGACCGCCTCCAGGTGCAAGACCTCATGAGGCGCTACTCCGAGGCCCAGATCCTCAGGCTGGGCGCGATCACCCTGGTGGTGATGCTGCTGGTGATGGCAGCCGCCTTCAACCTCTCCAAGTTCCCCGGCTTCGGCGGTGACCTCTACCGCGCCGAGTTCTCCGACGCCAGCGGGCTGCACCGCGGCAACATGGTGCAGGTCGGTGGCATCCGGGTGGGACGCGTCAAGGATGTCGGGATCGAGGGCGACAACAAGGTCCTGGTCACCTTCGAGGTGGACCACGGCGTCGAGTTCGGCGACGAGAGCCGGGCCTCGGTCGAGGTGCTGAACCTGCTCGGTGAGAAGTACCTCGAGCTCACGCCCGCCGGCTCGGGACAGCTCTCCTCCGACGACGTGATCCCGCTCAGCCGCACCCAGTCGGCGTACGACATCGTCGGCGTCTTCGGCGACCTGACCTCCACCACGGAGCGGATCGACACCGACCAGCTGGGCAAGGCGCTGAACGTCATCTCCGACACGGTCGACACCGCGGGCCCGGAGATCCACTCCAGCTTCGAGGGCATCGCGCGGCTCTCGCGCACGGTCGCCTCCCGCGACGAGCAGATCCGGTCGTTGCTCGAGAGCTCGCGCAACGTGAGCAAGGTCCTCGCCGACCGGAGCGAGGACATCGTGGACCTGATGCAGCACAGCGACCTGGTGTTCAAGGAGCTGCGTCGGCGCAAGGCGGCCATCCACCAGCTGCTGGTCAACGCCCGCGTGCTCGCGGTCCAGCTGCGCGGCGTCGCCACCGACAACGAGGAGGAGATCGGCCCGGCGCTCGCGCAGGTCGACGACCTCCTCGACCTGCTCAACAGCAAGGAGAAGCAGCTGAAGGCCACGCTGCACGCGGTCGGTCCCTACTCCTCGATCCTCGGCAACACCATCGGCACCGGGCCGTGGTTCGACGCGTACGTCGTCAACCTCGCGGCCATCCCGACCGGCGAGTTCGTCCCGGAGTGATGCGCATGCTGCAACGAGTGAACAGTCGCGCGCTGGTCGCCGCCACCGTGGCGGCGCTGCTGGCGGCGACCGTCCTGCTGCTGGTGCGCGACACCTCGGAGCCCAGGACGGTGACCGCGCACTTCCCCCGGGCGGTGAGCGTCTACCAGGGCACCGACGTGCGCATCCTCGGCGTGAACGTGGGCCGGGTCACCGCCGTCATCCCGGAGGGCAACTCGGTGCGCGTCGACATGGAGTACGACGCGAGGTACAAGGTCCCCGCCGACGCCAAGGCCGTGATCGTGACCCCGACCCTCGTGGCCGACAGGTTCGTGCAGCTGACCCCGGCGTACTCCGGCGGTGCGCTGATGGCCGACGGCGCCGACATCCCCCTGCCCGACACCGGCGTCCCGGTGGAGCTCGACCGGATCTACGCGAGCCTGCGCGACCTCTCCGAGGCGCTCGGGCCGAACGGCGTGAACAAGGACGGCACGCTCGACCACCTGCTCGAGGCCGGGGCGAGGAACCTGAAGGGCCAGGGCCGGCTCGGCAACCGGATGCTCACCCGGCTGTCCCAGGCCGCCGACACCTTCGGCCGGGGCAGCGGGGACCTGTTCGCGACGGTGACCCAGCTCGCGAAGTTCTCCGAGACCCTGGGCAGCAACGACCGGCTGGTGCGCGCGTTCATCAAGGACCTGTCGGGCATGTCGTCGTCGCTGGTCGGCGAACGGGTCGAGCTCCAGCGCGCGCTCGCCTCGGTCGCCCGGGCGGTCGGGACGGTCAAGGGGTTCGTGCACGACAACCACCGGGCGCTGGTCACCGACCTGGAGAAGCTGACCCGGGTCATGAAGACCATCAACTCCGAGCGGGACAGCATCGACACCGCGCTGCGGGCGGGACCGCTGGCCCTCGGCAACCTCGCGGTCGCCTTCAACAACCAGACCAACTCCATCGGCTCGCGGATCGGCGTCAACGGGACCTTCGGAGACTTCGACGGGCTGCTCTGCTCGATCGTCATGCAGTCCGGGATGCCCCGGGCCAGCAAGGACCTCGCCTGCAAGATCTTCAAGCAGCTCGAACCGGTCGAGGACCAGACCGGGAAGCAGCCCAGCGCCCGGTCCACCGGCCTGCAGTCACCGTCGCTGAGCAGGATCGAGCAGCGCGCCACCCAGCAGTACGTCGACCAGGACAGCGGCTCGCTGGCCGAGCTGATGGGCGGTGGGGCATGAGGAACCGTCCGACGCGCTGGCTGCCGGCCGTCCTCGCCGGGGCCCTGCTGACCTCCGGCTGCCAGTTCGACGGCGCCTACGACCTGCCCCTGCCCGGGTCGCCCGTCGACGCGGACCACTCCTACGAGGTCACCGCCGAGTTCGCGGACATCCTCAACATCGTGCCCAAGTCACCGGTCATGGTCGACGACGTCACCGTCGGCGAGGTCACCGACGTGGCGCGGGTGGGGTGGCACGCGCGGATCACCATGCGCGTCCGCGACGACGTGTCGCTGCCCGACAACGCCGTCGCCGACATCCGGCAGGTCAGCCTGCTCGGCGAGAAGTACGTCGCCCTCGAGCCGCCGACGGACGAGCAGCCGACGGGCCGGCTCGGCGACCAGGACAACATCCCGTTGTCGGACACCGGCCGCAACCCGGAGGTCGAGGAGGTGCTCGGCGCGCTCTCGTTCCTCCTCAGCGGCGGCGGGGTCGGCCAGCTCGGGTCCATCACCCAGGAGCTGAACAAGGTGATGGACGGCCGCACCGAGCGGCTGCGCCACCTCCTCGGCTCGCTCGACGACGTCATCGGCACGCTCGACCGGCAGAAGGCCGACATCATCCGGGCGATGCAGTCGATGAACAGCCTCACCGAGACCCTCAACCAGGAGCGGGACACCATCGGCGACGCCCTCGACGTGGTGGGGCCGGCCGTCTCGGTGCTCGCCGACCAGCACGACGAGCTGGTCCGGATGCTGGAGTCACTGGACCGTCTCGGCGTCGTCGGCACCCGGGTGATCGGGGCGAGCAAGGACAACGTCATCAAGACGCTGGCCGACCTCAGGCCCGTCCTGACCCGGCTCAACGAGGCCGGCGACGCGCTGGCGCCCGGGCTCGACATGGCGATCAGCTTCCCGTTCCCCAAGCAGGCCTCCGAGGTCGTCAAGGGCGACTTCGCCAACGCCTACATCCGGGCCGAGATCAACCTGGACACCCTCACCCAGGCGGGTCCGGACACCGGCCCGGTCGAGGTGCCGGACCCGGCCCAGGTGCTCGGCGACGTCCAGAAGTGCCTGGACAGCGGCGACCTCACCAGCAAGGCCTGCCGCGCGGTGCTCGACGACGGCAATGCGTACAAGAAGCTGGTCAAGGCCTGCAAGAAGAAGAAGAACAAGGACAACCCGGTCTGCCAGGCCGTCAGCCAGCTGCCGAACGGCGGCGGCGGTGGGGGTGTCCCGGACATCCCGGGCCTGCCCGGCCTGGGCCTCGACGACGCGCTGTCCAGCGGCACGCCCTCGCCCGCCCCGTCGTCGGCGGCGCTGTACGGCGGGTCCCCGGGGGTGGAGTCATGAGTCGCGGCGTCAAGATCCGCATCGCGGCGTTCCTGGTGCTCAGCGCGGTGGGCATCGTCTACGTCACCGCCTCCTACCTCGGCTTCGTCGACCGGGTCCTCGGGCGGGGCCTGACCGTGCACGCGACCCTGCCCACCTCCGGGGGCCTCTACGAGGGCAGCGAGGTGACCTACCGGGGGGTGAAGATCGGCAAGGTCTCCGCCATGCACGCGACCCGCGACGGCGTCACGCTGGACCTCGCGCTCCAGGACGGCACGAGGCTGCCGAAGGACTCGCCGATGTTCGTGCACAACCTCTCGGCGGTGGGGGAGCAGTACCTCGACTTCGAGCCGCCGGACGACCAGGGCCCGTACGCCGAGTCCGGCGACACCCTCGCCGGCACCCGGGAGTCGCTGCCGGTGGACGAGGCGGACCTGCTCGTCGAGCTCGACAAGTTCGTCGGCTCGGTCGACAAGAAGAGCCTCCGGACGGTCGTCCACGAGCTCGGGCTGATGTTCCACGACACCGGCGTCCCGCTGGAGCACCTCATCGACAACGGTGGCCGGTTCGTCGACGAGGCGGCGGCCCACGAGCAGCAGACCATCAGCCTCCTCGACAACGGCATGACGGTGCTGCGGACCCAGCGCGACAACGGCGAGAACATCCGCTCCTTCTCCCGCGACCTGCGGCTGATCACCGACTCCCTGCGCACCAGCGACGGGCACCTGCGCACCGTCCTGCAGGGCACGCCCGGGACGGCGCGGGAGGTCGACAGCCTCTTGAAGGACCTCGAGCCGACCCTCCCGGTCCTGCTCGGGAACGCCGTGAGCGTCAACCAGGTCGTCGTCTCGCACCTCAACGGCATCGAGCAGCTGCTGGTGACCTACCCGCGGATCGTCTCCAGCGGCTTCTCCGGCACCCCGCCCGACGGCTACGGCCGGGTGAACCTGCAGTTCGCGAACAAGGTCCAGCCGTGCACCAAGGGGTACATGCCGCGCAGCCAGTGGCGCCGGGGCGACCAGGTGACCGACACGCCGATCTTCCCGGCGCGCTGCCTGAGCGGCCCGCCGTACAACATGCGCGGCTCGAAGTACGCGCCCGGAGGCGGCGCGAACCCCTCGCCCGGCCGGGCCTACCGTGGTTCCTACGACCCCCGCACCGGCGTGGTCGATGGTGCGGTGGACGCGCGGGGCAACCCGGTACGGTTCCTCGACCAAGGCAACCTGTCGATCCTCGGAGGCGATTCGTGGAAGTGGCTCCTGGTGGGTCCGGTGGCGACCCGGTGACGCCCGGCCGACGCACGCACGTCCGGCTCAACGTCGCCCTCTACGCCCTGGCGTTGCTGGTGGCGTGCGCCTGCGTGGCCGGCGGGGTGAACGTCTACCGCACCCACGGGCAGCGGGCCGACGCCGCCGTCGAGCAGGAGCGGTACGGCGAGGTGCTGGCCGCCGCGGAGGCCGAGGCGGAGGCGTTCATCAACATCCGCTACGACGACGCCGAGGGCAGCATCGACAAGGTGGCCCAGGGTGCGACCGGCCAGTTCCGGAAGCAGTACGACACCTCGACGAAGGACGTGGTCCAGGTGCTGAAGCAGAACAGGTCGGTGATGGACGGCAAGGTGGTCTGGGCCGGTGTCGTCGACGTCGACCAGGACAGCGCCACGGTCATCGCGGCCACGTCCGGCACGGTGGCCAACGTGCAGACCGGCAACAAGCCGGTGGCCCGGAACTTCCGGCTCAAGCTCGACCTGGTCCGCTCGGGCGACCGCTGGCTCACCACCAACCTCGAGTTCGTGGGCTGAGCGCGATGGCCTCCACCCCACCCCGCCCGCCCCGCCGGTCCGTCGCCGGCTCGCGCAACCCCACCGCCCGGCCGCGCCGCGTCGCCGGGCTGCGCGAGTCCGACGAGATCCTCGAGCACCCCCACGGCGACTCGACTCCGGTCGAGAAGGCCGAGACCCCGGATCCGTCCGGGCGTCGGCCCGGTGCCCTGGGCAGCCTGCGCACCACCGTGGTGCTGCTCGTCGTCCTCCTGGTGCTGGTCGCCGTCGCCGCGGCGGAGTCGTGGGACCTCTGGCTGCGCGACGAGCCCACCGTCTCCGCGAGCCGCCCGGTCGTGACCGGACAGCTCGCCCACCAGGCGGCCGTCGAGGCCGCGTCGTCGGCCACCGAGGAGATCCTGTCGACGTCGTACAAGAACTACGACGACCAGGTCGACCAGGCCACCGGCAAGATGACCGACTCCTTCGCGGCGGAGTACCGCAAGACCGTCGGCGACATCCGCGGCGACTTCGTCGAGGCGAAGACCGAGCTCACCGTCAAGGTGGTGGCCGCCGGCGTCGTCCGGGCGTCGTCCCAGCAGGTGCAGGCGCTGCTGTTCCTGAACCAGTACGTCCAGAAGCAGGGCAAGGACACGGCCTTCACGCCGTACCGTGCGCTGGTCACCGTGGTGCACACCGAGCACGGCTGGCTGGTCTCCGACATCGAGACGCAGTAGCCCCGAGCCGCGGTTTCTGACAAACTAGAACACGTTCCAGTCAGTGCGGGAGGAGGATCGTGTCATGCACGACACCGATCTCCTTGTCATCGGCGCGGGTCCCACGGGCCTGTTCGCGACGTACTACTCCGGTTTCCGCGGCCTGCGGGTCGCGGTCGTCGACTCGCTGCCCGAGCTCGGCGGCCAGATCACCGCGATGTACCCCGAGAAGCAGATCCTCGACGTGGCCGGCTTCCCGACCATCAAGGGCCGCGACCTGGTCGAGGGCCTGGTGGCCCAGGCGGCGACCGCGAGCCCGGAGTACTTCCTGGACCGGACCGCCACCAAGCTCTCGCACGATGTCGACAGCGTCACCGTCGGGCTGGACGACGGCACCGAGATCCGGGCCGGGGCGGTGCTGATCACGGCCGGGATCGGCAAGTTCAGCCCGCGGCCGCTGCCGGCCGGCGAGGGCTGGCTCGGGCGGGGGCTGGAGTTCTTCGTGCCCAGCTTCGCGCCGTACGCCGGCAAGGACGTCGTCATCGTCGGCGGCGGCGACAGCGCCTTCGACTGGGCGCTGCACCTCGAGCCCGTCGCCCGGTCGGTCACGCTGGTGCACCGCCGCGACGCCTTCCGCGCCCACGCCCGCACCGTCGAGCAGGTGCGGTCCTCCGCGGTCCGGATCCTCACCAAGGCCGAGGTCACCGCGTTCCGCGGGGACGGGGTCGTGGAGTCGGTGGACGTCGTCGCCGACGGCGAGTCGCTGACGCTGCCGGCCCAGGCGGTCGTGGCCGCGCTCGGCTTCGTCGCCGACCTCGGACCGCTCCAGCAGTGGGGCATCGAGGTCGAGAAGCGGCACGTCGTGGTCGACTCCGCGATGCGGACCAGCCTCGAGCGGGTCTTCGCCGCCGGCGACATCACGGAGTACCCCGGCAAGGTCCGCCTCATCGCGGTGGGCTTCGGCGAGGCCGCCACCGCGGTCAACAACGCCGCGGTCGCCATCGACCCCAGCGCGCACGTGTTCCCCGGGCACTCGAGCGAAGGTTCCTGACCATGAGTGGGCGCGACGCGGTGCGCATGGACGACCGGGAGGTCGCCGACCTCCTCGAGGACAACCTCAAGGTGCAGGTGGCCAGCATCGGCCGGGACGGTTCGCCGCACCTCACGACGCTCTTCTACGTCCCCCTCGACGGCGGCATCGCGTTCTGGACCTACGCCCGGAGCCAGAAGATCCGCAACCTCGAGCGGGACCCGCGGGTCAGCTGCCTGGTCGAGGACGGCACCGACTACTTCGAGCTGCGCGGGGTGTCGATGACGGGGCGGGCCGAGATCGTCCGCGACCACGACCGGATCTTCGAGATCGGCTCCGCCGTCGCCGTCCGGATGGTCGGGGCCAAGAGCCTCGACGACCTCGGCGAGCTCGGCCGCAGCACCGTCGAGAAGCAGGCCACCAAGCGGGTGGCCGTCGTGATCCATCCCGACCACGTCGCCACGTGGGACCACCGCAAGATGGTCTGAGACAGGAGAACCGATGAGGATCAAGGTCGACTTCGACCTCTGCGAGTCCAACGCCCTGTGCGAGGGCCTGGCGCCCCACGTCTTCGAGCTGGACGACGACGACTTCCTCCAGCTGAAGACCGACGAGACGTCGGACGAGAACATCGACAACGTCAGGCGCGCCGTGGCGGCCTGCCCGCGGGCCGCGATCTCCCTGGAGGACGCGTGAGCGACGACCTCTCCCTGGACGGTCGGGTCGCCGTCGTCACCGGTGCCGGCGCCGGGCTCGGCCGTGCCGAGGCGCTGGCGCTGGCCGGCGCGGGAGCCTCGGTGGTGCTCAACGACCTGCCGGGTGCCGCGCACGAGGCCGCCGAGGAGATCCGCGCGCGCGGCGGCCGGGTGACGGTCGTCGAGGGAGATGTGGGGGAGCGCGCCACCGCGG
Organism: uncultured Actinomycetota bacterium; assembly: GCA_963805685.1. Classification (GTDB taxonomy): domain Bacteria; phylum Actinomycetota; class Actinomycetes; order Propionibacteriales; family Nocardioidaceae; genus Nocardioides. The sequence continues at coordinate 79,310 of CAWDVM010000014.1, forward strand.
ACGCGATGGTGGCCGCGGCCCTCGACCTCGGCGGCCTCGACATCGTCGTGAACAACGCCGGGATCACCCGCGACCGGATGCTCTTCAACCTCTCCGACGAGGAGTGGGACCTGGTCATCAGGGTCCACCTGCGCGGCCACTTCCTGCTCTCGCGCAACGCCGCGGCGTACTGGCGGGCGAGGTCGAAGGAGACCGGCGGCCCGGTCTACGGGCGCGTGGTCAACACCGCCTCCGAGGCGTTCCTCGGCGGCTCGCCCGGCCAGGCGAACTACGCCGCGGCCAAGGGCGGGATCGCCGCACTGACCCTGTCCACCGCCCGCGGGCTGGGGCGGATCGGGGTGCGGGCGAACGCGATCTGCCCCCGCGCCCGGACGGCGATGACGGCGGAGGTCTTCGGGGACGACGAGTCCGGGCTCGAGGTGGACCCGTACTCACCCGACCACGTGGCCCCGCTGGTGGCCTACCTCGCCTCGCCCGCCGCGGACGGCATCACGGGGCAGGTCTTCGTCGTGTACGGCGGCATGGTCGCCCTGCTCGCCGCGCCCGTCGTCGAGCAGCGCTTCGACGCCTCCGGGTCGACCTGGGACCTCGGTGACCTCGACAAGCAGCTGGGCAGCTACTTCCACGGTCGCGACCCGTCGGTCGGCTTCGCCGCCGACTCGGTCATGGGCCTGACCATCTAGGAGCAGAGGACATGGATCGTCTCGAGGACAAGATCGCGATCGTCACCGGCGGCGCCCAGGGCCAGGGCGCGGAGATCTGCCGCGCGTTCGTGGCCGAGGGCGCCAGGGTCGTCGTCGCCGACATCGCCAAGGAGGCCGGCCAGGCGCTCGCCGACGAGCTGGTCGCGGCGCACGGCGACGTCGCGTACTTCGCCGACCACGACGTGAGCGACGAGGCCTCCTGGGTGCGCGTCGTGACCGAGGCGAACGAGCGCTTCGGGCCGGTCAACGTGCTGGTGAACAACGCCGGCATCCTGCGGTTCGGTGAGATCGAGCGGATGAGCGTCGAGGAGTTCGAGCTGGTCTTCCGGGTCAACCAGCTCGGCTGCTTCCTGGGCATGAAGTCCGTGGCGCGGACCATGCGCAAGAACGGCGGCGGGTCGATCGTCAACGCGTCGTCGATCGAGGGGCTGGGCGGGATGGCGGCCTGCGCGGCGTACTCCGCCACGAAGTTCGCGATCCGCGGCATGACGAAGGTCGCGGCGATGGAGCTCGGGCCGAAGGGGATCCGGGTGAACTCCGTGCACCCCGGCATGGTCGACACCCCGATGACGCGCGTGCACGGCGGCGACGCGGCGATGGAGTACGGCGCCTCGAAGGTGCCGCTGCGCCGGGTGGGTGTCCCTGCGGACATCGCGCCGCTGTACGTCTACCTCGCCAGCGACGAGAGCGCCTACGTCAACGGCGCCGAGATCGCCATCGACGGGGGCGTCACCGCCACGCACGCGTTCGGCGGCTGAGGGAACGTCGCTGTCACGCCGGGTCGTGCTGTCGCCAGATGGCCACCGCCAGGCACAGCGCCCACAGGACCCCGAGTGGCGTCGTGAAGGCGCCGTACTGCGCGACGACCGCTGCGATCATGACGACGGCGCAGCCGACGCCGACGTATCCGAGCCACCGGCCGAGAGCGCCGGTGCGCAGCACGACGACCGACACGGCGAGGATGAACAGCCCGAGGACCGCCATGCCGGACAGCCCGAGCAGCGTGTAGTTGAACGCCGTGGCGGCTCGCAGGACGTCGACGCCGGGGAGCGGCTCGTCCATGAAGTCGACGAGATGACCGATGGAGGCGCGCGCCGCGCCGGTCACCAGCCAGACCGCCGTGACCGCGGCGGCCATGGACCTTGCGAACGCCAACCACTGCGGTGCCTTCGCGACGGCGGGCAGCGTCTGCAGATGGTTCATCACCACGGCGACCGAGCAGGCGGCGATGACGGCCCACATGCCCGACATCACGCTGGACGGTGCGGTTGCCGGAGTCCTGCCACCAGGACAGCAGCTCCTGGTCGGAGGGGTCGTGGGGCACGTCGACGCTCGCCACGGTCATGAAGAGCGCGACCGCGAAGAGTGCCGCCGCTGCTGCGCCGGTCGCCCGTGCGGCGGTCCGTGCCGGTCGGATCCGGGGGGCGCCGGTCGTTGCTGTGCTGGACATGGTGTGCTCCTTGTCGTCGTGCCCGGCCGGGAGGCTGGTCTGCTCCCAGCCTCCGGGGACGGGCAGCGCGGAGGGGAGGGTGCGGGCACTGGTCCTGCGATCAGGGCTGACCCTGAGTCCGCCGCGGTCGATTGCTGCGACGATGACCGCATGCGGCCGTCGCGTCTCCTCCTGGCTCGGGCGCTGATCTGGCCGCTGACGCCTGCCCTCCTCGCCGGCACCTTCGCGTCCGAGGCCGCCCAGCCGGGGAGCATCGGGGCGTCGTCGGCGCCGCCGACGCCCCGGCCGTGGTGGCCCTGGTCGCGTGCTGGCTCGTCGGCATCGTGGTCACCGGTCGCGCGCCGGACCAGCCGGCGGGATGGGCCTTTCCTCGGGCTCGGGAGCGCCGTGGCGTGGAGCGCCTTCACCGACACGTACACCGAGCTGTTGCACACCTCCGACGGCGACGCCGCGACGTACCGCCTCGTCGCGACGCTCAGCGACAGCAGCTTCGTCTGGTGGTTCGCCTTCCTCGCGCTCGTGCTGCAGCTCACGCCGCCGCCCAGCACCCGACCAGCGGCCGCTCGACGCCTGCCAGTCGTGACCCTGGCGGTGGCGTGCACGTTCCAGGTCATGGCTCTCCTGCGGTCGACACACCTGGACCCGCCACTCGAACGGGTGACCAGCCCGCTCGCGGTCGACGCACTGAGCGGCGTCACCAGGCTGCTCGCCGCCGCCGCGATCTACACCCTCGCGGCCTGTCTCCTCGCCTCGGTCGTCGAGCTCGTGGTCGCCTGGCGTCGCTCGGAGGGCGACGGGCGGCGACAGCTGCTCTGGCTGGTGGCGGGGGCCGTCCCGGTCGCGCCCGCGTCGTCGGAGCGTTCGCGCTCTCCGGTGCGGACAACAACGACGCCGCGGCCGTGCTGCTCAGTGGCGCGATGGTCACCCTCGTCGCCGGTGCTGCGCTGTCCGTGCTGCGCTACCGGCTGTTCGACGTCGAGCGGGTCGTCACCGACTCGGCGGCGTACGCCATCGCGTCGGTCTCGGTGGTCGTCGCCTTTGTCGTCGTGGTCGTCGTGATGAACCGAAGCACCCCGATCGAGCGCCGGCTCCCAGCTGTCCGCGGTCGCGGCGACGCTCGCCGGCGTGGGCGTGGCGCGGGTCTCCTACGTGTGGGGCCGCCGGGCCGTGGGACGTCGGGTGAACCCGGTACGCTTCGACGCGGTCGACCTCGTTCGGTCGGGGCTCGCCGGGCAGTCGGAGGAGCTCGACGACCTCATCGTCCGGGTCCTCGGGACCGCACGGCCGCGCGCTGTACCCCGCGACCGGTGACGCGTGGGTCACCTCGTCCGGTCGTGCGGTGACCCGACAGAGCACGGCGTGGACGTGCTCCGGCACGGCACCCTCGTCGCTCGCCTGGAGTTCGATCCCGCGGAGATCGACCGTGCACGTGGTCGAGGCCGTTGCCACGGAGGCAGCCGCCGAGATGGACAACGTGGCCCTGCGCGCAGAGCTCGCGCGTCAGCTCGAGCTGATCCGCGAGTCCCGTGCCCGGCTCGCGACCGCCCACCTCGAGGAGCGTCGGCGCATCGAGCGCGACCTGCACGACGGCGCACAGCAGCGGCTCCTGGCCATCGCGTTGCGGCTCCAGTCGGCCCGGCTCGACCGGGACTCCGCCGCTCTCGTCGCCGAGTCCGACCGCGCGATCGCAGAGATCCAGGTGACCGTGCAGGAGCTGCGGGACCTCGCGTCCGGACTGCAGCCGGCGGCGCTCGCCGGCGGTGGCCTGCTGGCCGCGGTGGCCGACCTGGCCGACCGGGTGCCGATCGTGGTGGGCTACGACGTGGTGGACGAGCGGTTCCCGTCCTTCGTCGAGGGGGCTGCGTGGTTCGTGATCGCCGAGGCGGTCACCAACGCGGTCAAGCACTCGGGCGCAGACCGGGTCTCGGTCTCGGTGCGCCGCCATGACGACGCGCTCCAGGTCGAGGTCCAGGACGAGGGCGTCGGCGACGCGGACACCGCGGCCAGCGGGCTGCAGGGGCTCGCCGACCGCGTCGGCGCGGCCGGCGGCGCCCTGCGGGTCGCCGAGGTCGAGCCGCACGGGACGAGGGTCGAGGCGGTGTTCCCGTGCGGGTCGTGATCGCCGACGACTCGGCGCTGCTCAGGGAGGGGTTGGCCCAGCTCATGACCGGCGCCGGTGTCGAGGTGTGCGCGGCCGTGGGCGACGCCGAGGCGCTCGCGACGGCGGTGCTCGAGCACCGGCCGGACGTGGCGGTGATCGACATCCGGATGCCGCCGACGTTCACGCACGAGGGAGCGGCCGCTGCCGTCGGGCTGAAGGCATCCTTCCCCGAGGTCGGCATCCTGCTGCTCTCGCAGGCGGTGGAGACGCACTTCGCGGGGCAGCTGCTCGAACGCCACGCCGAGAGGTTCGGCTACCTGCTCAAGGACCGGGTGATCGACGTGCCGACCCTGCTGCACGCGCTCGAGACGATCGCGGCGGGCGGCACGGTGCTGGACCCCGAGATCGCCCGCAGCCTGGTGCGAGCACACTCGCGCAACAACCCGTTGCACACGCTGTCGGACCGGGAGCGGGAGGTGCTCGGCCTGATGACCGAGGGCAGGTCGAACGCCGCCATCGCCGAGCGGCTCGTCGTCTCCGGCAAGACCGTCGAGACGCACATCTCCAACATCTTCGCCAAGCTCGGCCTCCTCGAGGCTCCGGACGACCACCGCCGGGTGCTCGCCGTGCTCACGGCGCTGAGGAACGTGCCGGACCCACCCGCCTGAGACTCAGTCGCGCAGGAGGAGCCGGACGGCGACGTCCATCTGCTTGGTGACGTCGCCGGCGGAGGTGCGCCCGGTGACCCAGCCGACCAGCGCGGAGAGCCAGACGTCGCCGATCACCCGGGCGATGGCCACGTCGTCGTCGGTCAGGTCCTCCTTGCCCGGGTGCATGGCGCGGGTGAGCATCGAGCTGAGCAGCATGCCGACGGTGTGGATCTCGTTCTGCACCGAGGCGTCGGCGAACATGAACGCCCGGGTGAGCGCCTCGGTGAGGTGCGGATCGCCCTGGAGGCCCTTGGTGGTCCGGTTCAGCAGGAACATGACCCGCTCGTGGGCGGTGTCCCCGGGGATGGGCTTGTCCCGGGTGGCGGCCTCCGCGCGCTCGAACTCGCGGCCGAGCGCGGAGACCAGCAGGTGGATCTTGGAGGGGAAGTAGCGGTAGAGCGTGCCGAGCGCCACGTCGGCCTGCTCGGCGACGGCCCGCATCTGGACGGCGTCGAACCCGCCCTTGGACGCGAGCGCGATGGTCGCGTCGAGGATCCGCTTGCGCCGGTCCCGTTGTGCGGCGGAGCCGAGTTCCTCGACCGACAGCGAGTTGGCGCTGCTCACGGAGCCTCCCATGTGTCTCCCTCTCGGAGATCTGGTCCGCCGAACCGCTCGGCGGACCAGACATCTAGGCTAACAACCGGTAGGCCATAATAGGAACACGTTTCACTTCGTCCGGCCCGGACGTTCCCGAAGAAAGGTCGTGGCGGATGCGGATCGCACTGCTGTCCTACCGGAGCAAGCCTCATTGCGGGGGACAGGGTATCTACGTCCGTCACCTGAGCCGCGAATTGACGAACCTCGGCCACCAGGTCGAGGTCTTCTCCGGGCAGCCCTACCCCGAGCTCGACCCGGGCGTGGCGCTGACGAAGGTGCCGAGCCTGGACCTCTACCGGGAGCCGGACCCGTTCCGGATCCCGAAGCCGCGCGAGTTCCGCGACCTCGTCGACGTCGAGGAGTTCCTGACCATGTGCTCGGCCGGGTTCCCCGAGCCGAAGACGTTCAGCACCCGCGTCGCGAAGCTGCTCAGGGACCGGGTCGACGACTTCGACGTCGTCCACGACAACCAGGTCCTGGGCTACGGGATGCTCGACATCGAGAAGATGGGGCTGCCCCTCCTCACGACCCTGCACCACCCGATCACCTTCGACCGGCGCATCGACCTGGCGGCGGCGCCGTGGCGCAAGAAGCTGTCGGTACGCCGCTGGTACGGCTTCCTGCGCATGCAGGGCAAGGTCGCGCGTCAGGCCCGCAAGATCCTCACCCCCTCGCAGGCGTCCAAGCGCGACATCGTCAAGGACTTCGGGGTCGACCCCGCGCGGCTGCAGGTGATCCTGCTCGGCGTCGACGACGGCTTCGTGCCGCCGACCGAGCCGCGGGTGCCCGGCCGGATCCTCGCGATGGCCAGCGCCGACGCGCCGATGAAGGGGATCGCCACCCTGCTGGAGGCCTTCGCCAAGCTGCGCACCGAGCGCGACGTCGAGCTGCTGCTGGTCACCAAGCCGCAGCCGGGCGGGCGGACCGAGCAGCTCATCGATCGACTGTCGATCGGGGACTCCGTCCGGTTCGTGCACGGCGTCAGCGACGCCGAGCTGGTGGACCTCATGGGCTCGGCCGAGGTCGCCTGCGTCCCCTCGCTCTACGAGGGGTTCTCGCTGCCCACCGCGGAGCTGATGGCGTGCGCGACCCCGCTGGTGGTCTCGCGGGCCGGGGCCATCCCCGAGGTGGTCGGCCCCGACGGCGAGTGCGCCGACCTGGTCACCCCGGGTGACGTCGGTGAGCTGGAGACCGCGCTCGCCGCGCTGCTCGACGACCCCGCGCGACGGGAGCGGATGGGTGCCGCGGGTCGGCAGCGGGTGCAGGAGCTGTTCAGCTGGCGGGCGGTCGCGGCCGCGACCGCCGCGGCGTACGAGGAAGTGATCGCCGACTACCGGCGCGAGAATCTCGACGAGCTCGATCACCGAGAGGACTGAGATGCTGACCGTTGACTTCGACCGCCTCGGGCTGCGCCCGGGGGACCGGGTGCTCGACATGGGCTGCGGTGCCGGCCGGCACGCGTTCGAGATGTACCGCCGTGGTGGCGACGTGATCGCGTTCGACCAGGACGCCGACGAGCTGGCCGGCGTCCGCGAGCTGTTCGCGGCCATGAAGGAGGCCGGGGAGGTCCCCGAGGGCGCGGACGCAGACGTCAAGGAGGGGGACGCGCTCTCGCTGCCCTTCGCCGACGGCGAGTTCGACCGGGTCGTCGCGGCCGAGGTGCTCGAGCACATCCCCGCCGACATCCAGGCCATCGACGAGCTGGTCCGGGTGCTGCGCCCCGGCGGCACCCTCGCGGTGTCGGTGCCGCGCTGGTTCCCCGAGATCGTCAACTGGAAGCTCTCGGACGACTACCACAACGTGCCGGGCGGGCACATCCGGATCTACTCCGACAAGGAGCTGATCGGGAAGCTCGCCAACGCCGGGCTGCACTTCGAGGGCAAGGACTACGCCCACGGCCTGCACTCGCCGTACTGGTGGATCAAGTGCGCCGTCGGCGTGCGGAACGACGACCACCCGCTGGCGAAGGCGTACCACAAGCTCCTGGTCTGGGAGATCATGAAGCAGCCGAAGGCCCTGCAGGTGGCCGGCCGCGTGCTCGACCCGCTGATCGGCAAGAGCATGGTGCTCTACTTCAGCAAGCCTGCTGCCGGGCAGGGCGATGGCTGACCCGCTGGCCCGGATCCCGCACGTCGGCGGCATCCTCACCGCCGAGCAGGTCGCCGAGACCGCCGCGTCGATCGCGGCGATGCAGGAGCCGAGCGGCGCCGTGCCCTGGACGATCGGCGAGCACACCGACATCTGGAACCACGTCGAGGCCGCGATGGCGATGCTGGTCGGCGGCCAGGTCGAGGCCGCCGAGCGTGCCTACGAGTGGGTGCCGACGCTGCAGCGCGGGGACGGCTCGTGGCCGATGAAGATCGTCGGCGGCGAGGTCGAGGACCACCGCGGCGAGGTCAACATGTCGTCGTACCTCGCGGTCGGCATCTGGCACCACTGGCTGGTCCGCCGCGACATCGCGTTCGTGCACCGCTTCTGGCCGGCGATCCGCGCCGGGCTCGACTGGGTCGTGTCGATGCAGCTGCCGTTCGGCGGCATCGCGTGGTCCGAGGAGTGGGAGGACGGCCGGCCGGTCCGGCGCGACGAGGGAGCGCTGCTGGCGGGCTCCTCGAGCATCTACCAGTCGCTGCGGGCCGGGGTCGCGCTCGCCGACCTGGTCGACGACCCGCAGCCGGAGTGGGAGCTCGCCGGCGGGCGGCTCGGCCACGCGATCCGGGAGCACCGCGACCTGTTCCTGGACAAGTCGACCTACTCGATGGACTGGTACTACCCGGTGCTGGGCGGCGCGGTCCGCGGCGACGCGGCCCACGCCCTGCTCGAGACCCGGTGGGACGAGTTCGTCGTCGAGGGGCTCGGCATCCACTGCGTCGACACCAATCCCTGGGTGACCGGGGCCGAGACCTGCGAGCTGGCGATGGCGCTGGACGCGCTGGGCGACCACCAGCGCGCGCTGCGGCTGCTCGCGGACATGCAGCACATGCGGGCCGAGGACGGGAAGTACTGGACCGGGTGGGTCTACGGCGACGACGTGCACTGGCCGGTGGAGCACACGACGTACACCGCGGCCGCGGTGATCCTGGCCGCGGACGCGCTGGGGGAGACCCACGGGCACGCCACCGAGGGGTCCGGCATCATGCGGGGCACGTCGCTGGCGCCGCACTTCAGCGAGCTCGCGCTCGAGTGCGGCTGCCCCTCAGGTGACGGGGTCCCCGGCCTCTCCTCGCGTGCGCGCTAGCACGCGGATCGACCCGAGGGCCTCCACCTCCTCGAAGTCGCCGCTCTCGAGCGCGCGCAGGAAGACGTGGTACGGCGGCCGCCCGCCGTCGGCCGGGTCGGGGAACACGTCGTGGATGACCAGCAGCCCGCCGGTCATCAGCCAGGGCGCCCAGCCGGTGTAGTCGTTCTGGGCGTGCACCTCGGCGTGCCCGCCGTCGATGAAGAGCATCGACAGGGGGGTGCGCCACAGCGCCGAGACGGTGGTCGACTTCCCGACCACGGCGACGACCTGGTCCTCGAGCCCGGCCCGGGCCAGCGTCCTGCGGAAGACCGGCAGCGTGTCCATCAGGCCGAGCTCCGGGTCCACCAGGCTGGCGTCGTGGTGCTCCCACCCGGCCTGGTTCTCCTCCGAGCCGCGGTGGTGGTCGACGGTGACGACGGTGCCACCCACCTCGCGCGCCGCCGCGCCGAGGTAGATCGCGGACTTGCCGCAGTAGGTGCCGACCTCGAGCACCGGCCCGTGGGGCAGCCGCTCGCGCGCGACCCGGTGCAGCAGCAGCCCCTCGTCCTCGGGCATGAAGCCCTTCGCGTCGAGGGCGTGCGCGAGCAGGTCGGCGGGCATCTCGGTGGTTTCCGGCACGGCGCCACCCTAGTAGGGTTAGAACACGTTCTAGTCTGATCGGTGGTCGAGCCTGTCGAGGCCACGGAGAGGTTGCCATGTCGCTCGGGATCACCGACGAGCACGTCGAGCTCGGGGCGAGCCTGCGCCGGTGGGCCGCAGGGCTGGCTCCGGTCGCGGCCGTGCGGGCCGCGGAGGGCGAGCCCGACGAGGCGTTCGCCGATGTCTGGAAGGCGGTCGGCGAGATGGGTGTCCCCGCGATCGGGCTGCCCGAGTCGGCGGGCGGCGGTGGCGGCACGCCCCTGGACGTGGCGGTCGCGCTCGAGGCCTGCGCCCACGAGCTGCTGCCGGGGGCGCTGCTCGGGACGGCGGTCGCCGCCTCCCTGCTGGGCGCGACCCCGGTCGCGGAGGCGATCGCAGGCGGCGCGGTCGTCGGCCTCGCCCTGACCCGGGACGCGGTCTGGGACGCCCCTGGCACCACCCACGTCCTGGTGGCCGACGAGCGGGACGGCTGGTACGTCGTGCCGCGGGACGCCGTCGTCGTCACGGCGGCCGCCGGCCTGGACCTGAGCCGCCGGTTCGGCGTGCTCGGGGCGGTCGACCCGGCGCGCGTCGAGGGGGCGCTCCGGGTCGACCGGCTGACCGGCGCGCTGGTCCGGCGTACGGCCGTGACGCTCGGCGCGGCCGAGGCCGCGGGGATCGCCCGGTGGTGCCTCGAGACGGCGGTGGAGCACGCGAAGGTGCGCGAGCAGTTCGGTCGGCCGATCGGCAGCTTCCAGGCGGTGAAGCACCTGTGCGCCGAGATGCTCGAGACCGTCGAGTCGGTCACCGCCGGCGCGTGGGACGTCGCGAACGCCGCCGCGCCCTCCGGGGCGGACCACGAGCAGTGGGCCTTCGCCGCCGACGTCGCCGAAGCGGTGTGCTTCGACGGGGCGGTCGAGGTCGCCGAGTCCTGCATCCAGGTCCTCGGCGGGATCGGCTTCACGTTCGAGCACGACGCACACCTGTACCTGCGGCGCGCGCTGGCGCTGCGCGGCCTGCTGGCCGACGCGGATGCGGCCGCCGCGCGGCTCGCGGCCCGGGCCGTCGACGGCGTACGCCGTGAGGTCGCGCTGGACCTGGACGGCCGGGACGAGCCGCTGCGCGCGGGGATCCGGGCGCGCGTGGCCGAGATCGCCGCGGCGCCCGACGACCGGCGCCGGGCAGGGCTGGCCGACGCCGGCTACCTCGCCCCGCACTGGCCGGCGCCGTACGGACTGGGCGCCGACGCCGTCACGCAGGTGGTCATCGACCAGGAGCTCGCCCGGGCGGGCGTGGAGCGGCCCGACCTGGTCATCGCCGGGTGGGCGGTGCCGACGATCCTCGCCCACGGCACCGAGGAGCAGCGGGAACGCTTCGTGCGACCGTCGCTGCTCGGCGAGCTGACCTGGTGCCAGCTGTTCTCCGAGCCGGGTGCGGGGTCCGACCTGGCCTCGTTGCGCACCCGCGCGGAGAAGGTCGACGGGGGCTGGCGGATCAGCGGCCAGAAGGTCTGGACGTCGCTCGCGGACCGGGCGCACTGGGCGATCTGCCTGGCGCGCACCGATCCCGACGCCCCGCAGCACCGCGGGATCAGCTACTTCCTCGTGGACATGCGGTCGCCCGGGATCGAGGTCCGACCGTTGCGCGAGATCACCGGGCGGTCGCTCTTCAACGAGGTCTTCCTCGACGACGTGCTCGTGCCGGACGACTGCCTGGTCGGCGAGCCCGGCGACGGGTGGCGGCTGGCCCGCACCACGCTGGCGAACGAGCGCGTCGCGATGGCGAGCAACCGGCTCGGGCTGAGCGTCGAGCGCGCGGTGTCGCTGCTGAGCGGGCTGGACGACGCACGCGACTCAGCCCGGACCCGGGTCGGTCGCGCGGTCGCGCTGTCGACGGTGTGCTCGGTGCTGGGGGTGCGGTCGACGCTGCGCTCCATCGCCGGCCAGGGGCCGGGCGCCGAGTCGAGCGTCGCGAAGCTGCTCGGGGTGCGCAGCCGTCAGGACGCCGCCGAGCTCGTGGTCGAGCTGCACGGCGAGCGCGCAGTGCTCGGGGGGCCGGACGTGGCGGCCGACGTCGAGGAGATGCTCAACACCCGTTGCCTGTCGATCGCCGGGGGCACCACCCAGGTCCTGCGCAACGTCGCCGCCGAGCGGATCCTCGGCCTGCCCAGATAGCGTCAGGCGCGAACCGCCGGGCCCGGCGCTGCCGGTGTCCCCTCGTGTCGGCGGCGCATCAGCGCCGCGCCGGTGGCCAGCCACGCCACACCGAACGGGACGGCCAGGAGGACCGCCGCCGTCTGCTCGTTCGTTCCCAGCAGCAGGACGGCGCCGATGAGCAGGCCGATGCCCGCCCAGGTCGGCACGACCCGACTGCGCAGGACCGTCCAGGCCACGAGCGCGAGACCCACGACGAGCGCGGCGACACCGGGCCCGACGAACGCGGGCATCCAGGGGAAGTCGCCGTCGTAGAGGAGCGCCTGCACCCCGGCTGCCAGGGCCAGCGCTCCGATGCCGAGCCCGCACGCGACCGCACCGACGACGCCCGCCCGGCCGAGCTCGCTGCGCCGACGGACGAGCAGCAGCAGGGAGGTGCCACAGGCGATCATCATCACGGCAGCCAGGGCCACGAGCACCGCGGTGCCGGTGCTGGCGCTCCGCATCGGCAGGTAGTCGCACTCGCTGCCGACGCAGCCCCGTGGCTGCGCAGCGTGCATGATGCTCGCCGCTGTCCAGGCGGAACCACCGACCGCAGCGCATGCTCCGGCGACCTGTGCGAGACGCGTGTCGTCCATCGAGACCTCCCCGTTGGCGTCAGTGTGGGGCGCTCGCAGTCGGCCCGGCAAGCCAAATCTGGGGGAGCCGCACCCGACTCACCCGACGAGAACGGGCTCGCGCTGGCCCTGTGACGGTGCGTTCCGGCCGCCTGAACGAGTGGCTCCGGCGCCCGCGACGACGACGAGGGCGACCCCGGCGATCGCCGGCATGCCGGGGACCTGGTGCAGCAGGACGAGCCCGACCAGTGCCGCGATGGCCGGCTCCAGGCTCATCAGGGTCCCGAACGCCGCGGTCTCGAGGCGGCGCAGCGCCAGCATCTCCAGGCTGAACGGGATCACGGGCAGGAGCATCGCGAGACCCAGCCCGAGCACGGCGAGCTCGGGCGTGAGCCTCGTGACGAAGCCCGGCCCCGCCACCGCAGTGGCCACCAGCCCGGCGACCGGCAGCGAGATGGCCAGCCCCTGCAGCCCGTCCACGGCGTCGCCGACCGCCTGGGTGAGCAGGATGTACGCCGCCCAGCACGCGGCGGCGCCGAGGGCCAGGGCCACGCCGACCGGGTCCGTGCCGCCCTCCCAGGGCCTGGTCAGCAGCAGGATGCCGGTCAGGGCGAGCGCAGGCCATACCAACTGGCGGAGGTCCCGGTTGCGGGCCACGGCCACGCCCAGCGGGCCGAGGAACTCCAGTGCGCTGGCCGTGCCCAGGGGGATGCGGTCGAGGGCTGCCATGAAGAGCAGCGTCATGCTGCCGGTCGCCACCCCGAGCGCGGCAGCGGAGGCGACGGAGCGCGGGGACAGGCTGGTCGGGCGGGGTCGCATCAGGAGCAGGGTCAGAGCGCCGGCACAGCCGAGTCGCAGTGCGGCCGCTCCCTCCGGGCCCAGACGGGGGAGCAGGCCGACGGATGCCGCCAGGCCGAGCTGCACGCACGACATCGACAGCAGCGCCATCAGGGCGCCGGAGCGCGCCGAGGTGTGAGCGGGAGAGGTCATGCTCCCAGTTCACTCCCCAAAACCGTTCAGGTCCACGTGACTCTGATTGACGATACATTCAGGTTTCCTTGACAATGGCGCCTGTGGACCCGCGTCGGCTCGAGCTGCTGCTCCAGCTCTCCCGACTGGGGCTCCATGCGCGCTGTGGCCGATGTCATGGGGGTGACCACCTCGACGGTCTCCCAGCAGATCGCGGCACTCGCCCAGGAGGCCGGGACCCCGCTGCTCGAGCACGAGGGACGCGGCGTCCGCCTCACGCCGGCCGGCCGTCGGCTGGCGGACCACGCCGTCAACGTGCTGGCGGCCCTGGACGCGGCGCGCGCCGATCTCGACCCCGATGCCACGCCGCGGGGAACCCTGCGGGTGGCTGCCTTCGGCAGCGCGATCCGAGACGTGGTGCTCCCGGTGATGCGGCGGCTCGGGGACGATCATCCCGAGCTGCGGCTGAGCATCCACGAGCACGAGCCCGGAGAGTCGCTCGAGCTGCTGGACGGCGACCACGTGGACCTGGCGTTGACCTACGACTACAACCTCGGGCCGGCGAAGTTCGCGGCCACGCTCGTCACGCAGCCGCTCGGCACCACTGCCTGGGGGCTCGGGGTGCCGGCGGACGACGCCCGCAGCGCACCTGCCACCTCACTGGAGGCCTTCGCCCGGTACCGCGAGCACGACTGGATCGTGAACTCCAGGAACACCGCGGACGAGGAGGCGGTGCGCACCGTCGCCTCCCTCGCCGGCTTCGAACCCCGCGTGGTGCACCGGGCGGACAGCCTCGAGCTGGTCCAGGACATGATCGCCGAGGGGCTCGGGGTCGGGCTGCTGCCCGCGGCACTGACGACGATCCCCACCGTCGCCGTGCAGCCGCTCGACCACCCCGCCGTCACCCTGCGCTCGTACGCCGTGTCCCGGCGCGGGCGAGCCGTGTGGCCGCCGCTGGCGCTGGTGCTCCGCCTGCTGGCGGACGGACCGCCGGAGCGAGCGGCGTCGTCGCGCTGAACAAGCGACGGCTCGACGTGCTCAGCCGTCAACAAGCGACGGGTCGACGTGCTCAGCCGTCGACAAGCGACGGGTCGACGTGCTCGCGGCGGTAGAGGTTCCAGTGCCAGTGCAGGTAGCGGTCGATGGCGCGGACGATGTGGGCGCTGCGGATCGAGGGGAAGACGTCGAAGGCGTGCTGGGCGCCCGGCAGCTCGGCGTACACGACCGAGCGCTTGGAGGTGCTGCGGAGCTTCTCGACGAACAGGCGGGCCTGCTCGACCGCGACCAGGGTGTCGAGGGCGCCGTGCAGGACGAAGAAGTCCGGCGCGTCCTCGGTGATCCGCAGGAGCGGGGAGGCGGCCTCGAAGGCCTCGGGGTCGTCGGCCCAGCGCCGCTGCAGGATCCGGGGACCGAGGAACTCGTCGCGCATCTGCTCGGCGCTGCGCAGCCCGGTGGAGCCGGCGAGGTCGTAGACGCCGTAGTGGGGGACCGCCACCTGCACGCTGGTGTCGGCGTCCTCGAAGCCGGGCTGGAGGGTCCGGTCCCCGGCGGTGAGCGCGGCCAGCGCGACCAGGTGGCCGCCGGCGGAGCCGCCCGTGATCGCGAGGTACGCCGGGTCCCCGCCGTAGTCCGCGATGTTCTCGCGGATCCAGGCGATCGCGCGCTTCACGTCGACGACGTGTGCGGGGAACGCGTCCCGCGGCGAGAGCCGGTAGTTGATCGCGACGCAGACCCAGCCCTTGGCCGCGAGGTGCTGCATCAGCGGGATGCCCTGCTGGTCCTTGTTGCCGATGCTCCAGCCGCCGCCGTGCACCTGGAGCAGCACGGGCGCGTCCGCGGGGACCCCGGAGGCCGGGTGGTAGACGTCGAGCAGGCCACGCTTCCCGTGCTCGGGCGCGTAGGCGATGTCGCGCTCGACCAACACCTCGACGTTGCGCATCCGGAAGGGGTTGACCAGCTGCCGCCACGGCGTGGCGAGGTCGGCGGGCGTGGGTCGCGTCTCCAGGTGGTCGAGGTAGTCCGCCCCGAGCGCCTCGGTGAGCGCGTCCTCGGCGGTGGTCTGCACCCGGCGGCTCTGGTCGATCAGGAACCCCAGCCCGACGGCGCTGCCGGCGGCCAGCGCGAGGCCCACCTTGTCCCGGCGACGGCGTCCCGCGTGCGCGGCCGCGTCGGCGGCGGTGACGGCGAGCAGGTGCGGCGCGAGCTCACCGGCCAGCCAGCCGGCGAAGAACGCCGGGATGCCGAAGCGGAACCCCGGCACCGGGCGGATCGCGTTCGCGGTGAGAGCGGCCGTCACGATCTGTCGACGCAGGAAGGACATGCGGCCGATGCTAGCTGGCAGCTAGAACGTGTTCCTCTCGTGCTCACGGGCCGGAAAGGATGAGAGTGGCCTCACGCGTGCCGGATCGCCGCCCCGCTCGTTGTCGAATGAGAACACGTTCCAGTTGCTGACCTAGGATGACCTCATGGACCGACTGTCAGGCCTCGACGCGAGCTTCTTGTACCTCGAGACGCCGGCTCAGCTGATGCACGTGTGCGGCCTGATCGTCCTCGACCCCGGCACCATGCCCGAGGGGTACACCTTCGGCGGGCTGAAGGGCGCCATCGAGCGCCGGGTGCGCGACGTACCCGCGTTCACCCGCAAGCTGCGCAAGGTGCCGCTCGGCCTCGACCATCCGGTCTGGGTGCACGACCGGCACTTCGACATCGACCGGCACGTGCACCGGCTGGCGCTGCCCCAGCCGGGCGGCTACCAGGAGCTCACCGAGCTCGCGGGCCACCTCGCCGGTCTGCCGCTGGACCGCTCGCGCCCGCTGTGGGAGATGTGGGTGATCGAGGGGTACGACGGTGACAAGGTCGCGGTCTTCACGAAGATGCACCACGCGACCGTCGACGGTGTCTCGGGGGCCAACCTGGTCTCCCACCTGTGCAGCCTGGAACCGGACGCGGAGCCGCTGGCGCCCGGGCCGGGCAGCCAGCCCGGCCACGAGCCGGGGCAGGGCGAGCTGCTGGGGCGGGCCGTGCTGAGCGCCGCCACCCGGCCGCTCCACGCGGTCCGGCTGCTGTCCCCCTCGGTGGACCTGCTCGCCAAGACGGTCGGCCGCGCCCGGGCCGGCACCGCGATGGCGGCGCCGTTCTCCGCACCCCGCACCTCGTTCAACGGCACGATCACCGGTCACCGCGCCATCGCGATCGCCGACATGAGTCTCGAGGACATCCGCGAGATCAAGAGCGCCACCGGCACCACCGTGAACGACGTGGTGCTGGCCGTCGCCGGCGGTGCGCTCCGGTCCTACCTCGACGACCGCGGCGAGCTGCCGGAGAACACGCTGCTCGCCACCGTGCCGGTCTCGGTGCGCGAGCAGTCGAAGCGGTCCCACGGCGCGAACAAGGTCTCGGCCCTCTTCGCCCGGCTGGGCACCGACGTCGAGGACCCGCTGGAGCGGCTCCGGGAGATGGCCGAGGCCAACCGGCACGCCAAGGACCACCACAGCGCGATCAGTGCGGACTCTCTCCAGGACTGGGCGGAGTTCGCGGCGCCGCGCACCTTCGGGCTCGCGGTCCGGGCGTACGCCGGGTTCCGGCTCGCCGAGAAGCACCCGGTCGTGCACAACCTCGTCATCTCCAACGTGCCGGGTCCGCCGGTGCCGCTCTACTTCATGGGCGCGCAGATCCTCGCGCTCTACGCGCTGGGACCGGTCTTCCACGGGGCCGGCCTGAACATCACCGTCATGTCGAACAACGGCCACGTGCACGTGGGGATCATCGCGTGCCGGGAGTCGATGCCCGACGTCGACGACCTCGTCCAGCGCTTCCCGGCCGAGCTGGCGACGCTGAAGGCCGCGGTGATCGGGGAGCAGACCACCGCGCCGATCAGGAAGCCGGCGCGGCAGGGCTGACCGGCTCACTGGCGGACGTGAGGGACCGGCACGCCGCGCAGCAGGACAACAGATGGCCGAAGCAGCGCGGTTGCGTCGGTCTCGAGGTCGCCGTCGACGACCAGCAGGTCCGCGTCGTACCCCGCGGCGAGCCGCCCCTTGCGCGTGCCCAGCCCGATCGCCTCCGCCGCCCCCGACGTCGCGGTCGTCAGGGCCTCGGCCGTGCTGATCCCCGCCTCCACCAGCTCGCGCACGGCCTCACCGAGCATCCCGTGCCGCTTGGCGGGCGCGATGCCGGAGTCCACGCCCGAGATGAGCCGCACGCCGGCCCCGTGCAACCGGGCCACGAAGGCCAGTCGATCCTGGTGCATGCGCAGGGGAGTGGTGCCCACCCGTTCCGCCATCGCCCGGATGGCCGGCGGCGGGTTCGTCATCAGGAGCGGGTCCACGCCGATGGTCGGGCAGACCACGATCCCGCTCCGGGCCAGCGCCTCGAGGGAGCCGTCGCCGATCCGCCCGAAGCCGCGGTCGGTGACACAGCTGCAGTGCTCGATGCCGTCCACGCCCACCGCGACCGCCTGCTCGACCGCGGGGGTGCCGTGCGCGTGCGCGGTCACCGGCAGGCCGGCCGCGTGGGCGAGGTCGACCACCAGCCTCAGCTCGCCGGTCGTGAACTGGGTGAGGAGGGCGTCGCTGCCGGGGGTGTTCACGCCGCCCGAGGCCATCACCTTGACGACGTCGACACCCTGCTCCACGCGCTCGGCGACGGCCTGCTCGATCGCCGCGGCGCCGGCCACCTCGCCGCCCATGAAGTGGCAGTGGCCGCCGACGGTGGTCAGCGGCGGCCCGGACGCCACGATCGTCGGCTCGACGGCCGGCACGCGGCGCTGGCGATCCCGCCGGCGGACGACGTTGAAGCGGCGGTCGCCCAGGTCGCGGACGGTCGTGACGCCCGCGGCGAGCTGGGCCTGCAGGGCACGGGTGACGACGGCCTCGGTCTCCTCGTCGGTGCGGCCGGCGACCCGGTCCAGGGCCGCGACGCCGCTGTCGGCGACCAGGTGGGTGTGGGCCTCGATGAGCCCCGGCAGGAGCGTGCCCCGCGTGGGTGCTCACCGGGCAGCCGTCGGGGAGCGGGTGGTCGAAGGCCTCGACGCCGAGGATCCGGCCGTCCTCCAGCACGACGGTTGCGCCACCCCGGCGGAACGCCTCCCCGTCGAACACCTGCTGTGCCCGGACCGCGTGCACGTGATCCGTCCTACGCCACCACCGGCTGCCGGGCAATGCCCCGATCGGGTCAGTGCCGGGACAGGTCCCGGCGCCGGGCGTTGACGGTGGTGGCCGCCTCCGCGAGGGCGGGGACGAAGGTCTCGGCCTCGAGCACGCAGGAGGCGTGCCCGGCGTCGATGTCGTGGATGGTGGCGCCCGGGATGCGGCGGGCGAGCGCGATCTGGTTGTCGGGGGCCAGCACCTTGTCGCGCAGGGTGACCACCACGGCCGTGGGCACGTCGATCCGGTCCAGCCACGGTCGGGAGTGGTGCCGGCCCAGCGCCGCGACCGCCTGCCCCACGGCCCAGGGGCTGGTGCTGCGGAACTCCGCCATCGCCCAGTCGTGGATGTCCGAGGGCTCCATGTCCAGGGCGCGGGCCGCCGTACGCGCCTTCACGGCGGTCCGGGACCGGGAGAACCCGCGCGCCCCGACCATCGCCAGCTCCATGCCCTGGTGGAACACCCGCTCGGCGACCGAGGAGCGGAACCGGTCCGTGGTCGCGCAGAGCACCAGCCCCTCGATCCGTTCCGCGTGCTGGCGCCAGACCCGCTGGGCGATGATCGAGCCCATCGAGTAGCCACCGACGATGACGTGGCGAAGCTCCAGCGTCTCGATCAGGGCGGCCACGTCGTCGGCGCAGTCGTGGAGCGAGAACTCCGGGGACTGGATGCCGCGTCCGTGCCAGCGCTGGTCCATGGTGACCACGCGGAAGCGCCGCGACAGCGGCTGGATCGCGGGGTACCAGGTGAGCAGCCCGGTGCAGCCCACCGCGTGCAGGAGCACGATCGTCGGTGCGTCCGGGGTCGGGCCCGGGGTGTCGGTGACGTACGTCGAGCCCCGGCCTGGCAGCTCGACCATCCGGCCGGTGGGGATCCGGGCCCAGGGCATGTACACCTGGCGGCGCAGTACCTCCCGCGGCGACGGCACGGTCATGCGGTCCTCCCTCTCGCCCCCCGAGTCCGTCTAGAGTAGAACAGGTTACAGTTTGGCGGCACCCCCCGGGACGGCAGGAGGCAGCGTGGGTCAGGACGGCTACCCGACGACGGTGTCCGAGGCGACCGAGGCGGTGCGTGCCGTCGTCGCCGAGGTGCTCGACCGTGCCACCGGGGACCTCGACACGGACTGGTCGGCGCTCGCCGCGGCGGGCCTGCTGGCGCTGCCGGTGCCGCAGGAGCACGGCGGGGA
This sequence comes from uncultured Actinomycetota bacterium, assembly GCA_963805685.1. GTDB lineage: Bacteria > Actinomycetota > Actinomycetes > Propionibacteriales > Nocardioidaceae > Nocardioides. The sequence goes on from CAWDVM010000014.1 coordinate 98,797, forward strand.
GGGCCTCGGCCTCCTCGAGGTGGCCGTCCTGCTGCGTGAGGCCGGAGCCCGCGGCGTACGCCTGCCGGTGTGGGAGACGCTCTGCTGCTCGGCCCTCACCCTGGCCGCTCACGGCACCGACGCCCAGCGGGCCGAGCTGCTGCCCGGCGTCGCCGACGGCGGGAGGCTCCTCAGCCCGGCCGTGCGCGAGGTGGGACGCGGCATCCCCGAGGATCCCTCGACGACGGTCGCCGACGACGGCACCGGCGTCCGGGTCACCGGCCGCAAGATCGGGGTGACGTACGCCGACCGCGCGTCCCGCCTGCTCGTGCCCGCGACGCGCGCCGGCACCGCGGTCGTCGCGCTCGTGGACCCCGCCGGTCCCGGCGTCACGCTGCTGCCCTCGGGGTCGTCGAGCGGCGATCCGACCCACACCGTGGTGCTCGACGGTGCCCCCGCCGACCTGCTCGACGCCGGGGTCGATGACGGGCGTGCCGCCCGGCTGCTGCGCGAGCTCGCGGTCGCGGGGCTCTGCGCGTCCGGGGCCGGCGTGGTGGCCGGCGCCCGCGACCTGACCGCGTCGTACGTCAAGGGGCGCGAGCAGTTCGGCCGGAAGCTGGCGGAGTTCCAGGCCGTCGCCCAGCAGGTCGCCGACGTCTACATCGCCTCGCGCACCCTCGACCTGGCCGCGGCGAACGCCGCGTGGCGGGTCGCCGAGGGCCTCGACGCCACCGACGACCTCGCGGTGGCGGCGTACTGGACGACGACGGAGGGGCCGGCCGCGCTGCGCACCTGCCACCACCTGCACGGCGGCATGGGGGTCGACGAGACCTACCCGCTGCACCGCTACTTCTCCCGGATCACCGACATCGCCCACGCCCTCGACGCCTCGGCGGCGGACGTGCCGATCGAGGACCCCACCGCCAAGAACCTCGAGCTGACCGCGGGGCAGCGGGGGCTCAAGGCCGAGCTGCGCGCCTACTTCACCGGGCTGGCCAGCCGGGAGGAGCACGCCGAGATGGGCCGGGACCGGCACGGCGAGACCTACCAGCGCGTGGTCCGCCAGATGGGCAAGGACGGGTGGATGGGCGTCGGCTGGCCGCAGGAGTACGGCGGCCACGGGCTCGGGGAGGTCGAGCAGACGATCTTCGCCAACGAGGCCCAGCGCGCCGACGTGCACCTGCCGGCGGTCACGCTCCAGACCGTCGGACCGACCCTGATCCGCTACGGCACCGAGAAGCAGAAGGCGCTGTTCCTCCAGCGGATCCTCGAGGGCGACGTGCACTTCGCGATCGGCTACAGCGAGCCCGACGCCGGCACCGACCTGGCCTCGCTGCGCACGACGGCCCGCCGTGAAGGCGATCACTACGTCGTCAACGGGCAGAAGCTCTGGACCACGGGCGGGCACCAGGCCGACTTCCTGTGGCTGGCCGTGCGGACCGACCCCGACGCGCCCAAGCACCGGGGGATCTCGATCCTCATCGTGGACACCTCCGACCCCGGCTACTCCTGGACCCCGATCATCACCGCGGACGGCTCGCACCACGTCAACGCGACGTACTTCAACGACGTCCGGGTGCCCGCCGACATGCTGGTCGGCGAGGAGAACCAGGGGTGGCGGCTGATCACCACCCAGCTCAACCACGAGCGGGTGATGCTCGGCCCGGCCGGCCGGCTCGAGGGGCTGCGCGACCGGGTCGCCGCGTGGGCGGCGAGGGCGGGCGTCCTCGACGAGCCCGACGTGCGGACGACGATGGGCCGGGTGACCGCGGCGTTCCGGGTCAACGAGCTGCTCAACTGGGAGGTCGCCCGCGCGGCCGAGGAGTCGATCAGCGTGGCGGACGCGTCGTCGTCGAAGGTCTTCGCCTCCGAGCAGGTCCAGCACCTGCTCGCCGACCTGACCGCGCTCGTGCACCGGTACGGCGACCCGTCGGACGAGGAGACCGGTCACCTGATGGCCTACCTCGACGCCCAGGCGAAGCGGAACCTCGTGCTGACCTTCGGCGGTGGCGTCAACGAGGTGCAGCGCGAGCTGATCGCGATGTTCGGGCTCGGGCTGCCGCGGGTGCCCCGATGAGTGACACCGGGGAAGCGCACGAGCGGATCATGGCCGAGGCCGAGCGGATCAAGGCGCTCGGCGAGGCGGTCGAGCGGGAGGCGCGCGACCCGGTGAACCAGCCCACGATCAACAACTGGCTGGAGGCGATGGGCAACGACAACCCGCGCTTCCGCGCCGGTGAGGCGCCGCCGTCGATGGCCCAGGTGTGGACGATGTACGGCCTCGGCGGCCGTCCCCCCGCCGACGACCCGCTGCACGGGATGATGCGGGTGCTGACCGACGAGGGGTTCACGGCCGTGCTCGGCACCAACTGCGAGCAGAGCTACGACCGCTACCTGAAGGTGGGGGAGCAGGTCCGCGTCACCACGGCGCTCGACTCCGTGGTGGGCCCGAAGCAGACCGCGATGGGCGAGGGCTACTTCGTCACCTCGCGCAACACCTGGTACGTGGGCGCCGAGCGGGTCGCGTCGATGCTGTTCCGGGTGCTCAAGTTCAAGCCCCGGGTCCCGGCGGGCTCGACCACCGGGAGCGAGCCGGCCGAGGCCTTCGTGCTGCGTCCGATGAAGAACCGCGACACCGGGTTCTTCTGGGAGGGCACCGCCGCCGGTGAGCTGCGGATCCAGCGCTGCAACGCCTGCGGCGCGCTGCGCTTCCCGCCCGGCCCCGCCTGCCCGGACTGCGGCGCCCTCGACCGGGGCCACGTCGTCGCGTCCGGTCGCGGCACGGTGTTCTCGTACGTCGTGCACCGGCACCCGCCGGTGCCCGGCCGCGAGCTGCCGATCCTGATCGGCCTGGTCGACCTCGAGGAGGGCGTCCGGATGGTCGGCGAGCTGGTGGGCGTGGAGGCCGACGAGATCGAGATCGGGATGCCGGTGACCGTGGACTTCCACCGGGTCGACGAGGACCTGACCCTGCCGGTCTGGAGGCGCCCATGAAGCCGGGAGACACCCTGCCCGCCTGGGAGGTGCCGATCACGCCCACGCTCGTGGTGAGCACGGCGATCGCCACCCGGGACTTCCAGGACGTCCACCACGACCGCGACCTCGCGCAGTCGCACGGCTCGCAGGACATCTTCCTCAACATCCTGACCTCGACCGGGCTCGTCGAGCGCTACGTCACCGACCACCTCGGACCCGGTCGCGACGTGCTCGGCATCGCGATCCGGCTCGGTGCGCCGGCCTACCCCTACGACACGCTCACCTTCACCGGCACCGTGGCCTCGGTGGACGACGGGGTCGCGGTGATCGACGTACGCGGTGCCGTGTCGCTGGGCGACCACGTCACCGGCACCGTGCGGGTGCGGACATGAGCGGGCTGAGCCGGCAGGCCGCGATCGTCGGGATCGGCGCGACCGAGTTCTCCAAGGAGTCCGGGCGCTCCGAGCTCCAGCTGTCGGTCGAGGCGGTGCAGGCGGCACTGGCCGACTGCGGGCTGACGCCGCGCGACGTGGACGGGTTCACGACGTTCACGATGGACACCTCCTCGGAGATCGCGGTGGCACGCGAGCTCGGGTGCGGCGAGCTGCGGTTCTTCAGCCGGATCAACTTCGGCGGCGGGGGTGCGTGCGCGACCGTGCAGCAGGCCGCGATGGCGGTGGCCACCGGGGTCGCGGACGTGGTCGTGGCCTACCGCGGGTTCAACGAGCGGTCGGGCAGCCGGTTCGGCCAGTTCTCGGTCGCGGCCGCCCAGCAGGTCAACACCAACGGCCTCGACAACGCCTGGACCTACCCGATGGGGCTGGGCACCCCGGCGGCGACGGTGGCGATGCAGGCCCGGCGCTACATGCACGAGTACGGCGCCACGTCGGAGGACTTCGGCCGGGTCGCCGTGGCCGACCGTCGGCACGCGGCGACCAACCCGAGCGCGTTCTTCCACGGCAGGCCGATCACGCTCGAGGACCACCAGGCCTCGCGGATGATCGTCGAGCCGCTGCACCTGCTCGACTGCTGCCAGGAGAGCGACGGCGCGGTGGCGATCGTGGTGGTCTCCGCCGAGCGGGCGCGCGACCTGCGGCAGCGGCCGGCGTACGTCGCGGCGGCGGCGCAGGGGAGCGGCGTCGACCAGTTCGTGATGACGTCGTACTACCGCCAGGACATCGGGATCCCCGAGATGGGCGTGGTCGGCCGCGAGCTGTGGCGCCAGTCCGGGCTCCGGCCCGGGGACATCGCGACCGCCGTGCTCTACGACCACTTCACGCCGTACGTCCTCATGCAGCTCGAGGAGCTCGGCTTCTGCGGGCGGGGTGAGGCACCCGGGTTCGTCGCCGACGGGGCGATCGAGATCGGCGGTCGGCTGCCGCTGAACACCCACGGCGGCCAGCTCGGCGAGGCCTACATCCACGGCATGAACGGCATCGCCGAGGGGGTGCGCCAGGTCCGCGGCACGGCGGTCAACCAGGTCGACGCCGTCGAGCACGTGCTGGTCACGGCCGGCACCGGCGTGCCGACGAGCGGGCTGGTGCTCTCGGTCTGACCGACCTTCCTCGGTCCGGGCCGTGCGGGACGGATCGGGGAAGGTCGGGGGAAGGCCCTCTGGAGAACGTGTGGCAACCGGCTGAACCGGCCGGCAAGTCCACAGGAGGAATCCAGATGAGCACCAGCACCCAGAGCCCCCGCCGCAACGGCGTCGACGTAGCGACCCTGTTCGCCACCCTCGACGCGGTGAAGGGCCAGCCGGAGATCGCCAAGTTCCAGTTCCGGGCCCGCAACACCTGGCAGGGCGGGACCTACAGCCGGACGGAGATCTCCGGCTTCCACGGGGCGCTCCAGGAGATGGAGCACAAGCACGTCACCGTCGTCGAGGCCGACCACCCCGAGGTGCTGGTCGGTCAGGACCACGCGCCGACGCCCGTCGAGTACCTGATGCACGCGCTCGCCGCCTGCCTGACCGCCGGGATCGGCAACATCGCCGCGGCCCGCGGGGTCGACCTCACCAGCGTCAGCTCGACCGTCGAGGGCGACATCGACCTGCTGGGGATCCTCGGGCTGTCCGGCGACTCGGTCCGCAACGGCTACGAGCAGATGCGGGTCACCTTCCACATCGAGGGTGACGCCGACGACGCGACGCTGCGGGAGATCGTCGAGCAGTCGCGGCGCCGCTCGGCCGTCTACGACGCACTGACCAATCCGACCCCGGTGCACGTCGACGTGGTCGTCGGCGGCCGCCGGGAGCCCCGCTGACGCCAGCGGGGCAGAAGAAGTGGCGCCCGGCCCGGTCCGCCGATCGGGCCGGGCGCCGGAAGGAACTCTCATGAGCACCATCGACACCATCGTCATCGGCGCCGGCCACGCCGGCCTGGCGGTCAGCCGCCTGCTGACCGAGGCCGGTCGTGACCACGTCGTCCTGGACCGCGGCCAGGTGGCCGAGCGCTGGCGGAGCGAGCGCTGGGACTCGCTGAACCTGCTCACCCCGCGCTGGATGACCCGGCTGCCGGGTTGGCGCTACCCGGGCGCCGACCAGGAGGGCTTCATGCCGGTCGGCGAGCTGGTGGGCCACCTCGAGCAGTACGCCGCCGCGAGCGCGACCCCGCTGGTCCTCGGGGACGAGGTCCACCGGGTCACGCTGCACCGGGACCGGTACCGCGTCGAGACCGCCGGCCGCTCCTGGCAGGCGCGGCACGTGGTGGTCGCCACCGGGGCGACCGGGCGGCCCAACGTGCCCGCGGGCATGGACCGGCTGGACCCGGACATCGAGCTGGTGACCAGCTCGCAGTACCGGAACCCGGACCAGCTTGCTCCGGGTGGGGTCCTCGTCGTCGGGGCCTCCGCCTCCGGCACCCAGATCGCGGACGAGCTGGTCCGCGCCGGCCGCCGCGTGGTGCTGGCCGTCGGCCGCCACACGCGGCTGCCGCGGAGCTACCGCGGGATGGACATCTTCTGGTGGCTCGAGCAGACCGGGCGCCTGGCCCGCCACGTCGCCCGGGGCGAGGCTCGTGTCGAGCCGTCGCTCCAGCTCGTGGGGCGGGAGCCCGCGGACCCCCGCGGCTCCGACGTGGACCTCGCCGCGCTGCAGCGTGCCGGCGTGGAGCTGGCCGGCCACCTGGGCAGCGTGGAGGGCCACCGGGTCGGCTTCCGTGCCGACCTGCCCGCCACCACGCACACCGCCGACGAGCAGATGTTCCGCTTCCTCGACACCGTCGACCGCTACGTCGACACCCACCACCTGGGCGCCGAGGTGGAGCCGCCGGTGCGGCCGCTGCGGGTCGCCACGGACCGGCAGCCCACCGGACTCGACCTGCGCGCCGAGGGGATCGGCACGGTCCTGCTGGCCACCGGCTTCCGGCCTCACCACCCCTGGCTGCGGATCCCGGTCGTGGGCTCGGACGGCGCGATCCAGCAGGAGCGCGGCGTGACCGCGGCTCCGGGGCTCTACGTCGTGGGTCAGCGGTTCCAGCACCGGCGCGACTCGACCTTCATCGACGGCGCCCGGTTCGGCGCCCAGGACGTGGTCTCGCACATGTTCTCCGGTCAGCCGGTCGCAGAGGCACTGGGGGAGGCGTCATGAGGACCTACGACGCAGTCGTGGTGGGCGGCCGGGTCGCCGGCGCCTCGACGGCCCTGCTGCTCGCCCGGGCCGGCGCCCGGGTCGCGCTGCTGGAGCGGTCCCGGTACGGCGCGGACACGCTGTCCACGCACGGGCTGATGCGCGCCGGGGTGCTGCAGCTGAGCCGTTGGGGACTGCTCGACCGGGTGACGGCCGCCGGGACCCCGCCGATCAGGACGACGACGTTCTACTACGGCGACCAGGAGCCGGTGCACATCTCGATCCGGCCGAGCGCCGGGGTCGACGCGCTGTACGCGCCCCGCCGTACGGTGCTCGACCGGATCCTGGTGGACGCGGCGAGCGAGGCCGGCGTCGACGTCCTGCACGGGACGCGCGTCACCGAGCTGCTCCGGGACCGCGCCGGCCGCGTGTCCGGGGTGCGGGCGCGCACGCCCGGGGGACCGCGCGACCTGGCGGCGCGGATCGTGGTGGGTGCCGACGGGATCGCCTCGTTCGTGGCCCAGCAGGTCGGCGCCCCGCTGCTGCGCGAGGGGCGCTGGGGCAGCGCCGTGCAGTACGCCTACTACGAGGGGATCGGCGGCACCGGCTACGAGTGGGCCTACCGCGACGGCGTCGCGGCCGGCCTGATCCCGACCGACGACGGGCAGAGCTGCGTCTTCGTCGCGACGTCGCCGCTGCGGATGCGCACGCTGCGCTCGGAGCGGTCGGCGGAGAGCACGTTCGAGACGGTGTTCGGGATGGCCGCACCACGGCACGTCGACCGGCTGGCGGCCGCCACGCGGGTCGGGCGGCAGGTCGGCTGGGCCGGGAGGCGCGGGTTCGTCCGCCGGTCGTGGGGCCCCGGGTGGGCCCTGGTCGGCGACGCCGGCCACTTCAAGGACCCCATCAGCACGCACGGGATCACCGACGCGCTGCGCGACGCGGAGCTGCTGGCCGGCGCCGTGCTCGACGCGCTCGCCGGGACCCGGTCCGAGGCAGCGGCCCTGGACGGCTACCAGCGCCGTCGGGACCTGCTGTCCGCCCAGCTGTTCCAGGTCAGCGACGAGATCGCCGGCTACGACTGGGACAGCAGCCAGATCCAGCCGCTGCTGCGCCGGGTCAGCGCGGCGATGATCGACGAGGTCGAGATGCTGGAGTCGCTGACCCCGGCCCCCGATCGTCCGGCCCACCCCGTGCCCGTGTGGCGGTAACGTGGGGCAGGCGGGGCGGACCCCATCCGGTCGAGGCAACCACATGGACGTCACCATCACGCTGCTCGGGAGCTTCTCGGTCGTGCTCGGGAGCACCCCCGTGCCCCCGGACGCGTGGAGCCGCCGCGGGGCGGCCGCGCTGGTCAAGCTGCTCGCGGTCGCCGAGGGGCGCAGGATGCACCGGGAACAGGTCATGGACACCCTGTGGCCGGACCTGCCGGTCGAGGCCGCGACACCACGGCTGCACAAGGCGGCGCACTACGCGCGGCGCGCGCTGGGCGGCGGCACCGCCGGCCTGGCGTTGCGCAACGAGCTCGTGGTCCTGGCCCCCGACGCCGCGGTCCGGGTGGATGCCGTCGAGTTCCGGCGGTGCGCCGAGGCGGCGGTGGCCTCCGGCTCGGCAGCCGAGGCGGAGCGGGCGCTGGCGATGTACGCCGGCCCGTTCCTGCCCGACGACCTCTACGAGCCGTGGGCCTCCCCGTGGCGCGACGCGCTGGGCGTCCTGCACGAGGACCTGCTGCGCCTCGCCGGCCACTGGGAGGACCTGGTGCGGGTGAACCCCACCGACGAGGAGGCGCACCTGGCGCTGGCCCGCGAGCACGCCGACCGGGGCGACGTACGCGCCGCGCTGCGCCAGCTCGAGCGCATGGAGCAGGCGCTGCGCCGCGAGCTCGGCACGGCGCCCAGTGCCGCGGCACTGCAGCTGCGCAGCCGGCTCTCCGGGGCGATCGAGCAGCCGGAGGCCGGGCGCGCCGGGCCGGAGACGACGCGGCTGGTGGGCCGGCGGGGCGTGGCGGACGCGGTCAGGGACCGGATGGACCGCGCCGACGCGGGGAGCGGCAGCACGGTGGTGCTGACCGGGGTGGCCGGGATCGGGAAGTCGGCGCTGCTCGACCTGTCCGCAGCGCTGGCCCGCCGCCGCGGCTGGCGGATCGCCCGGGGCGGGGCGTCGGCGGTCGAGGGGTCGTGGCCCTACGCCCCGGTGCTGGAGGCGTTCGGGGACCTCTGTCGCCGCCATCCCACGCTCCTCGACGGGCTGGACGACATGTACGGCGACGAGCTCGGCCGCGCGCTGAGCGGCCGCCAGATCTCGTGGGACGGGGAGACCGCGCACCAGCGACTGTTCGTGGCCGCGGCCGAGCTGCTGCGCCTCGCCGCCACGGGGCGCGGGCTGCTGCTGGTCGTGGACGACCTGCACGAGGCCGACGAGGCGTCCCTGCGACTGCTCCACTACCTGGCCCGCTGCGCCGTCACCGAGACCGTGGTGATCCTCGTCGCCGCCCGCCCCGGCCCCGGTCGTTCGCTGCGGGAGATGCAGGAGAGCCTGGTCTCGCGGGGGATCGGCGAGGTCATCGAGCTCGCGCCGCTCGACGAGGGCGCGACCCGCAGGCTCCTCGAGCTGCGGTTCCCGGACCTCGACGAGCGCACCGTGCAGGAGATCTGGGCGGTCTCGGCCGGGCTGCCCTTCCGGGCGCTGGAGGCCGCGGGTGACGCCCGCAGCGGGACGAGGAACGTCGCGGTGTCGGGGCTGCCGCCGGACGCGCTGACGGTGTTCCGCCGGGTGGCGCTGCTGGGCGAGGTGTTCACCACCGACGAGCTGCTTGCCGCCTCCGGAGCGGACGAGTCCGAGACCTACGCAGCGCTGGAGGCCGCGCTGGCCACCTCCGTGGTCGAGCCGGCCGAGGCCGGCTACCGGTTCCGCCATGCGCTGGTGCGGGAGTCGCTGCTGGCCGGGTTCTCGCCGCCCGAACGGTCGCGGGCCGGGCGCCAGGTCGCCGAGCGGCTCGCCGACCTGGACACCCCACCGACCCGGGTGGCCCACCTCTTCGTCGCCTCGGGCCATCCCCGCCAGGCGGTTCCGTACGCCCGGCCGGCGATCGAGACGGCCGGAGCGCTCGGCGCCTACCGTGACGGCCTCGCGCTCCTGGACGCGGTCGTGAACCACGCCTCGGGCACCGATCGGGCCCACCTGCTCGCCCGGCGCGGCGACCTGCTGATGGCGCTGGCGGACCCGTCGGCGGTCGACGCCTACCGGGCCGCGCTGTCGGTCACCAGCGGGACCGAGCATCGCCTGGTCCGCGCCAGGCTCGCGCGCGCCGCCACCTACCAGGGAGACTTCGAGACCGCCGAGGTTTCGCTCGCGAACCTCGGCCTCGAGGGTGACGCCGCGGACGCTCCGCTGCTGCTGGCGCGGGGGAACCTGGCGTACTTCTCCGGCAACATGGAGGCCGCCTGGGAGGCGGCGGACGAGGCACGCTCCCTGCTGCAACCGGGCGACACCTGGCAGATCATGGACCTGGTCGGGCTGCAGGGCCTGATCGCCCACCAGCGTGGTGAGTGGTACGAGCGCTTCCTGCGCGAGCTGCGACGTACCCAGGACAACCCGGAGCTCGCCGCCGCCGTGTTCGACGCCCACCTGTGCGTGGCGGAGTACCTCCTCTACGGGCCGACCCCGTACGACGAGGTGATCGAGCTCGCCGGTGGGCTGCGCCGGCGTGCCCAGCAGCACGGAGCGCTGCGCGGTGTGGCCTTCGCGACGGCCCTGATCGGCGAGGCCGCCCTGCTCAAGGGTGACCTGGACCTCGCCGAGCGGGAGCTCCGGGAGGCGGTCGACCTGCACCGGGACGTGGACGCCTCCGCCGGGGAGGCGCACTGCCTGCAGCGGCTCGCGGAGGTCCGGCTGGCGCGCGGGGAGCGGGACGAGGCGCTGGCGCTGCTGCGGCGGGCGCTGCCCCTGGCCCGGTGGTCGGCCATCAGCATGCACCTGCTGCAGCGCATCTACGGGACGATGATCTCCGCGGCCCGGACCCCCACGGAGGCGGTGACGGTCGTCGAGCGTGCCGAGGGGACGATGGGGGACAGCGATCGGTGTCCCTTCTGCGACGTCATGTTCGCCGTCCCGGCTGCCATCGCGCACGCGGACGCCGGCGACGTCGCGGCCGCCGGCCGCTACGTCGAGATGGCCGAGGTGTCCGTCGGCAGGTGGGAGGGCACCGCCTGGGACGCCGCCGTCGCCGAGGCGCGAGCCCACCTGGCCAGGGCGGACGGCCGGCGCGAGGAGTCCGAGCGCTGGATCGAGGCGGCGGTCTCGCGCTTCACGACCGCGGGACAACCGCTGGACGCGGAGCGCTGCGCCCGCACCGCGGCGGAGTGGGCGTCCCGGTCGCAGCCGGTGGTGTCGGGCGGACGGTGAGCCCGCTCAGACGTGGAGCTTCTCGTCGAGGAACGCCAGCACCCGGTCGACGCCCTCCTGCTGGCGGTGCGCGGTCAGGGTCGAGTGCCCCTTCCCGTCGAACTCGACGCGGATGAACCGGTCGCCGATCTCGCGGGTCAGGGTGTCGAAGCGCGTGCCGGTCGCGGAGTCGTCGCGGTAGCGGAGCCCGAGCACCTCGCAGCCCCCCGCCGCGCGCTGCTTCACGGCGGCGAGGTCGGCGGGGGAGAGGTTGAGGTCCGCGGCCCGCTTCCTGCCGACCGCGAACGGCACCTGCGCGAGGGCAGCTCCCGGAGGTCAGCCGGTGGGGGCGGGCGGCGCCTGTGCCGGGACCGCGACCGTCTCCTCCGACGGCATCAGGATCCACAGGATCGGGTAGATGAGGATCTGGCTGCCGGGGACGACCATGAGCAGCAGCACGAACAGGAGCCGCGCCGTCCACGGTGCGATGCCGAAGCGCCGGCCGAGGCCGGCACAGACGCCGCCGAGGATGCGTGCGTCCCGCGGCCGGACCAGGCCGTGCTGGGCGAAGTTCTGGCGGATGTCGTTCATGGTGGGTGCCTTCCTTGTGGCGGTGCCGGGGCGTCTCCCCGACATCTCCACTGTGCGCCGCCGAGGCGGTCCGGCACATCGGGTGCTGCCCTGCCCCGACCCTGAGCGCGCGGTCAGGGGTCGGACCCGGGACGACCCACTCAGAGGAAGGGGCGCAGCGCCTCCACCGACTCCGTCGGCACCTTCACCGCGATCCCCTCGCCGATCGCCCGGAACCTCCACTGCTCGCCGTCCCGGAAGACCTTGGCCATCGCGAGGCCGGTCTGGGGCACCCCACCGGTGAGCGTGAAACGGGCCAGCTCGACGCCCCGCTCGTCGACCAGCCGGCAGTAGGCGTTGTTGATCCACTCCAGGGTGTGGCCCTGGTAGCTGCTCACGACGAACACGATCGTGTCGACCTGGTGGTAGACGCGGCTCAGGTCGACGGAGAGGACCTCGTCGTCACCCTCGCCCCGGCCGGTGAGGTTGTCGCCCAGGTGGACCACCGACCGGTCCCGGGTCTGCAGGTTGTTGTAGAACGCGAGATCGAAGAGCTTGCCCCCCGCGAACTCCACGGCCGTGGCGTCCAGGTCGATGTCGGGTGCGCCGGTGCCGATGAACCCCGCGGTCCGCTCCTTGTCCCAGCCCAGACCCATCTGCAGCCGGGTCAGCGGCTGTCCGTCCTCGGTGGCCAGTGCCAGCTCCTGGCCTTCGGTCAGCTCGATCACGGTCGGTCCTCCCGTCGGTGGTTCTTCGAACCTACCCGGCCAGGGTGTCGAGGTCCCGCTCGGCGAACAGCCGGTGGTGCCACTCCTCGTTGAGGACGACGAGGAGGCACTCACGCACGGGGAAGCTCCGCGGCGGTGGCCAGCCGGCCCCGTCGACCGGCTCGGTGTGTTCCTCGAGTGAGGCGTCGGTCAGGCCGTCGACGACCGTCCGCACGGTCGCCATCCGGTCGCGGCGCAGCGCCAGGACCTCGTCGAGCGACGGACGCACCTCGCGGTCTCGCGGGATCCCCGGGGTGTCCGGCATCCCGTCCCACGGCAGGTCCAGCGGGTCCCACGGAGAGGGATCGCCGAGCACGGCCCGTCGTACCCACGCGTCGGTGGCGAACGCCAGGTGCCGCAGGGTCTCGATGAACGACCACTCGCCGTCCACGGACTCGTGCAGGAGCTCGGGGGCGAGGCCGCGAGCCCGTGCGACCGTGCCGTCCCAGAGCCGTTCGACGATGTCCCAGGCCTCCCGGAAGCCGTCGGGGGTGGTGGGGCGCATCCGGGCCCGGTCGGGGTCACGCCGGTCGAGCTCCGCCTCGACCAGCGGCGCCACGTCGACACCGTTGACCACGAGGTGGTGGATCTCGCCGTCGACGTGCACGTCGACCAGCTCCACGCCGCGCATGACGACCCCGGTCAGGTCGACGTCGCGGAGCCGGGCGCGGGACAGGTCGACGTAGCTGAGCTCCGCGCCGGTCAGGTCGACGCGCTCGAAGCGCGAGCCACTCAGGTCGTCGCCCGTGAAGTCAGCCATGGGTATCGCCTTCCCGGATCAGTCCAGGCAGAGGCAGAAGGGATGCCCCGCCGGGTCGAGGAACACCCGGAACGACGTACCGGGCTGGTGGTCGTGCCTGGTCGCGCCGAGGGCGAGCACCTCCGCCTCGCCCACGTCGAGGTCGTCGACGATCACGTCGAGGTGCATCTGCTGGGGAACCGCCTGGTTCGGCCAGTCGGGCGGGGTGTAGTCCGCCACCTGCTGGAAGGAGATGCACTGGCCGTGGTCCGCGCGGACCTCGGCCCAGTCGGAGGAGACGTCGACCTTCCAGTCCAACATCGCGCCGTAGAACGTCGCGAGAGCGCCCGGATCGGGGCAGTCGATGACGAAGCTCGGGAATCGTGCGACAGCCATGCGGGCACGGTACGCGGCATTGCGGACGATCGACGTCCGATTCGGCGCCCGTGTCGGGCTGTCGCCGTACCCTGAGCCGGACACCTACGTGGGGGAGGACCATGGGTGAGTACCCGCGGCTGCTGCACACGGCCATCGACACCACGGACGCTCGCGGCCTGGCGGAGTTCTACCGCCGGCTGCTGGGGCTGCAGTACCGACCCGGGGACGACCCGCCGGCGGCGGGTAGCCCGGACGATGCGGACTGGCTCGTCCTCGTGGACTCCGACGGTGTGCGCAAGCTGGCGTTCCAGCAGGTCGAGCGGCTGGAGCGGACGACGTGGCCCGAGCACGACGTACCGATGCAGATGCACCTCGACCTCACGGTGCCGAGCGTCGAGGAGCTGCAGCGGCACCGGGAGCGGGCCGAGTCGCTCGGAGCCCGACTGCTGCTGGACCGCACGGATGACTCGGACGAGCCCCTCTACGTCCTCGCGGACCCCTCAGGCCATCCGTTCTGCCTCTTCGTCGCCTGACCGTCGGGCTGCCCTGTGGTCACTGGTGCTGGATCAGGCGTTGCACTCTCCTGGGGAGCGACCGGAACCGCGTCAGCGGGTCGCCCGGCACGTAGATGACGTCGAGGGGGTAACCCTCTCGGGCGAGCGCCTGGCTGCCGGGGATGCCCTCGATCCGCCTGAGGGTGGCCTGTTCCGGTTCCTCGGGGCTCCCACACGTGCGCCCGGCGGAGTCGTGGTCCTCGCACTCCCTCGGGACTCCGGTTCGAGGCTCTCCCACCAGATCACGATCCAGGTCGCTGGTGAGGGGCCAGGCCGTCCACGTGCTGCCCCGCACGGTCAGCACGTCGGTGCAGGACGCGTGGCCCGAGGTCACCGCCCCGTCGGCGCATGCGTCACCAGGGCTGAGCGAGAGACCCCAGGCGAGGGCCGCAAGCGTCAGCGCAACTCCGAGGACCTTGGCCGCGGTCGTCGAGACGATCCCTCTCATCCCGACAGCATCGGTCGCGACCCGGAGCAATCGGCGAAACCCGGGCATCCGTGACGAACTCGTGACTTCGCCCTCACAGGAGGTGGAGCCAGGTCGCCTTCTCCACCTCACCGGGCCACAGGAACTGCACGCAGTAGCGCAGCGCGGGCATGTCCCCGATGAGGGCTGACAGCCAGAAGTAGCGCCGCGCCGGCTCCAGCCGGATGCGGTCGCTGAAGCGACGTTGGGCGTGGTTGCCGTCCTCCTCGACCACGTCGTGGGCCACCACCACCTCGATGCAGGCTCGGGTCGGGGTCAGCACCAGCACGGCGGCGTCGAGCTCGTCGCCCTCCTGGATGTGGCGTTCGGTCTCCCGCCAGCCGCAGGACCCGGGTTTCAGCGGCAAAGCGAGCTCATAGGCGTCGTCGGGTATGTGGTGGCCGCCCATAGCGCTCCCCCGTCATGGTCTCTCCACCGTTCTACTCAGCCACGAATCCTCGCGCAACCCACCAAACGCGGTATCCCCTTACGGCGCTCGGCGACGGCGACGGCGACAGCTGTCCGGCGCCTCACTGTCGCTCGGCGATGAGGTAGCCCTGAGGCTGCAGCTCGTCGGGCTCTGCGGGTCGCTCTCCCCAGAAGACGACCTGGAAGCCGGCGTCGGTGAAGCGGTTCTCCATCTCCTGGCGGGACAGCCAGTAGATGTCGAACTCGATCCCGAGGTCGAGCGAACGACCTCCGCGGCGAAGCGTGCTGTCACCGAGCTTGAAGGCCGTGGCCACGTGGCCACCCGGCTTGACCACGCGCGCCAGCTCACCGAAGGCGGAGCTCCTGTGTTCCGGCGGGAGGTACATGAGCGAGTACCACGCCACCACGCCGTCCAGGCGGGCGTCCTCGAACGGGAGCGCGCGCAGGTCGGCCACCTGGAAGGGGTGGCCCGGATAGTCGCGCTGCGCGACGCGGATCATCTCCGGTGAGAGATCGACTCCGTGCGGCGAGAGTCCCTGCGACGAGAGGTACGGCGCAAGGCGACCGGTGCCGCAGCCGATGTCGCCGACGTCCGTGCCCGTGCCGCCCTCGCGCACCAGCTCGGCGAACAGTCCGAGCACCGCTCGTTCGATCGGCATCTGGTCCAGGATGGTCGCCAGTCGGTCGACGTACACCGCCGCCAGGACGTCGTGAGCGTTGCGCAACTCCTCGGTCTTCGGATCCACTGCGGCACGATATCCCGATGAACAAGGACCCGTTCGACGAGAAGCTGGCTCAGTGGCAAGCATGGTGTGAGGCCCCGTGGGGACGCCTCCGGTTCGCGGTCGTGCGCGAGACCCTGCGGCGCCAGACCGAGGCGATGGGTGCGGCGGCCGGTGGACTACGGGTGCTCGACGTCGGTGGCGGCGACGGCCGTGACGCCCTGGCACTTGCCGAAGCCGGACACGAGGTCACGGTGCTCGACCCGGCGCCGTCCTGGCTGGCCGAGGCCCGGCGAAGGGCCGAGGAGGCCGGAGTCTCCGACCACCTCGCGACGGTCGAGGGATCGGTCGACGACCTGACGCCCGTCGGGACCGACTACGACCTCGTCCTGTGCCACTTCGTCCTGCACTACCGCCCTGCGGACGCCGGCGACGTGGACCGCCTTGCCGCTGTGGTCCGCCCGGGCGGGAGGCTCTCGGTGATGGCTCCCAACGCCGCCGCGCGGGTGGTCATGCGGCTGACCCGGGAGGGGCCCGAGGCTGCTCTGGCTGAGCTGGACTCGGACGCGTTCGACTCGGCGACCTTCGCCACGACCGGGCGGAAGGTGACTGCCGAGGAGGTCGAGGCGGCGATGTCCGAGTCGGGGTTGGCCGTGGTCGGCCGCTACGCGGCCCGGGTCGCCAACGACTACGTCACCGACGACACCCTCAAGAACGACCCTGACTACTACGCGGCCCTGGAGAGGCTCGAGCTGGCGCTGTGCGACCGTGAGCCGTTCGTGCGGCTCGGTGGCATGTGGCAGCTCGTCGCAGAGCGCCCTGCTTGTTAGGTTCGGCATGTGCAGTCGCTCCAGGACGCGGTGGACGAAGCGGCGGAGCGCACCGGGTTCTCCGGCGTGGTCCGCCTCGACCGCGCGGGCGAGACCGAGCTCTCCGCGGCGTACGGGTTCGCCGACCGGGCCCACGGGGTCCCCAACACGGTCGAGACCCAGTTCGCGACCGCGAGCGGAACGAAGACCCTGACGGCCCTGGCGGTCATGAGCCTGGTCGAGCGGGGGGCGCTGACCCTCGGTACGACCGCCCGCTCGTTGCTCGGCATGGACCTGCCCATGATCGCCGACGACGTGACGATCGAGCAGCTGCTGGCACACCGGTCCGGGATCGGTGACTACCTCGACGAGGACGCCGTCGACGACGTCGGCGACTACGTGATGCCGGTGCCGGTGCACGAGCTCGCGACGACCGAGCAGTACCTGCCGGTGCTGGACGGGCACGAGACCGTGTTCCCCGCCGGCGAGCGGTTCGCGTACAACAACGGCGGCTACGTCGTGCTCGCACTGCTGGCCGAACGGGCGAGCGGCGTGGACTTCCAGCAGCTGGTTCACACCGTGGTCTGCGAGCCCGCGGGGATGGTCGACACCGCGTTCCTGCGCTCCGACGAGCTCCCGGGACGCGCCGCCCGGGGCTACCTCGCTGTCGACGGCCTGAGGACGAACGTGCTCCATCTCCCCGTGCTCGGCAGCGGCGACGGGGGCATCTACTCGACCGCTGCCGACCTCAGCGCCTTGTGGGACTCCCTCCTCGCCGGACGGGTCGTCTCGCCGGAGCGGGTCGCCGAGATGCTGCGACCGCGCAGCGACTGGCCGGAGGAGTCCAAGCGCTACGGCCTCGGGTTCCACCTCCACGCGACGGGCGACGCAGTCTGGCTGGAGGGGTACGACGCGGGCGTGTCGTTCACCAGCCTGCACCAGCCCTCGTCCTCGATCACCTGCACGGTCATCTCGAACTGGTCAGACGGCGCGTGGCCGATCGTCGAGCTGCTCAACGACCGGCTCGGCACCTGAGCTCTGACTGCAGCTTCACCAGGCGTCGCCAGGTCGGTCCTCGCACGTCACTCCCACGGACAGGTCCGGGACGACGGACGGGTCGAGACGGAGAATCATCAGTCCGCCGTGATCGCCGTCCGGGACGACGCCGGTGTCGGTCTGGGTGTACGAGAGCCCGCGCCACTTCTCCCAACCGAGCAGCTGGTAGAAGCCCGTGGCGCGTCCCGTCGAGAGAAGAGCCACCGGCCACCGAGAGGAGATCTCCCCCTGGAGCCTCTCCATCGTTCGTCGACCCATGCCTTCGCCCTGACGCTCAGGGTCGGTGGCCACGGCTTCCACGTACCCCACGGTGCGCCACGGCTGTTCCCCGAATCTGATCCGTCTGGGTACAGCGCTCGCGTGGCTGACGAGACGGTCGCCGTCGCGCGCCAGCACATGCACACCGCCGTAGGCGTGGTCGGCGTCATCGTCGCTGAAGCGGTCGCCGAAGGCACGGTCCCAGAGCGTCCGCAGGCCCGAGCGGGTCGCCGCGTCGATCTGGTCACTCTCGACCACGACGACGTCCACGACCGTCAATGTAGGCGGTCGCGGGCTGCGGGCGACTGCAGGGATGTCGCCGCAGAGTGTCAGTGTGTCCCGCGTGTCCCGTGTCTCGCTCTCACGACTACCTGGTGATCGTGTGCTGGTCGTTGACGGTGGGGTGGAGCGTGAGGTCGCGATGGCCGACCTGCCGGCGTTCGTGCGCGCTCGTGAGGCGGACGAGAGCGGCGGGCCGCGCTGGGTGTGGGACGACACTGCTCGCTGGTATCCGCCGCTGCTTGCGGCCGGGGTGCGGGTCGAGCGCTGCCACGACCTGCGTCTGGGGCACCGCCTGCTCCTGCGGGCTCCGGCGGTGGACGCCTCGCTGCTGACGGGGGAGCAGTCGGA
The DNA here is from genome assembly GCA_963805685.1 of uncultured Actinomycetota bacterium. GTDB lineage: Bacteria > Actinomycetota > Actinomycetes > Propionibacteriales > Nocardioidaceae > Nocardioides. The sequence continues at coordinate 117,078 of CAWDVM010000014.1, forward strand.
GCACTGGGACCTGTTGGGCCCCAGCACTCCGTCGGATCCGGTGCTGTTCGCCGTCGACGACATCAGCGAGCACCTGCGGGCCGACCTCGAGGACGCGCGGCAGCTGGCCGCCGTGGCGGCGTCACAGGAATCAGCGCGGCTCGGGCTGCTGCTCGCGGCCGAGTCCTCCGGTGCCCTGGTTGCCGCAGAGATGACGTACGCCGGTGTGCCCTGGCGCGTCGACGTCCACGAGCGCCTGCTGACCGACCAGCTCGGGCCGCGGCCGCCGCGCGGCACCCGGCCGGTCAGGCTGGAGGCGCTGGCCGACGACGTACGTGCCGCACTCCGGGCACCGGGCCTCAACCCCGACTCACGGCCCGAGCTGCTGGCCGCGCTGCGTCGGGCCGGGCTCGAGGTGACCGACACCCGGGCCTCGACCCTGCGTGCGCTCGACCACCCGGGCATCGCGCCGCTGCTGCGCTACAAGCAGCTTGCTCACCTGTTCTCCACCAACGGTTGGGCCTGGATCGACCAGTGGGTCAGCGGCGGGCGGTTCCGGCCCTCCTACCAGCCCGCCGGGTCGACCACCGGCCGTTGGGCGTCCAACGGCGGGGGAGCCCTGTCGTTCCCGGCACAGGTCCGCCCAGCGGCCGTGGCCGACGACGGCTGGACGTTCGTCGTCGCCGACGTCGCGCAGCTGGAGCCGCGGGTGCTGGCCGGCATGAGCGGCGACCCCGCGCTCGCGAGGTCGGCCCGAGGCACCGACCTCTACCAGGGCATGGTCGACGACGGTGCAGTCGCGAGCCGCTCCGAGGCCAAGCTCGGTCTCCTCGGAGCGATGTACGGCGCCACCAGCGGCCAGAGCGGTCGCATGGTCGCCGGCCTGACCCGGCGCTACCCACGCGCGTTCGGCCTCGTCGAGGAGGCCGCCCGAGCCGGCGAGCGGGGCCACGTGGTGCGCACGCTGCTGGGACGCGGGTCACCGAGTCTGACCGAGGCATGGGACCACGACCCCGACGGTCCTCAGCCGGATGCCGACAGCCAAGCGCTGCTGGACCGTCAACGCCGGGCGTACGGCCGATTCACCCGCAACTTCGTCGTGCAGGGCACCGGCGCCGAGTGGGCACTGTGCTGGATCGCCGACCTGCGCAACCGTCTGTGGCGACTGGGGGAGACCGGCCCACTGACCTCCCGGCCGCACCTGGTCTTCTTCCTTCACGACGAAGTCGTCGTACACACCCCCGCCGGCCTCGCCGAGGCCGTCGCCGAGCAAGCCCGCGAGGCGGCCGCGAACGCTTCGGGCCTGCTGTTCCGGGACCTGGCCGTCGACTTCCCGCTGAACGTCTCGGTCGTGCGGTCCTACGCCGACGCAG
>CAWDVM010000015.1:0-122500 GCA_963805685.1 uncultured Actinomycetota bacterium
TCGAGGTCGACGAGCCGATCGAGGCGGTCGCGGGGGCGAGCGAGGTGTTCCTGACCTCGACCACCCGCGACGTGCAGGGCGTGTCGGCGTGGGACGACCGCGAGCTGCCCGCGCCCGGGCCGGTGACCCGCGAGGTCGCGGCGCTGTGGCGCAAGCGGGAGCCCGAGCTGCTGAGCCTCTGAAAGGGGCGGGCTACGCCGGGCGGAGCAGGTCGGCGACCAGGCCGTCCAGGTCGAGGTGGTCGCTCTCGGTGCCGGCCGGCACGGCGGCCAGGGTGCGGGTGAGGAACCGGTACACCTCGTGCGTGTGCGCCTGGGCGATCAGCTGGCCGCCGGGGGAGCGGAACTCCAGCACGACGACCGCACGCCCGTCGTGGTCGATGCTCGGCCACATCTCGAGGTCGCCCTGTCCGGCGGGATCGGTCAACGCCCGCAGCAGCGTGGCGCGGCACATCGCCCAGCGCACGTCGCCCTGGGCGGACGGGAACGTGATCCACACGGCGTACGGGTCGGAGGGGTCGTACCCGAAGGACGCCACCAGCTCGACCCCGCGCCCGCGCGCGTCCACGCACTGCAGGGTCAGCTCCTGGGAGAGCGTCGGAGAGATCGGCTGCTGGGTCACGTCGGCTCTCGCCCCGTTCTGGATCATGACCGGCCCCCGTAGTCGGTCCTGTGACAAGACGGTGCACCCGCGGGGCCGTGACGCGAAAGGGACCAAGGGCCCGGAATGTGAGTAGGCACGGGGCATGCGCTAAAGTCTGCGACCGCAGCACGGGAGCTACCGTGAGGCACAACGGGGGCGATTGGCGCAGTGGTAGCGCGCTTCGTTCACACCGAAGAGGTCACTGGTTCGAACCCAGTATCGCCCACCCGAGTCACAGCAGGTCAGAGGCCGTTCCCATGAGGGAGCGGCCTTTGTCATGCCACCCGTGTGCCACTGGTGCAGACCAGTGCCCCTGTCCGTGGCTCAGAGGTCGAGGTCGCCGGACACTGACGAAGCCCGGGGCTTCGCGATCGCGGATGACGCCCAGCGATAGCGGCAGCAGGGCGGCTAGGGGCGGCGGGCGCCGAGGCGGTGGTGGCAGGGGATCGGCGCCTCGCCGAGCAGGCCGATGTGCCCGGTCTGGTAGGGCATCACGAGCGGGTCGTGCTCGTGCCGCCGCGTCGAGATCCGGCACAACAGCAGGAAGACTCCGATCAGCGCGATCGTCACCCACATCATGTCCGTCACCGTACGCTGCCCGGCCCGGAATGATCCGTCGTTCCGGGCCGTTCTGCATCCCATGACGACCATCGGACTCATCGGAGCAGGACACATCGGCAGCACCGTGGCGCGCCTGGCGGTCGACGCCGGGCACGACGTGGTGCTGAGCAACAGCCGGGGGCCGGAGACCCTGACCGACCTGGTGGCCGAGCTCGGGGAGCACGCCCGGGCCGCCACCGCGCAGGAGGCTGCGGAGGCGGGGGACATCGTCGTGGTGACGATCCCGCTCGCGAAGTACCGGGAGGTCCCGGTCGAGCCGCTGCGCGGCAAGGTCGTGATCGACACCAACAACTACTACCCGCAGCGCGACGGCCACATCGCGGAGCTGGACGACGAGTCGACCACGGTCTCGGAGCTCCTCCAGGCGCACCTACCGGAGTCGCACGTGGTGAAGGCGTTCAACAACATCTACTTCGGACACCTGCTCGGGCTCGCCCGCCCGGTCGGCAGCCCGGACCGCAGCGCCCTGGCCGATCGCCGGCGACGACGAGGGGGCCAAGAAGGCCGTCGCGGACTTCCTCGACGACATCGGCTACGACGTGGTCGACGCCGGTCCGCTCGCCGAGGGCTGGCGCTACCAGCGCGACACCGCGGCGTACGGCACGCCGTACGCCGAGGGCTGGGGCACCGCGGACATGAAGCCCCGCACCGGTGACGTCGACCGGGTCCGGGACCTCCTCGGGCAGGCGAAGCGCTACCGCGACATGGAGGGCTGAGCCCGACCGGCCCCGGGTGCCACCGGGGCCGGCCGGACGGTCACCGCAGCCCGACGTTGACGTAGTAGGTCTGGCCGTCGTCGAGGGCCACCCCCACCCGCCAGTAGCTGCCGGCCTGGGACTTGTCGGTCTTCCAGTTGTAGAGGTACTGGCTGCCGTCCCAGGTGTACGTCGACCCGACGGTCGCCGTCGGCCGGTACGCCGACTCGTTGACCGCGGCGCTCGTGCTGCTGCCCTTGACCGGGACCAGCCACTTCGGTGCGCTGCCGGCCTGGATGACCTGGCCCGCGGCGTTCCGGAGCTGGAACTTCATCGGGATCGACTGCCCGGCGTTGAACACGCTGGTCGACAGGCCGGTCTGGTGCGCGGTGTCGTTGACCGGCTGCAGGAACAGCGTGGTGCCGTAGCCGTAGACGACCCGGTAGGTCACCGTGGCGGTGCCCACGTTGCCGGCCCGGTCGGTGGCGCTGCCGGTGACCGTGAACGTGCCGACCCCGTTGGGCAGGCCCCCCGAGGTGGTGAGCGTCGCCGGGCCGGCGAGGCCGCTGGTGGCGTCGCTCGCCGAGACCGTGGCGACCGGTACGGCGCCCAGGGTGTAGGTGCGCGCCGTCCTTGACGCCGCCGATGCTGACGACCGGGGCGACGGTGTCGACGTTGATGCCGCCCACGGTGGTCGTGCCCGTGTTGCCGGCGTTGTCGACCGCGGTGCCCGTCACGCTGTTGGCGCCCTGGGCCGAGACGGTGGTGTCGGGCTGGCAGCGAGGCGATCCCGCTGACCGCGTCGTTGCAGTCGAACGTGCACGGTGACCGGGCGCTGTACCAGCCGGCCGCGTTGGGGCTGGTGGTCGCCCGCCGGTGATCGTCGGCGCCGTCTTGTCGACCAGGACGGTGACGCGTCGATGCCGGTCTCGCCGTTGCCGGCCTTGTCGACGCTCCAGTAGGCTGACCTGGTGGGTGCCCTCGCTGCTGATGCGTGACCGCGGTGCCGTCCTGCGTGCGCCCGGCCGTCGACGGAGTAGTGGGTGACCGCGACACCGGAGAGGTTGTCGGTGGCGCTGAGCCGGACGGTGACGTCGCAGCTCTGCCAGCCGCTGGGCGCGGTGGCGTGGTGCTCGGAGCGTGTCCGGTCGATCTGGATGCCCTTGACCGTCGCGCTGCTCGGTGTTGCCGGCCAGGTCGCTCACGCTGGCGGAGGCCGACGAGGTCGTCGCCCTCGCCGGTGACGGTGCTGTTCGCCGGACCATCACCGTCGACGCCGGACAGGGCGTCGCTGGCGGTCCACCTGACGGTGACGTCGCCGTCGTACCATCCGTTGCCGTTGGGCGCCGGTGGTCGCGGCGCCGCTCAGGCTCGGTGCGGTCTCGTCGACGTTGATGCCGTCGATGCTGAACCGGTCGCTGACGTTGTCCGCGGCGTCGGTCGCGGTGCCACCGACGCTCTGGTCCTTCCCCTCGCCGAGGGTCTTGGCTCTCGGGGCAGGAGACGAGGCCGGACAGGCCGTCCTGGTCGGCGCAGGTGAAGGTCGCGGTGACGTCCGACTTGAACCAGTGGTTGGCGTTGGCCGTGGCCGACAGGCTGCCGGTCACGGTCGGCTTGGTCTCGTCCACGTTGACCGTGGTCTCGTCCGTCGCCGAGTTGCCGGCCTTGTCCGTCGCGGTGCCCTGGACCTTCTGCGCGGCGCCCTCACCCTTGGTGACGGGGGACGTGCAGCCGGCGATGCCGGAGCCGCCGTCGGTGCAGGTGAAGGTGACGGTGACGTCGCTGTTGTTCCAGCCGGCGGCGTTGGCGACCGGCGACTGCGTGTGGCTGATGCCGGGCGCCGTCTTGTCGATCTTCACCTCGACGTTCTGCTGGGCCTCGACGTTGCCGGCGACGTCGACGCTCCACACCTGGAGCGTGTGGACGCCCTCGGTGTCGATCGTGACGCTGGTGCCCGTGGCCGCCGGCTGCTGGTCCAGCTGGTAGTGCGTGGCGGCGACGCCCGGAGAGGTTGTCGCCGGCGGTCAGCTTCACCGTGACGGCGCTGTTGCTCCAGTCGGAGACGTCCGAGACCGTGGTGATCGGCGCGGTCCGGTCGATCTTGACCGGGGCGCTCTTCGCGGAGGTCTCGTTGCCGGCCAGGTCGCGGACCGAGGCGCTGGCGCGTCAGGCCGCTGCCCTCGCTGCCGATGGTGCTGTCGGCCGGCGCTGCACCGTCGAGGCCCGACAGGCCGTCGTCGGCGGTCCACTTGACGGTGACGTCGCCGTGGTACCAGCCGGCGTCGTTCGGGCTCGGTGGTGGCGGCGCCGCTGCAGCGTCGGGAGCCGTCTTGTCGACGTTGATCGGGCCGACGGTGAGCGTCCTCGCCTGTTGCCGGCGGTGTCGGTCGCGGTGCCCTTGACCGACTCGCGCCTTGCCCTCGCCGAGCGTCATCGGCGACGAGCAGTCGCGATGCCGGAGAGCGCGTCGCCGCACGTGAAGCCGACGGTGACGTCACCGGCGTACCAGCCGTTGGTGTTGGCCGCCCGGTCGGGCGCACCGGTGATGGTGGGCTTGACCGTGTCGATGCTGACCGTGGCGTTGTCGGTCTGGGCGTTGCCGGCGTTGTCCACGGCGGTGCCGGGGACGGCCTGGTCCTGCCCGTCGGTGCTCACCTTCGCGTCGGCCGAGCAGCTCGCCACGCCGGAGAGCGCGTCGTCGCACTGGTAGCGTGACCGTGACCGGCGTGTTGTTCCAGCCCTTGACGTTCGGGGCCGGGGTGACCGTGTGGCCGATGGTCGGCCTGGTGAGGTCGATCTTGACCGTGGCGGTCTGGGCTGCCTCGCTGTTGCCGGCCTCGTCGACACTCCAGTACTTCAGGGTGTGGACGCCCTCGGTGTCGATCGTCAGCGAGGTGCCCTTGAGAGCGTCGCCGCCGTCGACCGCGTAGTAGGTCGCATGCGACGCCCGAGAGGCCATCCGTCGGGTTCAGGCTGACCGTGACCTTGCTGTTGTTCCAGCCGCCGGGCGCGTCAGCGCCGGTGATCGGAGCGTGCGGTCGATGTTGACCGGCAGCGCTGTCGGCGGTGGTGCTGTTGCCGGCCTTGTCGGTCACGGTGGCGGTGGCCGCGCAGGCCCGCGGCCCTCACCGGTGATGGTGCTGTCGGCCGGGGCCGACGACGACGCCGGAGCGGTCGTCGTCGGCGGTCCAGTCGATCGTGACGTCGCCCGTGTACCAGCCGTTGCCGTTCGGCGGCGACGGTGGGCTTGCCGCGACAGGGTCGGGCGCGGTCTCGTCGACGTTGATGCCGCCGACGGTGGTGCTGGCCGAGTTGCCGGCCGCGTCCACCGCGGTGCCCTCGAGGGACTGGTCGGTGCCCTCACCGAAGGTGTGGTCGGCGGTGACGCTCGTCGATGCCGGACAGGCTCGTCCTTGCCGTCGAAGAGGACGGTGACGTCGGTGTTGTTCCAGCCGAACTCGTTGGCGGCCGGGGTGCGGCTGCCGCTGATCGTCGGCTTGGTCTTGTCCAGGCTCACCGTGGCCGGGTCCGTCGGCGGTGTTGCCGGCCTTGTCGGTCGCGGTGCCGGTGACCGGCTGGCCCGTCGCCCTCGGTGGTGACCGGTCTGCGGTGCCGTGCAGCTCGCGATGCCGGACAGGTCGTCCTGGTCCGCGCAGGTGAAGGTGACGGTCACGTCGGTGTTGTTCCAGCCGTTGCCGTTCGGCCTCCGGCGTCGAGCGTGTGGGTGATGGTCGGGGCGGCTCGTGTCGATGCTGGACCGTGACGGTGCTGCTCGCCTCGGCGTTGCCGGCCTTGTCGGTGCTGCCGTAGGAGATCGTGTGCGTGCCCTCGCTGGTCAGCGTGACCGTGGTGCCGGTCTGCTCGGCGCCGCCGTCGACGCTGTAGTGCGTGGCGTCGACACCGGACAGGGCGTCGTGCGGCGTCAGGGTGACGTCGACGCTGCTGTTGACCCAGCCGCTCGGGCGGAGACGTCGGTGTTGGGCGCGGTCTTGTCGATCTTGACCGGCTCGCTGGTGGCGCTGGTGCGTGTTGCCGGCCAGGTCGCTGACCGACGCGGAGGCCGTCTGGCCCTCACCCTCGGTCGACAGGATCGAGTCGGAGGGCTTGTCGCCGGCCAGGCCGGACAGAGCGTCGTCCGCGGACCAGGTCTGCGTGACGTCGGTGTTGTACCAACCGTTCTCGTTCGGGCTCGTGGTCGGAGCTGCGCTCAGGTTCGGCGCGGTCTTGTCGACGTTGATGCCGGTGACGGTCGTGCTGGCGCTGTTGCCGGCGTTGTCGGTCGCGCTGCCGTCGACCTTCTGGTTCGCGCCCTCAGCGAGGTGCTGCGGGCCGGTCACGGTGTCGATGCCGGAGAGGCCGTCCTTGGCGTCGAAGGAGACCGTGACGTCGTCGGAGTACCAGCCAGCCGCGTTGGCGACCCGGTCAGGAGCGCCAGTGATGGTCGGCGCGGTCTTGTCGATGTTGACGGTGGCGGTGGCGTCGGTGACCCGGTTGCCGGCGTGGTCGGTCGCCGTGCCGCGTGACCTGCTGGGCCCCGCCCTCGGTGGAGACGGTCATCGGCTCGGTGCAGTCCTCGAGGCCCGAGAGGGTCGGTCTGGTCGACGCAGGAGAAGCTGACGGCGACGTCGGTGTTGTTCCAGCCGTTGGCGTTCTGCGCCGGGGACTGGCTCGGCGTGATGCTCGGCGAGGACAGGTCGACGCTGGACGGTGAAGGACTTGCGCGGCCTCGCGTTGCCGGCGCTGTCGACCGACCAGTACTCCACGGTGTGGACGCCCTCGGCGCCGACCGTGACGGTGTTGCCCTTGGTCGCCGGGTCGGCGCCGTCGACGGCGTAGTAGGTGCTGTCGACGTCGGACAGGTTGTCGTTCGCCGCGAGGCCGACGCGTGACGGCGGCGTTCACCCAGCCGCCGGGCACGCCGGTGGCGGACGTCGACGGCGCGGTGCGGTCGATCTGGATGCCGTCGACGGTCGCGGACGCAGTGTGGCCGGCCCGGTCGGTCACGCTGGCGCGAGGCGGACAGGTCGCTGCCCTCGCCGTTGACGACCGAGTCGTCGGGGCAGGCGACGACGCCGGAGAGGTTGTCGTCGCAGGTCCAGTGGACGGTGACGTCGCCGGCGAACCAGCCCTCGGCGTTCGCGGTGCCGAGCGACCTTGCCGGTGATGGTGGGGGCGGTCTTGTCGACGTTGACCGCCGGGGTGGTGACCGAGGCGCTGTTGCCGGCGGCGTCGGTGGCCGTCGCGGTGGCGGTCTGGTCGGCGCCCTCACCGAAGGTGTGGGCGCGGTCCTGGGTCTTGATGCCGGACAGGGCGTCGGAGGCGGTGAAGGTGGCGGTGACGTCGGTCGCCGTACCAGCCGCGCGCGTTCGGCGTCGGCAGGGCGTCGACGGTGATGATGGGCTTGGTCAGGTCGATGCTGACCGTGGCCGGGTCGGTGGCGGTGTTGCCCGCGTTGTCGCGTGACCGTGCCGGTGACGGCCTGGGCCTGGCCCTCGGTCGGTGACCGTGCTGCGGACCGGTGCAGCTCGCGACGCCGGACACGCGCGTCGGAGCAGCTGAAGGTGACGGTGACGGCGGCGTTGTTCCAGCCCTCGGCGTTCGCGGCCGGGCTCTGGGTGTGGCCGATCGTCGGCGAGGTCTTGTCGATGCCGAAGGAGACCGGATGCGGCGCCTCGCGTTGCCGGCGACGTCGGTGCTCCAGAACTCCAGGGTGTGGTGGCCCTCGCTGGTGACCGGGACGCTGGTGCCGGTGGTCTGCGCACCGCCGTCGAGGACGTAGCGGGTCCTGTCGACGCCCGAGAGCGCGTCGTTGGCGACGAGGGTCAGGGTGAGGTCGCTGTTGTTCCAGGCCGGCGGGGCCGAGACCGTCGTGTGCGGCGCGGTCCGGTCGATCTTGACCGCGCGCGCTCTGCACGGAGCCGCTGCTGTTGCCGGCCTTGTCGGTGAGCCGTCGCGTCGCGGTGAGCGCCGGTGCCCTCGCCGGTGATCGTGCTGTTGGCCGGAGTCGGTCATGCCCGACAGCGTGTCGGTCGCGGTCCAGGCGACGGTCACGTCGCCGTTGAACCAGCCGGCGGCGTTCGGGTCGGATGGTCGGCTTGCCCGAGAGGGTCGGGGCGACCTTGTCGATGTTGATGCCGCTCGACCGTGGTGCTCGCGGTGTTGTCGGCGTTGTCGGTCGCGGTGCCGGTGACGGACTGGTTCGCGCCGCTCGTGGTCAGCGTGGTCGGGGCGAGTCGAGGACTTCACGCCCGAGGTCGCGTCCGCGGCGCTGAACGAGACCGTGACGTCGGTGTTGTTCCAGCCGGCGGCGTTGGCCGCCGGGGTCCGGGAGCCGGTGATGGTCGGGGCGGTCTTGTCGAGCTTGACCGTCGACCGGGGCGCTCGTGGCGCTGTTGCCGACGTTGTCGGTGACCGTCGTGGTGCGGGTGGCGTGCCGTCGGTGGTGACGGTGTCGGTGGCGGGGCTGAGGGTCTTGACGCCCGAGCCACCGTTGTCGCAGCCGGTCCAGGTGACGGTGACGTCGGACTTGTTCCAGCCGGCGCCGTTGGGCGCCGGGGTCAGGGTGCGCGGTCGCGGTCGGCGCGGTGTTGTCGAGCACGTACGACGCCGTCTGGACGGTGAACGTGCTCGTTGCGCTGCCGGTGCACTTGTCCTGGCCGCTTGTTGTAGCCGCTGTAGGCCTTGACGTGTAGGTCACCGTGCCCGTTGCCGCTGCCGGCGACCAGCCAGGGTACGTCCGTGCCGCTGAACGTCCAGGTCGCTTGCGCGGCCGAGCCGCCCTGCGTAGCGACCACGGTGCTGCTGCCGTCGATCACCTCGACGCACTGGGTGTTGCCGCGTCGGTGCTGACCGTCAGCGTCAGGGCCGCGCCCTGCCGGGCGTAGAGCGGTGCCGTCCGCGGCGGTGAAGGTCGCGGTGTCGCCGGTGAATCCGGTGCGCCGAGTCGCGTTGGCGGCCGCCGCCGGCGGGGTCACGGCCAGCGACCCGAGACCGAGCGCGACCGCGGCGAGGAGCGGCGATCCGCCGGGACCTCCGGGACACGCCGCACGTCGTACGCGGCCGTCGTACCGGCCTCTTGGACAACCCTGATCCGAACATGCGCGCCCCGCCCCCACTGAAGTGACTCCGACGCCTCCGCAGACGGAGGCGTCGTCAATTTCGTGGCAGCGCAGCGAGGTGCGCCGAGCTGTTGGGGACGCGTCCCCAGCATTGGGTAGCGCCCGACCGGAAACCGGGGCGCGTCGCCGCAGGCCCGACGGATACGATCGACGGGTCCGCTACATCCCCGCATCAAGGAGCATTCCTGTGTCCGACATCAAGGTCGTCCTCGTCCACGCCGACGCGCGTGAGGACCGGACGGTCACGACGGGCACCAAGGCGTGGGAGCTGTACGCCGAGGACCCCGCGGTCATCGCGGCGCGCGTCGGGGGCCAGCTCAAGGACCTGGCCCACGAGCTCGGCGACGGCGACGAGGTCGAGGGCGTGGCCATCGACAGCCCGGACGGCCGCGACATCCTGCGGCACTCCACCGCCCACGTGATGGCGCAGGCGGTGCAGGAGCTCTTCCCCGAGGCCAGGCTCGGCATCGGCCCGCCGGTCGAGAACGGCTTCTACTACGACTTCGACGTGGAGACCCCGTTCGTCCCCGAGGACCTCGAGAAGATCGAGACCCGGATGCGCAAGATCGTCAAGGAGGGCCAGCGCTTCTCCCGACGCCCCGTCTCCGACCACGACGCCATCTCGGAGCTGAAGGACGAGCCCTACAAGATCGAGCTGATCGGGCTGAAGGGCTCCGGCCACGCCGAGGGGGCCGCCGAGGGCGCGAGCGTCGAGGTCGGCGCCGGCGAGCTGACGATCTACGACAACATCCGCCGCAACGGCGACGTGGCCTGGAGCGACCTGTGCCGCGGCCCGCACCTGCCCACCACCAAGCGGATCCCGGCGTTCAAGCTGATGCGCTCGGCCGCGGCGTACTGGCGCGGCGACGAGAAGAACAAGCAGCTCCAGCGCATCTACGGCACCGCGTGGGAGTCCAAGGAGGCGCTCGAGGAGCACCTGCACCGGATCGAGGAGGCCGAGCGCCGCGACCACCGTCGCCTCGGCCGCGAGCTCGACCTGTTCAGCTTCCCCGACGAGATCGGCTCCGGGCTGGCGGTCTTCCACCCCAAGGGCGGCATCGTCCGCAAGGAGATGGAGGGCTACTCGCGGCTTCGGCACGAGGAGTCGGACTACGAGTTCGTCTACAGCCCGCACATCACCAAGGGGCACCTGTTCGAGGTCTCGGGACACCTCGACTGGTACGCCGACGGCATGTACCCGCCCATGCAGCTGGACGCGATGGGCGACAAGCCGGGCGTCGACTACTACCTCAAGCCGATGAACTGCCCCATGCACAACCTGATCTTCAGGTCGCGCGGGCGGTCCTACCGCGAGCTGCCGCTGCGGCTCTTCGAGTTCGGCACCGTCTACCGCTACGAGAAGTCCGGCGTCGTGCACGGCATGACCCGGGCCCGCGGCTTCACCCAGGACGACGCGCACATCTACTGCACCCGGGAGCAGATGAAGGACGAGCTGGCCAGCCTGCTCACCTTCGTCCTCAACCTGCTGCGCGACTACGGCCTCGACGACTTCTACCTCGAGCTGTCCACCAAGGACCCCGAGAAGTACGTCGGCGACGACGCGTCGTGGGAGGAGGCGACCCGCACCCTGGAGGAGGTGGCCACCGCCTCCGGGCTCGAGCTGGTCCCCGACCCGGGCGGCGCCGCGTTCTACGGACCCAAGATCTCCGTGCAGGCCCGTGACGCGATCGGCCGGACCTGGCAGATGTCCACGATCCAGCTGGACTTCAACCTGCCCGAGCGGTTCGAGCTGGAGTACACCGCGCCCGACGGGAGCCGCCAGCGGCCGGTGATGATCCACCGGGCCCTGTTCGGGTCCATCGAGCGGTTCGTCGCGGTGCTCACCGAGCACTACGGCGGCGCCTTCCCGCCCTGGCTGGCCCCGGTGCAGGTCCAGGCGATCCCGATCGCCGAGCGCCACAACGACTACCTGTACGACGTGGCGCGGCAGATGAAGGCACGCGGCCTGCGGGTCGAGGTCGACCACTCCGACGACCGGATGCAGAAGAAGATCCGCAACGCGCAGCTGCAGAAGGTGCCGTTCATGGTGATCGCCGGCGACAACGACGTCGAGGCGGGCGCGGTGTCGTTCCGCTACCGCGACGGGCACCAGGAGAACGGCGTGCCGATCGAGGAGGCCATCGCCCGGGTCGTGGCCGCCGTCGAGTCCCGCGAGCAGGTCTGACCTACCGCACCTTCTTGGTGTAGCGGCGGCACGGCGAGATGAACGTCTCGCCGGCCGCCGTCACCTCGTAGGGGAGGTCGCCCTCGTTGGTCCAGCCACGCTTCTCGTAGAAGGCGCGCGCCCGGATGTTGCCGATCGCCACCGCCAGCCACGCGACGTCGTGCCCGGCGGCCGCGACCTGGCGCTCGGCCTCGTCGAGCAGCAGGCTGGCCACGCCGCTCCCGTGCCGATCGGGGTCGACGAAGATCTGCTCGACCTCGTCGCCGTCGATCATGATGAAACCGACCAGCACCCCGTCGACCTCGGCAACGGTGGTGTCGGCGACCCGTGACGGGGTCCGCTCGTGGAACGCCTCGAGCGTGCGGGCCGCGGTCAGCCCGTCCGGCACGTGGCCCGGGTGGCTGGTGTGCCAGGCCGCGTGCCAGATGTCGGCCACGGTCGCCATGTCGCCCGGGGCCGCGGGGCGCAGGGTCGGGGTCTCCATGGCGCCACCCTAGGATCGAGGGCCATGAGCGACGAGACGGTGTGCCAGGACGGCGCGGGGGACCCCGACGCCCTCGACCGGCTCTGGACCCCGCACCGGATGGCCTACATCCGCGGGGAGAACAAGCCGGCCGACGAGTCGTCGGGGGAGTGCCCGTTCTGCCGGGTCCCGCGGCTCGACGACGCCGAGGGGCTCGTCGTACGACGGGGGGAGCTGGCGTACGCCGTGCTCAACCTCTACCCGTACGCGCCCGGCCACCTGATGGTCTGCCCCTACCGTCACGTCGCGGACTACACCGAGACCACCGACGCGGAGGCGGCCGAGATCGCCGACCTGACCCGGGAGGCGATGCGGGTGGTGCGGAAGGTCTCCGGGGCGGCCGGCTTCAACATCGGCATGAACCAGGGGCACATCGCGGGCGCCGGCATCGCCGCCCACCTGCACCAGCACGTCGTACCCCGCTGGCCCGGTGACCAGAACTTCATGCCGATCATCGGCCGGACCAAGACCCTGCCGGAGCTGCTGGGGGAGACGCGGGATCTGCTGGCCGAGGCCTGGGAGGGCGCCCGATGACGGATCTCGCCGACGACGCCGCGCTGGCGGCGGACCTGGTCCGCGAGGCCGGACTGCTGGCCCGGCGGATGCGTGCGGACGGACTGGTCGCCGAGCACAAGACCTCGGTCTCCGACATCGTGACCGCCGCCGACAAGGCCGCCGAGCGGCTCATCGTGGACCGGCTGGCCGCCGAGCGACCCGACGACGCGGTGGTCGGCGAGGAGGGCACCGACCGGCCGGGCACCAGCGGCCGGTCCTGGGTGATCGACCCGGTGGACGGCACCTACAACTTCCACCACGGGCTGAGCTGGTGGTGCTCTGCCATCGCGCTGGAGGACGCCGACGGCGTGCTGCTCGGTGCGGTCTTCCATCCCCACGACGACGCCCTCTTCGTCGGCGGCCCGGACCTGCCCTCCACGCGCAACGGGGAGCCGATGCCGCGCCTGGCCGACGTGGCCCTCGACCAGACCTGCGCGACGACCTACCTGCACCCACCGTTCGACGACCCGGAGATCGGCGCCGCCTTCATCCGCGCGGCCTCCGGCACCGCCACCCTGCGCATGCTGGGCTCCGGGACCATGGACGCGATGGCGATCGCGCAGGGGCAGCTGGGCGTGAGCTTCCAGCACAGCGTGTCCGACTGGGACCGCCTGCCCGGGGCGGCCATCATCCGTGGCGTCGGCGGGGAGGCCCGGCGTACGACGGCCGGCGGCGTCGTCTGGTCGGTCGCGGGCGCGCCGACGGCGGTGGCGGAGGTCTGCGCGGCACTCGAGCGCGGATAACCCCCATCCGGGCCATTGCCTGGCCCCCGGACCGCGAGCATCGTGGTGGGGGAGCGGCGGCGCCGCTGGGGGCGCTGCCCCCGACCCAGAGGGAGGCTGCGTATGTACGCGCGCTCCACCACGATCACGGGCGCTCCGGGCGCCATTGACGCAGGCATCGACTACATCCGCGACGAGGTCCTGCCGACGATGACGGCCTTGGAGGGATGTCTCGGCATGTCGCTGGTCGTCGACCGGGAGTCCGGCCGGTGCATCGCCACCAGCGCCTGGCAGACCGAGGAGGCCAGGGAGGCCAGCCTCGACCGGCTCGCCGCGAACCGCTCCCGGGCGGGCGAGATCCTCGGCGGGACCCCGACGATGGACAACTGGGAAGTAGCCGCGATGCACCGCGACCACACCAGTCCCGAGGGCTCCTGCTGCCGGATCACCTGGGGCCACGCCCGGGACCTCGACACCACGGTCGACTACTGGCGCAACGATCGGGTCCCGGCTTTCGAGCGGATGGACGGGTTCTGCAGCGCCAGCATGCTCATCGACCGGGCGGGCAGCCTGACGTGCGGCACCGTGACGTTCGACTCGCGCGCGGCGCTCGAGGCCAGCCGTGCGGAGGCTGTGTCCATGCGCGAGGCGGCCGCACGCGCCGTGGGCGTCGAGTTCTTCGATGTCGCCGAGTTCGACCTGGCGATCGCGCACCTGCGGCTCCCCGAGCTGGTCTGACCACGACGCGCCTCCCTGCCGGGAGGCGCGCCCCTCTCCCGACGTGACCGGCCGTTGCGGGCAGGCCACGCCGGGAGGAATCTGGACTCAAGCGGTGGCGCCGCGGGGCGCCGCCCCGACCCGAGAGGCGGGCGAATGTACGCACGCTCCACCACCATCATGGGCGACCCGGCGCGCCTGGACGACGGCATCGCCTACGTGCGTGACGACGTGATGCCGACGATCACCGCCATGGACGGGTGTCTCGGCCTGTCCATGCTCATCGACCGCGACACCGGGCAGTGCATCGTGACGAGCTCCTGGGACTCCGAGGAGGCCATGCAGGCCAGCAACCTGCACCTCGCGCCCATGCGGATGCGCGGCGGCCAGATCATGGGCGGCCCGCCGGAGGTCGACGAGTGGGAGGTGGCGGTCATGCACCGCGACCACCCGGCGCCCGCCGGTTCCTGCTGCCGGGTGACCTGGATGCGCCTCAACCACACCGACATCGACCGGGACATCGACCTCTACCGGGCGGCGATGCTGCCCGAGATGGAGTCGATCGAGGGGTTCTGCAGCGCCAGCCTGCTGGTCAACCGGGCGCTGGGCCGCGCCTGCAACACCACGACGTACGACTCGCGCGAAGCGCTGGACGCGAGCCGCGAGCGCAGCTGGACGATCCGGGACGCCGGGGTCCGCGAGGCCGGGGTCGACGTGCTCGACGTGGTCGAGTGCGACCTGGTTCTCGCGCACCTGAGGCTGCCGGAGCTCGTCTGATCCCACGCCGGGGAGGCGTCGCGGCGTGGGGGCGGCGTCCGGGTAGCCTGCTCCGACCATGCTGGATCGTTTCCGCGCCTTCTGGACGAAGGTCATCTCACCGGTTGCCCACCTGCTCATCAAGCTCGGGGTCAGCGCCGACGCCGTCACGCTCGTCGGCACCCTCGGCGTGTGCACGGGGGCGCTGGTGTTCTTCCCCCAGGGCAAGCTGCTCACCGGCGTGCTGGTGATCAGCGCGTTCGTCTTCAGCGACCTGCTCGACGGCTACATGGCCCGGCTGACCGGCAAGAGCAGCCCCTTCGGCGCGTTCCTGGACTCGACGCTGGACCGGATCGGTGACGGCGCGATCTTCGCCGGCCTGGCGCTGTACTTCGCGTGGGACGGCGACAGCCGCCTCTACCTGGTGCTGAGCCTGATCTGCCTGGTGATGGGCGGCGTCACCTCCTACGCCCGCGCCCGGGCCGAGGGCCTCGGCTTCCAGGCGAAGGTCGGCATCGCCGAGCGGGCCGACCGGCTGGTGGCGATCCTGGTGATGACCGGCCTCAGCGCCATCTTCGACCTGCCGGTCCTGATGTACGTCGCGCTGTGGGCGCTGGCGGTCGCGAGCACCGTCACGGTGGTGCAGCGGGTCTGGGTGGTGCGCAAGCAGGCGCTGGCCCAGGCGGCCTCCTGAGCCCGTCCCCGGCTGCGGGTCGTTCGGCGTGTCGCCGTACGATTGCGGCATGGTCGAGACCCCCGAGAACGCACTCCACACCCCCGGCGACGCCACCGGCACCACGCGCGTGAAGCGCGGCATGGCCGAGATGCTCAAGGGCGGCGTGATCATGGACGTGGTCACCCCCGAGCAGGCGAAGATCGCCGAGGACGCCGGCGCGGTGGCCGTGATGGCGCTGGAGCGCGTCCCGGCCGACATCCGCGCCCAGGGTGGCGTCTCCCGGATGAGCGACCCGGACATGATCGACGGCATCATCGAGGCCGTCTCGATCCCGGTGATGGCCAAGGCCCGCATCGGCCACTTCGCCGAGGCGCAGGTGCTGCAGAGCCTCGGCGTCGACTACATCGACGAGTCCGAGGTGCTGACCCCGGCCGACTACGAGAACCACATCGACAAGTGGGCCTTCACCGTCCCCTTCGTCTGCGGTGCCACCAACCTCGGCGAGGCGCTGCGCCGGATCACCGAGGGCGCGGCGATGATCCGCTCCAAGGGCGAGGCGGGCACCGGTGACGTGTCCAACGCGGTCACCCACATGCGCACGATCCGCAAGCAGATCCGCCGCCTGGGCGCGCTGGAGGCCGACGAGCTGTACGTCGCCGCCAAGGAGCTGCAGGCGCCGTACAACCTGGTCAAGGAGGTCGCCGAGAAGGGCAAGCTCCCCGTCGTGCTGTTCACCGCGGGCGGCATCGCGACCCCGGCGGACGCGGCGATGATGATGCAGCTCGGGGCCGAGGGCGTCTTCGTCGGCTCGGGCATCTTCAAGGCCGGCAACCCGGCGGAGCGTGCCGAGGCGATCGTGAAGGCCACCACCTTCCACGACGACCCGGACGTGGTCGCCAAGGTCTCCCGCGGGCTGGGCGAGGCGATGGTCGGCATCAACGTCGAGGAGCTCCCGCAGCCGCACCGGCTCGCCGAGCGCGGCTGGTGACCGGCCCCACCATCGGGGTCTTCGCCCTCCAGGGAGACGTCCGCGAGCACCTGCGGATGCTGGGCGAGCTGGGCGTCGAGCCCCTCGCCGTACGACGTCCGACCGAGCTGGAGGCCTGCCACGGCTTCGTGATCCCGGGCGGTGAGTCGACGACGATGGCCAAGCTGGCCCGCACCTTCGAGCTGTTCGAGCCGCTGCGCGACCGGATCAAGCAGGGGATGCCGACGTTCGGCACCTGCGCCGGGATGATCATGCTGGCCGACCGGATCGAGGACGGCGCGGCCGGGCAGGAGACCCTGGGCGGCCTCGACATCACCGTGCGGCGCAACGCGTTCGGCCGCCAGGTCGACTCGTTCGAGGGCGACCTGGACTTCGCCGGGCTCGACGGTCGCGTCCACGCGATCTTCATCCGCGCACCGTGGGTCGAGTCCGTCGGCGACGACGTCGAACCGCTCGCTCGCGTGGACCACGGCCCGGCCGCGGGTAGGATCGTCGCGGTCCGGCAGGGCCCGCTGATGGCGACCTCGTTCCACCCCGAGGTGGGCGGGGACAGCCGGATCCACCGACTGTTCGTGGATCTGGTGCACGCCACCGGCAACCACTGACCGGCTCAGCTGATCCGGTGGGGTCCGGAGGGACCCGACCGACGAGGACGTAGAAGAGGGACGCATGTCTGGCCACTCCAAATGGGCGACCACGAAGCACAAGAAGGCCGTCATCGACGCCAAGCGCGGCAAGATGTTCGCCAAGCTGATCAAGAACATCGAGGTCGCGGCCCGCATGGGCGGCGGTGACCCGGGCGGCAACCCCACCCTCTACGACGCCATCCAGAAGGCCAAGAAGTCCTCGGTCCCCAACGACAACATCGACCGCGCGGTCAAGCGCGGGTCGGGTGCGGAGACCGGCGGCGCCGACTACCAGACGATCATGTACGAGGGCTACGGCCCGTCCGGCGTGGCCATGCTCATCGAGTGCCTCACCGACAACAAGAACCGCGCCGCCATGGAGGTCCGGACCGCCATGACGCGCAACGGCGGCTCGCTCGCCGACCCCGGGTCGGTCTCGTTCCTGTTCAACCGCAAGGGCGTCGTGATCGTCCCGGTCGAGCAGGACGGCAAGCAGGTCAGCGAGGACGACGTGCTGGAGGCGACGCTCGAGGCCGGCGCCGACGCGGTCAACGACCTGGGGGAGTCCTTCGAGGTCGTCTCCGAGGCCACCGACCTGGTGGCGGTGCGGCAGGCGCTCCAGGCCGCCGGGCTCGACTACGACTCCGCCGAGGCGTCGTTCGTCCCCGACATGCAGGTCCAGCTCGACAAGGACGCCGCCGCGAAGATGTTCAAGCTCGTCGACGTCCTCGAGGACCTCGACGACGTGCAGAACCTCTACGCCAACTTCGACGTCTCCGACGAGATCATGGAGCAGCTGGACGCCTGAGGCGTGTCGTACACCGGATGGTCGGCGCGCGCGACTAGCGTTGGCTCCGAACAGGTGTTCGGACGGAAGGCTGGCTCATGCGCGTGCTCGGGATCGACCCCGGCCTGACCCGCTGCGGCATGGGCGTGGTCGAGGGCCAGGTGGGCCGGCCGCTCACGCTGGTGGACGTCAACGTGCTGCGGACCTCCTCCGACCTGCCGGTCGCCCAGCGCCTGGTCACGATCGAGAAGGGCGTCGACGCCTGGCTCGACGAGTACGCCCCCGACGCGGTGGCGGTGGAGCGGGTGTTCGCACGCTCCGACGTCTCCACCGTGATGGGCACCGCCCAGGCCAGTGGGATCGCCCTGGTCTGCGCCGCCCGCCGCGGGCTGCCGGTCGCGCTGCACACCCCGAGCGAGGTCAAGGCGGCCGTGTCCGGCAGCGGCCGCGCGAACAAGGCCCAGGTGGGCGCGATGGTCACCCGCATCCTCCGGCTCGACGCGCCACCCAAGCCCGCGGACGCCGCCGACGCGCTCGCGCTGGCCATCACCCACATCTGGCGCGGCGGCGCGCAGGCGCGTATCGACGCCGCCCTCGCCGCGGCAGCGACAGAGCACGGCAGACAGAGCAGGAGTCTCGACAGATGATCGCGTTCGTCCGCGGCGAGGTCGCCGCCGTCACGTTGTCCAGCGCCGTGCTGGAGGTGGGCGGCGTGGGCCTGGAGCTGATGTGCACCCCCGGCACGCTCTCGACGCTGCGCACCGGCCAGCAGGCGATCCTGCCCACGAGCATGGTGGTCCGTGAGGACTCGCTGACGCTGTTCGGGTTCCTCGACGAGGACGAGAAGTCCGTCTTCGAGCTCGTGCAGACCGCCTCCGGGGTCGGCCCCAAGCTCGCGCAGGCCATGATCGCCGTGCTCACGCCCGACGACCTGCGCCGCGCGGTGTCCTCCGACGACGTCAAGACCCTGACCCGGGTGCCCGGCATCGGGCAGAAGGGCGCACAGCGGATCATCCTCGAGCTCAAGGACCGGCTCGGGGCCCCGGTCGGCGGTCGTGGCGCCGCGCCGGTGGCTGCCGCGCCGGCCGCGTGGCGCGACCAGGTGCACCAGGGCCTGGTCGGCCTCGGCTGGCCGGCGCGGGACGCCGAGAAGGCGGTGGACGCCGTCGCCCCCGAGGCCGGCGACACGCCCGGACGTCGCGGCCCTGCTCCGGGCCGCCCTGCGCACGCTGAGCAAGGCCTGAGCCGGTGTACGACGAGCATCTCGACGCGGCGGAGGAGCAGCACCTCCGCTCGCTGACCGCGGCCGAGGCCGAGGGGGACGAGCGGGCCGTGGAGGCCGCGCTGCGCCCCCGCACGCTGGACGAGGTGGTCGGCCAGTCCCGGGTGCGCGCCCAGCTGGGGCTGGTCCTCGAGGCGGCCCGCCGGCGCGGCCGCGCGCCGGACCACGTGCTGCTGTCGGGTCCGCCGGGCCTCGGCAAGACCACGCTCGCGATGATCATCGCCGCCGAGATGAGCGCCCCGCTGCGGCTCACCAGCGGCCCGGCGATCACCCACGCCGGTGACCTGGCCGCGATCCTCTCCGGCATGAACGAGGGCGACGTCCTGTTCGTGGACGAGATCCACCGGATGTCGCGGCCGGCCGAGGAGATGCTCTACATGGCGATGGAGGACTTCCGGGTCGACGTCGTCATCGGCAAGGGGCCCGGGGCCACCGCCATCCCGCTGGAGATCCCGCCGTTCACGCTGGTCGGCGCGACCACCCGGGCCGGGCTGCTGCCGGGGCCGCTGCGGGACCGGTTCGGCTTCACGGCCCACCTGGAGTTCTACGAGCCCCATGAGCTCGACCTGATCGTGCACCGCTCCGCCGGCCTGCTCGGCGTGGAGCTCACCGGTGACGGCGCGGCGGAGATCGCCTCGCGCTCCCGGGGGACCCCGCGCATCGCCAACCGGCTGCTGCGCCGGGTCCGCGACTACGCCCAGGTGCGCGCCGACGGCGTGGTCACGCTGCCGGTCTCGCAGGCCGCGCTGGACCTCTACGAGGTCGACGAGCTCGGCCTGGACCGCCTGGACCGCGCGGTCGTCGACGTCCTGTGCCGCCGGTTCGGTGGGGGGCCGGTGGGCCTCTCCACCCTGGCGGTGGCCGTGGGGGAGGAGCGGGAGACCGTGGAGGAGGTCGCGGAGCCGTTCCTGGTCCGCAACGGCTTCCTGGCCCGGACGCCCCGCGGACGGGTCGCCACGCCGGCGGCCTGGCAGCACCTCGGGCTCGCCGTACCCCCGTCGGCGGTCCTCGGCGGCGGCGACGCGCCACTCTTCGAGGACTGACCGCGGCCAATAGCGGTCTGGATCACAGTCGCGGCTATGCTTGCCCGTCGGTCGGCCCGCTCCGACCGATCACACTCACCATTTCTGCTCGCTCGAGAGGTTGTTTCGTGCCGGAGCTCGTCTCCTTGCTGCCCTTGGTGGCCATTGCCCTGCTCTTCTGGTTGCTCCTCGTGCGACCGGCGTCGCGGCGGCAGAAGGAACTCGCACGTATGCAGGCCTCGTTGAACGTGGGTGACGAGGTGATGCTGACGTCGGGCATTTTCGGGACCCTGCGGGACACGGACGACGACCACGTCCGGGTCGAGATCGCCGACGGAGTGACCGTCAAGGTCGCCCGTGGCGCCGTGGGACAGGTCGCACAGCCAGGGACCGCCGAGCGCGGTCCGGAGGAGAACTGACATGGCACGCAAGACCGCTCGCCCGGGACGCACCGTCGTGGTGTTCTTCCTGGGTCTGGCGATCGCCTACGGACTGGTGGCGCTCGGCGGCACCTGGAAGCCCGAGCTGGGCCTGGACCTGCAGGGCGGCACGCGGATCACGCTGACCGCCAAGGGCAGTCCCTCGTCCGAGAACCTCGACGAGGCCCGGGGCATCATCGACCAGCGCGTCAACGGCACGGGCGTCACCGAGGCCGAGGTGACCACGCAGGGCGGCAACCTCATCGTCGTCGAGATCCCCGGCAAGAGCCGCAGCGACCTGGTCGACACCGTCAAGCGACAGGCGCAGCTGCGCTTCCGGACCGTGGCCTGCACCGAGGGTCCGGGCGGCGTGACCGGCGCATGCGCCTCCGCCGCCACGGCCCCCACCGCGCCCACCCAGCCGAGTGCGCCGTCGTCGTCGAAGCCGTCCGGGAAGTCGAGCAACGGCTCGAAGAACCGGGCGCCGTTCCTGATGGCGGACAAGAAGAGCGACAAGAAGAGCAAGCCCTCGTCCTCGCCGTCGGCCTCCGCCTCGGAGTCCCCGTCCGCGTCGACGTCGGCCTCGCCCTCGCCGGCTCCGTCCGACAGCGGCGACCCGGCGCAGTCCGCGCTGGCGTTCATCGACAGCCCCGACCAGGCTTCGGTCGAGGCGTTCAACGCCTACTCGTGCCCGTCGGACAAGGTCGTCGACGACAACCCGGACCAGCCGCTGGTGACCTGTGGCACCGGCGACGACGCCGGCACCAAGTACCTCCTCTCCCCGGCCGCGATCGAGGGCACCGACCTGGACAGCGCCAGCGCCGGGGTCGCGCAGGGTCAGGTCCAGTGGCAGGTCAACCTCACGCTGGGCGGTGACGGCAAGCAGGTCTTCGCCGACCTCTCGCGGGCGATGGCCGGCTCCGAGAAGCAGTTCGCCGTCGTGCTCGACGGCCGGGTGATCTCGGCGCCCACGTTCAACGGGGTCATCCCCAACGGCAGCGCCCAGATCACCGGCAGCTTCGACGAGGCCAGCGCCAACAGCCTGGCCACCAGCCTGAAGTACGGCGCGCTCCCGCTCGCCTTCGAGAAGGACGGCACGTCGGTCGAGACGGTGGGCCCCTCGCTCGCCGGTGACCAGCTCTCCGCGGGCATCACCGCGGGCATCATCGGCCTGCTGCTGGTGATGATCTACTGCCTCCTCTACTACCGGGGCCTCGGCCTGGTCGTGGTCGCCTCGCTGATCGTGGCGGGTGCGGTGACCTACGCGATGGTCCTGCTGCTCAGCAAGGGGGCCGGCTTCACGCTCTCGCTGCCCGGCATCGCGGGCCTGATCGTCGCGGTCGGCATCACCGCCGACTCCTTCATCGTCTACTTCGAGCGCATCCGGGACGAGATGCGCGACGGCAGGTCGATGCGGGTCGCGGTGGAGGCCGGCTGGAAGCGGGCCCGGAACACCTGTCTGGCCGCCGACACGGTCTCGCTGCTCGCCGCGGTCGTGCTCTACATCTTCGCCGCCGGCGTCGTGAAGGGCTTCGCGTTCGCGCTGGGCCTGTCGACCCTGATCGACCTGGCGATCTTCTTCTGGTTCACCCATCCGATGGTCTCCTGGCTGTCCCGCTTCAAGTTCTTCAACCGGGGCCACAAGCTCTCCGGGCTCGACGCGGAGAACCTCGGCATCGATCGCATCACCGTGGGAGGGAGGGCCTGATGGGCAAGTTCTCGCGTCTGGGCAACGACCTCTACTCCGGTCGCCGGTCCATCGACTTCGTCGGCCGCAAGTGGCTCTGGTACGCCATGTCCGGCGTCATCATCGTGCTGGCCGTGGCCGGGCTCTACCTCAAGGGCCTCAACATGGGCATCGAGTTCACCGGCGGCGCGCAGTACCGCGTCTCGCTGGACTCGAGCCAGGTGACCCAGGACAACGCCGACGAGCTGCGCAACGCGGTCGCCGGCACGGGCATCGACGGGGCCGCGTCTCCCGTCGTGACGACCTCCGGGGACAGTGCGATCCTGGTGCAGGTCGAGCCGCTGACCTCGGCGGAGAGCCAGAAGGTCGTCGACACCATCGTGGAGACGACCGGGGTCGACGCCGACA
This sequence comes from uncultured Actinomycetota bacterium, assembly GCA_963805685.1. Classification (GTDB taxonomy): domain Bacteria; phylum Actinomycetota; class Actinomycetes; order Propionibacteriales; family Nocardioidaceae; genus Nocardioides. Next base: position 22,430 of record CAWDVM010000015.1, read on the forward strand.
AGGCCATCTCCCAGGACGAGATCGGCGCCAGCTGGGGCAAGGAGGTCGCCAAGCGGTCCGTGACCGGCCTGGTGGTGTTCCTGGTGCTGGTGGTCCTCTTCATCTGGGCCTACTTCCGCCAGTGGAAGATGTCGGTCGCTGCGATCGTCGCGCTGGCCCACGACGTGCTGATCACCGTCGGCGTCTACGCGCTGTCGGGCTTCGAGGTCACCCCCGCCACGGTCACGGGTGTGCTCACCATCCTGGGCTTCTCGCTCTACGACACCGTCGTGGTCTTCGACAAGGTGCGCGAGAACACCAAGGGCCTGCGCGAGCGTCGTACGACGTACGCCGCCGAGGCCAACCTCGCGGTCAACCAGACCCTGGTGCGCTCGATCAACACCTCGGTCGTGGCCCTGATCCCGGTGGGCGCGATCCTCTACGTCAGCGTGGTCCAGCTCGGCGCCAGCTCGCTCAAGGACCTCGCCCTCGCGCTGTTCGTCGGCATGGCGGCCGGTGCCTACTCCTCCATCTTCATCGCGACGCCGCTGCTCGTGCAGCTGAAGTCCAGCGAGTCCGACGTGCAGGCCGCCGAGAAGCGGGCCGCGGCCCGGGCTCGCCAGGCGGACCCGTACGCCTCGGTCCCGGCCTTCACCGAGGACATGCCGATCCACGCGGAGCCGGGTGCCGAGGGTCGCGACCTGGAGGAGGAGCCCGAGGACGCCTCGGTCGCCGGCACCCCCAGCGCCCGGCGGGCCCCCGAGGCGGCCGGCCGCGGCCGGATGGCACCTCCCTCGCGCGGTCCGGTCCGTCCCAGTGGCGCGTCGGGGCGGCAGCAGCCGTCCCGGCAGAGCAAGTCCAAGCGGGGCAAGAAGTGACGGACGGGGCGGCGGCGGCCCGCGCCGCCCTCGAGCGGCTGGTCGTCGACGTCCCCGACTTCCCCGAGCCGGGGATCGTCTTCAAGGACATCACGCCGCTGCTGGCCGACCACACCGGCTTCACGACGGTGATCTCGGCCCTGGCGGCGGCGGGCCGGGACGAGTCCGGCGCCCCGGTCGTCGACAAGGTCGTGGGGATGGAGGCCCGCGGGTTCATCCTCGCGGCGCCCGTCGCCCTGGCCCTGGGCACCGGCTTCGTGCCGGTCCGCAAGGCCGGCAAGCTGCCGCGCGGCACCCACGCGGTCTCCTACGCGCTGGAGTACGGCGAGGCCACGCTCGAGCTGCACCGTGACGCGATCGCGCCGGGCGACCGGGTGCTGATGGTCGACGACGTGCTCGCCACCGGCGGCACCGCGCGGGCGACCCGCGAGCTGATCGAGAGCTGCGGCGGCACGGCGCACGGCCTGGCCGTGCTGATGGAGCTGGGCTTCCTGGCCGGTCGCGAGGCCGTCGGAGACCTCCCGGTCACCACGCTGATGACGGTCTGACCACCACGCGTCCCTAGACTGGTCCCGTGACCGAGGACCGCGCCGTGCAGCCGACGCGGGAGCGCGCGCCCGAGAGTCCGGGCTCGACCCGCAGCATGCGGGCGCGCCTGGCCCGGATGGGCCGCAGCAACCAGCCCGGCAACCCGGTCCTGGAGCCGCTGTTCCGTGCCGTGCGGGCCAACCACCCCAAGGCCGACCTGGCGCTGCTCGAGCGCGCGTACGTGACCGCGGAGAAGATGCACGGGTCGCAGATGCGCAAGAGCGGCGACCCCTACATCACGCACCCGCTCGCGGTCACCACGATCCTGGCCGGGATCGGCATGACCGAGCCGACCCTGGTCGCCTCGCTGCTGCACGACACGGTCGAGGACACGCCGTACACCCTCGACCAGCTGCGCCACGACTTCGGCGACGAGGTCGCCCAGCTCGTCGACGGCGTGACCAAGCTCGACAAGGTCAAGTACGGCGACTCCGCCCAGGCGGAGACCATCCGCAAGATGATCGTCGCGATGTCGCGCGACATCCGGGTGCTGGTCATCAAGCTGGCCGACCGGCTCCACAACATGCGGACGCTGCGCTACGTCCCGCAGGCCAGCCAGGAGCGCACCGCCCGCGAGACGCTCGACATCTACGCCCCGCTGGCCCACCGACTGGGCATGAACACCCTCAAGTGGGAGCTCGAGGACCTCGCCTTCGCGACGCTGCACCCCAAGATCTACGACGAGATCGTCCGGATGGTCGCCGAGCGGGCGCCGTCGCGCGACCAGTTCCTCGCCGAGGTGATCGCCCAGGTCGAGGCCGACCTGCGCGAGGCCAAGGTCAAGGCGACCGTGACCGGCCGGCCCAAGCACTACTACTCGATCTACCAGAAGATGATCGTCGGCGGCCGCGACTTCTCCGACATCTACGACCTGGTCGGCATCCGGATCCTCGTCGAGGAGGACCGGGACTGCTACTCCGTCCTCGGCGTGCTGCACTCGCGCTGGAACCCCGTGCTCGGGCGGTTCAAGGACTACGTCGCGATGCCGAAGTTCAACATGTACCAGTCGCTGCACACGACCGTGATCGGCCCGCAGGGCAAGCCGGTCGAGCTGCAGATCCGCACCTTCGCCATGCACCGGCGCGCGGAGTACGGCGTCGCGGCGCACTGGAAGTACAAGGAGGACGGCCGCAACGGGGTCGACACCGAGCGCCGGGCCGACCTCGACGACATGACCTGGGTCCGCCAGCTGCTCGACTGGCAGAGCGAGGTGGAGGACCCGGGGGAGTTCCTCGAGTCGCTGCGCTTCGAGATCAACCGCGCCGAGGTCTACGTCTTCACCCCTCGCGGCGACGTGATCGCGCTGCCCACCGGGGCCACCCCGGTCGACTTCGCCTACGCCGTCCACACCGAGGTCGGTCACCACACCATCGGTGCCCGGGTCAACGGCCGGCTGGTGCCGCTGGAGTCGACGCTGGAGAACGGCGACGTGGTCGAGGTCTTCACCTCCAAGGCCCCCACGGCCGCCCCGTCGCGCGACTGGCTCACCTTCGTCAAGTCACCCCGGGCCCGCTCCAAGATCCGCCAGTGGTTCACCAAGGAGCGGCGCGAGGAGGCCATCGAGCGGGGCAAGGACCAGATCGCCCGGCTGATGCGCAAGGAGGGCCTGCCCCTCAAGCGGCTGCTGTCGCACGAGTCGCTGATGCTCGCGGCCGTGCACTTCAAGCTGGCCGACGTCTCCGCGCTCTACGCATCCGTCGGGGAGGGCAACCTCAGCGCCCAGGCCGTCGTACGCCGGGTCATCGACCTGCACGGCGGCGACCAGGGGGCCCAGGAGGACCTCGCCGAGGGCGTCACCATCACCGGGCGCCGCGGCCGGTCGAAGGTGCAGGCCGGCGGCGACGCCGGCGTCATCGTCAAGGGCGCCCCGGACGTGTGGGTGAAGCTCGCCAAGTGCTGCACGCCGGTGCCCCCGGACGCGATCCTCGGCTTCGTGACCAAGGGCGGCGGGGTGTCCGTGCACCGCCAGGACTGCACCAACGCCGCCAGCCTGCAGTCGCAGCCCGAGCGGCTCCTCGACGTCGAGTGGGCGCCGACCGGCCAGTCGACGTTCCTGGTGAACATCCAGGTGGAGGCGCTGGACCGCGCCCGGCTGCTCTCCGACATCACGATGGTGCTGTCCGACGCCCACGTGAACATCCTCAGCGCGAACCTCTCGACCACCCGCGACCGGGTGGCCAAGAGCCGGTTCACCTTCGAGATGGCCGAGGCCAAGCACCTCGACACCGTCCTCAAGGCGGTCCGCGGAGTCCCCGGCGTCTTCGACGCCTACCGCGTCACGCAATGACCGAGGCACGAGGTCATGGCGTGACATCGGCGGTCGAGCAGCGACCGGGGACGCGCCAGCGGACCCGACGGAGCGTGTCGAGACCCGGTGCGACGACAGGCAAGCGCAAGCACGGCCCACCCAAGCAGTAGCGGCCGTCTGTCGTTTCAGCGGGTCTCGACACGCCCGTCGCGGTCTCGCAGGCTCGGCCGCAGGGCTTGCTCGACCTTCTCCGCGTCGCTCGCCCGCTCGCAAGCTCGCGAGCGAGCGGCTACGAAGAAAAGTCCGCGGAGGCCTTCTTCGCCATCTCCAGGAAGGACTGACGCGAGGCGAGGTTCTCCTCGAGCTCCCGGACCTTCTTCTCGTTGCCGGCCGCGCGGGCCTTCTCGAGGTCGGCCTCGACGTCGGCGATGGCGGCCTCGAGCTTGCTGACCATGTCGTCGGCGCGCGCCGACTTCTCCGGGTCGGAGCGTCGCCACTGCTCCTCCTCGATGCCGCGGATGGCCTGCTCGACCTTGCGGATGCGGCCCTCGAGCTCCTTCATCCGGTCGCGCGGCACCTTCCCGGCGGCGTCCCAGCGCTCGGCGATGTCCCGGAAGGTGCGCTTGGCGACGTCCACGTCGGTCACCGGGACCAGCGCCTCGGCCTCGACGAGCAGCTTCTCCTTGACCTCGGCGTTGGCCGCGAACTCCTGGTCCTGCTCCTTCGTGGCGGCGTCGCGGGCACCGAAGAACGCGTCCTGGGCTCCGCGGAACCGGCGCCACAGCGCCTCGTCGACGTCGCGGGGGGCCGGGCCGGCGGCCTTCCACTGCTGCATCAGGTCGCGGTAGCGGCCCGCGGTCGGGCCCCAGTCGGTCGAGTCGGCCAGCGACTCGGCCTCCGTCGCCAGCCGCTCCTTGGTGACCCGGGCCGCGTCCCGCTTCTCGTGCTGCTCGGCGAAGTGGGCCTTGCGGCGACGGGTGTACGACGTACGCGCGGTCGAGAAGCGGCGCCACAGGGCGTCGTCGGAGGACCGGTCGATGCGGGGGAGCGCCTTCCACTGGTCGAGCAGCTCCCGCAGCCGGTTGGCGCCGTGGCGCCAGTCGGTGCCCTCGGCCAGCTTCTCGGCCTCGGAGACGATCTTCTCCTTCTCCGCGCGGGAGGCCGCGGCGCGCTGCGCCTTCTCGACCTTGCGGGCCTCGCGCTGGCCCTCGATGACCGGAGCCAGGGCGTCGAGACGGGTGAGGAGGGACGCGAGGTCGCCGACGGCGTTGGCGTCGGTGACCTGGCCGCGGACGGTGTTCACCGACTCGGCAGCCTCCTCGGGCGACAGCACGCCGGACTTGATGCGCTGCTCGAGCAGCTCGACCTCGAAGGCCAGCGCGTCGTACCGCTCGGTGAAGAAGTGCAGGGCTTCCTCGGGGGTGCCCTCGGGGTACTGCCCCACGGAACGCTCGCCGTCGGCGGTCCTCACGTAGACGGTCCCGTCGTCGTCGACTCGACCCCACTGATGACTCGTCACTGCATGTACCCCGATCGATCTGTTCGCATGGCGGCCGAAGGCCTCAGGGTCCCATGCTAGTCACGGTCCTCGGGGCTCCCGTGCACGCGGGCCAGCACCGATGCGGCGCGCGCCGTCGGTGCTCGATAGTGTGCGGGGGTGTTCATCGCCGGTTTCCCCGCGGGTCCCTGGGGCACCAACTGCTACGTCGCGGCCACTGCCGCCGGCAGCGAGTGCGTCGTCATCGACCCCGGAAAGGACGCCGCGGCGGGCGTCGACCAGGTGGTCCGGGAGCACGGGCTCAAGCCCGTGGCCGTCCTGGTCACCCACGGCCACGTGGACCACATGTGGTGCGTCGCCCCGGTCGCCGGGACGTACGACGCCACCGCGTGGATCCACCCCCGCGACCGCCACCTGCTCACCGACCCGATGGCGGGCATGTCGCGCGAGACGACCCAGATGCTGCTCGGCGGCAACTACGAGTGGGCCGAGCCCGACGACGTCCAGGAGCTGGCGGACCACCAGGTCCTCGAGCTGGCCGGGCTGCGCTTCGTCATCGACCACACCCCGGGCCATACCGAGGGGTCGGTCACCTTCCGTACGCCGTACGACGCCGCGGACGTCTCCGAGGTGATGTTCTCGGGAGACCTGCTCTTCGCCGGGTCCATCGGTCGCACGGACCTCCCGGGCGGTGACCACGCCACGATGCTGCGCAGCCTGACCGACAAGGTGCTGCCGCTCGCCGACGACATCGTGGTGCTCCCCGGCCACGGCGAGCAGACGTCCATCGGTCGCGAGCGCGCGACCAACCCCTTCCTGCAGGACCTGATCCAGGACGGTTCCGCGGGACGAGTCACCCGAGGACTTTGAACACTCCATGAGCGCCAAGCCGACCCCGCTGAGCGGGTTCCCTGAGCTGCTGCCCGAACAACGCTTCGTCGAGCAGCAGGTGATCGACACCCTTCGCCGTACCTTCGAGCTGCACGGCTTCGCCGGGATCGAGACCCGGGCCGTCGAGCCGATGGACCAGCTGCTGCGCAAGGGGGAGACCTCCAAGGAGGTCTACGTCCTGCGCCGGCTGCAGGCCGATGCCGACGGTGCGGACTCCGGCATGGGGCTGCACTTCGACCTGACCGTGCCGTTCGCCCGCTACGTGCTGGAGAACGCCGGCAAGCTGGAGTTCCCGTTCCGCCGCTTCCAGATCCAGAAGGCCTGGCGGGGGGAGCGCCCCCAGGAGGGCCGGTACCGCGAGTTCACCCAGGCCGACATCGACGTGGTGATGAAGGACGAGCTGCCCTTCCACTTCGACGTCGAGGTCGCCCGGGTCATGGCCGAGGCGCTCTCCGGGCTGCCCCTGCCGCCGCTGCGCCTGCGCGTGAACAACCGCAAGCTCATCGAGGGCTTCTACCGCGGCATCGGCGCCACCGACCCGCAGGCCGTCATCACCATCATCGACAAGCTCGACAAGCTGCCCGTCGAGCAGGTGGCGGCGCTCCTGGTGAGCGACGCCGGCCTGACCGAGGCACAGGCCGACCAGTGCCTGCAGCTGGCCACGATCAGCACCACCGACTCCGGGTTCGTCGACAAGGTGCGTGCCCTCGGCGTGGAGCACGAGCTGCTGGACACGGGGCTGGCCGAGCTCGCCGCGGTCGTCGACGGCTGCGCCTCGGTGCGCAGCGACCGGTTCGAGGTCGAGGCCAGCCTCAGCCTCGCCCGCGGCCTGGACTACTACACCGGCACCGTCTTCGAGATCTACATGGTCGGCTTCGAGTTCCTGAAGTCGGTCGGCGGCGGTGGCCGGTACGACGCGCTCGCCTCCGACGGCCGCAGCACCTACCCGGGGGTCGGGATCTCCTTCGGGATCTCCCGGTCGCTGGTGCCGCTGATGAGCCGGGGGCTGCTGAGCTCCGACCGCAAGGTCCCGAGCGTCGTCCTGGTGGCCCTGCCCGACGAGGAGAGCAGGCCCGCCAGCGACGCCATCGCGCAGGCGCTGCGCGCCAACGGCGTACCCTGCGAGGTCGCCGCGAGCGCCCAGAAGTTCGGCAAGCAGATCCGGTACGCCGAGCGCCGGGGCATCCCGTACGTCTGGTTCACCGGCCGCGACGGCGGCCACGAGGTCAAGGACATCCGCTCGGGGGAGCAGGTGGCGGCCGATCCGGCGACCTGGACGCCCCCCGCGCAGGACCTGAGGCCACGCGTGGTCTCGACAGGCTCGACCACCGAGCAGAACGCAAGCAACGAGGAGAAGAAGCAGTGATCCGCACCCATGAGGCCGGCGCCCTTCGCGCCGACCACGCCGGCCAGACCGTCACCCTCGCCGGGTGGGTGGGCCGGCGTCGTGATCACGGCGGCGTCGCCTTCCTCGACCTGCGCGAGGCCAGCGGCGTGGTCCAGGTCGTGGTGCACGACCCGGAGGTGGCCCACCACCTGCGCAGCGAGTACTGCATCCGGGTGACCGGTGAGGTCAACCTCCGCCCCGAGGGGAACGCGAACCCCAACCTGCCCAGCGGCGAGATCGAGGTCGTCGCCAAGGACGTCGAGGTGCTCAGCGCCTCGGCGCCGCTGCCGTTCCCGATCGACGAGCACGTCGAGGTGGGGGAGGAGGCGCGGCTCAAGCACCGCTACCTCGACCTGCGCCGGCCCGGCCCGAACGACGCCCTGCGCCTGCGCAGCAAGGTCAACAAGGCCGCGCGCGACGTGCTCGACGGCCACGGCTTCGTGGAGATCGAGACCCCGACGCTGACCCGCTCCACGCCCGAGGGCGCCCGCGACTTCCTGGTGCCGGCGCGCCTGCAGCCCGGCAGCTGGTACGCCCTTCCGCAGAGCCCGCAGCTGTTCAAGCAGCTGCTCATGGTCGCCGGCATGGAGCGCTACTACCAGATCGCGCGCTGCTACCGCGACGAGGACTTCCGGGCCGACCGCCAGCCCGAGTTCACCCAGCTCGACATGGAGATGAGCTTCGTCGACCAGGACGACGTCCTCGCCGTCGCCGAGGAGATCCTGGTGGCGCTGTGGAAGCTCGTCGGCTACGACGTGCCGACGCCGCTGCCGCGGATGACGTACGCCGAGTCGATGGCGCGCTACGGCTCCGACAAGCCGGACCTGCGGATGGGCCAGGAGCTCGTCGAGTGCACGGAGTACTTCAAGGACACGCCGTTCCGCGTGTTCCAGGCGCCGTACGTCGGTGCCGTGGTCATGCCCGGGGGAGCGAGCCAGCCCCGCAAGCAGCTCGACGCGTGGCAGGAGTGGGCGAAGCAGCGCGGCGCCAAGGGCCTGGCCTACGTGCTGGTCCAGGAGGACGGCGAGCTCACCGGCCCGGTGTCGAAGAACATCACCGACGAGGAGAAGGCCGGCCTGGCCGCCCACGTGGGTGCGCAGCCGGGGGACTGCATCTTCTTCGCGGCGGGACCCGTGAAGTCCAGCCGCGCCCTGCTGGGCGCCGCGCGGCTCGAGATCGGCCGCCGTTGCGGCCTGATCGACGAGAGCGCCTGGAGCTTCCTGTGGATCGTCGACGCGCCGCTCTTCGAGCCGACCGCCGACGCGACCGCCTCGGGCGACGTGGCCCTGGGCTACAGCGCGTGGACGGCGGTGCACCACGCCTTCACCTCGCCGAAGGACCTCGAGTCCTTCGACAAGGACCCGGGGAACGCCCTGGCGTGGGCCTACGACATCGTCTGCAACGGCAACGAGATCGGCGGCGGGTCGATCCGTATCCACCGCGAGGACATCCAGAAGCGGGTCTTCGAGATCATGGGGATCGGCGAGGAGGAGGCGGACGAGAAGTTCGGGTTCCTCCTCGAGGCCTTCAAGTACGGCGCGCCGCCGCACGGCGGCATCGCCTTCGGCTGGGACCGCATCGTGGCGCTGCTCGCGGGCAGCGACTCGATCCGCGACGTGATCGCGTTCCCGAAGTCCGGAGGGGGCTTCGACCCCCTCACCGCGGCGCCGGCGCCGATCACGCCGGAGCAGCGCAAGGAGGCGGGCGTGGACGCCAAGCCGACGAAGGATCTCCCTTCCGAGAGCTGATTCCACGAACAATCGCGCGTCGAGTGTCGTGACTAGATCGTTACGCGAGGGTGATCGCGGGTGCGGTCCGTGTCACATAGAGTCACCACTCGGCGCGCATGGCGCAGGTCGGGAGATCCCTGACCTCAGACCTTGATGGGGAGAGCATGTCGGCACAGACAGCCGGGCCCGAGACGCTGGGACACCTCAGCGACGAGCCGCCGCAGCAGCAGCCGCAGGACAACAAGAAGGCGAAGGCGATCACCGGCAAGTCGCCGATGCGGATCGCGATGGGCCGCCTGGCCCGCGACAAGATCGCCATGGTCTGCGCAGCAGTCGTGGTCCTCTTCGTGCTGATCGCGGTCTTCGCAGGCGCGATCTGCTCCTTCTTCAACGTGAGCACCGACACCGTGCTGCCCAGCCAGTACCTCGACACCCTGGGTGGCGGTCTCCCGCTCCCGGAGTACGGGCCGCCCAACGGTGGGTTCACCATCGACCACCCCTTCGGCATCGCGCCGCAGTCGGCCACCGACAACCTTGCCTTCTGGGTGTACGGCGCCCGCACGTCGCTGGAGATCTCCTTCACCGCGACGCTGTTCGCCTCGTTCTTCGGCATCCTGATGGGCTTGATCGCCGGCTTCGTCGGTGGCGTGGTCGACAAGAGCATCTCGTTCCTGATCGACCTGTTCCTGACCATCCCGTTCCTGCTGGCCGGCCTGGTGATCGCGCCGATCATCAACCAGAACTTCAACGCCAGCGACAACTACCCGCGGATCCAGTTCTGGGCGCTGATCGTGGTCCTGGCCGGGTTCGGCTGGATGGGTGTGGCCCGCCTGATCCGTGGCGAGGTCCTCTCGCTGCGAGAGCGTGAGTTCGTCCAGGCCGCCCGCGTGATCGGGATGCCGACGCGGCGCATCCTCCTCAAGGAGCTGCTGCCGAACCTGGCCGCGCCGATCGTGGTGTCGATCTCGCTGATGCTCCCGACCTTCGTGGCCGCCGAGGCCGGCTTCGCCTACCTCGGCATCGGTGTCACCTCGGGCATCTCCTGGGGCCAGACGATCAACAGGGCAACCCCGTTCTTCGAGACCTACCCGCTCTACCTCTGGGAGCCGGTGATCGGCATCGTCGCGCTGGTGCTCGCCCTGAACCTCCTCGGCGATGCGATCCGCGACGCGCTCGACCCGAAGACCCGTCGCTGACGCGACCACAGACGTCGTCCTCGATTCTCCTCGGGGGCGCGATTCATGAAAGAGAAAGGCTGGACAATGAGACGGACCAAGCCACTGGCGGTAATCGCCGGTGCTGCGTTGTTCGCCCTGGCCGCGTGTGGCGGCTCGGGCAGCGACAGCGCGAACCCAGAGTCAAACAGGACCTACACCGGCGCAGCCGAGGTCGGCAAGGACCCGGAGCGCCAGGCTCCGGCCGCCGACGTCGAGGGTGCGACGGCCGGTGGCACCATCACGGTCTACCTGCCCGGTGACCCGGGTCCTGACTCCATGGACCCGACCGACGGCTGGTCCGTCACGGGCAACTCGATCCAGCAGGCGCTGACGAGCCGTTCGCTGACCCAGTACGCCAAGGACCCGAAGACGGGCGAGATGGTGCTGGTCCCGGACCTCGCCACCGACCTCGGCTCGCACAACGACGACTTCACCGAGTGGACCTTCACCATTCGTGACGACGCCAAGTGGGAGGACGGCTCGCCGGTCACCGCCGACGAGATCGCCTGGGGCATCCAGCGCTCGATGGACTCCGACACCTTCCCGGCCGGTCCGGGCACGGAGTACTCGCAGACCTACTTCTCGGGTGCGGGCGAGTACAAGGGCCCCTACACCGACAAGGGCAAGAAGTGGGACGGCGTCTCGGTCGACGGCCAGGACGTCACCATCAAGATGGCCAAGCCGTTCCCGGACATGGACTACTGGGGCGCGTTCATGGCCATGGGCCCGTCGCCGCTCGGCAAGGCCAGCACCCCGCCGGACTACGGCAAGCACATCATGTCCAACGGCCCGTACAAGGTCGAGTCCTTCCGTCCGCAGGAGGAGCTCGTCCTGGTCAAGAACGACCAGTGGGACCCCAACTCGGACCCGGGTCGTCACCAGTACGCCGACAAGTGGATCTTCAAGTTCAACCAGGACCAGGCCAAGGTCGACCAGATCATGCTCAGCGACAACACCGAGTCGCAGACCGCTCTGTCGAACGCCCTGGGGTCGAACAACTACGACCGCGCGAACACCGAGCTCGGTGACCGCCTGATCCAGCAGTCGGCCCAGTGCACCAGCTTCCTGGCGCCGGACTACACCAAGATCACCGACATCAACGTCCGCAAGGCGATCGCCTACGCGTACCCCTACCAGGACATGTGGCTCGCCACCGGTGAGGTCCCGGGTGTCACCCGCGTTCCCGCGAACTCGATCATGCCTCCTGGCATGGCGGGCAAGCACGACTACTTCGTCGACGGTGAGCAGTTCACCTACAACCCGGAGAAGTCGAAGGAGCTGCTGAAGGACGCCGGCTACGAGCCGGGCGAGTTCAAGATCACGATGATCTACTACGAGCCCGACCCGCTGGCCGTCGCCGGTCAGAAGGTTCTGGTCAAGGGCATGGAGGAGGCCGGCTTCACGGTCAAGGGCATCCCGGTCCAGGACTCGCCGTACAACATCTGGCTGAACCCCGACGACAAGCTCAACAAGACGCTGAACCTCCGTGGCGTCAACTGGTGCTCGGACTGGCCCTCGGGTCTGACCATGCTCCCGCCGCTGGTTCGCACGGGTGCTGCGTACAACACCGCTCAGTTCTCCGAGAAGTCGATCGACGACAAGATGGCTGAGATCCCGACGATGCCGCTCGACGACCAGGCCGACGCGTGGGGTGCCGTGGACGAGGAGATCGGGACCAAGTACTTCCCGATCATCCCCACCGCCTTCCGCAACGACCTGTACGTGTTCGGGTCCAAGATCGGTAACCCGACTGGCGATGGCCAGATCGGTGCTCCGGACTACAAGGACCTGTACGTCATGCAGTGATCAGCTCTCCTGAGCTGATCTGAGATACAACTGACGGGTGGGGGTTCCCAGAACATTGGGAGCCCCCACCTGACAGCCCGCGGTTTTTCCTGACCGGAGAGAGTCCCCCCGATGTTTGCCTATGTCGTCAAGCGCGTGCTTGCCGGTCTCGTGGTCATCGCCCTCGTCTCGATGGCGATCTTCCTGCTGTTCTGGTACGGCCCGTCGAGCCCGGCCCAGCCCATCTGCGACCGCGAGACGAGCAACCACTGCACCCCGGAACGCCTGGCCCGCTACGAGCACACCCTGGGCTTCGACAACCCCGTCTACGAGGAGTACGGGAAGTACGTCAAGGGGATCTTCGTCGGCCGAGAGATCACGATCGGCCCGTCGACGTACCCGTGTGACGCGCCCTGCTTCGGCTACTCCTACCGCACCAAGGTGCCGGTGTGGGACGAGATGAAGACGCGGCTCCCCGCGACCTTCTCGGTCGCCATCGGCGGCGGTGCCCTCTACCTCCTCTTCGGCGTGCCCATCGGGGTGGCGGCCGCCCGGAGACGCGGATCGCTGTCGGACAAGGCGCTGGTCTCCAGCTTCCTGGTCGTCAGCTCGATCCCCTACTACTTGTTCGCGCTGTTCACGTGGCTCTACTGCACGGTGATCTTCGAGCTGCCGGTGGTGAGTGACACCGGGTACTTCCCGCTCACCGAGAATCCCGCCAAGTGGTTCTCCGGGTTGTTCCTGGCCTGGGTCGCGCTCGGCATCTTCGGTTGCACGCAGTACACCCGTTACTCGCGCGGTGCCATGGTCGAGACCCTGAGCGAGGACTACATCCGCACGGCCAAGGCCAAGGGCCTCCCGCCGCGGACGGTGGTCTACAAGCACGGGCTGCGCGCTGCGCTGGTCCCGATCGTCACGATCTTCGGCATCGACCTGGGCATCCTGCTGGCCGGCACGATCTTCACGGAGCGTATCTTCGAGATCCAGGGAATCGGCTGGTGGAGCCTCGAGGCCGTCTACGGCCGCGACCTGCCCGTCGTGCAGGCCACGGCCCTGTTCGCCGCAGCGATGATCATCGTCAGCAACATCCTTGTTGACGTCGTCTACAGCATCTTGGACCCGAGGGTGAGGCTTTCGTGACCGAGCAGACCAGCACCGCCGTGGCCCCGAAGCGCGCCGGTGGTGATCCTTCCGAGCCCTACCTCGTCGTCGAGGACCTGACGGTCACCTTCCCGACCGAGGACGGTCCGCTCACCGCGGTGTCCGACCTGAGCTACTCCGTCGAGATGGGCAAGACGCTCGGCATCGTCGGCGAGTCGGGCTCCGGCAAGTCGGTCTCGAGCATGGCCGTCCTGGGCCTGCACGACGCGAAGTCCAGCAAGATCACCGGCTCCATCCGCGTGGGTGGCACCGAGGTGGTCGGGCTGGCCGAGTCGCGGATGCGCAAGCTGCGTGGCAACCAGGTCGCGATGATCTTCCAGGACGCGCTCGCGGCGCTGCACCCGTTCTACAAGATCGGTGGCCAGCTCGCCGAGGCGTACCTCCAGCACCACCCGAGCGCCTCGAAGCGCGACGCGCGTCGCAAGGCGGTCGAGATGCTGGACCGGGTGGGCATCCCGCAGCCGGACCGGCGCGTGGACGACTTCCCGCACCAGTTCTCGGGGGGCATGCGCCAGCGCGCGATGATCGCGATGGGCCTGATCAACGACCCGTCCCTGCTGATCGCGGACGAGCCGACCACGGCGCTCGACGTGACGGTGCAGGCACAGATCCTGGACCTGCTGCAGGACCTCCAGCGCGAGTTCAACTCCGCCGTCATCATCATCACGCACGACCTCGGGGTCATCGCGGAGATGGCCGACGACGTCCTGGTGATGTACGCCGGTCGCGCGGTCGAGTACGGCCGTTGCAAGGAGATCCTCACGCACCCGGAGATGCCCTACACCTGGGGCCTGCTGTCCAGCGTTCCGGACGTTGCCGCCGACACCAGTGCGCGCCTCATCCCCATCCCCGGCAACCCGCCGAGCCTGCTCAACCCCCCCACCGGGTGTGCGTTCCACCCCCGGTGCGTCCACGCCGACAAGGTGCCCGCCAACCTCTGCTCGACCGAGCTCCCGCTGCTGACTCCCGGCAGCACGGGTGATGGGCACGTGAAGCGTTGTCACCTGGCCAACCCCGATGCCGTGTACCAGGCCGAGGTGCTCCCCGAGATCGCGCCCGAGCTGGTCGAGGAGAATTGATGTCCGACGTGAACCTCGAGAAGAGCGAAGAACGCCCTGACCTGGGCTCGACCAACGGGGCCGGCGCGCCGACCGCGACCGCCTCCGGCCTGACCTTCGCCGACGTGGCGCAGCAGGGTCATACGGCGACCGAGCTCGACCCGCACGCCAAGCCGGTGCTGTCGGTCCAGGACCTCAAGATGTACTTCCCGGTGAAGTCGTCGGGGGTGCTCCGGCGGACCGTGGGCCACGTCCAGGCCGTCGACGGCATCTCGTTCCAGGTCCCGAAGGGCGGGTCCCTGGGCCTGGTGGGGGAGTCCGGCTGTGGCAAGTCCACGACCGGCCGCCTGATCACCCGCCTCTACACGCCGACCGGCGGCTCGATGAAGTTCGGCGACGCCGAGGACGACATCGCGAAGATGTCCAACCGGCAGCTGAAGCCGCTGCGCCGCAACGTGCAGATGATCTTCCAGGACCCCTACACCTCGCTGAACCCGCGGCACACCGTGGGCGCGATCGTGGGGGCGCCGCTGGCGGTGCACAACGTGGTCCCGAAGAACAAGATCCTGCCCCGGGTCCAGGAGCTCCTCGAGATCGTGGGCCTCAACCCGGAGCACTACAACCGGTACCCGAACGAGTTCTCCGGCGGTCAGCGCCAGCGCATCGGCATCGCCCGTGCGCTCACGCTGAACCCCAAGCTGCTGGTGGCCGACGAGCCCGTCTCGGCGCTCGACGTGTCGATCCAGGCGCAGGTCATCAACCTGCTCCAGGACATCCAGCGTGAGTTCGACGTGGCGTTCCTCTTCATCGCCCACGACCTGGCCGTCGTGCGGCACTTCTGCCCCGAGGTCGCGGTCATGTACCTCGGCAAGATCGTGGAGATCGCCGACCGCGAGACGATCTACGGCCACGCGCACCACCCGTACACCCAGGCGCTGCTCTCGGCGGTGCCGGACGTGAAGCAGGCGGCGATCGGTGGCCGCCGCGAGCGGATCCGTCTCGAGGGCGACGTGCCGAGCCCGATCAACCCGCCCTCGGGTTGCCGGTTCCGCACCCGCTGCTCGTTGGCGAAGGAGATCTGCGCCAAGGTGGAGCCGCCGCTGCTCCAGATCGGTCCGCG
Source organism: uncultured Actinomycetota bacterium (assembly GCA_963805685.1). Lineage (GTDB taxonomy): Bacteria > Actinomycetota > Actinomycetes > Propionibacteriales > Nocardioidaceae > Nocardioides. The sequence goes on from CAWDVM010000015.1 coordinate 37,970, forward strand.
TCACAAGGTGGCCTGCCACTTCCCCGGCGAGCTGGGACAGCACCCCAGCACCCCGGTGACCACCGGCCTCCTCGGCGTCGACCGCGAGGGCAGCCCGGTCTCCGGCGAGACCGCCACCACGGTGAGCACCGACCCGGCGTTCGCCGACGAGTGGTTCGACGTCAAGACGCAGAAGACGGTGTCCGCCTGACCGGTCGCGGTGACCGGTCTTCGACCCACCGCCTACGGTGACCGGTGTGGAGGGACTCTTCGACGCACCGGGCACGCCACGTGGGGGCGGCGGTTCACTGGCCGCCAACACGCACGCATCCGCACCGCTCGCGGTGCGGATGCGTCCGCGTACCCTCGACGAGCTGGTCGGCCAGGCGCAGCTGCGCGCCCCCGGCGCGCCGCTGCGCCAGCTCATCGAGGGTGACCAGTCGATGTCGTTGCTGCTCTGGGGACCCCCCGGCACCGGCAAGACGACCATCGCCTCGATCGTCAGCCAGCAGACGAACCGGCGGTTCGTCGAGGTCTCGGCGGTCTCCGCAGGCGTGAAGGAGGTGCGGGCGGCGATCGACGCCGCACGCGCCGAGCTGGTCGGCGGTGGCCGGGAGACCGTGCTCTTCGTCGACGAGGTGCACCGGTTCAGCAAGGCGCAGCAGGACGCGCTCCTGCCGGGCGTGGAGAACCGGTGGGTCACGCTGGTCGCCGCCACCACCGAGAACCCCTTCTTCTCGGTGATCTCGCCGCTGCTGTCCCGCAGCCTGCTGCTGCGGCTCGAGTCACTCACCGACGACGACATCCGGGGCGTGCTCGCGCAGGCGATCGCCGACGAGCGGGGACTGGCCGGCCGGCTGGCGGTGGCCGACGACGCCCTCGACCACCTGGTGCGCCTCGCCGGAGGGGACGCCCGGCGTTCGCTCACCTACCTCGAGGCCGCGGCGGGGGCGGCCACGTCGCGTGGCCTGGACAGCGTCGACCTGGAGACCGCCGAGACCGCGGTCGACCAGGCGGCGGTCCGCTACGACCGCCAGGGCGACCAGCACTACGACGTCACCAGCGCCTTCATCAAGTCCGTCCGCGGCTCCGACGCCGACGCCGCCCTGCACTACCTGGCCCGGATGATGGAGGCGGGGGAGGACCCGCGCTTCATCGCCCGACGTCTGGTGATCCTCGCCAGCGAGGACATCGGCCTCGCCGACCCCACCGCGCTGACGACGGCGGTGGCCGCGGCCCAGGCCGTCCAGCTGATCGGGATGCCCGAGGCGCGGCTCAACCTGGCCCAGGCCACGATCGCCCTCGCGGTCGCGCCGAAGTCGAACGCCGTCACGACCGCCATCAGCGCCGCCACGGCCGACGTACGCGCCGGCAAGATCGGGCCGGTGCCTCCCCACCTGCGCGACGCCCACTACTCGGGCGCGAAGAAGCTCGGGCACGGCAGCACGTACAAGTACAGCCACGACGAGCCGTACGGCATCGCCGAGCAGCAGTACGCGCCCGACGTCGTGGCCGACGCCGAGTACTACCGGCCCACGGCCCTGGGTGCCGAGGCCGCGGTCAAGGAGCGCTGGGAACGGATCCGGCGGCTGGTGCGGGGCTCCGGGCCGAGGAGCGGCACGTCCCGGCGCCCGCGATAGGGTCGGTCACCATGCAGCAGTGGATCGTGCCCGCCGTCATCGGCGCGCTCTCCCTGCTCGCCGTGGTTCTCGTGGTGCTGCTGGTGCGGAGCCGAGCCCGGACCACCCGCGAGCTCCGGGAGGCACGCGCCGAGGCTGTTGCGCTGCGCGCGCAGGTCGAGGAGATCGAGAGGCGGCTCGCCGAGCCGCCGGCGCGCCCCCGGGTCGAGCCGGGCTACGTGATCACCCACCTCGGTGAGCAGGAGCACGACACCAGCGAGAGCGGTGCGGTCACCCACGTGGGGCGGGTCGACGGCGCGCTCTTCGCCGACCTCGTCCTCCGGGAGACCGTGGTGAAGACCGCCTCGCTGGCCCACGGCCTGCGCCGCGCCCTGGCCGCCGAGACGCGCAACCGGATCCGGTTCGAGGTCAGGCGCGAGATCCGGGCCGCGCGCAAGCGCCGGCGCCGCGAGATGAAGGACCTCGCCCAGCAGGTGCGGGCCAACCAGCGGGCACGGCTCGCGGACGAGGGCGAGGACGCAGCATGAGTCGAGGCTTCTGGTTCGTCGCCGGGGCCGGGGCAGGTGTCTACGCGATGGTGCGCGGCCGCCGTGCCGCCGAGGCCCTGACCGTCGACGGCCTGCGGGACCGGCTCAGCGGCCTCGAGGTCGGCGCCAGGATGTTCCGCGACGAGGTGGCCCAGGGCCGGGTCGAGAAGGAAACCGAGTTGCGGCAGCGCTACGGCCTCGTGCCTCATGGAACTCCCCAGCTCGAGGGTGGACGGCACCGTGCCGCCGCCGAGGATCAGGAAGGCAGCCACTGATGGACACCGCGGAGATTCGCCGGAGGTTCGTCGCTCACTTCGAGCGCAACGGACACACGGCGGTGCCGTCAGCCTCGCTGCTGCTCGACGACCCGAACCTGCTGTTCGTCAACGCCGGCATGGTGCCCTTCAAGCCCTACTTCCTGGGCCAGGAGACCCCGCCGTACCGTCGCGCGACCAGCGTGCAGAAGTGCGTGCGCACCCCCGACATCGAGGACGTCGGCAAGACGACGCGACACGGCACGTTCTTCGAGATGTGCGGCAACTTCTCCTTCGGCGACTACTTCAAGGACGGTGCCATCGAGCTCGCCTGGGAGCTCGTGACCCGCCCGATCGCCGACGGCGGCTTCGGCCTGCCCGAGGACAAGCTCTACCCGAGCGTCTACGACGACGACCCGGAGGCGGTCGACCTCTGGAGGAAGATCACCGGCCTGCCCGACGACCGGATCATCCGCCTGGGCAAGAAGGAGAACTACTGGTCCATGGGCGTGCCCGGGCCCGGCGGACCGTGCTCGGAGCTCCTCATCGACCGCGGCCCGGCGTACGGTGCCGACGGCGACTTCGGCGCCGAGGACCGCTACCTGGAGTTCTGGAACCTCGTCTTCATGCAGGACGAGCTCAGCGCGGTGCGGTCCAAGGAGGACTTCGACATCGCCGGCTCGCTGCCGAAGAAGAACATCGACACCGGCATGGGTCTCGAGCGGGTCGCGTTCATCCTTCAGGGCAAGGAGAACATGTACGAGATCGACGTCATGTTCCCGGTGATCGAGAAGGCCCAGGAGCTGACCGGCCGCCGGTACGGCGCCAACCCCGGCGACGACGTGCGGTTCCGGGTCGTCGCCGACCACATCCGGTCGTCGATGATGCTCATCGGCGACGGCGTCACCCCGGGCAACGACGGCCGCGGCTACGTGCTGCGTCGGCTGCTGCGCCGTGCCGTGCGCTCCATGCGCCTGCTCGGCTTCGAGGACCGCTCCCTCCCCGAGCTGATGCCGGTCAGCCGCGACAGGATGGGGGAGACCTACACCGAGCTGCACCGCGACTGGGAGCGGATCTCGAGCGTCGCGTTCGCGGAGGAGGACGCCTTCCGGCAGACGCTGAAGGCCGGCACCACGATCTTCGACCTGGCGACCACCGAGGTGAAGCGCGCCGGCGGCACGCAGGTGTCCGGCGACAAGGCGTTCGCGCTGCACGACACCTACGGGTTCCCCATCGACCTGACCCTCGAGATGGCGGCCGAGCAGGGGCTCAGCGTCGACGAGGAGGGCTTCCGCCGGCTGATGACCGAGCAGCGGGAGCGCGCGAAGGCCGACGCGAAGGCCAAGAAGGGCCAGCACCGCGACGCCCGGGCCTACCGGGAGGTGGCCGACTCGCTCGGCCGCGCGGTGGAGTTCACCGGCTACGCCGACACCGTCAGCGAAGGCTCGGTGCGGGGCATCGTGACGGCCGGGGGCGTGGTGCCGTCGGCCCGCGAGGGCGACGAGATCGAGCTGGTCCTCGACCGGACCCCGTTCTACGCCGAGGGCGGCGGGCAGCTCGCCGACCAGGGCGTCATCGAGCTCGACAACGGCGCGCTGCTGCAGGTGCGCGACGTCCAGTCGCCCGTCACCGGGCTGATCGTCCACCAGGCGCTGGTGCTGTCCGGCGAGGTGACGCCCGGGCTCGGCGCGCACGCGAAGGTCGACGTCGAGCGCCGCCGTTCCATCTCCCGGTCGCACACCGCGACCCACATGGTGCACAAGGCGTTCCGCGAGGCGCTCGGCGAGACCGCGACCCAGGCGGGGTCGGAGAACTCCCCGGGCCGGTTCCGGTTCGACTTCTCCGCCACCGGCGCGGTCCCGACCTCGGTCATGCAGGACGTCGAGGCGCGGGTCAACGACCTGGTGCTGGCCGACCTGGCCGTGCACGCCGAGGTGATGACCCAGGAGGAGGCCGTCCGGTCCGGCGCGATGGCGCTGTTCGGCGAGAAGTACGGCAACGAGGTCCGGGTGATCTCGGTCGGTGACTGGGCGCGCGAGCTGTGCGGTGGCACCCACGCGCACCGCTCCGGCCAGCTCGGCGTGGTCAAGCTGCTGGGCGAGTCCTCCATCGGCTCCGGCGTACGCCGTGTGGAGGCGCTGGTGGGTGGCGACGCCTACCGCTTCCTGGCGCGCGAGCACGTGCTGGTGGCCCAGCTCTCCGAGGCGCTCAAGGTGCGCCCCGAGCAGCTGCCCGAGCGCGTCCACGACATCGTCGAGAAGCTGCGCACCGCCGAGAAGGAGATCGAGAAGGTCCGGCTCGGCCAGCTGCTGGCGGCCGGTGGCCAGCTCGCGGCGTCCGCCACGGACGTCGGCGGCGTGAAGGTCGTGGCGCACCGCGCCGACGGCGCGGGTGGCGGCGACGTGCGCACGCTCGCCCTGGACGTCCGCGGACGCCTCCCGGTCGGGGAGCCCGGCGCGGTCGTCATCATCGGTGCCGGGACCGACGGCAAGGTGGCGGTCGTGGCCGCGGTCAACGACGAGGCCCGCAACCGCGGCGTGAGCGCCAACGAGCTGGTCCGTGCCATCGGTCCGCTCGTCGGTGGTCGCGGCGGCGGCAAGGACGACGTGGCCCAGGGCGGCGGCACCGACGCCTCACGCATCGACGAGGCGATCGCCCTGGTCAGCACCGAGGTCGCCCGGGCCACCGGTCAGGCGATCGGTTGAGGTTCGGCGTCCGTCTCGGCATCGACCCCGGGGACGCCCGCATCGGCGTCGCGCGCAGCGACCCGAGCGGGTTCCTCGCGACCCCGGTCGAGACCGTGCGCCGCGGCAAGGGCGACCTGGCCCGGATCGCGACGCTGGTCGCCGAGGACGAGGCGGTCGAGGTGGTCGTCGGACTGCCCCGGTCCCTGTCCGGGGGCGAGGGTCCGGCGGCCGTCAAGACGCGTGAGTTCGCGGCCCGGCTGGCGCGGCGGGTCGCCCCCGTCCCGGTCAGGCTGTGCGACGAGCGGCTGACCACGGTCTCGGCGGAGGCTATGCTGCGCGACCGAGGCCGCAAGGGCGGCAAACGACGGGCCGTCGTCGACCAGGCAGCGGCCGTCCTGATCCTGCAGCACGCACTGGACACCGAACGCGCGACGGGGGCCGCGCCCGGCGAAATCGTCGAGGAGACGAACGAGTGACCCATCACGACGACGCGCACCCCGAGGCACCCGAGCAGACGGGGCCGTACGCCCCGCCGCCGCGGGCACCCCACGACGACGAGCTCGCGGGGACCACCGCCGACCCGGCCGAGGACGACGTGGTGCCGATGCACGGGGGCCGTGGTCGTCGCCGCAAGCGCCGCACCATGAAGAGCTGCCTGGCGGTGATCGTCGCGCTCGTGATCGTGGTCGGCGGTGCCGTCTTCCTGGGGCACAAGGTGCTGAACGCGATCACGGACCGGTTCGCCGACCCGGAGGACTTCGCCGGGCCGGGCCACGGCAAGCTCACCTTCGAGGTGCACGAGGGCGACAGCATCTCCGCGATGGGGCGCAACCTGAAGGAGGAGGACGTGGTGGCCTCCGTGGAGGCGTTCACCGCGGCGGCCGGGAGCTCGGTGATCCAGCCGGGCTTCTACCCGCTGAAGAAGGAGATGAAGGCCTCCGACGCGGTCACGGTGCTCGCGAACCCGGACAACCTGATCAAGGACACGGTCACCATCCCCGAGGGGCTGCGCGTCACCGACATCGTCGGCATCCTGGCCGACAACACCGACTTCAAGCAGGCGGCCTTCGAGAAGGTGCTGGACGCGCCCGACAGCCTGGGCCTGCCGAGCTACGCGAAGGGCGATCCCGAGGGCTACCTCTTCCCGGCGACCTACGACTTCGGCCCCGACGCGACCCCGAAGTCGATCCTCCAGGACATGGTGGACCGCTGGAAGCAGGCGGCCGACGACGCGGACCTCGAGGGTGCGGCCGAGCAGCTGGGCTACACGCCCGCGGAGCTGATGACCGTCGCCAGCCTCGTCGAGGCCGAGGGCCGTGGCGACGACATGCCGAAGATCGCCCGGGTCATCTACAACCGGCTCGAGGGCGACGAGACCAACGGTCTGCTCCAGATCGACGCCACGATCAACTACGCCGCGGACAACGACCTGACGGCCGTGCCGACCACCTCGGACACGCAGATCGACTCGCCGTACAACACCTACCAGAACGCCGGGCTGCCGCCGACCCCGATCGAGGCGCCCGGGGACGACGCGCTGTACGCGGCCACCCATCCGAGCGACGGCGACTGGTACTACTACGTCACCGTCAACCTCAAGACGGGCGAGACCAAGTTCGCCGCGACCTACGACGAGTTCCTCAAGTACAAGGACGAGCTGCGGCAGTACTGCGCGACCGAGTCCGCGGGCGCCTGCTGAGCAGATGCCTGCCGTCCCGATGCCCCGTGCCGGCCTGCACTGTGCCGTGCTGGGCGACCCGATCGCCCACTCGCTCTCCCCGGTGCTGCACCGGGCGGGGTACGCCGCGGTCGGGCTGGACTGGGACTACGAGCGGGTGCGGGTCGACGAGCGCGGACTGGCGGCGTTCGTGGGCGGCCTCGACGCGAGCTGGCGCGGCCTGTCCCTGACGATGCCGCTGAAGCGGACGGCGCTCACGCTGGCGGCCGAGACCACCGGCCGTGCGCGACTGGCGGGCGCGGCCAACACCCTGGTGCTCGAGGGCGGCGCCGTGGTGCTGGCCGACAACACCGACCTGCCCGGGGCGGTCGCGGCCGTCCGGGAGAGGTACGACGGGCCGGTCACCGCCGGCACGGTCCTCGGCGGTGGCGCGACGGCCGCGTCCACCGGCCTGGCCCTCTGCGAGCTCGGCGCCCGCACGGTCACCCTGATGGTGCGCTCGCCCGAGCGGGCAGCGGAGGCGGCCGCCGCGATCGCGCGACACCCCTCGGGACCACGGGTCGAGGTCCGCTCCCTGGCCGGAGACCCGGTGAACGGCGAGGTCGTGGTGTCCACGGTCCCGGCCGAGGCCCAGGACCCCGAGCTGGTGGTCCGCTGCGCCGGCGTACCGGTGCTCTTCGAGGTCCTCTACGACCCGTGGCCGACCCCGCTCGCCGCGGCGGTGACGGACGGCGTGCTGGTCGGCGGCATGGACCTGCTGGTCCACCAGGCGGCCCTGCAGTTCGAGCTCTTCACCGGGATCGCGGCCCCGCTCGAGGCGATGCGGACCGCCGGCATCGACGCACTCACGCAAGGACGGGCCGCCGGATGACCGTGCTCGAGACGGCGGGGGGTGCGGCGGCGTTCGCGGCGGTGGCGTGCGGTCTCGCCGGCGCCCTCGTCCCGTCGGTCATCGCCCGGATCCCGGAGCCGGCGCCGAAGCCGGTGCCGCAGCCCGCGTCCGAGGCGCCGCCACCGCAGCCGCGCGGAGAAGCCGGAGGAGGAGCCGAAGGCGCTCTACGTCGACCTCGCCGCCCGCCCCGGACTCGTCCGGTGGACGGCGGCGCTCGCCGCCGTCGCGGGGGCGGCCGTGGGTGCGGCGCTCGGCTGGAGCTGGCCGCTGCTGTTCCTGCTGCCGACGGTCCCGGTGGGCGTCCTGCTCGGCTACGTGGACCTGCGCACCAAGCTGTTGCCGAGCCGGGTGCTGCTGCCGGCGCACGCGGCGGTCATCCTCCTGGCGGGGGTGTGTGCCCTGGTCACCGCGGACGGCGACGCGTTCGTGCGGGCGTTGATCGGCATGGTCGCGGCCCGGTCGGTCTTCTGGGTGCTGTGGTGGATCCGCTCGGCCGGCCTGGGCTTCGGGGACGTGCGGCTCTCCGCGCTGCTCGGCTTCGAGCTCGCCTACCTCGGCTGGGGGGAGCTGGTCGTCGGGACCTACGCCTCCTTCCTGCTGTTCGGGCTCCCGGGGCTGGTGGTCGCGCTGGTACGCCGTGACCGCAGCCTGCTGCGCACGGCGTACCCGTTCGGCCCCGCGATGCTGGTCGGGGCCGTCCTCGGCATCGGGATCGGGGCCACGATCTGGGGCCATCTCGTCGGCGGGGGAGCCTGAATCCGGAGCGGTTCGGTCGTGAAAGACTGACCGCATGCTGCGTTGGCTCACCGCGGGCGAGTCCCACGGACCGTCCCTGGTCGCGATCCTCGAGGGGCTCCCGGCCCACGTGAACGTCACCACCGCCGACATCCAGGACTCCCTGGCCCGGCGGCGGCTCGGCTACGGCCGGGGTGCCCGGATGAAGTTCGAGCAGGACGAGGTCACGATCGTCGGTGGCGTCCGGCACGGCCTGACCCTGGGTGGCCCGGTCGCGATCGAGGTCGGCAACACCGAGTGGCCGAAGTGGGAGCAGGTCATGTCGGCCGACCCGGTGGACCCGGTGGAGCTCGAGGCGCTGGCGCGCAACGCCGCGCTGACCCGCCCCCGGCCGGGCCACGCCGACCTGGCCGGCATGCAGAAGTACGACTTCGACGAGGCGCGTCCGATCCTGGAGCGGGCCTCGGCTCGCGAGACCGCGGCGCGGGTGGCGCTGGGCCGGGTGGCCTCGAACTTCCTGGAGCAGACCGTGGGCGCGCGCCTCGTGTCCCACGTCATCGAGCTCGGCGGCGTGAGGGCGCCCGCCGGTCTGTGGCCCGCGCCCGACGACGTGGCCCGGCTCGACGAGGACCCGGTCCGTTGCCTGGACCCGGAGGCCGGCGCCGCGATGGTCGCGGCCATCGACCAGGCCCACAAGGACGGGGACACGCTCGGCGGCGTCGTCGAGGTGGTGGTCCACGGGCTGCCGCCGGGGCTCGGCTCCCACGTGCACTGGGACCGCCGGCTCGACTCCCGCCTCGCGGGGGCGCTGATGGGCATCCAGGCGATCAAGGGTGTCGAGGTGGGTGACGGCTTCGAGCTCGCTGCCACCCCCGGCTCCCGGGCGCACGACGAGATCGTCCCCACCGCCGAGGGGATCCGGCGCACGAGCGGCCGCTCCGGCGGCACCGAGGGTGGCATGACCACCGGTGAGGTCCTGCGGGTCCGGGCCGCCATGAAGCCGATCGCGACGGTGCCGCGGGCGCTGCGCACGGTCGACGTGTCCACCGGTGAGGAGGCGGTCGCCCACCACCAGCGCTCGGACGTGTGCGCCGTGCCGGCGGCCGGCATCGTCGCCGAGGCGATGGTCGCGCTGGTGCTCGCCGACGCGGTGCTGGAGAAGTTCGGCGGCGACTCGGTGCGCGAGACGCGACGCAACGCCGAGAGCTACCTGGACACGCTGAGGTTCAAGTGAGCCCCCGGGTCGTGCTGGTCGGCCCGATGGGGGCCGGCAAGACCACCGTGGCCGACCTGCTCGCCGACGCCTGGGGCCTGACCGCCCGCGACACCGACGCGGACATCGAGGCGGCCGAGGGGCGCACCGTCGCGGACATCTTCGTCGAGTCGGGCGAGCCGGAGTTCCGGCGGCTGGAGCACGACGCCGTCGCCCGGGCGCTGGAGGGCCACGACGGCGTGCTCGCCCTCGGCGGTGGCGCGGTCCTCGACCCGTCGACGCGCGAGCGGCTGGCCGGCCACACGGTCGTGTTCCTGCGGGTCGGCCTCAGCGACGCGGTGAAGCGGGTCGGCCTGGGCAGCGCGCGGCCGCTGCTGCTCGGCAACGTCCGCGGCCGGATCAAGACCCTGCTCGACGAGCGGACGCCGATCTACGAGTCGGTCGCCACGCTGGTCGTGGACACCGACGGACGCAGTCCGGAGGATGTCGCCCGGGAGATCCAGGAGGCACTCGCGGCTCGGAAGGAGCGGACGTGAGCGACACCGTGCTGCCGGTCACCGGCGCCTCGCCGTACGACGTCGTCGTCGGCACCGACCTCGCCGACCGGCTGCCCGCGATGCTGGGCCCGGGCGTGCAGCGGGTGGGCGTGGTCTTCCCCGAGTCGCTGGCCGACCTGGCGCGCCCCGTCCTCGACTCGCTGGCCGGTGCGCACGAGGTGACCCGGCTGCCGATCCCCGACGGGGAGCGTGCCAAGACCGCCGCCGTCGCGGCCTCCTGCTGGGACGCGCTGGGCGAGGCGGGCTTCACCCGCTCCGACGCCGTCGTCACCGTCGGCGGCGGCGCGACCACGGACCTGGGCGGCTTCGTCGCGGCCACCTGGCTGCGCGGGGTGCGCGTGGTGCACGTCCCGACCACGCTGCTCGCCATGGTCGACGCCGCGGTCGGCGGCAAGACGGGCGTCAACACCCCCAGCGGCAAGAACCTCGTCGGGGCGTTCCACGAGCCGGCCGGGGTGCTCTGCGACCTCGCCACGCTGCGCTCCCTGCCGCGGGCGGAGCTGGTGGCCGGTCTCGGCGAGGTCGTGAAGTGCGGCTTCATCGCGGACCCGCAGATCCTCACGCTCGTGGAGGGCACCGACCCCGACGAGCTCACCGCGGACTCGCCGGTGCTGCGGGAGCTGGTCGAGCGGGCGATCCGGGTCAAGATCGACGTCGTGGTGTCAGATCTGAAGGAGACCGGCGGCCAGGACGGCCATCCCGGCCGCGAGGTGCTCAACTACGGCCACACCATGGCCCACGCCATCGAGCGGGCCGAGGACTACGCCGTCCGGCACGGTGAGGCCGTGGCGCTGGGCTGCGTGTACGTCGCCGAGCTGGCCCGCCGCGCGGGCACGCTGGCGCCGGAGGTCGTGGAGCGCCACCACCGGGCGTTCGCGCACGTCGGCCTGCCCACGACGTACACCGGTGCGTCCTTCGAGGAGCTGCACGCCGCGATGAAGGTGGACAAGAAGGCGCGCGGGTCGCAGCTGCGGTTCGTGGTGCTGACCGACCTGGCGGTCCCGACCGTGCTGGCGGGCCCGTCCGAGGACGACCTGCGCGCGGCGTACGACGTACTGTCCGGGCGCGAGCAGGAGGTCGACGCATGAAGGTGCTGGTCCTGAACGGTCCCAACCTGGGGCGCCTCGGGCGCCGGCAGCCGGAGATCTACGGCACCACCACCCACGACGAGCTGGCCGAACGGTGCGTGGAGTGGGGGCACGAGGTCGGGCTCGAGGTGGAGGTGCGGCAGACCAACCACGAGGGAGTCATGGTCGACTGGCTGAACGCCGCGGCCGACGACGCGACCCCCGTCGTGCTGAACGCCGCGGCCTGGACGCACTACTCGTACGCGATCTACGACGCCTGCGCCCAGCTGGAGGCCCCCCTCGTCGAGGTGCACATCTCCGACCCGTTCCAGCGGCCGGAGGAGTTCCGGCACAGCTCGGTCGTCTCCCCGCACGCCGTCGCGGTGATCGCCGGGCACGGCATCCAGGGCTACCGGATGGCGCTGGAGCGGATCGCCCACGACGCCGGCTGACCGGCTCGCCGCCGGGAACCGGCACGGCCGGGCCGTCGTCCAACCGCCGACACCAGTGAAACGGGAGGCGTGGTCGGCATGGGCGAGAAGACGGTGACGGTGAGCGTGCGGGGCGTCCTGCTCGCGGCGGTCGTGGCACTGGCACTGCTGAGTGCCTACCTCGTGGGCAACGCCGGCAACGGGGGAACGCCGGCCCAGGCCGCGGTGCCGGTGGCGCCGGCGGCCGACACCCACCGGCGCACCCTCACGATGGCCGGCACCGGTGAGGGCACCGCCGTGCCCGACCAGCTCTCCTTCGACCTCGCGGTCGGGCTGATGCGCCCGGACCTCGACACCGCGCTCGCCGACACCAGCCGGGTGATGGACCGGGTGCTGGCGTCGCTCGAGGGTCTCGGCGTCGCCAAGGGGGACGTGCAGACGACCGGCCTGTCCATGTACCCCGTCTACGACTACCACCAGTACTCCCCGCCCACGATCCGCGGCTACCGGGTCAGCCAGCGGGCCACGGTGCTGGTCAAGGAGCTGAAGCAGGGCGGCCGCGCCGTCAGCACCGCGGTCGCCACCGGGGGGAACGTCGTGCAGGTCAGCAACATCCGGCTCCGGGTGGGTGACCCCGACGCGGCGATGAAGAAGGCGCGCGACGCCGCGGTCGCCGAGGCCCGCACCAAGGCCGAGCAGTACGCCGCCGCCGCGGGCCAGGAGCTCGGGGACGTGGTCACCCTGCGCGAGGTCAGCGCCCCACGGCGCTCCGACGTGGTGGACGGCTACCTGCTCCAGAACGCCCGGGGGGCCATGGACCTCGCCGCGACGAAGCCGATGCCGATCCGGACCGGCAAGGACCGGCTGACGGTGACCGTGCGGGTCGTCTGGCAGCTGGGCTGAACTCGGGGCTGATTTCGGGGGGCTGACTTCGGCGGACTGATTCCGGGGCCCGACCCTGCTCTGGTTCGGCGCGGGGGACGGGCGGCCTATAGACTCGGACGCTGTTGCCCCGAGCCCCACCGGCCCGGTGGCCGACTCGAACTCACGACCCTCTCGACTGAAGGCTGACACGCGCGCATGGCTACGACGAACGACCTGAAGAACGGCATGGTGCTCAACCTCGACGGCCAGCTCTGGCAGGTCATCTGGTTCCAGCACCACAAGCCCGGCAAGGGCGGCGCTGTCGTGCGCACCAAGCTGAAGAACGTCGAGTCCGGCAAGACCGTCGACAAGACCTTCAACGCCGACGTCAAGGTCGAGGTCGCCAACGTCGACAAGCGGACGATGCAGTACCTCTACAACGACGGCACGTCGTACGTCTTCATGGACGTCCAGAGCTACGACCAGATCGAGGTCGCGCCCGAGATCGTCGGCGACGCCGCCAACTTCATGCTGGAGAACCAGGAGGCGATCGTCGCCACGAACGACGGCCGCGTCCTCTACATCGAGCTCCCCGCGTCGGTCGAGCTCGAGGTCACCTACACCGAGCCGGGCCTGCAGGGCGACCGCTCGACCGGCGGCACCAAGCCGGCCACGGTCGAGACGGGTGCGACGGTCCAGGTGCCGCTGTTCATCACCACCGGCGAGAAGATCAAGGTCGACACCCGCGACTCCTCCTACCTGGGGCGCGTCACCAGCTGATGTCTGCCCGTTCCAAGGCCCGCAAGCGCGCCCTCGACGTCCTCTTCGCCTCCGACGTGCGGGGGGAGTCGGCCAACGAGGCCCTCGACACCGCGATCGCCGAGGGCGACGCTCCGACCAACGCCTACACCGTCGTGCTGGTGCGTGGCGTCGTCGAGCACCAGTCCCGCATCGACGAGCTGCTCACCGAGTACTCCGAGGGCTGGACGCTCGAGCGGATGCCCGCCGTCGACCGCAACGTGCTGCGACTCGGTGTGTTCGAGCTGCTGTACGCCGAGGACGTGCCGGACCCGGTCGCGGTGACCGAGGCGATGGCGCTGGTGCGCGAGCTGTCCACGGACGAGTCGCCGGCGTTCGTCAACGGCATCCTGGGCAACATCATGCGCAACAAGGCGTCGCTGGGCTGATCCCGCCCCGCCGGGTCGGTCCGGCGGCTGGCACCCGGCCCCGGGCCGATGGGTGCCGGACCACTTCCTGGGAGCGGCCGGCACCATCAGGACGTTCAGCGTGGTGCTCAGCACTCCCATGACCCGGCCGGCAGGGCGGGCCACGATTGCTGGATGGTTGCGGTCAGGGCAGCAGCTACGGGGCGAGGTCTGCTCCGGTTGCGGCCGGCTCCCGGCCCCGGGCCGCCGACGCTCCCGTGCCACCTCCTGGGAGCGGCCGGCACCATCGGGACGTTCAGCGTGGTGCTCAGCACTCCCATGAACAGCAAGGAACCAGCTCCACCCACCAACAGGCGACAGACGCCCGGCTACCGAGGCTTCCGACGCCCCACGACCTTGCGCGCCGAGTCCACCACCTCGAACCTCTCGAGGAGTTGGGCCGCTGGGCCATGCTGAGGAGCATGAGCGCAGACAACGCTGTCACCGTCGACGTCGTCGTGATCGGCGCCGGCCCCGGGGGAGAGGCCCTGGCCTCGGGAGCCGCCAGGGCGGGCCTCGAGGTGGTGGTCGTCGACCGTCACCTCGTGGGCGGTGAGTGTCCGTACTACGGCTGCATCCCGTCGAAGATGATGATCCGCGCCGCGGACGCGCTGGCCGAGGCGAGACGGGTCGCGATCCTGGCCGGCGACGCCGTCGTCACGCCGTCGTGGGCCCCGGTGGCCAGGCGGCTCGACGAGGAGGCGACCAGCGGCTGGGACGACACGATCGCGGTCAAGCGCCTCGAGGACGCCGGCGCGACCGTCCACCACGGGGTCGGACGACTGGACGGCCCCGGACGGGTCCGGGTGGCGCTGGCCGACGGCGGGGAGGCGAGGTACGTCGTACGTCGTGGCGTCGTGCTCAACCCCGGCACCCGCCCGGCGGAGCTGCCGATCGACGGGTTGTCCGGCACGCCGTACTGGACCAACCGCGACGCGGTCCGTGCCACCGCGCTCCCGGCCTCGCTGGTGGTCGTCGGCGGTGGTCCGATCGGGTGTGAGCTGGCCCAGGTCTTCGCACGCTTCGGGGTCCGGGTGACCGTGGTGGAGGCCGGCCCGCGGATAATCGGCCCGGACGAGCCCGAGGCCGCCGAGATCCTGGAGGACGTCTTCGTGGGCGAGGGCATCCGGGTGCTGACCGGGGTGGACATCCGCTCGGTCTCGCACGCGGACGGGACGTTCACGGTGTCTCTCGGTGACGGCGAGCGGCTGACGGCCGACAAGCTCCTGGTGGCGGCCGGGCGGACGCCGAACCTCGACCACCTCGGCCTCGAGACCGTCGGGCTCGACCCGACGGCGCGGACCCTCGAGGTCGACGAGCGGATGCGGGCGGGGGAGAAGCTCTGGGCGATCGGGGACGTCACCGGCAAGGGCGCCTTCACCCACGTGTCGATGTACCAGTCGGCGATCGCCCTGCGCGACGTCACCGGCGAGGACGGACCGCCCGCGCGCTACCACGCCGTGCCGCACACGACGTTCACCGATCCCGAGGTGGGTGGCGTCGGGATGACCGAGCAGCAGGCCCGCGACGCCGGCCTCAGCGTGCGCACCGGCAGCGCCCCGCTGGAGCAGTCGTCCCGGGGCTTCGTGCACGGACCCGGCGCGCGAGGACTGATCAAGCTGGTCGAGGACGCCGACCGCGGCGTGCTGGTGGGGGCCACGGCGATGGGACCGGCGGGCGGGGAGATCCTCGGCTTCCTCGCCGTCGCGGTGCACGCGGAGGTGCCGACGGACACGCTGCGGTCGATGATCTTCGCCTACCCCACCTTCCACCGCGCGATCGAGACGGCCCTCGCCGACCTTTCGTGATTCACCGCCCACGCCACTGGGTATAGGTCGTTCATGGTGGACATGAAGCAGTCGGCGACTGCACTGGGGAGGCGGGCGGACAACGACCCGTGGGTGGATCGGGGCGTCCGCTTCGGCATGGTCGTCTACGGGGTCGTGCACCTCGTGGTCGCGTGGCTGGCACTGCAGCTGGCCTTCGGTGAGCAGTCCGGGTCGGCCAGCAGCACCGGTGCGCTGCACAAGCTCGCACAGAGCTCGTTCGGCGCCGTGCTGATCTGGCTGGTGGCGATCGGCATGTTCCTGCTCGTGCTGTGGCGGCTGCTCGAGGCGGCCGTCGGCCACCGCGACGAGGAGGGCGCCAAGAAGGTCCGCAAGCAGCTGACGTCGCTCGGCAAGGCGATCATCTACGGCTCGATCGCCCTCACCGCGCTCAAGATCGCGATGGGCTCGGGCTCGAGCTCGAAGAAGAGCGGCACCGACGACACGACCGCCACGGTCATGAGCTGGCCGGCAGGACAGTGGATCGTCGGGCTGATCGGCCTCGCGATCATCGCCTACGGCCTCAACCTGGGTCGCCGCGCCTGGACCGAGAAGTTCCGGGAGCACCTCACGGCCGAGGGCAAGAGCGGCGACGCCGGCACGGCGTACATCTGGTTCGGCAAGGTCGGCTACATGGCCAAGGGCATCGCGTTCGCGATCGTCGGCGGCCTCTTCGTCTACGCGGCCGTGACCCACGACGCCAAGAAGTCCGGTGGCCTCGACGTCGCGCTGCACAAGGTCCTCGAGCAGCCGTTCGGCCCGTTCCTGCTGGGGCTGATCGCGGTCGGG
Source organism: uncultured Actinomycetota bacterium (assembly GCA_963805685.1). Lineage (GTDB taxonomy): Bacteria > Actinomycetota > Actinomycetes > Propionibacteriales > Nocardioidaceae > Nocardioides. The sequence continues at coordinate 54,314 of CAWDVM010000015.1, forward strand.
ATCGGCTGCTACGGGCTGTTCTGCTTCGCCCGGGCCCGGCACCTGTCCCGCTGACGGCGCCGACTCGGGGACGATCGACAGCGTGGGGGAGGCAGCGACGGCTGACGTCGACGTGGTGGTGGTCGGCCTCGGCGCGGGGGGTGAGCTCGCCGCGGCGCGGCTGGCCCAGGCGGGTCTGCGCGTCGTCGCCGTCGAGCGCGACCTGGTGGGAGGGGAGTGTCCCTTCGCGGGCTGCACCCCCACCAAGCTGGCGATCCGCGCGGCCGACCTGCTGGCCGAGAGCCGCCGGGCCGCTGCGCTCGCCGGTGAGGTCGACGTCCGTCCGGACTGGGCACGCGTCGCGGCCCGGATCCGCGAGGCCAACCACGGCTGGGACGACGCCTCGCACGTCCGGCCGCTCGAGGAGGCCGGCGTCCGCGTGGTCCGTGGTCACGGACGGCTGGCCGGGCCGGGACACGTGGTCGTCGAGACGACCTCTGGCCCCCGGGAGTACGCCGCCGCCCGCGGCGTCCTGCTCGACACCGGCACCGAGCCGGACGTCCCACCGATCGCCGGCCTCCCCGGGACGCCGTACTGGACCAACCGCGAGATCGTCCGGGTCACCGAGCTGCCGGTCAGCCTCGCGGTCGTGGGCGCGGGGCCGATCGGGGCCGAGCTCGCCCAGCTCTTCGCGCGGTTCGGTGTCGCGGTGACGCTGCTGGAGACCGCGGACCGCATCCTGGGGCCGGAGGAGCCGGAGGCGAGCACGGTCGTGACCCGTGCCCTCCGAGCGGACGGCGTCGAGGTGCGCACCGGCGTGGACATCCGCAGGATCGACCACGACGGCGACTTCCGGATCCGGACCGGTGACGGGGACGTGACCACGTCGGCGCTGCTGGTGGCGACGGGGCGGCGGGCCAACCTCGACGACGTCGGGCTGGAGACGGTGGGGCTGGACCCCAGCGGGCCGACCCTGGAGGTCGACGAGCGGATGCGGGCGGGGGAGCGGTTGTGGGCGGTCGGCGACATCACCGGCAAGGGGGAGTACACCCACATGTCGCTCTACCAGGCCGGGGTCGCCGTGCGCGACATCCTCGGTGAGGACGGCCCCTGGGCGGACTACCGGGCAGTGAGCCGGGTGACCTTCACCGACCCCGAGGTCGGCTCGGTGGGGCTGACCGAGGAGGAGGCCCGGGCCGCGGGGCTCGACGTACGGGTCGGGTCCGCGGAGATGGGCGGGTCCAGCCGCGGCTGGATCCACGGCCCCGGCGGTGACGGCCTGGTCAAGCTGGTGGCCGACGCCCGGCGTGGTGTGCTGGTCGGCGCGACCGCCGTCGGCCCGAGCGGCGGGGAGGTCCTCGGGCTGCTGGCCGCGGCCGTGCACGCCGAGATCCCGGTGGGGACGCTGTGCCGCATGCACTTCGCCTACCCGACGTTCCACCGTGTCGTCCTGGGGGCGCTGGTCGACCTGGGGCTCTGACGCCCGAGACGGGTTTGACTCGTGGGGCAAGAGGGAACTGTGGGCTCATGTCATCGCTCACGCGCCTGCGCGTCCTGCTCGCACGTGTGGTCAGCGGCTCGCTGACCCCGGCCGAGGCGCGGCCGTTCGCCCCGGCCGAGACGCCACCGGTTCCCGCGGAGCGACTGTGCGCGTGACCGGCCGGCAGGCATCCGCAGGATCCGCCGCGCCCCGGCCCCGCACGCGAGGAACGACCACCCTGTCATCGAGGAGACCGGCATGACGCAGGCACCGCAGGACCCGTCGCACTCCGTCACCGGGGGTCATGGCGCCGACCACGACCTGTCGGACACCAGCGACCGGCTCTACACCGCCGAGGAGCTCGGCGCCTACTCCGCGGCGCGGCAGACCGGCTCGCAGCCGCCTTCCGGACCGCCGCAGCGGACCGTGTACGGCGACCCCCTCACCGACCCGATGCCGGGCACCGCAGCACCCGCGGCCCAGCGCTCGGCCCAGCCGCCGAGCGGTCCGCCCAGTGCCCCGCCCAGTGGTCCGCCCAGCGGTCCGCCCAGTGCCCCGCCGACCGGTGCGCCGAGCGCACCGCCGAACCCGCAGCCGGCACCCGCCCCCTGGAGCCCCGAGCACGAAGGCGCGCCGGCCGGCTGGCCCCCGGCCCAGCACTCCTCGGCGCAGCCCCCCTCGACCGGCACCCCGGTCGACGCTCCCTCCGACGGGGAGCAGACGGGTGAGCCCCGCCGGTTCATGACGGCCACCGACTTCCTCGACCGCCGGGCGGAGTCCCAGGAGAACGGCCCCGCGACGTGGGGCTGGCGGGGCGCGGTCCGGCGCTGGAGCGGCGGCCTGGTCAGCCCGCGGATGGGCCCGGCCGAGGTGGCCTACGAGCAGGACCGCTCGATGATCCAGAAGGACTTCGACGGCCCGCGCACCATCGCGTTCATCAACCCCAAGGGCGGCGCGGCCAAGACGACCGGTGTCCTCGCGGCCGGCTACACCTTCGGCACCGTCCGCGGCGGCGGTGTCGTCGCGTGGGACAACAACGAGACCCGCGGCACCCTCGGCATCCGGGGCACCCGCAGCAACCACCGGAACACCACCCGCGAGCTGCTGGAGGACCTCGAGCGGTTCAGCGACGTCTACCAGTCGCGGATCGGCGACCTCGGTGCGTTCGTCCGGTCGCAGGGTGACGCCCACTTCGACGTGCTGGCCTCCGACGAGCGCCCGGACGTCACGGGGATGATCAAGGCACAGGACTTCGGGGCGGTGCACAAGCTGCTCGAGCGCTTCTACCGGGTCATCCTGGTCGACACCGGCAACAACATGAGGGCCGAGAACTGGCTGGCCGCGGCCGAGGCCGCCGACCTGCTGGTGGTGACCAGCACCGTGCGTGAGGACACCGGCTACAGCGGCCTGTGGATGCTCGACGCGCTGCAGGACGCGGGCTACCAGAACCTCAAGTACAAGACGGTCACGGTGCTCTCCGACCCCTCGGCGCAGGTCGACACCAAGCTGGCGAACGACCTGGTCGACGTCTACCAGCAGCGGACCCGCGGGGTCTACCGCGTGCCCTACGACCCGGCGCTGGTCGCGGGTTCGGTGGTGCCCTACAGCCAGCTCTCGGCCAACACCCGGATGCAGTGGCTCAAGGCGTGCGCGGGGATGGCCGCGGCGCTCTGACCGGGTGGGGGCTCCTGTCCGTCAGTGCGTGGCGGCGCCCCAGCCGTGCCAGCGGTCCACGGCCATCCAGGCACTGACCCGCGGGCTCTCGCGGTTGGGGTAGGGCCGGCCGTTGTAGTGGGTGCTGAGCCGGTCGATGTCGGCGAGGGCGTCGTCGTCGACCATCTCGACCACGCGGCCGATGAGCGAGACGTGGGTGTACCAGCTGGACTCGTCCAGCGCGGTCAGCGTGAGCCGGGGGTCTCGGCGCAGGTGCTGGAGGCGCACGCGGGTGCCGTCCATGTTCAGCAGCACCCGTCCGTCGTCCTCGAGGAGGTACCACGTCGCCACCGACACCGGGTGCCCGTCCGAGCGCAGCGTGCTGACGACCGCCGGGTTCGGCCTGGTCAGCAGCTCGCGGACGTGGTCGGGGAACGGCAGCTCGGGCATGGATCCTCCTCGTTGTGGGTTACTTGCAGCTCAAGGAGTCGAGAGTACGGAGGCGAACGAATGCGCGCAGTGGTGTACCGCGAGACCGGGCCGTCGTCGGTGCTGGAGGTCGTGGACCGGGAGGTCCCGGAGCCCGGCCCCGGTGAGGTGCGGGTGAAGATCGTCCGCGCAGGCGTGAACCCGACCGACTGGAAGTTCCGCAGCGGCGCCGCCATGGCGTACGACGAGGTCACGCCCGGCCAGGACGGCGCCGGCATGGTCGACGCGATCGGTGAGGGCGTCACCGGCCTGGAGGTCGGGCAGCGGGTGTGGCTGATCCTCGCCCAGCACGAACGGGCGCACGGCACCGCCGCGGAGTTCACCGTGCAGCCGGCGGCGCGGGTGGTGCCGCTGCCCGACGACGCGTCGTACGACCTCGGGGCGAGCCTGGGGGTCCCGGCGGTCACCGCCCACCGTGCGCTCACCGCCTCCGACGGGGGACCCAGCCGGCTGGCGCCCGGGGCCCTGGACGGCAAGGTCGTGCTGGTGGCCGGCGGCGCCGGTGCCGTCGGCAACGCCGCGATCCAGCTCGCCCGCTGGGCCGGTGCCACCGTCGTCACCACGATCAGCAGCGAGGAGAAGGCCCGTCTGGCGAAGGCCGCCGGTGCGCACCACACGGTGAACTACCGGGATTCCGACACGCAGGCGGAGATCCTCGCGGTCGCGCCCGACGGGGTCGACATCGTCGTCGAGGTGGCGCCCGCCCAGAACAACGCCCTCGACCTGGCGGTGACCCGGATCCGCGGCACCATCGCGATCTACGCCAACAACGGCGGCGACCAGGTCACCCTGCCCCTGCGCGCGACGTTCTCACGGAACCTGCGCTACCAGTTCGTGCTGCTGTACACGCTGGGCCAGGACCTCGTGGACGCCGCCGCCGAGGACATCAACGCCGCGGTCGCTGCCGGCGCGCTCCGGGTGGGCGAGCAGGCCGGGGTGCCGCTGCACCACTACCCGCTGGAGTCCCTCGCCGAGGCGCACGACGCCGTCGAGACCGGGGCCGTGGGCAAGGTGCTGGTCGACGTCGGCTGAACCGTCGTCAGCTCAGCGCGAGCCGGTACCAGGTCGGGGAGCTGCGGCCGAGCGAGTGCGGCAGTCCGGCGCCGTCCGCCGCATCCACCGCCACGACCCGCCAGTCGGGCAGGGCGGTCTCGACCGCATCGCGATCGGCACCGTGCGGGTGCAGCACGGGACCGTGCGGGTCCGTGCACAGCAGCAGCATGGTCGCGCCGGGGGCCGCGAGCTGGGTGACTCCTTCACCCAGGGCGCGGCGCTGCTCCTCCTGGAGGCTGTTGAAGCAGCCCACGTCGAGGTAGAGCGAGAAGTTCTTGCCGACCCCGCAGCCCTTGAGGTGGGTGACGTCCCCGATCACGTAGCGACTCTCGTCGCCGCCCCGCCGGGTGGCGATGTCCACCGCGAGCCGGACGTTGTCGACGCCCACCGCGTGCCAGCCGCGCTGCTCCAGCTGGCGGGTGTACTCACCGGTGCCGCAGCCGATGTCGAGCGCCCGCCCGAGTGGCCGCTCCCGCTGCTGCTCCTCGCGGTCCAGGAGCCGCTGGAAGGCCTCGTCCTCACCCGCACCGGACTTGTCCCACGGGGTGATGCCGAACCGGTAGGCGAGGTTGTACCTGACGCTCACGGTGGGACCCCCTCAGTCCGGCTGAGCCGGGATGGATGTCTCCACCGTCGTGGTGGCGCCTCGCCCTGTCCACGGCCGATGGTCCCCTCGGCGCGGGGCCGATCGTCGGCCATGGGCCCGTCGTCGGAGGACGCCGGGACGCCGCGGCACTGGTAGGGTCGGCCCCGATCGACATCCTTTAACGAGCCGTCCCGTGAGGCGGAGAAGGAGGTCCGGCACTCGATGCCTGCGCCCAACGCTGCACCGGACGCGACGACCGACGATGGTCGCACCGTCCTCGACGCCCGCGACATAGGTCGGGCCCTCACCCGCATCTCCCACGAGATCCTCGAGCGCAACAAGGGCGCCTCGGACCTCGTGCTGCTCGGGATCCCGAGCCGGGGCGTGCCCCTGGCCGAGCGGATCGCCGAGCGCATCGCCTCGGTGGAGGGGTACGACGTGCCCGTCGGCTCGCTGGACGTCACGATGTACCGCGACGACCTGCGGATGAAGCCGGCCCGCGCGCTGCTCCCCACACAGATCCCCAGCGGCGGCATCGACGGCCGCACCGTGGTGCTCGTCGACGACGTGCTCTTCTCCGGACGGACGATCCGCGCCGCGCTCGACGCCCTGAACGACATCGGCCGCCCGAAGGCGGTGCGGCTGGCGGTGCTCGTCGACCGCGGCCACCGTGAGCTGCCGATCCGCGCCGACTTCGTCGGCAAGAACCTCCCCACCTCGCTCGTCGAGCGGGTGCGGGTGCGGCTGCAGGGCGTCGACGACGTCGACGCCGTCACGATCCTGGGCTCGACCGAAGGAGAGGGCGCATGAAGCGGCACCTGCTGAGTGCGGCCGATCTGAGCCGCGACGACGCCGAGCTGGTCCTGAAGACGGCCGAGGAGCTCCGCTCGCTCGCCGACCGGCCGATCAAGAAGCTGCCGGCGCTGCGGGGACGCACCGTGGTGAACCTGTTCTTCGAGGACTCCACCCGGACCCGCATCTCGTTCGAGGCGGCGGCCAAGCGGCTCTCGGCCGACGTCATCAACTTCGCCGCCAAGGGCTCCTCGCTCTCCAAGGGCGAGAGCCTCAAGGACACCGCGCTGACGCTGGAGGCGATGGGTGCGGACGCGGTGGTCGTGCGCCACTCCGCGAGCGGCGCCCCGCACCGGCTCGCCAACTCCGGCTGGGTCCGCTCGAGCGTGGTCAACGCCGGTGACGGCACCCACGAGCACCCGACGCAGGCGCTCCTCGACGCGTTCACGATGTGGCGGCACCTCGCCCCGAAGAGTGGGGGGAGCCTCGACGGGCGCCGGGTCGCGATCGTCGGCGACGTCCTGCACAGCCGGGTGGCCCGGTCCAACGCGCTGCTGCTGCGCACGCTCGGGGCCGAGGTGACCCTGGTCTCGCCGCCCACCCTGCTGCCGGTGGGCATCGAGGGCTGGCCGGTGGAGACGTCGTACGACCTCGACGCGGTGCTGCCCAAGGCCGACGTCGTGATGATGCTGCGCGTCCAGCGCGAGCGGATGCACGGCGGCTTCTTCCCGACGGCGCGGGAGTACTCGCGCCGCTACGGGCTCGACGGTCGGCGGATGGCGACCCTCCAGGACCACACGATCGTCATGCACCCCGGCCCGATGGTCCGCGGCATGGAGATCACCGCCGACGTCGCCGACTCCGACCGGTCGGTGATCGTCGAGCAGGTCACCAACGGCGTCGCCGTGCGGATGGCCGTCCTGTACCTGCTGCTCGGCGGCAGCGCACCCGCCGTCTCGACCGAAGGGCTCCCGGAGTGACCACCTACCTCGTCAAGAACGTCTCGGTCCTCGGGGCCGAGCCCACCGACCTGCTGCTCGCCGACGGCGTCGTCAAGGAGATGGGCCCCGGGCTCTCCGCCGAGTCGGTCTCGTCGGGCGAGCCGGTGGAGACCATCGACGCCTCCGGGCTGATCGCCCTGCCCGGGCTGGTCGACCTGCACACCCACCTGCGCGAGCCCGGTCGCGAGGACGCGGAGACGGTGGAGTCGGGCACCCGGGCCGCAGCCCTGGGCGGCTTCACCGCGGTGCACGCGATGGCGAACACCGAGCCGGTCGCCGACACCGCCGGGGTCGTCGAGCAGGTCTGGCGGCTGGGCCGCGAGGCCGGCTACTGCGACGTCTACCCGGTCGGGGCGGTCACCGTCGGGCTGGCGGGGGAGCGGCTCGCGGAGCTCGGCGCGATGGCCGACTCCGCGGCCCGGGTGCGGGTCTTCTCCGACGACGGCAAGTGCGTGAGCGACGCGGTCCTGATGCGGCGGGCGCTGGAGTACGTCAAGGCCTTCGACGGCGTCGTCGCCCAGCACGCCCAGGAGCCACGGCTCACCGAGGACGCGCAGATGAACGAGGGCGAGCTCTCCGGCCGCCTCGGGCTGGCCGGCTGGCCGGCCGTGGCCGAGGAGGCGATCATCGCCCGCGACTGCCTGCTCGCCGCGCACGTCGGGTCCCGCCTGCACGTCTGCCACGTGTCCACGGCCGGCTCGGTCGAGATCGTGCGCTGGGCGAAGTCGAAGGGCTGGGACGTCACCGCCGAGGCGTGCCCCCACCACCTGCTGCTCACCGACGAGCTGGCCGCGACCTACGACCCGATCTACAAGGTCAACCCGCCGCTGCGCTCGGCGACCGATGCCGAGGCGCTGCGGGCCGGCCTGGCCGACGGCACCATCGACATCGTCGCCACCGACCACGCCCCGCACCCGCACGAGGACAAGGACTGCGAGTGGGCAGCCGCCGCGTTCGGCATGCTCGGCCTCGAGACCGCGCTGTCGATCGTGCAGGAGACGATGGTCGACGCCGGCCGGCTCGACTGGGCGGGCGTGGCCGAGCGGATGTCCTACGCCCCCGCGCGGATCGGCCGGGTCGACGACCACGGTCGCCCGATCGCGGTCGGCGCCCCGGCCAACGTGGTGCTCTACGACCCGGCGGCACGACGTACGGTCGAGGCCGCGGAGACGGCGTCGCTGTCGCGCAACACGCCGTACGCCGGGATGGAGCTGCCGGGCCGGGTCGTCGCCACGTTCCTGCGGGGCAAGGCCACCGTGCTCGACGGCAAGCTGACCTGACTGCCCCTCACCCCTGCTTGCGGGCGGTGAACAGGAGGTACTCCCACTCCATGGTCCGGTCGGACCCGATCGCGGCGTTGCCGAGCTCTGCCAGCGCCGCGTCGAGCTCGGCCACCCGTGCCGGGTCGTCGGCGATCCCGCGGTAGGCCGCGATCGTGGGCCCGTAGGTGGCCTTGAAGAAGTCGCGGAACTCCTCGCCGTCGGCGAACCGGTCCACCGTCAGCGTCCTGCGTTCGGCGGTGACGTCCTGCACCCGGTCGCCGAACAGCTCCCGCACGTGCTCCTCGCGCCCCCACAGCGGCGGGGGCTGCGCGCCGGCCGGCGGCGGCGCGACGTACGGCTTCATGGTCGCGAACATCTGGCCGATGAAGCCCTCCGGTGTCCAGCTGATCAGGCCGATCGTCCCGCCTGGCCGGCACACGCGCACGAGCTCGTCGGCGCTGGCCTGGTGGTGGGGCGCGAACATGACACCGACGCAGGACAGCACCTTGTCGAAGGTGTGGTCGGCGAAGGGCAGGCCCTCCGCGTCAGCCTCGCGCCACTCGACGTCGACGCCCTCGGCGGCGGCGTACGCACGTCCGGCCTCGAACAGCTCGGGTGCGAGGTCGGAGGCGATCACGTGGCCGCCGGCCCGCGCGGCGGGCACGGCGACGTTGCCGGAGCCGGCGGCGATGTCGAGGACCCGGTCGCCGGGCCGGACGTCGGTCGCCATCACGAGCACCGGGCCGAGCGACGGGATCACCTCGGTCGCGACGGCGGGGTAGTCGCCCAGCGCCCACATGGTGCGGTGCTTGGTCTTCAGGGCCCGGTCCGCGTCGAGCTCGGCGGCGGTCGGGTGGCTGGTCTGGCTCATGCTTCTCCTCCTCCGGTGGGCGGCTCCCTCCGAGCCGCCTGCTCCCGTTCTACGGTGGCCGCGCTCCCCGGCGGATCCGCAGCCGTTGCCCATGTCGAGGTCTCCGACTGCCCACATCAGCCCCCGATGCCCGGCCACCGCCGTGGCTCCGGGTGTGAGACTGGCCGTCCGACCCGACCGAGGAGGTCCTGCATGTCCCGCGTGGTGCACTTCGAGATCCAGGCAGATGACGTCGAGCGCGCGAAGGCGTTCTACGCCGCGGCGTTCGACTGGTCCTTCCAGGACTACGGCGAGTTCACCGGCTCGACGTACTGGGGGATCGTGACCGGCCCCGAGGACCAGCCCGGCATCAACGGCGGCCTGCTGCAGCGGCCCGCTCCCGCGCCCGCCGCGCGGCAGGGCACGAATGCCTTCGTCTGCACCGTCGGCGTCGGCGACTACGACGAGACCGAACGCCGCATCCTCGAGGCGGGCGGGCAGGTCGCGCTGCCGAAGATGGCGCTCACCGGGATGGCGTGGCAGGGGTACTACCTCGACACCGAGGGGAACACGTTCGGCATCCACCAGCCTGATCCCGAGGCCCGGTGACCGGGCGGGTGCGGGCACTCCGGGACGCGTGACCGTGAGGCGTCGGGCCGGCCGCCGGGGAGCAGGTCCAAGGAGCCAGATGGTCAGACCGGAGGCAGTTGGTCGGCCCGGATGTGCCTCCACGCCTGGGACATGGTCCCGGCGACCGAACTGCCTCCCGTCGTACGCCGGGCGCACGCGACGTGTGAGCCGTGGCATCCTCGTCCGGTGCACCAGGACCTGACGAGCCCGTGGACCGAGTTCCTGCGTCGATCCGGCCTCGAGCCACGGGCGGTGCTCGGGTCCGGCATGGAGGGGACCGTCGTCGAGCTGGGGGATGACCTGGTCGCCAAGATCTGGCAGCGGCGCCCCCTGGGCGAGCTGGAGGCGCTCCAGCGCTTCTACGAGGCGGTCGCGGCAGCGGCCCCCGGCATCCGCACCCCGAGGATCCTGCAGGTCCTCACCATGGAGGGGCAGCACGCGACGGTCGAGCCGCGGCTGGGCGGCAGGCCGCTGTGGACCGCCGACGGGAGCTCGCCGACGCTGACCGACCGGGACGTCTCGTGCGTCGCGGAGGTCCTGGCCGCCCTGGCGGCCGTCGACCCGGCTCCGGACCTGGGCATCCTGCCGGTGCTCGAGCAGGAGGACCCGTTCGAGACCGCGACGGTCCCGTTCGCACGGTCCCTGGCCGAGCTGGTCGCGCGCCGCGTCGAGCGGTTCCGCGCACCGCTGCTGGCCCGGCTGCCGGACCTCGACGTCCTCACCGCAGCGGTCGTGGCGCGGCTCGAGGGACTGGAACCGGGCGAGGTGGGCCTGCTCCACGGCGACCTGATCCCCGCGAACATCCTGGTGGACGACACCACGGCACCGCAGGCCGTGCTCGACTTCGGGTTCCTGACGACACTCGGGGACCCGGCCTTCGACGCGGCCGTCGCGGCCAGCATCTACGACATGTACGGCCCCCGCGCCGAGGAGACCGAGGCCGTCCTCGACGAGGCGCTCACGGACCGGTTCGGCCACGAGCCCGGGCGCCTCGCGGCCTACCGCGCGGCGTACGCCCTGACGACGAGCAACTGCTTCAGCGCCTCGGGCAGCGACGGCCACTTCGAGTGGTGCATGCGGATGCTCGAGCGGCCGGCGGTCCGCGACGCGCTCGCCCTCTGACCGCTCAGCGCAGCGCCCAGCCCAGCTCGGCGGCCCGTCCCACGGCCTCGCTCCGGCTGTGGGAGTCGAGCTTCTGCAGGATCGCGGCCACGTGGTGGTCGACCGTGCGGACCGAGAGCACCAGCCGGTCGGCGATCTCGGCGTTGGAGAGGCCCTCGGCCACCAGGGTGAGTACGTCGACCTGCCGCGGGGTCAGGCCGCCGACGTTCCCGCGGGTGGCGGCCGACGGGCCGCGCGGGACGCGTACGCCGCGCTCGCGGAGGTCGTCCCTGACCCGGGCCGCCAGCGCGACACCGCCGAGCGCGTCGAGGCGCGCCAACCCGTCCAGCGCGACGTCTTCCTCGGGGGCGCGGGTGAGGGCCATCGCCTCCTCGTAGGGGTAGCCCGCACGCGCCCAGCCCGCCGCCGCGGCCCGCCAGTCGCCATGGGCCAGGGCGGCGTACGGGTGGTCGAGGTCGGACAGGTCGACCCGCTCGCCGGCCATGACCAGCCAGTGGCCCAGCTCGGTCCGCCAGGAGCGCGACCCGAGCCGCGTGGCCTCGTCGTACGCCGGGCCGCCGATCTCGCGGACCGTCGCCAGGTCGCCGCGCAGCCAGGCGGCCTCGCAGGCGAGCGCGGCGGCCGGGGCGGTGCGCTGGAGCTCGTCGAGTGCCCGGCCGAGCGACCAGCACTCGTCGACCAGGTCCTGCGCGGGGTTGCCGGTGCGCAGGGTGGTGCGCCCCAGCACGAACAGCGCCGTGCAGCGGATCGGGTTCGTGGCGTCCAGGCCGACCCGGGCGTCGGCGACGGCGTCCGCCCAGCGGGTGTCGGCCAGCGCGACCAGGCCACGCTCGACGTGGAGGTACTTCCAGAACACGACGTGCTCGGCCTGCTCGGCGTGCCGGATGCCCGCCTCGACGTGCTGCGCCGCCTCACGGGGGCGCAGGTCCAGCAGCAGCTGCCAGGTCAGGTTGCAGTAGGCCCGGCTGGCGTGCTCGCTGAACCCCTGCGCGAGCGCGACCTCGAGCGCCTGCTCCACGATCGCCTGACCGGACGCGTCACCGGACGACCACAGGGCGGTGCCCAGGTTGTTGAGCGCGTGCGTGAGGACCACCGGCTCGTCGATCTCGCTGGCCAGGTCGATGGCCCGCCGGGCGGCCTCGGTGGCCTCGTCGGACCGGTCCGCCAGCATCGCCAGCTGGGAGGCGTTGCTGTAGGCGAGGGCGAGCTCACGGCGGCTGCCGGTCGACATCAGGACCTCGACCGCCTCGTCGCCGGCCGCCTCGGCCCCGGGCCGGTCGCCGCACCACCAGCGGATCCGGGACAGCCAGCGCAGCGAGGCCCCCAGCGCCACCGGGTCGCCCAGGGCGCGCCGCAGCTCCACCGCCTCCGCCTGGTCGGTCATCGCGCTGCGGCCCTGGTCGCCGACGGTGTAGCACTCGATCGCCGAGGCCTCCAGCAGCTCGGCCAGCTCGGCGGCGTCGAAGAGCTCCCGGTGGCCGAGCACCAGCCGCAGGTGCGCGGCGGCCTCCCGGTGGGCGCCCCCGGCGGCGGCCGCGCGCGCTGCGGCCGGGCCGTGCCGCACCACCGCGGCCACGTCGCCGGCCTCGGCCGCGTGGTGCACCAGCTGCGCGGGGTCGGCGTCGATCTCCTCGAAGGCCGCGAGCACCGCCGCGTTCAACGCCGTACGCCGGGCGGCCGGCAGCGCGTCGACCACCGCGCGCCGGGTGAGCTCGTGCCGGAAGGCCACCCGGCGTGGCTCGACGACCAGCAGCCCGTGGTCCTCGGCGGGCGCGAGGGCGGTCAGCCCGCCCGGCACCAGCGCGTCCACCAGTGCCCGGTCGAGGGTCGACGTCACCACGCTGAGCCGCTCGACGGCGTCCCGGGTGGACGGGTCCAGCCGGTGCAGCCGGGCCAGGACCAGGTCCACCACGCTGGCCGGCACGCCACCGTCCGGGGAGGCGAGCACCTCGTGGACCAGGAACGGGTTGCCCCCGGTCAGCGCGAGGACCAGGTCGGGGTCGGCGTCCGTGCCCACGCAGAGGTCCCGCACGGCGGCGACCGACAGCGCCTGCAGCGGCAGGCGTGTGGCCGGCGCGCCGGCGGCACCGGCCAGCAACCGCCGCAGCGGATGGCCCCCGTCCACCTCGTCGTCGCGGTAGGTCAGCAGCAGCACCGCGGACAGGTCGGCGACCCGCCGGACCAGGTAGCGCAGGAGGTCCAGGGTGGCCTCGTCGGCCCAGTGCACGTCCTCCACGACCAGCACGGTCGGGTGCCCGGACCAGTCCAGCTCGTCCAGCAGCGCGGCGAAGAGCGCGTCCCGGTCCCCGGTGTCGCGCAGCGCCCGGGCCAGGTCGGGACCGACGCTGCCGGCGAGGTCGCGGATCGGGCCCAGGACGCGCGGGGTCGCCAGGTCGTCGCACTGGCCCACGAGGAGCCGCGCGTCGGGCGGGAGTCCGTGGCGCAGCTCGCGCACCAGGCTGGACTTGCCGATCCCGGCCTCGCCGGAGACCAGGACCACGGAACCGGATCCCGCCGCGGCGAGCCGGGCGGCGTCGGTCAACGTCGCCAGCTCGGCCTCCCGCTCGAGCACCCGGCCCTCGGACACGCCTCGATCGTACGGCCGCCCCCGCTGGTAGGGTCGGGGTCGCTCGGCATCCTTTAACGATCCGTCCCGTGAGGCGGAGAAGGAGGTACGGCGTGCCACTGCATGCCACCGCTCACCCGGTTCCCCCGACCGGACCGGCTCGATCTTCCGCGATCCTGGTCCTCGAGGACGGCCGGACCTTCCGCGGCGAGGCCTACGGCGCCCGAGGTGAGACCTTCGGCGAGGCCGTCTTCAACACCGGCATGACCGGCTACCAGGAGACGCTGACCGACCCGTCGTACCACCGTCAGGTCGTCGTCATGACGGCTCCGCACATCGGCAACACCGGCATCAACGACGAGGACCCCGAGTCCCGCCGGATCTGGGTGTCCGGCTACGTCGTGCGTGACCCCGCGCGGGTCCCGTCGAGCTGGCGCTCCCGCCGGACCCTCGACGACGAGCTGCGCGAGCAGGGGGTCGTCGGCATCTCCGGCATCGACACCCGGGCCCTGACCCGGCACCTGCGCGAGGCGGGCGCGATGCGGGTCGGGATCTCCTCGGTCGAGACCGACCCGGCCGCGCTGCTGCAGCGGGTCCGCGAGTCGGCGCAGATGGCCGGTTCCGAGCTGGCCGGCGAGGTGTCGACGCGCGAGGCGTACGTCGTCCCGGCCGTCGGCGAGCGCCGCTTCACCGTGGCGGCCCTCGACCTCGGCATCAAGGGGATGACCCCGGCGATGATGGCCGAGCGCGGGATCGAGGTGCACGTGCTGCCGGCCACCTCGAGCCTCGAGGACGTGCTGGCCGTGGACCCGGACGGGCTGTTCTTCTCCAACGGGCCCGGCGACCCGGCCGCCACGACCCACCAGATCGCGCTGCTCCAGGGAGCGCTGGAGCGCGGGCTGCCCTACTTCGGGATCTGCTTCGGCAACCAGCTCTTCGGGCGCGCGCTCGGCCTCGGCACCTACAAGCTGAAGTACGGCCACCGCGGCATCAACCAGCCGGTCATGGACCGCACCACCGGCAAGGTCGAGGTGACCGCGCACAACCACGGCTTCGCGGTCCAGTGGCCCGAGGGGGTCGCGCTCGCGGACCCGGTCCCGACGCCGTACGGCGTCGCCACGGTCAGCCACGTCTGTCTCAACGACGACGTGGTGGAGGGCCTCGAGCTCCGCGACGACCAGGGGCGGCTGAAGAGCTTCTCGGTCCAGTACCACCCGGAGGCCGCCGCCGGCCCGCACGACGCGGCGTACCTCTTCGACCGGTTCGCCGACCTGATGACGAAGGAGGCCTGACATGCCGAAGCGTGACGACATCCGGTCCGTGATGGTGATCGGCTCCGGGCCCATCATCATCGGCCAGGCCTGCGAGTTCGACTACTCCGGGACCCAGGCCTGCCGGGTGCTCAAGGCCGAGGGGATCCGGGTCATCCTGGTGAACTCCAACCCGGCCACGATCATGACCGACCCCGAGTTCGCCGACGCGACGTACGTCGAGCCGATCACGCCCGAGTACGTCGAGAAGGTGATCGCCAAGGAGCGCCCCGACGCGCTGCTGCCGACCCTCGGCGGCCAGACCGCGCTGAACGCAGCGATCGCCCTGCACGAGCGCGGCGTCCTCGAGAAGTACGGCGTGGAGATGATCGGCGCCAGCTTCGAGGCGATCCACCGCGGCGAGAACCGTGAGCTCTTCAACGCGATCGTGCAGAAGGTGGGCGGCGAGGTCGCCCGCAGCTTCGTCTGCCACTCGCTGGACGACTGCGAGAAGGCCGTCGCCGAGCTCGGCTACCCGGTCGTGGTGCGGCCGTCGTTCACCATGGGCGGCACCGGCTCGGGCATCGCGTACGACGAGTCCGACCTGGCGCGGATCGCCGGCGCCGGACTCGCGGCCAGCCCGACCACCGAGGTCCTCCTGGAGGAGTCGATCATCGGCTGGAAGGAGTACGAGCTCGAGGTGATGCGCGACAAGGCCGACAACGTCGTCATCATCTGCTCGATCGAGAACCTCGACCCGATGGGCGTGCACACCGGCGACTCGATCACGGTCGCGCCGGCGATGACGCTCACCGACCGCGAGTACCAGCACCTTCGCGACCTGGCGATCGGCATCATCCGCGAGGTGGGCGTCGACACCGGCGGCTGCAACATCCAGTACGCCGTGAACCCGGCCGACGGCCGGGTGATCGTCATCGAGATGAACCCCCGGGTGTCCCGGTCCTCCGCGCTCGCCTCGAAGGCCACCGGCTTCCCGATCGCGAAGATCGCGGCCAAGGTGGCGATCGGCTACACGCTCGACGAGATCCCCAACGACATCACCACGCGGGAGGACGGGCAGAGCACGCCCGCGGCCTTCGAGCCCACCCTCGACTACGTGGTGGTGAAGGTGCCGCGCTTCGCGTTCGAGAAGTTCCCCGGCGCCGACCCGACGCTGACCACGCACATGAAGTCGGTCGGCGAGGCGATGGCGATCGGCCGCAACTTCACCGAGGCGCTGCAGAAGGCGCTGCGCTCGCTGGAGAGCAAGGACTCGGTCTTCGACTGGACCCACGAGTGGGTCGACCTGGACAAGGACGCCCTGCTCGAGGAGATCCGGAAGCCGCACGACGGCCGGCTGAAGAAGGTCATGGACGCGCTGCGCGCCGGTGCGACCCCGGAGGAGATCTTCGACGCCACCGCGATCGACCCGTGGTTCGTCGACCAGCTGCTGCTGATCAACGAGATCGCCGGCGAGATCGCGGTGTCGCCCGAGCTCACCCCGGAGGTGCTGCGCACGGCCAAGCGGCACGGGTTCTCCGACGCCCAGATCGGCAAGATCCGCGACATGAGCGCCGACGTCGTGCGCGGGGTCCGGCACGCGCTCGGCATCCGGCCGGTCTTCAAGACCGTGGACACCTGTGCCGCCGAGTTCGCCGCGGCCACGCCGTACCACTACTCGTCGTACGACGAGGAGACCGAGGTGCAGCCGCGCCAGCGCGAGGCGGTGATCATCCTCGGCTCCGGTCCCAACCGGATCGGCCAGGGCATCGAGTTCGACTACTCGTGCGTGCACGCCAGCCTGGCGCTGGCCGAGGCGGGCTACGAGACGATCATGGTCAACTGCAACCCGGAGACCGTCTCGACCGACTACGACACCTCCGACCGGCTCTACTTCGAGCCGCTGACGCTGGAGGACGTGCTCGAGATCGTCCACGCCGAGCGGCAGGCCGGCCCGATCGCGGGCGTCATCTGCCAGCTCGGCGGCCAGACGCCGCTGGGCCTGGCCAAGGGGCTCCAGGACGCCGGGGTGCCGATCGTGGGCACCTCGCCGGACGCGATCCACCTCGCCGAGGAGCGCGGCGCCTTCGGCCGGGTGCTGGCCGAGGCCGGGCTCCCGGCGCCCAAGCACGGGATGGCGACCAGCTTCGCCGACGCACAGCGGATCGCCGCCGAGATCGGCTACCCGGTGCTGGTGCGGCCGTCGTACGTGCTGGGCGGACGCGGCATGGAGATCGTGTACGACGACGTCGCGCTCGAGGGCTACATCCAGCGCGCCACCGAGATCAGCCCGGAGCACCCGGTGCTGGTCGACCGGTTCATCGACGACGCGGTGGAGATCGACGTCGACGCGCTCTACGACGGCGAGGAGCTCTTCCTCGGCGGCGTGATGGAGCACATCGAGGAGGCCGGCATCCACTCCGGTGACTCCTCCTGCGCGCTGCCGCCGATCACGCTCGGCGCCGCCGAGATCCAGCGGATCCGCGAGGCCACCGAGGCCATCGCGCGCGGGGTGGGGGTGCGCGGGCTGCTGAACATCCAGTACGCCCTGGGCTCCGACGTGCTCTACGTGCTCGAGGCCAACCCGCGCGCCAGCCGGACCGTGCCGTTCGTGTCCAAGGCGACCGCGACGCCGCTGGCCAAGGCCGCGGCCCGGGTGATGCTGGGGGAGTCCGTCGCGTCGCTGCGCAAGGCCGGTGTGCTCCCGGCCGAGGGCGACGGCGGCACCCTGCCGCCCGACCAGCCGATCGCGGTCAAGGAGGCCGTGATGCCGTTCAACCGGTTCCGGACCCCCGACGGCGCCCAGGTCGACACCGTGCTCGGCCCGGAGATGAAGTCGACCGGCGAGGTGATGGGTCTCGACGCCGACTTCGGCACCGCGTTCGCCAAGGCGCAGACGGCGGCCTTCGGCTCGCTGCCGACCAGCGGCCGGGTGTTCGTGTCGATGGCCAACCGGGACAAGCGGCACATGATCTTCCCGATCAAGGTGCTCTCCGACCACGGCTTCGAGATCCTCGCGACCCAGGGGACCGCCGAGGTGCTGCGGCGCAACGGCGTCCAGGCGAGCGTCGTGCGCAAGCACTTCGAGGGCCCGGGGCCGAACGGCGAGAAGACGACGGTGGGGATGATCCTCGACGGCGAGATCGACGTCGTGATCAACACCCCGCACGGCTCGCTGGGTGGTGGCGGGTCGGCGCGCGTCGACGGCTACGAGATCCGCACCGCGGCGATCATGGCCAACATCCCGTGCATCACCACGGTCCAGGGGCTCGGGGCGGCGGTCCAGGGGATCGAGGCGCTCGACCGGGGCGAGATCGGGGTGCGCAGCCTGCAGGACTGGGCCCTGCGCGGGAACCGCCGGTGAAGCCCTACCGCCTGCTGTTCGACCACGTCCTCACCCGCACCGACCCCGAGCGCGCCCACCACACCGCGTTCCGGGCGATCCGCGCCGCCGAACCGCTGACCCGTCGCTTGTTCACCCCAGGCGACGCCGACCCGTCGCGTGTTGACGGCGTACGGCGTCGACCCGTCGCTGCTTCGCCGGTCACGGCGATGGGGCTGACCTTCCCGAACGTCCTGGGACTCGCGGCGGGCTTCGACAAGAACGCGGTCGGCATCGACGCGCTGGCCGCGCTCGGGTTCGGCCACGTCGAGATCGGCACGGTCACCGGCGAGGCCCAGCCCGGCAACCCCAGGCCGCGGCTGTTCCGCCTGCCCGAGGACCGCGCCGTGGTCAACCGGATGGGCTTCAACAACGACGGCGCCGAGGTGGTCGCCCGCCGGCTGGCTGCTCGGCAGGACGCGACGGGTCGACGCCGTACGACGTCGACGAGCGACGGGTCGGCGCGCCACCACGTGAACGAGCGACGGGTCGACGCGGTGCTCGGGGTGAACATCGGCAAGACCAAGGTGGTGCCCGAGGACGACGAGGCGGCGGTGCTGGCCGACTACGAGAAGAGCGCCCGGCTGCTCTCGCCGTACGCCGACTACCTCGTGGTCAACGTCAGCTCGCCCAACACCCCGGGCCTGCGCAACCTGCAGGCGGTGGAGCGGCTGCAGCCCCTCCTCGAGCACGTACGCCGTACGGCCGACGCCGTCACCGATCAGCGGGTCCCGCTGCTGGTCAAGATCGCCCCGGACCTCAGCGACGACGACGTGCTGGCGGTCGCCGACCTCGCCGGGGCGATCGGCCTGGACGGGATCATCGCCACCAACACCACCATCTCGCGCGACGGCCTGCGCACCCCCGCGGCGCGGGTCGAGGAGATCGGGGCCGGCGGGCTCTCCGGGCAGCCGCTCACCACGCGGGCCCTGGAGGTGATGCGGCTGCTGCGCGGCCGCGTCGGTGCCGACCTGACCCTCGTCGGCGTCGGCGGGATCGCCACCGTCGAGGACGCCCGGGCCCGGCTCGAGGCCGGTGCCACGCTGCTGCAGGGCTACACCGCGTTCATCTACGAGGGACCGTTCTGGCCGCGACGGATCGTCGCCGGGGTGTCCGGGTGACCCAGACCCCGCGGCGCGGTCCCGTCCACGTCACCGGCGAGCTGCTGGCGACGAAGAAGGTCGGTGCCTACCACCACCTGACGCTGGTGGCGCCGGGCGTCGCGGACGGCTTCCGTCCGGGCAACTTCGTGGCGATCTCGGTGAGCGAGTCGCGGCTGGCCCGGCGCTCGTTCTGGATCCACCGGGTCAAGCCGGTCGGCGGCTACGGCGCCGCCCTCGAGCTGGTCGTCGAGGTCGCCGGACCCGGCACCACCTGGCTGACCGGCCTCGCACCGGGAGCGAGGCTCGAGGTCACCGGACCGCTCGGCCGCCCCTTCGCCCTGCCCAAGGAACCGGTCAGCTGCGTCCTGGTCGGCGACGGGTACGCCGCCGCGCCGCTCTTCCCGCTCGCCGAGCGGCTGCGGGAGCGCGACTGCCCGGTGACCCTGCTCGTCGCCGGCTCCGACGAGGCCCACCTGCTGTCCGCGCTCGAGGCCCGTCGCTCCGCCCGCGCCGTCACCGTGGTGACCGCCGACGGGTCGGTCGGCCGGAAGGGCACGGTCGCCGACGCCATCGACGAGGTGCTGGCCCGCGCGGGCGCCGAGGTCGTCTACGCGGCCGGCCCGGTGCCGACGCTGCACGCGGTCGCGGCCGCGGCGGAGGCCCACGGCGCCTGGAGCCAGACCGCCCTCGAACGCCCGCTGACCTGCGCCACCGGCCTGTGCCAGGGCTGCGTGGTCCCGGTCGTCGGCGAGGACGGCGTCTCGCGGACCGTCCGCGCCTGCAGCGACGGCCCGGTGCTGCGGGGCGACCGGGTGCGCTGGGCCGACCTGGAGCCGGTGCGATGACCGACCTCGCCGGCCTCACCCTGGCCGCTCCGGTGCTCGTGGCCTCCGGCTGCGGCGGCACCGGCCGCGAGCTCGCGGCGTACGGCCCGCTCGCCGACCTCGGCGGCTTCGTCACCCGTTCGATCACGCTCAACCCGCGCCCGGGTGGGCCGCTGCCGCGGATCGCGGAGACCCCGTCCGGGCTGGTGCACGCGGTGGGTCTCCAGAACCCCGGCCTCGAGCCCTTCCTCGCCACCGAGCTGCCGTGGCTGGCCCAGCAGGGCACCCGGGTCGTGGTCTCGATCGCCGGCAGCTCGCTGGGGGAGTACGCCGAGCTGGCCCGGCGGCTGGGCCGCTCGCCGGGAGTCTCGGCGATCGAGGTCAACCTCTCCTCACCGGACGCGCCGACCACCGGGGTGTTCGACGTGCGGGAGCCCTTCCACGCCGCGAGCGTCGTGGCCGCCGTCCACCGCGACCTGCCCCGCGGCGTGCCCGTGCTGGCCAAGCTCCGCACCGACGTGGTCCGCGTCGTCGAGAGCGCCCGCACCGTCCTGGACGCGGGCGCGGACGCCGTCGTGGTCGGCAACGCGCTGCCCGCGGCGATGCCGGACGGCCGGCAGGCGGGCCTCAGCGGGCCCGCGATCCTCCCCGTCGCGCTGCGCTGCGTGGCCGAGGTGTGCGCCGAGCTGCCCGGCGCCCAGGTGGTCGGCGCCGGCGGGATCGCCTCGGCCGACGACGCCCGCAGCTTCCTCGCCGCCGGCGCGGTCGCCGTCCAGGTCGGCACCGCGCTGCTGCACGACCCCACCGCGGCCGCCCGGATCGTCGCCGACCTGCAGGCCGCCACCCCCGACCCCACGATCGACTGAGAGGCACCCAGATGACGTTCGGGACCAGACTCCACGCCGCGATCGCCGCGCGGGGCCCGCTGTGCGCCGGGATCGACCCCCACGCCGCGCTGCTGCGCGACTGGGGGCTCGACGACGACGTGGCCGGCCTGGAGCGATTCGCGCTGACCGCGGTCGAGGGACTGGCGCCGCACGTCTCGGTCGTCAAGCCGCAGTCCGCGTTCTACGAGCGGTTCGGGAGCCGCGGCATCGCGGTGCTGGAGCGGGTGGTCGCCGAGTCCCGGGCCGCCGGCGCCCTGGTCCTGCTCGACGTCAAGCGGGGCGACATCGGCTCGACCTCGCAGGCCTACGCCGACGCCTACCTCGACCCGTCCTCGCCGCTCGCGGTGGACGCGATCACCGCGAGCCCCTACCTGGGCTTCGGCTCGCTCGACCCGATGATCGAGACCGCCCGGCTCCACGACGCGGGCGTCTTCGTGCTCGCCCTGACCTCCAACAAGGAAGGGCCCGAGGTGCAGCACGCCCGGGTCGACGGCGGAACCGTCGCCGGCCGGATGCTCGGCCACCTCCGGGCCCTCAACGACGGCGCCGAGCCGCTCGGCTCCTTCGGGGCCGTCGTCGGCGCCACCATCGGGGACACCGACGAGAGCCTGGACATCAACGGCCCGCTGCTCGCCCCCGGGTACGGCGCCCAGGGCGGCACCGTCGCGGACCTGCGCCGGATCTTCGGAGCGGCCGCGGGCGCGGTGCTGCCCAGCTCCAGCCGCGAGCTGCTCCGTGCCGGCCCGGACCCGCGCGCGCTCGGCGACGCCGCCCGCCGGGTCAACGACGAGCTCGCGGGGCTCGCGAGGTGACCGGGCGGACGAGGGCCGGCGCAGCCGTGCTCGTGCTCGCCCTGCTGCCGCTGGCGGCCGGCTGTGGGGACAGCCAGGACAGCTACTGCTCGGCGGTCAAGGACCACCAGGAGGAGCTGACCACGATCACCAGCGACGGCACCGAGGACTCGCTGATCCGGGCCCTCGACATCTTCAAGGACCTCCAGGACAAGTCGCCGAGCGACGTCAGCGACGAGTGGCAGCAGCTCGTGAGCCGGATCGAGACCCTCGACGAGGCCCTCGCCGACGCCGGCGTCGACCCCGCGACGTACGACCGCGACCACCCGCCGAAGGGGCTCAGCCAGGAGGACCAGGCACGCATCGACGCCGCCGCCCGCGAGCTCGGCAGCGGCCCCACCCTGGCGGCGTTCCAGGGGCTGCAGCAGGAGGTCCTCGACGTCTGCCACACACCGCTCACCCTCTGAGACGCGACGGGCCGCGGCACGAACCGCCAGTTAATTGCTGTGGCCACAGGGTTCTGACTAGATTGAGCCAGCACCGATCCCTGCGCGGGCCAGTCCGACCCGGCCCCGACCGCGACCGAAGGACCTGACGCACGTGGCTCTGCCCCCGCTCACCCCCGAACAGCGCCAGGCGGCCCTCGACAAGGCCGCCGCCTCCCGCCGGGAACGGGCCGAGGTGAAGAACCGCCTCAAGAACTCCGGCGCCTCCATCGTCGACGTCCTGCGCGAGGGCCAGGACAACGAGGTCATCGGCAAGATGCGGGTCGTCGAGCTGCTCCAGTCCATGCCCGGACTGGGCAAGGTGCGCGCCCGCCAGGTCATGGAGCGGCTCGGGATCGCCGAGAGCCGCCGGGTCCGTGGCCTCGGCACCAAGCAGGTGGCCGCGCTCGAGCGCGAGTTCGCCGCGCGTGACTGAACCGGAGCGCCGCTCCCGGCTCGTCGTCCTCGCCGGCCCCACCGCCGTCGGCAAGGGCACCGTCGCGGCGGCGGTGCGCGAGTCGCACCCCGAGGTCTGGATCAGCGTCTCCGCCACCACCCGCAAGCCGCGGCCGGGGGAGGTGAACGGCGTCCACTACTGGTTCGTCTCCGACGAGGAGTTCGACCGGATGATCGCCGAGGACGACCTGCTCGAGTGGGCGGTCGTGCACAAGGCGGCCCGCTACGGCACCCCGCGGCAGCCGGTCGACCTGGCGCTGGCCTCCGGTCGCCCGGCGATGCTCGAGATCGACCTCCAGGGCGCCCGGCAGGTGCGCGAGACGATGCCGGACGCGCTGTTCGTCTTCCTGGCCCCGCCGTCCTGGGAGGAGCTGGTACGCCGGCTCGTCGGGCGCGGGACCGAGACCGAGGAGGAGCGGGAGCGCCGACTGGAGACCGCCCGCGAGGAGCTGGCCGCCGAGCCGGAGTTCGACGTGACCATCGTCAACCACGAAGTTCACGCTGCAGCCGAGCAGTTGGTAACCTTGATGACGGTGGGAGAGGAGCGTCCTCCGCTCGCTCCCGACCAGCCCTGACTTTGCCCCCTATCTGACCCAGCGAGGCTTCACGCGTGTCTGCCCCCAACATCGCCGCCGAGGGTGTCACCAACCCCTCGATCGACGACCTGCTCACCAAGACGGACAGCAAGTACAAGCTGGTCCTCTACAGCGCGAAGCGCGCCCGCCAGATCAACGCCTACTACTCCCAGCTGGGCGAGGGCCTGCTGGAGTACGTCGGGCCGCTGGTCGACACGCACGTCCAGGAGAAGCCGCTCTCGATCGCCCTGCGCGAGATCAACGAGGACCTGCTGACCTGCGAGGACGTCGACCCCGCCGAGCTCGCCGCCGAGGAGGCCGCCGCCAAGGCTGCTGCCCTCGAGTCGTCGTTCCCGGCGTCCGAGTGACCCAGCTCTGACAGGCTGGCCCGCATGACCAGCAACGACGACGTGGCCGTCTCCCGCGCAGGGGGGCGGCCTCGTGTCGTCCTCGGTGTCTCCGGCGGGATCGCGGCGTACAAGGCCTGCGAGCTGCTGCGCCGGTTCACCGAGTCCGGCCACGACGTCACCGTCGTGCCGACCGCAGCCGCGCTCGAGTTCGTCGGCGCGCCGACCTGGGCCGCCCTCTCCGGCAAGCCGGTCTCGACCGAGGTGTGGAGCGACGTCCACGAGGTCCCGCACGTGCGCATCGGGCAGGGCGCCGACCTGGTCGTCGTGGCCCCGGCGACCGCCGACCTGATGGCCAAGGCGGCGCACGGGCTGGCCGACGACCTGCTCACCAACACGCTGCTGACCGCGCGCTGCCCGGTCGTCTTCGCCCCGGCGATGCACACCGAGATGTGGGAGCACGCCGCGACCCAGCAGAACGTCGCCACCCTGCGGGCCCGGGGCTGCGTGGTGATCGAGCCCGCCGAGGGCCGGCTCACCGGCAAGGACACCGGCAAGGGCCGGCTGCCCGAGCCGGCCGAGATCTTCGAGCTGTGCACCGGGGTGCTCGCCCGCGGGACTGCCGGACCGGACCTCGCCGGACGCCGGGTCGTCGTCTCGGCCGGCGGCACCCGCGAGTACCTCGACCCGGTGCGGTTCCTCGGCAACCGCTCCTCGGGGCTGCAGGGCTACGCGCTGGCCCGGGCCGCGGCCGCCCGCGGCGCCGAGGTCACCCTGATCAGCGCCAACGTGACGCTCCCCGACCCGGCCGGTGTGAAGGTGGTCCGGGTCGAGACCACCGCCCAGCTCCGCCAGGAGGTCGTGGCCGCGGCCGCGACGGCCGAGGCCGTGGTGATGGCCGCGGCGCCGGCCGACTTCCGGCCCACCGAGGTCAGCGACGCCAAGATCAAGAAGGCGGCCGACGGGTCGGCGCCCGCGATCGAGCTGGCGCAGAACCCCGACATCCTCCACGAGATCAGCACCGACCGGGCCCGGCCCGGCGCGGTCATCGTCGGCTTCGCGGCGGAGACCGGGGACGCCACCGGATCGGTCCTCGAGCTCGGGCGTGCGAAGCTCGCCCGCAAGGGCTGCGACCTGCTGGTCGTCAACGACGTCAGCGGGGGAGCGGTCTTCGGCAGTCCCGACAACGAGGCGGTGATCCTGGGCGCCGACGGCGCCGCGGTCGACGTACCGCACGGGTCGAAGACGGCCCTCGCCCACGTTATCTGGGACGAAGTGGCCCGCCGGCTGCCAGACTGAGACAACCGTTCCGCATTTCGGGACGGTCGATATCGTTGAGGATCATCGCCATCGAACGGGAGTGGGTAGCACAGTGGCTGGACGTCTCTTCACGTCGGAGTCGGTGACCGAGGGTCACCCGGACAAGATCGCCGACCAGATCAGCGACTCCGTCCTGGACGCGATGCTCGAGCAGGACCCGCACAGCCGGGTGGCGGTCGAGACGCTGCTCACCACCGGGCTGGTCGTCGTGGCCGGCGAGGTGGACACCACCGGCTACGTCGACATCAAGAAGGTGGTCCGCGAGCGGATCCTCGAGATCGGCTACGACTCCTCGCTGAAGGGCTTCGACGGCCACTCCTGCGGCGTGATGGTGGCGATCGGCGGCCAGTCCGGCGACATCGCCCAGGGCGTCGACACCGGCCACGAGAGCCGCACCGGCTCGGTGGACGCGATGGACAAGCAGGGTGCCGGCGACCAGGGCCTGATGTTCGGCTACGCCTGCGACGACACCCAGGTCCTGATGCCGCTGCCGATCGTGATCGCGCAGCGCCTCTCCGAGCGGCTCTCGGACGTCCGCAAGGACAAGACGCTCGAGTACCTCCGCCCCGACGGCAAGACCCAGGTCACCATCGAGTACGACGCCGACAACCGGCCGGTCCGCGTCGACACCGTCGTCCTCTCCACCCAGCACGCCGAGGAGATCGAGCTCGGCACCCTCGAGGACGACGTGAAGAAGCACGTCATCGACCCGGTGCTCGAGACCTTCGAGATCCCCTCCGAGGGCTACCGCCTGCTGGTGAACCCCACCGGACGCTTCGTGGTGGGCGGGCCGATGGGCGACGCCGGCCTGACCGGCCGCAAGATCATCGTCGACACCTACGGCGGCATGGCCCGCCACGGCGGCGGCGCCTTCTCGGGCAAGGACCCGTCGAAGGTCGACCGCTCCGCGGCGTACGCCATGCGCTGGGTGGCCAAGAACGTCGTCGCCGCCGGCCTGGCCGCGCGGTGCGAGGCCCAGGTCGCCTACGCGATCGGCAAGGCCCAGCCGGTGGGTGTCTTCATCGAGACCTACGGCACCGGCACGGTCCCCGACGAGCAGATCCAGCGGGCCGTCCTCGACGTCTTCGACCTGCGCCCCGCCGCGATCATCCGTGACCTGGACCTGAAGCGCCCGATCTACACGCGGACCGCTGCCTACGGCCACTTCGGTCGCGAGCTGCCCGACTTCACCTGGGAGCGCACCGACCGCGCCGACGACCTCCGGGCCGCCGTCGGCCGCTGAGGTCGGGCCGGGGCACTTTCACCGGCTGCCCGGTGAAAGTGGTACTTGTCAGGGGGTAGGCCCCCTGACAAGTACCAGTTCCCCCTGACAGGTACGCCGTCTTGCCGGCGTCGTGGCCCCGCCAGTGACCCGTCGGTGCCCGCTGGTAGAACTGCGCCCATGACCGAGCCCGACGAGCAGCCCGAGCTGCTGCCCGGGATGGTCAGGGCCACCGTCAAGCAGTCCCAGGCCAAGGCCCGGGCGACCCGGGCCCGGAAGGCCGCCGAGCAGGCGATCACCGAGGTCGACCCGGTCGCGCGGGTGCTCGTCGACGTGCCGCTGGCCCACCTCGACCGGCCCTTCGACTACGCCGTCCCGGAGTCGCTGGCCGAGGCCGCGCGCCCCGGGGTCCGGGTCAAGGTGCGCTTCGCCGGCCAGGACGTCGACGGGTACGTCGTGGCGCGCGCCGCCACCTCCGACCACCCCGGTCGGCTGATGCCGTTGCGGCGGGTGGTCAGCCCCGAGCCGGTGCTCACCCCCGAGGTGGCCGGCCTCACCGCGGACCTCGCCGAGCGGTACGCCGGCACCCGCTCCGACGTGCTGCGCCTGGCCATCCCGGCCCGGCACGCCACCACCGAGAAGGAGCCGTCCCCGCAGGCCCCGCAACAACGCGCATGGGACCGCGACGCCGCCGCGACCGCCTGGGCCGGGCACGAGCCGGCCGCGGCCTTCCTGCACCACCTCGCCGAGGGCGGCTGCCCGCGGGCGGTGTGGTCGGCCGCGCCGGCCACCGACTGGCCGACCGCGCTCGCGCACGCCGCCGCCGCGACGTACGCCGGCGGCCGCGGCGCGCTGATCTGCGTGCCCGACGGCAAGGACGCCGCCCGCGTCGACGAGGCGCTGACCGCGGT
Organism: uncultured Actinomycetota bacterium; assembly: GCA_963805685.1. Classification (GTDB taxonomy): domain Bacteria; phylum Actinomycetota; class Actinomycetes; order Propionibacteriales; family Nocardioidaceae; genus Nocardioides. Next base: position 81,330 of record CAWDVM010000015.1, read on the forward strand.
GCTGGGGGAGGGCCACCACGTGCTGCTCACCGCGGACGCCGGGCCGGCCCGCCGCTACCGCGACTTCCTCGCCGTCAGCCGGGGTGCCCGGCGCGTCGTCGTCGGCACCCGCGCGGCGAGCTTCGCGCCGGTGCGCGACCTCGGGCTCGTCGCCGTGTGGGACGACGGGGACGACCTGCACGCCGAGCCCCGGGCGCCGTACCCCCACACCCGCGAGACGCTGCTGCTGCGCGCCGAGCGCGAGGGCGCGGCGGTCCTGGTCGGCGGGTTCGCCCGCACCGTCGAGGCGGAGTACCTCCTCCGCACCGGCTGGGCCCGCGAGCTCGCCCCGCCCCGCGGCGTCCTCCGCGAACGCGTCACCGTGAGCGTCGCCGGCGCCGCCGACCGCGACCTCGAGCGTGACCCGCTCGCCCGCGGTGCCCGCATCCCGCGCCAGGTCCACGACGCGATCAAGACCGGGCTCCAGCGGGGGCCGGTCCTGGTGCAGACGCCCCGGACCGGGTACGCCGCCTCGCTGGCGTGCGAGCGCTGCCGCACCCCCGCGCGGTGTGCCGCCTGTGCCGGCCCGCTGGCGCTCACCGGTGCCACGACGCCGCCGGCCTGCCGCTGGTGCGGCACCGAGGCGGAGCACTGGTCCTGCCCGGAGTGCGGCCACCGCGGCCTGCGCGCCCCGGTCCTCGGCGACGCCCGCACCGCCGAGGAGCTCGGCCGCGCGTTCCCCGCCGTCCGGGTCCGCACCTCGAGCGGTGACCGCGTGCTCGCCGGCGTGGACGACAGCGCCGCGATCGTCGTGGCCACCCCGGGGGCGGAGCCGGTCGCGGCGGGCGGGTACGCCACCGTCGTGCTGCTCGACACCTGGCTGCTGCTCGGCCGCACCGACCTGCGCACCGACGAGGAGGCGCTGCGCCGGTGGAGCAACGCGGCCGGGCTGGTGCGGTCCGGGGGCGCGGTCGTGGTCGTCGGCGACCCCAGCCATCCCGCGCTGCAGGCGCTCGTCCGCTGGGACCCGGCCGGGTTCGCGGCCCGCGAGATGCACGAGCGCCAGGAGGCACACCTGCCGCCGGCCAGCCGGATCGCCACGGTGACCGGGGAGCCGGGCGCCGTCGACGACGCGCTGACCCTGCTCGCCGCGCCGCCGGCCGCCGAGGTGCTCGGGCCGGTGGACGTGGACGAGGAGGAGAGCCGGGTCGTGATCCGGGTCCCGCGGGCCCAGGGCAGCGCGTTGTCGCGGGCCCTCGGCGACCTGCAGCGGATGCGGTCCAGCCGCAAGCTCTCGGCCGTGCGCATCCAGGTGGACCCGCCGACCCTGTGAGGACACTCCCTAGACTGTCCCCGCATCCCCCCAGCCAAGGAGTCCCGTGGCCATCCAGCCGATCCGTCTGTTCGGTGATCCCGTCCTGCGCAAGCCCGCGATCGAGGTCGTCGACTTCGACAAGGAGCTGCGCAAGCTCGTCGCGGACCTGACCGACACGATGCTCGAGGCGCCCGGGGCCGGCCTGGCCGCGCCCCAGATCGGCGTCGGGCTGCGGGCCTTCACCTGGAACATCGACGGCGAGGTGGGCCACCTCGTGAACCCCCGGCTCGAGCTCTCCCAGGAGATCCAGGACGGACCGGAGGGCTGCCTGTCCATCCCCGGCCTGACGATCGACTGCCGACGGGCGCTCTCGGTCGTCGCGCACGGCTTCGACATGTACGGCGAGCCGGTCACGATCAGCGGGTCGGACTACCTCGCCCGGGCGATCCAGCACGAGACCGATCACCTCGACGGCGTGCTGTTCGTCGACCGGCTGGACCCGGAGGCACGCAAGGCCGCGATGAAGGCGATCCGCGAGTCCGACTGGTTCGGCCTCGAGAAGCCGACCGTCAAGGTCTCGCCGCACGCCACCCGCGGGCTGGGGTTCTAGCCGCCCATGCGCCTCGTCTTCGCCGGCACCCCCGAGGTGGCCGTCCCCTCGCTCGACGCCATCGCCGAGTCCCGCCACGAGCTCGTCGCCGTCGTCACCCGGCCCGACGCGCCCGCCGGCCGTGGCCGCAAGCTGGTCGCGAGCCCTGTCGCGCAGCGCGCCGAGGAGCTCGGACTGCCGGTCCTCAGGCCCGAGCACCCGCGCGACCCCGACTTCCAGGCGGCGCTGCGCGAGCTGCGGCCCGACTGCTGCCCCGTGGTCGCGTACGGCGCCCTGCTCCCGCAGTCCGCGCTGGACATCCCGGTGCACGGCTGGGTCAACCTGCACTTCTCGGCGCTCCCGTCCTGGCGCGGCGCGGCCCCGGTGCAGCACTCGCTGTGGGCCGGGGACGAGGTCACCGGCGCGACCACGTTCCGGATCGTCAAGGAGCTCGACGCGGGCCCGACGTTCGGGGTGATGACGGAGCGGATCCGCCCGGCCGACACCGCCGGTGACCTGCTCGCGCGGCTGGCGGAGGGGGGCGCCGGGCTGCTGGTGGCCACCCTCGACGGCATCGAGGACGGGTCGCTGGAGGCGCGGCCGCAGCAGGCCGAGGGCGTCAGCTTCGCCCCGAAGATCACCGTCGACGACGCCCGCGTCGACTGGACCGAGCCCGCCATCGGGGTCGACCGCCGGATCCGGGCCTGCACGCCGGGCCCGGGTGCCTGGTCGACCCACGAGGGCGAGCGCATCAAGATCGGCCCGGTCACCCCGTGCCCGGACCGCGACGCGTTGGCACCGGGCCTCCTCGACGTCACCAAGAACGCCGTCTACGTCGGCACCGGCACCGTCCCGGTCCGCCTCGGTGAGGTGAAGGCCTTCGGCAAGAAGCAGATGGGCGCCGCCGACTGGGCGCGCGGCGTACGCCTCGAGACAGGGGCCTGTTTCGCATGAATGCCGCGCTGGCTCCCGATACCGTCGGGGTCATGACCCGCCGGGCCCGCACCGACGACATCGACGAGATCTGCACGTCGCTCCCGGAGGTCGAGCTCGGGACGTCCTGGGGCGACCGGCCGACGTACAAGGTCCGCGGCAAGGGCTTCCTGCTGTTCCGGGCCCCGCACCGCACCGCGGTCGACCCCGCGACCGGGGAGATGTACGACGACCTGCTCGTCATCATGACGCCGTCGGCCGCCGAGAAGGAGGCGCTGGTCCAGGACGAGCGTCTCCCGTTCTTCACCATCGACCACTTCCGCGGCTTCAACGCGGTCCTGGTCCAGCAGTCCCGACTCCACGAGATCGCGCGCGACGAGCTGGCCGAGATCATCACCGACGCATGGGCAGCGAAGGCGCCCAGGTCGCTGGCCAGGAAGTACCTCGATGGCTGAGCCACGCACCGGCACGCAGCGGCCCGGCCAGCAGCGCTCGGGGTCCCGGGGCAGCGTCGACCCCGCCCGCCTGGCCGCGCTGGACGTGCTCAAGGCGGTGCGCGTCGACCAGGCCTACACCAACCTCGTGCTGCCCGCGGTCCTGCGCCACCACGGCCTCACGGGCCGCGACGCGGCCTTCGTGACCGAGCTGGCCTCGGGGACGATCCGCCGGCGCGGCACCTACGACGCGATCCTGGCGGCGTGCGTGGACCGGCCGCTCAGCAAGGTCGAGGCCAAGGTGCTCGACGCGCTGCGGCTCGGCACCCACCAGCTGCTCTCGATGCGGGTCCCGACCCACGCCGCCATCAGCACCACGGTGGACCTGGTGCGCGCCAAGGTGAGCTCGGGTGCGGCCGGGTTCGCGAACGCCGTGCTGCGCCGGGTGGCGGAGCAGGAGCTGACCGAGTGGATCGGCCGGGTCGCCCCCGACCCGCGGGTCGCCCCGGTGCGCTTCGCGTCGATCGCCTACAGCCACCCGCAGTGGGTCGTCGAGGAGCTGCGGAACGCCGTGGGCTGGAACGAGCTCCACGACCTGCTCGCGGCCGACAACGAGCCGCCGCGGGTGACGCTCGTGGCCCGGCCCGGCCGGTCGACGCGCGAGGAGCTTCCCGGCGAGCCGACGCCCTGGTCGCCGTACGGCGTGGTGCTCGAGGGCGGTGACCCGGGAGCGATCCCTGCCGTCGCCGAGGGCCGCGCCGGCGTCCAGGACGAGGGGTCGCAGCTGGTCGCGATGGCGCTGGCCGCCGCGCCGGTCGAGGGCGAGGACCGGACCTGGCTCGACCTGTGCGCCGGCCCCGGTGGCAAGGCGGCGCTGCTGGCCGCCCTGGCCGCGCGCCGGGGTGCCCGGCTGGTGGCGGGGGAGCGGCAACCGCACCGTGCCCGACTGGTCGCCCGTTCCCTCGACGGTGCCGACGGCGTGCTCGGCGTCGTCGCGGCCGACGGCACCGCCCCGCCGTGGCCGCCCGGCAGCTTCGACCGGATCCTGGTCGACGCCCCGTGCACCGGGCTGGGCGCGCTGCGCCGCCGCCCGGAGGCGCGCTGGCGGCGCAAGGCCGACGACCTGTTGGCGCTGGTCCTGCTGCAGCGGGCGCTGGTCGGCTCGGCGCTCGAGCTGGTGCGGCCCGGGGGCGTGGTCCTCTACGCCACCTGCTCGCCGGTCCTCGCCGAGACCGAGGGGGTGGTCACCTCCGTGCTGCAGACCCACCCCGAGGCGACCCTCGAGGACGCCACCACGCTGCTGCCCGGCGTACCCAACTGCGCCGGCCCGACGCCCGGCACCGTCCAGCTCTGGCCGCACCGCCACGGCACCGACGCGATGTTCATGGCGCTGTTCCGCAAGACCTGACCGGCCTGCGGCACGTCTCTCAATTCGGGGCGCCTGCTGCGCGTGGCTTCGCATCCGATCTGGCGGCGTTGTCGGCGACTCGACGGGACTCCGTCCCGCCTTCGTCTTGCCAGATACGGCGCGAAGCCCCGCTCGCGACGGCGCCGAATTGAGAGACGCACCTCAGTCCTCGATGACGTGCCGCAGGTAGCGGCCCGGCGCGTCCAGGTAGGACCGCCAGTGCTGCACCAGCTCCAGCTCGTCCCACGTCGTACGACGCAGCCCCCACTCGCCGACCTCCAGGATGGTGGCGCCGGGCATGGCCGCGAGCACGGGGGAGTGCGTCGCACAGAGGACCTGCCCGCCGCTGCGCGCCACCTCGTGCAGCACCGAGACGAGCCCGAGCGTCGAGGAGAACGACAGCGCCGCCTCGGGCTCGTCGAGGCAGTAGAAGCCGGGGGAGTCGAAGCGCCGCTCGAGGACCGCGAGGAACGACTCGCCGTGGCTCATCGCGTGGAACCGGGGCTCGCCCTCGCCCGGGTTGTCCTCCAGGTAGGTGTAGAACCCGTGCATCGTCTCCGCGCGCAGGAAGAAGCCCCAGCGCGCCGCCCCGATGCCGCGCTGGAGCCGCAGTGCATGGCCCAGGGGTGACTCGGACGCGCGGGTGCTGTGCTGGCTCCCGGTCGACCCGCCCTCCGGGGCCATCCCGTAGGCCATCGCCACCGCCTCGACGAGCGTCGACTTCCCGGAGCCGTTCTCGCCGACCAGGAACGTGACGCCGGGAGCGAGGTCGAGCCCGTCCCGTGCCAGCTCGGCGACGGCAGGGATGCTCATCGGCCAGGTCCCGCGCTCGATCGGCGCGTCCGGGTCGAGGGAGATCCGCACGACCGGCGGCTGGTCGAACCTCATGCCGGCACGGTACGTCGTACGGTGCTGCCATGCCCGCCGCCAAGTCGCCGTCCGTGGAGATCGAGGTGGACGACCGGGTGGTCCGGGTCAGCAACCCCGACCGGGTCTACTTCCCCGAGAGCGGCGCCACCAAGCTCGACCTCGTCGAGTACTACCTCGCGGTCGGGCCCGGCATCGTCAACGCGCTCTACGAGCGGCCCTGCATGCTGCACCGGTTCCCCAAGGGGCTGGCCGGGGACAAGGTCCACCAGAAGCGGCTGCCCGCGGGTGCCCCGCCGTGGGTCGAGACCGTGCAGCTGCACTTCCCGCGCTGGAACCGCACCGCCGACGAGCTCTGCGTCACCGAGCTGGGCAGCGTGATCTGGGCGGTGCAGATGTCCACGGTGGAGTTCCACCCCTGGAACAGCCGGCGCGGCGACACCGAGAAGCCCGACGAGTGGCGCATCGACCTCGACCCCGGGCCGCTGTGCGACTACGCCACCGTGCGGCGGGTCGCGCACGTCGCGCACGAGGTCCTCGACGAGCTCGGGGCGACCGGCTTCCCGAAGACCAGCGGCAGCAAGGGCATGCACGTCTACGTGCGGATCGCCCCGGAGCACGGCTTCAAGGACGTACGCCGGGCCGCGCTGGCGTTCGCCCGCGAGGTCGAGCGGCGGGCCCCCGACGACGTGACGACGACCTGGTGGACGAAGGACCGCGACCCGCACCACCTGTTCGTCGACTACAACCAGAACGCCCGCGACCACACCATCGCCGCGGCGTACTCCGTGCGCGGCCTGCCCGACGCCCGCGTCTCCACGCCGATCCGCTGGGACGAGGTGGACGCCGTCGACCCGCGCGACTTCACGATCTTCACGGTGCCCGACCGGTTCGCCGAGATCGGTGACCTGCACGCCGACATCGACGACCACGTCTTCGACATCGCCCCGCTGCTGGAGTGGGCCGAGCGCGACGAGCGGGAGGGCGCCGCACCACCCGCGGACCCCGAGGAGTGAGCCGGGCCACGCCCACGGGACCGGGCAGCGGGGTGGCCGGGGAACCGCACCGGTGCGGGCTACCGTCGACGGATGCTGCACGCCAGAGATGCCAGGAACGTGGTCGCCGTCGTCAACGCAGGCTCGCGCCGGGGCGCGGCCGCGTTCGATCGGACGGCCGAGCTGCTCGGGCAGGCGGGCTACGACTCGCTGGAGATGGTGCCGGTCCGCTCCGGGAGCGATCTCGACGCGAGCCTGGCCGAGGCGGTCGCCGCCGGCCCCGACCTGCTGGTCGTCGGTGGCGGTGACGGGACCGTCAGCTGCGCAGCGGGCAAGGTCGCCGGCAGCGCGATCACCTTGGGCGTGCTGCCGCTGGGGACCGCCAACGACTTCGCCCGCACCCTCGAGATGCCGCTGGAGCCCGACGCTGCCGTGGCCGCCCTGCTCATGGGCTCGGTGGTCGACGTCGACCTCGGCCGGGTGAACGGTCGCCCCTACCTCAACCTCGCCTCGCTCGGGCTGTCCGTCGAGGTCACCGAGCAGCTCACGCCGGGGCTCAAGCGCCGGCTCGGGCCGGTGGCCTACCCGGTCGCGACGCTGAAGGCGTACCGACGGCACGAGCCGTTCCGGGCTCGACTGGAGTTCCCCGACCACGACCACGAACCCATGGACCTCGACGACCTGCTCCAGGTCGGGGTCGGCAACGGCCGCCACTTCGGCGGCGGCAACACCGTCGCTCCCAACGCCTCGGTCGACGACCACACCCTCGACGTCCTGGCGATCGAGAAGGGGCGCCTGCACGAGCACATGTCGATCGCGCGATTCCTCAGGAGCGGCAGGCTCGTGGAGCACGAGAAGGTGCACCACCTGACGACGCGGCGGGTCCGGGTGACCACCGAGCCGGAGCTGTCGGTCAACCTCGACGGCGAGATCGCCGCCCGGACCCCGGCGACGTTCGAGGTGGAGGCGAACGCGGTACGGGTCGTCGTGCCGCAGGGGTCCCGCGCTGCGCGGCTCGACGAGCCGACGGCCTAGGATCGTCGCCCGTGGGTATCCAGATCACGCCGAGCATCCTGAACGCCGACTTCGCGAACCTCGGGGCGGAGGTGGCCCGGATCGGCAGCGCCGACTGGGTGCACGTGGACGTCATGGACAACCACTTCGTCCCGAACCTCACCTTCGGCCCGACCATGGTCGAGGCCCTCGCCCGGTCCACGCAGACGCCGCTCGACGCGCACCTGATGATCGAGGACCCCGATCGGGAAGCGCTGGCGTACGTCGAGGCCGGCTGCGGGTCGGTGACCTTCCACGTCGAGGCGGCGAAGGCGCCCGTCCGCCTGGCCCGGGAGATCCGGTCCCACGGTGCGCGGGCCAGCATGGCGCTCAAGCCGGCCACCCCGATCGAGCCCTACGAGGACCTGCTGCCCGAGCTCGACATGCTGCTGGTGATGACGGTCGAGCCCGGCTTCGGTGGCCAGAAGTTCCTCGACCTCTGCCTGCCCAAGATCCGCCGGGCCCGCGCGCTGATGGACAAGCACGGCGTCGAGACCTGGCTGCAGGTCGACGGGGGAGTCTCGCTGGAGACCATCGAGCGCTGCGCCGAGGCCGGTGCCGACGTGTTCGTGGCCGGCTCCGCGGTCTACTCCGCCGACGACCCGGACCGGATGGTCGCCGAGCTCCGCGCGAAGGCGGAGGCCGCGGTCTCCTGACGCCGGGGCTGTGCCTCACCTCACGGCGCCGGGTGACGACCGCTGTGGCAAACTTGCCGCGACGAGTTCAGTGAGCTCGCGTGCTCTGGGGTCGGTGAAATTCCGAGCCGGCGGTGACTGATCGATGCTTCCTCGCTTCGCTCAGAAGTCCGCGACCCGGTCACAGCCAGTGACCGGTTGACCAGGTGGAACTCCTGGACCGACGGTCAAAGTCCGGATGGGAAGCGCACGCAGGCAGGACTGCCGCCCCTCCGTCATCGACGGTGGAGCGCGTGGCCCCGCCGTCGCCCCGGAGTCCGTGAGCGGACCAGGAAGGGGCCCGGCGGATGACCTCCAGCCACGCCGAGCGGCGCGCCATGCAGCGCGCTCTCGAGCTCGCCGCCACGCCCGGCGTCCCGCTGGGTCCCAATCCGCGGGTCGGGTGCGTGCTGCTCGACGCCGAGGGCCGCACCGTGGCCGAGGGCTACCACCGCGGCGCCGGCACCGGCCACGCCGAGGCCGACGCGCTGGCGCAGGCCGGCTCGGCCGCCCGCGGGACCACCGCCGTCGTCACGCTCGAGCCCTGCAACCACACCGGCCGGACCGGCCCGTGCGCGCAGGCGCTGGTCGAGGCCGGCGTACGACGGGTCGTCTTCGCGCAGCCGGACCCGAACCCGGTCGCGGCCGGGGGCGGCGACACGCTGCGCGCGGCGGGTGTGGAGGTCGAGGGCGGCCTCCTCGAGGACCGGGCGCGGGACCTGAACCGGGTCTGGACCTTCGCCGTCGACCACGGACGACCCTTCGTCACCTGGAAGTTCGCCGCGAGCCTCGACGGCCGCAGCGCCGCCGCCGACGGCACCAGCCGCTGGGTCTCCAGCGCCGCCGCGCGCCACGACACCCACCGGCTGCGGGCGCTCTGCGACACGATGCTGGTCGGCACGAACACCGTGGCCGTCGACGACCCCCGGCTGACGGTCCGCGACGTGGACGACCGGCCGCTGGCCCGGCAGCCGCTGCGCGCGGTGATGGGGGAGCGCGACCTCGACCCCGGCCGCCGCGTCTTCGACACCGAGCTGGCCCCGGGTGCCGAGACGGTGCACCTGCGCACCCGCGACCCGCACGCCGCCCTCGCCGAGCTCTACGCCCGCGGTCGGCAGCACGTCTTCCTCGAGGGCGGCCCGACCCTCGCGGCCGCCTTCGTGCGCGCCGGCCTCGTCGACGAGATCGTCGCCTACGTGGCACCGGTGCTGCTCGGCAGCGGCCGCAACGCCGTCGCCGACCTCGGGATCACCACCATCGCCGACGCGCTGCGTCCCACGGTCACCGACGTGACCGTGCTCGACGGCGTCGACGGCGAGCCGCCCAACGTCCGTCTCACCATGACCCCGTCCGCGGGGCCCTGCCAGGAAGGCCACTGACATGTTCACCGGAATCGTCGAGGAGCTCGGCACCGTCGAGGCGGTCGAGGACCAGGGTGACGCCATCCGGCTCACCATCCGTGCCGCCACGGTGCTGGAGGACGCCGGGCTCGGCGACTCCATCGCCGTCAACGGCTGCTGCCTCACCGTCGCCGCGCGCACCGAGGACACCTGGACCGCCGACGTCATGCAGGAGACCCTCGACAAGACCAGCCTGTACGGCGTCGCGCCGGGCGACCGGGTCAACCTCGAGCGTGCCGTCACCGTGGAGAAGCGGCTCGGCGGGCACATCGTCCAGGGACACGTCGACGGTGTCGGCACCGTCGTGAGCCGGACCCCCAGCGAGCACTGGGAGGTCGTGGAGATCGCGATGCCCCCCGAGCTGGCCCGCTACCTGGTCGACAAGGGCTCGATCACCGTCGACGGGGTCAGCCTGACCGTCGTGGAGGCCGGCGACGACCGGTTCACCGTCAGCCTCATCCCCGAGACGCTGGCCCGCACCACCCTCGGCTTCCGCGGCACCGGCGACCGGGTCAACCTCGAGACCGACGTCATCGCCAAGCACGTCGAGCGGCTGCTGGCCGGCGGGTACCTCGAGCGGCTCCGCGGCGCGACCGAGGGGCAGGCCCTCTGATGCTCGACTGGCTGCTGCACGGCACCATCCCGGTCGGCGACACCGGTCTCTCGGTGCGCGAGGTGGTCGGCAACCTGTTCGGCCTCGCCAGCGCGCTGCTCGGCATGCGCCGCCGGGTGTGGGCCTGGCCGGTCGGCCTGGTCGGCAACGCCCTGCTCTTCACGGTCTTCGTCAGCGGCGAGCTGAGCGGCCAGACCGGCGGCGAGCCGCTGTGGGGCCAGGCCGGCCGCCAGATCATGTTCGCGGTCGCCAGCCTCTACGGCTGGTGGCGCTGGTCCCGCAGCCGCGACGCGGTCGACGGTGGCGCCATCGCGCCGCGGTGGGCGAGCGGTGCCGAGCGCGTGCTGCTGCTCCTCCTCGCCGTGGTCGGCTACGGGCTCGCCTACCAGCTGCTCCAGCGGATCGGGTCGTGGAACCCCACCACCGAGGCCTGGATCCTCGCCGGCTCGCTGCTCGCGACGTACGGCATGGCCCGCGGCTGGGTGGAGTTCTGGCTGGTCTGGATCGCGGTCGACGCCGTCGGCGTGACCACCCTGATCCAGGCCGGCTACTACCCGACCGCGGGCATGTACCTCTTCTACGGCGGCTTCTGCGTCGTCGGCCTGGCCGCCTGGTGGCGAGCCACGCGCACCGTCACCCCGACCGGCGAACCGTCCCCCTCGACGGTCGAGACCCCCCAGCAAGGAGCACACGCATGAGCGACAAGGTCAGGCTCGACCCCGTCGAGCGCGCGATCGCCGACATCGCGGCCGGCAGGGCCGTCGTCGTCGTCGACGACGAGGACCGCGAGAACGAGGGCGACATCATCTTCGCCGCCAGCAAGGCGACGCCGGAGCTGATGGCGTTCACGATCCGCTACAGCAGCGGCGTCATCTGCGTGCCGATGCCGGCCGACATGCTGGACCGGCTCGAGATCCCGCTGATGACGCCGCACAACAAGGACCGGCTGCGCACCGCGTACACCATCTCCGTCGACGCCCGGGACGGCGTCACGACCGGGATCAGCGCGGCCGACCGCGCGCACACGGTCCGCGTGCTCGCCGACTCGGCCACCGAGCCGTGGGAGATCACCCGGCCCGGGCACGTCTTCCCGCTGCGCTACCGCGAGGGCGGCGTCCTGGTCCGCCGCGGTCACACCGAGGCCGCGGTCGACCTCGCGACGCTGGCCGGCCTCACGCCCGCCGGCGTCCTGGTCGAGGTCGTCAACGACGACGGCACCATGAAGCGCGGCCCCGAGCTGCGCGAGTTCGCCGACGAGCACGGGCTGGCGATGATCTCGATCGACGAGCTGGTCCGCTACCGCCGCCGCCACGAGACCCTGGTCGAGCGCGTCGCCGAGACCCGGCTGCCCACCCGCCACGGCGACTTCACGGCGTACGGCTATCGGATCACCGTCGACGCCTCCGAGCACATCGCCCTCGTGTACGGCGACGTATCGGGCCCCGAGCCGGTGCTGACCCGGGTGCACTCCGAGTGCCTGACCGGCGACGTCTTCGGCAGCCACCGGTGTGACTGCGGCCCGCAGCTGGAGGAGGCCCTCGAGCGGATCGTCGAGGAGGGCCGTGGCGTCGTGGTCTACCTGCGCGGGCACGAGGGCCGCGGCATCGGGCTGGTGGCCAAGCTGCAGGCCTACCAGCTCCAGGACGGCGGCCGGGACACCGTGGACGCCAACCTCGACCTCGGGCTGCCCGCGGACGCGCGCCACTACGGCACCGCCACCCAGGTCCTGCGCGACCTCGGCATCGAGAGCGTCCGGCTGCTGACGAACAACCCCGACAAGGTCAGCAACCTGGAGGACTTCGGGGTCGCGGTCGCCGAGCGGGTCCAGCTCACGCCGCATCCCAACGACCACAACATCGCCTACCTGCTCACCAAGCGTGACCGGATGGGTCACGACCTGCCCCACCTGCCCCTCGAGGAAGGAGCCCGCCCATGAGCGGAGCCGGAGCCCCCGACCAGAAGCCCGTCGACTGCCACGACCTGCGTGTCGCCGTGGTCGCCGCGAGCTGGCACGAGCAGGTCATGGACGGCCTGCTGGACGGCGCGCTGCGCGCGTGCCGCGACTTCAAGGTGGAGGCACCCACGGTGGTCCGGGTGCCCGGGACCTTCGAGCTCCCGGTGGTCGCCGCCGCGCTCGCGGCCCAGGGGTACGACGCGGTGGTCGCCCTCGGCGTCGTGATCCGGGGCGGGACCCCGCACTTCGACTACGTCTGCAACGCCGCCACCGACGGCCTGACCCGGGTCGCCCTCGACCACCAGGCCGCTGTCGGCTTCGGCGTCCTCACCTGTGACGACGACCAGCAGGCGCTGGACCGGGCCGGCCTCGAGGGGTCGAAGGAGGACAAGGGCTACGAGGCGACCTCCGCCGCGCTGCTCACCGCCCAGACCCTGCGGACGATCAAGCGCGGCTACCAGACCTGACGCCGACCTGTCGCGTGTTGCGTCGGTACGCCGCCGACCCGTCGCTTGTTGCGTCGGTACGACGCCGACCCGTCGTCACCTGCCCACGAGTGTGTCCCAGGTAACGACGGGTCGACGCTGCTGGACGCGAAGAAACGACGGGTCGGCGGACGCCGTAGGCTGGGCGACCGTGAAGACGTTCGACGAGCTCTGGGCCGAGCTCAGCGAGAAGGCCCGGGAGCGCCCCGAGGGATCCGGCACCGTCGCGCAGCTCGATGCCGGCGTCCATGCGATCGGCAAGAAGCTGGTCGAGGAGGCGGCCGAGTCCTGGATGGCCGCCGAGCACGAGGGCAAGGAGCGCACGGCCGAGGAGATCAGCCAGCTGCTCTACCACGCCCAGGTGCTCATGCTCGCCAGCGGCATCAGCCTGCACGACGTCTACACCCACCTCTGAGGTCTGCCATGAGTGCACCCCTGCTCCGGGTCGCGGTCCCCAACAAGGGCTCGCTGTCCCAGTCCGCGTCCGAGATCCTGCGCGAGTCCGGCTACCGCCAGCGGAACGACTCCAAGGAGCTCACGCTGATCGATGCCGAGAACGGCGTCGAGTTCTTCTACCTGCGCCCCCGCGACATCGCGCTCTACGTCGGCGAGGGCACCCTCGACGTGGGCGTCACCGGCCGCGACCTGCTGCGGGACTCCGGGGCCAAGGCCGACGAGGTGCTCGAGCTCGGCTTCGGCCGCAGCCGCTTCCACTTCGCCGGCCCCGCGGGGAAGTTCTCCGACCTCGGCCAGCTGGCCGGCACCCGCATCGCCACGTCGTACGTCGGGGTGGTGCGCGCGTTCCTCGAGGAGCGGGGGATCGACGCGACCGTGACCCGGCTCGACGGGGCGGTCGAGACCAGCATCCAGCTCGGCGTCGCGGACGTGATCGCCGACGTCGTGGAGACCGGCAGCACCCTGCGCCAGGCCGGCCTGGAGACGTTCGGTGACGTGATCCTCGAGTCCGAGGCGGTGCTGATCACCCGCACGGGCTCGGTGCCGTCCGGCTTCGAGATCTTCAGGCGGCGCCTCGAGGGCGTCCTCGTGGCCCGCAGCTACGTGATGATGGACTACGACATCAAGAGCGAGCACGTGGCCGCGGCCGTCGCGCTGACCCCGGGCATCGAGAGCCCGACCGTCTCGCCGCTGCACCGCGAGGGCTGGGTCGCGGTCCGCGCGATGGTGCCCCGCGCCGGCGCGCAGCGACTGATGGACGAGCTGTTCGACCTCGGGGCACGCGGGATCCTGCTCACCGACATCCATGCCTGCCGACTCTGACGTGCCCGGCCTCGTCACGCTGCCGCACACCTGGCGGCCCTTCGGTGCCCGTCTGGCAGGGGTGGTGTTCGGGGGCGCGCTCCTCGTCGTCTGCGCCTTCGCCTGGTTCTCCTTCGACCCCGAGACGCGCGCCAAGTTCACGCCCTTCCAGCGCGGCACGCTCGTCTTCCTCGGGCTGCTCGCCTTCGCCGCCTGGTTCGCCCTGGTGAGGTCGCGGGTGGTCGCCGAGGAGGACCGGCTGGTGGTCGTCAACGGCTACCGGCGCCGTGAGCTCGACTGGGCCGAGATCGTGGCGGTGCACCTGCCGCCGGGCGCGCCGTGGGTCACCCTCGACCTCAGCGACGGCACCACCATGGCGGCGCTGGGCATCCAGGGCTCCGACGGGGCCCGGGCCCGCACCGCCGTACGCCAGCTCCGCGCGCTGGTCGACCGCTGAGCCGGCGCGTCCGGGCTCAGTCGAGGGCCCGGATGCCCCAGGACGCGGAGTGCTCGTCGCCCGCCTCGCCCGACGGCGCGAGCGTCACCAGGTCGTCGCCCGAGCGGAACGCGTCCGCAGGCGCGGTCATCGGCTCCACGGCCAGCGACCGCCGGGCCGTTCCGGGCACCTCGTCGGCGCTGAAGACCTGCAGCCACCGGTGCCGCTCGTCCACCCACAGCGCGACGCCGTGGCCGGTGGCGGGGTCGCGCAGCACCGCGGTCGCGATGCCCTGCTCGTCCCGCTCGAGGTCGGTGAAGGCGTCGTCGAACCCCGTGTCGCGCACCGGCCGCGCGACCCGGAAGTCGTACGCCGTGTCCTCGACGTCCTCGCGGCCCACGGGCAGCAGCCGGTCGTCGACCAGTGACCGGGTGGCGGCCGGCAGGGTCAGCTCGAGCGAGTCGACCGGACCGGGGCCGACGGCGAGGTAGGGGTGCGCCCCGCTGGCGTACGGCGCGGGCTCGGCCGCCATGTTGGTGGCCGTCTGGGTGACCGTGAGCCCGTCGGCGGACAGGTCGTAGAGCACGTGCAGGTCCAGCGTCCACGGGTAGCCGGTCTGGGCCATCAGCCGGTAGACCAGCGAGACCGAGTTGTCGGTGTGCTCCTCCAGGGTCCAGGCGACCCAGCGGACGAGCCCGTGCGAGGCGTTGTGCCGCGCCGGCTCGGTCAGCGGCAGCTGCAGGTCGCGGCCGCCGAAGGTGTAGGCACCGTCCCGGACCCGGTTGGGCCACGGCATCAGCAGCTGGCCGCGGCCCCCCGGCGACATGCGGTCCGCGTCGAAGCCGTCCAGCAGCGGCCGGCCGGCGTACTCCAGGTGCCGCAGCGCGGCGCCGCCCTCGGTCACGACCGCGCGGTAGCCGCCGCCGCTGATCTCGAACTGGTCGCCACTGGGAGAGAGCATGGCCCCAACCCTAGGGTCATCGCAGCCGCGGGGGCGTCAGCCCGGTCCCGTCGACGTGCAGGTCGGCGCGCCCGGCCACCCCGTCCCGGGAGAAGTGCAGGTCCTCGTCGACCATCCACTGGCGCCACCGGTCCCGGAGCGCGACGCCGTCCCGCTCCAGCCCGCGCCGCAGCCGCAGCTCCTCCGGCGCCCAGACCCAGGCGAGGGCGGTGGTGAGGTCCGCGTGCGTCCGCGACCCCGAGCCCACGCCCTCGAGCACCAGCAGGTCGCCGGGAGGGACGTCGACGGTCTCGGCGTAGCAGCCGGCGTACCAGTCGTAGCGGCGGTAGCAGCCGGGCTCGCCGTCGGCCAGCGGGCGCAACAGGCCGGACAGCTGGTCGGTGAGGTGCGGCAGCCCGTTCCACCCGTCGTACAGGTCGTCCATGTGGATCACGCGGGCGCCCGGGCGGAGCGCCGCGACCGCGCCGGCGAGCGTCGTCTTCCCCGAGCCTGCCGGCCCGTCGACACAGACCAGCCGCCCCGGCCCGAGCGTGGGCGGCCGCGACTCGGCCAGCTCCAGCAGCAGCGCTGCCGCGTCGGTGGGACCCACGGGTCAGAACGCGAGGCCGAGGCCGCGGTACGTCGGGACCGAGTCCACGAACGACTCGCCCTGCAGCAGGTGCACGGTGGGCGTGTGCTCGAACGGCTCGCCGGACTTGGCGTGCCGGAACCACACCAGGTCGCCGATGCGCAGCAGGGCCGCGGCGGGCCCGGTGACCGGGGTCTGCACCTCACCCGCGCCCTCGAGGCCGGTCAGGCGCAGCCCGGCCGGTGCCCACGGCGTGGGCAGCCGGTCCGCGCCGGCGGCCCCGGACGCGACCAGGCCGGCGCCGTGCACGGTGGCGACCTGCGGCGAGGGACGGCGTACGACGGGCGCGCCGAAGAACGACGCGGGCCGCGGCCGGAACGACGCGTAGTGGTCGAACAGGCGCGGGACGAGCAGCCCCGACCCGGCGCTCACCTCGGTGACGATCGGGTCGTGGGCCGACTCCTCCACCGAGCCGGAGCCGCCCGCGTTCCAGAACTCGAGCGAGGCGACCTGGCGCAGTGCCTCGTCGATCTCGCCGCGGCGCTCCTGCAGCTGGCTCAGGGACAGCGTCTTCATCCGGCGCAGCACCAGCGACCGGGTGCGCTGGCCGGGCAGCTGGTCCGGCAGCCCCGCGACCTGGCCCTCGTAGGTCATCGCGCCGACCAGCCGGAAGCCGCCCCGGGCCTCGACGGTGCGGGCGAGGTCGACGACGGCGGCCACGTCCCACAGCGGGGACCGCTTCGGCCCGACGTGCTGGCCGCCGACGCGCAGGCCGGCGTCGATGTCGATGGCGATCCGGATCGGCACCGCCAGCGAGGCGCGGACCGAGTCGACGAGGTCCAGGTGGGCCCGGTCGTCGATCATCAGCGTGATGTGGGTGGCGGCCGAGGGGGAGCCGACCAGGTCGGCGAGGGCGCCCCGGTCGACCGTCGGGTAGGCGACCACGATGTCGTCGGCGATGTCGTGCTCGTGCAGCCACAGCGCCTCGCGCAGCGTGTAGGCCAGGACGCCGTGGAACCCGTCGTGGTCCAGGGCCCGCTCCAGGAGCGCCGGCACGCGCAGCGACTTGGAGGCGACGCGCACGGGCTTCCCGCCGGCACGGCGCACCAGGTCGTCGGCGTTCGCGTCGAAGGCGTCGAGGTCGACGACCATCGTCGGGGTGGGCAGGGGCGTGCCGTGTGCGGCCACGGCTCCGTTCAGCCGCGCCCACAACCGGTTGCGGTCGATGAAGGACTGCCCCATCAGGAGATGCCGCGCTTGCGCAGGAGCGCCTCGATCTCGGCCATGTCGTCGTCGATCGCGGGCGCGCCCTTGCCCCCGGGCGGGAGCTGCTTGCCGCGCCGCCCGCTCTTCTCGGGGCGGCCGCCGAGCTCACGGGCGCGCAGCAGCCCGGAGACCACGAACAGCGACACCGAGACGCCGAACAGGACGAAGCCCACCCAGACGAAGGGGTTGAACACCAGGCTGGCGGCCCAGTCCGCGATTGCGCCGGCCACCCGCGTGAAGAGGCGCAGGGTCCGGGTCAGGTACGCCGCCATCGGCAGCAGCGTGAAGGCGGCCGCCCTCAACCCCGACGCCACGCCGCGCCGGCGGAAGGCGAACCAGGTCCAGATCCCCCCGAGCAGGGTCAGGGTGAGGGCGAAGGCGCCCCAGGTCACGTCGTCCACACCCCCAGCGTTGCACAAGGCCGGGGGCGTGGACGCACGTCACGCCGACGCGGCCACCGGGTGGGTCGGCAGCGGGTCGCCGTGGAGCCCCTTCCGGCGCAGCAGGGGCATCACCCCCTCGGCGAACCAGTAGGCCTCCTCGACGTGCGGGTAGCCCGACAGGATGAACTCGTCGATGCCGAGCCGGTGGTACTCCTCCAGCCGGTCGGCGACCTCCTGGTGGCTTCCCACGAGGGCGGTGCCGGCGCCGCCGCGCACCAGGCCGACGCCGCTCCACAGGTTCGGCGCCACCTCCAGCTCGCGTGCCGAGGCGTACGTCGAGCGGCCGCCGCGCAGCGACAGCATCCGCTGCTGGCCGGTGGACTCGCTGGCCGCGAGCGCGGACTGTGCCCGCGCGACGGTCGCCGGGTCGAGCCCGTCCAGGAGCCACTGGGCGTGCTGCCAGGCCTCCTCGCTGGTGTCCCGGGAGAGGGTGTGGATCCGCAGCCCGAAGCGCAGGACGCGCCCCTCCGACGCGGCGAGGTCGCGCATCCACGCGATCTTCTCCCGCACCAGCTCCGGCGGCTCGCCCCAGGTCAGGTACACGTCCGCGTGGCGGGCCGCCACCGGACCCGCCGGGCCGGAGGACCCACCGAAGTAGATGTCCGGCACCGGGTCGATGCCGCCGCTGACCATGGCGCCCTCGACCTGGAAGTGCTCGCCGGTGAAGTCGAACGGCGCCTCGTTCCAGGTCCCGCGCACCACGGAGAGGAACTCGTCGGTGCGGGCGTACCGCTCGGCCTTGGAGGCGGTGTCGCCGAACCGGGCCTGCTCCTTCGGCTCGCCGCCGGTGACGACGTTGAGCATCAGCCGCCCGCCGGAGATCCGCTGGTAGGCGGCCGCCATCTGGGCGGCGAGCACCGGGTTCACGACTCCGGGTCGGAACGCCACCAGGAACTTCAGCCGCGTCGTCTCCCGGACCAGCGCGGCGGTGGTCAGCCAGGCGTCCTCGCAGAAGGTCCCGGTCGGGGTGAGCACCCCCTCGAAGCCGAGCTTCTCGGCGGTGCGTGCCACGTCCGCGAGGTAGTCGATGGTGGGTTCACGGAACCCGTTGGTGACGGTCTCCCGGAGGCCGGACCGCACCTCGTGGGGCACTCCCTGCCCGGCGCCGACCAGCGACCTGCTGTCGCCGGAGGTGGGCAGGAACCAGTGCAGCTTGAGCTTGCTTCCCCTGGTGGGGCTCTCGTGCGCGGTCATGTCACTTCCCCGTCGTGTCGGAGTTGAACTGGTCGGTGAAGAACGGCGCCACGTCGATCTTGCCCGGCAGCAGGCCGTTCGCGGAGAACGCGTCGGCCATGCCCTGCTCGGAGTCGATGACCTCCTGGCTGATCGGGACCAGCTGGATCTCGCGCTTCTTCGTGGCTGCGAGGGTGATGTCCTCGCTCAGGCCCGTCTCCTCGGACCAGACCTTCGCCCAGTCCTCCTTGTGCGTCTGGGACCAGACCTGGGCCTTCGCGATCCGGCCCACGTAGTCCTCCAGCGCGGCGGTCGTCGCCGGGTCGTCGAGGGCCGCCTGGGACGCGACCTGGAAGACGTAGCCGTTGACCACACCCTTGCCGGTGGTGATCACCCGGGCGCCGGACTCCTTCTCGGCCTGGGAGGTGAAGGGCTCCCAGATCGCCCAGGCGTCGAGGTGGCCGGAGCTGAAGGCGGCGAGCGCGTCGGCAGGCTGGAGGTTCTGCACCTCGACGTCGTCGTACTTCAGGCCGGCCTTGTCGAGCTGGGCGAGCAGGTTGTAGTTGGCGGAGCTGCCCTCCGCGACGCCGATCTTCTTGCCCTCGAGGTCGGCGACGCTCTTGATGGGCGAGTCCTTCGGCACCACGATCGCGTCGCCGGTGCCGCCGTACGTCGCGGCCTGGACGGCCTGGAACTCACCCTTCGCGGCCGCGGCGAAGAGAGGCGGCGTGTTGCCGACGCCGCCGATGTGGATCGACCCGGCATTGAGCGCCTCGAGCAGCGGCGGACCGGAGGTGAACTCCTGCCACTGGATCTTGTAGGGGACGTCGTCGAGCTCTCCGGCGGCCTGCAGGAGGGCCTTCGAGCCGCCCTTCTGGTCGCCGACGATGAGCGTCACCTGGTCCAGGTCGACCGAGCCGTCGTCGTTGACGGCCTCCTCGTTGCCGGTGGCGGCGCCGCCGCAACCGGTGAGGAGGAGGGCGCCGGCCAGGAGGCCGGCGAGCGTGAGACGGGTACGGGCGCCACGGCGGCGGGATCGGGGGAACGCGTGCGTGTTCATGCTGCTCCTTGCAGGGTGGGGGAGGTGTGGGGAGGTGCGGGCCTCAGGGGGTCTGGCCGGCCTTCGCTGCCTGCTCGCTCACGTAGTCGTTGAACTCCGAGGTGAAGTACTCCGACACGTCGACGGCACCGGGGAGCAGGTCGTTGTCGGAGAACGTGTCCGCCATCTCCTGCTCGGAATCGATGACCGAGCGGTCGATCGGCACGACGGTCGGCGGGCGCTGCTCGGCGGCGGCGAGGGTGATGTCGGGCGACAGGCCGGTCTGCTCGGCCCACACCTTCGACCACTCGTCCTGGTGCTGGGCGGCCCACAGCTGGGCCCGGGTGATCCGGCCCAGGTAGTCCTGCAGCGCGGCCTTGGTCGCCTTGTCCTCGAGCGCCGCGTTCGGAGGCGACCTGGAAGTTCACGCCGTTGAGGAGGTCGTTGCCGTCGGCCAGGACGCGCGCACCCTCGTCGATGACCGCCTGCGAGGTGAACGGGTCCCACGTCGCCCAGGCATCGAGATGGCCGGACGTGAACGCGGCCAGCGCGTCGGCCGGCTGGAGGTTCTGGACGTCGACGTCGGAGTACTTCAGTCCGGCGTGGTCCAGCTGGGCCAGCAGGTTGTAGTTGGCCGAGCTCCCCTCGGCGACGGCGACGTCCTTGCCCTCGAGATCGGCGACCGTCTTGATGGGAGAGTCCTTCGGGACCAGGATCACGTCGCCCTTGCCGGTGAACGAGACCGCCTGGACCATCTTGAAGGTGCCCTTGGCCGCCGCGGCGAAGATCGGGGGCGTGTTGCCGACCTGGCCCACGTGGATGGACCCGGCGTTGAGCGCCTCGAGCAGCGGCGGGCCCGAGGTGAACTCCTGCCACTGGATCCGGTACTCGGTGTCGTCGAGGCCGGCGGCCGAGAGGAGCGCCCGGGCGCTCGTCCCCTTCTGGTCACCCACGATGAGGGTGACCTTCGACAGGTCCACGGAGCCGTCGCTCTGGACGGCGCCCTCGTTGCCGGTGGCCGCGCCGCCGCAGCCGGCGAGCAGCAGGGCTGCCGCCATCAGGCCGACGGCGCCCGCCACGAGGGACGAGCGGCGCCGGGTGCGGGTGAGCTTCATGCTGCTCCTTGGTTCTCGAGCGGGTTGCGCTTCGGGTTGGGGGGAAGGGGCCGGACGCCGAGGGCCTGGAGGATCTCGGCGCGGGCGCCGGCGATCTCGGGCCGCGACGGCGCCCGGTCGGTGCGGGGGAGCGTCATCTCCCAGGTGTGGGTGATCCGCCCCTCGTCCATCAGGACGATGCGGTCGGCCAGGGCCAGCGCCTCGTCGACGTCGTGGGTGACCAGGAGGATCGCCATCGAGTGACGGCGCCACAGCTCGATCACGAGCTGGTGCATCTCGATCCGGGTCAGCGCGTCGAGGGCGCTGAACGGCTCGTCGAGCAGCAGCAGCGACGGGTTGCTGACCAGCGCGCGGGCCAGCGAGACCCGCTGCGCCTGTCCGCCGGAGAGCTGGAGCGGCCAGCTGTCGAGCTTCTCGCTCAGACCGACCTCGGCCAGCGTGCTCTCGGTGTGCTCGCGACGGGTAGGCCGGTCGGCGGAGTTCAGCAGCGCCATCTCGACGTTCTCGCGGACCTTGCGCCACGGCAGCAGCCGCGGCTCCTGGAACGCGACCGAGGTGCGACCGTGCACCTGCACCTCGTCGGGCGACGAGGGGTCGAGGCGGGCGAGACTGCGCAGCAGCGTGGACTTGCCGCAGCCGCTGCGGCCGAGCAGGACGACGAACTCGCCGTTGCCGCACGTCGAGGTCGACGTCTCGGAGCACGTGCACGTCGCCGAAGGACCGGTCGTGGCCGGTCACCCTCGCGACGTACTCGCCGGGGCTGGGGCGTCGGGGTGGGGGAGGTGTTCAGCAGCGCCATGCCAGAGCCTTCCTCTCGAGGTAGCGGACGATCGCGTCGGTGGTGAGACCGAGCACGCTGTAGACGGCGAGCCCGACGACGATCACGTCGGTCTGCATGAAGTCCTTCGCGTGCAGGATCAGGTAGCCGAGGCCGGCCGAGGCGCTGATGGTCTCGGCGACGATGAGGGAGAGCCAGGCGATGCCGAGGCTCTGTCGCAGCCCGACCAAGGTCTGGGGGAGCGCGCCGGGGATGACGACGTGCCGGATCCGCTGGCTCCAGGACAGGTGCATGGACTTCGGCGGCCTCGAGCATCTTCCGGTCGATTCCGCGGATGCCGGCGAAGGTGTTCAGGTAGAGGGGGAACGTCGCACCCATCGCGATCAGCGCGATCTTCGGCGTCTCGCCGATGCCGAACCAGATGATGAACAGAGACACGAGACCGAAGTGCGGCAACGTGCGCAGCATCTGCATCGGCGGGTCGATGGCGTCCTCGCCGATCCGGCTGAGCCCGGCGGCGATGGCGAGCACGAGGCCGACCAGGGCGCCGATCGCGAATCCGATCGCCACTCGCTGGACCGAGACCAGCGTGGCGGCGCCGAGCGTGCCGTCGCGGACCAGGTCCGCGGCCGTGGCCGCGATCTGCTGGGGGGAGGCGAGGGTCCGTTCGCTGATCACGCCGGCGCTGCTGAGCAGCTGCCACAGCGCGATCAGCAGGATCGGGGAGATCCAGCGGCGCAGGAAGGAGAGGCGCGGGCCGCGGGTGCGCGACCGGCGCCGTGGACGGGTGGGGGCGGGTGGAGCCGCCACGGTTGTCGTGGACATGAGGCATATGTCTACGGATTTACTAGACTTAATGCAAGTAAGACACTCGACTTTGCCGGGGTGGCGTGTCCCACACGGGTGGCCGTCGACGACAATTGGCCCCGTGAGCGACCCCGGGCACGATGCCGACCTGCCCCGACGGATCCCCGACCCCGGCTTCGCCGGTGATGTGGGCGAGGTTCCCGCCCCGCTGGCGGAGGCCCTTGCGGCGTACGCCGCCGACCCGCGCGGCGCCTACGTGCGGGTGCTGGCCGCACTGCAGGAGGCCCGGCTGCTGGTGCCGGTCGTCGCGATCCTCGGCGAGGTGGAGTACGACGAGGCCGGCCTCGCCCACGACAAGACCAGCGACATGGCGGCGGTGCTGCTCACGGGCAACGACGGCCGCCTCGCGCTGCTGGCGTTCACCGGCACCGGGCCGCTGTCGGCCTGGGACCCGGAGGCCCGTCCGGTGCCGGTCCCGGCCCGGGTGGCGGCCCAGTCGGCACTGCAGGACGGGGCGGCGGCGCTGGTCGTCGACGTGGCCGGGCCCGCCACCGTGGTGGTGGAGGGGGAGGACCTCGAGGCCCTGGCCAGGGGCTGGCGCCTCGCGCTGGTGGGGGATCGCCCGGCGTGGATTCGGCCGGACCCGGAATGATCCGCTAGCATTCCGTGTTGACCGATCAGTTCCCGACTTCTGTCCCGACAGGGTGACGGAGCCGATCCAACAAGCGGAGATCAGGCACGACATGTTCTCCCACCCGCATCGACCGCCTCGCCGCAGGGCGAACAGGTCGTCGGGTCCGGTCCCGAGAGTTGCGTGAGGCGCAGAGGCGCCGACCGTCACCCTCGGTGATGCATTTCCGGACGGGAAGTGTGTCGCGACTGGCTTCCGCTTGGATGACAAGCGGAAGCCTTTGTTGATTTCCGGGCAGGTGCCCGGGCTGGCAGAGACCTCCGGCCACGTTTCCACCAGGAGGACACATCAGCACCGAGCTTCGAATCAACGACCGGATCCGGGTTTCCGAGGTCCGTCTCGTTGGCCCCAGTGGCGAGACCGTCGGCATCGTTCCCACCGCCGACGCGCTGCGCCTTGCGCAGGAGGCAGACCTCGACCTCGTCGAGATCGCTCCCATGGCCCGTCCGCCGGTCTGCAAGCTGATGGACTACGGGAAGTTCAAGTACGAGAACGCCCAGAAGGCTCGTGAGGCGCGTCGGAACCAGACGAACGTGATCATCAAGGAGATGAAGCTTCGTCCGAAGATCGACGCGCACGACTACGAGACCAAGAAGGGTCACGTCGTGCGGTTCCTGCGTGCCGGCGACAAGGTCAAGATCACGATCATGTTCCGCGGTCGTGAGCAGCACCGCCCCGAGCTCGGGTTCCGGCTGCTGCAGCGCCTGGCCGAGGACGTCACGGAGCTGGGCTTCGTCGAGTCCGCCCCCAAGCAGGACGGGCGCAACATGATCATGGTGCTCGGCCCGCACAAGAAGAAGGCCGACGCCAAGGTCGACATGCAGGCGGCCAAGGAGTCGAAGGCCGCCGAGCGTGCCGCGCACGAGGCCGACGAGAAGGCCGAGCGCGACGCCGCGCACGCCGCCGGTCCGGTGGCGAAGAAGAAGGAGCGCGGGCGCTCCGAGAACCTCGACCCCGAGATCGACGCCTGACGCGGCTGCGCCGTGTCACCCACGCTGACGCACGATCGGTCGCCCCTGCGCGGCCCGACCACGAGATAGAGAGCAGAGAGATGCCGAAGAACAAGACGCACTCCGGTGCTGGCAAGCGGTTCCGGGTCACCGGCTCCGGCAAGATCCTTCGCGAGAAGGCCGGCAAGCGCCACAACCTCGAGAAGAAGCCCTCGAAGGTGACGCGTCGGATGACGGGCACGACCGAGCTCGCCAAGTCCGACGTCAAGCGCGCCAAGAAGATGCTGGGTCTCTGACCTCAGCCGACCCTGAACCTGCGCCGGTCGAGCCTGTCGAGACCGGCGCACCCCGAACCAAGCAACAAGGAGTAACAACGTGGCACGCGTCAAGCGGGCAGTGAACGCCCAGAAGAAGCGCCGGGTCGTCCTCGAGCGCGCCAGCGGTTACCGCGGACAGCGTTCGCGCCTCTACCGCAAGGCGAAGGAGCAGGTCACCCACTCGCTGGTCTACAGCTACAACGACCGGCGCAAGAACAAGGGCAACTTCCGCAAGCTGTGGATCCAGCGCATCAACGCTGCCGCCCGCGCCCAGGGGATGACCTACAACCGGTTCATCCAGGGCCTGAGCCTCGCCGGTGTCGAGGTCGACCGCAAGATCCTGGCCGAGCTCGCCGTCAACGACGTGGCCGCGTTCAACGCGCTCGTCGAGACCGCGAAGGCCGCGCTGCCCGAGGACGTCAACGCGCCCAAGGTCTCTGCCTGATCATGCTCCCCCTGACCTCGGGCAACACTCGGGTCAAGGAGTCGCGGAAGCTCAGCCGCCGCTCGGTTCGCGCCGAGCGGCGGCTTTTCCTTGCCGACGGGCCCAAGGCCGTCGAGGGCGCCCTCGCGCTCCCGGGCTGTGTCGTCGAGGTCTACGCGACCCCCGCGGCCGCGGAGCAGTACGCCGCGCTGGCGGCGGCAGGTCCCGCCTGGACCCTGGTCGACGACAAGGCCCTGGCCTCGCTGAGCGACAGCGTGACACCGGCCGGGGTGGTGGCCCTCTGCCGCTTCGTCGACCGCCCCCTGGCCCACGTGCTGGACCGGGAGCCGCGGCTGGTCGCCATCTGCGCCGACGTCCGCGACCCCGGCAACGCCGGCACCGTCGTCCGGTGCGCCGACGCGGCCGGAGCCGACGCGGTCGTGTTCGCCGGCCAGTCCGTCGACGCCTACAACCCCAAGACCGTGCGGGCCAGCGTGGGCAGCCTGTTCCACCTGCCGCTGGCGGTCGAGCCCGACCCGGCGGCCGCCGTACGAGCCGCGCAGGCGGCCGGACTGACGGTGCTGGCCGCGGACGGCGCGGGCGACGTCGACCTGTACGAGTCGGACGAGCTGCTGGCCCGGCCGACCGCCTGGCTCTTCGGCAACGAGGCCTGGGGCCTCCCGCCCGAGCTCGCGGAGCTGGCCGACCACCGGGTCCGGATCCCCATCCACGGCCGTGCCGAGAGCCTCAACCTCTCGACCGCCGCGGCGCTCTGCCTCTACGCCTCCGCGCGCGAGCAGCGCCGCTGAGCCCGCCGGCCCCGTCGGTGCCGGCGTCGGCCGTAAGGTGAGCGGGTGACCGCTGCCGACCTCGACACCCTGGCCGACGGAGCCGTCATCGCGGACGCGGACGGCGTGGTCACCCGGGTGAACCTGGCCGCCGGCCAGCTCCTCGGTGTCCGCCCGGACGACGCGGTCGGACGTCCCCTGGCGGAGGTGCTGGCCCTCAAGGACCACGACGGTCGGGACTGGTTCTCGACCAACTGCCCCTACCGGGGCCTCGCCACCCGGACCGCGGTGCCCGAGCAGCCATGGTTGCTCCCGAACGGCAGCGAGGTGCTGGTGGTGGCCCGCATCCACCGGCCGACCCTGGCCGAGCCCGTCGACTGGGTCGCCGTCAGCCTCAGGTCCGGCCGCGGCCGGGCCCGGCTCGACCGGGAGCGCTCCGACCTCGTCGCGACCGTCGCGCACGAGCTTCGCTCGCCGCTCACCGGGGTCAAGGGCTTCGTGCAGGCCCTGCTCAACCGCTGGGACAAGCTGAACGACGACCAGAAGAAGCTGATGCTGACCACGGTCGCCTCCGACTCCGACCGGCTCAGCCGGCTGATCGCCGAGCTCCTCGACGTCGCCCGGATCGACACCGGCCGGCTGCAGCTCTACCCCCGGCCCTCCGATGCCGGGACGCTGGTGACCCGGGTCGTCGAGTCGGTGCGGGCCAGCACCAGCCGCCCGATCGACCTCGACGTCGCCCCGGACCTGCCGGAGATCAGTGCCGACCCCGACAAGTTCACCCAGGTGGTCACCAACGTCGTCGAGAACGCCGTGCGCCACGGGGACGGGACGGTCCGGGTGGCCGTCGAGGCGACCGGCCTCGGCGAGGCGGACGGCGGGCGCGGCGTACGCCTGGTGGTCGACGACGAGGGCAGCGGGATCCCGCCCGAGCTGCGCCGCCGGGTCTTCACGAAGTTCTGGAAGGACGGGGCCCGGGGTGGGTCGGGGCTCGGGCTCTACATCGTCAACGGGCTGGTCCGTGCGCACGGCGGGATCGTCGCGATCGACGAGGCTCCCGCGGGCGGGGCCCGGATCGTGCTCACCTGGCCCAGCGAGGACCGCCGCCCCCAGGCCTGACGCGCCGGTGCCCACCGGGCACAACCCGGTCGCGGTCGGCGGGCCGGGCTTCCTAGACTTGGCGCGCACGCCGGCGGTCAACCAGCCCGTCGCCCCCCGAGAGCAGGCCCAAGAGCAGGCACAGCCCGAAAGGCAGTCATGTCGGGACCGAACACCGATTACGACCCCGTGGAGGTCACCCCGTTGAAGCCCGAGGAAGTCGAGGCCGCTCGCGACGCGGCGCTCGCGGCGATCGCCGGGGCGCGCGACCTCGAGGAGCTCAAGCGGGTGCGGCTCGAGCACGCGGGCGATCGGTCCCCCCTCGCGCTCGCCAACCGCGAGATCGGCGCCCTGCCGCCGCAGGCGCGCAAGGAGGCCGGCCAGCGCGTCGGTCAGGCTCGCGGCGCGGTGAACAAGGCGCTCGCCGAGCGCCAGGCGGTGCTCGAGGTCGAGCACGAGGAGCGGATGCTGGTCGAGGAGACCGTGGACGTCACGCTGCCGACCGATCGCGAGCCCGTGGGGGCCCGGCACCCGATCACCACCGGGTCCGAGCGGATCGCGGACGTCTTCGTGGCCATGGGCTGGGAGGTCGCCGAGGGGCCGGTCATCGAGGCCGAGTGGCTGAACTTCGACGCGCTCAACCTCGGCGCCGACCATCCTGCGCGCACCATGCAGGACACGTTCTGGACCGCTCCGCAGGACCAGGGCATCGTGCTGCGCACCCACACCTCGCCGGTGCAGGCACGCACGATGCTGACGCGCACGCCGCCGATCTACGTCGTGTGCCCCGGCCGGGTCTTCCGCACCGACGAGTACGACGCCACGCACAGCCCGATGTTCCACCAGGTCGAGGGCCTCGTCGTCGACGAGGGCATCACCATGGCGCACCTCAAGGGCACCCTCGACCACTTCGCCGAGGCGATGTTCGGCGAGGGGATCACGACCCGCTTCCGGCCGTCGTACTTCCCCTTCACCGAGCCGAGCGCCGAGGTCGACCTGGTGTGCTTCGTCTGCCGCGGGGCCAGCCCGGCGGTCGAGACCTGCCGCACCTGCCGTGGCGAGGGCTGGATCGAGTGGGGTGGCTGCGGCATGGTCAACCCCCGGGTGCTCATCGCGTGCGGCCTGGACGCCGAGCGGTTCACCGGCTTCGCCTTCGGCATGGGCATCGACCGCACCCTGATGTTCCGCCACGGCATCGAGGACCTGCGCGGCTTCTTCGAGGGAGACGTCCGCTTCACCACCGCTTTCGGAACGGAAATCTAGACGCATGCGTGCCCCCCTTTCCTGGATCCGCGACTACGTCGAGCTGCCGGCGGACCTGACCTCCGAGCAGCTCGCCGCCGAGCTGACCGCGCTCGGGCTCAAGCTCGAGGCGCTCGAGAAGCCCGGCGAGGACATCACCGGTCCGCTGGTGGTGGGCCGGGTCCTGACCATGGACCCCGAGCCGCAGAAGAACGGCAAGACGATCAACTGGTGCACCGTCGACGTGGCTGACGCCAACGGCACCGGTGAGCCCCAGGGCATCGTCTGCGGCGCCCACAACTTCGCGCCCGGCGACCTGGTGGTGGTCGTGCTGCCCGGCGGTGTGCTGCCCGGCGGCTTCGAGATCTCGGCGCGCAAGACCTACGGGCACCTGTCCGCCGGCATGATCTGCTCGTCGCGCGAGCTCGGTCTCGGCGACGACCACGAAGGCATCATCGTGCTGCCCGCCGACGCCGGGAAGCCCGGCGACGACGCGTTCGAGCTGCTGCACCTGCGCGACGAGGTCATCGAGTTCGAGATCAACCCCGACCGGGCCTACGCGCTCTCGCTGCGCGGCATCGCCCGCGAGTCGGCGCTCGCCTTCTCGATCCCCTTCACCGACCCGGCTGTCCGGGAGGTCCCTGAGGCCGACGCCGACGGCTACCCCGTCGTCGTGGACGACCCGGCGGGCTGCCCGGTCTTCGTGACCCGCACCGTCACCGGGTTCGACCCGGCCGCCCCCACCCCGAGCTGGATGTCGCGTCGGCTGTTCCTCGCGGGGATGCGCCCGATCTCCCTCGCGGTGGACGTGACCAACTACGTCATGCTCGAGCTCGGTCAGCCGATCCACGGCTACGACGGCGACAAGCTGGCCGGACCGATCCGGGTCCGCCGGGCCACCGAGGGGGAGCGGCTGCGCACCCTCGACGGGGTCGACCGCACGCTCTCGACCGAGGACCTGCTCATCACCGACGACTCCGGCCCGATCGGGCTGGCCGGTGTGATGGGCGGCGAGACCACCGAGCTCTCCGCCACGACCAGCCACGTGGTCATCGAGGCCGCCCACTTCGACCCGACCTCGGTGTTCCGCACCCAGAAGCGGCACAAGCTGCCCTCGGAGGCGTCCAAGCGGTTCGAGCGAGGGGTCGACCCCGAGCTCCCGCCGTACGCCGCCGACCGGGTGGCCGAGCTGCTCACGACGTACGGCGGTGGCACCGTCGCGCCGGGTGTGACGCACGTCGGGACGGCGCCGGCGCGACCGGAGATCCGGATCGGCTACGACCTCCCGGCGCGGGTGACCGGGATGGACATCGACGCCGAGACCACCGTGGCGCACCTGCGGTCGGTCGGCTGCCGGGTCGAGACCGACGACGACGGCCTGACCGCCACCGCGCCCTCGTGGCGCCCCGACCTCAACGACCCCTTCGACCTGGTCGAGGAGGTGGCGCGGATCGTCGGCTACGACCAGGTCCCCTCGATCCTGCCGACCGCCACCTCGGGTCGCGGACTGACCCGCGAGCAGCGGCTGCGCCGACGCGTCGGCCGCACCCTGGCCGGGGCGGGCTGCGTGGAGGTGCTCAGCTTCCCGTTCGTCGGCGACGCCGCCTTCGACGCGCTGGGCCTGCCGGCCGACGACGCCCGGCGCCGCACGGTCCGGCTGGCCAACCCGCTCTCGTCCGAGGAGCCGTCCTACACGACGACGCTGCTGCCCGGGCTGTTCAAGGCGGCCGCCCGCAACATCGGCCGCGGTGCGCCGTGGGTGGCACTGTTCGAGACGGGCACCGTCGCCTTTCCTGTCGACCGCGGCCCGGCGCCGATCTACGGCGTGGAGTGGCGCCCGACCGATGACGAGCTCGCCAAGCTGTTCGAGGCGATCCCGGAGCAGCCGCTGCACCTCGCGGCGGTCCTGGCGGGGGAGCGGGAGCGCTCCGGCTGGTGGGGTGCCGGCCGCGACGCCGGTTGGGCGGACGCGATCGGCCTCGTACGCCGGCTGGCCGTGGAGCTCGGCGTCGACCTGACCGTCGAGTCGGCAGCCCGGATGCCCTGGCACCCGGGTCGCTGCGCGCGTTTCTCGGTGGCGGGCCAGGAGCTCGGCCACGCCGGCGAGCTGCACCCGCGGGTCTGCCAGGCCTTCGGCCTCCCGCCGCGGACCTCCGCGGTGGAGGTCGACCTCGACCTCCTGATGCGCCACGCGCAGGACGTCGTGGCGGGCCCCGAGTTCTCGACGTACCCGGTGGCCAAGGAGGACGTCGCGCTGGTCGTCGACGACTCCGTCACCGCGGCGGAGGTCGAGGCGGCGCTGCGCGCGGGCGCCGGTGACCTCCTCGAGTCGATCCGGCTCTTCGACGTCTACACCGGTGACCAGGTGGGCACCGGACGCAAGTCGCTGGCCTTCGCGCTGCGCTTCCGTGCTCCGGACCGGACGCTCACCGAGCAGGAGACGACCGCCGCACGTGACGCCGCGGTGGCAGTGGCCGCCGAGCGCACCGGCGCCGTCCAGCGGGCCTGACGAGACCCGCCCGGCCCGGACGGGCCGGGCGGGCCTCGCCGCGCGGTCGGTTTCGACACGCTCCGACGCGGCTTCGTGCCTCAGCCGCGGTCGCTGCTCAACCACCAGCGCTCGCGTCGGCTGACGACGCCGCGATCAGGTGATGGGGTGGTTGACCGCCAGCCGGAAGTGGTCGTAGACCTTCCGGTCCCCGTGGATGTGGATCTCGCTGTCGTCGCCGCGACGCCAGAGCCAGGCGTCCAGGGCGCCGGCCGGACCACCGACCGTCGCGTCCGGCTCGGTGCCGGGGTCGTCGACCACCCGGATGTCGTCCTCGTCGTAGTGGACGTCGTCGTCGGGGTTGGTGCCCGAGAAGCGACCGATCTGGACCCAGACCGACTCGTCGGTGTCGGTGATGTCGACGCGCACGTAGTGCGGGAGGCCGGCGAACTCGCCCCAGGGTGGGCAGCCCCCGAACATCACGTCGAGGCACTCCAGCACCCCGTCCGCCGCGAGCTCGCGGTCCAGCGGCGTCACGGCGCCGGCCGCGAGCTCGGCGTCGTACCGGTGCATGAGTGCTTCGTGGGCCTGCCGCCGGTAGATGAAGCCCACCGACTGCTCGGTCGACCACGTCCACGCGGTCTCCGCGGGGTCGGCCGACTCCAGCTGTGAGACGAGTGCGGCGGAGTACTCGTCGAACGCCGCCAGGAGCCCGTCGTAGGAGCCCGGGCGCTGCGGCCCCGGGTCGGTCTCGTCCGGCCCTGCCGGCCGGGTGCGCACGGTCGTGGCCCAGAACCACTGCACGCCGGCCAGGTGCCAGAGCAGGTCGGAGGCATTCCAGTCGGGACAGCTGGGTACACGTGCAGTGGGCTCGCAGGTCGCCAGCACGTCGCGGAAGCGCCGGGACTCGTCACGGATGTGCTTCAGGTAGTCGGAGAACTCGAGTTTGGCCATGCCCTGCAAGGTAACCGGATTCGCCGACGCCCCGACAGGGTCGACCGACTTGCACATACACATACGCAATCCCGTATAGTCATGCAAATGACGAGGACACGAGTCGCCGTTGCCGGCGCCAGCGGGTATGCCGGGGGAGAGCTGCTCCGGCACCTGGTCGCGCATCCCGAGGTCGAGATCGGAGCGCTGACCGGCGCGTCCAACGCGGGGGAGCTGCTCGGCACCCTGCAGCCGCACCTGGTGCCCCTGGCCGACCGCGTGCTGGAGCCGACCGACCTGGACACGCTCTCCGGCCACGACGTCGTGTTCCTGGCGCTTCCGCACGGCCAGTCCGGCGCGATCGCCGCCCAGCTGGGGGAGGAGGTCGTGGTCATCGACTGCGGCGCCGACTTCCGGCTCTCGGACCCGGACGCCTGGGAGAAGTTCTACGGCGGGGAGCATGCCGGCACCTGGCCCTACGGGCTCCCGGAGCTCCCCGGCCGGCGCGAGCAGCTGGCCGGCGCGAACCGGATCGCCGTGCCGGGCTGCTACCCGACGGTCTCCACGCTGACCATGGCCCCGGCCATCGCCGCCGGGCTCGTCGAGCCCGACGTCACGGTCGTGGCCGCCTCCGGCACCAGCGGCGCGGGCAAGGCCGCGAAGCCGCACCTGCTCGGCAGCGAGATCATGGGCAACGCCAGCGCGTACGGCGTCGGCGGCACCCACCGGCACACGCCCGAGATCGTCCAGAACCTCTCCGGTCTGGTCGACCGTGAGGTGCGGGTGAGCTTCACGCCGCTGCTGGTCCCCATGCCGCGCGGCATCCTGGCCACCTGCTCGGCGCCGCTGGCAGCCGGGGAGGGGCAGAGCCTGTCCGCGGACGCGGCCTACGACGCCTACGCCAAGGCCTACGCCGACGAGCCGTTCGTGCACCTGCTGCCGCAGGGCCAGTGGCCCCAGACCAAGTCGGTCACGGGCTCCAACGCCGTGCACGTGCAGGTGACCGTCGACGAGGCCGCCGGTCGGCTGGTCGCCGTGGGCGCCGTCGACAACCTGGCCAAGGGCACCGCCGGAGCCGCGGTCCAGTGCATGAACCTCGCGCTGGGACTCGACGAGGGCCTCGGCCTCACCACGGTGGGGGTCGCCCCGTGAAGCTCAACCAGTTCCCCGAGACCCTCGCGGTCGTCCGGCTCGGCCCCGGGGCCGAGGTGCCGAAGTGGGCGGAGTCGTCCTCGATCTTCTCCGTGACCGCCACCGCGACCGAGACCTCCGTCGTGTGCGCGGCCCGCAGCGTCCCGACCAAGGCCGTGTCGCAGCGGCCGTTCACGGCGTTCCAGGTCGAGGGCCCGCTCGACTTCTCGCTCACCGGCATCCTCAGCCAGCTCCTCGCCCCGCTGGCGGAGGCCTCCATCAGCGTCTTCACCCTCTCGACCTACGACACCGACTGGATCCTGGTGCCCCGCGACGACTCCGATCGTGCCGCCGAGGCCTGGCGGGCCGCCGGTCACGAGGTCGTTCCCGCAGTCCCCTCGACCGGAAAGGGCAAGTCGTGACCGTCACCAGCCCCCAGGGCTTCCGCGCGTCGGGCGTCCCCGCCGGCCTCAAGTCGACGGGCGCCAAGGACGTGGCGCTCGTCGTGAACGACGGCCCCACCCACGACTCGGCGAGCGTGTTCACCAGCAACCGCTGCAAGGCCAACCCGATCCTGTGGAGCCAGGAGGTCGTCAAGGACGGCACGGTCCGGGCGGTGGTCCTGAACTCCGGCGGCGCCAACTGCTACACCGGTGCCGAGGGTTTCCAGACCACGCACGCCGTGGCGGAGCAGGTCGCGGGCAACCTGGGCATCGGTGCCGTCGACGTCGTCGTCTGCTCCACCGGGCTGATCGGTCTGGCCAACCCCCGGCAGAACCTGCTCGACGGCGTGGACGCGGCCACCGCGGCGCTCAGCGCGGAGGGAGGGTCCGACGCCGCCGAGGCGATCATGACCACCGACTCGGTGAGCAAGCAGGTCGTGGTGGAGGGCGCCGGCTGGTCCGTCGGCGGCATGGCCAAGGGGGCCGGCATGCTGGCTCCGCAGCTGGCCACGATGCTCGTCGTGCTCACGACCGACGCGGTCGTGCCGGCCGCCGACCTCGACGTCGCACTTCGCGCGGCCACCCGGGTCTCCTTCGACCGGCTCGACTCCGACGGCTGCATGTCGACCAACGACACCGTGACGGTGATGGCGAGCGGCGCCAGCGGGATCACCCCGTCGCTGCCGGACTTCACCGAGGCACTGACCCAGGCGTGCACCGACCTCGCGATGCAGCTGCTGCGCGACGCCGAGGGCGCCGACCACGAGATCGCGATCACGGTGCTCAACGCCGCCACCGAGGACGACGCGGTGGCCGTCGGTCGCAGTGTCGCGCGGAGCAACCTGTTCAAGGCGGCCGTCTTCGGCAACGACCCCAACTGGGGCCGGGTGCTGGCCAGCATCGGCACCACCGACGCCGCCTTCGACCCCGCCGACCTCGACGTGGCCATGAACGGCGTGTGGGTCTGCAAGCAGTCCACGCCCCACGCCGACCCCGCGACGGTCGACCTGAAGCCCCGCGAGGTCAGCGTCACCATCGACCTCAAGGCCGGTTCCGAACGGGCCACCGTCTGGACCAACGACCTCACCCACGCCTACGTCCACGAGAACAGCGCCTACTCCTCATGACGATCTCCGACATCCCTCCCGCGGACCCCGCCAAGGCGACCACCCTGGCGGCGGCCCTGCCGTGGCTGAAGCGCTACCACCAGAAGATCGTGGTGGTGAAGTACGGCGGCAACGCGATGACCGACGACACCCTCAAGCGGGCGTTCGCCGAGGACATCGCCTTCCTCCGCTTCGCGGGGTTCAAGCCGGTCGTCGTGCACGGGGGCGGCCCGCAGATCTCCACGATGCTCGACCGGCTCGGCATCGAGTCGGAGTTCCGCGGCGGGCTGCGGGTCACCACGCCCGAGGCCATGGACGTGGTCCGGATGGTGCTGGTCGGCAAGGTCCAGCGTGAGCTCGTCGGGCTCATCAACGAGCACGGGCCTCTCGCCGTCGGGCTCTCCGGCGAGGACGCCGGCCTGTTCACCGCCCAGGCGACCAACACCGTCGTCGACGGCGAGGAGGTCGACCTCGGCCTGGTCGGCGAGGTCGCCCACGTCCGGCCCGAGTCGGTGGTGGACCTGATCGACGCCGGCCGGATCCCCGTCGTCTCCAGCGTCGCCCCCGACGCGGAGGGGCGCGTGCACAACGTGAACGCCGACACCGCCGCCGCGGCCCTGGCCGCCGCGCTGGGGGCCGAGAAGCTGCTGGTCCTCACGGACGTCGAGGGCCTGTTCCGCGACTGGCCCGACAGCGACGACGTCATCTACGAGATCAGCCCCGAGTCCCTGGCCGAGCTGATGCCGACCCTGGCCAGCGGGATGGTGCCGAAGATGGGCGCCTGCCTCAAGGCGGTGCAGGACGGGGTGCCGCGGGCCACCGTGGTCGACGGCCGCGAACCGCACGCCGTCCTGCTCGAGCTGTTCACGGACGAGGGCGTCGGCACCCAGGTCCTGCCCGGGGTGACCACCAAGATCAGGAAGGCCAGGCGTTGACGAACCAGCAGACCCTGCAGACCACGTGGCAGGACCGGTACGCCGGTGCCCTGATGAACACGTTCGGCCCGCCGAAGCTGGTGCTCGAGCGCGGCCAGGGCGCCCACGTCTGGGACACCGACGGCAAGGAGTACGTCGACCTCCTCGGCGGCATCGCGGTGAACGCGCTCGGCCACGCGCACCCGGCGCTGGTCCAGGCGGTCACGGACCAGCTCGGCACCCTCGGCCACATCTCGAACTTCTTCGCCAGCGAGCCGCAGATCCGGCTCGCCGAGAAGCTGCTGTCGCTGCTCGACGCCGACGGCCGGGTGTTCTTCGCCAACTCCGGCACCGAGGCCAACGAGGCAGCGTTCAAGCTGACCCGGCGCACCGGGCGCACCCACGTGGTGGCCGCCCAGGGCGGCTTCCACGGCCGCACCATGGGTGCGCTGGCGCTGACCTCGAAGGAGGCCTACCGGACGCCGTTCGAGCCGCTGCCCGGCGAGGTCACGTTCGTGCCGTACGGCGATGCCGAGGCGCTCGCCGCCGCGGTGACCGACGAGACCGCCGCCGTGCTGCTGGAGCCGATCCAGGGCGAGGCGGGTGTCGTCATGCCGCCCGAGGGCTACCTGAGGGCCGCCCGCGAGATCGCCACCGAGCACGGGGCGCTGCTCTGGATCGACGAGGTGCAGACCGGCATCGGCCGCACCGGCCGCTGGTTCGCCCACCAGACCGCCGGGGTGACCCCCGACATCGTCACCCTGGCGAAGGGCCTGGCCGGCGGCATCCCGATCGGCGCCTGCATCGCGCTCGGCGAGGCCGGTGCGCTGCTGCAGCCCGGCAACCACGGCACCACCTTCGGCGGCAACCCCGTCGCCTGCGCGGCTGCCCTCGCGGTCATCGAGACGATCGAGTCCGACCACCTCCTCGAGCACGTCACCGAGCTCGGCCAGGTGCTGCGCGACGGGCTGGCCGCCGACGACCGGGTCACCGAGGTCCGGGGCGAGGGCCTCCTGATCGGGCTGGACCTCGCCACCGAGTCGTCCGCCGACGTGACCGCGGCGGCGCTGCGGCACGGGTTCATCATCAACAACCCGACTCCCGACCGGATCCGGCTGGCCCCGCCGCTGGTGCTGACCCGCGAGGACGTGGACTCGTTCCTCGCGGCCTGGCCGGCCATCCTCGACGAGGGCACGGGCACGGCGCCATGACCCGCCACTTCCTGCGCGACGACGACCTCACCCCCGCCGAGCAGGCGCGGGTGCTGGACCTCGCCGCCGACCTCAAGGCGGCGCCGTACGACGCACTCCACCACCCGGGCCCGCTCTCCGGGCCGCGGACGGTGGCGATGATCTTCGACAAGCCGACGCTGCGCACGCAGGCGTCGTTCGCGGCCGGGATCGCCGAGCTCGGCGGTCACCCCATGCTCGTGGACGGCAACCTGGCCGGGATCGGGGTGCGCGAGCCCGTCGAGGACGTCGCCCGGGTCCTGGGGCGCCAGGCCTCGGTCATCGTGTGGCGGACCTTCGAGCAGGCAAGCCTCGAGGCGATGGCGGCCCACGCCGGCGTCCCGGTCGTCAACGCGCTCACCGACGACTTCCACCCCTGCCAGCTCCTCGCCGACCTGCTCACGGTGCGCGAGCACAAGGGCGAGCTGGCCGGCCTGACCGTGGCCTTCGTGGGCGACGGCGCCTGCAACATGGGCAACTCCTGGTTGCTCGCGGGCGCGACCGCCGGGATGCACGTGCGGGTCAGCTCGCCGGACGGCTACGCACCGGGCCCGGACATGGTCGAGGCGGCCGCGGCGATCGCCGCGACCACCGGCGGTTCCGCGGTGCTCGAGCCCGACCCGTGCGCGGCTGTCGCCGGGGCCGACGTGGTCGTCACCGACACGTGGGTCTCGATGGGCAAGGAGGCCGAGGCCGACGCCCGGTCCGGGGTCTTCGCCGCCTACCGGGTCACCGAGGAGCTGCTGACCAAGGCGTCCTCCGACGCGATCGTCCTGCACTGCCTGCCGGCCTACCGCGGCAGGGAGATCGACGCGGCGGTGCTCGACGGTCCGCAGAGCGTGGTGTGGGACGAGGCCGAGAACCGCCGGCACGCCCAGAAGGCGGTGCTCACCTGGCTGCTGGAGGCCCGCGATGAGTGAGGCCTCGCTGCGCCCGACGACCAAGAACGCCCGGCACCGGCGGATCGTGGAGCTGGTGACCCAGCACGAGGTCCGCAGCCAGGGCGAGCTCGCCCAGCTGCTGGCGGCCAGCGGCGTGCACGTCACCCAGGCGACCCTGTCGCGGGACCTCGTCGAGCTGGACGCCGTCAAGATCCGCACCCAGTCCGGCGCGCTCGTGTACGCCGTACCCGCGGAGGGCGGGGACCGTCGACCGGCCGCACCGGGGGAGTCCGCCGCGGCCACCCACCGGCTGGGCCGGATGCTCGGTGAGCTGCTGGTCAGTGCGGATGCGAGCGCCAACATGGCGATCCTGCGGACGCCGCCGGGAGCCGCGCAGTTCCTCGCCTCCGCGTTCGACCGCGCCGAGGTCCCCGGCCTGCTCGGCACCGTCGCCGGCGACGACACCGTGCTGCTGATCAGCCGCGACGCGACCGGCGGCGACGAGCTGGCGCGACGAATCGTGGCGCTGGCCGACACCCACCATTCGCCGGCGCCCTGACCCAGACCACTCCCGACGGTCGACCCGTCGCGACCACACCCCCGAACCTAAGGAACACACGTGAGCAAGGTCCTGACCTCCCTGCCCAAGGGCGAGCGCGTCGGCATCGCCTTCTCCGGCGGCCTCGACACCTCCGTGGCCGTGGCCTGGATGCGGGCCAAGGGCGCCGTGCCCTGCACCTACACCGCCGACATCGGGCAGTACGACGAGCCCGACATCTCCGGTGTCCCGGCCCGCGCGCTCGAGTACGGCGCCGAGATCGCCCGCGCGGTCGACTGCCGCACCCAGCTGGTCGAGGAGGGCCTGGCTGCCATCGCCTGCGGCGCCTTCCACATCCGCTCGGCCGGCCGCGCGTACTTCAACACGACGCCGCTGGGCCGCGCCGTCACCGGCACCATGCTGGTCCGGGCCATGCACGAGGACGGCGTCGACATCTGGGGCGACGGCTCGACGTTCAAGGGCAACGACATCGAGCGGTTCTACCGCTACGGGCTGCTCGCCAACCCGGCACTGCGCATCTACAAGCCGTGGCTGGACGCGGAGTTCGTCCACGAGCTCGGCGGCCGCACCGAGATGAGCCAGTGGCTCACCGAGCGTGACCTGCCCTACCGCGACAGCCAGGAGAAGGCCTACTCCACCGACGCCAACGTCTGGGGCGCCACCCACGAGGCCAAGACCCTGGAGCACCTCGACGTCTCGCTGGAGACGATCGAGCCGATCATGGGCGTGAAGTTCTGGGACCCGGCGGTCGACATCGCCACCGAGGACGTGACGATCCGCTTCGAGGCGGGTCGCCCGGTGGCGATCAACGGGAAGACCTACGACGACCCGGTGGCGCTGGTCCACGAGGCCAACGTGATCGGTGGCCGGCACGGCCTCGGCATGTCCGACCAGATCGAGAACCGGATCATCGAGGCCAAGTCGCGGGGCATCTACGAGGCGCCCGCGATGGGGCTGCTCTGGATCGCCTACGAGCGGCTGCTCAACGCGGTCCACAACGAGGACACGATCGCCAACTACCACGCGGAGGGCCGGCGCCTGGGCGTCCTCCTCTACCAGGGCCGCTGGCTCGACCCGCAGGCCCTGATGCTGCGCGAGTCCATCCAGCGCTGGATCGCCTCGCTCGTGACCGGCGAGGTGACGCTCAGGCTGCGCCGCGGCGAGGACTACACGATCCTGCGCACCTCCGGCGAGCACTTCTCCTACCACCCGGACAAGCTCTCCATGGAGCGCACCGACAACGCCGCGTTCGGCCCGATCGACCGGATCGGCCAGCTCACCATGCGCAACCTCGACATCGCCGACTCGCGCGACAAGCTCGAGGCCTACGCCGCGCAGCCGCTCGACCAGGGCCAGGTCCTCGTCGAGAACGGCACCCTGTACGGCGAGCTCGAGCCCGGCGGCTACGCGCGGATCGCGAAGAACCCCGAGGCGGAGGGCGACGCCGGTGACCTGGCGCTGGACCACGCCGCGATGGAGTTCGGCACCGACTGATGGTGCCGATCCACCGCACCTCGGCACGGGTGCTGCCGGTCAGTCCGACGGGCGAGGTCCTGCTGCTGCAGGGGCGCGACCCGGCCCGGCCGGACGACCTGCACTGGGTCAGCATCGGGGGAGCCGTCGACCCGGGGGAGACCCATGTCGAGGCCGCGCTGCGCGAGCTGCTGGAGGAGACCGGGATCGAGGCCGGCGCGGCCGACCTCACCGCGCCGGTGCACCGCGGCTCCCACCCGTTCTCCTGGGACGGCGTGGACTACCTCAACCACTCGACCTTCTTCGCCATGGCGCTGGAGCGCGACGTCGAGGTGAGTCTCGACGGGCTCGAGCCCGCCGAGGTCGGTAACGTCCTGCGTGCCGCGTGGTGGACGCCCGACTCGCTGGCCGCCGACGGCACCGCGGCCTCGCCCGACCTGCCCGCCATCATGACCACCGCGATCGCCGCGGTCAGAGGAGACACGTGAGCACCACCAACGAGGGCAAGCTCTGGGGCGGCCGCTTCGCCGGCGGGCCCTCCCCGGAGCTCGAGGCCCTGTCGCGGTCGACCCACTTCGACTGGCGGCTGACGCCGTACGACCTGGCGGGCTCCCATGCCCACGCCAACGTGCTGCATGCGGCGGGCCTGCTCAGCGACAGCGACGCCGCCGAGCTCCACCGCGGCCTCGACGCCCTGGGGGAGCGGTACGCCGCCGGCACCCTGCTGCCGGACCCGTCCGACGAGGACGTGCACGGTGCGCTGGAGCGGCTGCTGCTGGAGGAGGTCGGCCCCGAGATCGGCGGCCGGCTCCGCGCCGGGCGCAGCCGCAACGACCAGGTGGCCACGCTCTTCAAGGCGT
Organism: uncultured Actinomycetota bacterium; assembly: GCA_963805685.1. Classification (GTDB taxonomy): domain Bacteria; phylum Actinomycetota; class Actinomycetes; order Propionibacteriales; family Nocardioidaceae; genus Nocardioides. The sequence continues at coordinate 121,399 of CAWDVM010000015.1, forward strand.
TCCTGCGCGACCACGCCGCCGTCGTCGCCGGGCAGGTGCTCGACCTCGTGGAGGCCTTCGCCACCCAGGCGCGCGACCACCTCTCGTCCGACGCGCCGAGCATCATGCCCGGACGCACGCACCTCCAGCACGCCCAGCCCGTGCTGCTGGCGCACCACCTGCTGGCGCACGCCTGGCCGCTGCTGCGCGACGTCGACCGGCTGCGCGACTGGGACGCGCGGGTGGCCGCGGAGTCGCCGTACGGCTCGGGAGCCCTGGCCGGCTCGAGCCTCGGGCTGGACCCCGAGGCCGTGGCGGCCGAGCTGGGCTTCACCGGCTCGAGCGCCAACTCGATCGACGGCACGGCCGCGCGCGACTTCGTCGCGGAGTTCGCCTTCGTCACGGCGATGATCGGCGTCGACGTCAGCCGGTTCGCCGAGGAGGTCATCCTCTGGTCGACCCGGGAGTTCGACTTCGTGACGCTGCACGACTCCTGGTCGACGGGGTCGAGCATCATGCCGCAGAAGAAGAACCCCGACATCGCGGAGCTGGCCCGCGGCAAGGCCGGTCGGCTGATCGGCAACCTGAGCGGCGTGCTGGCCACGCTGAAGGCGCTGCCGCTCGCCTACAACCGCGACCTCCAGGAGGACAAGGAGCCGGTCTTCGACTCCGTCGACACCCTCGAGGTCCTGCTGCCCGCGTTCACCGGCATGGTCGCGACGCTGACGTTCAACGCGCCCCGGATGGCCGAGCTGGCTCCCCAGGGCTTCAGCCTGGCCACCGACGTGGCGGAGTGGCTGGTGCGCGAGGGCGTGCCGTTCCGGGTCGCGCACGAGGTGGCCGGCGCGTGCGTGCGCCGCTGCGAGGAGCTGGGCCTCGAGCTGCACGAGCTGAGCGACGAGCAGTTCGCGGAGATCTCGCCGCACCTGACGCCGGGCGTCCGCGACGTGCTCACGGCCGAGGGGTCGGTCGCGTCCCGCAACGGTCGCGGTGGCACGTCACCCGACCGGGTCCGAGAGCAGCTCGCCGAGCTGACCGCTGTGGTGGCCTCGCACCGTGACCGCCTGCGGTGACCTGCGCGGGCTGCTGACCGGGCCGGTGCTCGAGGTGGCTCCGCGCCTGC
>CAWDVM010000015.1:127500-170712 GCA_963805685.1 uncultured Actinomycetota bacterium
CAGGCCCAAGCGACTGTTTACTAAAAACACAGGTCCGTGCGAAGTTGTAAGACGATGTATACGGACTGACTCCTGCCCGGTGCTGGAAGGTTAAGGGGACGAGTCAGCTCTTACGAGCGAAGCTCAGAACTTAAGCCCCAGTAAACGGCGGTGGTAACTATAACCATCCTAAGGTAGCGAAATTCCTTGTCGGGTAAGTTCCGACCTGCACGAATGGAGTAACGACTTGGGCGCTGTCTCAACCGTGGACTCGGCGAAATTGCACTACGAGTAAAGATGCTCGTTACGCGCGGCAGGACGGAAAGACCCCGGGACCTTTACTATAGTTTGGTATTGGTGTTTGGTTCGGCTTGTGTAGGATAGGTGGGAGACTGTGAAACCTCGACGCCAGTTGGGGTGGAGTCAACGTTGAAATACCACTCTGGTCGTACTAGATGTCTAACCTAGGTCCGTTATCCGGATCAGGGACAGTGCCTGATGGGTAGTTTAACTGGGGCGGTTGCCTCCTAAAATGTAACGGAGGCGCTCAAAGGTTCCCTCAGCCTGGTTGGCAATCAGGTGTTGAGTGTAAGTGCACAAGGGAGCTTGACTGTGAGACAGACATGTCGAGCAGGGACGAAAGTCGGAACTAGTGATCCGGCGTCGGCATGTGGAAGCGACGTCGCTCAACGGATAAAAGGTACCCCGGGGATAACAGGCTGATCTTCCCCAAGAGTCCATATCGACGGGATGGTTTGGCACCTCGATGTCGGCTCGTCGCATCCTGGGGCTGGAGTAGGTCCCAAGGGTTGGGCTGTTCGCCCATTAAAGCGGCACGCGAGCTGGGTTTAGAACGTCGTGAGACAGTTCGGTCCCTATCCGCCGCGCGCGCAGGAAACTTGAGAAAGGCTGTCCCTAGTACGAGAGGACCGGGATGGACGAACCTCTGGTGTGCCAGTTGTCCCGCCAGGGGCACGGCTGGTTAGCTACGTTCGGAAGTGATAACCGCTGAATGCATCTAAGCGGGAAGCACGTTTCAAGATGAGGTTTCCCACCGATTAATCGGGTAAGGCCCCCAGCAGAACACTGGGTTGATAGGCCGGAGGTGTACAGCAGTAATGCCCAGCCGACCGGTACTAATAGGCCGAGGGCTTGTCCCACACACACATCACCACAACACACCATCGACTGGTGATGCCCGCGTCCACTACGCAGTTCCCAACCAACAAACCCCCCGGGGTCCTGGTTTGGCACAACTGAACACATAGAGCTTGGAAACACCCCCACACAGTGGGTGCGTGTGTTTCCGCCAGAGTTACGGCGGCCATAGCGAAAGGGAAACACCCGGTCCCATCCCGAACCCGGAAGTTAAGCCTTTCAGCGCCGATGGTACTGCAACCGCGAGGCTGTGGGAGAGTAGGACGCCGCCGGACAAACATTCAGGTAGGGCCACCCCAATCGGGGTGGCCCTACCGGCATTTACGGACCATTTATCTGCGGCACGGTGGGCCTCGAACTGTGCACAGCACGGGCTTCGGCTCGCTATTTCCACAGCCGGTTGCCGGCCGGGTCCTCGCTGTCGGCGGAGGACGGCAGGTTGCTGACCGGAGGTGATGTGCGATGTCCGCACCGACAGTCAGCAAGAAGAAGGAAGCCGCCGCCCAGGACGAGGCGGTCAACGAGGTCCGTCTCGTGGGGCGGGTGTCCCAGACACCGGAGGAGCGTGTCCTGCCGAGTGGGGACGTGCTCTGGACGTTCCGGGTGGTGGTGCCCAGGGCGACCGTCCGGAACGGCTCGCGTCAGGCGGTGGACGCCCTGGACTGCGCGGTCTGGGGCGGCCGGGTCAGGCGCTCGGTGGCCAGCTGGGTCGAGGGTGACCTGGTCGAGGTGACCGGTGCGGTCCGGAGGCGGTTCTTCCGGGCCGGCGGCGCGGCAGCCTCGCGCGTCGAGATCGAGGTGTCCGGCGGGCGGCTCATTCGTCGCGCAGCGAGCGGATGAGCACACCCACGTGCGGCTTGGGCTGGAACGACGTGGCCTTCTCCGGGAGGAGACGGTCCGCGGCGACGATGCGCAGGACGAGGTCGAAGTCAGGGGCCGGGAGCAGGAGCGCCACGGCGGAGCCGGTCGCGACCCGGGCCAGCGCCTCCTCGACCGAGTGGTGGTAGCCGATCCGCGCAGGCGCGCGGGGGAGTGCCGGGACCAGGGCCTCGTGGACCACCTCGACCGTCGCGCGGCTGTGCGGGACGGTCAGCCTGAGCGTCGCCCAGCGCTCGCCGTCGGTGGCGACCAGGGTCTGGGGGTCGAGGGCTGCGACCGCTTCGCTCTCGGTGGCGTAGTCGAAGCCGGCACCGATCGTGGCCGCGGCCTGCTCGAGGTCGTCGAGCGTCGAGCCCTCGAGGACCCGGTGGATGGGTCCGAGGAACAGGGGAGTGTCGTCCTGGTCGACCAGCATGGCGAGGCCGAGGTCGTGCGACCCGCCCGGGTTCCTCTCCTGCAGTCGCAGGTAGGCGGCGTACCGGTGGTGCCCGTCCGCGATGAGCGCCCGGGACCCGTCCAGGGCGGCATCGAGGGCGGCGAGGACCGCGGGCTCGCGGATCGCCCAGATCCGGTGGCGCTGCTCACCACGGTCGGTGAACTGGTGGTCGGGCTCGGTCGAGAGCAGGTCCTGGATGATCCGTCGCACCTCGGCTTGGCCCCGGTGGACGAGCAGGATCGGGGCCGGGTTCATCTGCATCTCGACCATGCGGTCGGTGAGCTCGGCGACCTGGAGCGGGTGGATCCCCTCGTGCGGGTAGACCACCCGCTCGCTCCGGTTCCGGGCGCGGTGCGAGAGGTCGAGTGCGCCCACGAGACCCCGGACCGTGATGCCTCCCGAGGTGTACTCGTGCAGGTAGACCGCGTCCTGGCTGTCGTGGAGGACCTGGCCCTGCTCCGCCCACCGGCTCAGGCGCTGGGAGACCTCCCGATAGGGTCGGGCGAAGGCGCGGGCCGAGCCGGGGTCCCCGATCCGGCTGGGGGCCAGCATCAGGCCGCGGAAGGGCAGGAGTCGCAGCGGCCCGGCCAGGTACGGCGGGGTGACCACGCGACTGTCGTCCATCGGAGCATCGTAGGGTGCTTCGACGTCCGGATACCCCACGGAGGTGTGTGCATGCTCGGATCGTGCGATCGGTCGCTGTGCGAGGCGTACGACCTGGCCATGCTCGACCTCGACGGCGTGGTCTACGTCGGCGGTGAGGCAGTGCCCGGCGCGCCGGAGCACCTCGCGGACGTGCGGGACGCCGGGATGCGCCTCGCGTTCATCACCAACAACGCCGCCCGGCCACCCGCGCGCGTGGCCGAGCACCTGCGCGAGCTGGGCGTGTCCGCCGAGGAGAGCGACGTCGTCACGTCCGCCCAGGCTGCCGCACGGCTGCTGGTCGACCGGCTCGGCGGCGGCGCGGAGGTCGCGCTGCTGGGTGGCGCCGGGCTGGAGGAGGCCTTGCTCGCCGAGGGCCTGAAGCCGGTGACGGTGCACGACGAGGCCAAGGCGATCGTCAGCGGCTACGGCCCGGACGTGGTGTGGCGCGACATCATGCAGGCCGCCGTCCGCATCCGGGACGGCCTGCTGTGGGTGGCCAGCAACACCGACCGCACGTTCCCGACGGAGTACGGCGTGGCCCCCGGGCACGGCGTACTGGTGGAGACGCTCAGCTCGTTCAGCGGAGTCGACCCGCTGGTCGCCGGGAAGCCGCAGCGTCCGCTGCTCGACGAGACCGTGCGCCGGGTGGGCGGCGAGCGGCCGCTGATGGTGGGGGACCGGCTCGACACCGACATCGCCGGCGCGCAGAACGCCGGCCTCGACTCCCTGCTGGTGATGACCGGCGTGACCGGGCTCCCCGAGCTGGTCGCCGCGACCGCGGAGGAGCGACCGACGTACATCTCGCCGGACCTGGCCGGCCTGCTCGAGCCGCACCCCGTCCCGGACACGAACGACGGGGACCACGTGCTGGGCGGCTGGAAGGCAGGGGTGCAGTCCGGTCGGCTGGTCGTCGACGGCGACGGCAGCCCCGGGGACTGGTGGCGCGTGGTCGCGTCCGCGGCCTGGAGCCACCTCGACGAGACCGGTGACGTCGTGGACGTGGCCGACGTCCGTGCGCCGCTGCCGTGACGCGGCGGGCTGCGGGATAGTCTCGGTCGCATGAGTGAGGACCCGCAGGCGCCCGGTCCGGTGGAGCCGGGCACCGGAGCCGACGCTCCCGAGCAGGTCCGGACCGGCGTGGAGAGCGTCGACGCCGTGATCGCTGCCGTGGAGGAGCTCGAGGAGCGCCCGATCGAGGAGCACGTGGGCGTGTTCGAGACCGCCCAGGAGCAGCTCCGGCGCGCCCTGGACACCCAGCAGCCGACCCCTCCCGCACCCCAGCCGCCGGCCGACCGGTCGCAGTCGTCCTGACCCGTCGTGCCGCCCCGCCGTCTCCGACTGGACGCCGAGCTGGTCCGCCGTGGCCTGGCCCGGTCGCGTGAGCACGCCAGCGAGCTGATCGCCGCCCGCCGGGTCAAGGTCTCCGGTGCGCCGGCGACCAAGCCCGCGACCGGGGTGACCACCGACGTCGCGATCGTCGTCGCCGACGATCCCGACCGACCCGACTACGTCTCCCGGGGCGGGCACAAGCTCGCGGGCGCGTTGGCGGCGTTCGAGCCGGCCGGGCTCGTGGTGCAGGGACGCCGCTGCCTCGACGCGGGAGCCTCCACCGGCGGCTTCACCGACGTGCTGCTGCGGCACGGTGCCGCCCAGGTGGTGGCGGTCGACGTGGGCTACGGCCAGCTGGCGTGGAAGCTCCAGCAGGACGAACGTGTCGTCGTCCACGACCGGATGAACGTGCGCGAGCTGACGCCGGAGGCGATCGGCGGGCCGGTGGACGTGGTCGTGGGAGACCTGTCCTTCATCTCGCTCGAGCTCGTGCTGGACGCACTGCTCGGAGTGACGGCTGCGGACGGTGACCTCGCCCTGATGGTGAAGCCCCAGTTCGAGGTCGGCAAGGACCGGGTGGGCAAGGGCGGCGTGGTCCGCGACCCGGCCCTGCGCGCCGAGGCGGTGGTCTCGGTGGCCGAGGCCGCGGCGCGCCGCGGATGGGGGGCGCGGATGGTGACCACCAGCCCGCTGCCGGGCCCGTCCGGGAACGTCGAGTTCTTCCTCTGGCTGCGGCGCGGCCCGGCGGCGATCGGCGCGGAGGAGATCGACGCCGTGGTCCGGGCTGCCGACCCGCTGGGGGTGCCGGGTGAGAAGGTGGACCCGTGAGTGAGACCAGCGCCGCCGTGCCCGCGGCCGACGACGAGGGGCGCCGTCGGGTCCTGCTGCTGGCCCACACCGGCCGCGTCGAGGCCCGCGAGGTCGCCCGGGCGTTCTGCAAGGCACTGACCGGCCACGGCCTGGTGGTCCGGCTGCTGGCGGCGGAGGCGGCCGACCTGGGCGTCGAGGCGGACCAGTTCGACCCGCCGCTGGAGCTCGTGGACGGAGAGCCGGACGCCGGCGTCGACTGCGAGCTCGCCCTGGTCATCGGTGGCGACGGCACCATCCTGCGAGCCGCCGAGGTCACCCACGCCAGCGGCACCCCGGTGCTGGGCGTCAACCTCGGGCACGTCGGGTTCCTGGCCGAGGCGGAGCACGACGACGTCGAGTCCACCATCGATGCCATCGTCCACCGGCGCTACACCGCCGAGGAGCGGCTCACGCTCGACGTGACCGTGTACCGCGACGGCGAGGCCGTGATGAGCACGTTCGCGCTGAACGAGGCGAGCGTCGAGAAGGCCGCGCGCGAGCGGATGCTCGAGGTGGTCGTCGAGATCGACGGGCGGCCCCTGTCCCGCTGGGGCTGCGACGGCGTGGTCTGCGCGACCCCGACCGGCTCCACGGCGTACAACTTCAGCGCCGGCGGCCCCGTGGTCTGGCCCGGGGTCGAGGCCCTGCTGATGGTGCCGATCAGCGCCCACGCGCTGTTCGCCCGGCCGATGGTGGTGGCGCCGACGTCGGTGCTCGCCGTCGAGCTGCTGGCCACGACCGCGGGCGCGGGCGTGCTGTGGTGCGACGGCCGACGCGCGGTCGACCTGCCGCCCGGGGCCCGGATCGAGGTCCGCCGCGGGCACAGCCCGGTCCGCCTGGTGCGGCTGCACGAGGCCCCCTTCACCGACCGGCTGGTGGCCAAGTTCGGCCTGCCCGTGGAGGGTTGGCGGGGCTCGAGCGAACGTCGTCGCCGACTTGCCGAGGGGCACGATGCTTGAGGAGATCCGGATCGGCTCGCTCGGGGTCATCGAGTCCTCGACCCTGGAGCTCGGGCCCGGCCTGACCGTCATCACCGGTGAGACCGGTGCCGGCAAGACCATGATCGTGACCGCCCTCGGGCTGCTGCTCGGGGGGCGCGCGGACAGCGGGGCGGTGCGCACCGGCGCCCGCACCGCGCGCGTCGAGGGTGTGGTGCGGGTCGACGGGCTCGCGCTGTTCGCCGGGGCGGTCGAGGACGCCGGCGGCGAGGTGGAGGACGAGCGGGTGGTGCTCGCCCGCAACGTCTCGGTCGAGGGTCGCTCCCGGGCATTCGTGGGCGGCGCGTCGGTGCCGATCTCGGTGCTTGCGGAGGTGGCCGAGCCACTGGTCGCCGTGCATGGTCAGTCCGACCAGCACCGGCTGCTCCGGGCCCGCGCCCAGCGTGAGGCGCTGGACCGGTTCGGCGGGGAGCCGATGGCCACCCTGCTGACGACGTACGCCGACCTCTACGCGCGGCTGGCTGCCACCGAGCGCGAGCTGGACGAGGTCGTGACGACGGCGCGCGACCGCGCCCGCGAGGCGGACCTGCTCCGCTTCGGGCTCGGCGAGATCGAGGCGGTCTCGCCGGAGCCGGGGGAGGACATCACCCTCGCGGCCGAGGAGTCGCGGCTCGGCTTCGCCGACACCCTGCGCACCGCCGCCGAGCAGGCGCGCGAGGCGCTCTCCAGCGAGCAGGACCAGCCCGACGCGCTGGCGACCACGGCCGCGGCCAGGAGCCAGCTGGACGGGGTGCGTGAGCACGACCCCGAGGCGGGCGAGCTCGCCGACCGGCTCACCGAGATCACCTACCTCCTCTCCGACGTCGCCGCGGACGTGGCGTCGTACGCCTCCGGTGTCGAGATCGACCCCGCCCGCCTCGCCGCGGTCTCCGAGCGCCGGGCCGCGCTGACCGCGCTCACCCGCAAGTACGGCGACACCATCGACGAGGTGCTGGCCTGGTCCCAGGCCTCGGCCACCAGGCTGCTCGACCTCGACCACACCGACGAACGGATCGAGGAGCTGCGGGCGGCGCAGCGGACCCTGCGCGCCGAGCTGGCCGAGGCCGCGGCGGCGCTCTCCGAGGCCCGCCGGGAGGCCGCCACCCGGCTCGGCAAGGAGGTCACCGAGGAGCTGACGCTGCTGGCGATGCCGCACGCACGCCTCGAGATCGAGGTCCGGCAGTCCGAGCAGCCCGCACCCGAGGACGAGGCCAGCGGCCCGCTGCGGGTGGGGGACCGGTGGCTGCGCTTCGGCAGCTCCGGCGTGGACGAGGTGGAGCTGCTGCTGGCCGCGAACACCGGCTCGGAGCCGCGCCCCCTCAACAAGGGTGCCTCCGGCGGTGAGCTGTCCCGGGTGATGCTGGCGCTCGAGGTCGCCCTGGCCGGGACCAGCCCGGTGCCCACGTTCGTCTTCGACGAGGTCGACGCCGGCGTCGGCGGCACCGCCGCGGTCGAGGTGGGTCGCCGGCTCGCCCGGCTGGCCCGCGACGCCCAGGTGCTCGTGGTGACCCACCTGCCGCAGGTCGCGGCGTACGCCGATCGGCACGTCGTCGTCGCCAAGTCCCACGACGGCACGGTCACCAGCTCCGGTCTGACCGTGCTCGACGCGGAGGAGCGCGAGCGCGAGCTGTCACGGATGCTCGCGGGGCTCACCGACTCCGACACCGCGCTGGCGCACGCCCGCGAGCTGCTGGAGGTGGCGCAGCCCGCGCGTGCGCTGGGCTGAGCCGAGGACGCCGACCGGCCCGACGCGCCCGGCTCCGAGAGGTCCCGAACCGGCCGCCCCCCGGCTGGGAGGATGAGGCGGTCATGAAGCTGCCTGCACGACAACGCTCCCCGATCGCCCCGCCCGGACTCGTGGGGACCGCCCGCGTCGAGCGCCGGACCCGCAGCCTGCTGCCCCGGCTGCGGCCGGGCGACCTGGCCGTCCTCGACCACCTCGACATGGACCGCACCACCGCCCAGGCGCTCGTCGACGCCGGGGTGGCCGCGGTCGTCAACGCCTCGCCGATGATCTCCGGCCGCTACGCCAACCTCGGCCCGCAGGTGCTGGCGGACGCCGGCGTGCTGCTCGTGGACCGGATCGGGGCGGACGGCCTGGCCGCGATCAAGGACGGCACCAGCGTCCGCGTCCACGAGGCCACGGTCTACGTCGACGACGAACCGGTGGCGTCCGGCCGCGAGCTCGACGCTGCCGACGTCCGCGCCGAGATGGAGCAGGCCCGCACCGGTCTGGCCACCCAGCTCGAGACGTTCACCCACAACAGCACCGAGTTCCTGCGCCGCGAGGAGGACCTCCTCCTGCACGGCCGCGGCCTGCCGCGCCCGTCCACCCGGATCGCCGGCCGGCCGGTCGTCGTCGTGGTCGCCGGGCACGAGCACGCCGACGAGCTGACCGCCGTGCGTGCCTTCCTGCGCGAGCAGCAGCCGGTCCTGATCGGGGTCGAGCGGGGGGCCGAGGTGCTCCGGGAGGCCGGCTACCGGCCCGACATCGTGCTCCTCGACGCCCGGGCCGACGAGTCCGAACGCCCCTCGGTCAAGACCCTGCGCGCGGCCCGCGACGTCGTCGTCCGCGTCGACCGCGGCGCCGACCGGGCCGCCACCGACCAGCTCGAGCGGCTCGGCGTACGGCCGCTGCGCCTGGAGACGGGCGCGACCCCCGAGGACTCGGCGCTGATCCTGGCCGACGCCTGCGAGGCCTCGGTCATCGTCGGCGTCGGCATGCACGCCACCCTCGACGAGTTCCTGGACCGCCAGCGTCCCGGCCTCGCCAGCACCTACCTCACCCGGCTGAAGGTCGGCCCGCGCCTGGTCGACGCGACCGCGGTGCCGCGGCTCTACTCCGGTCGGGTCCGACCACGCCACCTCTACCTGGTCATGCTGGCCGGGCTCGTGGCGCTGCTCGCCGCGATCTCGGTCACCCCGGTCGGGGCTGAGTGGTTCGACTCGCTCCAGGCGGCCGTCACCGACCTGGTCCACTCCCTCGTCATCGCTCTGCCCGTCGTCAACGCGCAAGGACCGTTCTCGTGATCTCCTACCGACACCACGTCGTCTCGCTGGTGGCCGTGTTCCTCGCCCTCTCCGTCGGCGTCGTCCTCGGTGGCGGCCCGCTCAGCGAGCTGGGACGCGACGACACGCCCGTCTCGGCCCACACCAAGGCCCAGCAGCAGGACTCGCGCGCCGCCCGCTTCGGCGACGACTTCGCGACGACCGCCGCCCCGACGCTGTACGCCGGTCGGCTCCAGAACCACGCCGTGTCGATCGTCACCATGCCCGGCGCCGACGGCGACGTGGTGAGCGGCCTCGCCGCCCAGATCGAGGCTGCGGGTGGCAGCGTCGCCGGCACCTACGAGGCCAAGCCGGCGCTCGTGGACGCCTCCGAGAAGTCGCTGGTCGACACCCTGGGCAGCCAGCTGATGACGCACCTGGACGACGGTGTGATCCCCGCCGACGCCTCGACGTACGACCGGATCGGACAGCTGCTCGGCGTCGCCGTGTCCGGCGACACGGTCTCCCTCGACGAGGCCTCCTCGATCCGGCAGAGCCTGGCCGGGGCGGACCTGATGAAGTCTCCCGAGCAGGCCTCGCGCACCGCGCTGGTGCTCGTCGTGCTCGGCGGCAAGGACGCCGACGACGCGATCCTGTCGGGGCTGCTGACCGGTCTCGCGGCGACCACCACCGGTGTGGTCGTCGCCGGTGACACCGGCTCCGGCGTCAAGGGCGACCTGCACGGCGTGCGGGCCCAGCCCGTGGCCGACAAGGTCGCGACGGTCGACAGCGCCGACACCGCCGTGGGCCAGGTCACCACCGTGCTCGCCCTGGCCCGGTCGCTGAAGGTTCAGGGTGGCTCCTTCGGTGCGTCGGGGTCGGACGGAGCCGTCCCTCTCGGGTAGGATGGAATCCCGTGAACAACGGGACGCCTACCAAGCACGTATTCGTGACCGGAGGCGTCGCCTCCTCGCTCGGCAAGGGGCTCACGGCCTCCAGCCTGGGGAGGCTGCTCCGCTCGCGCGGTCTCAGCGTGACGATGCAGAAGCTCGACCCCTACCTCAACGTCGACCCCGGAACGATGAACCCGTTCCAGCACGGCGAGGTCTTCGTGACCGACGACGGGGCCGAGACCGACCTCGACATCGGTCACTACGAGCGCTTCCTCGACACCGACCTCGGCCAGCGGGCCAACGTCACCACCGGACAGGTCTACTCGACCGTGATCGCCAAGGAGCGCCGCGGCGACTACCTCGGTGACACCGTGCAGGTGATCCCGCACATCACCAACGAGATCAAGGACCGCATCCGCGCCATGGGCGAGACCCGTGACGGCCAGGAGGTGGACGTGGTGATCACCGAGATCGGTGGCACCGTCGGCGACATCGAGTCGCTGCCCTTCCTCGAGGCGGCCCGCCAGGTGCGCCACGACATCGGGCGTGACAACTGCTTCTTCCTGCACGTCTCGCTGGTGCCCTTCATCGGGCCCTCGGGTGAGCTGAAGACCAAGCCGACCCAGCACTCCGTGGCCGCGCTGCGCTCCATCGGCATCCAGCCGGACGCCATCGTCTGCCGCGCGGACCGTGAGATCCCGCAGTCGATCAAGAAGAAGATCTCGCTGATGTGCGACGTCGACGAGGACGCCGTGGTCACCGCCGCGGACGCACCGTCGATCTACGACATCCCGAAGGTGCTGCACCGCGAGGGCCTCGACGCGTACGTCGTACGCCGTCTCGACCTGCCGTTCCGTGACGTGGACTGGACGCTCTGGGACAACCTGCTGCGCCGGGTGCACCACCCCAAGGAGGAGGTCACCGTCGGCCTGGTCGGCAAGTACATCGACCTGCCGGACGCCTACCTCTCGGTCGGCGAGGCGCTGCGCGCGGGTGGCTTCGCGCACGAGGCCAAGGTGCACATCCGCTGGATCCCCTCCGACGAGTGCGACACCCCGGCCGGCGCGGCCCGGCACCTGCACGACGTCGACGCGATCTGCGTGCCCGGCGGCTTCGGCATCCGCGGCATCGAGGGCAAGCTCGGTGCCCTGAACTACGCCCGCACCCACGGCATCCCGACCCTCGGCCTGTGCCTGGGCCTCCAGTGCATGGTGATCGAGTACGCCCGCAGCATGGCCGGCCTCGAGAAGGCGGCGTCCACGGAGTTCGACCCGGACTGCCCGGAGCCGGTGATCGCGACGATGGAGGAGCAGAAGAGCTTCGTCGAGGGCGCGGGCGACCTCGGTGGCACGATGCGGCTGGGCCTCTACCCGGCCGTCCTCAAGGAGGGCTCGGTGGTCCGCGAGGCGTACGGCGCCACGGAGATCGACGAGCGGCACCGGCACCGCTACGAGGTGAACAACCAGTACCGCGAGCAGCTCGAGGCCGCCGGCCTGGTGTTCTCCGGCACCTCCCCGGACAACAACCTGGTCGAGTTCGTCGAGCTGCCCCGCGAGGTGCACCCGTACTACGTCTCGACGCAGGCCCACCCCGAGCTGCGCTCCCGGCCGACCCGTCCGCACCCGCTGTTCGCCGGGCTGGTCGGGGCGGCCATCGCGCGCCAGCGTGAGCTGCGCTTCCCGATCGACGAGAGCGGCCTGCGCCGCGAGCCCGAGCCCGAGGACGACTGACCCCGTCGAGTCGGCGCAGCTGTCACGACAGCTGCGCCGACTCGGCTTTCAGCCGCGGGCGCGCAGCACCCGGGAGAGGGTGTCGCTGCCGGTGAGCAGCGTCGCCCGGACCGTGGGGTTCTGGTCGGGCTGCTGGGCGATCTCCCGGGCCCGCTCGATGAAGGCCGGGTCCGCGGTCGTCGGCATCATGCCGCGCATCAGCGAGCCGATGGCGAGCATGCCGCCGCCGGCGGCGAGGCCACCGACCTCGTCGAGGTAGCGGTGCGCCCAGGGCAGCATCAGGTCGTGCTGGACCGGACGCCAGAAGCACTGCGCGAGAGCGGCCAGCGGGGTGCCGGCGGGGATCGAGCGCTTCTCCCACACCTCGGCCCACACCTCGGCCTTCGCCGACTCCTCGGGACGGGCCGCGGTCACGCCGAGGGCACGGACCCGCGCGTCCGGGTCCGGGTCCCGCGCCAGCAACGCCTCGACGGCGGCGGCGTCGTACTCGCCGAGCGCCGCGCGGCGCACGAGCACCCGCCACGCCAGGTCGAAGTTGTCGGCGGCCGCGGCGTCGAGGACCTCGAAGTGCCCGGGCTCGCTCGCCGCGGCGGCCAGGGTGCGCAGGGCGGGGGCCCGGAGCTCGGGGTCCTCGGCCAGGGTCGCCGCCACCTCGGCGAGCCGGCCCAGCTGGGTCGGGACGGCGACCGCGGGGCTCCACTGCTCCGCCGCCTTCAGCGACATGGCCAGGAACGGCTCCACGACACCCGGGCTGCGCTCGCTGCGCAGCACGTCGAGCACGCAGGTGAGCAGCTCGTCGGTGGACAGCTCGCCCTTGAGGAGCATGTCCCACGCGGTCGAGACGGCCAGGGCCCGCGACAGTGCGTCGGGCAGGGCGGAGGCGGACTCCAGCATCGTGCGCAGCGACCGCTCGTCGGTGCGCACGGCGGCGAAGGTCAGGTCCTGGTGGTTGAGCAGGTAGAGGTCCGCCTGCTCGGGGAGCCCCTCGACGGGGGAGCGTGACCCGGACGTCTCGACGTGCGCCGTGCCGACCATCTCGAGGCCGGGGGCGCCGTCCCCGCGGCGGTAGACCCCGATCTCCAGGTGGTGGGGCCGGGGCTCCTCCCCGTCGGGGCCGGTGGCCAGCACCTCGCTGCCGGCGAGCACCAGGGTGTCGGTGCCGGCGCGGTCGAACCACGCCTCGGTCCACCCCGTCAGGTCGCGCCCGGAGGCCTCCCCGACCGCGGACATCAGGTCGGCGAGCCGGGTGTTGCCCCACGCGTGGTCGCGGAAGTAGGCGCGCAGGCCCTCGACGAAGGCGTCCTCGCCGACGTAGGCGACCAGCTGCTTGAGCACGCTCTGGCCCTTGACGTAGGTGATCGCGTCGAAGTTGGCCATCGCCTGGGTCACGTCGGGGACGTCGCCGCGGATCGGGTGTGAGGCGGGGCCCATGTCGACCTGGTAGCCGTTGAGCTTGAGCCCGGCCAGGAACGTCGCCCAGGCGTCGGTGTACTCGGTGGCGTTCACGGCCGCCCAGGTCGAGGCCCACGAGGCGAACGCCTCGTTGAGCCACAGGTCGTCCCACCACTGCATGGTGACCAGGTCGCCGAACCACATGTGCGCCATCTCGTGCAGCAGCACCGAGGCCACGGACTCGCGCTGGCCGTAGGTCGGCGGGCTGCGGAACAGGACGCTGTCGGTCCAGGTGACGCAGCCCCAGTTCTCCATCGCCCCGCCCATGTTCGGGACGAACACCTGGTCGTAGCGCTCCTGCGGGAACGGCTGCCCGAACCGCTCGCCGAAGAAGGCGAGCCCGGCCGCGGTGACGTCGAAGAGCTCCTGGGCGTCCCGCTCGAGGTACTGCTTGAGGGACTGGCGGCAGTAGAGGCCCAGGCTGTGGCCGTCCCGCTCCTGGCGCATCTCGTGGAAGGGGCCGGCGTTGACGACCACGACGTACGTCGAGAGCGGCGGCGTGTCCGGGAAGGTCCACAGCCTGCCGCCGTCGGCCTGGTCCTCGACGGACGTCGGCGCGCCGTTGCTGGTGACGGTCCAGGTCTCGTGCGCCGTGACGGTGAACCCGTGGGGCGCCTTCAGGTCCGGCTGGTCGAAGCAGGCCCAGGCGCGGCGGGCGTCGTCGGCCTCGAACGAGGTCCAGACGTAGACGAGCTTGTCCGAGGGGTCGACGGTGCGCAGGATGCCGGCGCCGCTGCCGGTGTCGGACTGGGCGGCGGAGACGACCAGGACGTTCTCGGCGGCGAGCCCGGTCAGCGGGATGCGCCCGTCCTTGACGGTGCCGAGGTCGATCTCCTGGCCGTTCAGGGTGGCGTGCCGGACCTCGGCGACGCAGTCGACGAAGGTGCTCGCGCCGGGCTGGAGGCAGCGGAAGGTGATCGTCGAGGTGGACTCGAGCACCTCGCCCTCGAACAGGCCGCGCATGTCGACCGCGATGTCGTAGCGGTCCACCGCCAGCAACGCGCCCCGCGCCTCGGCCTCCTCCCTGGTGAGGCTGCGGACACCGGACGTGGCGTGGCCCAGGGCCATGGTCATGCGGACTCCTCCGTAGTGATTCCGGGCAACGGCGCCCGATGGCCAGCACGGTAGCGTCACGAACATGCCGACGACGCCATTGACCGACGAGCCGGAGGCGTGGCCGGTCGCCTCCAGCACCGACCTGCACCGTGACGACTGGGTGGTGGCGCTGCGCTCGGACCGGATCCAGCGTCCGGGGCACCTCGAGGAGGAGCCGTTCCGGCGTCTGGTGCTCGAGCACCCGGGCGCGGTGATCATCCTCGCCGTCGACGACCGGGAGCGGGTGCTCTGCATGCGGCAGTACCGCCACGCGGTGGAGCGCCGATTGGTGGAGCTGCCCGCCGGGCTGTGCGACGTCGACGGGGAGGACCCGCTGGAGGTGGCTCGTCGCGAGCTGCTGGAGGAGGCAGAGCTGGAGGCGGGGGAGTGGACCCACCTGACCTCGACGTACTCCTCGCCCGGCCTGTCCAACGAGCTCATGCACTTCTACCTCGCGCGGAACCTGCGGCCCGCGGACCGCGGCGACTTCGTGCCCGAGCACGAGGAGGCCGACATGGAGACCTTCTGGGTGCCGTACGACGACCTGGTCACCGCCGTGCTCGACGGCAGGATCGGCGATGCGCCGGTGGTCGTCGCCGTGTTGCTGGCCCAGGCCCGGGGTCTGGCAGGATCGGCACGGAGCGGGGGATAGTCTCGCGGCGTCGCCACAAGGGAGTGGCGGGCATCACGCAAGGAGTGAACAGGTGAAGGTCGGCGTCCCCAAGGAAGTCAAGAACCACGAGTACCGCGTGGCCATCACGCCCATCGGCGTGCACGAGCTCACCGCGCACGGTCACGAGGTCTACATCGAGAAGGGCGCCGGCGAGGGCTCCACGATCCAGGACGACGAGTACGTCGCCGCCGGTGCGCGCATCCTCGACAGCGCGGACGACGTGTGGGGCACGGCGGACATGGTGCTCAAGGTCAAGGAGCCCGTGGCCGAGGAGTACCACCGGATGCGGGAGGGCCAGACCCTCTTCACCTACCTGCACCTCGCGGCCGACCAGCCGCTCACCGAGGAGCTGCTGAAGCGCAACGTCACCGCGATCGCGTACGAGACGGTGCAGCTCCCGTCCGGTGGGCTGCCGCTGCTGTACCCGATGTCGGAGGTCGCCGGCTGCCTGGCACCCCAGGTGGGCGCCTACTCGCTGCTGCGGGCCCAGGGTGGCCGCGGCGTGCTGATGGGCGGTGTCGGTGGCGTCGCGAACGCCAAGGTCGTGATCATCGGTGCGGGGGTCTCCGGGCAGAACGCCGCGAACATCGCCCTCGGCATGGGTGCGGACGTCACCCTGCTGGACACCGACCTGGACAAGCTGCGGATGTCGTTCTGGCGCTACAACAACCGCGTGCACGGGCTGGCGTCCTCCAAGCTGGCGCTGGAGCAGCAGGTGCGCGAGGCCGACATGGTCATCGGGGCGGTGCTGATCCCCGGTGCGAAGGCCCCCAAGCTGGTCAGCAACGAGCTGGTCTCGCAGATGAAGCCGGGCTCGGTGCTGGTCGACATCGCGGTGGACCAGGGTGGCTGCTTCGAGGACACCCGGCCGACCACGCACGCCGACCCCACGTTCACGGTGCACAACTCGACGTTCTACTGCGTGGCGAACATGCCCGGCGCGGTGCCGAACACCTCGACGTACGCCCTCACCAACGCGACCATGCCGTACGCCGTGGCGCTGGCCAACAAGGGCTGGGCCCAGGCCTGCCGCGACGACCACTCGCTGGCGCTGGGCCTGAACACCCACGCCGGCCAGCTCACCAACGCACCCGTCGGCGAGGCGGTCGGCATCGAGGCCGTGTCGTTGGACGCCGCGCTGAGCTGACTTGGTCTCGACAAGCTCGACCACCGGAGGCGCCGCCTCGACCGACGTGGGGGCGGGTGCGGCCACCGGGATCGCCCGGGCGGTCCGCACCTACCTCGACCACCTCTCGGTCGAGCGCGGGCTGGCGGCGAACACGCTGACGTCGTACCGGCGGGACCTGCGCCGCTACCAGCAGTACCTCGCGGAACGCGGGATCGGTGACCTCGGCGAGATCTCGGAGGCGACCGTGACCGACTTCCTGGTGCGGCTGCGCGAGGGGGACGCCGACCACCCGCCGCTGAGCTCGACGTCGGCGGCGCGCACGGTGGTGGCGGTGCGCGGCTTCCACAAGTTCGCGGTGCGTGACGGGCTCGCGACCGCGGACCCGGCGGGGTCGGTCCGGCCGCCGGCGCCGGCGAAGCGGCTGCCGAAGGCGTTGCCGCTGTCCGACGTGGAGGCGATCCTCGAGGCCGCCGGGTCCGCGGGGACGACGCTGGCGCTGCGCGACCGGGCGCTGCTGGAGCTGCTCTACGGCACCGGGGCCCGGATCTCCGAGGCGGTCGGGCTCGACGTCGACGACCTGGACGGCGTCGACGGGACGGTGCTGCTGCGGGGCAAGGGCGGCAAGGAGCGCCTGGTGCCGGTCGGTTCGTACGCCCGGGAGGCGGTCGACGCCTACCTGGTCCGCGGGCGGCCCGAGCTGGTGGCCGCCTCGACCGCCGCGAGCACCGGGGGAGCGCTCTTCCTGAACGCCCGCGGCGGCCGGCTGTCCCGCCAGTCCGCGTGGGCGGTGCTGGTCCGGGCGGCCGAGCGCGCCGGGGTCACCCGGGACGTCTCCCCGCACACGCTGCGGCACTCGTTCGCGACCCACCTGCTCGACGGCGGCGCCGACGTCCGCGTGGTGCAGGAGCTGCTCGGCCACGCCTCGGTGACCACCACGCAGGTCTACACGCTGGTCACCGTCGACAACCTCCGGCAGGTCTTCGCCACCGCGCACCCCCGGGCCAGGGACTGATGGGCTCGACCGGCTCGACCGCCGGCGGCTGGGTTCCGAAGGTCGGCGCCTCGGCCGACGAGGTCTACGAGGCGCTGGTCGGCTGGGTGGAGGAGCAGGGACTCGAGCTCTACCCGCACCAGGACGAGGCGGTCATCGAGCTGCTGGCCGGCAGCAACGTCGTCCTCGCGACACCGACCGGTTCGGGGAAGTCGCTGGTGGCGCTCGGCGCCCACGCGGCGGCCCTGGCCACCGACCGGGTCAGCTTCTACACCGCGCCGATCAAGGCGCTGGTGAGCGAGAAGTTCTTCGCGCTCTGCGAGGTGTTCGGCCCCGAGAACGTCGGCATGCTCACCGGCGACGCCTCGGTCAACGCCGCGGCCCCCATCATCTGCTGCACCGCGGAGGTGCTGGCGAACATCGCGCTGCGTGAGGGGTCGGACGCCGACGTCGGCCTGGTCGTGATGGACGAGTTCCACTTCTACGCCGAGCCCGACCGCGGCTGGGCGTGGCAGGTGCCGCTGCTCGAGCTGCCGCAGGCGCAGTTCCTGCTGATGTCCGCGACCCTGGGCGACGTGTCCGAGCTCGCCAAGGACATCACCCGCCGCAACGGCCGCGAGACCTCGGTGGTGGCGGACGCCGTACGACCGGTGCCGCTGACCTTCAGCTACGCGATGACCCCGCTGACCGAGACCCTCGAGGAGCTCGTGGCGACCAAGCAGGCGCCGGTGTACGTCGTGCACTTCACGCAGGCGGCCGCGATCGAGCACGCCACCACGCTGCTCTCGCCCAGCTCGGGCGGGCCGAAGCTCTCCCGGGAGGAGCGCGACGCGGTCGCCGAGCGGATCGGGGGGTTCCGGTTCGGCGCCGGCTTCGGCAAGACGCTCTCCAAGCTGCTGCGCAGCGGCATCGGCGTCCACCACGCGGGGATGCTGCCGCGCTACCGGCGGCTGGTCGAGCAGCTGGCGCAGGCCGGGCAGCTCCAGGTCATCTGCGGCACCGACACGCTCGGGGTGGGCATCAACGTGCCGATCCGGACCGTGCTCTTCACGGGGCTGGCGAAGTTCGACGGCAGCCGGCAGCGGGTCCTGCGGACCCGGGAGTTCCTGCAGATCGCCGGCCGCGCCGGCCGGGCGGGCTTCGACACCGCCGGCTACGTGGTCGTCCAGGCGCCCGAGCACGTGATCGAGAACGAGCGCGCGAAGGCGAAGGCCGAGGCGAAGAACGCCGCGATGAGCGCCGAGAAGAGGGCGAAGAAGAAGAGCAAGGCGCAGCTGAAGAAGGCGCCGGAGGGCGCGGTGGTCTGGAGCGAGCAGACCTTCGACAAGCTGGTCGCCGGCGAGCCCGAGCCGCTGGTCAGCCGGATGCGGGTCGACAACGCGATGATCATCAACGTCGTCGCCCGCGAGGAGGACGCCTTCCCGGTGCTGCGGCGGCTGCTCACCGACAACCACGAGGACCGCCGGCAGCAGCTGAGGCTGGCGCGGCGCGCCGTACGCCTCGCCCGCAGCCTGGTGCGCTCCGGGGTCCTGACCCGGCTCGCGGAGCCCGACGCGTTCGGCCGCCGCTACGTGCTCACCCTCGACCTGCCCGAGGACTTCGCGCTCAACCAGCCGCTGGCGCACTTCGCGCTGGCCGCGCTGGACGTCCTCGACCCCGAGGCTCCCGAGCACACGCTCGACATCGTGTCGGTGATCGAGGCGGTGCTCGAGGGGCCGCGGCAGATCCTCTTCGCCCAGCAGCACGCCGCCCGGGGCGAGGCGATCGCGGAGATGAAGGCCGACGGGATCGAGTACGACGAGCGGATGCTGCTGCTCGAGGAGGTCACCTGGCCGCAGCCGCTCGCCGAGCTGCTGGGGGCGACGTACGACGTCTACCGGCAGACGCACCCGTGGCTGCCCGAGGACGCGCTGTCGCCCAAGTCGGTGGTGCGGGAGATGTACGAGCAGGGGATGAGCTTCACCGACTTCGTGGGGCGCTACCAGCTCGCCCGCTCCGAGGGCCTGGTGCTGCGCTACCTGACCGACGCCTACCGCACCCTGCGGCAGACCGTCCCCGAGCAGCACCGCACCCCGGAGCTCGAGGACCTGGTCGAGTGGCTGGGCGAGACGGTGCGGCAGACCGACTCCTCGCTGCTCGACGAGTGGGAGGCGCTCACCGACCCGGGCCACGTCCGGCCCGACGTCGCCCACCACGAGCCGCCCCCGCCGCCGCGGCCGATCTCGCGGCAGGAGCGGGCGTTCCGGGTGATGGTGCGCAACGCGATGTTCCGGCGCGTCGACCTGGTCGCCCGCGACGACCTGGACGGGCTGATGGCCCTCGAGCGGGCCGCGGCCGACCGGACCGAGCCGGCCCGCGAGGTCGTGATGACCCGGTCCGCGTGGGACGCGGCGATCGAGGAGTACTACGCCGAGCACGACTCGGTCGGGACCACCGGCGATGCCCGGGGACCGTCGCTGCTCGAGGTCGAGCCCGGCACCGGGCAGCCGGCCGGCGCGGGGGAGGAGGAGGTCGCCCGGCTGTGGCGGGTCCGCCAGACCCTCGACGACCCCGAGGGGCACCACGACTGGGTGATCGACGCGGTCGCCGACCTCGACGCGTCCGACGCCGCCGGCGAGCTGGTCCTCGCGACGGTGTCGATGCACCAGCTCGGCACGTCGTAGGGTCGGCGTCATGTCCGACGTCAAGACCACCCACAACATCGAGGCCCACCGCTACGAGGGCTGGTGCGACGGCGAGCTCGCCGGGTTCGCGGAGTACCAGCTGACCGACCAGCTCGTCGTCTTCACCCACACCGAGGTGGAGGACCGGTTCGAGGGACGCGGAGTCGGCTCCGCGATCGCCCGGTTCGCGCTCGAGGACGTCCGCGACGACGGCACCCGCAAGGTGCTGCCGCTGTGTCCGTTCATCAAGGACTGGATCGCCAAGCACGAGGAGTTCGTGCCCCTGGTGTACGGCGCTCCGCCGAGCACGGCACGGGACTAGTCCTCGTCGCTCTCTCTCCACAGGAAAGTGCACAGGCAGGCCCTGCCCTGTGCACTTGACCGTGGCGCCGTGCACAGGCCATCAACAGATTGGGCATCTTCGGCGCCGGTTTCGGGGACCGCCTTGTTGGCCGTCCGAAGCCGGGCCTAGAGTCGCCCGCGAGTCGCCCACAAGTCGCCGTGTCGACAAAGCAGGATGTAGGGGACGACCACGGGGTTCCGGGCGGCAGCGCCCGTCCAGCAGGCGAGGAGCGGCAGATGAGCGATGGCGGCACGTTCTCAGGGTCCGACCGATGGGCCAGCAGCAACGCCTCCGAGATGCCTCCGATGGTCCGACCTCGTGTCCCGTCCGCCAACCTTTCTTCCCCTACCCCTGGAGATGAGCACCGCGTGTCCGACCCCCTTCCGTTCGAGCGACCGGCCCAGTCTGCGCTGACCGCGACCGCCGAGCCGGTGCTCGGCCCGACCGGCCGGCCGATGCCGGAGCTCCCGGAGCCCCGGATGCTGACCCAGCACGGGCACGCCCGGGTCGTCTCCATGTGCAACCAGAAGGGCGGCGTCGGCAAGACCACGACGACGATCAACCTCGGTGCCTCGCTCGCGGAGTACGGCCGCAAGGTGCTGCTCGTCGACTTCGACCCGCAGGGGTCGCTCTCGGTCGGGCTCGGGCTCAACCCGCACGAGATGGAGCTGACGGTCTACAACCTGCTGATGGAGCGCGACGTCTCGATCGACGAGGTGATCGTGCCGACCGGCGTCCCGGGCATGGACCTGCTCCCCTCCAACATCGACCTGTCGGCCGCGGAGGTGCAGCTGGTCCACGAGGTGGCGCGCGAGCAGACCCTCCAGCGGGTGCTCGGCCCGGCGCTGGAGAAGTACGACGTCATCCTCATCGACTGCCAGCCCTCGCTCGGCCTGCTCACCGTCAACGCGCTGACCGCCTCGGACGGCGTCATCGTCCCGCTGGAGTGCGAGTACTTCGCGCTGCGCGGCGTCGCGCTGCTCAAGACCACCATCGACAAGGTGCGCGAGCGGCTGAACCCGAAGCTGGAGATCGACGGCGTCCTCGGCACCATGTTCGACGGCCGCACCCTGCACAGCCGCGAGGTGATGGAGCGGCTCGTCCAGGCGTGGGGCGACAAGGTGTTCCACACGGTGATCCGCCGCACGATCAAGTTCTCCGACTCGACCGTGGCCGGCGAGCCGATCACGACGTACGCCACCACCTCGACCGGTGCGGAGTCGTACCGCCTTCTGGCCAAGGAGGTGCTGGCCCGTTGTCTCGACGGGTGAGCCTGCCTGCCGCCGACGAGCTCTTCCGCCCGACCGCGTCGCAGCGGGCCGGTGACCAGACGCCTGCGGAGCCGCCGGCGGAGGCCGCGGTGCGCGCCGTACCCGACCAGCCCGAGGCGGCCGACCAGGCGCCCGATGACACGCAGGAGCGGGGCGGGTCCGCGCGCAAGCCGAGCGGCCGGGTCCGGCACGACGAGAAGATGACCGTCTACGTCACGTCCGACGAGCTGCTCGACCTCGAGCACGCCCGGCTGTCGCTGCGGCGTACGCAGGGGCTCGCCGTGGACCGCGGCCGGCTGGTCCGGGAGGCGGTCGCGCTGGTGCTGGCGGACTACGAGGCCAACGGCGACGACAGCGTGCTGGTGCGGCGGCTGACCCAGGAATGACCCACCCATGACACCACCGGCGCCGGGCGTGTCCGAGACCCCGGAGGCGACGCCCGGGTTCGAGGTGCGGCTGGACAACTTCGAGGGTCCGTTCGACCTGCTGCTCAGCCTGATCAGCAAGCACAAGCTCGACATCACCGAGGTCGCGCTCTCCCAGGTCACCGACGAGTTCATCGCCCACGTCCGGGCCGCGGGCCCGACCTGGGACCTCGAGCAGACGACCTCGTTCCTGCTCGTGGCCTCGACGCTGCTCGACCTCAAGGCCGCGCGGCTGCTCCCGCAGGGCGACGTGGAGGACGAGGAGGACCTCGCGCTGCTCGAGGCGCGCGACCTGCTCTTCGCTCGCCTGCTGCAGTACAAGGCGTTCAAGCAGGTCGCGACCGTGCTGGACGGCCGGCTGGCCGTCGAGGCGCGGCGCCACCCGCGCGCGGTCGGCCTCGAGGAGCGCTTCGCCACCCTGCTTCCCGAGGTGCTGATCGGCATCGGGCTGGAGCAGTTCGCGGCGCTCGCGGCCAAGGCGCTGGAGCCCAAGCCGGTGCTCGAGGTGTCGCTCCACCACATCCACGCCGCGCAGGTCAGCGTGCGCGAGCAGGCGACCCTGGTCGTCGAGCGGTTGCGCCGGTCGGGGACGATGACCTTCCGGGCCCTGTGCGGTGACTCCCCGGACACGCTGACCACGGTCGCGCGGTTCCTCTCGCTGCTCGAGCTCTTCCGCGAGGGCGCGGTGTCGTTCGACCAGATGACGCCGCTCGGGGAGCTGACGGTGCGGTGGACCGGCAGCGACGAGGACGAGTTCGAGATCGACGAGTTCGAGGGGGCGCCGGCCGAGCCGGCCGCGGCGCCGGACCAGGAGCCCGCCCAGGGGTCCGACGAGGGCGCCGACGAGGAGCCCGCCCAGGAGCTCGACCAGGAGGAGACGACGTGAGCCAGACCGAGGAGACCCTGTCGGTGCCGGTGGCCGAGCTGCGGCCCTCGCTGGAGGCCGTGCTGATGGTGGCCGACCAGCCGCTCGACGCGGTCGCGCTGGCGAGCGCGGTGGGCTACCCGGTCGAGGAGGTGAACGCCGCGCTCGAGGGCCTGGCCGACGAGTACACCCAGCAGGGGCGCGGCTTCGAGCTCCGCAACGTCGCCGGCGGCTGGCGGTTCTACACGCGCGAGGAGTACGCCGTGGTCGTCGAGGGGTTCGTCCTCGAGGGCCAGCAGGCGCGCCTCACCCAGGCGGCGCTGGAGACCCTCGCGGTCGTCGCGTACAAGCAGCCGGTCTCGCGCGCCCGGGTCTCCGCGATCCGCGGCGTCAACGTGGACGGGGTGATGCGCACCCTGCTCACCCGCGGGCTCGTCGAGGAGGCCGGCCAGGACCACGAGACCGGGGCCAACCTCTACCGGACCACCGGCTACTTCCTGGAGCGGATCGGGGTCAGCTCGCTCGACGACCTGCCCGAGCTCGCGCCGTACCTGCCGGACATGGAGGACCTCGAGGACGAGCTGGAGTCCGTGGCCAACACTCAGCCCGCCGCGACGGAGCCCCAGCCGGAGCCCGGCACCGAGCCGCAGCCCGAGCCCGGCCCGGGCACCGTGCCTGTCCCCGAGCCGGGTCCCGGCACGGTCCCCACGCCGGAGCCCGGTCCCGGCACCGAGCCCGATGGCGGGACGGAACTCCCGTGAGCCACCTGCAGACCGACGACGACGGGCTGATCCGCCTGCAGAAGCTGCTGGCGCAGTCCGGGGTCGCCTCGCGGCGCAAGTGCGAGGAGCTGATGCTCGACGGCCAGGTCGAGGTCGACGGCGAGATCGTCACCCGGCTCGGCACCAAGGTCGACCCCACGACCGCCGTGATCCGGGTGGCGGGCAAGCGGCTGCCGCCGATCTCGGCGCACGTCTACCTGGTCCTGAACAAGCCCCGCGGCGTCGTCTCGACCATGTCGGACCCCGAGGGCCGCAGGACGCTGTCGGACCTGGTCGCCGATCGTCCCGAGCGGCTCTTCCACGTCGGCCGGCTCGACACCGACACCTCCGGGCTGCTGCTGCTCACCAACGACGGCGACTTCGCCCACCGCATGGCGCACCCGTCGTACGAGGTGGACAAGACGTACGTCGCCGAGGTCGACGGCGAGGTCACGAAGGCGACGGTCAAGGACGCTGCTCGCCGGCGTCACCCTCGAGGACGGCCCGGTGACCGTGTCCCAGGCGCGGATCGTGAGCGTCTCCGGGCGCGGCGACGGCGCCCGGTCCATCGTCGAGCTGGTCATCCACGAGGGCCGCAACCGGATCGTGCGGCGGCTGCTCGACCAGCTCGGGCACCCGGTCCGCCGGCTGACCCGTACCGCCTTCGGCCCGGTGCAGCTCCAGGGGCTCGGCGTCGGCGAGCTCCGCGAGCTGACCCTCGACGAGCTCGGCGTGCTGCTCGACAGCGCCCAGCTCTGACGCCGGTCGCGCTTGACCGGATACCAGCCCACCTGGCGACCGGTGGTCGTCGGCCCGGGCGCCGTCTCGTTAGCCTTGTGGCTCCTGAGGTGTTTCGAGACGAGGAGGCGACGTGGCGGTGCGAGCAGTCCGGGGCGCGACCCAGCTCGAGGAGGACTCGCGCGACCACATGCTCGAGCGGGTCGCCGAGATGGTGACCGACGTGATGGAGGCGAACGGCCTCGAGGTCGACGACTTCATCTCGGTCATCTTCACCGCCACGTCCGACCTGGTCTCGGAGTTCCCGGCGTACGCCGCGCGGCGGCTCGGCTTCGGGGAGATCCCGCTGCTCTGCGCCCGGGAGCTGGAGATCGCGGGGTCGATGCCCCGGGTGGTCCGGATGATGGCGCACGTCGAGACCGACCTGCCCCGCGCGGACATCACCCACGTCTACCTGCACGGCGCCGCGGCGCTGCGCAAGGACCTCACCCGCGTCCGCTCGGTCCCCGACGATGAGTGACGGGCCGTTCGGCGGGCCGGTGCTGGTCGTCGGCGCCGGGCTCCTCGGCACCTCGATCGGGCTGGCGCTGCGCCGCCACGGCGTCGAGGTCTGGCTGTCGGACGTCAACCAGGAGAACGTCCGCACCGCCTCCGGGCTCGGTGCCGGCGTCCCGGTGCCCCCGGCCGGCGAGCCCGCGCTCGTGGTCGTCGCCGTCCCGCCGGACCTGCTCGGGCAGGAGATCGCCCGGGCGCTGACCTCCTTCCCGGGCGCGGTGGTCACCGACGTGGGCAGCGTCAAGAGCGAGCCGCTGGCGCGGCTGCGGGCGGCCGGGACGCCGGGCATCGACCGGTACGTCGGGTCGCACCCGATGGCCGGCTCGGAGCAGTCCGGGCCGCTGGCCGGGTCCTCGTCCCTCTTCGACGGCCGTCCCTGGGCGGTCACCCCGCACGCCGGGGCCGACCCCGACGCCGTGGCGGCCGTGGTGGCGCTGGCCGAGCTGTGCGGCGCCACGGCGCTGACGATGGCCCCCGACGAGCACGACGTCGCGGTGGCCCGGATCTCGCACGTGCCGCACCTGCTCGCCGTACTCGTCGCCGGACGCCTCGCCGACGCACCCGCCGACCACCTCGCGCTGTCCGGCCAGGGCGTCCGCGACGTCACCCGGATCGCCGCGGGTGACCCGGCGCTGTGGCAGCAGATCGTCAGCGGCAACGCCGAGGCGGTCCTGAAGCTGCTGGGGGAGGTGCGCGGCCAGCTGGAGCTGCTCATCGACGCGGTGTCGACCGGCTCCCGCGACGACCTGGCCGCGCTGCTGGACCGGGGCGTCGCGGGCACCCGCGCCATCCCGGGCAAGCACGGCGGGCCGACGCGGCCGATGCAGTCGGTCTTCGTGTCGGTGCCGGACCACCCGGGCGAGCTGGCCCGGCTGTTCGCGGACGCGGGCGCCTCGGGGGTCAACATCGAGGACGTCCGGATCGACCACGACCCCGGGCGCCCGGTGGGACTGGTGGAGCTGCTGGTGGAGGAGGCCCGCGCCGAGCACCTGCTGGCCTCTCTCGAATCCCGTGGATGGGTGACCCACCGGTAGGCTGCGGGCTGCAGTTTCCAGCAATCCACCAGTGGAAGGCAGGCCCTCCGTGCCCAGCAGCGCCCCCACGTCCGGAGCCCCGACCACGGGCCTGGTCGTCGCCATCGACGGACCGTCCGGGTCGGGCAAGTCGAGCACCTCGCGCGGCGTCGCGAGCCGACTGGGCCTGCGCTACCTCGACACCGGCGCGATGTTCCGGGCGATGACCTGGTGGATGCTGCGCGAGGGCGTGGACGTGCACGACGTGGCCGCCGTGGCGGCCCGGGTGAGTGAGCCGGCGATCGTGTCCGGCACCGACCCGCTGGCCCCCTCGATCACCGTCGACGGGGTGGATGTCGCGACCGCGATCCGCGCCGAGGACGTCACCGGCGCCGTCTCCCCGGTGAGCGTGGTCCCCGAGGTGCGGGCCCGACTGCTCGAGCTCCAGCGCGCCGTGATCGCGGCTGCCCCCGAGGGGATCGTCGTCGAGGGCCGCGACATCGGCTCGGTGGTCGCGCCGGACGCGCCGGTCAAGGTCTTCCTCACCGCCGACCCCGCCGCGCGGGCCCTGCGCCGCTCGGCCGAGGAGGGCGGGTCCGACGTCGCCGCGACGCAGGAGTCCCTGCTGGCCCGCGACAAGATCGACTCGGGCCGTGCGACCGCGCCACTGGTGATGGCCGACGGGGCGGTGCACATCGACACCACGCCATTCACCCTCGACGAGGTGATCGGCCTCGTGGTCGCGCTCGTGGAGGCGGTGGAGGCACCCGCGTGACCCTGCCGCATTCCGGCGCCGCCCACACCGACCTGCCGCGCAGCGACCGGGTCCGGCACCCCGTCCGCCTCTTCCTGTACTCGCCGCTGCGCCCGCTGGCGCGCGCCCTGATCCGGCGCCGGTTCGCGGTGCGCCTGCACGGCGTCGAGTCGGTGCCGCGCCAGGGCGCGGTGATCTTCGCCAGCAACCACATCGGGGTCGCGGACGGTCCGCTGCTCGCGATCTTCGCGCCGCGGCCGGTGCACGCCCTGACCAAGGTCGAGATGTTCCGCGGCCGGCTCGGCCGGTTCCTGCACGCGTCGGGCCAGATCCCGCTGGACCGCTTCCACACCGACCCCGCCGCCGTGAAGACCTGCCTGCGGGTGCTGCGCGACGGGCGCGCGGTCGGCATCTTCCCCGAGGGCCGCCGGGGCGGCGGTGACCTGTCGCGCTTCCACCGGGGTACGGCGTACTTCGCGCTGGCCTCGGGGGCGCCGGTGGTGCCGGTGACCATCCTCGGCTCCCGCGAGCCCGGCGCCCACACCGACTCGCTGCCGCCGCGCGGGGGAGCGGTCGACCTCGTGTTCGGCACGCCGTACACCCTTGACGCGGCGCCGTGGCCGCGCACGCAGGAACAAGTCGAGCGGGCCTCGGTGTTGCTACGGGAGCACATGCTGGTCCACCTGGACCACGCCCGCGCGTCGACCGGCCGCGACCTGCCCGGTCCGCTGCCCGCCGCTGAAGTCGAACCCGACCCCGCCACCGGGGTCACCGAGCTAGGAGCACCATGACCGGGCACGACCTGTCCACCGCCGCCCCGGAGGAGTCCTCCGCGCCGGAGGCGCTGGGGCCGGTCCCCGTGCTCGCCGTCGTCGGCCGCCCGAACGTCGGGAAGTCGACGCTGGTCAACCGGATCATCGGCCGCCGCGAGGCGGTCGTCGAGGACGTCCCCGGCGTCACCCGTGACCGCGTGTCGTACGACGCGAACTGGAACGGCCGCGCCTTCACCGTCGTCGACACCGGCGGCTGGGACCCCGACGCCCGCGGCCTCGCGGAGCGGATCGCCGGCCAGGCCGAGATCGCGGTCACCCTGGCCGACGCGGTGCTCTTCGTGGTCGACGCGACCGTCGGCATCACCGACGCCGACGAGGCGGTCGTGAAGATCCTGCGCGCCTCGAAGAAGCCGGTCGTGCTGGCCGCCAACAAGGTCGACGACCAGCGCACCGAGGCCGAGGCGTGGGGCCTGTGGAACCTCGGCCTGGGCGAGCCGTACCCGGTCTCCGGCCTGCACGGCCGCGGCTCCGGCGACATGCTCGACGCCATCCTGGCCGCGCTGCCGGAGCCGCCGCCGGAGCGGGACGCCGAGGTGGGCGGGCCGCGCCGGATCGCGATCGTCGGCAAGCCGAACGTCGGCAAGTCCTCGCTGCTGAACAAGCTGGCCCGCGAGGACCGCGTCGTCGTCGACAACGTCGCCGGCACCACCGTGGACCCGGTCGACGAGCTGATCGACCTCGGCGGCCGCACCTGGCGGTTCATCGACACCGCCGGCATCCGCAAGCGGGTCAAGGAGGCCTCCGGCCACGAGTACTACGCCTCGCTGCGCACCTCGACCGCGATCGACCGGGCCGAGGTCGCGGTGCTGGTCATCGACGGCGGCCAGGCCATCTCCGAGCAGGACCTGCGGATCATCCAGACCATCCGCGAGGCCGGCCGGGCCCTGGTCATCGCGTTCAACAAGTGGGACCTCGTCGACGAGGAGCGCCGCTACTACCTCGAGCGCGAGATCGAGCGCGAGCTGGTCCAGGTGCAGTGGGCGCCGCGGATCAACATCACCGCGCGCACCGGCTGGCACGTCGACCGGCTGGTGCCGGCGCTGGACAAGGCGCTGGAGGGCTGGGAGACCCGGATCTCCACCGGCGCGCTGAACTCGTTCCTCGGTCGACTCATCGCCGAGCACCCGCACCCGGTCCGCGGCGGCAAGCAGCCGAAGATCATGTTCGGCACCCAGACCTCGGTGGCGCCGCCGACGTTCATCCTGTTCACCAGCGGCAAGCTCGAGGCGTCGTACGAGCGCTACATCGAGCGCCGGCTGCGCGAGGAGTTCGGCTTCGTCGGCACCCCGATCGTGCTGCAGCAGCGGCCGCGGGAGAAGCGGAAGCGCTAGGCGCTAGCGTGGCGGGGTGCGACCTCTCGGAGTCCTCACCCCGCTCGTGCTCGTGGCGTCCCTGCTGACGTCGTCCGCGACCGCCACGGACGGGCCGTCGTCCGCCAAGCCGGTCGCGGGGACTGCCTGCCGGGCGTTCCCGGCCGACAACTACTGGCACGCCGACATCCGCGACCTGCCGGTGCACCCCCGCAGCCGGCAGTGGCTGTCGCACATGTCGACCGACCGCGACCTGCACCCGGACTTCGGCCCGTCGTACGGCGACGGGCCGGACTACGGCATCCCGGTGACCGTGGTCGGGCACGCGCACCGGCGGGTGCGGGTGCGGTTCGACTACGCCGCCGAGAGCGACCGGGTGCGCTACCCCCTGGGCCGGGACACCCGGATCGAGGGCGGCCGCGGGTCCGCGGGCGACAAGCACGCGGTGGTCGTGGACAAGGGGGCGTGCCGGCTCTACGAGACCTGGAACACCCGGGTCCGGGACGGGCGCTGGCGCGCCGGGTCGGGCGCGGTCTGGTCGCTGCGGAGCAACGACCTGCGGCCCGACGGCTGGACGTCGGCCGACGCGGCCGGGCTGCCGATCCTGCCCGGGCTGCTGCGCTGGAACGAGGTGAAGGCGCGCGACGTCGACCACGCGATCCGGTTCACCACCGACGTGACCAGCCGGCACCACCTCTGGCCGGCCCGCCACGACGCCGGGTCGCGCGACAGCCTCGCCTACCCGCCGATGGGCGCCCGGTTCCGGCTGCGGGCCGGCTTCTCGACGCGGGGGTTCTCCGGTGGCGCCAAGGCGGTCATCCGCGCCATGAAGACCTACGGCCTGGTGCTCGCCGACAACGGCTCGCCGTGGTACTTCCAGGGCGAGCAGGACCGGCACTGGCCGGACCGGCTGATCGCCGACCTCAAGCGCATCCCGGCCAAGGCGTTCGTCGCCGTCGACACCTCGGGCCTGAAGGTCTCCGACGACAGCGCGCAGGTGCGCTGAGTCCAGCGGATTCCCTGTCCCGGCGACGGCCGACCCCTAGTCTGCGGCCATGGACGTGACCACCGAGCTGACCGCCGTGCTGGGCAGGCTGATGGACGAGCACAACGTGATGTGGGAGCTGGGCGAGATCCCGGCCGGCTCGCGGATCCGTGACATCCACCCCGACCTCGTGGCCGCGCAGTACTCACCGAAGTTCGACGGGGGAGTCTGGCGGGCCGACTCGGGCGAGGAGTGGCTGGCGGGCACTCAGGAGGCGGCCGGGATCCTCGGCAAGCAGGGGTGTCGCTGGGAGCTCGCCGACCTGACGATCATCGAGCGGAGCGCCGACGAGGCGGTGGCGTCGTACCGGATCATCCACCACTGGGGCGACGCCGACCGCCCGCCGGCACAGGCGATGTTCCTCGAGACCTGGCGTCGCTCCGAGGACGGCCGCTGGTTGCTGGTGCGGCACCACGCGGAGAAGGTCTGATCAGCGATCCTGGGGGAGCGGCGACGGCCGGGTGTCGTCGTCGGTGAACGGCGTCCCGCCGCCGAGCGAGCTGCTGACCTGGGCAGCGTCGAGCACCCGGTACGGCGCCGCCGAGGACGCGGCTCGCTGCCGGAGCGAGGTGACCGGCACCGGGCGCGCGGGAGGCGACGACCAGCAGGTTGCCGAACCGGCGACCCCGCAGCGTGGCCGGCTCCGCGCTCACCATCAGCTCGGGGAAGACCGTGCGGAGCCCGGCGATGACGCGCCGGGTCCACGCGAACGGGGCGCGGTCGGTGAGGTTGAGCAGGAACCAGCCGCTGTCGGTCAGCGCCCGGGACACTGACTCGAAGTACTCGGCCGTGACCAGGTCCGCCGGGACCCGGGCGCCGTCGAAGGCGTCCAGGATCACCACGTCCGCGGAGCTCTCGCGGAGCTCGGCGGTGCCGGCGCGTCCGTCGACCGGTCGCACCTTGATGCCGCTGCGGCGGGGGAGCGGGAGCTCGCTGCGGACCAGCTCGGTCAGCTCGGCCGCGGGCTCGAGCACGATCTGCGACGACCGCGGCCGGGTGGTGGCGACGTACCGGGGCAGGGTCATCGCCGCCCCGCCCACGTGGACGATCCGGAGTGGCTCGCCCGCCGGCTGCCAGGCATCCAGCACGTCGCCCATCCGGCGTACGTAGTCGAACTCGAGCCGGGTCGGATCGTCGAGGTCGACGTGGGACTGGTCGGCCCCGTCGACGCGGAGCACGTAGGCGTTCGGCCGCTCCGTCGGCACGATCTCCATGGCCGCGAGGATCTCACGCCCTCGCAGGTGCTGCCGGAAACGACAAACGAAACGGCGCCGCACTCACGTGCGGCGCCGGTCGTGTGAGCTGCGGCCTAGGGGTTCAGCAACTCACGGGATGGTGTCTACCACCATCGTGTGGATGAGGGTCCGGAACGACGATTTTCGCCGTTCCGGACCCCTCAGGCCCCGAGTCCCCGGTCGAGCCCCCCACTGGCCCCTGGGGTCCATTCTCAGAGCGCTCGAGCGTCTGGCAGATCAGGCCCTCGGCTCGGCCGGAGTAGTCGATTCGGGTCATGTCCGCGGCGCCGGCTGGATCGGGGGGACGGTGGACGTGCCATGACACGACGAACGGCCGGTGCCGCATCGTGGATGCGCCACCGGCCGTGGTCGGCCCTTGGACAGGGCGGTCAGATGTCGTTGACCACCGTCTGGAACGTGGCGGTCAGGTCGTTCCCCAGGGCACGGACCGTGGCGACGATCGCCACCGCGATCAGGGACACCATCAGGCCGTACTCCACGGCGGTGGCGCCGCGCTCGTCGCGCTTGGCCTTCAGGTCGCCGAGGAACATCAGGGTCATGAACTGGATCTTCTCGAGCATTGGAATTCCCTCCGGAATCGTTCTTGTGTAGGTCCTTGGACTTCCGAGCCCCCCACTGGAACCCGTCTGAGAACAATCCTGTGACGAATCGCCGCCCGCTGGATCGGGTGCTCGTACGGGCTCGATAGCTACTTCGGACCATCCCTGGCAGCGGGTTGGACCAGGACGTCCGAGCCGGACGGTCGGCGGCTGCAAGGTCCCGACAAATGGGGTCAGCCGCGTGACCCAAGCTGGGTCACGCGGCTGTGGCGTCGTCTCGTGTCAGCCGGCGGCGGACAAGGTGTCGAGGAGCAATCCGCGGCGCATGGCGCTCACCAGTGCCTGGGCGCGGTTCGAGGCGCCGAGCTTCTCGTAGAGGTGTGCGATGTGGGTCTTGACCGTGGACTCACCGAGATAGAGGGCGCATGCGATGTCGCCGGCCCTGAGCCCCTCGGCCAGGAGTCCGAGGATCTCTTCCTCGCGTGGCGTCAGCCGCTCGGCGGCGGTCGACGTACGCCGCATGAGCGCGCCCGCTAGTCCGGTGCACAAGAAGCTGCGCGGAGCCCGGGCCGCGTGCTTGGCGGCGTTGACCACCTCGGCGCCGCGTGCGTCCTTGTTCAAGAAGGCCGAGGCTCCGGCTTCCATGGCTGCGAAGACCTGAGCGTCTCCGGTGTGCATCGTCAGCATGACGAGCCCGACGCCGTCGCTCTCGGCTCGCAGAGCGCGGACGATGTCGAGGCCGTTACCGTCCGGCAGCTGGAGGTCGGTGACCACCACGTCCGGTCGAAGAGCCCGCCAACCGGTGAGCGCCTCCGCGACACAGGACGCTTGTCCGACCACGCTCATGGACTCTTCTCGTTCGAAGGCGCGGGCCAAGCCCTGTCGGATCAGCTCATGGTCATCGACGAGCAAGACGCTCGTTGTCATGGTGGTCTCCTCGCTGTGTGCTGGGTTGGTGGCGCGACTGCAGGGTCACGACAGTGCCCCCGTCGGCTCGCGGGCTGATGTCGAGGTCGGCGTTGATCAGCTCGGCACGCTCGCGCATGGTGTGCAGGCCGTAGTGGCCGGGACGGGGGACCACGCGTCCGATGCCGTCGTCCTCCACCAC
Source organism: uncultured Actinomycetota bacterium (assembly GCA_963805685.1). GTDB lineage: Bacteria > Actinomycetota > Actinomycetes > Propionibacteriales > Nocardioidaceae > Nocardioides. The sequence continues at coordinate 160,183 of CAWDVM010000015.1, forward strand.
GAGGCGCACGCGGCAGCCGTCGGTGGTCAGCCTGACCCACACGTTGACAGCGTGGGCGTGCCTGCGCACGTTGCCGAGTGCCTCTTGGGCGATCCTCAACACCTCTGCCTCGGTGAGTCTGGAAGCCGGTGTCCCTCGCTCGTCGAGTGTCAAGTGCACCCGCAGGTCACTCTGTGTGCTCAGCTCGCGGACGTACTCCGAGAGCGCTCCGGACAATCCGCCGGCTACGTCTATGTCGTGTCGGAGGTCGAAGACCGAGAACCGGAGCTCGCCCACCAACCGGGTGATCTCGGTGCGCAAGGCCTCGGCTCCCTCGCGGGTCACCTGATCCCGGCTCCGGGCCGCGAGGTCGTCGGCGAGATACCCCAAGGAGACGATCCGTTGGGCCACCCCGTCATGAATGTCGCGAGCCAGCCGATTGCGTTCCTCGGTGGTGGCGACCGAACGGACTTCATCGACGAGCCGCGCGGTTTCGAGCCGGATGGAATGCTCGTCCAGCTGCTCCTGCAGTGCGTTGGCCTCGGCCGCCTGGAGAGGTCCGCGCGGGTGGAGCACCAGTGCGCCGATGACGTTCTGACCCACCCGAAGCGGGAAGGCGGCGCGGCCGGTGAGCTGCAGATGCCGTCCTTGGAAGGTGCACAGGCGTGCGAGGTCGTGGTCACCGCTGCTCAGCTGTCCGATGACTGCCGTCGGTTCGAGGGCGCCAGAGGTGCCGTGTACGAACACCGCTGATCGATCGGCCGGGACCGCTGCCTGGGCAACATCCTGGATCTCGCGAGCCTGGTGGGAAATGTCAAGCATTGCCGGCAGATCGCCCACCAAGCTGTGCAGCTGGGCCACCAACCGGTGCGCGGCGGCGTACGGCGCCTGCGCCGCCTCGACCTTCCGCAGGGAGCGGGTCTGCTGTGCGGCGAGAAGACCGGAACCCAGCCCGATGGCCAGCCAGAGCAGACCCGAGCTCAGCCAGGCGGCGATGTCGTTCCGGGGGATCAACGCTGCTCCGGTTGCGCCGAACGTCAGGGCGGTGATCAGCGAGGTGTTGGTCGTCGCCAACCTTCCGGAGCGGACGCCCGCTGCCACGGCAGGAACGGCCAGACACAGCAACAGCGGCTCCGCCTGGGCACCTGCACTGCCGACCAGAAGGCCAGTCATCACCCCTTCGGCCGCCGAGAGCCAGGGTGACCGCGCCCCGGGTGTCTGGAGCTCCGCCGCGCAGCACGCCACAGCGACGATCGACACACCCAGGAGGACGACCCCGATCGGCCCGAGGAAGCCTCGGTCGATCGCCTGGCCGCCGGCCAGCACCACGGCGAAGATTCGCACTGCAGTGGTGACCCGCCACGAGTGCATGCCGTCAGCACCGGCCTGCCGGCCGTATCCAGTTCGAGCGGCACCGAGCCGTGATCGACGCCGGCCGCGCTCGTTGAGAGCACGTCTCCTCAGCAAGTTCATGACGAGAAGGCCTGAGCGATCTGGATCGCGCCCGGTCCGATGACCACGATGAAGAGACACGGAAGGATGAACAGCACCAACGGGACCATGATCTTCACCGGCACCTGCTGGGCCTTCTCTTCAGCCCGCTGCCGGCGCTTGACCCGCATCTCCCGGCTCTGGATTCGAAGGACGCGGCCGATCGGGATGCCCAGCTTGTCAGCCTGGACCATGGCCACGCAGAAGGACTTCAGATCGGCCAGGGTCGTGCGTTCGGCCATGGCGCGCATGGCAGCCATCCGCCCGACCCCGATCTGCATCTCCTGCAGCAGCCGGGAGAACTCCTGTGCCAGCGGCCCGCTCGTGTTTTTCGCGACCTTCATCACTGCAGCGTCGAACCCGAGTCCTGCCTCCACGGAGATGGTGAGCAGATCCAGTGCGTCCGGCAATGCCCGCCTCATCAGTGCCTCGCGCTTGAGCCCCGCGTTGTAGAGCAAGATGTCGGGCAGCACGTAGCCGAGAGCACCCGCGGCCGCAGGCACCACCAGCACCGAGAGCGGTGAACTGCCACCGAGAACCCAGAGGAATGCCAGGAAGCCGAACACCATGAGACCGAGCACCTTGAGCCCGATGATGCGGTTGACGTCCCAGCTCGGCGGATTGCCCGCGATGTCCAGTCGGTGCTGGATGCGCTGCGTGGTGTCGGCTCGAACCAGCCGGCGGCCGAGCCCGACGAATCGCTCCCCGAGCGGCGCCAGTACCCGTTCCGCGAAAGGTCTGTCCAGCTCAGCACGGAGCGCGGAAGGGGCCTCGTCGAGTGCTCGGATGGCCGCGATCGAGCGCGCGACGCCACGCCGTTCGCCCGTCACGACTCCGATGAGCGACAAGGAGAGCGTGACGCCGGCGATCAGGAGCAGGCCTCCGGCATAGAGGATGACTGCAGATGACATCTCAGACCTCCACCCTGACGAGTCGCGACATGAAGAAGACACCGATGCCGAGCAGGGCCAGGCCGGCGGCGAGCATGGCAACTCCGGCGACCTCGGTGTAGAGAGGGCGGACGTAGTCGCGGTTGGTGAGCAGCATGTAGGCGAACATGCCGACCGGGAGGCATCCGAGGATCCAGGCAGACAGTCGTCCCTCTGCGCTGAGTGACTTCACCTGGCGACGGAGGTATTCCCGCTCTCTCAGGGTGTCGGCGACCGTGTTAAGGATCTCGGAGAGGTTTCCACCGACCTCCCGCTGGATCCGGATCGCCATGACGACCCAGGCCAAGTCGTCACTGGACATGCGCTCCGCCACTGACTCCAGCGTCTCTTCGAGACCTATTCCCAGGCGGTGTTCAACCAGCGCCCGACGCAATTCGGCCGCCATGGGCTCGTGGCCCTCCTGCACCACCGTGTCCACTGCCTGCGCCATCGACAGGCCGGCGGACAGTCCACCCGACATCAGGGTGAGCGTCTCGGGGAGCTGGGCACCGAACGCCGCGAGGCGACGACTGTGCTTGAGCTTGAGGAAGACGATCGGCAGGACCGCCCCGGCAGTGAGGGCGAGCACCAGCATCACGCCGCCGCCGAGCACGAAGCCGAGCAGGCCGGCCGCCACCGCGATCCCGGCGTTCAGCAGGATCCACTCGGCCGCCGTGAAGGAGATGCCCGCCGCGTTGAGGCGCTGGGACAACCGGGTCTCGAAGTCACCCTTGACCAGCGTTTCGGTGAAGGCGACGGCCGAGTCCTTCAGCCCGGCCGGACCAACGCTCGGAGCGCTCTCGCCGAGGTAGGCACCGATCCGCTTCTGGGACTCCGACTGGCCTCTCGATCCGGCAAGCACCACGCCGAGGATGACGGCGAGGCCGAGGCCCAGCGCGGCAGCTCCGGCCAGCATGGCGCCCCGGCCGAGCAGGGGCTTGTCGGTCTCGATCGTGGTCGGTCCGACCGCGCCGACCCGGTCCCAGGGACACGAAGGCCGAGTCGTCGTACGTCGTGCCGCCTGCCGCCAGCGAGACGTCGAGCTCGACGTCCTTCGGACGCATCAGCCGGGCGCGGGAACCGGACCAGCAGCTGGCTGGCGAGCGCGTCCGCCTCGGCCTTGAAGACCGACGTCAGTGCCGCGGCGTCCGCCGCACGGATCACGCTGCCGCCGCTGTCGGCCGTGATCCTGGACAGCACGGCCCGGTCCCGGGAGCTCTGGTCGAGCGCGACCACGTCGACGGAGGTCTGCGTGCTCCTTGGCCGAAGCGACCGCCTGGTCGAGCGAGCTGCCGCTGCCGGTGTCCGCACCGTCGGTGAGCAGCAGGACCGAGCGCGCGCCGTCGTCGCCGGAGAGGTTCACGGCCTGGACCACGGCGTCGTAGACGTGCGTGCCCCTGGTGAGGCGGATCCCGTCGATCGCCGAGGCCAGCGCGTCCCGGTCGGTGGTGGGCGCGATGACGTCGTGGACCTTGTCGGAGAAGGTCAGAAGCCCGATGTGGACATCGGCCGGCGCGGCGTCGAGGAAGGACTTGGCAGCCGCCTTGGCCTGCGCGGATGCGTGCGCCGCGCATGCTGTCGCTGGTGTCCAGGGTCAGCACGGTGGTCCGGGCGACCTGCCCGGCCTTGACCGCGGCCGCCGTGGCCTCGACGGGCTTGCCGTCGACCGTGACCTCGATGCTGTCCAGGTCGGGAGAGCCGCCGGCCGGAAGGTGGTCCACGTCGAGGAGGAGCGACACCGTGCCGTCGTCGGCGACCTCGCTGTGGCCGATGTCGATCCCGTCGGCCGCCTGCGCAGGTGCGGCCAGCACGCCCAGCGTCAGCAGCCATGCGGCCGCGGTCGCGCGAAGCAGCGCGCGGGTGGTCATCGCAGGCCTCCCGCCGGCGCGAAGAGCGCCGGGTCGATGTGGACGTTGTGGTCGGCGAGGCGATCCAGGAAACGCGGGCGGAGCCCGGTGGACCGCAGGTGGCCCAGCGCCCGGCCCTGCTCGTCGTACCCGGCGTGGTAGTCGAACAGGAAGACGTCCTGGAGGGTGACGATGTCACCCTCCATGCCGACGACCTCGGTGATCGCGGTCAGGCGCCGGGTCCCGTCCTTGAGCCGGGTCTGCTGGATGATCAGGTCGATCGCGCTCGACGACTGCTCCCGGATCGCCCGGACCGGAAGGTCCATGCCCGCCATCATCACCATCGTCTCGACGCGGGCGAGCGCGTCCCGCGGGCTGTTGGCGTGGACGGTCGAGAGTGACCCGTCGTGGCCGGTGTTCATCGCCTGGAGCATGTCGAGCGCTGCCGCGTCACGGATCTCGCCGACGACGATGCGATCAGGACGCATGCGCAGCGAGTTGCGCACCAGGTCGCGGATGGTCACCGCACCCTTGCCCTCGATGTTCGCGGGTCGGGACTCGAGGCGAAGCACGTGCTCCTGGTGGAGCCGCAGCTCGGCGGCGTCCTCGATCGTCACGATCCGCTCGTCGGACGGGATGAACGACGACAGCACGTTGAGCGTCGTGGTCTTGCCGGCGCCGGTGCCGCCCGAGACCAGGATGTTCAGCCGGCCCCGGACGCAGGCGGACAGCAGGTCCGCGGCCGGCCTGGTCAGGGTGTCGAAGGAGATGAGGTCCTCGACGGTGTACGGGTCCTCCGAGAACTTGCGGATGGTCAGCTTGGAGCCGTCCAGCGCCAGCGGCGGGATGATCGCGTTGACGCGGCTGCCGTCGGGCAGGCGGGCGTCGACCATCGGGCTGGTCTCGTCGACCCGGCGGCCGATCTTGCCCACGATCTTGTCGATGGTGCGGCGCAGGTGCGCCTCGTCGGCGAAGGCGACGTCCACGCGGGTGAGGCGGCCGCCGCGCTCGACGAAGATGTTGTCGGCGCTGTTGACCATCACCTCGTTGAGGTCCGGGTCGCGCAGCAGCGGCTCGAGCGGGCCGTAGCCGAGGATGTCGTCGGCGATCTCCTGGATGATGCGGGTCCGGTCGGAGCCCGACATGGGCTGGTCGGTCGTGGCCACGGCCGTCTGCAGCGCGGTGCGCACCTGCTGCTCGAGCTCGCTCTGGGTCATGTTGACGTCGTAGAGCTGTGGGCCGAGTGCGTTGACCAGCTGCACGTGGACCACGCGCTTCAGCTCGGCGAACGGGTCCCGCAGCGTCATGCGCTGCTTCGCGCTGGTCCGTTCTGGTGGACGGCGCTCGGACTCACCGGCGCTGGGCGCGGCAGCGCGGTTGCGGTCGCGCTGGGCGGCCAGCAGGCGTTCGGAGAGAGGCATGTCAGGCCACCTTCCTGGAGCGGAGACCGCGACGCGGAGCTCCTCGACGTGAGTGCGGTGTCGGGTCGGCGGGCTCCGGCGCAGGACGCGGCACCGTGCAGGCCGCGGCGAGCGAACGGGCGAAGGTCGCGAGCGCCTTGCTCACCTGGTGCCCCCGGTTGGCGCGGACGATGGTCTCGCCGCGGTTCACCGCCGTGAGGACGTCCCGGCTCGACGGCAGGCTGACGTCGGCCTTGAGCCCGAGGGTCTCCTCGAACTCGCCGGCGGAGAGGCCCACCTTGGCGTCGGCCCGGTTGAGCACCAGTCGCCACTTCTCGCGCGGCAGGTTCAACAGGTCGAGCGTCCCGACCGCGAGCTTGAGGCCCTTCAGCGACGGGATGTCGAGCGTCCCGACCAGCACCACGAGGTCGCTGTGGTCGAGCGCGGGGAGGACGTAGTCGTCGAACATCCCGGAGGTGTCGACCACCACGACGTCGAACATGCCCTTGAGCGTCTCCAGCAGGCTGCCGATCGGCTCCGAGGGGACCGGGGAGCCGAGGTGGACCGGCGCGGCCAGGACTGCGAGCCGCTCGGAGTGCTCGGTGAGCAGTGACTCGACACCGCTCGCGTCGATCTGTCCGCTGAGCTGCGACAGGTCCGCCAGGCTGTGCACCGGGGTCAGCTGCAGCATGATCGCCACGTCGCCGCAGTGGATGTCGAGGTCCACGATGCAGACCCGGTGCCCTTCATCCGCGATGGCGGCCGCGATGTTGGTGGCCACCAGGCTCTTGCCCACGCCGCCCTTGGTGGAGAAGACGGTGATCAGGGAGCCCCCGGCGCCTTCTCCACCGCTTGGTCCAGGTTCTCGCACAGCGCCCTGGCGACTTGGTCAGTGCGTCGGACCGCCTCCCGCAACGCCGCCTCGTCATTGGCCTCGACGACCTCGCTCATGCCCGAGCGGAGCGCGTCGGCGAGCACGGCCTGGTCGACGGTGGCGCGGACCAGGATCACGCCCAGCGCCGGCCGCACGATCCGGTTGCGCCCAGCGAACGCAGCGGCTGCCCCGTTGTCCACCGACGGGCCCAGCACGACGACCAGCTCTGCGGAGTGGTTGCGCAGGTGGTCGTCGATCCCGTCGAGCGTGGGCACGACCGCCACAGCCGAGCCGATCGCGGTGCGCAGTGCCTCGGCCACGACCGGGTCCTGCTCCACGATCGTGGTCATCGGGCACCACGGAAGATCTCGGGCATGATGTCGTTGGCCGTGACGCCGGGCTTGTTCGTGGCCTTGGAATTGTCGGTACGCAGTGCGAACGACAGGTCGCCGTTGCGCGCGGCGTAGATGACCCGCTCCGCTTGGTCCTGGTCGACGGCGATGGTCAGGATGGTCCGCGGGATCTGCTCCGTCGTCTCCTTGCCGTCCTCGGTGGTGGTCCGCGCGGACACCGAGGTGTCGCCGACGCCGATGACCTGGACCTTGGGCAGCAGGATGCGCGTGTACTGCGGGAGCTTCTGGGTGCTGCCGTCGGGCTTGTAGATCTCCGGGTCGGCGGAGGCGAAGATCGCGACCCACGAGCCCGGGTTCACGAAGCCCGCGACGCGCGCCGGGTCGGTCAGCTCGACGCTGACAGCCAGCTTGTCGTCGGGGATGGTGAGCGTCTCCTCGGATCCCGGGTCACCGAACTGCTGGCCGATGATCTGCTGGCCGGGGTAGATGGGACCGAGGGCCACCTTGCTCGTCGATGGACGAGGTGGAGCTGAGGGCGCCCTCGACCATGTCGTCACGGACGACCTCGGTCTTCTCCAGCTTGCCGGCGGCCTGGGCGTCCGCGACGGACTCACCGGTGTCGATGACGTCGGTCGCGGTGAGGACCTCGACTCTCTGCTGGCCCTCGGTGGCCCGCGCGTCGACGCCCTGGACGTAGAGGATGATCATCGCGGTGCCCAGCGCCGCGATGGCGAAGGCGACGCTGAGGAGGATTGATCGTCGTGCCATGGTCTGTCCTTAGGGGATGGTCGATCGGTTGAGTGGACTGGTTGTCTGGCGTCGCCGTCATTCGACGAGGACGAGTGCCTTGGGTCCGGAGCCGGAGTAGTCGGCCTCGCCGCCGACGGTCGGCGCGAACTCGGGCAGCGCCTTCTCGTTGAAGAGGATGACCTTGAGCTCGGTGATGCCCTGCGAATCTGCGACCAGTCCGTTGAGCGGGCTGATGGTCCCCGGGGCGCTGTGGGTGGCGCTCACGCTCTGGTCGGTGATGAACCCCGGTCGGTAGTCGACCATCCACCACGACTTCTTGCCGGTGGAGGGATCGGTGTTCAGGACCGGCACCCAGAAGAAGCGCGGCGAGTCGTAGATGTCCGAGGAGAGTGCCTCGGTACCGAGCGGGCTGCCGTCGACCAGGTCTTGGATGCTGGCGCCGTTGGTGATGAAGCAGGACAGCACGTCGTCGTTGACGTGGAAGCCCTTGACCGTGGCCAGAGTCCGGATGTGTGGTTGCGGCCGCAGTTGCTCGTCGAGTCGGCGTCGAGACGGCCCTTGAGGCCGCCCTTGCCGGTGATCAGCCCCTCATTGGTCTCGGCGATCTTGAGGCCCGGCTCCGTGGCGAGGCAGTTCGTGCCGTTGACCGGGGCGGTCTTGGACTCGACGGCGTCCACCTGGCCGCTGCACTCGCCAGTGCCGGCCGGATACTTGGCCAACGTGGGCTCGATCCCCTTGATGATGTTCCACTGCAGTGAGAACGGGGTGGTGTCCGTCCGCGGGATGTCGATCGTGCCGAAGTTGCCCTCGAGGGAGTTGTCGCAGTACAGCTTCGGCGGCCCGACGGTGAACCGCTGCGCATCGGCCTGCTTCGACCACTTGGTGCCGGACAAGGTGCGGATGTACCACGCGTCGTCGACCTGCAGTACCGCAAGGGGGACCTGCACGCTGATGGAAGCGGTGGTGTTCGCCGTCGGTGCCGTCACCGGGACGGTGTAGTGGTACGGCGGGCCGGAAGCCCCGGTGAATCCCACTTCGGTGACGTCCTTGAGCTGGGTGCCGGTCAGCGTGATGGTCATCGACGACATGCCGGATGCTGCCGTGTCGGGTGCGATCGTGAAGGTCGCGTTGGTGTGCTGGCTCGAGTCAGGCACAAGGGGAGGGATCGCGAGCGAGGGGCCGCTGTCGTTGCGGATGCTCTGCTGCCCGTAGTCGCAGCCCTGCACCGCGTAGAAGGGCAGGACAGACTTGGCCCGGGCGGCCTTGATCTGGGCTGCCGCGTGAGCGTCCACGTCGATCCCGTCGGGGGCGCCGGGCAGGACGCCGGCCAGGGCGAAGTCGGCGCGACTGGCCGGCGCCCACAGGTCGACCCGCCAGTTGTTGCAGGTGATGTAGCCGTCCTTGTCGCCCGGGCGTGCCGCCGAGGTTGATCGGGTACTGGCCCGGTGACCGTGTTCTCGGCCTTGGTCAGGTACTCGGTCGCCTTGGCGACGACCTCCGGGTTGCAGGCCCCTGATGAGGTGAGCTCGGCCGCGGCGGCCATCACGGCCATGTCGACGTCGGTCTGCTCCAGCGACTTCTTGGCGTAGGCCTGGCCGATGTCAACGGCCAGGGCGCCCGACCCCGAACAGCACCGTGGCGGTGAGGGCGAAGATGACGGCGGCGGCGCCGCGATCGCCGCGTCGGCGTCGGAGGTTGCGCATGTCAGCAGCCCCCGGCCGGCACGTTCTCGATGCGGGAGGTCGCGCTCTTGTCGATGCTGCCGGTGAACCCGGGGAAGAACCCGAGGTCCAGGGTCGTGAACTGCACGCGGACGGTGATGGGCTCGCCTACCTTGACCAGCGGCTTGGCAACGCTGACGGTCGGTGTGTTCGTCGTGGGCGCGCCGTCGAGCGGCTTCTTGCCGGCGTCGGTGATCTTGGTGTCGTCGCAGGGGCTGACCGCGGCGACACGGGCGGCCTCGCGGGCGGCGTGTCCGCCGGCCTGCCAGGCCCAGAACCACAGGCCGAACTGGATGATGCCGAAGAGCAGCGTGAACAGGATCATCGCGATCAGCGCGAACTCGACCGCTGCCGCTCCCTGTTCGCCGCGCCGGCGGCGCAACACATGGATGTCCCGCATCTGAGCCTCCCCGCCCATTTGTTCCTGCCCCCGTCGAGGAGGTTCGTGGCTGGGGGACATGGGAGCGGGGCAAATGTGGGACGTCTACCCAATGTGGGGGAGAGGTGGGGCCTGGGCTGTCTAGCCCAGGCCCGTGCCGCGGGTCCGAAGTCCCTAACGCGGGGGAGGCGCAGGGGGCCGGTGGGGGAGAAGAGTGGACAGCCCAACCCACGGGAGAGGGGTCGTTCGATGCCCGAGTTCATGGATGTCCACACCGGCATGGCCGGTATCACCCCGGAGGGCCTGATGGAGGCCCACAACGCCGACCTGGCCATCCAGGACGACGAGAAGGTCAACTTCAAGCACGCATGGGCCGACCCGGAGAGCGGCATGGTCTTCTGCCTCTCCGAGGCTCCGAGTGCCGAAGCCGTCCAGAAGATCCACGAGCGGGCCGGTCACAAGGCGGACAACGTCTACGAGGTACCCGTCCAGGCGTAGGCGGCTGCGCGCTGTGAGGCTCCTTGCCCCACAGCGCGCCGGGCGCTCACAGCGTGTAGGTCATGGTCAGGAAGGTCCTGTTGTGGCTGCCCTCCCGGCCGGACACCGTGCCCTCGATCCCGCTGTACACGCCGGTGCCGTGCAGGATGCGGCCGGTGAACTTCCGGCTGTCCCCGACGAGGTGAGCCCGGACCACGACGATGCCGCCCTTGAACGAGAACGCCGCCTGGATCACGGCACGCTTCGACTGAGGGTTGAAGTTCCCGGTGAAGCTGTCGTACCCGACGACGTCCCGGGTCGCGGCCGAGC
>CAWDVM010000016.1:0-37362 GCA_963805685.1 uncultured Actinomycetota bacterium
TCAGACGGAGAAGTCGACGCCCTGCGCGAGCGGAAGCTCCCCGGAGTAGTTGATCGTGTTCGTCGCGCGCCGCATGTAGGCGCGCCAGGCGTCCGAACCCGACTCGCGACCGCCGCCGGTCTCCTTCTCGCCACCGAAGGCGCCACCGATCTCGGCTCCGGAGGTGCCGATGTTGACGTTGACGATGCCGCAGTCGGAGCCCTCGGCGGAGACGAACAGCTCGGCCTCGGCCTGGTCGGAGGTGAAGACCGAGGAGGAGAGGCCCTGCGGCACGGCGTTGTTGAGGGCGATCGCCTCGTCGATGTCGTCGTACGCCATCACGTAGAGCAGGGGTGCGAACGTCTCGGACCGGACCACCTCGGTCTGGCCGGGCATGGTGATGATCGTCGGCTGCACGTAGAACGCCTGCTCGGCCGCCTCGGCCAGCACCCGTGCGCCGCCGACGACGACGCTGCCGCCCTCGCTCTCGGCCCGGGAGATCGCCTTGGTCATCGCCTCGTACGCCGCGCCGCGGACCAGCGGGCCCACCAGGGTCCCTTCGGCCATCGGGTTGCCGATCGGCAGCCGGCGGTACGCCGCGACCAGTCGTTCGGTGAGCTGCTCGGCGACGCTCCGGTGGGCGATGACCCTCCGCATCGTGGTGCAGCGCTGGCCGGCCGTGCCCGCTGCCGAGAAGACCACGCCGCGCAGGGTGAGGTCGAGGTCTGCCGAGGGCGCGACGATCGCGGCGTTGTTGCCGCCGAGCTCGAGCAGGGACCGGCCGAAGCGGTTGGCGACCCGCGGGCCCACCGCGCGGCCCATCCGGGTCGACCCGGTCGCACTCACCAGCGCCACGCCGGAGTGGTCGACGAGCTCCTCACCGATCTCGGGGCCGCCCACGACCACCTGGGAGACCGTTCGCGGCGCACCGTGCTCGGCCAGGGCCTGGTCGAGCAGCGCGGCGCTGGCCCAGGCCGTCAGCGGAGCCTGCTCCGACGGCTTCCAGATGACGGTGTCGCCGCAGACCAGCGCGATCGCGGTGTTCCACGACCACACCGCGCACGGGAAGTTGAAGGCACTGATCACCCCGACCACGCCCAGCGGGTGCCAGGTCTCCATCAGCCGGTGGCCGGGTCGCTCGGACACCGAGGTGCGGCCGTACAGCTGACGGGAGAGGCCGACTGCGAAGTCGCAGATGTCGATCATCTCCTGCACCTCGCCGAGCGCCTCGGAGGTGATCTTGCCGACCTCCAGGCTGACCAGCTCGCCCAGGTCGGCCTTGTGCTGGGTCAGGAGCTCGCCGAAGCGCTTCACGACGGCGCCCCGCGCCGGCGCCGGGGTCCTGCGCCAGACGAGGAAGGCTTCGTGGGCGCGGGTCACGGCGGTGTCGACCTCGTCCGCGGAGCTCCAGCGGACGCCACCCAGTGAGGCGCCGTTCACCGGGGAGCGGTGCTCGGCCTCGCCGGTGACGGCCTCGACATCGACGCCGCAACGTCGGGCAGCGGCGAGTGCCTGGGGGCCCAGGACATCGGGGCCGGGGATCTCGGTGCGGGACATGGCGTACTCCTTGCAGTCGGTGTGAAGCAGGTCAGACGACGTTGAGCTCGGGGCGGACATCGCTGCCCGGACCGGTCGGCGCTCAGGCCGCTGACGTCGACGAAGGGGGTGTGGCCCAGGTAGAGGTCACGCATCACCTCGCCCACGGCGGGCCCCATGAGGAAGCCGTGGCCGGAGAACCCGGTGGCGTACCAGAATCCGGGAACCGAGGAGGACCGGCCGATGAGGGCGTTGTGGTCCGGGGTCATCTCGTAGAGCCCGGCCCAGCCCCGGGTGAGGCCGACGTCGCCCAGCGACGGCGTACGGCGCTGCATCGCCTCTGCCAGCTCGTCGAGCCACTCGGTGGTCCGTGTCAGGTCGAAGGACCAGGAGTCCGGCCTCTCCGGCATCCCGATCAGCAGTCCGGGGCCCTCCTGGTGGAAGTACATCGAGGTCGAGAAGTCGATCGTGAACGGCATGCTCGGATCGAGGTCGGCGACGGGTTCGGTGACCACGATCTGTCGGCGCAGCGGCGTGACCGGGAGGTCGACGCGACGATCCGGTCGCCGTCGGACGCGATGCCGGTGACCTCGCAGCCCGACACCAGCGTGGCGCCGGCGCGTCGAGCGGCCAGGGAGCGGTGCAGCTCGCCGCTGGCGCGGAACAGCTGCAGGTCGTCCTCGTTGTCGATCAGGAAGAGGTAGCCGGGCTGGTGGAGATCGATCTCCTGGTCGAACTCGGTGGCGAAGCTGCCCCCGGCACCACCACCGGAAATGGCGCGGGCCCCCTGGCTGCTTCCACCTTGGCGGCTGCAGGACCACACGGGAAGCCCCGACACACGACATGCTCCGACTCCCGGCATCCGGGCACAGCTAGCGCCGGACCGGGTCCAGGTCCGTGAGGTCCACGCCGAGCCGGCGACCGGCCGCCTCCAGGGATGCGGCGCTCTCGGCCCGGTAGAGCTCCTCGGGCGCGTTGACCGGGCACCCGATGCGCTCGGCCAGCCATTCGGCGTCGCGCTCGGCGCCACCCTGCTCGGCCGCCACCGAACCGACGTCGGCGAGGTTGGAGGCGAAGATTCCCGCAGCGGAGCGGGGCAGGAAGTCCTCGTACACGATCGGTTCGGGCTCCAGCCAGCCACCGTCGACGAGCTCGGCCAGGGTTTCCGGCGGTGCCCCGGCCGGACGGTCGTCCCGGACCCGGTAGGTGAAGAAGCCCAGGCCACGCTGCCACAGGTCACGCTCGGTCGGAGGCATCAGCTCCCGCCACACCTCGACGGCGACCTCGTCGCGATCCCTGACGCCTGGGTGGGCGCGCTGGTCCACGGCCGCCACGGCGGCGTCGTACAGGTCGCGACCGGCCGGCGTCAGCGCGATGCCACGGGCCTCGACCTCGCCGAAACGCACCCGCAGCGCGCCTTCCGACACGCTCCCGTCGGGGTCGCGGAACAGCCGGGGCTCGTCGAGTGCGCGGAACGAGGTCTGCCGCAGCAGTACGTCGGGCCCCTCCCACCGTGGTGGGCCCTGGATCCGGTCGATCATCGCGATGCCGCGCGCCTGCATGCGCTGGTACAGGTCGTCGATGTCGAGGACCCGCGGGGTGAGGTGGTTGATGTGGGTCGTCGTCACGCCGCCGATGTCGGCGGCGACGCCGGAGATCCGCGCGAGCTCGGTGTACCAGGCCCGGTCCACCGGTTCGGGGGAGAGCGCGAATGCCCCGGTGGCGAGATCGAGGAACCGGTCCGCGTCCGCCTGCTCCAGGCCACCTGCGGCCTCTGACCGGTCGGCGAGCCCCAGGAGCTCCTCGGGAAACAGCCGACGGGCGCCGATGAATGCCTTCAGCCGTTGCTCCAGGTCGGCGTCGAAGAACCGACGGTCCTCCGGCACCAGCATGGAGGTGAAGACCCGGAACGGGTTCCTGGCCAGCTCGTCGCGGTCGATCGGCCGGAACGCGGTCGAGACCACGGGGATCGGCTGCGGGTGGGCGTCCCGCAGGTCGTAGAAGCCGGTGGGCCGCATCCCCAGAGCCCCGAAGATGCGGGCGACCTGGGCCATCTCCTCGGGACTTCCGACGCGGATCGCGCCGTGCCGTTCGGCGGTGACCCGCTGGATGGTGCCGAGGCGCTCGGCCGCAGCGCCGTCGCGCTCGAGCACGCGACGGTTCACCTCATGGGAGACCTCGACCAGCGTGGTGTACGCCGGCACCTCGGTGCCGTAGAGAACCGAGAGGCGCGCCGCGAACTCGGCACGCAGGGACGTGGTGTCGACGGTCGTCATGCGCTCACCCTCACTCGTTCGACAGGACCCCGTGCATCCTTCGGGTCGAAGACGTTGTCAGACATGTGTCGCTCCTCGGCGGATCGAGTCAGCAACCATCCTGACTGCCGGTCGAGGTCGGCGCAGCCGGCAGAGGGGCGCGGCTGCGCCGGGCGATCCGCACCTACGACCCGCTCGCCAGGGTGGCCATCCGGAGCTCACCGTGCGCACACTGGGCCATGCCCAGCTGCTGTGACGGCGAGGGGTACGACGCCGTCTTCACCGACCGGTTCGCCCAGCGGGTGGCCAAGCGCTACCGGAGGCACGGACTGAACGTCACCTCCAGCCTGATGGTCGACTTCCTGAGCCGGCGAGGGATCGAGGGTGCCAGCGTCCTCGAGATCGGCGGGGGAGTGGGGGAGATCCAGCTCGAGCTGCTGCGACGCGGTGCCGCCCGCGTGACGAACCTGGAGATCTCGGCGAGCTATGAGGAGGAGGCCCGGCGACTGCTCGAGCAGTCCGGCATGGCGGGGCGCGTGACCAGGCGCTTCCTGGACATCGCGCAGGCGCCGGACGAGGTGGAGCCGGCGGACGTCGTGGTCCTGCACCGGGTGGTGTGCTGCTACCCGGACTACGAGCGGCTGCTGTCGGCCGCAGGAGGTCACGCCGGTCGGCTGCTGGTCTTCAGCCACCCGCCCGAGAACGTCCTCTCGCGTGGCGTCATCGGCGCCGAGAACCTCGTCCGACGCGTCAAGCGCCAGTCGTTCCGTGCCTTCGTGCACCCGGCGGACGCGATGGAGTCGGTCCTGGCCGGAGCCGGCCTCACGGCGCGCTACCGACACCGGGGGCGGGCCTGGTGCGTCGTCGGGCTCGAGCGTGGACCCGTCTGAACGGTCAGCCGTGCTTCCTGGTGGCGAGCGCCTCGACGGGACGCTCGTGCCGTGCGAAGAAGGTGGGTCGCAAGGGCGACAGCTACCCGCCCGCCGCCTGAGGCCGGGGTGCCGCCGGCGAGCCGTCGGTGCGCGCGCTCAGGTCAGAGGTTCCCGACTCCGCCGGGAGGCCGTGCTCCACCAACCAGAGGACTGCCTGCGCCCGGTTGTTGACCCCGATCTTCCGGTAGGCGCCGCGAATGTAGGTCTTCACCGAGTTCACGCTCAGGAAGCAGCGCTCGGCGATCTCGGTGTTGCGAAGGTCCTGGGCGATGTAACCCAGCATCTCGACCTCTCGCGCCGACAGGCTCACGCCCTCCGGGAGACGCAGTGCCGAGTCGATGGGTTGCGTGTCGCCGTTCTCCGGCTCGAGCGACCCCGCGGCCGCGGACTCGATCGCGGCGACGATCTCGTGGTCGGGCGCCTCCATCGAGACCCATCCGTCGGCCCCGCGGGCAAGGGCGCACCCGGTCAGGTCGGGCCGGGCGTCACGGGCGAGGACCAGGACCGCAGCCGCGGTCTCCCTGACGAGCAGGTCCAGGTCGTGGCCGTCGCCGATGTGGAGGCCCACCGCGTCGTAGACGACGACGTCCGGGTCCAGCCCGGCCGGGCAGGGGTAGGGCACCAGCCGCAACCTGTCAGGGAACTCCGCCGCGAGCGCAGCGACACCCCTCGTCACGATGCCGTTGGCTCCGATGACGGCCAGTCTCACCGGACTGACGGACACCTGTCCCTCCTCCTTGGACGCCCAGCCCCGAGGTCTCGTGCCCCGCAGTCTTCCCGCGCCGGGGCGGCGCGAAACCCCGCTCGCGACGGCGCCGAATTGAGAGACGCACCCTAGTCGGTCACCGCGAACGTGCCGTGTGCACCGCGTTCGGCGTCGACCATGTCGTGCGAGACGAACGGGTAGTGCCCCGGCTCCGGGAAGGTCATCTCGACGAAGCCGCCCTGCGACGGGGCGAGGGCCAGGGCCTGGCTCCCGCCGCTGCCGCCGTTCAGCAGGTAGCCCCCCTCGAAGTAGACCGTGTCGAACTGGGTGCCGACCACGTGGAAGGCGCTGTCGCGGCTCGGGCCCGCGTCGAGGACCCACACCCGGACCCGTTCCCCGACCTTCGCGGTCAGCGGGCTGTGGTCGTACTGGTTGGGGTAGCCGTTGAAGACCACCGTGTCCGGTTGCTCGAGCCGCACCTTCTCCGGGTCCGCGCTCCCGTCCTGCGGGCCGAAGTACTGCGCGGACTGGACGATGACGTAGCTGCGATCGACCTCCGGCAGGTCGGGAGGCTCGATGACCACGGCGCCGAACATGCCGTTGGCGATGTGGACCGACATCGGCATCGACGAGCAGTGGTACATCCAGATCCCCGCCCTGGTGGCGGTGAAGCGGTACACCAGCGACTCGCCCGGCGGGATGGGTCGCATCGCCTTGTCGGGGGCGAGCGACCCGGCATGGAAGTCGATGCCGTGGGCCTCGCTGCCCTTGTTCTCGACCGTGATCACGAAGGTGTCGCCGACCGCACC
This sequence comes from uncultured Actinomycetota bacterium, assembly GCA_963805685.1. Taxonomy (GTDB): domain Bacteria; phylum Actinomycetota; class Actinomycetes; order Propionibacteriales; family Nocardioidaceae; genus Nocardioides. The sequence continues at coordinate 6,218 of CAWDVM010000016.1, forward strand.
GTGCAGCACAGGTCCGGGGGCGGTGCCGCCGAAGGTCCAGACCTTCTGCCTGACCCCGGGGGCCACCTCCTTCTCCTCCTCGGAGATGGTCATGGTCATCCGGTGGACCTCCCCGTGCTCCTCCAGTCGGGGCAGCGCGGCGTCGTACGGCGCGAAGTCCGGCCCCGGGTCGGCCAGGAGGTCCAGGTCGTCGGCCGCGTCGCCGGCGGCGGTCGTCGAGTCACCGGATGCGTCGGCGGCGTCCGTCCCGGTCGCCACGATGTCCAGGGTCATGCCCATCTGCCGGTGCCCCGAGATCGAGCACCAGCCCGCGATGTCGTGGTCGACGACCCCCACGTCCATCCGCGTCGACTCGCCCGGGGCGAGCCGATCACTCTTCTCGCCGGTCTCCAGGACGAGGTCGTGCACCATGTCCTCGTCGTCGTTGCGCAGGCTGATGACCAGGCGGTTGCCGGCCGGGACCTCGATGGTCGGCTGTGAGTAGCGCATGTGGGTCATGGACACGGTGACGTACGTCGTCCGGCCGGTCGGCTCCACGCCGCCGACCCGGCTCCAGGCGAGCCCCGCGACCACGGCGACCGCCAGGGCGAGGACCGAGGCAATGGTCGCCGTACGCCTGCTCCGGAACCGCGCGGCCAGGGCCGGCCCGGCGCTGGGCACCCGGCCGCGATGAGGTTTCCGCATCCGTCAGTCCGAGCCCCAGGGGTCCCGGCCGTTCCGTCGACTTTCGATCTTCCAGCTGCTGATGTCGTACGCCGCGGACCCGTTCTGGTGGTGCGCGGAGGAGCCGTTCTGGTGGGCCACCGGCAGGCCGAGCTCGCCCACCGCATGACCGTCCTCGAGCTTGCCGACCCCGGTGGCGAACGACTCCATGATCGACTGCATCTGCGCCTGGGCAGCGCGTGCGAAGGATCGGACCTGCTCGAGCTCGGCGGCCGCCGCGGCGACGTCGGGCGCCGAGTGACGACCGGGCTCGGCGGCGCGCGACCCGTTGGAGGCGGACTTGTCGATGGCGCCCCCTGGCGCGGCCCACCTGATCAGCGCCTCCGCGTCGCGACGGGTCCGCTCCGCGGTCTCCATGGCCTCCTCGAGGATCTGGCGCTCCTGTGCGCGCGCCTGCCCGAGCCTGTCGCGCGCGTCCCGGCTGACGTCCTCGACCATCTCCTCGGCCACGAGCTGGGCCTGGCTGAGCAGCTGGACGACCTGTCCGTTGACGCGCTCACCCGCTCCCTCGGCCTCGTCCAGCTGCGAGCGCACCTGCTGGAGCTGGGCGCGGAGCTGCTCGTTCTCCGCGCGCATCGCGCGTCGCTCGTCGTCTGCGGCCTGGACCTGGTCGGCGAGGAGGTCCAGGTACTCGTAGACCTGGTCGGCGTCCAGACCTCGCATCCGACGCGGGAAGTCCTCGTTGCGGATGGACGCGGGCGACTTGTACTTCACGTTGTTGGTCACTGGTTGTCTCCCGACCTGCTCAGGACGGCCTGAGGGCTGTGCTCGCTCGCGGCCGCGTAGTAGAAGTGCTCGTACTTGATGTTCTCCGGGGCCATGCCCGCGGCGGTCAGCTGCTCGAGGGTGTGCGCGACCATCTGCGGTCCGCCGCAGACCATCGCCGTGCGCCCCAGCAGGTCCTGTCGCGCCGCGATCGTGCCGACCTTTCCGCGCGTCCCCGGGTACGACGGGTCGTCCGAGACGACCTCGGTGTAGTCGAACCAGGGTCGGTCGCTCGCCAGCTCCTGGAAGCGTGCGCGGTCGTGCAGGTGCCAGGGCATCCGCACGCCGTGGAGCAGGTGCACCCGGGGGGCGGCTCCGGACCGTTGCCACCCGCGGTCGATCTGCTGGAGCACGGCGCGGAGCGGCGCGAGACCCGTTCCTCCGGCGACCATGATCAGGTCGGTCGGGTCCTGCTCCCTCCGCGTGAGCCGGTCGCCGACCGGCGCTCCGAGCTTCACGGTGTCCCCGACCTTCAGGGACCGGACCAGGGCCGTGCTCACCTGGCCGCCGTCGACCTGCTGCACCTGCAGGTCGATCGAGCCGTCCCTGCGTGGGGCGTTGGCGGGGCTGAAGTAGCGCCACATCCTGGGGCGTTGCGGGATCTCCATGGACAGCGACTGTCCGGGTAGGTAGCGGAGCTCGCGCCGGGGCTGGACCCGCACAAGCGTGAGGTCCATCATCCGTCGCTCGACCGACACCACGTCGGCGTCCCACCAGTCCGGGCTGGTCTCGGAGGCCGTGTCGGCCGCCTCGAACATGATCCTCGCGATCACCTGGTAGGCCGCCGCCCAGTCCGCGGCGAGGCTCTCGTTCCACTCGTCGCCGAGGAAGTGCTTCAGGGTCGCGAACAGCGAGGCGCCGACCGCGTTGTAGTGCTCCATGACCACGGCGTACTTGCGGTGGTCGCGACCGAGATGCGCCAGGTAGGACGCATCGTTCTCGATCTGGTCCACGTGGCTGACCACCCGCCCGAGCACGCCGACGAACTTGTCCCGTTGGCTCGCCATGGCGAGCGGGAACATCGGCCGGACCTCGGGATGGGTCACGAAGAGATGCGAGTAGAAGTGCAGTGCCACCTCGTGGCCGTGCTCCGTCACCCGATCCCAGCTGCGTTGAAGGGCATGCGAATCCATAGGGCTGCGTTATCCGTCTCGGCCGGGCGCCCCCTCGAACGAGATGGGGGGTCCGCCAACGGACCATGCGTGCTCCCGGTTGTCGGCAGCGTGAACCGACGGGCAATGCTCAGACAAGAGTCCTCCCAAACTCCTCAGCCCCCGTCTTCTCCCGCGGACCCTTTACCCAGTCATGCGACCCCGAAACATTTATTTCTCGAAATTTTTTGGCCGCAGGTGCGGCACGCGCGAGTGCGAGCCGGTCGTCAGCCCCGGCACCGAGGCTCGGCGACCGGCATCGAACGACTCAGCAGGGGTTCGGCGCGCTGCCGCCCGAGGTTCCACTCCAGCCAGTCGTCGTCGCCCTGCCCGTGCCCCGTCAGCGCACACCCGACCACCTCGTCCGGCAGGGTGGCGAGCACGGGCACCGCGTCCGCGGAGAGCCCCTGCAGGTAGGACCAGTCGACCTTCCCGGTCGCGTCGTACCGGTCCAGGTTGCGCTGCGCGATCCAGGCGTCCGGGTTGACCGCGGCCAGCACGAGCAGGAGTCCGGCCCCGCTGAGCAGGGCGGCCCGGGGGAGCCAGGCCGCCCGCAGCGTCAGCCCCGCCGCGATCACGCCGAGCACCAGCAGTCCCAGCCAGCCCTCGAAGACGTCGACCAGCAGGCGGAGCCGGGTGAAGCCGTAGGCCTCCTGGTAGACGTGCATCCGGTGGAGCGCGGAGGCGACCACGACCAGGGTCAGCACGCACAGGAGTCCGAGCGACCCGCGGAGCCAGACCCGGTCCACGGCCGTCGTGCGCGGTGCCTTGCGTGCGGCCGCCCACACCACGAGCAGGGTGAGCGCGGTGGCCACCGTGAGCTGGCCGAACCCCTGGTGGACGTACTCCGCGTAGGTGAGCCCGGTGGTGCGCTCGAGGTAGTCGTGCCCGCCGAAGATGACGGTGGCCTGGGCGGCGAGGAACACCAGGAAGACCCCGTCGACGAGCAGCACCGGGGCCAGCCACTCGTAGCGGTGCGCCACCGGCCGCGGCGCACCGGCTGCCGGCTCCACGACGGGCGGGTTCAGGGCGAGGTACGTCGCCGCCAGCACCACGCCGCCCACCGCGACGGTGAGGAACGCCCGCAGCACGAACGAGCCGAGCCGCAGGTCCGGGACGACCGCGCCCGCCCACTCCGCGAAGACCGCGTCGGCGGAGGCGAACAGCAGCCCGAAGACGACCACCCCGAGCAGCGACCACACGGCCGTGCGCAGCGCCGCGGCACTGCTCCCCAGCCCGGTGACGGCGCGTGCGGAACGGGCCAGCCACGGGAGCCCGCGCAGCCCGGCGAGCGGCCAGGCCACGCCGGCCAGCACGAAGGCGGGCAGGGTGCGGCCGTTCACCAGCCCGGCCACGCAGACCGCACCACCCGCCAGGAGGCACAGGACCACGATCCAGTCCGCGTCCCGGACGACGACGGTCGCGGCCAGGAGCACGCACAACGCAGCGCAGGCGAGGGTGAAGGGAGATCGGCGGTGGACGCTGAAGGAGAGGGTCACGCCTCCGGCCGCCAGCAGCACCACGAACGTGCCGAGCCCGAGGTCCCGGAACGGCAGGACGATGCCCGCCAGCAGGCCGACCCCGAGGCTGTACAGGACTGCGCGCACGCTCCCGGGAACGCCGGCGTCGGGCCAGAACCTGCCGAACAGCGTGTCCATCGCCGGCTCGGGCGCCGGGGCCGCCGTGGGGGCGAGGAGGGCGGGACTGCGGACCGGGTTCGTCATGGCTGGCTCCTGGGCGCTCCTGGGGGCGTGGGTGTGCTGCCGTGGCTCGTGCGGGAGGTCGACGCGGACCCGGGCGCCGGCGCTGCCCGCTTCGGGTTCGACGAAGTCGATGGTGCCGCCGTGGAGGTCGGTCACCCAGCGGGCGATGGCGAGGCCGAGGCCGGTGCCGCCGCCACCCTCGGCCTCCGTCAGCGTCCCGAACCGCTCGAAGACGCGCTCCCGGTCCGAGGCGGGGATGCCGGGACCCTCGTCGGTGACCTCCAGCCGCCAGCCGAGAGCCGAGTCCTGGGCCGTGACCCGCACGACCCCGCCGGCGGGACTGTGTCGGGACGCGTTGTCGAGCAGGTTCGCGACCAGCTGGTGGAGCCGGGCCGGGTCGGCCGGGACCGTGAGCGTGGGCGGCGTGACGCGGACGTCGTACGTCACCTCACGACCGGCCACCCGAGCCTCGGCCACGGCGCGCTCCAGCAGCTCCCGGACCGGCACCTGTGTGGTCGACAGCGGGGCCTTGCCGGCGTCCACCCGGGCGAGGTCGAGCAGGTCGGCGGCGAGGCCGGCCAGCCGCTCGGCCTGGTCGAGCGCGGTCCGCAGGGTCCCGGGGTCCGGCTCGGCGACCCCGTCGACGAGGTTCTCCAGCACGGCGCACAGGGCCGCGAGCGGGGTGCGGAGCTCGTGGCTCACGTTCGCCACCAGCTCGCGGCGCCGGCGATCGACGGCGGCCAGGTCCTCGGCCATCCGGTTGAAGGCCCGGGCCAGCTCGCCCACCTCGTCGCTCGAGGTCGCGGTCACCCGGCCGGAGTAGTCGCCCCGGGCCATCCGGCGGGCGGCAGCGGTCATCTCGCGCAGCGGCGAGGTCATCCCGACGGCCAGCAGCTGGGTCACGCCGAGGGCCAGGGCCACGGTGACCGGGACGCTGAGCCAGAACGGCACACCGCCGCCGGCGCCGATCGCCGCGACGACCGAGGCCACGGTGACACTGGCCGCGACGAGCAGCCCGAGCTTGACCTTGACCGACGTGACCTGGTCCAGCAGCGGGCTGCTCACGTGGTGCCCCCGGGCTCGAGGGCGTAGCCGACGCCGTGCACCGTGCGCACCCGGTCGGCACCGATCTTGGCGCGCAGCGCCTTCACGTGGCTGTCGACCGTCCGCGTCCCGGAGGCGCCCGGCCAGCCCCAGACCTCGGCGTAGAGGCTGTCTCGGGTCCAGACGACGCCCGGGTTGCCGGCCAGACAGAGCAGCAGGTCGAACTCGGTCGGTGTCAGGTGCACCTCCGCGTCGGTGACCCAGACCCGGCGAGAGGCCGCATCGACCCGCAGGTCGCCCAGATCGGTGGGGGAGCGGACCGCCAGCGCCCGTGCACGCTCGACCCGCCGCAGGAGGGCGGCGACCCGGGCCACCAGCTCCCGCATGCGAAACGGCTTGGTGAGGTAGTCGTCGGCACCGACGCCGAGCCCCACCAGGAGGTCCGCCTCGTCGTCGCGCGCCGTCAGCATGAGCACCGGCACCGGCCGCTCGGCCTGGATCCGCCGGCACACCTCGTGGCCGTCGAACCCGGGAAGCATCACGTCCAGGATGACCAGGTCCGGCGCGGTGTCCGCGCACTGCGCGACCGCGCCCGGTCCGTCCCAGGCCTGGACGACGTCGTACCCCGAGCCGTGCAGCCGGTCCGTGACCGCCTGGTTGATCACCGGGTCGTCCTCGACCACGAGGATCCTGGAGACCGCTCCGTTGACTGGCATGGCGTGAGCCTAGGAGCCGGACCGGGCGGGAGTGGGGGACGACTCGTGAAGGTTCTGTGCAGGTCTCGCCGGCGGTGTCGACCGCGTCCGAGAGCCCGAGGCTGGTGGACGCCGATCGGGACGGCAGGGCGCACTCGTCCGCGCGGGGTGATGCGGGTCGCCGGAAATCGAACAGGCTGGTGCCAGCAGATCCGAGCTGGGAGGCAGGCCGATGACCGACTACGCAACCAAGAGGCAGGCAGGCGACCTGGCCTCCTCCGCGCATGCCCCGCGGCCCGGCCGGAGCCCGCAGTCCATGGCCTCCGACTACTCGGGATGGGTCGGCTGGATCCTGTTCGCGGCCGTGATGCTGGTGCTGACCGGAAGCTTCCACGTCATCCAGGGCCTCGTCGCCCTGTTCAGGGATGACTACTACCTGGTCGGGTCGTCCGGGCTGGCCGCCGACGTCAGCTACACGGCGTGGGGCTGGGTGCACATCCTGGCCGGGGTCGTGGCCGTGGCCGCCGGCGTCTCCCTGTTCGCCGGCCGGATGTGGGCGCGCGTCCTGGGCACGGTCGTCGCAGGTGCGAGTGCGATCGTCAACGTCGGCTTCCTGGCGGCGTACCCCCTCTGGTCGGCCCTGGTGATCGCCATCGACGTCCTGGTCATCCTGGCGCTGACCGTCCACGGCACGGAGATCAGGGACCGCGGGTAGCTCCGCTCACCGGGACACCGGGCCGGACCGTCAGCGCCTGGGACACGGTCCCGATGGGCCCGCCGAGGTCGTGGACGACGCTGGTGGTGAGGCCGAGCCCGCCGGGGCCGAAGGAGACGGTCGTGTCGAAGCCGATCCACTCGCCGCGCGGCTCGGCGAACAGGTGGGCGGTCAGGTCGACGTTCGGGAAGGCGACGTCCCGGGGGTGCGCGAGCACGGTCATGCCGTTGGCGATGTCGAACAGTGCCGCGGCGCCGGCGAGGGGGCTCACCTCCTCGCCCTCGAGAAGGGGCACGCGGGTGCGGACCCAGAACGACGCGCGCCCCGGCTCGACCTGGTCACGCCGGACGTCGGCGGAGGCGATGAAGCCGCCCGGCCACACGGTCGTGGGGTCCCACGCCGCCATCTCCTCGGGCGGCGCGATCGAGGGGAGCAGGCTGGATCCGAGGTGGGTGGTGTCGCGGGCTTTCAGGAGCCAGGCACGCAGGAGCACCGCGTCCCGGCCGTCGTGGCTCAACCTCGCTTCGACGAGCTCGATGGTGCGACCCGGACGTACGACGCCGACCCTGATCTCGAGCACGTCCACGGGGATCGTGCCGAGGATGTCGTAGGACAGCCGTCCGAGGACGAGGCCGTCGCTGCGGCGCCGGTCCCGGTCGGCCTCGACGGCGTGCACGAGGAGGCCGAGAGCCGGGGCGATGTGCTGCACGTCCGGGTCCCACGCTCCGCTGACGTGGTCGGTCGCCTGGAAGGTGTGCTCGCCGGTCCGCGTGAAGTAGGACATGGGTCTCCGGGATGGTCGTGGGGGTGTCGTGACAGGTGAGGTACAGCATCCTCGTGCCCACCGGCTCGTGACGTTCGCCCCTGCCGCTGCTGCCGGCGCGTTGCCAACCATGGGGCATCGGCTACGGCGTGAGCGAGCGGTCATGGGTGAACGGCAGCGGTTGGGCGTGCAGGACGCCCTGTGGCTGGAGATGGACAAGCCCGGCAACCTGATGGTGGTCGACAGCCTCTTCTGGACGGCCACACCCATCGACTGGGACCGCTACCGGGACGTTGCCAAGGAACGGCTCTGGGATCGCTACCCCGTCTTCCGCAGCGTGGTGGCCCGCGGCGAGGACGGTGCCTGGTACTGGGAGGAGCAGGCCGACGCCGACCTCGAGGCCCGCTACGAGCAGGTGGTGCTTCCCGAGCCCGGCGGCGACGCCGAGCTGCAGGACCTGATCGCCTCCCGGCGCACCGTGCCTCTCGACCGGAGCGAGCCGCTGTGGCGCGCAGTCCTCGTGGACGGTTTCCACGGCGGCAGTGCCGTGCTGTTCCGGGGGCACCATGCCATCGCGGACGGCATCCGGATGGTCCAGCTCGCCCTCAGCGTCTTCGACGTCAGTCCCGACGGCGCCGTCGTCAGCGCCGGGGCGGCACAACGACACGAGACGTCCCGGAGCCTGCCGCCGGCGGCGGCAGAGGTCCCGACGAACGGCCATGCCTCGTTGGTCAGCCAGGTGCGGTCGCAGGCGACGACGGTGGCGAGCACGTCGCTGCAGCTCGCCCGGAGCGCCGTGACCAACCCGGTCGGCGCTGCCCACAGCGCCGTGACGCTGTCCGAGTCGCTGGTGGGCGCGATGGGGTCGAGAGCCCGCTCGGCCGCGGACGGCTGGCCTCGCGGCCGGCGCGCGCTGCCGTCGTTCCTCTCCGCCGTGCCGGGGGACGTGGACACCGCCCGCAAGCTCGTCCTCGGCACGCGCAACGACAACACCGGCTGGACGGGCACCGTCGGCGCGCACAAGGCGATCGCCTGGTCACCGCCGCTGCCCCTCGACGAGGTGAAGGCCGTGGCTCACGCCAACGCCGCCACCGTGAACGACGTGCTCGTCACCTGCGTCGCCGAGTCGCTGCGCGCCTACCTGCGCAAGCACCATGCCGCCTGCCACAGCGTGACCTGGGACGTCCCCGTCAACCTGAAGCCGTTCGACCCGACCCTGCCCGTCGTCCTGGGCAACAGCTTCGCGCTCGTGCAGCTCGAGCTCCCGACGAACATCGATGACCCCCTGCGCACCCTCGAGGTCGTGCGGCGCCGGATGGGTCGGATCAAGAGCGGCCACGAGGCCCTGGTCGACTACGGCGTCCAGGCGGCCATCTCCCGGATGAGCAAGCGGCTCTACCGGGCCACGATCGACCTGCTCGCCAACCGTGCCGTCGGCGTCCTGACCAACGTGCCCGGCCCCCAGATGGCTCTCTACGTCGCGGGGGAGAAGGTCGAGGGAATGATGGGCTGGGCGCCCCTCACCGCCGACCAGGTCATGAGCTTCACGATCTACAGCTACGACGGCAAGGTGTTCGTCGGCATCGCCGCCGACGCCGCGCTGGTCCCCGACCACGGCCAGATCGTCGACGGCTTCGCCGACGCGTTCCGGCGTCTCTCGGTTCGCGTCGGCTGAGTGGCATGACGCACGAGCACGCCGACCTGCCCGCGCCCGACCCGGACGCGGCGCCGCGCTGGGACGCGGCGTTCTGGGACGAGAGGTACGGGTCGTCCGCCGCCCTGTGGAGCGGGCACGTGAACGCCGTGGTCCGCGACGAGGTCGCCGGGCTGTCAGTCGGGCGGGCGTTGGACGTCGGCTGCGGCGAGGGCGGCGACGCGTTGTGGCTCGCCGAGCAGGGGTGGGAGGTCGTCGGCGTCGACGTCTCCCGGGTCGCGCTCGATCGAGCGGCCGCGCGTGCACGGGACACGGGCCTGGAGGCGCGGACCACCTGGGAGCATCGCGACCTGCTCGAGTGGACGCCTCCCGCGGAGGCGTTCGACCTGGTGAGCGTCGCCTTCGTGCACCTCGCGACCGAGGACCGGCGCGAGGTGTACGCCGGTCTCGCCGCGGCGGTGGCGCCGGGCGGGACGTTCCTGGTCGCCGCCCACCACCCCCATGACCTCGGGGTGGTTCCCCGACCGCCTCATCCGGAGCTGTTCTTCACCGCCGAGGAGCTGGCCGACGACCTGCGGAGCGGGCCGGGGTCGTGGGAGGTCGTCACCTCCGAGGCGAGGCCGCGGCCCGGTCACCACCCCGACGGCCACCCGGTCACCCTGCACGACACGGTGCTGCGGGCCCGACGGCGGAAGGCGACCCCCATGACCCCGATCCAGCTGGAGCTCGCCCACGGGGCCCACAACTACGACCCCCTTCCGGTGATGGTGTCCCACGGCGAGGGAGCCTGGGTCTGGGACGACGAGGGGCATCGATACCTGGACTTCCTGGCGGCGTACTCCGCCCTGAACTTCGGGCACCGGCACCCGGCGCTGGTCGAGGCCGCGCGGCGGCAGCTGGACCGGGTCACGCTCACCAGCCGTGCCTTCCACCACGACCTGCTCGGGCCGTTCTGCGCCGAGCTGGCGTCGCTGGCCGGCAAGGAGATGGTGCTGCCCATGAACACCGGCGCCGAGGCCGTCGAGACCGCCCTCAAGGCGGCCCGTCGCTGGGGCTACGAGGTGAAGGGCGTGCCCCGGGACCGGGCAACCGTGATCGTCATGGAGGGCAACTTCCACGGTCGGACCATCAGCATCGTCAGCTTCTCCGACGACCAGACGGCGAGGTCCGGCTACGGCCCCTACACGCCCGGCTTCCGATCCGTGCCCTACGGCGACGCCGAGGCGCTGGCCGCCGCGGTGGACGACAGCACCGTGGCCGTCCTGCTCGAGCCCGTCCAGGGGGAGGCCGGCGTCATCGTCCCGCCCGAGGGCTACCTCACCGACGTACGCCGCCTGTGCGACGCCCACGGCCTGCTCATGGTGGCGGACGAGATCCAGTCCGGGCTCGGGCGGACCGGGCGCACCTTCGCGTGCGACCACGAGGGCGTCACGCCGGACGTGTACGTCCTCGGGAAGGCCCTCGGTGGCGGCATCGTCCCGCTCTCCGCCGTCGTCGCGGATCGCGACGTGCTCGGGGTCTTCACCCCGGGCAGCCACGGCAGCACGTTCGGTGGCAACCCGCTCGCCGTGGCGGTCGGCCGCGAGGTGATCCGCCTCCTGGCATCCGGTGAGCCCCAGCGCCTCGCGGCTCGTCACGAGCCCGCGCTGCGTTCCGCCCTCGCTCCGCTGGTCGGCCACGGCGTGGAGGCGGTCCGCGTGCGTGGGTTGTGGGCGGGCGTCGACCTCGAGCCCGCACTCGGAAGCGGACGGCACCTGTGCGAGGCGATGGCGTCCCGCGGAGTCCTGGCCAAGGACACCCACGGGTCGTCGATCCGGATCTCGCCGCCCCTGGTCATCAGCGACGCCGACCTGGCCTGGGGTCTCGAGCAGCTGACCGCGTCGGTCGACGCGCTCTCGCAGGCCCGCGTGACGCCGGGGGCTCCGCCGCGCGACTTCCCCTGACGGCGGTCCCGTCGATGCTCCCCCCACGGCCGTTCAGGAGCGCGCGAGCCGCCGGGCCAGATAGGGCGCGGTCGCGCTGCCCGTGGCTTCGGCGACCTCGGCGGGAGAGCCGGTGGCGACCACCCGGCCGCCTGCGTCCCCGCCGCCCGGGCCGAGGTCGATGACCCAGTCGGCGGTGGCGATCGTGTCCAGGTCGTGCTCGACCAGGACGACGGTGTTGCCGGCGTCGACCAGACGGTGCAGCTGGTGCAGCAGCAGCGTGATGTCGGCGGGGTGCAGCCCGGCCGTGGGCTCGTCGAGCAGGTAGAGCGCGTGGCCGCGGCGGGCGCGCTGCAGCTCGGTGGCCAGCTTGATCCGCTGGGCCTCCCCACCACTGAGCTCGGTCGCCGGCTGGCCCAGCCGCAGATATCCCAGGCCCACGTCCCGGAGCGTCTCGAGGCTCCGGGAGGCAGCGGTGACGTCGGCGAGGAACTTGGCGGCCTCGTCGACGGACATCGCCAGCACCTCCGCGATGTTCGTGCCGCGGTAGGTCACCTCGAGCGTCTCGGCGTTGTACCGCGCACCGTGGCAGGTCGGGCAGGGCGCGTAGGTCCCGGGCAGGAACAGCAGCTCGACCGCGACGAACCCTTCCCCCTGGCAGGTCTCGCACCGCCCCTCGGCGACGTTGAAGGAGAACCGTCCGGCCGTGTAGCCGCGCGCCCGTGCCTCGTCGGTCGCCGCGTACAGCTTGCGCACCGCGTCGAACATCCCCGTGTACGTCGCCAGGTTGGACCGGGGAGTGCGGCCGATGGGCCGCTGGTCGACCAGGACCAGCCGGTCGAACGCCTCGAGCCCCGACGCGTCCTGCACGTCGACCTCGAGCTCCGCCTCGCCGGGCTCCTCGGGGGTCAGTCCGAGGTGGCCCCGCACAACCTCGGCGAGCAGCTGCGTGACCAGTGTCGACTTCCCGGAGCCGGACACCCCGGTCACCGCGGTCAGCACGCAGAGCGGCACGTCGACGGACACGTCGTGCAGGTTGTGGCGGGAGACGCCGCGCAGGTGCAGCCAGCCCTGCGGTGCCCGAGGGCTTCGGTCGAGCGGCCGGGCGCGGCCGAACAGGTAGCTGCTGGTGGCCGACTCCTCGACCTGCTCGAGCCCGGGGACCGGCCCGGAGTACAGCACGCGTCCGCCGCCCTCGCCCGCGCCGGGGCCGATGTCCACCACCCAGTCGGCCCGTCGTACGACGTCCATGTCGTGCTCCACGACGAACAGCGAGTTGCCCGATGCCTTCAGGCGGTCCAGCACGTCCAGCAGCGGCTCCGCGTCGGCCGGGTGCAGACCGGCCGACGGCTCGTCGAGCACGTAGACCACTCCGAAGAGCCCCGAGCGCAGCTGGGTGGCGATCCGCAGCCGCTGGGCCTCGCCGGGTGACAGCGTGGTCGAGCTGCGTCCGAGGCTGAGGTAGCCCAGGCCGAGGTCGAGGAGCACCGCGACGCGCGCGACGAGGTCGCCGCAGATCCGGACCGCGACCTCGGTCGCCTCCCCGGACCGCGCGGACGAGGTTGCTGCGCCGGCCTCGGACAGCTCCGCGACGGGCCGCAGCAGCGCCACGAGGTCGATGAGTGACATCGCGTTGACCTCGGCGATGGTGCGGCCGGCGAAGGACACCGCCAGCGCTTCCGTCCGCAGTCCGCTGCCGTGGCACGAGGGGCAGGGCACGCTCCGGACGAACCGCATCGCCCGCTCGCGCATCCGCTCGCTCCTGGAGTCGGCGAGGACGTGCATGACGTGCTTGCGGGCGCTCCAGAACTTCCCGTAGTAGCCGTGGTCGACGCGGTCACGCTCGGGCTCGATCAGGACGGACGGCTGCTCGTCGGTGTAGAGCAACCAGTCCCGGTCCGACTTCCTGAGCTTGCGCCACGGCTTGTCGACGTCGATCCCCAGACCGCTCACGATGCTGCGCAGGTTGGCGCCCTGCCAGGCGCCGGGCCAGGCCGCGATCGCGCCGTCGCGGATGCTGAGCGACGTGTCCGGGACGAGCAGCTCCTCGGTCACGTCGTGCACGACACCCAGTCCGTGGCACCGGGGGCAGGCGCCGGCCGCGGTGTTCGGCGAGAACGCCTCGGCCTCCAGCCGGACAGCCCCCGGCGGGTAGGTCCCGGCGCGGGAGTAGAGCATCCGCAGCAGGTTGGACAACGTGGTGATGGTGCCGACCGTCGACCGCGAGCTCGGCGCGCCGCGACGCTGCTGCAGGGCGACGGCTGGCGGCAGGCCGGTGATCTCCTGCACGTGCGGAGCACCGACCTGCTGCAGCAGCCGGCGGGCGTACGGCGCGACCGACTCGAAGTACCGGCGCTGCGCCTCGGCGTACAACGTGCCGAAGGCGAGCGAGGACTTGCCCGAACCGGAGACCCCCGTGAAGGCGACCATCGCGTCCCGGGGGATCTCGACGTCGACGTTCCTCAGGTTGTGCTCGCTGGCACCCCGGACGTGCACGAAGTGGTCGGTCGCGTCGTTGTTCACGACACCTCCTTACCCGTTCGGCGGCGCCGGACTCGATTCGAGCCACGGAACGGGGCAGGGATCCGTCTCCGCCTTCACCTGCCGGCCGCTCGCGCGACCGCCAAACCTTCGAGCGCGTCGGCGGCTGCCGGGGCGCCGCCGGCAGCCCGGAAGGCGGCCGCGATCCGCTCGGCGCCGGGGCGCAGCGCGATCGCGTCGTGGACGGCCGTGCGCAACCGTCCGGCGTTCAGCTTCCGGGCCGGCAGCCGGACCCCGGCGCCGGCGACCTCGACGCGTCGCGCGACCTCGGGCTGGTCTCGCCCGAACGGGACGGCGACCACGGGGACGCCGTGCGCGAGGGCCTTCTGGGTGATGCCCATGCCCGCGTGACAGACCACGCAGACCGCCCGGTCGAGCACGGCCGAGTGCGGCACGAACCGTTCGACCCGGACGTTCCCGGGCACAACGGCGGCGGACACGTCGACCTCGCCGGTGGTCAGCACCACGTCGAAGGGCTCGTCCGCGAACGCGGCGCAGGCCGTCTCGGCGAGGCGTACGTCGTTCTGGAACGCGGTCGAGCAGGTGACGAGCAGGAGCGGCCGACTGAGGTCGTCGAGCCACGGTGGTGCGGTGGAGAGCGGTTCCCACAGCCCGGGCCCGACCAGCCGGACCTTGGCCGGCCAGTCGGTGCGCGGGTAGTCGAACGGTTCCGCCGTGTAGTTCAGGAGCAGGTCCGCGGCGAGGTAGAACTCGTCGAGCCGGTGCAGCGGCCTCAGGCCGAGCTCCACCCGGAGCGGGTTGACGTGCCGGGCGATGACACGCGCCAGCGTGCCGACGGTCAGCGGCCGGACCACGCGGTCCCGGACCCGTCCGACGGTGTCGTCGCGGGGGCGCAGCCCCAGCCCGAACGGCGGTACGCCGGGGGATCCGATGGGCACCGGGGAGGGCACCGAGAACGCCCACGGCCGGCCGGAGTGCTCCGCCGCCGCAGCGGCACCCCAGGAGGTCTCGTCGAGGATGACGACGTCGGGCTGGTGCGCGTCGATGGCCGCACCGAGATCCGCGACCTGGGGGCGGGCGCGGTCCCCGAACTCGTCGAGGGCGCGCAGGAGTGCGCCGAACCGGGTGCGTGCCTGCCAGTCCGTCGGGTTGAAGGCGGCGAGCTCCGGGGCGAGGACCTCGGCCTCGATGCCGATCGAGCGGAGCAGGTCGACCTCGTCCTGGCCCGTCCGGACGATGACCCGGTGCCCGCGGCGCTGGAGCTCCTGCAGCGTCGCGACCAGCGGGTAGAGCCTGCCCGGGACGGGTTCGACGAAGGCGAGGAAGGTGGCCGGCGCGGTGCCGGACGAGCCGGCTTCCGGTGTCATGGCGAGTGGGGTGCCGGTGCTGTCGGATCCGGGGCGGGACGCTCGAAGTGTCGCCCGAGGTCGTGGGCCCGCTCGAGGAAGCCCTTGATGGTCTCGGGTGCCGCGGTGGTGGCCGCGTAGAAGTAGACGTGCTCGACGTCGGCGATGCCGGGGTAGCGGAAGCCCCAGTCCGAGATGACCTTGTCCATCGCGTCCCGGATGCCGTCGTCATAGGCCGCCTCGTCGAACAGCGTGGAGGTCATGATGAGGGCCCGCCGATGGTGCAGGAGTGGCTGCCGGCCGCCGACGTCCCCGTTCCAGGCAGCCTCGGTGAGCCCGAACGCGAACCCGTAGGTGAACACGCGCTCGATCCAGCCGCGCATGATCGCCGGGAAGTTGCAGTAGTGCACGGGCGCGATGAACGCGAGCGCGTCGGCGGCGGCGACCTTCTCCTGCTGGGCCCTCACGTCCTTCGGCATCCTGCTGCGGATCAGGCCGGCGATCTCCGCGGGGGACTTGCCGCGCAGGGCGCGCTCCGCGAGCCACCGCTGCAGGGGTCCGCGACAGCTGTCCATGACCTGCTGGTGGAGGTCCATCCGGTCCAGCACCCTCGGGGGGATGTCCGCGCCGATGTAGCTCGCGACGTCCCGCTCACGGAACACCGGGTCGAAGCGGATGGCGTACAGGTCGACGACCTCGCTGGTGTGGCCGGCGTCCGTCAACCCTTCGGTGAACCGCTCCAGGACGGAGTGGCAGAACGAGCGTGGGCTGTGGTGGGCGTACACCGTGAGGACCCTCATCACCGGCTCCCTTCCGCGTCCACCTCCACGTCATCGCGGGCCGGACGAGGCGGCCAGTGCCGGTGGTCCCGAGCTCCGGTGCTGCTCGGGGCCGAATCGTCACCCTCGGCCGGTCGGCGCGAGCCGGCGCTGGAGGACGGGCAGGCCGGGGCCGTCGAGGAGGGGGAGTGCCGCGGCGGTGCGCCCGGTCGTGAGCAGCAGCAGGGCGGCCGCCGGACCCCTGACCTCCGGCCCGTCCCCGGCCTGCCACGAACCGTCCTCGGCGCACAGTCGCACCCCCTCGAGCCGGCGGCGGGCATGGAAGGGCCAGCCCATCGACCAGATGCGCTCCAGGGCGGCACGACCGGCGGCCGGAGGGACCTCGCGGTGGACTCCGAGCGGGACGGCGATGTCCTGACCGTGCACGAGGAGATCGAGGAGGATGTTCGCGTCGGCGACGAAGACCGGCTTCGTCCGGGAGGCCGCGTGAGCCCGCAGGCCGCTGACCAGCTCGGCGCGGGGGCGGTGACCGTAGGCGATGACCACGTCGCGCCCGGCGGTCCACAGGTGGCCGCGGGCCCGCACGAGCGCCTTGGCCATCGCCCAGGGGCGGGGTTGTCCGGCCGGGGTCATCAGCAGGTGTGCCGCCACGTCCTGCACCGACCACTCGGTGCACAACGAGCGGGTCTGCCACTGCTCGTCGTCGAGGCCCTCCAGGAGGTCGGCCAGGGTCAGCCGTTCGGTGCGGATCAGGTCCCAGGTCGCGGCATCCATGGCGTCCACCCAATTGGTCAAGGTCTTTGACTAGAATGGACCCGACCGCCGCCCCCTGACAAGAGGCCTTCCGTGACGATCACCGAGCCCGAGGGCACCCCGATCAGCATCGGCGTGCTGATGCTGATCCCGTACCGGCACATGGAGCAGCGCGTCCTCGCCGCGGTGGTCGCCGCGGGCCACCCGATCACGCTCGCCCAGGCGCGCATCTTCCAGCGGCTGGACGCCGGCGGCTCCCGGCTGACCCAGCTGGCCCGGGCATCCCAGGTCACCAAGCAGGCTGCGGGCTTCCTGGTCGACGAGCTGGAGCGGGCCGGGTACCTCGAGCGGGTCCCGGACCCCCGCGACGGCCGGGCGCGGCTGATCCGGATCACCCCGGCGGGGCGCGAGGTGGTGGCCGTGGCGCTCGTCGAGCAGAAGCGGATCGAGGCGGAGTGGGAGCGGCACCTCGGCCCGAGGCGGAGCGCCGAGCTGCGCCGCAGCCTCGAGTCGCTGCGCGAGATCACCGATCCCTGGGTCTGACTCCTCGCGACCGGCGCCCGGGCACTCCGGCCACAGGTCCCTTGTCAGGCAACCCTGCGCCTCCTCAGACTGACGAGGAAGCCCGATGAGGGGAGCCTGGCATGACAGTCGCGGAGCCTGCCGACGCGGAGTCTGCCGTCACCCTCGACCTCGGCGGCCTGCAGGAGCTCGTGGACCTGCTGGCGGGCCGGGGCTACACCGTCCTCGGCCCGACCGTCCGCCAGGGGGCCGTGGTCCCGGGCCGGGTCGGGTCGCTCGACGACCTGCCCCGCGGCTGGGGCGACACGCAGGAGCCGGGCAGCTACCGGCTGCGGCGCCGGGACGACGAGGCGCTCTTCGGGTACGCCGCGGACGCGATCAGCTGGAAGTCCGTGCTGTTCCCGTCCCGCGAGCTCGTGTGGTCGGGCAGCCGCACGCCCGACGGCGGCTTCTCCATCCACTCCGAGGAGGGCAACGGGGGCCTGGGCGACCCGCCGTACGCCGTCCTGGGCATCCGCGCCTGCGACCTGCACGCCGTCGCCATCCACGACCGGGTGCTGCGGGAACGGGCCCATCCCGACGTGCACTACGAAGCCCGCCGCAAGGACGCCTTCCTCGTCACGGTCTCCTGCTCCGACCCCAGCGGCACCTGCTTCTGCGTCTCCATGGGCACCGGCCCCCGCGCCGACGCGGGCTACGACCTCGCGCTGACCGAGCTGCTGGGGGAGCGGCACACCTTCCTGGCCCGCGCCGGCTCCGAACGCGGGGCCGAGGTGCTCGAACGGCTCGGGTCGCGACCGGCCGAGGTGGGCGAGGTCCGGGCCGCCGACGCGGTGGTCGAGCGCTCGACGCAGCGGATGGGGCGCACGATGGACACCACGGACATCCGCACCCTGCTCTACGAGAACGCCGAGCATCCGCGCTGGGACGACGTCGCCGACCGATGCCTGTCGTGCGGCAACTGCACGATGGTCTGCCCCACCTGCTTCTGCACGTCGACGGAGGACCACACCTCCCTGTCGGGGGAGCGGACCGAGCACTGGCGGATCTGGGACTCCTGCTTCACCTCCGACTTCTCCTACCTGCACGGCGGCAGCGTCCGCAGCAGCACGAGGTCCCGCTACCGGCAGTGGATGACCCACAAGCTGGCCTCGTGGATCGACCAGTTCGGGACCTCCGGCTGCGTCGGCTGCGGGCGGTGCCTCACCTGGTGCCCGGTCGGCATCGACATCACCGAGGAGGTGGCCGCGATCCGTGCCGACCCGCAGCCACCTCCCGGGCAGGGCGAGAGGGGCTGAGATGCGGTCGCTGCAGGACCTGCTGGCGGAGCACCCGTTCTTCGCGGGGCTCGACGAGTCGACGGTGAGCATGCTCGTCGGGTGCTCGGTCAACGTGCACTACCGGGCGGGGGAGTACCTCTTCCACGAGGGCGAGCCGGCCGACCGCCTCTTCGTCGTACGACGGGGCCGGGTGGCGCTCGACGTGCACATGCCCGGCCAGGCCGAGATGGTGGTCGACACCGTCGACGAGGGCGGGGTGGTCGGGTGGTCGTGGCTGGTCCCGCCGTACCGCTGGTTCTTCGACGCCCGTGCGGTGCAGGAGGTGTCCGCGGTCGCGGTGGATGCCACCTGCCTGCGCGCGAAGTGCGACGAGGACCCGGCCCTGGGCTACGCCCTGATGCAGCGGGTCGCCGGCGTGATGTACCACCGGCTGCAGTCGGCGCGCGTGCGGCTGCTCGACCTCTACGGGGCCGGCCGTGCCGGTTGAGGCCGCCCCACCGGTCGGCAGAGCGGTCGGCCCGGCGGCGGACCCGATGCTGCCCAGGCCGTTCCGCGTCGTCGCCACCCGGCCGGAGACCCACGACACGGTGACCCTCGAGCTCGAGTCGCTGGACGGCGACGGCCTTCCCTTCGCGCCGGGCCAGTTCACGATGCTGCAGGCGTTCGGCGTCGGCGAGGTGCCGATCTCGATCAGCGGTGACCCGGGTCGGCCGGGCCGGCTGGTGCACACGATCCGTGACGTCGGCGGGGTGACCCGGGCGCTCTGCGAGGCACGGGAGGGCGACGTGCTCGGGGTCCGCGGCCCCTACGGCCGTGGCTGGGGGGTCTCGGACGGCGCCGGCGGCGACGTCCTCGTCATCGCCGGCGGCATCGGGCTCGCCCCGCTGCGGGCCGCGGTGCTGGAGGTCGCCGCGTCCCGGGACCGGTTCGGAACGGTCCACGTGCTCCACGGAGCCAGGACCGAGGCCGACGTGCTCTTCGGTGACGAGCTCCTCGCCTGGGGGTCCGGGGCGGACCTCGAGGTGGCGGTCATCGTCGACCGGGCCGCCACTTCCTGGACCGGGCGGGTCGGCCTGGTCACCGAGCTGCTCGGGGGCGCGTCGTTCGACGCGGAGCGGACGCTGGCACTGGTCTGCGGCCCCGAGGTGATGATGCGCTTCGTCGCGGCGGGGCTGGTCGCACGCGGCGTGCCGCCCGACCGGGTGCGGCTGTCCCTGGAGCGCAACATGCGCTGCGGCGTGGGCCTGTGCGGCCACTGCCAGCTGCGCGAGTACCTCCTCTGCGTCGACGGCCCGGTGCTGTCCCTCGACGCGGTCCGGCAGCAGCTCGGCGTACGGGAGCTGTGATGGCCGCCGACGCCTCGAGGCCGAAGCTGGCCGTGTGGAAGTTCGCCAGCTGCGACGGCTGTCAGCTCACCGTGCTCAACTGCGAGGACGAGCTGCTCGAGCTGGCCGAGGAGATCGAGGTCGCCTACTTCCCGGAGGCGACGCGCGCGGTCGTCGAGGGGCCCTACGACCTCTCCCTGGTGGAGGGGTCGGTGACGACCGCGGACGACGCGGCGCGGATCCAGCAGGTGCGGCAGAGCTCCCGGCGGCTGGTCACCATCGGCGCCTGCGCCACCGCGGGCGGCATCCAGGCGCTGCGCAACTTCGCCGACGTGGCCGAGTTCCGCGCCGCGGTCTACGCGCGACCCGAGTACGTCGAGACGCTGGCCACCTCCACCCCGATCGCCGCCCACGTCCCCGTGGACTTCGAGCTGCGCGGCTGCCCGATCGACCGTGCCCAGCTGCTCGAGGTCGTCGCGGCGTTCCTGCAGCGGCGCCGGCCCCGGATCACCGCGGAGAGCGTCTGCGTGGAGTGCAAGCGCCGGGGGAACGTCTGTGTCACCGTCGCCCACGGGACCCCCTGCCTGGGTCCGGTCACGCATGCCGGGTGCGGTGCCCTCTGCCCGTCGTACGACCGCGGCTGCTACGGGTGCTTCGGGCCCGCCGACACCACGAACACCGGCTCGCTGAGCGGGAGGCTGACCGAGCTCGGGATGCCCGAGCGCGACCTGCACCGGATGTTCCGCACCTTCAACGCCGCGGCGCCGGTCTTCGCCGAGGAGAGCGCACGGCATTCACCCCACGGGGAGGCGTCGTGACGCACAAGGGTTCGGGTGAAGGACGAGAGCTGACGGCCGAGACGCTCGCCCGCGTCGAGGGCGAGGGCGCCATGCGCGTGGTGGTGACGGACGGGGAGGTCTCCGAGGTCCAGCTGCGGATCTACGAGCCGCCGCGGTTCTTCGAGGCGATGCTGCGCGGACGCGGGCACCTGGAGCCGCCGGACATCACCTCCCGGATCTGCGGCATCTGCCCGGTCGCCTACGAGATGAGCGCGTGCCGCGCCATCGAGGACGCCTGTGGGGTGAGCATCCCGGAGGACATCGGCCTGATGCGCCGGCTGCTGTACTGCGGCGAGTGGATCGAGAGCCACACGCTGCACGTCTACCTGCTGCACGCCCCGGACTTCCTCGGGTACCCCGGCGCCATCGAGATGGCCGTGGACCACCGCGACGTCGTGGAGCGCGGCCTGCGGCTGAAGAAGGCCGGCAACGCGCTGATGACGCTGGTGGGCGGTCGTGCCGTGCACCCGGTCAACGTCAGGGTCGGCGGCTTCTACCGGCTGCCCACCCGCGCCGAGCTCCGGGCGCTGCGCCCGCAGCTCGAGGGGGCGTTGGAGGACGCGCTCGCCACCGTCACCATGGCGGCCGGCTTCGACGTCCCGGACTTCGAGCAGGACCACGAGTACGTCTCCCTCCGCTCCGACCGCGACTACCCGATCGAGGCCGGCTCCTTCGTCACCAGCAGCGGGCACGAGTTCGGGGTGAGCGCGTTCGGTGACTGGGTGGCCGAGGAGCAGGTGCCGCACTCCCACGCCCTGCACGCACGGCTGCGGGACACGCCGGGTCCGTACGTCGTCGGGCCTCTGGCCCGGTACTCGCTGAACCACGACCGTCTCCCGCCCACGGCCCGCGAGGCGGCGTACGCCGCGGGGCTGGGGACCACGTGCCGCAACCCGTTCCGGTCCATCGTCGTGCGGGCCGTCGAGCTCGTGGTGGCGTGCGAGGAGGCCCTGCGCATCATCGACGGCTGGTCCGACGGCGGCGCCCCGTCCGTGCCGGTGCCGCCGCGCGCCGGGGTGGGCCACGGGGCGACGGAGGCCCCGCGCGGGACGCTCTACCACCGCTACGAGCTGGCGCCGGACGGCACCGTGCTCGACGCGCAGATCGTGCCGCCGACGTCGCAGAACCAGGCCAGCATCGAGTCCGACCTCCGCGGCTTCGTGCAGGCCCGGCTGCACCTCGACACCGAGGAGCTGACCCGCCAGTGCGAGCAGGCGATCCGCAACTACGACCCGTGCATCTCCTGCGCGACCCACTTCCTCGAGCTCACCGTGGAGGAGGGGTGAGCGCGCTCGTGGTCGGGATCGGCAACCCGTCCCGCGGCGACGACGGCATCGGACCCCTGGTGGCCGCCCGCGTCGCGGAGCTCGGGCTGCCGGGCGTGGAGGTGGTGGCGTACGACGAGCCGCTCGCGCTGGTCGAGCAGCTCGCCGGTCACGACGACGTGGTGGTCGTGGACGCGGCGAGGACCCGGGACGGACGGCCGGGCGCGGTGCACGTCGTCCGGGTCGGCTCCGCCCCCCTGCCCCGCGACGCCGTGGCGCTGGGCTCGCACGGGCTCGGTGTCGCCGAGGCGGTCGAGCTGGCCAGGGCACTGGGCCGGCTGCCGCGGCGGCTCACGCTGGTGGGCGTGGAGGCGCAGGCCGTCGACCTGGGTGCCCCGCTGTCGGCGCCGGTCCGGGACAGCGTCGACGACGCGGTGGACGCGGTGGTGGCCGCGCTCCCGGCGGCGGCCCGGTGACCGCGGGGTGACAGCGTGCGCGGAGTCCTGCTCGATCTCGACGGCGTCGTCTACGTGGGCGACGAGCCGGTGCCCGGCGCCGCCGCGACGGTCGACTGGCTGACCCGCGAGGGCGTGGCCCACCGCTACCTGACCAACACCACCTCGCGTCCGCGACAGGCCATCGTCGACAAGCTGACGGGCATGGGCGTCGCCGCCACCGCGGACCAGGTCCTCACCCCGGCCGTGGCGGCGGTGGCCTGGCTGCGGCGCCACGAGGTGGAGCGCCCGGCGCTGTTCGTGCCCGAGGCCACCGCCAGGGAGTTCTCCGCGCTGGACCCGCTTCCCGGTGGCGCCGGGGGCGGCGCCGGCGCGGTGGTCGTCGGCGACCTCGGCGCGGGCTGGGACTTCGCGACCCTCAACCGTGCCTTCCGGCTGCTCATGGACGACACGGCGCCACCCCTGGTCGCCCTCGGGCTGACCCGCTACTGGCGCGCCGACGACGGGCTCCGGCTCGATGCGGGCCCGATCGTGCGGGCGCTGGAGTACGCCACCGGCCGCGCCGCGGTCGTGCTGGGCAAGCCGGACCCGGCGTTCTACGGCACGGCGGTCGACGACCTCGGGCTCACGCCCGACCAGGTCGTCATGGTCGGCGACGACATCCGCACCGACGTCGAGGGCGCCCAGCGGGCCGGCCTGACCGGGGTCCTCGTGCGCACCGGCAAGTTCTCGCCGGCGGACCTGGACGGCGACGTGCGGCCCGACGCGGTCCTCGACTCCATCGCGGAGCTGCCGGGCTGGTGGCAGCGGCTGGCATGATCGGCACGTGGTCTCCTCGCACATCAGCTCCGGCGTCATCGGGCTCTCGGGCCGCGTTCCCGCCGTCGACACCGAGCCCGTTCTCAGCAGCAGCCTGACCCTCGCCGGGACGGCGCTCCCGCTGGTCGGGACCGCCCGCGTCTACACGTGCGGCATCACCCCGTACGACGTCACCCACCTCGGCCACGCGGCGACGTTCGTCTGGTCCGACGTCGTCGCCTCGGTCGCCCACGCCCTCGGCGTCGCGGTCGAGACCTGCCGCAACGTCACCGACGTCGACGACGTCCTCACCGACGCCGCGATCCGCAGCGGCCGGGCGTACGACGAGTTCGCGCTGACCCAGGAGTTCCTCTTCGACCGGGACATGCGTGCCCTCAAGGTCGCGCGGCCCGACCACACCCCGCACGCGCGGACCCACGTCCAGCAGGTCGTACAGCTCGCGGCCGCGCTGCTGCGGACCGGTCAGGCCTACGAGCAGGCGGGTCACGTCTTCTTCCGCGGCGAGGAGACCGTGGCGGCGAGCGGCCTCGGATCGCAGGAGGCTCTCCGCCGTTCCGCGGAGTTCGGCGACCAGAGCGAGGACGGGCGCGAGTCGCCGTACGACGTGCCGGTGTGGCGCCCCTCGCCTCCCGAGCACCCGGCCTGGCCGAGCCCCTGGGGCTGGGGCCGGCCGGGGTGGCACGCCGAGTGCGCGGCGATGGCGTGGGCGACCTTCGGCAGCAGCATCGACGTGCTGGTCGGGGGAGAGGACCTGACCTTCCCGCACCACGCCTACCAGGGCGCGATGGTGGAGGCCGCCACCGGCGTCGCGCCGTTCGCGCGCAGGCACCTGCATGTGGGGGCCGTGCACCACGACGGCGCCAAGATGGCCAAGTCCACCCACAACCTCGTGCTCGTCGGCGACCTGCTCGAGCAGGCGTCCGGAGCCGCGCTCCGGCTGATGCTGCTGATGCGGCCCTGGGCGCAGCACTGGGAGTTCCTCCCCGAGATGGTGCCCGCTGCGGCCGAGGAGCTGGACCGGCTCTACGCGGCCGCCGGTCGCCCCGGCCGGGACTCCGGCCGCGGCGCGGTCCTCGCCGCACTCGCCGCGGACCTCGACGTCCGTGGCGCTCTCGCGGTCGCGCAGGCCGAGGGCGGAGCGGCGGCCCGCACCCTCCTCGACGTCCTGAAGCTCACCGAGGCCTCCTGACCCGGGGCAGCGCTCATCCCGCGCCGTCGATGCTGGTCGCGGAGACCCCGAGCACGTCGGGCAGCCCGCCGAGGTCGGCGAGCAGGTCCTCCGACAGGGACCCGGCGACGTCGATCGTCGCGACCGCCGCCCCGCCGCCGCGGAACACCCGGTTCTCCATGTGCTCGACGTTCAGGCTGGCGCGGCTCAGCCGGTCCAGGACGTGGGCGAGGACGCCGACCCGGTCCAGGTGTCGCACGGTGAGGGTCGCGGAGCCGATCCGGCTCGGCGTCAGGTTGACGCAGTTGCGCGCCTCGCCCTGGACGAACGCGTCGATGAGCTCGACGACGCCGGCGGCGATGGCGTCCTGGGCCTGCTGGGTGGAGGCGCCGATGTGGTGGGTGCCGACCACGCGCGGATGCTGCGCGAGCGGTGAGCTCCACGCGGCTGAGCCCGCCGCGGGCTCGTCGGCGTACACGTCCAGCCCGGCACGGAGGTCGCGCTCGTCCAGCGCCTCGAGCAGCGCCTCCTCGTCGACGAGGTCGCCGCGCGAGGTGTTGAGCAGGACGGAGCCCGGCTTCATCAGCCCGAGGAAGGTCTCGTCGACCAGGCCCGTCGTACCCGCCGCCGACGGCAGGTGGAGGGAGACGACGTCGCAGGCCGGGAGCAGCTCGTCGAGGGAGTCGACCATGCCGATCCGCAGCTCCTCCGCGCGCGCCTCGACGTCCGCGCTCCGGTCCGGCTTCGCCAGGGCGCGTACGTCGATCCCGAAGGCCCGGGCCCGCTGGGCCACCTCGAGCCCGATCGCGCCGAGGCCGAGGATGCCCATCGTCGAGCCGAGCAGTCCCCGCGCGGCGCTGTAGGTCTTCTTGTCCCAGCGACCGGCCCGCAGGTCGACGGTGCCGTCGACGATCCGCCGGTCGATGGCGAGCAGCAGCCCCATCGTCAGCTCCGCCACCGCGGCGGCGTTCCGCCCGGGCAGGTTGGCGACCAGCACCCCGCGAGCCGCGGCCGCCTCGGTGTCGATCGTGTTGGTGCCGGCGCCGGCGCGGATCACCAGGGCCAGCCGGTCGGCGCCCTCGAACACCGCGGCGGGCACCTTGGTGCTGCGGACCACCAGCGCGTCGAAGCCACCCACCCTGCTCGCCAGGTCCCCGGCCTGCAGCGTCGGCTCGACGACGCACGTGTGACCGCGCGCCTCCAGCCGGGCGACCGTCGGCCCGCCGACGGCGTCGGCAAAGAGCACGCGCATCACGACCTCCGCTCCACGCAAGCCTGCCTGCCCACCGTAACGGCTCCGGGCGGCGGATTCGTAGGGTCGGGCAGGCGGAGCCGGACGCGCCGGTCGCGATGTGACTCGCTCGTAACCCTCGACTCGTGACAGGTTGCACGAGGGACTCGCAGGTGGTCCCGTCGGTCTTCCCCGGAGGTGTGCATGTCGTTCACACGCATCGCGATCGCGAACCGCGGCGAGGCCGCCATGCGGCTGATCCACGCGGTGAGGGAGATCAACGCCGCGGGGGACGGTCCGGTCCAGACCGTTGCGCTGCACACCGAGGGTGAGAGCGGCGCGATGTTCGTGCGCGAGTCCGACCTCTCCCACGACCTCGGGCCCGCGTCGGCGCGTCCCTACCTCGACCTGGCCGTGCTCGAGCGGGCGCTGGTGGACACCGGGGCGGACGCGGTCTGGCCGGGCTGGGGCTTCGTGGCCGAGGACCCCGCGTTCGTGGACCTGTGCGACCGCCTCGGGGTCACGTTCATCGGCCCCAGCGCCGAGGCGATGCGCAAGCTCGGCGACAAGATCGGCTCGAAGCTGCTCGCCGAGGAGGTGGGCGTTCCCGTGGCTCCCTGGAGCCGGGGAGCGGTCGACACGCTCGAGGACGCGCTCGCGGCGGCCGAGGAGATCGGCTACCCGCTGATGCTGAAGGCCACCGCGGGAGGCGGCGGCCGGGGGATCCGCAAGGTCTCGACGGCCGCCGAGCTGGAGGACGCCTTCCAGCGCACCAGCGACGAGGCGCTGCGCGCGTTCGGCAACGGCACGGTCTTCCTCGAGCGCCTGATGACCGGCGCCCGGCACGTCGAGGTGCAGCTGATCGCCGACGGGCACGGCACCGCCTGGGCGATCGGCGTACGCGACTGCTCGATCCAGCGCCGCAACCAGAAGGTGATCGAGGAGTCGGCCTCGCCGCTGCTCACCCCGGCCCAGGTCGACGAGCTGAAGGCCGCCGCCGAGCGGCTCGCCCTCGCGGTCGGGTACGTCGGGGCCGGCACCGTGGAGTTCCTCTACCACCCGGGGGACAAGACCTTCGCGTTCCTCGAGGTCAACACCCGGCTCCAGGTCGAGCACTCGATCACCGAGGCCACGACCGACGTCGACCTGGTCAAGGCCCAGATCCACGTCGCGGGCGGCGGCCGGCTCGAGGGCCCGAAGCCCGGCGAGGCCGGGCACGCCGTCGAGGCGCGCCTGAACGCCGAGGACCCCGACCGCGACTTCGCACCCGCGCCCGGACGCATCGTGCGGCTCGACCTGCCCTCGGGGCCGGGCGTCCGGGTGGACACCGGTGTCGCCGAGGGCGACACGATCCCGCCCGACTTCGACTCGATGATCGCCAAGATCATCGCCTACGGCCGCACCCGCGAGGAGGCGCTCGCCCGGCTGCGGCGGGCGATGACCGAGACGACCGTGGTGATCGAGGGCGGCACCACCAACAAGAGCTTCGTGCTCGACCTGCTGGCCCAGCCCGAGGTCGTCGACGGCACCGGCGGGTGGGCCGACACCAGCTGGATCGACCGGGTGCGGGGCGAGGGCAGGCTCGTCGCCCATGCGCACGCGGGCATCGCCGTGGTCGCGGCCGCGATCGAGGCGTACGTCGACGGGCTGCGGCTCGAGGTCGCCCGGCTCCTCGAGACCGCCCACGGCGGCCGGCCCCAGGCCCAGCACCAGACGGGTCGGCCCGTCGAGCTCAAGCTGCGCGGCACGCCGTACCAGGTCTCCACGGTGAACACGGGGCCGTCGCGCTACCGGGTCACGGTCGGGTCGGGCGGCAGCGAGCAGACCGTCGACGTGGGGCTCGAGCGGATCGACGAGTTCCACCGGCGCCTCGTGGTCGGTGGTCGCCGCTACCACCTCGTCACCGCCACCCACGGCCCCAGCACCCTCGTCGAGGTCGACGGTGTGGTCCACCGGGTCAGCCGCGACGAGGGGGGTGTGCTGCGCTCCCCGGCGCCCGCGCTGGTCGTCGCCACGCCCGCGGCCGTCGGCGCGGAGGTCGAGACGGGCGCGCCCGTCCTCGTGCTGGAGTCGATGAAGATGGAGACGGTGCTCTACGCGCCGTTCGCCGCCCGGGTCAAGGAGCTGCTGGTGATCACCGGCAGCCAGGTCGAGACCGGGGCCGCGCTGGTCAGGCTGGAGCCGCTCGGCGACGGCGCCGAGGAGGCGGTCGCCGCCCAGGACGGTCCCTCGCTGGACCTGCCGACCCCGGAGGACGGGCAGTCGGCCGCGGTGCGGGCGGAGCGGGCCCGGGCCGCCCTCACCGCCATCGTCCTCGGGTACGACGTGCCGCCGCAGGACCAGGACGGCGCACTGGTGGACTACCTCGCCGCCCGCGAGGAGCTCCGGGCCGAGGGCGTCGCCGTCCTCGCCGACGAGATGACGCTCCTCGGCACGTTCGCCGACCTCGCCGAGCTGAGCCGCAACCGGCCGGCCGACGAGGAGCGGCACACCGAGCTGCGGGTGCACAGCTCCCGCGAGCACTTCCACACCTTCCTGCAGAGCCTCGACGTCGAGCGCGGGGGCCTGCCCGAGCAGTTCCACGACCGGTTGCTCCAGGTGCTGCGCCACTACGGCGTCGAGGACCTCGAGCGCACGCCCGCCATGGAGGAGGCGGTCTTCCGGATCTTCCTGGCCCAGCAGCGCTCGGCTCCCGAGGTCGCGCTGGCCTCCGCGGTCCTCGGCCGCTGGATCGACGAGGCGCCGCCGGCCGGCGAGCTCGCGGTCGGCGCCCGGCAGCTGCTGGAGCGGCTCGGCCGCGCCACCCAGCTGCGCTACCCGGTGGTCGGCGACCTCGCCCGCAGTGTCCGGTTCCGGTGGTTCGACCAGCCGGCCGTCGACGCGGAGCGCGCCGACGTCCTCGCGGGCGTGCGCGACGAGCTCAACGCACTGGTCGCCAACGGTGGCCTGGCCGACCGGGCGGACCGGATCGAGGCGCTGGCCGCGATCCCCGAGCAGATCGTCCGCTTCCTCGCCGAGCGGCTCGAGGGCGGCGTACCCGCGAAGGAGCCGATGCTCGAGGTGCTGGTCCGCCGGCACTACCGCGAGTTCGACCTCCACGACCTGAGGACGATCGAGAACGGCCGCCCCTTCGTGGTGGCCGACTACACGCTCGACGACCGCCCCACGCGCGTGGTCTCGACGGTCGGCACCATGGCCGAGCTGGCCGATGCCTCCGGCGGGCTGGCCGCCTCGGTCGCGACCCACCTCGCCGAGCGTCGGCCCGGTGACGAGGCGGTCGTCGACCTCTACCTGCACTGGCCCGAGGCCCCGGAGTCGGCCGACGCCGCCAGCGAGCAGCTCCGGCCGCTGGTCGAGGCGCTGCCGTTCGCCCACGACGTACGCCGGGTCTCGGTCGCCGTGTGCGCCGGCGGCGGCCGCCCGGTCGGCTACTACGCCTTCCGGCCCACCGACGGGGGCGTCGTCGAGGACGACCTGACCCGCGGCGTCCACCCGATGGTGGGCCGCCGGCTGAACCTGTGGCGGCTGCGCAACTTCCACGTCACCCGGATCGAGGCGCCCGAGGACGTCCTGCTCTACGAGTGCGTCGCCCGTGAGAACCCGGCGGACCGGCGGCTGGTGGCGCTGGCCCAGGTGCGCCAGCTCGCCGTCGTCCGCGACGAGGAGGGCAGGGTCACCGGGCTGCCGCACGCCGAGCGCGCCGTCGAGAACTGCCTCGAGGCGGTCCGGCGGGCCCGGGTGGGCCGAGGTGCCGCGGGCGCCAAGCTCGACATGAACCACGTGTGGGTGCACGTCTGGCCGGTCGTCGACATCGACTCCGACGGCCTGCAGGCCCTCGGCGACAAGATCCGGCCGCTGACCGACGGCGCCGGCATCGAGGAGGTGCTCGCCCAGGGCCGGGTCGCCGGGCCCGACGGTCCGGTCCCGGTGGTCGTGCGCTTCGGTGCGCAGCCGGGTGCGGGCGTCGTGTCCTCGGTCGAGCTGCCGCCCACCGAGCTGCTCCCGCCGCTGGACGACTACGCCGCCAAGGTCGTGCGCGCCCGCAGGCGCGGCCTCGTCTACCCCTACGAGCTCGAGGCCGTGCTCACCGGCCCGGACGGGACCCTGGTCGAGCACGACCTCGACGACACCGGTGTCCTGGTGCCGGTCGACCGGCCCCGCGGGCTGAACAAGGCCGGCATCCTCGCCGCCGTCGTCACCACGCCGACGCCGATCCACCCCGAGGGCGTCTCCCGGGTCGTGCTCTGCGGTGATCCCACCAAGTCACTGGGCTCGGTGTCCGAGGCGGAGTGCCTGCGGGTCATCGCCGCCCTGGACCTGGCCGAGCGCCTGCAGGTGCCCCTCGAGTGGTTCGCGCTGTCGGCGGGGGCCCGGATCTCGATGGACTCCGGCACCGAGAACATGGACTGGGTCGCCGCGGCCCTGCGCCGGATCGTCGAGTTCACCCAGGCCGGCGGAGAGGTCAACGTCGTCGTCGCGGGCATCAACGTGGGCGCCCAGCCGTACTGGAACGCCGAGGCGACGATGCTCATGCACACCAAGGGCATCCTGGTGATGACGCCGGACAGCGCGATGGTGCTCACCGGCAAGCAGTCGCTCGACTTCTCCGGTGGCGTGTCCGCGGAGGACAACTTCGGGATCGGCGGCTACGACCGGGTGATGGGCCCGAACGGGCAGGCGCAGTACTGGGCGCCGAACCTCGCCGGGGCGGTCGAGGTGCTGATGGCCCACTACGAGCACACGTACGTCGTGCCCGGCGAGACCGGCCCGCGCCGCGCGGTCACCACCGACCCGGCGGACCGCGACATCTCGTCGTACCCGCACGACGCCGAGGGCAGCGACTTCCGCACGGTCGGCGAGATCTTCTCCGCCGAGACCAACCCGGACCGGAAGAAGGCGTTCGACATCCGCACGGTCATGCGGGCCGTCGCCGACCAGGACCACGAGACGCTCGAGCGCTGGGCCG
This sequence comes from uncultured Actinomycetota bacterium, assembly GCA_963805685.1. GTDB lineage: Bacteria > Actinomycetota > Actinomycetes > Propionibacteriales > Nocardioidaceae > Nocardioides. The sequence goes on from CAWDVM010000016.1 coordinate 36,603, forward strand.
GGATGGCCGACGCCGACACCGCGGTCGTCCAGGACGCCCACCTCGGCGGCCACCCGGTCTGCCTGCTCGGCATCGAGTCGCGGCCGGTGCGCCGACGCGGCTTCCCGCCCACCGACGGTCCGGACACCTACACCGCGGGCACGCTGTTCCCGCGGTCGTCGAAGAAGGCGGCCCGGGCGATCAACGCCGCCAGCGGGAACCGGCCGCTCGTCGTGCTGGCGAACCTCTCCGGGTTCGACGGGTCGCCGGACTCGATGCGCAACCTGCAGCTGGAGTACGGCGCCGAGATCGGCCGAGCCATCGTCAACTTCCGCGGCCCGATCGTCTTCTGCGTCATCTCGCGCTACCACGGTGGCGCGTTCGTGGTGTTCTCCAAGGCGCTGAACCCGAACATGACCGTGCTGGCGTTGGAGGGCTCCTTCGCCTCGGTGATCGGCGGGGCACCCGCGGCCGCCGTCGTGTTCACCGGCGAGGTCGAGAAGCGCACCGCGGCGAGCCCGGCGATGCGCGACCTCGAGGCCCGGATCGCCGAGGCCTCGGGCTCGGAGCGGAGCGCGCTCGTGGTCGAGCAGGCCGAGCTGCGGGCGGCGACGAGGGCCGAGAAGATCAGCGAGGTGGCCGCCGAGTTCGACGGGATCCACAACATCCACCGCGCGGTGGAGGTCGGCTCGGTCGACGCGGTCATCCCGGCCGCACGGCTGCGCCCGGAGATCATCGCCGCCATCGAGCGCTTCCGGGCCGCGAAGGGCTGAACCCTCGA
>CAWDVM010000017.1:0-216935 GCA_963805685.1 uncultured Actinomycetota bacterium
TCCACCGCTCGCCAGAGCAACACGCAGGGCCCCGGTCTTCGGACCGGGGCCCTGTGCCATTTCCTGGGGGACTTACATCAGGCGGCTCGGCCTCCTCAGGCGGTGGCGAGCCAGGTGTCCGGGCCGAAGACCTCGTAGTGCACGTGGGAGCTCGGCACCCCGCGGGCGAGCAGGGCGGCTCGGGCCGACTCCATGAACGGCTGCGGGCCGCAGAGGTAGACCTCGGCGCCGGCCGGGATCTCGACGGCGGCGAGGTCGGCCCGGCCGAGTCGGAGGACGTCGTCGGTCGGTCGCAGCCCGAGATCCTCGTACCACCGGTGCAGGGTCGCGCCCGGCAGCCCGGCGACCAGCTCCTTGAGCTCCTGCCGGTGCGCGTGCCCGGCGGGGGAGCGATCGGCGTGCAGCACGAGGACCTCACGGGTCGAGCCCTCGTCGCGCAGGTGGCGCAGCATCCCGAGCATCGGAGTGACGCCGATCCCGGCCGAGACCAGCACCAGCGGCGCGTCGCCCTCGGCGAGCACCAGGTCTCCGAACGGCGTGGAGACGGCGATCTCGTCGTCCTCGAACACCTCGTGGTGCAGGAAGTTCGAGACCTCGCCGGCCGGGACGATCCCGCCGCGGTCGTCGCGGCCGGCGGCCACGGCCTTGACCGTGATCGCCCACTCGCTCGCCTCCGGGGTGCCGATCAGGCTGTACTGGCGGATCTGGCGCGCTCCGTCGGGCAGCCGGACCGCGACCGAGACGTACTGCCCCGGCCGGAAGCCGGGCAGCGGGCTGCCATCGGGCGAGCCCAGCACGAACGACACCGTGTCGGGGGACTCCTGGACCCGGCGCCGTACGACGAGCGTCCGCCAGACGTCACCGTCGGCCACGCCGGCACCCGCGTACAGGTCCTTCTCGATCGAGATGAGCGCGTTGGCCATGTGCCAGTAGACCTCGTCCCACGCGGCGGCGACCTCGGGCGTCACGGCGTCGCCGAGGACCTCGACGATCGCGGCGAACAGGTGCTCGTGGACGATCGGGTACTGGCCCTCGGTGATCCCGAGCGAGGCGTGCTTGTGGGCGATCCGGGTCAGCACCTCGCGCGGGTCAGGCCCGCCCTCGGTGACGAGCAGGGTCGCGTACGCCGCGATGGCGCCGGCCAGCGCCCGCTGCTGGCCGCCCTGGGCCTGGTTCCCGCGGTTGAACAGGTCGCGCTCGAGGTCCGGGTGTGCGGCGAACATGCGTCGGTAGAACACCGGGGTGATCTCGTCGATGGCGGCGCCGATGACGGGCAGGGTGGCCCGGACGACCTCGGTGGACGAGGGGGACAGCATGATGACTCCTCTGGGGTGGTGGGATTCAGGTGTTCGGGCGGCTGCTGAGGTTGAGCAGGATCGTCCGGGTCGGGGGAGCGGTGAGGTCCGCGATCGTCAGCGGGTCCAGCGCCGCGAAGAACGCCTCCTGGGCGTCGCGCAGCGCCGCGCGCAGACGGCAGCCGCCGCGCAGCGGGCAGGGAACGGGGCCCTCGCACTGGACCACCTCGTCGGGGCCTTCGAGGCTCCGCACGAGCCGGCCCACCGACAGCGAGCGGGCGTCGTCCCGGAGCCGCAGCCCGCCGGCGCGACCGCGCCGGGTCTCGACGACATCGAGCCGCTGGAGGGCGGCCACCACCTTCGCGGCGTGGGTGTACTTGACCTCGAGCTGCTCGGAGACGGTCCGCGTCGTCGTGGCCTCGTCCTCGAGGACTGCCAGTCGCATCACGATGCGGAGGGCCAGGTCGGTGAAACCGCTGAGCTGCACACGAGCAACGTAGATTAATTCGAATCTGAGATACCAATTAGGACGCACGCGACGTGCGTCACATGTGTCACTCCGGTCGCGGCGGTACGACGAGCCGGCACGCGCCCGGCTCGGAGAAGGGTTCGAGCTCGCTGCCGGCCGGGTCCGCGCCGTACTCCTCGAGGATGCCGCGCACGATCCCGAGGTGGACCGCGCAGACGACCTCCGGGTGGCGGTGCGCCGCCTCCAGCAGCGGACACCGGGTGAGCCGCACGGTGGCGGGGTCCTCCGCCTCCTGCTCCGGCCGGAAGCCGAGGTCGTCGAGCAGCTCGACGACGTGGGTGCGCGCGGCGTCCGGCGTGGTCGGCGCCGCGCCGCGGGTCCGTGCGAGGTCGTGGCCCCACTCCTCGCCGGCGGTGGCGGCGTCGGCCGCGGGGGAGGGGCTGGACCGGCTGATCGCGGCCGCGAGCGCGGCGGCCAGGCCGGCGTACTCCGAGGTCTCGACCTCCGCGTGGGTGAGCGAGTAGAGCCAGGCCGGGCGGCCGCGCCCGCCGGGCTCGGCGCGTTGACGCGCCACCAGTCCGCGGCGGACCAGCACGTCGAGGTGCTCGCGCACGGTGTTGGTGTGCAGTCCGATCAGCCGGGCCAGTGCGGCCAGCGTCAGCGGCTCGGGCTGGCCGCGCAGCATCTCGAGGATCGAGGCCGCGGAGTCGGAGAGTGGTCGCGCCCCGGTGCCGGCGCGCGGGCCGAGCGGGGATGTGACGGAGGACATCCGGCCCTTGTTATTTTTCACGGTCTCGATTGTAGTAAAAAGGTGATCAGCCCACCATCGCGGGCGGGCCCGCCAAGTGGGCCCCCGAAATGGGCACAGTGAGGAGAGCCGGAGATGAACGACGTGGTGATCGCCTCGAACGAGGCCGATGCACGAGCCGCCGAGGCGGTCGAGCAGCACCATGCGGAGATGGTGGGCGCGTTGACGCTCGCCGTCGAGGGCCTGACGGCGGCGGCCCGCGGCGGTCAGCCGGCGGCGGCCGAGGAGCGCCGGCTCGACCTCGTCCGCTGGTGCCGCGAGGAGCTGCTCCCTCACGCCCTGGCCGAGGAGACCACGATGTATGCCGCCGCGGCGAAGATGCCGACGGCGCGGCTGCTCATCGAGGCGATGCTGGCCGAGCACCGCGCGATCATGGCGCTCGTCGCCGAGCTGGCGGCCACCTCCGAGCCGGTCGCCGCCAGTGGGCTGGGCCGGGCCCTCCGCGCCGTCTTCGAGGTGCACCTGGCCAAGGAGAACGACCGGGTCCTGCCGCTCCTGGTCGCCGCCCCCGAGGTCTCGGTGGCCGACCTGCTCGGCGGCATGCACGAGCTGCTGGGCGGAGAGGTGAGCGGTGATGAGCACGGTGCACCGGCCGCCGGTCACGAGGCCGGTCACGAGTGCACCTGCGGCGAGGCGGACGGCCCCGAGCTGCCCGAGCTCGACGCCCGGTCCGTCCCGCACGCGATCCGGCACGCCACCGTGTTCGGTGCGCTGGACGGCGTACGCGCCGGGGACGGCCTGGTGCTCCTGGCCCCCCACGACCCACGCCCGCTGCTGGCCCAGCTCGAGCGGCGCTCTCCGGGGGTGTTCGACGTCGACTACCTCGATCGCGGCCCCGACGTCTGGCGGCTGCGGCTGATGCGGAAGGTGGGTTGAGTCATGAGAACCCCATTGGCAACAACGGCCACATGCGCCATGGTGGTCGCGTCCGTGTTCTCGGCCGGAGGTGCGTCATGACCGACAGGCTGCTCGAGCAGCGGCGGTCGCAGCAGGTCACGCGTTCGCCGTGGCTGATGCTGACGATGGCGACGATCGGGTTCGCGGTGAACTTCTGGGCCTGGGCCCTGATCAGCCCGCTCGGTCCGCTCTTCCGCGAGCAGGGCACGCTCGGCACGCTCAGCGAGTCCGACGTGGCGCTGATGGTCGCGGTGCCGGTCATCGTCGGCTCCCTGGGCCGGATCGTGGTCGGGGCGCTCACCGACAAGCTCGGCGGCCGGGTGATGTTCCCGATCGTCTCCGGCATCACGATCGTGCCGATCCTGTTCCTGGCGTTCTTCGCCCTGGACTCCTACACCCTGATCCTGGTCGGGGGCTTCTTCCTCGGCATCGCCGGCACCGCCTTCGCGGTCGGCGTTCCCTTCGTCAACGCCTGGTTCCCGCCGGAGCGACGCGGCCTCGCGGTCGGCATCTTCGGCGCCGGCATGGGCGGCACCGCGATCAGCGCCCTCACGACCGTGAAGCTCTACACGAACGTCGGCGAGAAGGCGCCGTTCCTGATCACCGCCGCCGTGCTCGCGGTGTACGCCGTGCTGGCCTGGGTGATCCTGCGGGACGCGCCGGGTCGCACCGCCCCGACCACGTCGCTGATGGCGCGGCTCTCGGCCAACGCCCGGCTGCCGATCACCTGGCAGGCCTGCCTGCTCTACGCCGTCGCCTTCGGCGGGTACGTCGCGTTCTCGGTCTACCTGCCCGCCTACCTCAAGACCGACTACTCCCTCACCCCCGCGGACGCCGCGAACCGGATGGCCGGCTTCGTGGTCGTGGCCGTGGTGATGCGCCCGATCGGTGGCTGGCTCTCCGACAGGTTCGGCCCGGTCCCCGTGCTGGCCACGGCGTACGCCGTCGTGGTGGTCGGGGCGGGCGTGGCGGCCACCCACCCGATCCTCGAGCACATCGGCACCACCGCCTTCCTGGCGATGGCGGCCGCACTGGGCGCCGGCAGCGGAGCGACGTTCGCGCTGATCGCCAAGGTGACCGAGCCCTCGCGGGTGGGTGGGGTCACCGGGCTCGTCGGCGCCGCCGGAGGGCTCGGAGGCTTCGTCCCGCCCCTGATCATGGGCTACGTCTACGGCCGGACCGACTCCTACGCGATCGGCCTGTGGATGCTGTCGATCACCGCGGCGCTGACGCTGCTGCTCACCGTGACCGTCGTCCGCCACACCGAGCGCGCCCACGACGAGCGGGTCAGGGCCGGGGCCTCGGACCCAGCAGCACGGAACGCGTGACGTGCAGGAGCATCCCGGCGAGCACGATCGCCCACGCCGCGAAGGCCACCCACAGCTCGGTCCCGCCGATGGCATGGACGACCGGGAGCCGGTCCGCCTCACCGAGGTAGATGCCGGCCACCGCGTACATGCCGAGGGGGAAGACGATGCTCCAGAGCGTGGGCTCGTAGCGCAGCGGGATCCGGCGGGTCACGTGCCGCCACCAGCCCGCGGCGACCAGGACCGGGATGAGCCACGTCGCGAAGCCCCAGAACACCACCGCGAGGCCCGCGATCAGGCCACGCGTCGCGTCGACCATGGGGGCGTCGGCCATCTCCACGATGCGGGCGCCGGCCAGGACCGTGATCGCCATCGCGCCCATGGCCACCCAGTACGGCGGGGTCAGCTCCTCGGGCCCGAAGTCGTAGAGCATCAGGCGCAGCGAGACGAAGATCCCGGCCGCGGCGTACAGGAAGACGCCCACCGACCAGGAGACCACCGCCAGCAGCGCCAGCTCGCGGCGTCCGTCCCCGACGACGGGCTCGAGGCTGGCCGCCGCGACCGCGACCGACTCGCTGGCCACGACCCAGATGAACCAGGTGCCGTTGGCGGTGGCGACCACCGGGCGGGTCTGGGGACCCAGCACGGCGGTCCACGGCACGACGTACCCGAGCACCAGCCAGGCGGCGCCGGCCAGCGCCAGCATCGCCGCGGTGGTGCCGTGGTGGCCGTCCATGCCCAGCCGGACGCCCAGCACGTTGGTCCCCGCGACGAAGGTGAAGTAGCCGAACGCGCGGCGCGGGTCGAGGAAGTCCTCGACGGTCGCGCGGCGGTAGGCCAGCAACCGCCACAGGGTGAGGCCGAGCAGCACCACGAACGCCGCGGCGCAGACGACCAGCAGCAGCCGGGACAGCGACGCGTGCTCCTCGAGCTCCATCCCCACCGACAGGATCCCGCTGGCCATCACCAGCGCGAAGTAGCCGGGGGTGAGGCCCTCGACGGCGGTGCGCACGCGGTCGGCGAGGGTCTGCGGCATTCCGGCAGGTTAACGACGAAGCGACGCCCGGGGGCAGTCCCGGGCGAGTACGGTCCACGAACCCAACGCGAGGCCCGGAAGGTGTGTCAGTGACGGACGTTCGAGCAACAGGCAGCGGAGTCGGCATGGACGGGGCGCTCAGCGACGCGCTGGTCCGCAGCAGACGGTTCTTCACCCGCGGGGAGGTCTCCGACGACCTCCGCACGCTCTCCAAGGCCGGCGGCCGCGCCGCGGACGACTTCTACCGGGACCGGTGGAGCCACGACAAGGTGGTGCGCTCCACGCACGGGGTGAACTGCACCGGCTCGTGCTCGTGGAAGGTCTACGTCAAGGACGGGATCATCACCTGGGAGACCCAGCAGACCGACTACCCCTCGGTCGGCCCGGACTCCCCGGAGTACGAGCCCCGCGGCTGCCCGCGAGGCGCGGCCTTCTCCTGGTACACCTACTCGCCGACCCGGGTCCGCTACCCCTACGTCCGCGGCGTGCTGCTCCAGATGTTCCGCGAGGCCAAGTCGCAGCACGACGGCGACCCGGTGCGCGCGTGGGAGCACATCGTCGAGAACCCCCTGCGCGCCAAGGCCTACAAGGCCGCCCGCGGGAAGGGCGGCCTGGTCCGCGCCACGTGGGAGGAGGCGGTCGAGATCGTGGCCGCCGCGCACGTGCACACGATCCGCAAGTACGGCCCGGACCGGGTCGCGGGCTTCTCGCCGATCCCCGCGATGTCGATGGTCTCGCACGCCTCGGGCGCCCGGTTCGTGAACCTGATCGGCGGCTCGATGCTGAGCTTCTACGACTGGTACGCCGACCTGCCGGTCGCCTCGCCGCAGGTGTTCGGCGACCAGACCGACGTGCCCGAGTCCGGCGACTGGTGGAACGCCGGCTACCTGGTGATGTGGGGCTCGAACCTCCCGGTCACCCGCACCCCGGACGCCCACTGGATGGCCGAGGCGCGCTACCGCGGCCAGAAGGTGATCGCGGTCGCGCCCGACTACGCCGACAACGTGAAGTTCGCCGACGAGTGGCTGCCGGCGCGGCCCGGCACCGACGCCGCGCTCGCGATGGCGATGGGCCACGTGGTGCTCAAGGAGTTCTTCGTCGACCGGCAGGCGGCGTACTTCCAGGACTACGTGAAGAGCTACACCGACCTGCCGCACCTGGTCCGGCTGGAGGAGGCGGGCGACGGCGAGTACACCGCCGGGAAGTTCCTGACCGCCGCCGACCTGCCGGCCCACCAGCACGAGGAGAACGCCGCCTTCAAGACCGTCCTCATCGACGCGCGGACCGACGAGCCGGTGGTGCCGCACGGCACGCTCGGCCACCGCTTCGGCGAGACCGGTGTCGGCCGGTGGAACCTCGAGCTCGGCGACGTCGACCCGAAGCTCTCGTTGATCGACACCTCGGCCGACAGCGTGCTCGTCCGGCTGCCCCGCTTCGACACCCCCGACGGGGCCGCGGCCGACCTGCCGCGCGGGGTCCCGGTCCGCCGGGTCGGCGGCCACCTCGTGACCACGGTCTTCGACCTGCTGCTCGCCCAGTACGGCGTGGGCCGCGACGGGCTGCCGGGCGAGTGGCCCCAGGGCGACAACAACGGGTACGACGACGCCTCGGCGCCGTACACCCCGGCCTGGCAGGAGCAGATCACCGGCGTCCCCGCGTCCGCGGCCGCGCGGATCGGGCGGGAGTTCGCCCAGAACGCCGAGGACTCCCACGGGCGCTCGATGATCGTGATGGGTGCGGGCACCAACCACTGGTTCCACTCCGACACGATCTACCGCTCGTTCCTGACCCTCACCACGCTCACCGGCTGCCAGGGCGTCAACGGCGGCGGCTGGGCGCACTACGTGGGCCAGGAGAAGGTCCGGCCGATCACCGGCTACACCCAGATCGCCAACGCGCTGGACTGGAACCGGCCGCCGCGGAACATGATCCAGACCGCCTACTGGTACCTCCACACCGACCAGTTCCGCTACGACCAGTTCGGCGCGGACACGCTGTCGGCGACCACCGGCAAGGGCCGGCTCGCGGGCCGGTCCACCGCCGACGTGATCGCGCAGAGCGCGCGGATGGGCTGGATGCCGTCCTACCCGACCTTCAACCGCAACCCGCTCGAGCTCTGCGACGAGGCGGCCGAGGCCGGTCGGCCGGTCGGGGAGCACGTCGTCGACCAGCTGAAGTCGGGGGAGCTGTCCTTCGCCGGCGAGGACCCGGACGCGCCGGAGAACTTCCCGCGGATCCTGTCGATCTGGCGGGCCAACCTGCTCGGCTCCTCGGCCAAGGGCAACGAGTACTTCCTCAAGCACCTGCTCGGGACCGACTCGTCGCTGCGCGCGACCGAGGCCCCCGAGGGCAAGCGCCCGGTGGACGTGGCCTGGCACGAGCAGGCGCCCGAGGGGAAGCTCGACCTGCTGCTCACGCTGGACTTCCGGCAGACCAGCACGACGATCTTCTCCGACGTCGTGCTGCCGGCGGCCACGTGGTACGAGAAGCACGACCTGAACACCACCGACATGCACCCGTTCGTGCACTCGTTCAACCCCGCGATCGCGCCGCCGTGGCAGACCCGCACCGACTGGGACGCCTGGCAGACGATCGCGGAGAAGTTCAGCGAGCTCGCGGCCACCCACCTCGGCACCCGCCGCGACGTGGTCGCCGTACCCCTCATGCACGACACCCCGGACGCGATGGCCAACCCGCACGGCGTGGTCCGCGACTGGAAGAACGGGGAGTGCGAGCCGGTGCCGGGCGTCACGATGCCGAAGCTGGTGGAGGTCGAGCGCGACTACGCCGCGGTGTCGGAGAAGATGAACGCGCTCGGCCCGCTGATGGACACCCTCGGCGCCACCACCAAGGGCATCACCTTCGAGCTCGGCAAGCAGGTGGAGTACCTCCGGCACAAGAACGGCGCCGTGCGCGGCGGCGTGGCCGACGGCCGGCCCTCGCTGCGGCGCGACGTCCACGTGTGCGAGGCGATCCTCGCGATGTCCGGCACCACCAACGGCCACCTGGCCGCGCAGGGGTTCCGGACCCTCGAGAAGCGCACCGGGACCAGGCTCGCCGACCTCGCCGAGGAGCACGAGGGCAAGCAGGTCACCTTCGCCGACACCCAGGCGGCGCCGGTGCCGGTGATCACCTCGCCGGAGTGGTCGGGCTCGGAGACCGGTGGCCGGCGCTACTCGCCGTTCACGGTCAACGTGGAGCGCAAGAAGCCGTGGCACACGCTGACCGGGCGGATGCACTTCTACCTCGACCACGACTGGATGACCGAGCTCGGCGAGGGGCTGCCGGTCTACCGGCCACCGCTCAACATGGCCGCGCTGTTCGCCGAGCCCGACCTCGGTGACCTGGCGCGACGGCAGTGGCGAACGGGTCGCCGGGCTGACCGTGCGCTACCTGACCCCGCACAACAAGTGGTCGATCCACTCGGAGTACCAGGACAACCTGTTCATGCTGTCGCTCTCGCGGGGCGGCCAGAACATCTGGATCAGCGACCGGGACGCGGAGAAGGTCGGGATCCGGGACAACGACTGGATCGAGGCGGTGAACCGCAACGGCGTGGTGGTCGCCCGCGCGATCGTCTCCCACCGGATGCCCGAGGGGACGGTGTACATGTACCACGCCCAGGACCGGCTGATCGACGTACCGCTCGCGGAGACGTCGGGCAAGCGCGGCGGCATCCACAACTCGCTGACCAGGCTGCTGGTGAAACCCAGCCACCTGATCGGCGGCTACGCGCAGCTGTCCTTCGCGTTCAACTACCTCGGCCCGACCGGCAACCAGCGTGACGAGGTCACCGTCATCCGCAAGCGCTCCCAGGAGGTTCAGTACCATGAAGGTCATGGCCCAGATGGCGATGGTGATGAACCTCGACAAGTGCATCGGCTGCCACACCTGCTCGGTGACGTGCAAGCAGGCGTGGACCAACCGGTCCGGCACGGAGTACGTGTGGTTCAACAACGTGGAGACCCGGCCCGGTCTCGGCTACCCGCGCACCTACGAGGACCAGGAGAAGTGGAAGGGCGGCTGGGAGCTCAACAGCCGCGGGCGCCTCAAGCTCAAGGCGGGCGGCCGGTTCAAGAAGCTGCTGACGATCTTCTCCAACCCCAAGCTGCCCTCGATCGGCGAGTACTACGAGCCGTGGACCTACGACTACGCCACGCTCACCGACGCCCCGGCCCAGGAGCACACGCCGGTCGCCCGGCCGAAGTCGCTGATCTCCGGCAAGGACATGAAGATCGAGTGGTCGGCCAACTGGGACGACGACCTCGGCGGCTCGACGGCCAACACCCACCGCGACCCGATGCTGAAGAACATCGCCGACAAGGTGAAGTTCGAGTTCGAGCAGACCTTCATGTTCTACCTGCCGCGGATCTGCGAGCACTGCCTGAACCCGTCCTGCGCGGCCTCCTGCCCGAGCGGCGCGATCTACAAGCGCGAGGAGGACGGCATCGTCCTCGTCGACCAGGACCGGTGCCGGGGCTGGCGGATGTGCGTGTCCGGCTGCCCCTACAAGAAGGTCTACTTCAACCACCGCACCGGCAAGGCCGAGAAGTGCACGTTCTGCTTCCCGCGGATCGAGGTCGGGCTGCCCACGGTCTGCTCGGAGACCTGCGTCGGCCGGCTGCGCTACATCGGCCTGATGCTGTACGACGCCGACAAGGTGCTCGCCGCCGCGTCGACGCCGGACGAGCACGGGCTCTACGAGGCGCAGCGCGACGTGTTCCTCGACCCGTTCGACCCCGAGGTGATGCGTGAGGCCGAGCGGGCCGGGATCCCGCGGGACTGGGTCGTGGCCGCACAGCGGTCGCCGATCCACGCGCTGATCAACAAGTACAAGGTGGCGCTGCCGCTGCACCCGGAGTACCGCACCATGCCGATGGTCTGGTACATCCCGCCGCTCTCGCCGGTGGTCGACGTGGTCAAGGAGACCGGCGAGGACGCCGAGGACACCGGCAACCTGTTCGCCGCCATCGACGCGCTGCGGATCCCGATCGAGTACCTCGCCGAGCTGTTCACGGCCGGCGACGTCGCGCCCGTGGACGGCGTGCTGAAGAAGCTGGCCGCGATGCGCTCCTACATGCGCGACATCAACCTCGGCCGGGAACCCGACGCCTCCATCCCGGCGGCGGTCGGGATGAGCGAGGAGGACATGTACGACATGTACCGCCTGCTCGCGCTGGCGAAGTACGACGAGCGCTACGTGATCCCGCCCGCGCACGCCGAGCAGGCGCACTCGCTGGAGGAGCTGGCCACCGAGTGCTCGCTGGACTACGAGGGCGGGCCGGGCATGGGCGGCTCCGGCCCCTTCGGCGAGGGCTCGGGGGCGCCGACGCCGCTGGCGGTGGAGAACTTCCAGATGCTCCAGAACCGGCAGACCTCCGACACCCTCGCGGCGCCGGCGGACAAGGGCTCGCGGGTCAACCTGCTGAACTGGGACGGCAAGGGCTCCCCGCCCGGGCTGTTCCCGCCGAAGAACGGGGAGGGGGAGCAGTGAGCCGCCGCGGTCTTTCAATGTCTCTGTCGCGGGAGCAGCAGCTGGTCGCCTGGCAGTCCGCGTCCCTGCTGCTCGACTACCCGGACGAGGGGCTGCTGGCCCGCCTGGACCTGCTGCGCGAGGCCTCGCACCAGCTGCCGGCCGCGGTGGGCGAGCCGCTTCGGGAGGTCGTCGTACGCCTGGGGTCCACGCCGCTGCCCGACCTCCAGGCCGACTACGTCGCCACCTTCGACACGCGCCGCCGGTGCAACCTCTTCCTGACCTACTTCGCCCACGGCGACACCCGCAAGCGCGGCGTGGCGCTGCTGCGGTTCAAGCAGGCCTACCTCGCCTCCGGCGTCGACCTCGAGCAGGCCGGGGGAGAGCTCCCGGACCACCTCTGCGTGGTCCTCGAGTACGCCGCGTGCGTGGACCCCGAGCAGGGCCGGCAGCTGCTGCTCGACCACCGTGCCGGGCTGGAGCTGCTGCGGATGTCGCTGGTGGAGATGCGCTCCCCGTGGGCGGGGGTGCTCCAGTCGGTCTCGGCGACCCTGCCCGCCCTGCGCGGCGACGAGCGCGACGCCGTACGCCGCCTGGCCGCGGAGGGGCCACCCGAGGAGGAGGTCGGGCTCACCCCCTACGGGACCCCGCAGTTCGACGCCGCCCTGACCGACCGGGGGGCCTCCGTCGACCTCCCGATGCCGACCGTGCGAGGAGCCTGACCGTGGACCAGTTCCTGTGGGTGGTGTTCCCCTACATCTGCCTGACCGCCTTCGTGGTCGGCCACTTCTGGCGCTACCGCTACGACAAGTTCGGGTGGACGACGCGGTCCTCGCAGCTCTACGAGGACCGGCTGCTGCGGATCGGCAGCCCGCTGTTCCACTTCGGCATCATCGGGGTCTTCTTCGGCCACGTGATCGGGCTGGGGATCCCCGAGTCCTGGACCGAGGCGGTGGGCGTCTCCGAGGGGATGTACCACTTCATGGCGGTCTCGGTCGGGGCGCTGGCCGGGTTCGCGACGGTCGCCGGGATGGCCATCCTGATCTACCGGCGCCGCACCGTCGGGCCGGTCTTCTCGGTGACCACGCGGATGGACAAGACGATGTACGTCTTCCTCGCCACGGTCATCCTGCTCGGGCTCTACAACACGGTGGCCGCGAACATCACCGGCGACTACAACTACCGCGAGGGCGTCTCGATCTGGTTCCGCGGGATCTTCCGCTTCGACCTGCACCCGGACCTGATGGCCGACGCGCCGTGGAGCTTCCAGCTGCACGGGCTGGTCGCGATGGCGCTGTTCGCGCTGTGGCCGTTCACCCGGCTGGTGCACGTGTTCAGCGCCCCGCTGGGCTACCTCACCCGGCCCTACATCGTCTACCGCAGCCGCGACGTACAGCTGGGCAGCCACCGGCCCCGACGCGGCTGGGACCGGGTCGGCTGACATGTGCGAGCACTGGGCCTGACATGTGCGAGCACTGTGGCTGCCGGGGCGTCCCGCCGATCGCGGAGCTGATGGACGAGCACCTCGCCCTGCTCGACGAGGCCCACCGGGTCCGGCGCGCGCTCGGCGCGGGCGACCGCGCGGGGGCGTTCGCCCAGCTCGGCGAGCTGGTCCGGCACCTGTCCGGGCACGTGCGCCGCGAGGAGGACGGCATCTTCGCCGCGCTGCGCGCCGACGGCGAGTACGTCGACGAGGTGGACCGGCTGGAGGGCGAGCACCGCGGGTTCGACACCGCGATCGCCGCGCTGGACCCCGACGCGCCCGATGTCGAGGCCCGGGTCGCGCAGCTGTTCCGCGAGCTCGACGACCACGTGGAGCGGGAGAACCTCGGCATCTTCCCGGTCTCCGTGGTCACCCTGGGCGCGACCGGCTGGGAGCTCGTGGACCGCGCGCACGCCGAGACCCCCACGTTCCTGCCCGACCCTGCCCGGGACTGAGGACAGCGGGTTGGGTGACCATCGGCTCTGGGAGTAGTCGGACCCCCGTCCCACGGTGGGCTCAGGAGGACCTACCCCGGGGTCCACCGGCCGAAGGTGGTCATCATGACCGCACCCGAGATCGCCGTGCTCGCCGCAGGGCACTACGTCCACTGGGGCGTCATCAAGGTCAGCGTCACCAACCTCGCGATCATCGTCTCGATGGTGGTCGTCTTCGTGCTCGCCCTCGTGGTCCCGTTCCCGCACGGAGACCAGGACGGCTCCGACCGGCATCGGGACCGGTCGTGAGCGCCGCGCAGCAGGCGTCCCCCGCCGAGACGGGCGGCAGCTGGACGGCCTGGCTCCGGACGAGGATCACCGGTCTGGTCCCGCCCGGTCAGGCGCTCCCCGACCGCCAGCCGGCGTACGTCGCGTCCTGGATCTACGTCTTCGGCGTCCTCACCCTCGCCGCGCTGGTGGTGGTGATCGGCTCCGGCCTCGCCCTGGCCGTCGGTGGTGCGGCCTGGTGGCACACGTCCTCGCTGGGCCACTTCGTCAACTCGATGCACCTGTGGAGCGTCGAGCTGTTCTTCGCCGTGATGGTGATCCACCTGTGGGGCAAGTTCTGGATGGCCGCCTGGCGGGGCAAGCGCGGGCTGACCTGGATGACCGGTGTGGTGGCGTTCGTGGCGTCGATCGGGACGGCGTTCACCGGCTACCTCTCGCAGTCGAACTTCGACTCGCAGTGGATCAGCGCCGAGGCCAAGGACGGCATCAACTCGATCGGCGCCGGCGCGTGGTTCAACGTGCTCAACCCGGGTCAGATGCTGCTCTGGCACGTGGTCCTGCTCCCGCTGGTCGTCGGGGTGATCGCCGTCTGGCACGTGGTGCTCGTCCGCCGGCACGGCGTCGTGCCCCCGCTGGACGCCGGGCCCCCCGAGAGGTCGGGTGACTGAGATGGCCACGATCACGCGCCCGCCGCGCCAGCACCGCGGGGCCCGCCCCACGGCCGACTCGCACGACTTCCCGACGCGCCGCTACGACCTCGTCAAGGAGTTCGTCATCGCCCTCGCCGTGATGACGCTGCTGACCACGGTGCTCGCCGCGGTCTTCTCGTCCCCGGACGAGAACGCGATCACCATGCGCTCCTGGGCCTCCGCCGACCCCGACGACGTCGTCGCCACCGCCACCGGCGAGCTCGCCGGAACGACGACCAGCGCGACCTACGGCGCGCCGTACAACCACGCCAGCGAGGGCCAGAAGGTGCTGGGGATCCCGCTGCAGAAGTGGGGTGGTGTGCGGATCCCGGTCGACTCGGCCGACCTCGTGACCCAGCCGCTCGCCGGGGTCTCCGGAGACCCGGCGGTGGTCAAGGCGCTGGCCGGCTGGAAGGGTGCCTCGGCCAGCCAGCAGGCCGCCTGGTCCACGGCGTACGCCGACGCGCTGGCGAAGGCCGGTGGCGACCCCGCGAAGGTCGCGAACGGTGAGTACGGCCCGGTGCCGGCGATGACGGCGGGGTTCCTCGCACTGGCGCGCTCCGGCGGTCTCGAGGGCACCCTCACCGCCTCGGGCAACTTCTACGGCGGCGACCAGACCCGCTCGGTCCTGCTGCTCTCCGACGGCGCCTACCTCGAGGACCGGGCCGTCGCGCAGCAGCTCGGCGGCGACCAGTGGGGCATGATGAACGAGACCGGAAACTACCCCGGACAGCCGTGGATGTGGCTCTACACGTTCTGGTACCAGGTCAAGCCGTTCTCCACCTCGGCCAACGCCGACGCGGAGGTGTGGGCGACTGATGATGGTGCTGACCCTCGGACTCCTGTTCCTGCCGTTCATCCCGGGGCTGCGGTCGATCCCCCGATGGGTGCCGGTCCACCGCCTGATCTGGCGCGACTACTACCGGAGCCACCCGCGGGAGTGAGCAGGCGACGGGTGGGCGTGCCTTCCGCGTGAACGCGCGACGGGTCGGTGTGTCTGCTGCGTGAACGAGCGACGGGTCGGCGTTCTGGGGCGGGAACAGGCGACGGGTCGGTGGGGGGCGTGTGTGAGGGTGGAGTGGTGGACGCGCAGACCCGCCGGGACCGCTTCGAGGAGATCGCGCCTGCACTGATCGAGCCGCTGCGGCGGTTCCTGGCGCGCCGTACCGACCCTGCCACCGCCGACGACGTGCTCTCCGAGACCCTGCTCGTCTGCTGGCGGCGCCTCGAGGAGCTGCCGGCGGAGCCGCTGCCGTGGGCCTACGGCGTCGCCCGCAACTGCCTGGCCAACGCCGAGCGCGGGGTACGCCGTCAGGAGCGGGTGGCGGCGAAGGTCGCGGTGCTGGACCGCCCGGCCGAGAGCACCGCCGGCCCGGGACAGGGTGACGACCTGCTGTCCGACGCGATGGCGGCGCTGCGCCCCGACGACGCCGAGCTGCTGCGCCTGTGGGCCTGGGAGCAGCTGACGCCGGCCGAGATCGCCGCGGTCCTCGACATCACCCCCAACGCCGCCAGCATCCGGCTGCACCGCGCCCGCGAGAAGTTGCGGGCAGAGCTGCGAAAGACCGGGCAGCCCGCCGGACATGAAGGGTCGAGAGAGAGGAGGGAGCCGTGAGCGACCACGACGCCGGACGGGACGACGATCCCGAGCTCCGCGACCGGCTGCGCGCCGCCGACCCGGCTTCCTCCCTGCCACCGGCCGACCCGACCCGGGTCACGCGACTCCTGGAGGACACCATGAACAGCGCCACCGAGGACGACGTCCTGACCACCGAGTCCCGCGAGACCGGCACCCACGACCGGAGCCCGCTGACGTGGCTGGTCGCCGCCGCCGCGGTCGTGCTGATCGCGGGAGTCGCGCTGTTCGGCTTCCTCAACCACGACTCCGGGAAGGACAAGGTGCCCGCGGCCGGTGGCTCGCCGACCGTCACCGAGCTCCGGGCTCCCGGGCCGGCGGCCTACCAGGCCCGCTGCATGGTGCCCACCGCCGAGACGCTCTCCCGGCAGGGCGTCGCCTTCGACGGCACCGTGTCCGACATCGCCGGTGGGCTGGTCACGCTGAAGGCGACGCACTTCTACGCGGGCGACCCGACCGAGCTGGTCAAGGTCGAGGCCCCGGACGTCGACATGCGGGCGTTGATCCAGGCCGTGAAGTTCGAGGACGGCAAGCGCTACCTCGTCTCGGCCACCGACGGCGAGGTGTCGATCTGCGGCCTGAGCGCGCCCTGGTCCCAGCGGCTCGCGGGTCTCTACGCCCAGGCCTTCACCTCCTGATGATCCGGGGGCTGCTGCTCGCCGCGGGGGCCGGGCGCCGGATGGGCATGCCCAAGGCGCTGGTCCGCGACGCGTCGGGGGAGCCGTGGCTGCTCCGGGGCGTCGCGACGCTGCGCGAGGGTGGCTGCGAGGACGTCACCGTGGTGCTGGGAGCCGCCGCCGACGAGGCGGCCGCCCTGCTCGACGGGGCCGGCGTCGACGTGGTCGTCGCGACGGACTGGGCCGAGGGGATGGGGGCCTCGCTGCGGGCCGGGCTGGCCTCGCTGGACGCCGGGGTGGAGGCGGTGCTGGTCTCGCTGGTCGACCTCCCCGACGTCTCCGCCGACGTGGTGAGCCGGGTGCTCGACGCCGAGGTCGACAACGGCGTGCTGCGGCGGGCGGCGTACGACGGCAGGCCGGGCCACCCCGTCCTGCTGGGCCGGGCGCACTGGCCCGGCGTGACCGCCTCGGCCACCGGGGACCGGGGCGCGCGGGACTACCTCGCCGAGAGCGCCGTGACCCTCGTCGAGTGCGGCGACCTGGCCACCGGGCAGGACCGGGACACTCCCTGACCGATCGGGGCGGACACCGCCCAACCTGTCGCCAACGCGCCCCGAAGTAGCCTCGGTGCATGGAGCTGGAGTCCACCCGCGACGTCGCCGCCCGCCTCGGCGAGACCGGGTACCTGTGCGACGAGTCGCTGGCCACGGTCACCTACCTCGCGCTGCGCATGCAGCGGCCGCTGCTGCTGGAGGGCGAGCCGGGCACCGGCAAGACCGCGCTCGCGGAGGCGCTGGCCGAGAGCCTGGACCTGCCGCTGGTGCGGCTGCAGTGCTACGAGGGCATCGACGCCACCCAGGCGCTCTACGACTGGGACTTCCCGCGCCAGATCCTGCACCTGCGTGCCCTCGAGGCGGCGGGGGCTGCCAAGGAACAACCGAGCGTCGAGGAGGCCGAGAAGAGCCTGTACGACGCCCGCTTCCTGCTGGCGCGTCCGGTGCTGGCCGCGCTCCAGCAGAGCCCGGCGGTCCTGCTGGTCGACGAGGTGGACCGGGCCGACGACGAGTTCGAGGCGTTCCTGCTCGAGGTGCTCTCGACCTACCAGGTGACGATCCCCGAGCTCGGCACCGTCAAGGCGGCCGTGCCGCCCATCGTGATCCTGACCTCGAACCGGACCCGCGAGCTGCACGACGCCCTCAAGCGGCGCTGCCTCTACCACTGGATCGAGCACCCCGGCCTCGAGCGTGAGGTCGAGATCGTGCGGTCCCGCGCCCCGGAGGTGTCCGAGGCGCTCGGCCGCCAGGTCGTGACGCTGGTCCAGCAGCTGCGCGCCCGCGACGACCTGCAGAAGCCGCCCGGGGTCGCGGAGACCCTCGACTGGGCCCGGGCGCTGCACCACCTCGGCACCACCGAGCTCGACCTCGCGACCGCGGCGGCCACCCTGGGTGCGCTGGTGAAGTACCGCGAGGACGCCGACCGGGTCCGCCAGGCCCTCGACTCGATGCTGAGGGCGTGATGGTCCACGACGGCGACGAGCCCACTCGCCACGGTGCGGACGAGGTCTGCCTCGCCTTCACCCGCGCGCTGCGGGCGGCCGGGGTGGCGGTCACCCAGGACCGGACCCACGGCTTCCTCGCCGCCGTCGCCCTGCTCGGCCTCGACGACCAGCGGGCGACCTACCTGGCGGGCCGGGCGACCCTGTGCGCCGGCCCCGACGACCTCGAGCGCTACGACCAGGTCTTCGACGCCTGGTTCAACGCCCGCGACGGGCTGCCCCGGACCCGCCCGGCGCAGCCCTCGACACCCGGCTTCTCCGACCTCCCCGCGACCGACGCCGACGGCACGGGCGAGTCGGACGACGAGGTGGTCCGCGCGATGGCCAGCGACACCGAGGTGCTCCGGCACCGCGACGTCGCCGCGATGACACCGGCCGAGCGCGCGCGGCTCGCGGGGATGTTCGCGACCCTCCGCTGCCGGCCGCCGATGCGGCGTACCGCCCGGCACCAGGCCTGGCACCGCGGCGACGTCGACGCCTCCCGCACGCTGCGCGCCAGCCTGCGCCGCCTCGGGGAGCCCGCCGAGATCGCCTGGCGGCGCCGCGGGGTCCGGCCCCGGCGGGTGGTGCTGCTGGTGGACGTGTCCGGGTCGATGAGCGGCTACGCCGACCCGCTGCTGCGCCTCGCGCACCGGTTCACCCAGTCCGCGCGGGAGCGCGGCGGCGTCGTGGAGACCTTCACCGTCGGCACCCGGCTCACCCACCTGACCCGGGCGCTGCGGCTGCGCGACCCCGAGCGGGCGCTGGTCGCCGCGGGGGAGACCGTCCCCGACTGGTCCGGCGGCACCCGCCTCGGTGAGACGCTGCGGTTCTTCCTCGACCGCTGGGGCCGGCGCGGAATGGCGCGTGGCGCCGTCGTCGTTGTGTTCAGTGACGGCTGGGAGCGCGGGGACCCCTCGCTGCTCGCGGAGCAGATGGCTCGGCTGCACCGGATCGCCCACCGGGTGATCTGGGTGAACCCCCACCGGGGCAAGGCCGGCTACGAGCCCGTGCAGCAGGGCGTGCTCGCGGCCCTGCCCCACTGTGACGACTTCATCGCCGGCCACTCGCTGGCGACCTATGCCGAGCTGGCGGAGGTGGTGTCCCGTGCGTGACGTGTTGCCCGAGCTGATGGAGTGGTGGCGCGCCGGGGAGACGATCGGCGTCGGCACCGTGGTGGCGACCTTCCAGTCCGCGCCCCGGCCGGCGGGCGCCTCGATGCTGGTCGGCCCCGACGAGACGGCCGTCGGCTCGGTCTCCGGCGGCTGCGTCGAGGGCGCGGTCTACGAGCTCGCCCAGTCCGTGGTCGAGTCCGGCACCCCCGTGCTGGAGCGGTACGGCGTCTCCGACGACGACGCGTTCGCGGTCGGCCTGACCTGCGGCGGCATCCTCGACGTCTACGTCGAGAAGGTGAACCGCGAGACGTTCCCCGAGCTCGAGGAGATCGCCGCCGACATCGAGACCGGCCGTCCGGTCGCGCTCGCCACCGTCATCGAGCACCCCGACCCCGCCTGGCTCGGCCGGCGGCTCGTCGTACGTCCGGAGCCGGGGACGTCGGCCGGGTCGCTCGGGTCCCCGCGCGCCGACGACGCCGTCCACGACGACGCGCTGGGGCTGCTGGCGGCGGGGCACAACGCGACGCTGACCTACGGCCCCGACGGCGAACGCCGCGGCGAGGGCATGCGGGTCTTCGTGTGGGCGTTCGCGCCCAAGCCGCGGATGCTGGTCTTCGGGGCGATCGACTTCGCGGCCGCGGTGGCGCGGGTCGGCAGCTTCCTCGGCTACCACGTCACGGTGTGCGACGCCCGGCCCGTGTTCGCGACCAACAGCCGCTTCCCGGAGGCCGACGAGGTCGTCGTCGACTGGCCGCACCGCTACCTCGCGGCCGAGCGCGACGCCGGCCGGATCGACGGCCGCACGGTCCTCGCGGTGCTCACCCACGACCCCAAGTTCGACGTGCCGCTGCTCGAGGTCGCGCTGCGGCTGCCGGAGGTGTCGTACGTCGGCGCGATGGGCTCGCGACGCACCCACGAGGACCGGCTGGAGCGGCTGCGCGAGGCCGGCCTGGAGGACAAGGAGATCGCCCGGCTGTCCAGCCCGATCGGCCTGGACCTCGGGGCCCGCACCCCGGAGGAGACCGCGATCAGCATCGCCGCGGAGATCATCGCCGGGCACTGGGGCGGCACCGGCCGACCGCTCGCGGAGACCGCCGGGCGCATCCACGACGAGCGACCGGTGACGGGCTGAGCGATGCGGCGGACGCCGTACGGCCGGGGGGCGGGGCTCGCCGCGCTGGCCCTCGTCGCCGCCTGCTCGGACCCGGCGCCCAGCGACGCCCCGGCCCCGAGACCCGCGGCGTCCGCCGCCGTGCCCGCCTCCCCGGGCGGCGGGTCGACGACCGTCCCGGAGCAGCCGTCCGAGCAGGCGCTGCCCCCGGTCCACGACCCGGTCTCCCTGCCCGCGCTGATGCGCGCTCCGCCGACCCCGACCCGGATCGTGCGGCAGCGGCTGGTCGCCACGACCGACGCCTACACCCGGCACGAGGTGACCTACCGCAGCGACGGGCTGACCATCTCCGGCATCCTCCTCGTGCCCGACGGAAAGGGGCCGTTCCCCGGGATCGTGCTCAACCACGGCTACATCGACCCGGCGTACTACGTCACCGGGCAGGGCCTCGCCCGTGAGCAGGACTGGCTCGCCCGCGCCGGGTTCGTCGTCCTGCACACCGACTACCGCGGCCACGCGCGGTCCGACCCGGCCGGCGACGTCAGCCGGGAGACCCGGCTCGGGTACACCCGCGACGCGATCAACGCGGTCCGCGCCCTGCGCCGCGAGCCGTACGTCGACCCCGGGCGGCTGGCCATGCTCGGGCGGTCCATGGGCGGCGGGGTCACGCTGAACGCCCTGGCCGTGGCGCCCGGGCTGGTCGACGCCGCCGTCGTCTACGCGTCGGTCAGCTCCCGCTACCTCGACAACCTCCGCCACTTCACGGTGCCCAACCGGCCCGAGGCGGTGCGGGCGCTGTTCGACCGGTTCGGGACGCCGCGCCAGCAGCCGCGGTTCTACCGCGAGCTGTCCGCCCGCACGTTCTTCGACCGGATCACCGAGCCGGTCCTGATGCACCACGGGACCGCCGACGAGTCCTGCCCCTTCCGGTGGGCCCGGACGACGCAGCGGCTGCTGACCCGGGCGGGGGTCGACAGCCGGCTCGAGGTCTATCCGGGCGAGCACCACGCCTTCGTGCCCCGCTGGCAGGACTCGATCGTCCGGACCGTGCGGTTCCTCCGCCGTCAGCTGGACGGCTGACCCGTTCCCCTGGCGGCCGGGCGGGGCTACGTTGGCGGGACGGACCGAGGAGGTACGCATGCAGGGCACGTCGTTGAGCGCGCTCATCGAGGAGAAGCTGGCCGAGGCCAGGGAGCACCACAGCGGACGCAGCGCCGCCACCGTGCACGGCGGCCGGGAGAACGCACTGCGGCAGACGATCGTCGCCCTGGCCGAGGGCCACATCCTCGGCGAGCACGAGAGCCCGGCCGAGTCGACCCTGCAGGTGCTCCAGGGCCGGGTGCGGCTGTCGACCGCCGACGACACCTGGGAGGGCAGCGCGTCCGACTTCCTGGTGATCCCGCCCGAGCGGCACGACCTCGCCGCGCTCACCGACTGCGCGGTCCTGCTCACGGTCTCCCTGCACCGGGACGACTGACGTCCGAACATCTGTGACAGGGGTCACCGCGCCGGTGTTACGTTGGCGAGACAGTCCGACACCGGGGGTCCGATGACGCGCAGTGAGCTGCACTCACGCAGGGTCGAGGCGGTGCGCGCCTGGACCAGCTTCGTCGAGCGCGGCGACGGGGCCGAGCAGCTGGTCCGCCCCGAGATCCTGAGCAGCTGGGCCCGTTCCGAGGCGGCCATCTCGCCCGACGTCACCCACGCGCCGCTCGCCGACGAGGGCGAGACCGCGGAGATCTGGCGCGGCTCCCCGCTGCAGACCGCCGTCCAGCGCGTGGAGGCCGAGCTGCGGCGTACCGCCGAGGACGGCGACCTCGTCGTGGCCGTCACCGACGCCGACACCCGGATCCTGTGGACCTACGGCGGCCGGGTGATGCGGCGCAAGGCCGAGACCGTCAACTTCGTGCCGGGCGGCCGCTGGGACGACCAGAGCGTCGGCACCAACGCGCTCGACCTCGCCAACCGCCTCGCGACGCCGGCCATGGTGTTCAGTGCCGAGCACTACGCGCCGATCGTGCACAACTGGGTCTGCTGGGCGGCGCCGGTCCACGACCCCGTCACCGGCCGCAAGCTGGGCGTCATCGACCTCTCCACGACCTGGGACCGCACCCACCCGATCGGCCTGGCCACCGCGCGGGTGATGGCGGCGCTGATCGAGACGGCGATGCCGCGCTCGTCGCGCCACCCCACCTTCGGCGGCAGCGACGACCAGGACGAGCCGGGGCTGGTGATGACCCTCCTCGGCACCGTCGAGACCCGCCTCGACGGGCAGCGGCTGCTGCTCAACCGGCGCCAGACCGAGGTGCTCGCGCTGCTGGCCATGCACCCCGAGGGGCTGTCGCTGGAGCACCTGCACGCGCTGGTCTACGGCGACCAGGCCGTCACCCTGTCCACGCTCAAGGCCGAGGTGAGCCACCTGCGCTCCGCGCTCGGCGGCCAGCTGTCCTCGCGTCCCTACCGGCTGATGATGCCGGTGCACACCGACGTCGACCACGTGCTGAGCCTGCTGCGCGGCGGCCACGTCGGCGCCGCCGTGGAGGCGTACGGCGGCGACCTGCTGCCCGGCACCAACTCCCCGGCCCTCGGCGAGCTGGCCGACTACGTCGCGGTCGCGCTCCGGGAGGCGCTGCTGGCCGACCCGCAGCCCGACGCGGTGGTCCGCTACATCGAGCTCGCGCCGTACGACACCGAGGTGATCGAGGTCTGCCTGGCCGCCCTCGGGCACCGCCCGCACCCCGCCGTACCCCTCCTCAAGGGCCGGCTCGCGGTCGCCCGGGGCTGACGGGCAACAGAGGGGACCAAAGGCCCAACCATTCGCCAACCGGGCGGCCCTAGCGTGAGCGGCGTCACAGCGCAACTCGACCCAGGGAGTCGTCCATGACCCGGATCAGCCTCAAAGTCGACGGAGCGTCGGTCTCCGACGACGTCGAACCCCGCATGTTGCTGGTGCAGTACCTGCGTGAACGCCTCGGGAAGACCGGGACGGTGATCGGCTGCGACACCAGCAACTGCGGCGCGTGCACGGTCCACCTCAACGGCACCAGCGTGAAGTCCTGCAACGTGCTCGCCGTCCAGGCCGACGGCGCCGAGGTGACCACGATCGAGGGCCTGGCCACGGACGGCCAGCTGCACCCGGTCCAGGAGGCGTTCCGGGAGTGCCACGGCCTGCAGTGCGGCTTCTGCACGCCCGGGATGATCATGCAGAGCGTCGCGCTGCTGCAGGAGAACCCGAAGCCGACCGAGGAGGAGATCCGGCTCGGGCTCGAGGGCAACCTGTGCCGCTGCACCGGCTACCACAACATCGTGCGGGCCGTGCAGCACGCCTCCGGGCAGGGCGAGGAGGTGACGGCATGACCGCCACCGTGGAGCGCCCCACCGAGGCCAAGGAGATCGGTCGCGACCGCCGGCGCAAGGAGGACCAGCGCCTGATCACCGGGCGCACCCGCTGGACCGACAACATCACGCTGCCGGGGATGCTGCACATGGCCATGGTGCGCAGCCCCTTCGCGCACGCCAAGATCACCAGCATCGACACCAGCGCCGCGGAGCAGGCGACCAACGTGGTCGCGGTGCTCACCGGCGCCGACCTCGCGGAGACCCAGGGTGCGTGCATCAACGCCTGGGCGATCACGCCCGACCAGGTCACCCCGGCCCACCCGCCGCTGCCCGCCGACCGGGTCACCTTCGCCGGTGAGATCGTCGCCGTGGTGGTCGCCCGCAGCGCCGCGGAGGCCCGCGACGCCGCCGAGCTCGTCGACGTGTCGTTCGACGAGCTGCCGGCCGCGCTCGACCTCAAGGAGGCCGCCGAGGACAAGGTTCTAGCTCACCCCGACCTCGGTACGAACAAGTCGGCCTTCTGGCAGTTCGACTCCGCGCAGGCCGGCACCGGCGGCGACGTCGACGAGGCCATCGAGAAGGCCCGCGGCGACGGCATCGTGATCGAGCGGGAGTACCGCCAGCAGCGGTTGATCCCGGCGTTCATGGAGCCCCGCTCGGTCGTGGTCGACCCGACCGGGGAGCAGATCACCATGTGGTCGGCCACCCAGATCCCGCACATCCTCCGGTTCGCGCTCGCGGCCACGACCGGGGTCCCCGAGTCGAAGATCCGGGTCATCGCCCCCGACGTCGGCGGCGGGTTCGGCGGCAAGCTGCAGCAGACGCCGGAGGAGATGATCGCCTTCGCGGTGGCCCGCCGGCTGGGCAAGCCGGTGAAGTACACCGAGACCCGCTCGGAGTCCCTGATGAGCGGCCACCACGGCCGCGACCAGTGGCAGAAGCTCACCCTCGCCGCCACCAAGGACGGCACGGTCACCGCGCTGAAGGTCGACCTGCTCACCGACCTGGGCTCCTACGTCGCGCTCGTCGGCGGCGGTGTCCCGGTGCTCGGCGCGTTCATGTACAACGCGATCTACAAGTTCCCCGCCTACCAGTTCAACTGCCAGACGGTCTTCACCAACAAGACCTGGACCGACGCCTACCGCGGCGCCGGGCGACCCGAGGCGACGTACGCCATCGAGCGGCTGATGAACGAGCTGGCCGCCGAGGTGGGCGTGGACCCGCTGGAGATCCGCGAGAAGAACTGGATCAGGCACGAGGAGTTCCCCTTCACCACGGTGGCGGGCCTGGAGTACGACTCCGGCAACTACGAGGCCGCCACCGCGAAGGCCAAGGAGATGTTCGGGTACGACGAGCTGCGCGCCGAGCAGAAGCGGCGCCGCGACTCCGGTGACACCGTCCAGCTCGGCATCGGCGTCTCGACGTTCACCGAGATGTGCGGGCTGGCCCCGTCCCGGGTCCTCGGCTCGCTCAACTACGGCGCCGGCGGCTGGGAGCACGCGGAGGTGCGGATGCTGGCCACCGGCAAGGTCGAGGTGATCACCGGGGCCTCCGCGCACGGCCAGGGACACGAGACGGCGTTCAGCCAGATCGTGGCCGACCGGCTCGGCGTGGCCTTCGACGACGTCGAGATCCTGCACGGCGACACCCAGATCTCCCACAAGGGCCTCGACACCTACGGCTCGCGCTCGCTCGTCGTCGGCGGCGAGGCGGTGGTCCGGGCGGCCGACAAGGTGATCGAGAAGGCGAGGCCGATCGCGGCGCACCTGCTCGAGGCCTCGGTCGACGACCTGGAGTTCTCCGGCGGCCGGTTCTCCGTCAAGGGCACCGACCAGGGCATGGCGATCGGGGAGATCGCGACCGCGGTGTTCGCGGCCCACAACCTGCCCGACGGCGTGGAACCGTCCATCGACTCGGAGGCGACGTACGACCCGGTGAACTTCAACTTCCCGCACGGCACCCACCTGTGCGCGATGGAGGTCGACACCGAGACCGGGGCGCTGAAGATGCGCAAGTACGTCTGCGTCGACGACATCGGCAACATCGTCAACCCGCTGATCGTCGCCGGGCAGGTGCACGGCGGCCTGGTCCAGGGCATCGCGCAGGCGCTCTGGGAGGAGGCGGTGTACGACGACTCCGGGACGCTGGTGTCCGGCTCCTTCGTCGACTACCTGCTGCCGACCGCGGCCGACACGATCAGCTTCGACATCGACCACACCACCTCGCCGGCGACGACCAACAGCCTCGGCACCAAGGGCGTGGGCGAGGCGGGCACGATCGCCTCGACCCCCGCGGTCGTGAACGCGGTGGTGGACGCGGTGCGCCACCTCGGCATCAACGACATCCAGATGCCGTGCACGCCCGAGCGGGTGTGGAAGGCGATCAACCGCCCAGGTGCAGGCGGCCCCACCGAGGGCGCCGCGATGCCGCACTTCGACCAGGCCGAGCCGGGTCAGGACAGCACGGAAGGAGCGGGCCAGTGATCCCCGCACAGTTCGACTACCTCGCACCCACCTCGGTGGAGGAGGCGCTGGCCGCGCTCGCCGAGCACGGCGACGAGGCGAAGATCCTCGCCGGCGGGCAGAGCCTGCTGCCGGTGCTGCGGATGCGGCTCAACGCGCCCGAGTTCGTCATCGACCTCGGCCGGATCGACTCGCTGCGCGGGATCCGTGACGACGGCGACGCGATCGTCATCGGCGCGATGACCCCGCACGCCGTGGTCGGGTCCGACCCGCTGGTCGCCGAGCACGCGGCGCTGATCAGCAAGGCGGTCGAGCACCTCGCCGACGCCCAGGTCCGGCACCGGGGCACCTTCGGCGGCGCGCTGGCGCACGCCGACCCGGCGGGTGACCTGGGAGCCCCGACACTCGCGCTCGGCGCCCAGTTCGTGATCGCCGGCAGCGGTGGCACCCGGACCGTGGCGGCCGACGACTTCTTCGTCGACCTCTTCGAGACGGCGATCGGCGAGGACGAGATCCTCACCGAGGTGCGGATCCCCAAGCACACCGGCTGGGGTGCCCACTACGAGAAGTTCGTCCGGGTGGCGCACCAGTGGCCGATCGTGGCGGTGGCGGCCGCGGTCAAGGTCGACGGCGGCACCATCAGCGAGGCCCGGGTCGGGCTGACCAACATGGGCTCCACGCCGCTGCGGGCCCGGGCGGTCGAGGAGGCCCTGGCCGGCCAGCCGGCCACCGACGAGGCGGTGCGGTCCGCGGCGGCGAGAGCCGCCGACGGGGCCAACCCGCCCTCGGACCTCAACGGCGACGCCGACTACCGCCGGCACCTCGCCACCGTGCTGACCCGGCGTGCGGTGCTCGCGGCCGCAGGGAGCTGAGGCCCGTGGATCTTCAACACCGCTTCACCGTCCCGACCGGCGTCGACGAGACCTGGGCGCACTTCCAGGACATCGCCTCGGTGGCCGAGTGCTTCCCGGGGGCGTCGGTGACCTCGGTCGAGACCGAATCGTTCACCGGCTCCGTGAAGGTCAAGCTCGGCCCGATCGCGCTGGTCTACAACGGCTCCGGCACGTTCCTCGAGAAGGACGAGGCGGCGCACCGCTTCGTCGTGGAGGCCAAGGGCAAGGACAAGCGTGGCAACGGCACCGCCGGTGCCACGGTCACGCTCTCCATGGCCGACGCCGACGGGGGATCCGCCACCGACGTGGAGGTGCTCACCGACCTGTCCATCACCGGCAAGCCCGCACAGTTCGGGCGCGGGGTGATGCAGGACGTGTCCGACAAGCTGCTCGGGCAGTTCGTCGCCTGCCTGGAGTCCAGGCTGGGTGGCGGCCCGCTCGCCGAGGCTCCCGCAGCTCCCGGGGCAGAGCCCGCAGCCGAACCGGTGTCCCCTGTCGCTGGGGCTGCGGGCGCTGAGGGGACGCCGGCCGCCGGGGCTCCCGCGGCCGGTGCCCCCGCCGCTCCGCCGCCCGCGCCGCGACCCGCCCCGGTGGGCGCGCCGCAGCACGCGGCCGGGGAGGACGCGCTGGACCTCGGCGCCACCGTGCTCCCGGTGCTCGTGAAGAGCTACTGGAAGCAGGGTGCCGTGGTGCTCGGCGTGCTGGCCTTCATCTGGTGGGTCGTCTCGAGGCGCGACTGACCCACACCCGCATCGGGTCGTGTGCCTGAGGGTGCGCCATGGCGCACTCTCAGGCACACGACCCGTGGTGCGGTCAGGCCGGCACGGTCTCCGGGGTGGGTGCCGGGGTGTGGACGCCGTTGACCTCGGGCGGGAGCTGCGGCTCGAGGCGGACGATGGCCAGGGCGCCGACCACGAGCGAGCCGACGACCAGGGAGCCGACGTAGACGTTGCCGAGGTGGTGTCCGATCAGGGCGCCCGAGACCGGCGGGGCGATGATCGCCGCGAGCTGGAAGGCGGCGGAGCTCAGCGCGTTGTAGCGCCCGCGCAGGTGGTCGGGGGCGAGGTCGTTGACCAGCGCCGGGATGGTCGGCTGCAGCAGCGTCTCGCCGAGCGCGAAGACCGAGGCGCAGCCCGCGACCAGCATGGTGGCGCCGAGCGTGCCGGGGACGAGGCCCGAGCCGCCGAGCAGCACCCAGGACACCGCCCACAGCACGCCCATGACGGCGATGACCCGGGTCCGGCGGCGGCCCTCGATGCGCTGCAGGACCACCAGCTGGAGCAGCACGATCACCACGGTGTTGGCGGCGAACGCGAGACCGAGGCCCTGGGTCGACACCTCGCCGACGGCGCGGGCGAACGCGGGCATGCCGGCGTTCAGCTGGGAGTAGCCGACGAACGAGGAGACGAAGCCGAGCAGCATCAACGACGCGACCGCCGGGCGCCGCAGCACCGCGAGGTAGCTGACCCGCGCGTCCTCGAGGGACTCGTCGTGCACCGGCCGGCCGGCCACGTGCCGCAGCGGCACCAGGAGCAGGAACAGGCCGGGGAGGAAGCTCACCGCGTCGAGCAGGTAGATCGTCTGGAAGGTGCCCAGCCGGTCGACGTCGAGGAACGCGCCGCCGATGATGCCGCCGATCCCGATGCCGAGGTTGAGCAGGGTGAAGCTGACGCCGAAGTAGCGCTGGCGCAGCCCGGCCGGGACCGCCGCGGCGATGAAGGACTGCGAGGCCGGCCAGGAGACGCCGAACGCGACCCCGGACAGCGTGAGCGCCGCGCCGGCGGCCCACGGCGTCGCGGCGAAGGCGAGCAGCAGGTCGCCGCAGACCAGGAGCAGCATGGTGCCGACCAGGATGCTCCGCGCCCCGAGCCGGTCGATGAGGGTGCCGCCCGGGCCGACGACCAGGAATCCGACCAGCGGTGGCAGGGCGAGCAGCAGGCCCACGTCGCTGAGCGAGAAGCCCCGGACCTCGTGCAGGTAGATCACGTGGAAGGGCAGCACCAGACCGGTGCCGAGGAACTCGAAGACCACCACCGACAGCAGCAGCTTCCCCTCGCGGGGCAGGTCGTGCCAGAACGAGGCGAGGCTGGGTCGGGGCGGCGTCGTGGTGCTCATCGCGGAGCAGTGTCGCAGCGGGCACCGACGGTCGGCACACGGTTTTCCGACGGCGTGATGCGCATCCCACGCGTTCCTGCTGGGGGATCGGGGCCCGGCTGTTCGTGGGAGTGCTGCGCACCATCCCGGGCGTCCTGATGGTGCCGGGCGCTCCCATGAAGTGATCGGGACCGTCCGCGGCCTGGGGCCGGGAGCCGGCCGCAACGGAGCCGACCTCTCCCCGTAGCCGTCAGCGCTGCCGACTGCCGAGGTCGACCTCGCCGCCGGTGCGCTGGGTGCCGTGCTGCCAGCCGAGGCTGTAGTCCAGGTCCAGGCCCTCGACCTTCACTCGGCCGGCGTGCGACAACGAGACCGCCATCACGACCTGCTGGCGAGGCGTGGCGTTCAACCGCATCTTCGCGCCCTCGGCCGGGACGAGCGAGGAGCACTCGTGGTGGATCTCCGACTCCGGAACCGCCCCGATCGATCCGACACCGGACGAGGGGTCCACCGTGCAGACGAAGAACTCGATCTCGGCTGCCGCGGAGTCGCGCACCACGTGGGCGCGCGCCGAGTGGATCGTCACGGTCCCGCGGGCGTCGTGGTGCTCGGACGTCATGCCGACGTAGAAGGGCGCGCCCACCGGCCGCTGGTGGCTCCCCACGCCCCAGCCACCGGCCTCGGGGAACGCCGTGGGGTGCCGCCAGGTCCAGCCCAGGACGGCCAACCCGGCCACCAGGGCGAGCGCCAGCGTCCAGACCCCCACCCGCAGCGGCGTGGTCGGGAGGAACCGCGTCGTCAGAGCAGCGCACCCTTCTCGACGACGTACGTCGGGTGCGCGCGGTCGAACCATTTCTGGCTGATGTGGGTCAGCGTCAGTCGCTCGTCGAAGGCCCACGCCGTGGCCCAGATGTTCTGGTGCTTGCGTCCCCAGTCCAGGCCTCCCTCAGCGCGCAGAGCACCCTTCTTCGGCGGCCTGAACCCGGCGTCGAAGGAGCGCACGACCCGGCCCTGCTTCGCGACGGTGACGTAGGTGTCCCATTCGACGTCCGTGAAGAACTCGGCCGCGACGCCACGGCGCGACATCCCGGCCAGGGCACCGTCCTCGAGCACCCCGGACGGGGCGTAGACGACGATGGCGTGTCCGCGTCGCTGCACCTGGACCACGCGCGGCGCGGAGTAGTCCGCCCTCATGTGCTTGAACACGTAGCTCTCGGCCTCGTCCGGCGTCCTGTCGGACAGCTGTCGCTTCACCCCGCCCAGGTGCTCGAGCACCCCCGGACGACCCATGCCGCGGACGACGACGATCGTGTAGGTGTCCGACGGGGTCGTGTCGTCCAGCCAGGAGTAGTCGTCGGGCATCGCGTCACGAGATCCGCGCCAGTCCGGCGCCGTGCGCGTCGACTCCGCCGACACGGGCTTTGTCTGGGGCGCCTCCGCGAGGGCCGAGGTGCCGACGACGGCAGCGAGCAGAAGTCCGAGCACCTTGAGCACCCGGAGATGCTCGCATGCGGGAGAGCGAGATTTCGCAGAACCGAGTGACTCCGTGCCCGCAACGGGCTCAGCCGCGCGGCGCGGCCCACCGCCGGAGCTTGAACAGCCCGGGAAGCAGCACGACGAGGAACACGATGCCGCCGACGCGGTCACCCGCGTCGGACCCGAACGCGAGGAGCAGCGCGCCGAGCAGCACGAACGGCGAGCAGAGCAGCGCCAGCACCCAGAAGACGGCCGTGCGCACGGGATGGTTGCTCACCGGCCGCGGCAGACCCCCGAGCCCCTGGAGGACGTCGTCGAGCTCGCCGTAGGTCCGGGCCGACAGCGCCCCGGCGGTCCGCTGCTCGAGCTCGCTGGACGACAGCCTGCCCTGGGCGAACGCATCCGACAGCAGCTGCACCGCGGCGTCCCGGTCGGCGTCCGAGGCCAGCAGCCCGTCCCGCGCCGACTCCTCCGCGGCAGTACGCCGGGCATCCGCCGGCCACAGTGACCCGATCAGCCGGGCGGCCTCGCCCAGGTCGAGCGTGGGGCCCGGGCTACTCACAGCCGTGGTGGGCCCGGTCCTCCTTCGGGCGTGTGAGGCCGCCAGTCGTCCCGCCCGGGTGAGCGTCACGGAGTCCCCGGTCGCCTCCACCAGGCCGCCCTGCCGGAGCCGCTGGACGGCCGCCCGGACGGTCTCGGCCGGTTGCCCGACCTGCTGGGCCACGGTCGTGGTCGTGCTTCCTGCGGGCGCCACGGCCGCGAGCACCAGGAGGTCGATCTCTCCCGCGTCAGGCTGGCTCACCACGCCGGACAGGCTAATCGCGGTCGATGCGTCGGGGGCGCGAATCGTCGCATCGACGGACGAGCCGGTCGCCGTGCTCGACCATCCGGTTGGCAGGCTGTGCCCATGAACTCTCGGCTCGACGACGTGGGCTCGACAACGGTGGGCTCGACGACATGGGCGACCGTGGCGAGGGGTCCGGTACGACGGGGTGGATCACCACGCCCATCACCGCGGACCTGCTCCGCGGAGCCCTCGACCTGGAGCGCACGTCGTACGGCGTGCTGCCGCACCGGCTGCCCGCCCGGGCGCGGGAGCAGGTCCCCGACGACCAGCTGGCGATGGCCGAGGCCCAGCCCTCCGGCGTACGGCTGGTCTTCCGCACCCGGGCCACCGTCCTCGAGCTGGACGTGCTCCCCACCAAGATGGCCTACCGGGGTGCGCCGCCCCGTCCCGACGGCGTCTACGACCTGCTCGTCGACGGCCGGCTGGCCGGGCGGGCGACCGCGACCGGCGGCAACGTCCGCACCGTCGACATGGCGACCGGATCCGCCACCACCCGGCCGGGTCCGGTCGGCACGCTGCGGTTCACCGGGCTGTCCGCCGAGGTCAAGGACGTCGAGATCTGGCTGCCGCACAACGAGATCACCGAGCTGGTCGGCCTGCGCACCGACGCCCCGGTCGAGGCGGCACCGGTGGGGGACCGCAAGGTCTGGCTGCACCACGGCAGCTCGATCAGCCACGGCTCCGATGCCGAGAGCCCGACCACGACGTGGCCGGCGCTGGCGGCGTCGCTGGGTGGGGTGGAGCTGGTCAACCTGGGGTTCGGCGGCGGCGCACTGCTCGACCCGTTCACGGCGCGGGCCCTGCGGGACACCCCGGCGGACCTGATCAGCGTCAAGATCGGCATCAACCTGGTCAACACCGACCTGATGCGCCTGCGGGCCTTCGCCCCGGCGGTGCACGGCTTCCTCGACACCGTCCGCGAGGGGCACCCCACCACGCCGCTGCTGGTCGTCTCGCCCCTGCTGTGCCCCATCCACGAGGACACCCCCGGCCCCGCCGCCCCGGACTTCAGCAGTCTCGGCGCCGGCAGGTTGAGCTTCCTGGCCACGGGCGATCCCGCGGACCCCACCCGCCTGACGCTCAACGTCATCCGGCGCGAGCTCTCCCGCATCACCGCCGAGCGGGCGGCCGGCGACCCGAACCTGCACCACCTCGACGGCCGCGAGCTCTACGGCGAGGCGGACTTCGCCGAGCTGCCGCTGCCCGACCAGCTCCATCCGGACGCCGCGGCACACCGCCGCATCGGGGAGCGCTTCGCCGAGCGGGCCTTCGCCGCCGGCGGTCCGCTCGCGACCGAGGTCGCCGGGGTCGCGCGATGACGCCGCAGCGTCGCGGGGTCCTGGTCACCGGGGGGTCTCGCGGTATCGGCGCCGCCATCGCCCGCGCCTTCGCCGAGCAGGGCGACCGGGTCGCGGTCCACTACGGGGCGTCGGCGCGGGCGGCCGAGGAGGTGCTCGCCTCCCTCGCCGGGGAGGGGCACGTCACCGTGCAGGCGGACATGGCCGAGCCGGACGCCGTACGCGCGGCCGTCGACCAGGCCGCCGAACGGCTCGGCCGGCTCGACGTGCTGGTGAACAACGCCGGGGTCTTCCTCGCGCACCCGCCGCTGTCCACGTCGTACGACGAGTGGCAGGCGGCCTGGGCGCGGACCCTGGCCACCAACCTCGGTGGTGCCGCCAACGCCACCTTCTGCGCGGTCCCGCACCTCCGCGCCGCGGGTGGCGGCGCGGTCGTCAACGTGTCCAGCCGGGGTGCGTTCCGCGGTGAGCCCGACTGCCCGGCCTACGCGGCGTCCAAGGCAGGGATGAACGCCTTCGGCCAGTCGATGGCGCTCGCCCTGGCGCCGCACGGGATCGCGGTCGGGACGGTGGCGCCCGGCTTCGTGCAGACCGAGATGGCCCGCGAGGTCCTCGACGGCCCCGGCGGGGACGCGGTGCGGGCGCAGTCGCCGTTCGGGCGGGTGGCGCGGCCCGAGGAGGTCGCCGCGGCGGTGCTGTGGCTCGCCTCGCCCGGGGCGCGATTCTCGTCGGGGACGATCATCGACGTGAACGGGGCGTCCTACCTCCGGAGCTGAGGACCGAGGCAGGATGGGACCGTGCCCGAGACCGATGCGCTCGCCGGACCCGTCGTGCTCGACGGTGGTCTCTCGACGGCCCTGGAGGAACGCGGAGCCGATCTCAGCGGGTCGCTGTGGACCGCGCGGCTCCTGGCCGAGGAGCCCGGACGAATCGCCGAGGCCCATCGTGCGTACTTCCGGGCGGGTGCCCGGGTGGCGACGACCGCGAGCTACCAGGCCAGCGTCGAGGGCCTGGTCGCCGCCGGGTACGACGCGGCGGATGCGCGGCGCCTGATCACGTCCAGCGTGTCCCTCGCGCGGGAGGTCCGCGACGAGCTGGCGGACACGCACCCGGGGCTGCTGGTCGCTGCCTCCGTCGGGCCGTACGGCGCGTTCCTGGCGGACGGGTCGGAGTACCGGGGGCGGTACGGCGTCCCGGCGGCGCGGCTGCGCGAGTTCCACGCGCCGCGCCTGGAGCTGCTCGCCGCGGCCGGCCCGGACCTGCTCGCGGTCGAGACCATCCCCGACTCCGACGAGGCCGAGGTCCTGGTCCCGCTGCTGGAGGACCTCGGCGTACCCGCCTGGTTCAGCTACTCCGTGCGCGGCTCCACCACCAACGCCGGCCAGCCGCTGGCGGAGGCGTACGCCGTCCTCGCCGGCAGCCGGTCGATCATCGCTGCCGGCGTCAACTGCTCCGAGCAGGCCGACGTGCTGGGCGCCGTGCGCGCCGCGGTGGCCGCGACCGGGCTCCCGGCCGTGGCCTACCCCAACCGTGGCGGCAGCTGGGACAGCGACACCAAGCAGTGGGCGTACGGTGACCCGGTCGACCTCGGCCTCGTCGAGACCTGGGTGGCCGCGGGTGCCCGCTTCGTCGGCGGCTGCTGCGGCACCGGCCCGGCGGACATCGCCGCCCTGGCCGAACATGTGGTCCGGCTCCAGCGGCCGGAGAGGTGACGCGCCAGACCGGTGACATCGACGTCCGGTGCCGAACCCGGTCCGGCGAGGATGCGATGCTCCTGATCATCGATGCGCGCCGCCGGCCAGCCACGCGCTGTCCGGCCACAGCAAGGAGTCAGCACATGGACATGCGCCTGGAGCTCGTCCCGCTTCCCACGACGGATGTGGACCGGAGCAAGGAGTTCTACGTCGACCGGCTGGGATTCAACCTCGACCACGACGTCGAGCCCGGCAACGGGATGCGGGTCGTCCAGCTGACCCCGCCCGGCTCGGCGTGCTCGATCGTCGTCGGAGTCGGGATCAGTGCCCCCGACGCTCCACGCGTGCTCAACCTGCACCTGGTGGTCGACGACGTCGAGGAGGCCCGTGCTCACCTGTCGGGCAAGGGCGTCGAGGTCTCCGAGGTCAACGACATGGGAGGCGTGAAGTACGCGTTCTTCAGTGACCCCGACGGGAACTCCTGGGCGCTCCAGCAGCTTCTTCGATGAGCGAGGGCTGCATGTCCTGACGTCCTCCGCGTTCCGGGTGTCAGAAGACGTTGAGCGGCCGGAACTGGACCGAGATCCGGGGACCGGCGTGCGCGACCTTGGGCACGGCGTGCTCCCAGGTCCGCTGGCAGGAGCCGCCCATCACGACGAGGTCGCCGTGGCCCATCTCGATCGAGATCGACTCGCCGCCGGTCCGCGGGCGGAGCACCAGCCGGCGCGGGTCCCCGACCGAGACGATCGCGACCATGGTGTCCTGGCTGCGGCCGCGGCCGATGGTGTCGCCGTGCCAGGCGACGCTGTCGCGGCCGTCGCGGTAGTAGCAGCAGCCGGCGGTCACGAACGGCTCCCCGAGCTCGGGCAGGTAGTGGTCGGAGAGGGCGTCGCGACCCTCCTCCAGCACCGGGTGCGGCAGCGCCTCGCCCACGCCGTACGTGTGCAGCAGGCGGGGTACGTCGACCTCCCGGTCGTACATCTGGCGGCGCTCGGCCCGCCACGGCACCTCGGCCACGAGCGCGGCGAACACCTCGTCGGCGTCGGGCAGCCAGGTCCGCTGCACGTCCACCCAGGCGCCCCGGGTGAGGGGCCGGCGCTCGAGCCCGGCGAAGGACCGCACGCCCGACGGGGGCGCCTCGAAGAGGGTTCCCTGGAAGTCCATGCACCGATGCTACCTCGTCGCGTCGAACACGTGTTCGACGTCGGGCGAGTCCTTTCCCGGGGTCGGGTCGGGGACGGACCAGGGACGCAAGGGTCGCAAACCCGTGGTCGACGTTTGGTGATCCGCGGGATCGTGGTGCCATGACGCAGACCGCCCTCACCGACGGAACGCACACGGCCCTGCCGGCCGCCCGCGTGCGGCACCTGACGAAGACCTACGGCGCCGGGGCCGCGCTGGTCACGGCCCTCGACGACGTCTCGCTCGACCTGGCCACCGGCGAGTTCACCGCGGTGATGGGACCCAGCGGCTCGGGCAAGTCGACGCTGATGCACTGTTGCGCCGCGCTCGACACCGGCGACTCGGGGTCGGTCTTCATCGGCGACCAGGACCTCACCACCCTCAAGGACAAGGCGCTGACCCGGCTGCGGCGCGACGAGATCGGCTTCGTCTTCCAGTCCTACAACCTCGTCCCGACGCTGACCGCGGAGGAGAACATCCTGCTGCCGATGGCCATCGCGGGCCGCAAGCCCGACCCGGAGTGGTTCCGGAGCGTGATCACCACCGTGCGGCTCGGCGACCGGCTGCGGCACAAGCCCAGCGAGCTGTCCGGCGGCCAGCAGCAGCGGGTCGCGGTCGCCCGCGCCCTGGTGTCCCGGCCGCGGATCGTCTTCGCCGACGAGCCCACCGGCAACCTCGACTCGCGCTCCGGCGCCGAGGTGCTCGAGCTGCTGCGGCGCAGCGTCGACGACTTCGGGCAGACCATCGTGATGGTCACCCACGACCCGGTCGCGGCGGCGTACACCGACCGGGTCGTCTTCCTCGCCGACGGCCGCGTGGTCGACGAGGTCCGCCATCCGAACCGCGAGCAGGTGCTGGAGATCATGGCCCGGATGTCGGCCGCCGGACCGGGCGCCTGACATGATCCGCGCGGCCCTCAAGAGCCTGCTCGGGCGCAAGGTGCGCCTGATCATGAGCACCTTCGCCATCGTGCTGGGCGTGGCGTTCGTGGTGGGCTCGCTGGTCTTCTCCGACACCCTGAACCGCAGCTTCACCGCGCTGTTCGCCTCGACCGTGGGGGACGTCGTCGTACGCCCCGTCGGCGGCACCACCGTCACCGGCGAGCCGTCCACGAAGACGATCCCCGCCGGCGTGGTCGACCAGCTGCGGACGGTGCCGGGGGCGGCCCGTGTGGACGGCAACGTCAGCTCGGTCGGTGCGTTCGTCGTCGGCGAGGACAACAAGGTCGTCGGCGGCTTCGGGCCGCCCGCGCTGGGTGGCAACTGGACCGGCGCCCCGGCCGGCCACGACCTGCAGGGCCTCGCGATCCTGGGCGGGCACCCGCCGCACGGCGAGGACCAGGTGGTGCTCGACGAGAAGACCGCCGACCGTGGCGGCTACCAGCTCGGCGACCGGGTCCGGCTGATCACGGCCACCCGGCTGACGCTGACGCCGGAGCTGGTCGGCATCGCCGGCTTCCCCGAGGGCGGCTCGCTGAACGGCGCCACGCTCGCGCTGTTCGACACCCCCACCGCGCAGCGGTTCTTCCTGGGCGGGAAGGACGTCTTCAACGACGTGTGGGTGACCGCCGAGGACGGCGTCTCGCAGGAGCAGCTGCGCGACCGCGTCGACGCCGCCCTGCCCGCCGGCTACGAGGTCGTCACCGGCGACACCGCGGCCGACGAGTCCGCCACCGACCTGCTCCAGGCGGTCTCGTTCCTCACCACGTTCCTGCTGATCTTCGCCGGGATCTCGCTGGTCGTCGGGGCCTTCCTGATCGTCAACACCTTCTCGATCCTGGTCGCGCAGCGCAGCCGCGAGCTCGCGCTGCTGCGCGCCCTGGGTGCCTCGAAGCGCCAGGTGAGCGCCTCGGTGCTGCTGGAGGCGTTCGTGCTCGGCGTGCTCGGATCGACCGCCGGGCTGGGCCTGGGCTACGTGCTGGCGATGGGCATCCGGGCCCTCTTCGCACGGTTCGGGCTCGACCTGTCCGGGCAGGCGCTGATCTTCCAGCCGCGCACCGTCCTCGCGGCGTACGTCGTGGGCGTCGTCGTCACGATGACGGCGGCGTGGCTGCCCGCGCGCCGGACCGGACGGATCGCGCCCGTCCAGGCGCTGCGCGACGACGTGGCGCTGCCCGAGAGCTCGATGCACCGGCGGCTGCTGCTCGGGGTGGTGCTCATCGTCGCCGGGCTGACCGCGCTCGCGCTGGGGCTGTTCGCGGACGTCCCGCACGCCGGGTACTTCGTGGGCGGCGGGGTGCTGGCCGTGCTGCTCGGGGTGTCCTCGGCGAGCCCGGTGATCAGCCGGCCGTTCCTGCTGGCCGCCCGCGCGTCGTACGCCCGCGGCTTCGGCAGCATCGGCAACCTCGCCGGCCAGAACTCCCTGCGCAACCCACGGCGTACGACGGCCACCGCGTCGGCGCTGATGATCGGGCTGACCCTGGCCTGCACGATGGCGATCGTCGGCGACTCCGCCAAGGCCTCGGTCGACAAGTCGGTGGCCGAGAACTTCGTGGGCGACTACATCGTCAGCAACGTCTTCGGCGGCGCGTTCCCCGCCGGCATCGCCCACCGGATGGAGCGGGTCGACGGGGTCGCGAACGTCGTCCGCGAGCGGTACGGCTTCGGCAGCCGCGACGGCGACGACCAGGGCGTCGCCGCCACCGACCCGGGGGACACCGCGGCGCTCGGCCTCTCGATGACCTCGGGCCGGGCGTCCGACCTCCGGGACGGGACCGTCTTCCTCGAGGACTCGTGGGCCGCCGACCACGGGCTCTCGGTCGGGGACACCCTGACCATCAAGATGCCCACCGGCACCAAGAGCTGGCGGGTCGCCGGGATCTACGACGACAACCCCGTCGTGTTCTTCCCGGTCCTCACCACGCTGCAGACGCTGGCCGACGCCGGGATCCCGCAGCGCGACAACGCGCTGATCATCTTCACCGACCCCGGGGCCACCGGGGTGCAGGCGCGGCTGGACACGGTGGTGGAGCAGCTCCCGATCGTGACCGTGAAGGACGAGGCCGGGTTCGCCGAGGAGCAGCGGGGTCCGATCGACCAGCTGGTGCAGATGATCTACGCCCTGCTCGGACTGGCCCTGGTGATCGCGGTGCTCGGGATCGTCAACACGCTCGCGCTGTCGGTGATCGAGCGGACCCGGGAGGTGGGGCTGCTGCGCGCCATCGGGGTGAGCCGGCGGCAGCTACGCTGGATGATCACGCTGGAGTCGGTCGTGATCTCGGTGCTCGGCGCGGTGCTCGGGGTCGTGCTCGGCATCGGCTTCGGGGTCGCGCTGATGTACGCGCTGAAGGACCAGGGTCTGGAGGCGATCAGCGTCCCCTACGGGCAGCTGGTGGTGTTCCTGCTGCTGGCGCTGGTCATCGGGGTCCTCGCGGCCGTCTTCCCTGCTCGTCGCGCTGCCCGGCTCGACGTACTGCGAGCCATCGCGACGGAATGAGAGGGGAAACATTTGGCCACCCCGTCTGAGAAGAACCCGGGACGGAGGCGCGCTCGCCGTCTTACAGTGCCTCCCGTGGAGGAGTTGCTGGTGACCGAGGGCCGCGCGCTCAAGCACGTCCAGGTGCGGGAGTACGTCCGCTCGCTCGTGTCCGGTTCCGCCCCGGGCTCCCCGGCCCCCTCCGAGCGCGAGCTGGTGCAGCGCTTCGGCGTGGCCCGGATGACGGTCCGGCAGGCGATGGACGCCCTCGTGGTCGAGGGGCTGCTCGAGCGGATCCCGGGCCGGGGCACCTTCGTGGCGCGGCCCCGCCGGGTCGCGAGCCGGCTGACCTCGTTCACCGAGGAGATGCAGCGCCGCGGGCTGCTCGCGGAGTCGCAGACCCTGATCGCCCGCCGCGAGCAGGCCGGGCCCGGGGTGGCCCGCGCCCTGAACCTCACCGAGGGCGACGCCGTCATCCACTGGCGGCGGCTGCGCCGCGCCGACGGCATCCCGATGTGCATCGAGGACGCCTACCTCAACGAGATCCTGATCCCCGGCTTCCTGCAGACCGGGATGCCCACCAGCCTGTACGAGGCGCTGGAAGCCCGCGGGCTGCGCCCCACCTGGGCGGAGGACTCCATCACCGCCGACATCGCCACCGAGGAGGAGGCGGGCCTGCTCGAGACCGAGGCCGGCGCCGCCGTGCTCCGCCACTCGCGTCGCGCGGTGGCGGAGGAGAAGGTCGTCGAGGTGTCCCGCTCGGTCTACCGCTCGGACCGGTTCACGATGTGGGTGCAGCTCGGCGAGGAAGGCTAGGACCCCCTAGAACGGCTCGTGCAGCCGGCCCAGCTCGGCGACCGGGTTGCCGGACTCCTCGCACACCCAGACCGGGTCCGGCCCGCCCAGGTCGGGCTGGATGTAGAGCGTGTGGACCGGCGCGTCCCCGCAGGAGCGGCAGACCGGCCAGCGGCCGACCGACTCGAACAGCGCGTCCTGCACGTCCTGCGCGACCAGCCCCGCGACGTACACCTCGCCCTCGGGCCACTGCTCGGCCCACCACTTGCGCTGGGAGACCGCATCCTCGAGGGCCGACACGGCGGCCGCGGTCGCATGGTCACGGGCCTGGAGGTCGGCGAGAACCCGGGCGCGGGCGTCGAACAGCAGGGCGTTGTCCACGACCTCCATCATGCCTCGCGGGCAAGGCGGGCGGCACCGGCCGCGTGCGGCGCCACGGGATCCGGCCGGATGCGTCCTAGAGTCGGAGCATGAGCGAGGCGCTGCTCGAGGTGACCGTGCTGCACCCGCGCGACGTCCCGGGCGCGCAGGAGGGCGGCGCCGACCGCCTGCACCTCGTGGCGGCCGGCGCGGACGCGGTCCTCTCGCCCGAGCCCGGCGTCGTGTCGTCGGTGTGCCGGGAGACCGACCTGCCGGTCTTCGTGCTGCTGCGGCTCAACGACTCGTGGACCACGACCGGCGGCGAGCTGACCCGGCTCGTCGGTCTCGCCGAGGACTACCTCGGCTGCGGGGCGGCGGGGGTCTCGTTCGGCTTCCTCGACCCCGACCTCGAGATCGACACCGAGGTCTGCGCCCACCTCGCCACGAGCCTTCCGGGGGTCCCGTGGACCTTCCACGAGGCGGTCGACGCCACGCTCGACCCGCGCCGGTCCTGGCGGCGGCTGCTCGGGCTGCCCGGCCTGGTCGCGGTGCGCTCGGCCGGGTCCCCCCAGGGGCTCTCGGTGGGGTACGACGACCTGCTCGCCACCGCGGCCGACCCGCAGGTCGCCCGGCTCCTGATGCCCGGCGGCGGGCTGCTCGCCGAGCAGGTGCCGTGGTTCGTGCGGGCCGGGGTGTCGATGTTCCACCTCGGGACGCAGGTGCGCCCGGGCGGATCCCTCAAGTCGTACGTCGACGCCGGCCACGTCCGCTCCTGGCGGCTGCTGGTCGACAGCGCCGTCGAGCGTGCCGCCGGGTCGGTCAGCTCCACCCGATGACGGTCCTGATCGACCCGCCCAACGCCGCCGGCCACGGCCGGCTCTGGTCCCACCTGGCCAGCGACACGTCGTACGACGAGCTGCACGCGTTCGCGCGCACCGTCGGCATCCCCGAGCGCGGCTTCGACCGCGACCACTACGACGTGCCCGCGGAGTGGTACGACCAGGTCGTCGCCGCCGGCGCCGAGCCGGTCTCGTCTCGGGAGCTGGTGCAGCGCCTCCTCGCGGCCGGCCTGCGTCGCCGCAAGCAGTCGCGCACGTGAGGGTCGTGTGCCTGAGAACGCGCCATGGCGCGTCCTGAGGCACACGACCCGTGGCTACGGATGCCCGGTCAGCGTGGCCAGCTCGCGCTCCACGTTCGCCCGGGCGGCGGCCTCCCAGTGCTCCCGGGCGTACGCCGTGTGGAACAGGTGCGGCTTGGCGAGCAGGTCGCGCAGCACGGCCGCCCGGCCGGTCCGGAAGTCGGGGTCGGGGACGTGGGCGTACTCCCGACGCACGTCGGCGGCGTACTCCTCGTAGCGCTCCCGCGGCGCGGCCAGGATCGCGAGGTCGGCGTCGGAGAGGAC
This sequence comes from uncultured Actinomycetota bacterium, assembly GCA_963805685.1. Taxonomy (GTDB): domain Bacteria; phylum Actinomycetota; class Actinomycetes; order Propionibacteriales; family Nocardioidaceae; genus Nocardioides. Next base: position 41,449 of record CAWDVM010000017.1, read on the forward strand.
GCAGCCGTCGACGTCGTCGTCCGCGGGCCGGTGGGTCTCGGTGAGCCGCACCAGCCGCGCCACCTCGCAGACCGTGGCCGGCTCGGTGACCAGGGCGGGCAGCTCGTCCTCGGCCCAGGCGGCGGAGCGCTCCTCGGCCTCCGGGCGGCCGTCGTAGACCGCGTCGTGGAACCACGCCGCGAGCAGCACGGCCTCCCGGTCGCAGCCGGTCACCCCGCCGGCGATCAGCTCCTCGACCCGGGCGCAGACCTCCTCGAGGTGACGCAGGTCGTGGTAGCCGCGCGCCGGGTCGGCGTACGCCTCGAGCAGCCGGTCGCGCACCTCGGTGCCCTCCGGCAACGGCCAGCAGTCAGCGAGGTCGCCCATGCCGGTCAGTGTGCCCGAAGCGACGGGCTCCCGAGCTCCTCCGGCAGCGGCTCCGCGTGGAGCACGACGAGCGAGGTGACCGCCCGCGTCAGGCACACGTAGAGCCGGCGCAGCCCGGTGACCCGGTCGGGCTCCCCGGCGACGATGCCCGCCGGCTCCAGCAGCACGACGTGGTCGAACTCCAGGCCCTTGGCCAGGCTCGCCGGGACCAGGTCGAGGTGCGCGTCGAACTCGGTCTCCTGCTCGTCCGCCGGCGCGTCCCCGAGGACGGCGAAGCCGATGTCGGCCGCGCGCAGCCGGGCCGCCACCTCGTCGAGCCCGGCGTCCGGCGCGATCAGCCCGACCGACCCCTCGCGCGCCACCGCCGCGCGCACCGCGTCGAGGATCCCGTCGCTGGTCAAGCTCGTCGAGACCACGCTCAGCTCACCCCGCGACCGGCGCACCGACGTCGGCGGCTCGAGGTCCGGCGCGACGTGGGGGAGCAGGCGGGCGGCGTACTCGATCACCTCGCCGGGCACCCGGAACCCGCGCGTCAGCTGCTCGACGTGCGCGTCCGGCTTGCCCAGGTGGCCGAGTGCCTCCGCCCAGGACCGGGTCGCCCACGGGGTGGTGGCCTGGGCGAGGTCGCCGAGCACGGTCAGCGAGCCGGTCGAGGACCGCCGGGCCAGCGCCCGCAGCATCATCGGGGAGAGGTCCTGGGCCTCGTCGGCCACGATGTGTGCCAGCGACGGCGTCCGCTCCACCAGGTCGGCGGCCTCGTCGACGAGGACCGCGTCGGCCAGCGACCAGCGGGTCGACGCGGGGCTCTTCGCGGGCTTCTCCCACCGCAGCAGGGCCTGCTCGTCGGCGTCGAGGATGCCGTCGGCCGCGGCGGCGAGGAAGTCGGCGTCGGACAGCAGCCGCCACACCAGCCGGGCCGGCTCGACCGCCGGCCACAGCGCCTTGGCGTAGTCCTTGACCGGCTTGCTCCGCGCCACCGCGTTCTGCACCCGGTCGTCGGGGGAGTCGCCGGCGAGCTCCATCCTCACCAGCACCCGGTGGGCCAGCGACTGGGGCACCATCGCGCGCGCCGCGCCGTACCTCACCCCGCGCTCGCGCAGCGACGCCACCAGCTCCTCGGCCTCGTACGCCGCGACCCGCCACCGCCGCGCGCCACGCGGCACGACCAGGCTGTCGTCCGGCGCCCGCACGTGGGACCACAGCGCCCGCCGCAGCACCTCGGCGAGCCGGGCGTCGCCCTTGAGCACGGCGACCGCGGCCGGATCCTCGCCCCGGACCTCCCAGCGCGGGTTCTGCTCGCGCAGCGTCCGCGCCACCAGCTCCTCGATGGTCGACTGGGTCGCGTCGATCTCGCCGAGCGCCGGCAGCACGTCGCGGATGTAGCGCAGGAAGCTCGCGTTCGGCCCCACGACGAGGACCCCCTGCCGGGTCAGCTGCTCGCGGTGCGCGTAGAGCAGGTACGCCGCGCGGTGCAGGCCGACGGCCGTCTTGCCGGTGCCCGGCGCGCCCTGCACGCACACCGACCGGGACAGCTCGGAGCGGACGATGACGTCCTGCTCGGGCTGGATGGTGGCCACGATGTCGCGCATCGGCCCGACGCGGGGTCGCTCGATCTCGGCCTCGAGGATCGCGGAGAACTCGTCCACCCGACCCGTGGCCAGGTCCTCGTCCTCGAACGCGGTGAGCCGGCCGTGCTGGAAGCCGTAGCGCCGCCGCAGGCCCACACCCATCGGCTCGGTCCGGCTGGCGCGGTAGAACGGCAGGCTCACCGGCGCCCGCCAGTCGATCACCATCGGCTCGCCGGTCGGGTCGGAGATGTGCCGCCGCCCGATGTGGAAGGACTCCGCCTCGTAGTCCAGCCGCCCGAAGAACAGCGGGATCGTCGGGTCGTCGGCGAGCTGCTTCATCCGCAACGCGAAGGTCGACTCGAGGTACTCCCGGCTCACCCAGTCGCCCGCCGCCGCGGCGTCCATCGCGGCGGTCCGCTCCCGCATCCGGGCGAGCTGGCGCCGGGACTCGGCGAGGTGCTCCTGCTCGGCGCGGAGCTCGACATCGGGAGGGTGGACAGCTGCGCTCTCGGGGGCTGGGGGCATGGCGGTACCTCCGCGGTCGCGGGCGTCGAGGGGGGACGGCGACGCTAGCAGCGGACCCCGGTTCCGGCCACCTGTTTACCGGACCCGTTTGCCGTACCCGTTTACTGGGGCCCGTGAAGACCTGGGTGCTCCAGTACGCCGTGGCCGCCGTCGCGTTCTGCCTGCTCGACCTGGTGTGGCTGTCGTCCGTCGGGCAGGACCTCTACGACGAGCGGCTCGGGACGCTGCTGTCCGAGGACCCGAACGCCGGCGCCGCGGTGCTGTTCTACGCGCTGTTCGTGGCCGGCCTCGTGCACTTCGTGGTCCGGCCGGCGACCTCCCGGACCCGGGCGCTGCTCAACGGCGGCTTCTTCGGGCTGGTCGCCTACGCGACCTTCGACCTCACCGGCCTGGCGGTGCTGCGGGACTTCCCGGTCGCGGTCGTCGTGGTCGACCTGATCTGGGGGACGTTCCTCGCCGGGGTGGTGTGCGGGCTGACCTACGCGGTCGTCGCGGCGCTGCCGTCCCGCTCGGACTGAGCCGGGGGTCGCATCGCCCAGCGGATCGTCCCGGTGGCCGCGGCGCCGAGCGCCCGGACCACGGTCCGCTCCGAGACCGGGAGCCAGGGCAGCCGCAGGTGCCGCCGGGTCCAGCGCGGCATCAGCCCGATCGCGGCGGCGACCAGCACGCCGTACGGCGCCTTCGCGGCGAGCGGCAGCGGCGGCCTGAACAGCAGGTAGGACACGGCCTCGCGGGCGTCGTCGGTGCCGCGCAGCTCGGGCCGGTACGCCTTCAGCGCGGCCTTCAGCTCGGCCTCGGTGGTCGGCGGGTCGAGGACGCCGAGCCGCCGCGCGACCTCGGCGGTCTGGGCGACGTAGGTGTCCCGACCGGCCTGGTCGAGCGGCTCCTTGCCGTAGACGGTGTGGGCGAGCAGGAAGCTGTCGACCTCGGCGAGGTGCACCCACTTCAGCAGGTGCGGGTCGGACGCGGCGTACGGCGTGCCGTCGTCCATCGTGCCGGTCACCCGGTCGTGGATGGCGCGGACCGCGTCGACGGCCCGCTGGGCGTCCTCGGCGTGGCCGAAGGTGGTCACCGCGAGGAACCGGCTGGTGCGCGCCAGCCGCCCCCACATGTCGCCGCGGAAGCCGGAGTGCTCGGAGACCGCCCGCATCGCCGCGGGGTGCAGGGTCTGCAGCAGCAGCGCGCGGATGCCACCGATGAACATGGACGCATCCCCGTGCACCCGGCCGATCGGGCTGTCCGGCTCGAACCAGCGTGGCCCGGGACGGCCGTGGATCCGGTCGCGGTGCTTCGCCCCGTCGGGCCCGGCGACGCGCAGGAACAGTGCGTGCCCGAGCCGCCTGCGCGCGGCCCGTACGGCGGCCGATCCGGGAGGAGTCACCCCCTCATCGTGACCGACCGGATCAAGTGACCGACCCGATCAGGTGGTCAGGCCTGCCAGGTGCGCAGCCAGATCGTGTGCGGGGAGTCGATGAGCCGCTTGAGCACGTCGTCGGAGAGCGGGTCGACGGCGTCGGTGACGACGTACCCCTGCTGGCCGCGGGTCGAGAGGTACTGCCCGATCACGTTGTCGCCCTGCTCGGCGAGCGCCTGGTTGACGCCGGCCAGCACCCCGGGGACGTTGATGTGCAGGTAGCCCACCCGGTAGCCCCGCTCGAGGTCGGGCGCCTGGACGGCGGGCAGGTTCACCGAGAGCGCGGTCTGGCCCTGGAGCGCGAAGCCGGCGAGCTTGCCGGCCACGAAGTAGCCGATCTCCTCCTGCGCCTCCTGGGTCGAGCCACCCACGTGCGGGGTGAGGATGACGTTGTCCAGGCCGCGCAGCACCGAGGTGAACTCGTCGCCCTGCGCCTTCGGCTCGACCGGGAAGACGTCGAGGGCGGCGCCGGCGATGTGGCCGGACAGGATGTGCTCGCGCAGCGCCACGTCGTCGACGACCATGCCGCGCGAGGCGTTGATGAACAGCGAGCGCGGCTTCATCTTCGCGAACTGCTCGGCGCCGAAGAGGCCGGCGTTGCCGGGCCGGCCGTCCACGTGGATGCTGACCACGTCGGACTCCGCGAGCAGCTCGTCGAGGGTGCTGACCCGGCGCGCGTTGCCGTGCGCCAGCCGGTCGGCGGTGTCGAAGAAGATGACCCGGAGCCCCATCGCCTCGGCGAGGTTGGACAGCTGGGTGCCGATGTTGCCGTAGCCCACGATGCCCAGCGTGCGGCCGCGCACCTCGTGGCTGCCCTTGGCGGACTTGTCCCACACGCCGTCGTGCATCCGCTGGGTCTTCTCGGCGAGGCGGCGGGCGAGCACGATGATCTCGGCGATGACCAGCTCGACGACGCTGCGGGTGTTGGAGTACGGCGCGTTGAAGACCGCGATCCCGCGCTCGGCCGCGGCGGCGAGGTCGACCTGGTTGGTGCCGATGCAGAAGCAGCCGATCGCCAGCAGCTCCGGGGCGTGCTCGAGGACCCGCGGGGTGATCGTGGTGTTCGACCGGATCCCCAGCAGGTGGACGCCGGCCAGTGCCGCGACGAGCTCGTCCTCGCTCAGCGAGCCCGGTCGCAGCTCGACCTCGAAGCCCCGGGCCTCGAGGATCTCGACGGCGATGGGATGGATGTTCTCGAGCAGCAGCACCTTCACGGTCAACCAGCCTAGGAGGCGTTGCCCGAGGCGCCGATTCCGCGACGCAGGGCGGACACCCGGAAACCCGGTCGCCCCGAACCGGTCCCGCGGGTGACCATGCCGGGGTGATCCCGACCGCCGACACGTTCCACGCCCTGGCGCGCAGCTCGCCGTGGCGCTGGACGACCCTGCACTTCACGCACCGCGACGCCCGCGGCAGCGTGGAGGCCTGGGTACGCCGGCCGGGCAACCTGCTGGTCCGGACGGCCGACGGACGCTCGCACCGGGTGAACGGCGTGCCGTACACCAGCACCACCATCACGGTGCGCCTCGACGGCGGCGCGAGCGTCGAGCCGGTGCCACCCGAGCCGCCCGCCGCGGTGCCGCCGCAGCAGGTCGAGCCCGTCTGGCGGCCGGACGGGCTGGTCGCGGCGCGGCCGAACGCGGTCCCACATCGAGTACGACGACCCCATGTGGCAGAACTACGCGTGGGTCGCGATGCTCGACCCGGTCGAGCTGAGCCACCACGTCCGGGTCGAGGACCTCCGTGCGGACGAGGTCGCGGGGCGCCCCGCGTGGCGCGCGTTCCTGGTGCCCGAGACGGGCTACGCCCCGCGGTGTGGCGGCAACTGCTGCGAGCTCCTCTGGAGCGAGGCCGGCCTGCTCGCCGACTTCGCCGACGACCCCTCCCGGGTGCCCGAGTCGTGGCGTGGGCGGCACTACCCCGAGGGCTACGACGTCGCGCTCGACGTCAGGACGGGAGTCGTCGTCCGGTGCCACCCCGTCGGCGGCGACGAGGACGCCCCCTGGCTCGAGAACGACCTGCTCGAGGTGGACGCCGACCTCGACCACCTCTTCGACGGCGATTGACGCGAGAAGCACCCTGTTCCCGCGGACAGGGGAGCTTCTCGCGTCAATCGCGACTCCGCCGCGGTGGCAGCCACCTCGTATGACGTCCGGCGCGCGCCGGACGCCGCTCGCGACGGCCGCGTCAGGCGGGCAGGTCCTCCGCGTCCACGATCCGGTAGGCGTACCCCTGCTCGGCGAGGAACCGCTGGCGGTTCTGGGCGAACTCGGCGTCCACGGTGTCGCGGGAGACGATCGTGTAGAAGTGCGCGGTCTTGCCCTCCTCCTTGGGACGGAGCAGCCGGCCGAGCCGCTGGGCCTCCTCCTGGCGCGAGCCGAACGACCCGGACACCTGGATCGCCACCTCGGCGGAGGGCAGGTCGATGGAGAAGTTCGCGACCTTCGAGACCACCAGCAGCCCGACCTCACCGGAGCGGAAGGCGTCGAAGAGCCGCTGCCGCTCCTTGACCGAGGTCTCGCCCTTGATGACCGGGGCGTCGAGGGCGGCGGCGATCTCGTCGAGCTGGTCGATGTACTGCCCGATCACCAGCGTGGGCTGTCCCGGGTGCGCCTCGACCAGCTCGCGCACCACGTCGATCTTGTGGTGGGTGCACGACGCGAGCCGGTAGCGCTCGTCGGCCTCGGCGGTCGCGTAGACCAGCCGCTCGTCGGTCGGCAGCGTGACCCGCACCTCGACGCAGTCGGCCGGGGCGATCCAGCCCTGGGCCTCGATGTCCTTCCACGGCGCGTCGTACCGCTTCGGCCCGATCAGCGAGAACACGTCGCCCTCGCGGCCGTCCTCGCGCACCAGCGTCGCGGTCAGCCCGATCCGGCGCCGCGCCTGCAGGTTGGCGGTCATCCGGAAGATCGGGGCCGGCAGCAGGTGCACCTCGTCGTAGACGATCAGCCCCCAGTCCCGGGCGTCGAGCAGCTCGAGGTGCGGGAAGACGCCCTTCCGTCGCGTGGTCAGGACCTGGTACGTCGCGATCGTGACCGGCCGGATCTCCTTGACCGCGCCGGAGTACTCGCCGATCTCGTCCTCGGTCAGCGAGGTACGACGGACCAGCTCGTCCTTCCACTGCCGGGCCGAGACGGTGTTGGTGACCAGGATCAGCGTCGTCGCCTGCGCGTGCGCCATCGCGGCCGCGCCGACCAGCGTCTTGCCGGCGCCGCAGGGCAGCACCACCACGCCGGACCCGCCGTGCCAGAACGACTCGGCGGCGTCGCGCTGGTAGTCGCGCAGGTGCCACTCCGACTGGTCCAGCGCGATCGGGTGCGCCTCGCCGTCGACGTAGCCGGCGAAGTCCTCGGCCGGCCAGCCCAGCTTCAGCAGCGCCTGCTTGAGGTTGCCGCGCTCGGAGCCGTGCACGACGACGGTGTCGTCGTCGATCCGCTCGCCGAGCATGCCCGGCGATCTTCTTGGCGCGCAGCACCTCCTCCAGCACCGGCCGGTCCGTGCTGGCCAGCACCAGCCCGTGGGTGGGGTGCTTCTCCAGCCGCAGCCGGCCGTAGCGGGCCATGGTCTCGGCGACGTCGACCAGCAGCGCGTGCGGCACGGCGTACCGGCTGTACTCCAGCAGCGTGTCGACGACCTGTTCGGCGTCGTGCCCGGCGGCGCGGGCGTTCCACAGGCCCAGCGGGGTCAGCCGGTAGGTGTGGATGTGCTCCGGGGACCGTTCGAGCTCGGCGAACGGCGCGATCGCCTTGCGACAGTCGGCGGCGCGCTCGTGGTCGATCTCCAGCAGCAGGGTCTTGTCGGACTGGACGATGAGGGGTCCGTCGTTCACCCGACGATCCTACGGAGCGGGCCTCAGCCTCGTCGCCGGCCCGGGGGCGCGCGGACCGTCGACCGGTCAGGCGCCGGCGACGGCCTTCTGCCGGGCGCGGTACGCCGCGACGTTGGCGCGCGAGGAGCAGCGGTCCGAGCAGTAGCGTCGGGACTGGTTGGGGGAGGTGTCCACGAAGACGTTGGTGCACGGCGAGGCCGAGCAGACCCCGAGCCGGGTCGGACCGAGGTCGCAGACCAGCGTGGCCAGCCCGAGCAGCGACTCGCCCACGAGCAGCTCGGCGACGCTGGCGGACTTGGTCGCCACGTGCATGTGCAGGTCCTGGTGGTCGTGGTGGGCGATCCGCGGGGTGATCGGGTGCCGGACCATCAGCGCGTTGAGCCCCTCGACCACGCCCTCGACGTCGCCCGCCTCGCCGGCCTCGAAGACCGGGCGGAGCTCGCGCTGGAACTTGCGCAGCAGCATGCAGTCGCGGTCGGTGCACTGGCTGTGCAGCCACTCGCGCCCCGCGAGATGGGCGACGAGCGCATCGACGTCGGTGATCTCCGTGTTGAGGAGAACGGCCGACTGCTCGGCATACCTGAGGAAGTCCACGTCCCGAGTCTACGGACGTTCGTCCACGCGTTTGACGACCGTGATCCGGTGCACCGCGAAGGTCCGGACGTCGTCGCTGCGGTGGTCGTGCGCGGTCAGCCAGCCGCCCTCGACCTTGACCGGGTCGACGATCCGCTCCGAGCTGGTGCCGTGGTTGTCGACGTAGCCGATCAGCACCGTGGCGCCCACCTCGACCGCCTCCCGGAGCGCGGCCAGCGAGCCGCTCGGGGTGAGGCCGGCAGCGGGCGCGGCCGGGCGCGCGGCCGCGACCCGGTCACCGGAGCGCACGGCGTTCACGACCTGCGCGACCTGGGCGCTCTGGTGCGCCGCGCGGACGGCGGGCCCGCGCCGGTCCTTGGGCGTGCGGGCCCGGAGCAGGTCGGGTCGCGCCACCCGTACCGTGCCGTCGGCCGCCTCGACGACCGGTGCGGCCCCGAGCTCGCGCAGCCGGGGGAGCAGCACGTCGATCGGCGTGGAGCTGACGATCACCGTGGGGGCGATCCGGCGCAGCCCGAGCGAGGCCGCCTGCGGGTGGTGCAGCAGCTCGGTCAGGGCGGCCTCGTCGTCGGCGCGCAGGAAGGCCTCGGCGTGACCGACCCGCACGGTGCCGAAGGTCCGGGCCGTGTCGTCCACCAGGTAGGTCAGGGGCTGGGGGACCGGCGTCCGCGACACCGAGCCGAGGAAGTCGTGGATCTCCACCGCCGACCAGCCGGTGTCGAGGGCGCGGCGCACCGACGCGGGCGTGAAGCGGTAGACGGTGGCGCCTCCGCGCGACTCGACGTCGGCCAGCAGCTGCAGGGTCCGGGCCAGCGGGGACTCCAGCGGGCCGGGCGCCACCGCGGTGAGGTCGGCCTGGATCAGCACGTGGTCGACCGGCCGGGGCAGCAGCCCTGCCAGCTCCTCGGTCGCCGCGGCCTGGTCGCCCGCGAGCAGGCTCCGGGTGTACGACGCGAGCCCGCCGAGCCCGGTCAGGCCCAGGACCGACGACTCGGTGACCGCCCAGGCGACCTGGTCGGCGCGGGTACGGGGACGCCGGGGCCGCAGCCACGCGACCCGCTGCACCAGCGACGGCAGCCCGGTCCCGGCGGCGAGCACCTGGCCCGCGGGCAGGCCGGCCAGCACGTCCAGCGTCATCGTCCGGCTCTCCACCTGGGTGGCCGCGGCCAGCTCGGGGGAGAGGGCGTTCCACGCCTTGCCGGCGGAGTCGCGGGAGCCCACCAGGCCGGGCATCCGCGGGCTCTCCAGCCAGGCCCGGACCACCGTCGCCCAGCGGTCCGCGACCGGCCGGGTGACCCACGCGTCGAAGGCGTCGGTGGGGATCCAGACCGGGTTGCCGTCGGAGTCCGAGCCGGTGGCGAGCAGCCCGGCCGCGTACGCGCTCTCGACGACGAGCGCCGCCGTCGGCTCGTCGACGTGCAGCCCGGCGGCCGTCGCCTTGAGGTCGCGGACGCCGAGGCCGCCGCTGCGCAGCGCCCCCGGCGGATGGGTGCCCCACTGGTCGAGCAGCAGCTCGATCCGGCGGACGGCCTCGAACGCCGCCCCGGCCGCGGCCCGGTCGACCAGCCCCTGGTCCCGGTCGGAGGTGGCGAGCTCCGGCAGGTCGTCGACCGGCTCACGCGTCGTACGCCCGCCGCGCAGCGCGATGCCCACCTCGCCGGGCAGCACGACCACGCCGCCGCCCCGCGGCACCAGCAGCTTGCGCGCGAGCAGCTCCTCGGCGGGCGTGGCGGCGTCCTCGGGGAGCACGGTGTGCCGCGCCGAGCCCGTCGTGGCCTCGCCGCCGTTGTCGGCGACGTGCTCCAGCAGGGCGCGCGCCGGCTCGGAGAGCTCGGCGAGCAGCCGCTCCACCTCCGCGGCGGGCGGCGGCTCCGCGGAGACCGGGCGCAGGCCGCTCGCACCCCGCGCCGGGCCTCCCGTCAGGCCGTCCGCCACCCCGCTCAGCGGGCGCAGGCCCTGGTCGGACTCCCAGGCCAGGGCCACGTCGAGCAGTCGCTCGATCGCCGCGTCGACCCGCTCGGGCGCGGCGTTCACGATCTCGCGGAGTTCGGCCCAGGTGGTTTGACCGGCGACGACGAGGGCATCAAGCACAGAGAGCTCGAGCCGGGTCAGGTGGTCGAGCGCGCGCAGCAGCGAGGATCGGGTGGCGGCCCGCGACGCGAGCTGGCCGAAGTCATGGGGGGCAGGGGTGGCGAGATCGGGACGCTCGACCAGCAACCGGGACAGCCGTTCGTCCGGCCAGCCACGCAGCTGGTCGGCCAGGGTGCGGAACCCGTCGCGGCGGGCGGACGATCCGGACATCCCTCCCACGCTACCCGCCCATCGACCGGTTCCAGGCCCTACGCTCCTCTCCACCCAGGAGGTGGGATGACAGAGCAGATCAGGGGCGTCGAGCTCCACTACGGCGCCGCCACCGACGTCGGACTCGTGCGCGAGGTCAACGAGGACTCCTTCCTCGCGGCCCCGCCGGTCTTCGTCGTCGCCGACGGCATGGGCGGGCACGAGGGCGGCGACGTCGCCAGCGCGATCGTGGTCGAGGAGTTCGGCCGGCTCGCCGACGAGGGGTACGACGCCCGGCGCGGCGCCGAGGTCGTGGCCGCCACGCTGCGGGCCAGCCAGGACCGGATCGCCGAGTTCGGCGCGGCCCACCGCGGCGCGCGGCACCCGCAGCTTCTACGCCGGCACGACCGCGGTCGTCGCGCTGCTCGTCGAGGACGACGAGGGCCCGAAGTGGCTGCTGGCCAACCTCGGCGACTCCCGGGTCTACCGCTTCCTCGACGGCGTGCTCGAGCAGGTCAGCGTCGACCACAGCGTCGTGCAGGAGCTGGTCGACGCTGGCAGGATCACGGCCGCCGACGCCGCGACCCACCCGGAGCGGCACGTCATCACCCGTGCGCTCGGCGGGCCCGACCGCGCCGAGGCGGACTACTTCCTGCTGCCCCTGCCGTCGGTGGAGCGACTGGTGCTCTGCTCCGACGGGGTCACCGGGATGATCGCCGACGACGCGATGGCGGAGATCCTCGGCCGGGTCGCGGATCCGCGCGACGCGGCCGACGAGCTGGTCGCCGCGGCCGTGCGTGCGGGCGGCCGGGACAACGCCACAGCCGTCGTCGTCGATGTGGTGGGATTGGCGACCGAGAACGCCTACGACTCCGAGCGCCAGCGGGTGAGTCTCGAACAGAAGCTGGGGGCCCTGCCGTGAGCGACGACCAGGAACCGACCACGCGGTCCTTCCGGCCCGGTGAGTGGTTCGGCATCTTCGGCGAGCACGCCACCGTGCTCCTGCCGCCCACCGAGAAGGCCCGCGTCGCCGCGCTGTGGGAGCTGGTGGACGAGGGTGCCGGTTTCGACGAGACCCTGGACGCGCTGATCGCCACCGGCCTGCGTGACCTCCCCGGCTTCGTCCTCGTCAGCGAGGGCGAGGGAGTGACGAGGGTGGTGCTGCGGGGCGCCGCCCGCGCGAGCTTCACCGCCGGCGGTGAGACCGTCGACCTCGACGGTTCGGAGGCCGGCACGTGGGTCGAGCGGTCCCTGCACGAGGTGACGCGGACGAGCATCGAGGTGGCCGAGGAGTCCGGCACGGCCGACCTCCGCGTCACCGCAGGCCTGGTCCGGCTCTCGCGGGTCGACCAGCCGCCGCGCACCCCGGGGGTGGAGACCGGGTCAGCCGAGCCCCTGAGCGCCGGGCCGGTGGTGCCGGAGCCCCTGGTCGAGGAGCCCGTCGTCGACGAGCAGCCCGCTCCTGAGCCCGAGCCCGAGTTCGACGGCGAGGCCACCCAGGCGGTGCCCTACCTCGCCGGAGAGCCGTTCCTCGAGGAGGAGGCCGACAGCCAGGAGCCCGCGGAGGACGAGTACGCGGACGAGGAACCGCCGATCTGGGTGCCTCTCCCGCCCGAGCCCCCGGCGCCCCCGGCGCCCCCCGCGCCCCCGCGCCCCGGCGCCCCCGGTGTCCCCGCCCCCGGCCGTGCCGGGCGACGAGGACCACGACGGCATGACGCAGTCCGGGTCCTGGGACCCGGGCCAGTTCGCCCGCCAGCAGCCGGGCATCCCCGGCCAGCCCCCGGCGCCGAGCGTGACCGCCCGACCGGTCGCGCGGCTGCTGTTCTCCAACGGTGAGACCGTGGAGGTCGACCGCGCCGTGCTGGTCGGCCGCGCGCCCGAGGCGCGACGCTTCACCTCCACCGAGCAGCCACGGCTGGTGACCGTCCCGAGCCCGAACCAGGAGATCTCCTCGACCCACCTGGAGATCCGGCCCGGCTCCGGGGCCGACCACGGCACCGCCGTCGTCACCGACATGGGCTCGACCAACGGCACGGTCCTGGTGCAGCCCGGACTCCCGCCCGAGGACCTGCAGCCCGGGATCGCGGTGCAGCTGATCCCCGGCGCGATCATCGACCTCGGCGACGGCGTGACCATCCAGGTCGCGAACCCCTGACCGGGCGAGTGCGATGACCCAGTCCGTGAACGGCCACGCCTCGAGCTTCCCGCCGGCGGAGCTCGACCGGCGCTTCTACGCGTTCACCCTCGACCGACTCATCGCCTGGACGCTGGACGCGATGGCCGTGGTGGCGGCCTACCACTTCCTCATCAGCCGGGACCACGTCTGGGCGGGCGTCGCCGTCATCGTGGCCGCGGTGCTCGTCGTCGGCCTCGGGTTCTCGCTGCTGCTCGGGGTGCGCGGTACGTCGCCGGGCAAGGCCGCGGTCGGCCTGCGGCTCGTCCACCACGACAGCGGCGTCCCGGTCGGGGTGGGGCCGGCGCTGCTGCGCTCGCTGATCCTCGGCGTCTCCGCGCTGCCGACCTTCGGGCTCGGTGTCGCCACCCTCGCCTGGACCGCGGTGATGGACCGCGGACGGCAGCGGCGGGGCTGGCACGACCACGTGGCGCACTCGATCGTCGTCGACGTGCGGCCCGTCCCCGTCGAGACCGAGCAGGAGGCCGCCGCGCCCCGGCAGATCGTCAACCTCACCGCGATGCGCCTCGTGCCGGCTCCCCAGCCGGTCCCCGTGGCCGCGCCGGCCCCCGCGACGGCCCGCGCCCCGCGTCCGTCCGGTCCGCCCCCCACCGCGCGACCGGCCGCGCCCCCGGTCCCGCCCCCGGCCCGGCGCCAGCCGCTCGGCCCGCCCCTGGTCGACCAGCTGCCGGCCACCGTGCCGGCCCCGGTCCAGCCCCCGGTCCAGCGCCCGGCCGGCCCGCCTCCCGCCGGCCCACCCCCTGCGGGGCCACCTGCTGCGCCGCCGCGCCACTCCGCGGCCGAGCGCACCACCATCCGCAACGCCCCCGAGGGTCGTCGCGCCCTCGCCCGCTGGCGCGTCTCGTTCGACTCCGGCGAGTCCTTCCTGGTCGAGGGCCTCGCGCTCGTCGGTCGCCGGCCCGAGCCGCGTCCGGGTGAGCCGGTCCGGCACCTGGTGCCGCTGCGCTCGGGCGACATGTCGCTGTCGAAGACCCACGCGCAGTTCCAGGTCGCGCCGGACGGGGTCCTGGTCGTCATGGACCGCGGCTCGACGAACGGGTCGATCCTGATCCGGCAGGGCGTGAGCCGTGCGCTGACGGCCGGCAAGGCCGCCACCCTGCTGGACGGGGACCGGGTGCGCTTCGGTGACCGGGAGATGAGCGTCACACGCGAATCGTGAGCGCTCTCACATGAGGACCGTTTGGTAACGGTCTGATAACGGTGCGAGTGGCTGCCTGCGGATCGCGTGGGCCGGGTCAACTACCGGAGGCCCGTGTCCTGAGAGGCCGCTGAGAACCAGTGTGATTCCCGGGGCTGTGGCGCATTCGGTTCATGTGCACTTTTACGCCGTGGCACCCACGGCTCATCGGGAGGCATTGCATGCGAAGGACCAAGCTCGTCGCGCTCGCGACGGCTTCACTGCTCAGCGCGGCGGGAACGCTGTCGCTGTCCTCGACCCAGGCCGGCGCCGCGCCGGGCACCACGTTCGACCAACTCCGGGGCGCCCGCGCCGGCGCCCAGGTCAACTCTCGGACTCGCTCACGCCGAAGTGGCGCGCGAACTTCGAGGCACGCAACCAGGCGGCGCTCGAGAAGCAGGTGCGCACGGGAATCCAGGGCGACTCCGTCAAGCTCGGGAAGGGCAAGTACGGCCGCGTCGGCACCGCGCAGAACGACAAGATCTTCGTCGTGCTCGCGGAGTTCGGTGACACCCAGCACGCGGCCTACCCCGGCCCGTGCGCCCGACGGCTCCAGCCAGCGCGAGCTCGGCCCGCTGCACAACGAGATCCCGCGAGCCGGATCGCACCAAGGACAACTCGACGCTGTGGCAGTCGGACTACGACCACGGCTCACTACCAGAACATGTACTTCAACCGGATGAAGTCCTTCTACGAGGACCAGTCCAGTCGGCAAGTACTCGATCGACGGCAAGGTCACCGAGTGGGTGAAGGTGCCGTTCAACGAGGCCCGCTACGGTCGTGACTTCTGCGGCGGCATCGTCTGCACCAACACCTGGTTCCTCATCCGCGACGCGCTGGCCGAGTGGACGCAGGTCCAAGGTCGACGCCGGCAGGTCCATGGAGAAGATCCAGGACTACCTGAAGACGTTCGACCACCAGGACCGCTACGACTTCGACGGCGACGGCGACTTCAACGAGCCGGACGGCTACATCGACCACTTCCAGATCGTGCACGCCGGCGGCGACCAGGCCGACGGCGACCCGGTCTACGGCTCGGACGCCATCTGGAGCCACCGCTGGAACGCGATGCTCCACCCGTTCGGCACCAGCGGCCCCGCCGACGGCGCCCAGATCGGCGGTGTCCAGGTCGGCGAGGGCGGCACGTCCAACAGCACCGCGGGCCCCGTCACCATCCCGAGCAACCCGACCGGCGTCTGGGTGAACGACTACACGATCCAGCCCGAGAACGGCGGCCTGAGCGTCTTCGCGCACGAGTTCGGCCACGACCTCGGTCTGCCGGACCTCTACGACACCTCCGGCAACACCGGTGGCGCCTCGAACACCGTCGAGCACTGGTCGCTGATGAGCCAGTCCCGCGGCACCGCCAAGTCCGACGAGGGCATCGGCGACCAGCCCATGCCGTTCGGCGCCTGGGAGAAGCTCCAGCTCGGCTGGCTCGAACTACGACACGGCCCGCCCGGGTCACGACGCGACGTACAAGGTCCGCCCGAGCCAGTCGACCTCGGGCGACGAGGCCAACGGCCTGGTCGTCCTGCTGCCGAACAAGCACAGGACCCTCGAGCTGGGCGCCCCGTGCGCCACCTGTGGCTCGCGGTACTTCTACAGCGACCAGGGTGACGACCTCGACACCACGATGACCCGCACGGTCGCCGGCGGTGGCGCGCTGACCGCCAAGGTCCGCTACGACATCGAGGACCGACTACGACTACGCCTACCTCGAGGCCTCCAGCGACGGTGGCACCACCTGGACCGCGATCCCGACCAGCGTCAGCCAGGCTCCCGGCGAGGCCAACCCCGACGGGACCGGCATCACCGGCAGCACCGACGGCGCGTGGGTCGACCTGACCGCGACCGTCCCGGACGGCACCAACGCGCTGCGCTGGCGTACCTCACCGACGGTGGCGTGGCCCTGTCGGGCTTCCAGGTCGACAACATCACCCTGGGCGGCACCGACATCGGCAACGCCGAGACCAACGACGAGGGCTGGACCTTCGACGGGTTCCGCACCACCACGGGCACCGAGGACGCAGTCGTTCCTCAACGCCTACATCGTCGACAACCGTCAGTACGTCGGCCGCGACCGGCTGCTGCAGCACATCTACAACTTCGGCGACATCGCCTGACACGTCGAACTGGGTGGACTTCTATCAAATTCGAGCCGGGCGCGCTGATCTCCTACTGGGACACCTCGTACACCGACAACAACGTCGGTGACCACCCCGGCGGTGGCGAGATCCTCCCCGTGGACGCGCACCCGTACTTCACGCACTCGGGCTCCAGCCTGATGCGCACGAGGATCCAGACGTTCGACTCGACGTTCTCGCTCCTGCCGACCACCAAGCAGACGTTCCGTCTGAACGGCGTGCCGACCACGGTCCGCTCGCAAGTCGGCGCAGCCGGTCTTCAATGACACCAAGACCTGGTGGTTCGACTGCGACGAGCACGGCTGCGGTGACCACCCCGGCTTCTACGAGCCGGAGTGGATGGGCGTCGACGTGCCGAACACGGGCACGAAGCATCCGCGTGGTGAAGGTCAACAAGAACGGCGTGATGACCGTCAAGGTCGTCTCGAACAACTGATCCGACCGAACCGACGGGCCCCGTCGATCCTCCGGGATCGGCGGGGCCCGTCGCATTTCCGTCCCGACCAGGACTACGGTCCTCGATCGTGGCCGGTTCCTTCCTCGACCTCCTCTACGACGAGGCCCCGCGATCGTCGTTCGACGAGGTCGTCGCGGAGGCCGAGCGCGCCGGCGCCACGCCGGCCGAGCTCGCCGGGCTGCGCCGTGAGTACGACGTGGCGCTGCGGCTGCGTGAGCTGATCGCCCGCCAGCGGTCCCGCGAGGCGGAGCTGAGCGCGCTCTACGACACCGCCAGCGACCTGACCGCGATCCGCGACGTCGACGCCATCCTGGCCGCGATCGTGCGCCGGGCGCGCCAGCTGCTCAACGCCGACATGACCTACCTGTCCCTCAACGACGAGGCCGACGGTGCGTCGTACATGAAGGTCACCGACGGCGCGCTCACCCAGGAGTTCCGCACGCTGCGGCTCCCGCTCGGCACCGGCCTGCTGGGGCTGGTCGCGCAGTCCGGGGCGCCCTACTTCACCGAGGACTACCAGTCCGACGCGCGCTTCGTGCACCGCGAGTTCATCGACGACGCGGTCGCGGGCGAGCAGATCCGCGCGATCCTCGGGGTCCCGCTGGTGCTGGACGGCCGGGTCATCGGGGCGCTGCTCGCGGTGCACCGCACGGTGCGCCCGTTCCCGTCCTCGGAGGTCAGCCTGCTGACGTCCTTCGCGGCGCACGCGGCGGTGGCGCTGGAGAACGCCCGGCTGTTCGCCGAGCTCGACCAGGCCAACCGGACCATGACCCAGCACACGGCGGCCGTGGAGAGCGCCGCGCACGCCCACGACCGGCTCACCGACCTGCTGCTGCACGGCGGCGGGGTCGAGGAGGTGGCCCGGGTCCTCGCGGAGGTGCTCGAGGCCGACCTGGCGATCCACGACGCGGACGGCGACCTGCTCGCCGGGTCGGTCGCGGAGGACGGGTGGCAGCGGGTGGTTGCGGACTCGGTGGCCTCGGGACGCTCGGTCGAGGTCGACGGGACGTACGTCGCGGCCGCGCTCGCGGGCACCGAGCACGTCGCCACCCTGGTGCTGCACGGCGGCACCCGCCCGCTCGCCCTCGCCGAGCGCCGCACCCTCGAGCGCGGCGCCCTGGTCACCGCGCTCGTGCTGCTGTTCGCGCGGACGGTGGCCCAGACCGAGGAGCGGCTCGGGGGTGAGCTGCTGACCGACCTCCTGGAGGGGGCGACCCCCGACCTGCTGCTGCGCGAGCGCGCCCGCCGGCAGCGCGTCGTGCTCGACCCGCCGCTGGCGGTCGCGGTCGCCTCCGTCGAGGGGATCGACCGGCACGCCGCGGTCCGGGTCGCGGTGCGCGTGGCGGGTGCCCGCCGGGGGCTCGCCGGCGAGCACCGGGGCGCGCTGGTGGTCCTCGTCCCCTCGCCGGACCCGCGCGAGCTGGGCGGGACGCTGCGCGACGCGGTCGGGACCGCCGGCGGCGTGGCCACGGTCGGCGTCGCCGGCACCGACGGCGCCCTCGGCCCCGCCTACGCCGACGCGCGGCGCTGCCTGGACTCGCTGGTGACGCTGGGCCGGACCGGCGACGTCAGCGACCCGGCCGGGCTGGGCGTGACCCGGCTGCTGCTGGGGGAGAACGGCCCCGGGCAGCTGGCGGAGTACGTCGACACGACGCTGGGCCCGGTCCTGGCCTACGACGCGCAGCGCGGGACCAGCCTGGTGGAGACCCTGGAGGCGTGGTTCGCGACCGGCGGGCGGGTCCGGGAGACGGCCGAGCGGCTGCACGTGCACCCGAACACCGTCGTCCAGCGGCTCGACCGGGTCACCGAGCTGCTGGGCAGCGACTGGCGTGACCCGGGGCGCGGGCTGGACGTCCAGCTGGCCCTCCGGGTGCACCGGCTCCGGGCCGACGACTAGCAGGCGTCCTCAGCCGGCCGACAGCACGTCGGTGCCGCGGTTGACGTGGAAGACCAGGCTGGTCTCGGCGTGCACCACGCCGTGACGGCCGGTGAGGTTGTCGAGCACGAAGTCGCGCAGCGCCTCGGGCGTCGGGGCGGCCACGTGCACGAGGAAGTCGTTGGCGCCGCTGATGTTGTAGGTCGCGATCACGCCCGGGAGCCGGGAGACCTCGTCGGCGAAGGCGTCGACGTCGGCGCGGAGGTGCCCGGAGAACCGGATCGCGACCATGGCCTGCACCGGGAGGCCCAGCCGGGCCAGGTCGACCTCGGCGGTGACCCCGGTGACGATGCCCCGTTCGCGCAGCGCGCGGACCCGGGACAGGCAGGTCGACTCGGCGATCCCGGCGGCCCGGGCCAGCACGACGTTGGGGGTGCGGCCGTCCCGCAGCAGCTCGGCCACGATCCGCCGGTCCACCTCGTCGAGCACGGGCCGGATGCGGGGCTCGGGACCCGGCGGGCGGGCGTGGTCGTTCTTCGGCACGGCGCCGATCCTAGGCCCGGTTCGTGGCGGTTTCTTCGAATCCGGTCCCGTCAGAAGAGGAATCTTCGGAACTCTTGCGGCTCGTCGGCGGGATCCACAGGCTGTGCCCCATGACCCACCTCGACACCCACGCGGTCCACCTGGGCCGGGAGGACCTCACGGCCCTGGGCGTGCACGTCCCGCCGATCGACCTGTCCACGACGTACCCGCTGGACTCGCTCGCCGCGGGTGGCTCGTCGTACGAGAACCTCGCGACCGGGCACCGCCCGGGCCCCGGCGACTCCCACGTCTACCAGCGGCTGTGGAATCCCAACGTGGACCGGCTCGAGCGTTCGGTCGCCGCCCTGGAGCGTTGCGACGGCGCGGTGGCGTTCGCGTCGGGGATGGCCGCGCTCAGCGCCGTCCTGGTCGCGTCGGTGGCCGCGGGCCGGCCGCACGTGGTCGGGGTCCGTCCCCTCTACGGCGGCACCGACCACGTGCTGGCGTCGGGGATCCTCTCCACGCGGGTCGACTGGGCGCGCCCGGACCGGATCGCCGAAGCGATCCGGCCGGACACCGGGCTGGTCGTGGTGGAGACGCCGGCCAACCCCACGGTCGACCTGGTCGACATCGCCGCCGTCGTGGACCAGGCCGGGGGCGTGCCGGTGCTGGTGGACAACACCTTCGCCACGCCGGTGCTGCAGCAGCCCGCCCACCAGGGCGCCACCCTGGTGATGCACTCGGCGACCAAGTTCTTCGGCGGCCACGGTGACGTGATGGGCGGTGTGGTCGCCGCCGACGAGGAGTGGGTGACCCGGCTGCGCCAGGTCCGTGCCGTGACCGGCGGCGTGCTGCACCCGCTCGCGGCGTACGAGCTGCACCGCGGCCTGCAGACGCTGCCGCTGCGGGTGCGTGCCCAGCAGGAGACGGCGGCCACGCTGGCCGGCCGCCTCGCCGAGCACCCGCAGGTCGCGCGCGTGCTCTATCCCGGCCTGAAGGAGTGCGACCCCGCAGGGCTGGTCGGCACCCAGATGGCGGGCCCCGGCAGCCTGCTCGCGTTCGAGCTGCGGGGTGGGTACGCCGCGGCGGCGGCCGTCGCGCAGGGCTGCGGGCTGATCACGCACGCGGTCTCGCTCGGCGGCGTGGACACGCTCGTCCAGCACCCCGCCGGCCTGACCCACCGCCCGGTCGCCGCCGAGGCCCGCCCCGACGACGCGCTGCTGCGGTTGTCGGTGGGTCTGGAGGACGTCGAGGACCTCTGGGCCGACCTCGAGGCCGCGCTGGGGTGACGCCGTCGCGCTGAGCGTCGTGTGGTGATCCGACACATGTTCGGGGGTGATCTGTGGTGATCGCAGCCGTTCATCGTCCGGTGCTGCCCGCCCTACGGTCGGGGTCATGCAGGAGACCCCCGTCACACCACTCACCGACCGCACCGCCCTCGTCACCGGGGGAGCCAGCGGCATCGGCGCCGCCGTCGCCACCCGGCTCGCCGAGCTCGGCGCCCACGTGGTCGTGCTCGACCTCGACGACGAGGGAGCCGCCAAGGTCGCCGCCGCCATCGGGGGCGAGTCGCGTGGCCTCGACCTGACCGACGGGGCCGCCATCGACGCCCTCGACGTCGAGGCCGACATCCTGGTCAACAACGCCGGCATCCAGCACGTCGCCCCGATCGAGGACTTCGACCCCGAGCGCTTCGCGCTGATCCACCGGCTGATGCTCGAGGCGCCGTTCCGCCTGGCCCGCCGGCTGCTGCCGGGCATGTACGCCCGTGGTTGGGGAAGGGTCATCCACGTGTCCAGCGTCCACGGCCACCGCGCCTCGCCGTACAAGGCGGCCTACGTCAGCGCCAAGCACGGCCTCGAGGGCCTGTCGAAGGTGATCGCGCTGGAGGCCGCCGGCAAGGGCGTCACCAGCAACACGGTCTGCCCCGGCTACGTGCGCACCCCGCTGGTCGAGGGCCAGATCGCCGCCCAGGCCCAGACCCACGGCATCGACGAGAGCGAGGTCCTCGACGAGGTGCTGCTCTCCCGCACCCCCGTGAAGCGGCTGGTGGACCCCGAGGAGGTGGCCGACCTCGTGGGCTACCTCTGCGGCCCGGGCACCGCCTCGATCACCGGCTCCTCCTTCCTCCTCGACGGCGGCTGGACCGCCGCCTGACCCCGGCCCCCGCAACACCCGCACGACCCGCACGACCCCGCACCACCCACTCCCGAGCAGCGCCACCGGCGCGGCACCCGAAAGGCAGGACCATGACCACGCACGCCGTCCCGAACCACTCACCGGGGGCCGACCCCGGACGCCGCTCCGTCGGCAAGGTCGTCCTCGCCAGCCTGATCGGCACGGCGACCGAGTGGTACGACTTCTTCCTCTTCGGCTCCGCGGCCGCGCTCGTCTTCGGCGAGGTCTTCTTCGGCCAGATCGGCGGCACCGAGGGCACGCTCTACGCGTTCATGACCTACGCGCTCGGCTTCGTCGCCCGCCCCATCGGTGGCGTCGTCTTCGGCCACTTCGGGGACCGGGTCGGCCGCAAGAAGATGCTGGTCGCCTCGCTGCTCATGATGGGCCTCGGCACCTTCGCGATCGGCCTGCTGCCGACGTACGCCTCGATCGGCCTCGCGGCCCCGGTCCTCCTCGTGTTCTGCCGCCTGCTCCAGGGCTTCGCCGTCGGCGGCGAGTGGGGCGGTGCGGTGCTGATGGTCTCCGAGCACGGCAGCGACGGCTGGCGCGGCTTCTGGGCCTCGTGGCCGCAGGCCGGCGTGGCGATGGGCAACCTGCTCGCCACCGGCGTGCTGTGGATCCTCGCCGCGGTCCAGTCCGACGCCGCCTTCCTCGACTGGGGCTGGCGCATCCCGTTCCTGCTGAGCGCCGTCCTGGTCGCCGTCGGCATGTGGGTCCGCCTCACCATCGAGGAGTCGCCGGTCTTCAAGGAGGCCGCCGAGCAGATGGAGAAGCAGGACCGTGGCCTCCCGATCCTCGAGGTCATCAAGGAGTACCCCCGCGAGGTGTTCGTCGCCATGGGCATGCGCCTGGCCGAGAACATCAGCTACTACATCTTCACGGTCATCTCGATCACCTACGCCACGACGTACATCGCCGTCGACAAGCCGGTCATCCTCCGTGCGCTGCTCATCGGTGCGGCGATCCAGTTCGCCGTCGTGCCGGCCTTCGGTGCGCTGTCCGACAAGGTCGGACGTCGCCCGCTCTACCTCGCCGGCGCGGTCGGCGTGGCCGTGTGGACGTTCGTCTTCTTCGACCTGCTCGACACCAAGGAGCCCTCGAAGATCCTGCTCGGCGTCGTGGTCGGCCTGATCCTGCACTCGCTGATGTACGCCCCGCAGGCGGCGTTCTTCTCCGAGCTGTTCGGCACCTCGGTGCGCTACACCGGCGCCTCGGTCGGCTACCAGCTCGCCTCGATCTTCGCCGGTGCCCTGGCGCCGATCATCGCGCTGAAGCTGCTCGGTGACGTGACGGACGGCAACACCACCGCCGTCGGGATCTACGTGGCCATCGCCTCGGTGCTCACCATCGTCGCGGTGCTGTTCGCCAAGGAGACCCGCGCCTCCTCGCTCCGCCACGACCGCGTCATCGAGACCGACCCGTCGCTCATCGACGCGTGACAACGCCGACCCGTCGCTTGTTCACCTGACACAGCGCCGACCCGTCGTGTGTTGACATTCACAGGCCACCGACCCGCCACCGATGTGTGGCGGGTCGGTGCTTCGGGTAGAACAGCGGGGGTCATGTCCTACGTCTGGTACGTCAGCTACGGCTCCAACATGTCCGCGGCCCGCCTCGCGGCCTACCTCCAGGGTGGCCGTCCCCCCGGAGGTTCCCGGGCGCACCCCGGGGCCCGGGACCGGACCCCGCCGGCCCGCAGCATCCCCGTCGACCTGCCCGGGTCGCTGTACTTCGCGGGCGAGTCCCGGCAGTGGGGCGGGGGAGTCGCCTACTACGACCACGACACCCCGGGGTTCACGGCGGCCCGCGGCTACCTGGTCACCGCCGGTCAGTTCGCCGACATCGCCGCCCAGGAGATGCACCGGGTGCCGCAGGACGGCGACCCGATCGAGGAGGTCGTGCTCGGCCCGCTCGACGGCGGCCGGCACACCGCAGGACCGGGGCGCTACGAGACGCTCGTCGAGGTGGGGTGCCACGAGGACATGCCGCTGCTGACCTTCACCGCACCGCACGGCCTCGGGCACGTGCCGCACGCGCACCCCTCGCCCACCTACCTGGCGACGATCGGGCTCGGCCTGCGCGAGTCACGGGGCTGGGGCGAGGGCGAGGTCGCGGAGTACTTCGCCTCGGTGCTGCCCAGCGTGCCGGCCCCCAGGACCGGCGAAGAATTCTCGCGGCGGGGTGTCGTGCGCTGAGCCCCCCGTTCGTGGAGAGGATGACAGCACTCCACGAAAGGACTCACCATGCGCGACATCATCGTCACCGAGTTCATCTCCCTGGACGGCGTGATCGAGGCCCCCGGGGGCGAGCACGGCTACCGGCACACCGGCTGGACCTTCGACATCGACGAGGACCCGACGATGTACGAGTTCAAGGCCCGGGAGACGTTCGAGGCCGAGGCCCAGCTGCTCGGCCGCCGCACCTATGAGGGCTTCGCGGCCGCCTGGCCCGAGCGCGAGGGCGACTTCGCCGACCGGTTCAACACCATGCCGAAGTACGTCGTGTCCTCGACGCTCACCGACCCCACCTGGACCAACACCTCGGTGCTGCGCTCGCTCGACGAGGTCGCCGAGCTCAAGGCCACCGACGGCGGCCCGATGCTGGTCGCGGGCAGCGCCACCCTCGTGCAGGGCCTGCACAAGGCCGGCCTGGTGGACCAGTGGAACCTCATGGTGTTCCCGGTCATCCTCGGCAGCGGGCGGCGGCTGTTCCCCACCGACGCCGAGGACAAGGTGAAGCTCCGCCTGGTCGACACGACGACGTACGCCAACGGCGTGCAGCTGCAGGTCCTCCGCCCCGAGCCCGGGACAAGCGCTAGCGCAGGATCGTCGTGGCGGCCTTGTTGTCCGACTCGTCGTCCTCGGCGAGCGCGTTCGAGGGGTCGACCGCCGCGGTCACGGTGTGCGACTTCGCCCCGCTCGGCTTCCAGGTCACCGACACCGTCCGGGTCTCACCGGCGGCCAGGTCGACGGGCGCGGTCAGTCCGACCTGCTTGCGCCCGTCGAGCACCTGGGCCTGCAGCCCGGTCAACGCACGCGTCCCGGTGTTCGTGAGGTCGACCAGCGCGGTGAGCCGCCCGTCGGACTGCCGGGTCACCTGCAGCGAGGAGAGCTGCACGTTGGTCGTGACCGGGTCGTAGGCCGAGAGCAGGGTCTTGCCGCCGGCCTGGCGCGCGATCGTGGCGTAGGCGTCGCGCCCGTCGTGCTGCGGGTCGGTGACACAGGCGTTGATGCAGCCGTCGGCGAAGGCGACCTCGACGCGGCCGTGGTCGTCGGTGGTGACGTCGATGAAGTCGAGCAGGTTGCGGTCGTCGCCGCAGGACGTGCCGCCGGTGCAGATCGAGCCGACCTGGACCGGGTCGTTCGGCGTCGCGTCGCTGGTCACCCAGGTCCTGCCCCCGTCGTACGTCGTGTCGACGTACAGGTGCCACTCGCCGTGGAAGCTCGCCTGGTCCTGGTAGTTCCCACCGGTCGGCGTGCCCAGGTAGGCGAACGCCGCACGGTCGTCGTCACCGGCCACCATCGTCGGGAACACCGCGTTCTGGATCCCGAACTCGGTGCCGACCGTCTGCGGGGTCGACCAGGTCGCACCCCGATCGGTGCTGACCGCCACCCCGGGCTTGCCGCTGCCGTCGACGAACCCGAAGTAGAGCGTGCCGTTGGCGCCGGTGCCCACGCTGGGGTCGGAGTCGCTCGGGGTGGTGCCGGGCACCCGGTTGACGGTCCAGGTGCCGCCGTTGTCGGTGGAGGTCACGACGGCCTGGTTGTCACCGCAGCCCTTGTTCGGGAGGTACGCCGTGCCGTCGGGCGCGACCTTGACGTGGCCGTGCAGGCCGTCGCAGTCGAGCAGGCTGTACGTCGGGACGCCGGCGCCGAAGGTGGTGCCACCGTCGCGGGACGCCGCGCAGAAGGCGGTCGCGATGTCCTGGCTGCAGTAGTAGACGGCGTCCGGGTAGGTCGAGGTCGGCAGGGCACCGAGGCCGTCGGCCGAGAACGGGCCGCCGCCGATCGTCTGGTGGTCCACGCCGCTGGGGATCCCGCCGCCGGTGGAGGGGTTCCAGGTCGCGCCGTCGTCGTCGGTCCAGCAGGTGAACGAGTCCACCCCGGTCAGCTGCGACTCGAAGGTGCGGCCGGTGGCGTGGTCGGTGAACAGGATCGGGTCGAGGCTGACCGTCGAGCCCTGCGGGCAGCCGCTGGCGGCGTCGGCCGAGACGTCGGACCAGTGCGGCGTGGCCGGCGTCGTCGAGTCGTCCCAGGTGACGGCGTAGGTCGACAGGCTGGACTGGTACATCGTCGTGCCGGTGTTCCAGTTGTCGCCGATCGACGGCTCGCCGGCGTTGTCCGCGTCGGTGAACGACGAGGGCGCGGCGAACGTGTCGTACGCCGGGCCGCTGCCGGCGCCGCCGCTGCCGCCGCCCGAGCCACCGGTCCCGGTGGCCGCCAGCGACGCGGACGCGTCGTACGTCTGGCCGGTCGCGGCGTACGGCACGACCCGGACGGTGTAGTCCCCGCTGGTCGGCGGGATGGTGACCTTCTCGGGATCCGCGGTGGACGCCGCCGAGCCGACGACGTCGCCCGCGGCGTCGAGCACGTAGACGTCGAAGTCCGCGGAGGGGTCGGCCCAGCTCACGTCCACCACGAGGGCGTGGTCGGTCCCGTAGCCCGCCGGCGTGTTCACGTGCAGCGTGAAGTCGTCGCACGGGTTCAGGGTGGCGTCGCACTGCGGCGGTGAGAGCACCAGCGCCGAGGCGTTGTCGTTGGCGAAGGGCCCGCCGGTCCAGGACACCGGGGGACTGGTGTCGGTGAGGGTGCCCTCGGCGGGGGTGGCCGCGTCGGCGCTGCCGGCACCGAGGGCCGCGGCGAGGAGGAGCCCGGCGGCGGCGAACCGCGCGCGGGGGGAGCGGAGGAGTGAGAGCTGACGACCGGTCACGGGCGTTCCTTCCGAGGGCCGCTCACGCGGCGGTGAGGGCACCAGGGAGGGTGCCCGTCCGGGCAACGACCGAAACCTCTCGGGGTCACGCAGGGGCTTCCGCACCCGCCACTGATGACTACGCTTCGGCCATGGAGTCCTACGCCGCGGGAGAGCTCGAGCCGGCACTGCTCGAGGAGACGATCGGAGCCAACTTCGAGCGGACCGTGTCCGCCCACCCCGACGGCGAGGCGCTGGTCGAGGTGGCCAGCGGCCGGCGCTGGACCTGGACGGAGCTCGACCGCGACGTCGACGCCCTGGCCCGCGGGCTGATCGCCGCCGGCATCGAGAAGGGGCACCGGGTCGGGATCTGGGCGCCCAACTGCGCCGAGTGGACGCTGACCCAGTACGCCTGCGCCAAGGTCGGCGCGGTGCTGGTCAACGTCAACCCGGCCTACCGCACCCACGAGTTCGCCTACGCGGTGAACCAGAGCGGGATGCGGCTGCTGCTCGCGGCGTCGGCCTTCAGGACCAGCGACTACCGGGCGATGGTGGAGGAGGTCCGTGGCCAGTGCCCGGACCTGGCCCGGGTGGTCTACGTCGACACCGACGACTGGGCCGAGCTGGTGGCCGGCGGGGAGTCGGTGCCGGCGAGCGCGGTCGGCGAGCGGATGGCCACGCTCGACCCGCACGACCCGATCAACATCCAGTACACCTCCGGCACGACGGGCTACCCCAAGGGCGCCACGCTCAGCCACCGCAACATCCTCAACAACGGCTACTTCACGACCGAGCTGATCAACCTCGGCCCGGACGACCGGCTGTGCATCCCGGTGCCCTTCTACCACTGCTTCGGCATGGTGATGGCGAACCTGGGGTGCACCACCCACGGCACCACGATGGTGATCCCGGCGCCCGGCTTCGACCCCGAGACCACCCTGCGCACGATCGCCGAGGAGCGGTGCACCGGCGTGTACGGCGTGCCGACGATGTTCATCGCGATGCAGAACCACCCGTCTTTCACCAGCACGACCTGTCGACGCTGCGCACCGGGATCATGGCCGGCTCGATCTGTCCGGTCGAGGTGATGAAGCGCTGCGTGAACGACATGAACATGACCGAGGTGTCGATCGCCTACGGGATGACCGAGACCTCCCCGGTCTCCTGCCAGACCCGCGCCGACGACGACCTGGACCGGCGTACCGCCACCATCGGGCGGGTGCACCCGCACGTCGAGATCAAGATCGTCGACCCGGTGACCGGCGAGACCGTCGAGCGCGGGCAGACCGGCGAGTTCTGCACCCGCGGCTACTCGGTGATGCTCGGCTACTGGGACGACCCCGAGAAGACCGCCGAGGCCATCGACGAGGACGGCTGGATGCACACCGGCGACCTCGCCGAGATGCGCGAGGACGGCTACTGCAACATCGTCGGCCGGATCAAGGACATGGTGATCCGCGGCGGGGAGAACATCTACCCCCGCGAGATCGAGGAGTTCCTCTACCAGCACCCCGACATCGAGGACGTGCAGGTGATCGGCGTCCCCGACGAGAAGTACGGCGAGGAGCTCTGCGCCTGGATCAAGGTCAAGGCCGGCGCCGACCCGCTGGACGCCGACGCGGTGCGCGCCTTCGCCACCGGCAGGCTGGCGCACTACAAGATCCCGCGCTACGTGATGGTGGTCGAGGAGTTCCCGATGACCGTCACCGGCAAGATCCGCAAGGTCCAGATGCGCGAGGAGTCGGCGAAGCGGCTCGGCCTGTAGCTCACGTCGGCTCTCAGCGGCTGATCAGCACCGGGATCCGCGCCTCGCTGCCGTTGCCGCCGCGCCAGGTGACCCAGCCGTCGTCGAGCGGGTGCACCCCGGCCCCGCGGTGCTCGACCCGGACCGTGAAGCGGGCGCTCTCGCCGGGGGCGAGCCGTACGGCGGCCGGGCGGACGTCCACGACGTGCCGCGAGAAGCCAGAGGCCGAGGAGGAGAAGTACAGAGCCCGGTGCCCCAGGTTGGTGATCGTGCGCGCCGCGGTGGACTGGTCGTCACGGATCAGCAGGGAGGGCGTGTTCAGCCGCCCGGCTCGCATCGACCCGTCCAGCCAGGCGCGGTAGTCGTGCGGCTCGACGGCGTAGACGACGCCCGGACGGGCCTCCGGCGTGGACCGGACCCGGCCGGCGCCGCCGCGCAGCGCCGAGGGCGCTCCGGCGACCGGGGCGGCGGTGGTCGCCAGGACCGAGCGGACCACGCTCGCCGACCAGCGGTGGCGGGACCGCAGCAGCGCCGCGGTGCCGCTGGTGTACGCCGTGGCCGCCGACGTCCCGGACACGAAGTCCCAGCGGGTGTCCCGGACGACCGGTGGGACCGCGCCGAGCAGGCCGACGCCGGGGGCGACCACGTCGGGCTTGAGGGTGGCGGCCGTCGGGTCGCCTCCGGAGGACCAGGGGCTCAGTCGGGCCGGCGGGTGGGCGACGCCCAGCGGGCGCAGCGACACGCGGCCGCGCGGGTGGTCGGCCAGCCAGTGCCGCAGCGTGGTGGCGGCGCTCCTGTCGAGATGGACCGTCGGGACGCTGTGGAAGTCGGAGTCGACCGACCCGGGTCCGGGGTTGGCGAGCACCATGCCCACGCCGTCGGCACCCTCGACGGCCGCGGACTTGTCCACCCGGCCGATGGTGCCTCGCTCGCAGAGCACGATCGCGCCGCGGACCTTCGCGGCGTCGAGGGTGCCCGGGGTGCAGACCCGGGCCCGCGCGCGACTGGCGTCCTCGGCCGCGACCCGTGCTCCGACCACGACGCGGGCCGGGCCGACGCCCCGGGTGGAGGCCATCGCGCCGGTGAGCGCGGGGCCCGAGCCGAGCACCACCCGGCCCCGGCGTACGACCCCGGTGGTGCTGCCGACCGTGGTGACCCACGGGCTCGGGTGCGAGGCGAAGGAGCGGCCACCGTGGTTGCCCGCGGAGGCCACGACGACGATGTCGGCCTCGGCGGCGCCCAGCAGCGCCCGCTCCACGGTGTCGAAGGAGGAGGGGCCCCCGACGGAGAGGTTGAGCACGTCGACCCCGTCCCGGGTGGCCTGGTCGATCGCGGTCACCAGGTCGGCCGTCGCGCAGCCGTCGTCGGCGGGGTCGGGTGCGGTCCAGCAGGCCTTGTAGACGGCGAGCCGGGCCTGCGGCGCGATGCCGCCGTAGCTGCCGAGGCGCTGGCCGTGCACGAGGACGGAGACCCCGGCGTTGCCGGCCGCGATCGAGGCCATCTGGCTGCCGTGGCCCTCGTCGTCGCGCGGCGAGAGCGAGGAGGACGCGCGGACACGGTCGGCGCCGAAACCGTCGACGAACCAGCGGGCGCCGACCAGCTTGCGGTTGCAGGTGCCGGCGTCCCAGCCCTCGCCGGCCTGGCAGGTCCCGCGGAAGCCGTGGGGGACGCGACCGAGCCGGGGCACCGCGGCGAACAGCGGGTTGTCGGGCCAGATCCCGGAGTCCACGACGCCGACGACCGTCCCCGCGCCGCCACGGTGGTGGCCGCTGCCGGCGAAGCCCCCGGAGGGCGCCGGCGCGCCGGCCATCCGGCGTACGCCGTTCTTCTCCACCAGGGCCACGTGCGGGTCGGCGGCGAGGGTCGCGGCCTCGCTGCGGGTCAGCCGCACCGCCACGCCGTTGAGGGCGGTGGTCCAGCGGTAGACCGGCGCGGGGGACCCGACCTCGGCCAGCACCGCGTCCTGCTGGCGCTCCAGCTGCAGGCGGCGCACCGGCCGGGGCGCGTTCGCGTGCTGGCCCGAGGTGCCGGGCCCGTCGAGGGTCACGAGGTAGAGGGCGGTGTCGGTCGCGGGCGCGGCCGCCGTCGAGGTGGGCACGCCGCCGAGGCCGGCGACCGACGCGACCAGCGCGGCCACGGACCCGGCCGCGGCCAGGGCGCGGCGACCGACGCCGGCACGCCGCGCACGCACTCGACCCTCCACGCTCGACACCCGCCTCTCCGGTCGCGAAGCTGCCATTCTGACCCACGAGGGCCCAGCGTGGCAGCGGTTCGGTCCCGATTCCAGCGGCAGGCCCCCGCCTGCCTACCCTTGGCAGCATGCCCGGTACCCCCTCGACGACACCTCTCGTGGTCGGTTTCGACCTCGACATGACGTTGATCGACACCGTGCCGGGCTTCAGTGCGACGCTGCTCGCGCTCGGCGCGGAGCTCGGCGTCGACTTCCCCGTGGCGGAGATGACGGCCCGGCTCGGCCCGCCCCTGGACCACCTGCTCTCGGCCCACCTCGCCGAGGAGGCCGTCGGCCCGGCCGGTGACCGGTTCCGGGCGCTCTACCCGGACCACGCGGTCGCCCCGGTCCCGGTGCTGCCGGGGGCGCACGACGCGATCTCCGCCGTACGCCGTCAGCGCGGCCGGGTCGTGGTGGTCACCGGCAAGTTCCCCGACAACGCCCAGCGGCACGTGGACCACCTCGCGCTCGACATCGACCACCTCGAGGGCTGGGTCTGGGGGGTCGGCAAGGCCGACGCGCTCCGCCGCGAGGGCGCCTCGATCTACGTCGGCGACCACGTCCACGACGTGGAGGGAGCGCTCGCCGCCGGTGCGCTGAGCGTGTCGGTGCTGACCGGCGGCTGCACCCGTGAGGAGCTCGTGGCGGCCGGCACCCACGTCGTCCTCGACAGCCTCGAGGAGTTCCCGGCCTGGCTCGACGAGCACCTGCTGACCACCCGGCTGGCGGCCCTCGAGGCCGACCTGCGCGACCGGGGCTCGGTCCTGGTGGCCTACAGCGGCGGGGCCGACAGCGCCCTCCTGCTCGCGGCCGCGGTGCGGGCCCTCGGGGCCGAGCGGGTGGCCGCGGCCACCGGTTACTCCGACTCGTTGCCGCAGGCCGAGCGGGACCCGGCGCGCGCGTTCGCCGAGTCGCTCGGCGTGGAGGTGATGACGCCGCGCACCCACGAGATGGACCGGGAGGGCTACCGGGCCAACAGCGGCGACCGCTGCTTCTTCTGCAAGGCCGAGCTGCTCGACGTCCTCACCCCGCTGGCGTCGGAGCACGGCCTGGCCCACGTGGCCACCGGCACCAACGCCGACGACGCGGTGGCCGGCTTCCGGCCCGGGATCCGCGCGGCCGCGGAGCGGGGTGCGATCACGCCGCTGCGCGACGCCGGGCTGACCAAGGCGCAGGTGCGCGAGGCGTCCCGGCGCTGGGACCTGCCGACCTGGGACAAGCCGGCCGCGGCGTGCCTGTCCTCGCGGGTGGCCTACGGGGTCGAGGTGACCCCGCACCGGCTGGCCCGCGTCGAGCGGGCCGAGGCGGCGGTCCGCGCCCTGCTCGGGCGGCACGGCGTACCCGTGCGCGACCTGCGGGTGCGCGACCTCGGTGACCGGGCCTCGGTCGAGGTCGACGCGGCGCTGCTCGAGGGTGTGCTGCGGCCGGACGGCGAGCTCACGACCGCGCTGCTCGACGACGTACGCCGGGCCGGCTTCGCGCAGGCCGCACTGGATCCCCGCGGCTTCCGCTCCGGCTCGATGAACGACGCACTCCGGTCCTGAACTGGTTGGCGGCGCCGTCCGGCGCCGACATAGGCTTGACCTCCGCTGCGGCACCAGGCCGCGACGCGCACAGACGAGAGGTCAGGCCGTGCCCACTGGCAAGGTGAAGTGGTTCGACGCCGAGAAGGGTTTCGGCTTCCTGTCGCAGGAGGACGGCCCGGACGTCTACGTGCGCTCCGAGGCGCTGCCCGAGGGGACCACCAGCCTCAAGGCCGGCACCCGGGTGGAGTTCGGCATCGCCCAGGGCCGGCGTGGTGACCAGGCCCTCCAGGTGCGCGTCCTCGACGCGCCCGCGTCGGTCGCGCGCAGCCAGTCGCAGGCCCGGCGCAAGACGCCCGAGGAGATGGTCTCGATCGTCGAGGACCTGATCCGGCTGCTCGACGGCCTCGGCGAGGGCTACCGCCACGGCCGGCACCCCGACGCGCGCACCGCCAAGCCCACCGCCAAGCTGCTGCGCGCGCTCGCCGACGAGCTCGAGCTCTAGGGCCTGTCCAGGCTCAGGCCGGCGCGGGACCCGCGGTCGCGGGCCGGCTGGACAGCACGTAGACCGACCAGGCGGCCAGCACGGCGGAGGCGACCCCGAGCCCCAGCTGGGGGTTCAGCGGCAGCGCGATCCCGAGGAAGCCGCCCAGCACCCAGGCCAGCTGGAGCGTGGTGTCCGAGCGCGCGAAGGCGCTGGACTGCACGCGTTCCGGTACGTCCCGCTGGATCGTCGCGTCCAGCGAGAGCTTGGCCAGCGCCTGGGCCAGGCCGGCGGTCAGGCCGAGCAGGGCCGCGGTGACGACGCCGTAGAACAACGCGGCCAGCAGCGCCAGGGCGAGGTCGGCGAGCAGTGCGAGCACCACCGTGGTCATGGGGTTGACCCGTCGCAGCAGCGAGCCCAGCGCGATGCCGAGGGTGTTCCCGAGCCCCGCGGCCCCGATCACGACGGCCAGCAGCACCTCGGGCTTCCAGCCCCCGATGGGGTTCTCCCGCAGCAGGAACGCCATGAACATGATGAGGAAGCCCGAGAGCCAGCGCGGCCCGCAGTTGGCGCGCAGCGCGAACGCGACCGCCGGAGGCATGCGCGGCCGGGCGGGGCGCCCGGGGGTCGAGGCCTGCGGGCCGGGCCCGAGCGCGAGCCGGATCTCACCCTGGCTGGAGTCGACCTTGGCCGGCAGCAGGATCGCGAGGATCGTGGCGATCACGAAGAGGACGAAGGCGTAGCGCAGCGACCACTCGGGGCCGAACGACGACGCGAGCACCGCGATCGGTGCCGACACGGTGGCCCCGACGATGCCGGCGAGCGAGATCCGGGCGTTGGCCTTGACCAGGGTGAAGTTGCGCGGCACCAGGCGGGGTACGGCGGCCGCGCGCGTCACGCCGTACGCCTTGGACGCGACCAGCACGCCGAGGGCGGCCGGGAACAGCGTGGTCGAGTCGTCGACGACGGCGGTGGCCAGCACCCAGCACAGGAACCCGCGGATCGCCATGGTCGCGCCGATCGCCCAGCGCCGGCCGTGGCTGAAGCGGTCCAGGAAGGGACCGATCAACGGCGCGACGATCGCGAACGGCAGCATGGTCAGGCCCAGGAAGAGGGCCACCTGCCCGCGGGCCTCCCCGCTCGGGACCTGGAAGAAGAGGGTGCCCGCGAGCGAGATCGCGACCGCCGCGTCGCCCGCGGTGTTGAAGGCGTGCATCTCGATCAGCCGGGAGAGGCCCGAGTCGCCGGCGCCCTCCGCACGGGCGGCCCGACGAGCCTGGGCGAACGTGAAGCGGCCGGCCCGGCCCGTGGCCCGGGCGGCACCCCGGACGCCCCGGGCCGTCGCCCGGGCGCCGGCGCCGAGCCCGCGCCCCGCGGATCGGGACCGCTCGCCGGCGCCGACCGAGGCCGGATCGGGGGCCGGGTCCGACCAGCGCTGGTCCCCGGACGAGGAGTCAGGGTGCGGCGCGCTCATGCCCCCATCCTGCCTGCTGCGGGGACGCCAGGCGCCCGGGACACGGGGCCGATCGGAGGGCCGACCTGACAGGGAGGTGGCCCATGGGTCATGATTTCGCCGTGATGACCTCCGTGCGCACCAAGCCCGATGCCGCCGCCGTCGCCGCGGTGGACGCGGCCCGTGCCGCGCTGCTCGAGGAGGTCGACGCTGCTGACGTGGGGGAGCACCTCGGTCACCTCGTCGAGGGCGAGCGCCTGGTCACCCATCTCTTCGCCTGCGAGCGCGCCGGCTACCTCGGCTGGCGCTGGTCTGTCACGGTGACCCGCGCCCCCCGGCAGAAGGTCGTCACGATCGACGAGATCGTGCTCATCCCCGGCGCCGAGGCGATCGTCGCCCCCGAGTGGGTGCCCTACCGGGAGCGGATCAAGCCCGGCGACCTCTCGCCCGGTGACCTGCTGCCCGTCGACGACGACGACCCGCGGCTGGTGCCGACGTACTCCTTCGGCGACGACCCGCTGGACCCCGACGAGAAGGCCCAGGTGCGGCAGGTCGCCCAGGACCTCGGGCTCGGCCGCGTCCGGACGCTGTCCCCGGAGGGGCGCGAGCTGGCCGCGCAGCGGTGGTACGACGGCGACGGCGGCCCGGGCTCCCCGCTGGCCCAGTCGGCGCCCGACAGCTGCACCACCTGCGGGTTCCTGATGCGGATCGCCGGGCCGCTGTCGGAGCTGTTCGGGGTCTGCGCCAACGGCGACGCCAACGACGACGGCCGGGTCGTGTCCCTGGACCACGGCTGCGGGGCCCACTCCGAGGTGCGGCTGGCCAAGAAGCACGAGCCGCAGCCGACGCCCGAGCCGGTCTTCGACACCCTGACCCCGGGCGAGGTCGAGAGCTTCTGATCGGGGCGGCGACCTACGCCGCCCCGCGACGCTCCCTGGCCCGCGCCCTGCGGCGCCGGCGGCAGTACTCGAGGCCGAAGAGCCCGAGGCCGAAGCCGGCCAGGCAGGTCCACAGCCACCACACGTTGCCCGCGTCCTCGAGCCGTCCGTAGAACGGGAGCAGGGCGACGAAGCCGATCAGCCAGAGCGCCACCCCGACCTCGACGGTGCGCACCCCGTCCACGTCCAGCGGCTCGACGTCGGCCACGATGTAGGTGCGGTTGCCGATCTCGTGCTTCATCGGCTGCTCGTCGCGGAACTCCACGGGCCCACGCTAGTCCAGTCCCCAAGATGGCGGATGGATACCCGCACGAGAGGCCGCATCTGCCAGAATGCCGGTCCGTGAGCAACCAGGGCAGCACCGAGAACCGGACCACGACCACCCCGACAGGTAGACCCGCCGCCAGCGGGATCGACCGCTTCTTCAAGATCTCCGAGCGGGGCTCGACCGTCGGCCGCGAGGTCCGCGGCGGCATCGTCACCTTCCTGACGATGGCCTACATCATCGTGCTGAACCCGATCATCCTGCTCCAGGGCAAGGACATGAACGGCGACCTGCTCGCCGACGGGAACTTCGCCACCATCGCCGCCTG
The DNA here is from genome assembly GCA_963805685.1 of uncultured Actinomycetota bacterium. Classification (GTDB taxonomy): domain Bacteria; phylum Actinomycetota; class Actinomycetes; order Propionibacteriales; family Nocardioidaceae; genus Nocardioides. The sequence goes on from CAWDVM010000017.1 coordinate 76,446, forward strand.
CACCGCGCTCGCCGCCGGTGTGCTCACGATCCTGATGGGCGTCGTGGCGAACTACCCGCTCGCGCTGGCCACCGGCCTGGGCCTCAACGCCTTCGTGACCTTCTCGATCGCCAGCCAGATGACCTGGGCCGACGCGATGGGGCTCGTCGTGATCGAGGGCCTGGTCATCCTGGTGCTGGTGCTCACCGGCTTCCGGGAGGCGGTCTTCCGCGCGGTCCCGGCCCAGCTGAAGATCGCGATCTCCGTCGGCATCGGCCTCTTCATCGCCCTGATCGGCCTCGTCGACGCCGGCTTCGTACGCCGTACCGGTGCCGGCCCGGTCCCGGTCGAGCTCGGCATCGGCGGCCAGCTCCAGGGCTGGCCGGTGCTGGTCTTCGCGGTCGGCCTGGCACTGGTCATCGGCCTCTACGTGATGGGTGTCCGGGGCGCGATCCTGATCTCGATCGTCACCACCACGCTGCTCGCGATCGTCGTCGAGAAGGTGGCCCACGTCGGCCCGACGTTCACCGACGACGGGGTCAACCCCAAGGGCTGGAACCTCAACGTGCCGGCGTGGCCGACCGACGTGTTCCAGAAGCCCGACTTCGGGATCATCGGCGACTTCAACCTGCTCGGCTCCTGGGAGAACGCCGGCGTGGTGACCGCCGCGCTGTTCGTGTTCACGCTGATGCTGGCCGACTTCTTCGACACGATGGGCACGATGACCGCCATCGGTGCCGAGGCCGGCCTGCTCGACGAGGAGGGCAACCCGCCCAACACCCGTCGGATCCTGATCGTGGACTCGATCGCGGCGGCCGGCGGCGGCGTCGCGAGCGTCTCCAGCAACACCTCCTACATCGAGTCCGCCTCGGGTGTCGCCGAGGGGGCCCGGACCGGCCTCGCCAGCATCGTGACCGGACTGCTCTTCCTGCTCGCCACGCTGTTCTCGCCGCTGGTCGAGATCATCCCCAACGAGGCGGCCGTGCCCGCGCTGGTCCTGGTCGGCTTCCTGATGATGCAGCAGGTCAAGGGCATCGACTGGGACGACCTCGAGATCGCCATCCCGGCGTTCCTCACCATCGTGCTGATGCCGTTCACCTACTCCATCTCGGTCGGCATCGGCGCCGGCTTCCTCGCCTTCGTCCTGATCAAGACCGTCCGCGGCAAGGTCTTCCAGGTGCACCCGCTGATGTGGGTCATCGCGGCGATGTTCGTCGTCTACTTCGCGATCAGCCCGATCACCGCCTGGCTCAGCTGAACCCTGCCGAGTCGGCGCAGCTGGTCCCTCCCTCCGGGACAGCTGCGCCGACTCGGCTGCATTTCGGGGGACGTCTGAGCCGACTCGGCGCCCGTGACCTGTCCGGAATAGTTAGCACAGGTAATGACTTATGCTAACGACATGCCCACCGTCGAGAAGGTCGCCAGGACCGACGCCGGTCTCGCCTCCGAGCTCCGGCTCTCCGTCATGCGCCTGCGCAGGAGGCTGGCCAACGAGCGCCACCCCGACAACGAGCTGAGCCTGAACCAGATGGCGGTGCTCGGCGCGCTCTACCGCAACGGCGACCTCGCCCTCGGCGAGCTGGCGGCGCACGAGCGCGTGCAGCCGCCGAGCATGACCCGCACCGTCAACTGCCTGGAGGAGGGCGGGTACGTCGCCCGCCGGCCGCACGAGACCGACGGCCGCCAGGTGCTGGTGACGCTGACCGAGTCCGGCCGGGCCACCGTGCTCGCCGACCGGGCCCGCCGCGACGCCTGGCTGGCCATGCGGCTGCGTGACCTCACCCCCGAGGAGCGCGCCGTGCTCCGCCAGGCCGCCCCCATCCTCGAACGACTCGCCCAGCACGAATGACACCGAAGGACTGATCTCCCGCTTGAGTCCCACGTTCCGCTCCCTCGTCAACCCGAACTACCGCCGCTACCTCGCCGGTAGCGTCGTGTCGAACACCGGCACGTGGATGCAGCGGGTGGCGCAGGACTGGCTGGTGCTCCAGCTGCCCGGCAACAGCGGCACGGCCCTCGGGATCACGACCGGCCTGCAGTTCCTGCCGGTGCTGCTGCTCTCGCCGTACGCCGGCGTCATCGCCGACCGGTTCCCGAAGCGCCGGCTGCTCCAGCTCACCCAGCTCACGATGGCGGCCGCGTCCCTGCTGCTCGCCGCGCTGGCCGTGACCGGGGTGGTGCAGACCTGGCACGTCTACGTGATCGCGTTCGCGTTCGGCATCGGCTCGGCGTTCGACGCCCCGGCCCGGCAGTCGTTCGTCTCGGAGATGGTCGGTCCCGACGAGCTGACCAACGCCGTCGGGCTCAACTCGGCGGCGTTCAACGTCGCCCGGATCCTGGGCCCCGGCCTCGCCGGCCTGATGATCGGCGCGCTCGGCGGCGGGGTGGAGGCCACCGGGTGGGTCATCCTGATCAACGCCGCGTCGTACGCCGCGGTCATCTGGCAGCTCCAGCGGATGGACACCCGGCTGCTGCACACCGCCGAGCTGCGCCCCCGCACCCCCGGGATGCTCGTCGAGGGGGTCCGCTACGTCCGCAGCCAGCCCAAGATGGTGATGATCCTGATCATGGTGTTCTTCGCCGGCACCTTCGGGATGAACTTCCAGATCACCTCGGCGCTGATGGCGACCCAGGTCTTCGGCAAGGGCGCGGGGGAGTTCGGGATCCTGGGCTCGGCGATGGCGGTCGGGTCGCTGACCGGCGCGCTGCTCGCCGCCCGGCGGACCCGGATCCGGATGCGGCTGCTGGTCGGCGCCGCGCTCGGCTTCGGCGCGGCCGAGGTGGTGGCCGGCCTGCTCCCGTCGTACGTCGCGTTCGCGCTGTTCGCCCCCGTCATCGGGCTGTGCACCCTGACCCTGCTGAACTCCGCCAACGCGACCATGCAGCTGGAGTCCGACCCCGCCCTGCGCGGCCGGGTGATGGCGCTCTACATGACCATCGTGATGGGCGGGACCCCGCTCGGCTCACCCATCATCGGATGGATCGGGGAGCACCTCGGGGCCCGCTGGACGTTGATCTCGGGAGGAGTCCTGACGATGGCCGGCGTGCTGGTCGCCGTACTGGTGTTCGCACACCTGCGCGGCGGCCTGCGTACCGTTTTGACCCCTGTTCAGCGACCGAGTAATCTCATTCCTCGTGTCTGGGACGACCAGACCGTTGCGCGTGCTCGGAAATAGTCCGCGGCCCCAAAGTCTTCCAGGACCGGGTCGCGAGCGGCGCCAGCACTCACACCACAGGCACACAGCAGTAACGCAGCATCATCGTGCCCGGCAGAGCGTCGGGTACTGACTAGTGAACAAGAAGGGGAACCACCAAGGTGCCCACCATTCAGCAGCTGGTCCGCAAGGGCCGCCAGGACAAGGTGTCGAAGAACAAGACGCCTGCCCTCAAGGGTTCGCCCCAGCGACGCGGCGTCTGCACGCGCGTCTACACCACCACCCCGAAGAAGCCGAACTCCGCCCTCCGCAAGGTCGCCCGTGTGCGCCTGTCGAGCGGCGTCGAGGTCACCGCTTACATCCCGGGTGTGGGCCACAACCTCCAGGAGCACTCGATCGTGCTCGTGCGCGGCGGCCGTGTGAAGGACCTTCCCGGTGTCCGCTACAAGATCATCCGCGGCACGCTCGACACCCAGGGCGTGAAGAACCGCAAGCAGGCTCGCAGCCGCTACGGCGCCAAGAAGGAGAAGAGCTGATATGCCGCGCAAGGGTCCCGCTCCGAAGCGGCCGATCGACATCGACCCGGTCTTCGGGTCGCAGCTGGTCTCCCAGCTGGTCAGCAAGGTCCTCCAGGACGGCAAGAAGCAGGTTGCGCAGCGCATCGTCTACACCGCGCTCGAGGGCTGCCGCGAGAAGACCGGCACCGACCCGGTCGTCACGCTGAAGCGTGCGCTGGACAACGTGAAGCCGGCCATCGAGGTCAAGTCCCGCCGCGTCGGCGGTGCGACCTACCAGGTCCCGATCGAGGTCAAGGGCACGCGTGGCACCACGCTCGCGCTGCGCTGGCTGGTCGGCTACGCCCAGGACCGTCGCGAGAAGACGATGTCCGAGCGCCTGATGAACGAGATCCTCGACGCCTCCAACGGCCTCGGTGCCGCTGTGAAGAAGCGCGAGGACACCCACAAGATGGCCGAGTCCAACAAGGCCTTCGCGCACTACCGCTGGTGACCACGGGCGGGACGGGGTGCCCCACCGGGTGCGCCGTCCCGCTCCACCTCACTCTCCCGAAATCTTTCTAAGGAACGCTGACCACAGTGGCTGTCGACATCACCACGGACCTCAACAAGGTCCGCAACATCGGCATCATGGCTCACATCGACGCCGGTAAGACCACCACCACCGAGCGGATCCTGTTCTACACCGGCATCACCTACAAGATCGGTGAGGTCCACGAGGGCGCTGCCACGATGGACTGGATGGAGCAGGAGCAGGAGCGCGGCATCACCATCACGTCCGCCGCGACGACCTGCTGGTGGAAGGACCACCAGATCAACATCATCGACACCCCCGGCCACGTGGACTTCACCGCCGAGGTCGAGCGCTCGCTGCGCGTCCTCGACGGCGCCGTCGCGGTCTTCGACGGTGTCGCTGGTGTCGAGCCGCAGACCATGACCGTGTGGCGCCAGGCGAACAAGTACTCCGTGCCCCGGATGTGCTTCGTCAACAAGCTGGACCGCACCGGCGCGGACTTCTTCCGCTGCGTCGACATGATGGTCGACCGCCTCAACTCCACCCCGCTCGTCCTCCAGCTGCCGATCGGCGCGGAGTCCGACTTCCTCGGTGTCGTCGACCTGGTCGGCATGCGTGCCCTGACCTGGCGCGGCGAGACCAAGATGGGTGAGGACTACGAGGTCGAGGAGATCCCCGCGGAGATGGCCGAGCAGGCCGCCGAGTACCGCGAGAAGTTCCTCGAGACCCTGTCCGAGGCCGACGACGCCATCATGGAGAAGTACCTCGAGGGCGAGGACTTCACCGTCGAGGAGCTCGAGGCCGCGATCCGTCGCGCCACCCTGGCCGACAAGCTCAACCCGGTCCTGTGCGGCACCGCGTTCAAGAACAAGGGTGTCCAGCCCCTGCTCGACGCGGTCGTCAAGTACCTCCCCTCGCCCCTCGACATCGAGGGCATCATCGGCCACTCGGTCAAGGACGAGGACGAGAAGATCGTCCGCAAGCCCTCCGACGACGAGCCGTTCTCCGGCCTCGCCTACAAGATCGCCTCGGACCCGCACCTCGGCAAGCTGATCTACGTCCGCGTCTACTCGGGCAAGCTCGAGGCCGGCTCGACCGTGGTCAACTCGGTCAACGGCCGCAAGGAGCGGATCGGCAAGGTCTACCAGATGCACGCCAACAAGCGTGAGGAGATCGCGTCGGTCGGCGCCGGCCAGATCGTCGCCGTCATGGGCCTGAAGGACACCAAGACCGGCCACACGCTCTGCGACCCGCAGAACCAGGTCATCCTCGAGTCGATGACGTTCCCGGCCCCGGTGATCGAGGTCGCGATCGAGCCCAAGACGAAGAGCGACCAGGAGAAGCTGGGCATGGCGATCCAGCGCCTCTCCGACGAGGACCCGACCTTCACGGTCAAGTCCGACGAGGAGACCGGCCAGACGATCATCGCCGGCATGGGCGAGCTCCACCTGGAGATCCTCGTCGACCGCATGAAGCGCGAGTTCCGCGTCGAGGCGACCGTCGGCAAGCCGCAGGTCGCCTACCGCGAGACCCTCCGCAAGGAGGTCACGAACCACAGCTACACGCACAAGAAGCAGACCGGTGGTTCGGGTCAGTTCGCGAAGGTCGTCATCTCGCTCGGCCCGAACATCGACCCCGAGACCGGGACCGGTGCGGGCTACGAGTTCGCGAACAACGTGTCCGGTGGTCGCGTCCCGCGCGAGTACATCCCGTCGGTGGACCAGGGCGGCCAGGAGGCCATGGAGTTCGGCGTCCTCGCCGGCTACCCGATGGTCGACGTGAAGTTCACCCTCGAGGACGGCGCCTACCACGACGTCGACTCGTCCGAGCTCGCGTTCAAGATCGCCGGCAACCAGGCCTTCAAGGAGGCCGCCCGGATGGCCAAGCCGGTGCTGCTCGAGCCGATGTTCGCGGTCGAGGTGACCACGCCCGAGAACTTCCTCGGCACGGTCATCGGCGACATCAACAGCCGCCGCGGCCAGATCCAGGCCCAGGAGGAGCGTCACGGTGACATGGTCATCAACGCCCTCGTGCCGCTGTCCGAGATGTTCGGGTACGTTGGCGACCTGAGGTCCAAGACCTCCGGCCAGGCTTCGTACTCGATGGAGTTCGACTCGTACGCCGAGGTTCCTTCGAACATCGCCGACGAGATCATCAAGAAGGTTCGCGGCGAGTAAAGGTCACGTCCGGACCCTCGGCAGCAACACTGTAGTACGAGTCAAGTAACAACACACCAGGAGGAGCCCACAGTGGCTAAGGCGAAGTTCGAGCGGACCAAGCCGCACGTCAACATCGGCACCATCGGTCACATCGACCACGGTAAGACGACGCTGACCGCAGCAATCACGAAGGTGCTGCACGACAAGTACCCGAACCTGAACGCCGCTTCGGCGTTCGACGAGATCGACAAGGCTCCCGAGGAGCGTCAGCGCGGCATCACCATCTCCATCGCGCACGTCGAGTACCAGACCGAGGCGCGTCACTACGCGCACGTCGACTGCCCCGGTCACGCCGACTACATCAAGAACATGATCACCGGCGCGGCGCAGATGGACGGCGCGATCCTCGTGGTCGCCGCCACCGACGGCCCGATGCCGCAGACGCGTGAGCACGTGCTGCTCGCCCGCCAGGTCGGCGTGCCCGCCCTGGTCGTCGCCCTGAACAAGTGCGACATGGTCGACGACGAGGAGCTCATCGAGCTCGTCGAGATGGAGGTGCGCGAGCTCCTCTCCGAGTACGAGTTCCCGGGCGACGACATCCCCGTCGTCCGCGTTGCTGCCTTCCCGGCCCTCCAGGGTGACGAGAAGTGGGGCGAGTCGATCCTGGAGCTCATGAACGCTGTCGACGAGTCCATCCCGACGCCCGAGCGTGAGACGGACAAGCCGTTCCTCATGCCCGTCGAGGACGTCTTCACGATCACCGGTCGTGGCACCGTCATCACCGGTCGTATCGAGCGCGGCATCGTCAAGGTGAACGAGGAGGTCGAGATCGTCGGCATCCGCGAGAAGGCCGAGAAGTCGACCGTCACCGGTGTCGAGATGTTCCGCAAGCTGCTCGACGAGGGCCAGGCCGGCGAGAACGTCGGTCTGCTGCTCCGCGGCACCAAGCGCGAGGACATCGAGCGCGGCATGGTCGTCATCAAGCCGGGCACCACGACCCCGCACACCAACTTCGAGGCCTCGGTCTACATCCTCTCGAAGGAGGAGGGCGGCCGTCACACGCCGTTCTTCAACAACTACCGTCCGCAGTTCTACTTCCGTACGACGGACGTGACGGGCGTCGTGACCCTCCCCGAGGGCACCGAGATGGTCATGCCCGGTGACAACACCGAGATGGCCGTCGAGCTGATCCAGCCCATCGCCATGGACGAGGGCCTGCGGTTCGCGATCCGTGAGGGTGGCCGTACCGTCGGCGCCGGCCGGGTCACCAAGATCACCAAGTGATCGTCGCTGGTCGCTGACCAGCTGATCCACCAGAACGGCCCCGGACCTCGGTCCGGGGCCGTTCTGCTTGTCCCGCCACGAGAGACCTTCGGGAGAATGAGCCGATGAACGACCGGGTCCGCCCCGCGCGCCCCCACGAGAAGCTGACCGAGGACGGCCGGCGGATGCGTGAGGTCCTCACCTACGCCCGCCGCGGCAGCCGGTTCACCCCGAAGCAGCGTGCGGCCTGGGAGGCCCACCACGAGTCGTGGGTCGTGCCGGACGAGGCGGTGGACCGGCCGGGCTTCTCCTTCGCCGAGGTGTTCGGCCGCGAGGCCCCGCTGGTCGTGGAGATCGGTTCCGGGGTCGGGGAGGCGACGGCCGCGCTGGCCGCCACCCGCCCGTCGTACGACGTCCTGGCCCTGGAGGTCTGGCGTCCGGGCGTGGCCGAGAGCCTCGGCCGGGTGGCCGAGACCGGCGCGACCAACGTCCGCTTCTGCTCCGTCGACGCGGTGTGGTCGATGGAGCACCTGGTCGCCCCGGACAGCCTGGCCGGGCTGTGGACCTTCTTCCCCGACCCGTGGCACAAGAAGCGGCACCACAAGCGACGCCTGGTCACCCCGGCCTTCGCCGCGCTCGCCGCCTCGCGGCTGGCGCCGGGAGCGGAGTGGCGGCTGGCGACGGACTGGACGGACTACGCCGAGCAGATGGTGGAGGTCCTCGACGCCGAGCCCCTGCTCGAGGGCGGCGTCACCGACCGCTGGGACGAGCGGCCGGTCACGAAGTTCGAGCGCAAGGGCCTGGCCGCGGGCCGGTCCATCACCGACCTGGTCTACACGCGCGTCACGCGCTGAGCCGGAGGCCCGCTTCCTCGAGCTCGTGCTCGACTCGCAGCCGTTCGGCGTCGCGCTCGGTCCCCGAGGGCAGGACGGTGAGGGTGTCGGGCACGTCGAGGGCGTGGCAGGCGTAGGACAGGAGGTCGTCGTACGCCCGGCTGATCCCCACCCGGCGCGCCATGGGCAGGCCCGGGGGCGGGGCGCGGAACTCGGCGCGGAGCCGGCGCACGTCGCTGGCGATCCGCTCGATCGGCGGCCCGGCCGGGGTCTCGGGCGGGGGCCGGAGGTGCTCGATCCCGCGGCGCAGGAACGCCGCGATCTCGTGCTGGTTCAGGACGCCTCCGACCACAGCACCCAGCATCACGGTCACCCACGCGATCGTGATGAGCCCCCCACTGGTTCCGTCGAGGACGCCCTGCGCCATGGTTCGACGGTAGGGCGGCGTCCCCTCGGGCACAAGGTCCCGGACCGGGGTCACTGCCCGAGCAGCGCGAGCTCCTCGTCGACGTGGGGGTCGGTCAGGCCGGCCGCGTCCAGCTCGGCCTTGAGGGCCAGCTGGATCTGCAGGGCCTCCTCGTTGCGGCCGAGGTTGCGCAGTGCCCACGCCACCATCCAGCGGGCGACGCGGGTGCGGGAGGGGTCGCCGATCCGCTCCCGGGCGGCCAGGGCCTCCTCGAAGGTGCCGAGCGCCGCCTCGAAGTCGCCGGCGTCGGCCTGGGCCATGCCGATGTTGTTGAGCAACGAGGCGTCCCAGTCCCGGGCCTGCTGGTCCGAGGAGGCGCGGGCGACGGCCAGGGCGCGCTGGCCGAGCGCCACCTGCTCAGCCGGCTCCGCCACCAGCGCGAGCATGTGCAGCGCATCGACGTGGAGCGCGTCGAGACCGGCCTCCGAGGCGCTCCGGGCGGCGGCCTCGAACAGCGGCCGGGCCTGGTCGGGATCATCCTCGGACCGGAAGAGCCGCCCCCGCTCGAGCGCGATCCGCACCGCCACCTCGTCCTCGGTCGGGGACAGGTCGTCGAGCACGGCGTTGCCCTCGTCGTACTTCTCCTGCAGGCCGAGCGCCCGTGCCACCTGGGTCATCAGCACCAGCCGGTCGTCCGGGTCGGCGTTCTCGGCCTCCGCGCGGAAGCGCTGCTCGGAGCCCTCCGGGTCGTCGAAGTTCCACAGTGGGGTCGGGTCGATCATGAGAGCAGCTCCTCGACGGCTGCGGCGAAGACCTCGGTGTGCCGGTCGACGTCGGCCGCGGTGTGGTGGGGCGAGAACAGGGCCATGTTGTGGAACGGGGTGAGCAGGATGCCGCGGTTGAGCGCCCACAGGTGGAAGAAGCCCTCGAGCTCCTCGTCCACGGCGGCCGCCGCCTCCGCGCCGGAGCGCGGCGGCGGGCAGAACCAGTACTCCGCGCGGCAGCCGAGCCGCTGCACGTGCCAGGGCAGGCCGTGCCGCGCGATGACGCCGGCCACGCCCTCGGTGAACCGCTCGGCGAGCGGGACCGCGACCGCGAAGTCCTCCTCGCGCAGGGCCGTGGACAGGGTGGCCCGGACCGCGGCCATCGCGAGCGCACTGCCGGTGAGGGTCCCGCCCACCCCGGACACGTCGACCTCGGCCTCCAGCATCGGCTTCAGCAGCCGGTCGGCGACCTCGGCGGTCATGCCGTACGCCGCGACCGGGATGCCGCCGCCGATCGGCTTGCCGACCACCACGAGGTCGGGCTCGAGGCCCCAGGCCGCGGTGCAGCCGCCGGGGCCCGCGCACAGGGTGTGGGTCTCGTCGATGACCAGCAGCACCCCGTGGCGGCGGGTCACCTCGCGGACGGCCGCCAGGTAGCCCTCGTCGGGCAGCACGATGCCGATGTTGGTCAGGGCCGGCTCCATGAGCAGGCAGGCGACGTCGCCGGCCGCCAGCCGCCGGTCGAGGGCGTCGAGGTCGTTGAACGGCACGACGGCCGTCGTCTCGGCCACGTCGACCTGGGGGCCCAGCGCCCCCGGCCGCGGCACCACCCGGTCACCGTCCAGCACGGCCAGCGTCTCGTCGACGGTGCCGTGGTAGCACCAGTCCATCACCGCGATCCGCGGACGGCCGGTCAGGTGCCGCGCGAACCGGAGGACGAAGCGGTTGGCGTCGGTCGCCGACATCGCCATCTGCCAGCGCGGCAGCCCGAACCGCCTGCTGAGCTCCTCGCCCACCCACACGGCGTCGGGGGAGGGCAGCATCGCGGTGATCCCGGCGCGGGCGCGCTCCTCCACCGCGGCCGTCACGGCGGGCAGTGCGTGCCCGGTCATCGCGCCGGTGTCGCCGAGGCAGAGGTCGGCGTACTCCCGGCCGTCGACGTCGGTGAGCCGGGCGCCGGACGCGTGGTCGAAGAACACCGGGAAGGCCCCCGGCCACCGGGTCATCCACGGCATCGGAACGCCGGCGAGCAGGGAGTGGCCGGCCCGGGCCGCGAGCTCCGCGGACCGCGGGTGGTCCCGGACGAACCGGTCCTCCTCGGCCGCGCGGAGGGTCGCCAGACGGCTTCGGTCGATCATGCGCCCACCGTAGTGACCCCGAGTCGGGGACGTCAGGGGGCCGGTCCCGATAAGTTGCGGGCTCCCCTCAACCTTCTCCGCACCGCAGGCCTCTTCATCTCCTGACGGCACACCGCTCCGGGAGGACAGCAGATGGCAGGGACAGAGCACTCGTTCAGCGAGTTCATGGCGGCTCGCTGGGGACCGCTCTACCGCACGGCGTACCTGCTGACCGGGGACCGGCACGAGGCCGAGGACCTCCTCCAGGGTGCCCTCGCCCGGACCTGCGTGAAGTGGGACGGCATCCGCGACAAGCGCGCGGCCGACGCCTACGTACGCCGGGCGATGGTCCACCAGATGTCCCGGCAGTGGCGGCACCGGGGGCGGGAGGTCGTCACCGACGCGCTCCCCGACCCCGGCCACGCCGGCGGGCTCGACGTCCGCGCCGACCACCTCGCGCTGTGGGACGAGATCCGCAAGCTCCCACCCCGGATGCGGGCCACGCTCGTGCTCCGGTACGTCGAGGACCTCACCGAGGAGGCCACCGCCCGCGAGCTCGGCTGCTCGATCGGCTCCGTCAAGAGCCAGACCCACCACGCGATCAAGCGGCTGCGCGCCGCGCTGCCCACCCTCGAGCTCGTCCAGGAGATGTCATGACCACCACCGAGATCCGTGAGGCGCTCACCGAGGTCCAGCACGCCGTGGAGATCCCCCCGGTCGACCAGCTCGCCTTCCGGGCCCGGGTCCGCGCCGAGCGCCGGCGCCACGTCGCGTCGCGCGCCGTGCTGGCGGGCGCGGCGGCCGCGGTGCTCGCGGCCGGTGCCGTGAGCGTGGCCCACCTGGTCGACGGAGGCCAAGGCCGGGACGTCCCGGTCGCGTCCGGGGCGCCGGAGTCCGGTGGTCGGGTCGTGTCCGAGACCGTGTGGTTCGTGCGCAACGGACGGCTGACCGCCCTGGACCCGTCCGGTGAGGTGCACGACCTCGGCCTGCGCTCGGAGGGCGTGGTCGGCTGGACCTCCGAGCGTGTCTACGCCGTCGACGCCGAGAGCCACGTCGTGGTGCTGGGCCGGGAGACGGACCACGAGGGCCTCGGCAAGGACACGGCGTACCCGAGGGAGGACAGCCCCGTGGCCGGCGCGGTGCAGAGCGCCGCGCTCTCGGCCGAGGGCCGCTACCTGGCTTGGCTGGACCTCGACGACACCGTGACGGTCTACGACCTAGTCGCCGACCGGGTCGACTTCCGGGTCGACGTCCCCCGGAGCAGCTACGTCGCCGCGGTCAGCGGCGACGGCGTCCTGGTCTCGGAGGACGTCGACCTGGTCCTGCACACCGCGTCCGGGGAGACGGCGGTCCCCACCCAGGAGGCGGGCGACAACTGGGGTGCGCAGCTGACCATGGGGCGGGTGCTCGTCGTCGGGGCCGTCCGGCGAGTCGAACCTGTACGACCTGAGCACGGGGACCGCCGAGCGGATCGCCGTCCTGCCCGGTGGCAGACCCGCGCTGGCGACGTACGCCCTCGCCGCCGCGACGATCGAGACCCGGCCCGACGACTCGGCCGTCGTGAACGTCTGGGACGGGAGGACCACTCGCCCGGTGCGGGGGCTCGACGGCATCCCGGAGCAGATCCGGTTCGCCGACGAGACCACGCTGCTCGTGCAGACCCAGGGTGGCTCGTCGGCCCTCTGGTCCTGCTCGGTCACCGACCTGACCTGCGGGGCGCTGCCGGTGCCCGACGGGGAGCTCTGGCTGCTGCGATGAGGACCGGTCCGCCGACGTCGCCCGTGCAAGACCTCGTCACTGACCGGTGACCCAGGCACAGGCAGGTGGACGAGCACGTCACCCGGGCACGGAGCCCGCTCATCCGCGGGCGGTGAGGCGGCGGCGCAGCTCGGCCTCGCGGGCCAGCCGGGCTGCGTCCCGCTCACGGCGCGAGGCGATGACCGCCGCCAGGAAGGCCTCCGGCGGGGTGCCTGCCGGCGGCGGCGGGGCGACGTACTCCGCGACCTGGGCGGCGAGCCGGCCGCCGATCGAGGCCCGGGACGCGGGGTCGATCTGCGGGAGCCGGCCGAGGAACTGCCGGACCGCCAGCGCGAGCCCGGTGGGCAGCGCGGCCATGTCGGCCGATGCGGCCCAGGTCGCCAGCGGTGGCGGCATCGCGGCGGGCGGCGCGAGACGGAGCCGCACGCGCTCGCGGACGACGTACGTCCCGGCGGCGTAGTCGCCCAGCCGCTTGCCGCGGGAGCTGAGCAGCGCGGCGAAGAAGGCGGGACCACCCCCGAACGCGTAGACCTCGACGACCGCGATCAGCGCACGGACGAAGGCGTGGTGGAAGGAGATCGGCCCGGCGTCGTCCCGCACCGTGCGCAGCCCCAGGACCACCTTGCCCAGCGACTTGCCCCGGCTCAGGGTCTCGACGGTCGTCGGGAAGATGACGAACACGAAGACGAGGGTGCCGACGAACGCCGTGGCGAGCAGGGCCTGGTCGGTCTGGAGCGCCGCGACGGTGGAGAGCAGCACCACGCCGACGAGCAGCAGCAGGGTGACGGTGACGTCGATCAGACCGGAGGCGATCCGCGAGCCGAGGCCGGCCGGGGGCAGGTCGAGCGCGACCGCCTCACCCGTGACCAGGTCGTCGGTCGTCAGCGTCGCGAACTCCGGAGTCGACATCGCGGTCAGCATAGGGCGGCTTAGGGTGACCGGGTGGACCTCGACGCCTACGTGCTCGCGCACGCGCACGAGTGGCAGCGCCTCGAGGAGCTGACCCGCCGGCGCCGGCTGTCCGGCGCCGAGAGCGACGAGTTCGTCGAGCGCTACCAGCAGGTCGCCACACACCTCTCGGTGGTGCGCACGTCCGCGCCCGACGCCTCGCTGATCGCGCACCTCTCCTCGCTGCTGTCGCGGGCGCGCAACCGGGCCTCGGGCACCCGGGTCAGCACCTGGCGCGGGGTGGCGTCGTTCTTCGTCGACCGGTTCCCGGCCGCGCTCTACCGGCTGCGCTGGTGGTGGATCGGCACGCTGGCCGCCAACGTCGTGGTGACCGCGGTGATGATGCTCTGGCTCCTCGACCATCCCGACGTCGAGCAGTCGCTGCTGTCCCCGGGCGAGGTCGACCAGCTGGTCAACCACGACTTCGAGGGCTACTACAGCGAGTACGCCGCGTCGCACTTCGCCGCCCAGGTGTGGGTCAACAACGCCTGGGTCGCCGCGCTCTGCCTGGCCCTGGGCGTGCTCGGGCTGCCGATCATCCTGCTGCTGTTCCGCAACATCGCGAACCTGGCCGTCATCGGCTCGATCATGACCCGGCACGGCCACGGCGGGCACTTCTGGGGGCTGATCCTCCCGCACGGGATGCTCGAGCTGACCGCGGTCTTCGTCGCCGGCGGCGTGGGCCTGCGGCTGTTCTGGTCGTGGGTGGAGCCGGGAGAGCTGTCCCGGGCCCAGTCCCTGGCCCGGGAGGGCCGGACCGCGGGCACCGTGGCGCTCGGTCTCGTGGCGGTGCTGTTCGTGAGCGGCCTGATCGAGGCGTTCGTGACCCCCTCCGGCCTGCCCACCTGGGCGCGGATCGGGGTCGGCGTGCTCGCCGAGTCCTGCTTCCTCGCCTACGTCTTCGTGCTCGGCCGGTCCGCCGCCCACCGCGGTCACACCGGCGACATCGACGCCTCCCTCCTCGAGGACCGGGTCGCCACCCAGGCTGATGACAGCTGTCGGCGTGCACGTGCCGCTGGTCAGAGGAGGCCGCGCGCCTTCAGGTCGAGGTAGTGGTCGGCCAGGGCCGGGGGCAGCCGCTCGGCGTCGGCGTCGACCACGTCGACCCCGAGCGCGCGGAGCAGGTCGGCGGTACGCCGGCGACGCACCAGCACCTGCTCGGCCGCGGCGGCGTCGTACACCTCGTCGAGGGTGCCGCGGGTCGCCGCCAGCTGCTCGAGCGCCGGGTCCTTCACCGACGCGAGGACCACCCGGTGGTGCCGGGTCAGGGCCGGCAGCACCGGCAGCAGCCCCTCCTCGATCGCCGAGGGCTCCAGCGGCGTGAGGAGCACGACGAGTGCCCGCTGCCGTCCGAACCCGCTGACGGCCCCGGCGAGCGAGGTCCAGTCGGCCTCGGCGATGACCGGTTCGAGGTCGGCCATGGTGTCCTGCAGGTTCGCGACCACGTCGGCCGCACCCGCCGAGCGGACCCGGCTGCGCACCCGCCGGTCGCCCGCGACGAAGTCGATCCGGTCTCCGGCCCGGGCGGCCAGCGCGGCCAGCAGCAGCGCGGCGTCCATCGCGGAGTCGAGGCGCGGGACGTCCTCCACGCGCCCGGCCGAGGTCCGCGAGGTGTCGAGCACCAGCACCACCCGCCGGTCCCGCTCCGGCTGCCAGGTGCGGACCACCACGTTGCGGTTGCGGGCGCTGGCCCGCCAGTCGATCGAGCGCACGTCGTCGCCGCGGACGTACTCGCGCAGCGAGTCGAACTCCGTGCCCTGGCCGCGCACCCGGACCGCCGCCCGGCCGTCGAGGTCGCGGAGGCGGGCGAGCCGGCTCGGCAGGTGCTTGCGGGCGCCGAAGGGCGGCAGCGACCGCACCGCGCCCGGGACCTCCCGGGTGCGCTGCCGCGCCGCCAGGCCGAGCGGGCCACGGGTGCGCACGGTCACGCCGACGGCGCGCAGGTCACCCCGCCGCCGGGGGAGCAGCGGGGTCCGCAGCCGGGCGCGGTCACCGGGACCGAGTCGGACCCGGTGCCGGTTGTCGTGGGCGCCGGCGGTGGGTTGCCACGCGTCGCGGAGGTCCGCCCGCACCGCACGGGACCCGGTGTTGGTGGCCAGCAGCACCGACTCGGCCGGGTGCCCCAGCCGCACCGGGGCGACCGGGGCCCGGTCGAGCGCGACCGCTCCCGGGGCCGGGGCCAGCAGCCAGTCCGCGAGGACCAGCAGCCCGACGGCGAGCACCCACAGCCACACCGTGGACATGCTGGGCCGCAGCACCACCGGGACCAGGCCCAGGAGGAGCAGCAGGGGGACGCGCCCGCGGAGCACCATCAGTGCGGGGCCGTCACCGCGGGACCGGCACGGAGCCGAGCGCGCTGCCGAGCACCTGCGCGACGTCGACGCCCTCGAGCTCGGCCTCGGGACGCAGCCCGAGCCGGTGCACGAGGGTCGCGTGGGCCAGCGCCTTGACGTCGTCGGGGGTGACGAAGTCGCGGCCGTTGAGCCAGGCCCACGCCCGGGCCGACCGGAGCAGCGCGGTGGCGCCGCGGGGGCTCACGCCCAGGCTCAGCGAGGGCGACTGCCGGGTCGCGCGGGCGATGTCCACGATGTAGCCGGCGACCTCCGGCGAGACCTGCACCCGGCGTACGGCGGCCTGGCCCGCGGCGATGTCCGCGGCGCCGGCGACGGGGGAGACCCCGGCCCCGGCGACGTCGCGGGGGTCGAAGCCGTCCGCGTGCCGGCGCAGGATCTCCAGCTCGGACTCGCGCTCCGGCACGGGCAGCACCACCTTGAGCAGGAACCGGTCGAGCTGGGCCTCGGGCAGCGGGTAGGTGCCTTCGTACTCCACCGGGTTCTGCGTGGCGGCGACCAGGAACGGCGCGGGCAGGCCGCGCGAGACGCCGTCGACCGAGACCGTCCCTTCCTCCATCGCCTCGAGCAGCGCGGACTGGGTCTTCGGCGGCGTCCGGTTGATCTCGTCGGCCAGCAGCAGGTTGGTGAAGAGCGGGCCCTCGCGGAAGCTCAGCTCGCCCCGGCTGCTGTCGATCACCATCGAGCCGGTGATGTCACCCGGCATCAGGTCGGGGGTGAACTGCACCCGGCGGGTGTCGACGGACAGCGCGCCGGCCAGGGAGCGCACCAGCAGGGTCTTCGCGACCCCGGGCACGCCCTCCATCAGCACGTGTCCCCCGCAGAGCAGGGCGACCAGCAGCCCCGACACGGCGGCGTCCTGGCCGACCACGGCCTTCGCCACCTCGGCCCGGACCGCGGCCAGCCGCTCGCGCGCCTGCTCGCCCGCCGGGTCCGACCCGGTGTCGCCGGGGTGCCCGGCCGGCTTGGTCCCGGTCTCGCTCATGGGGGTGTTCATGTGCGGCGTACCTCTCTGTCGAGTTCGGCCAGGTCGTTGGCCAGGGCGATCAGCTCGTGGTCGGTGGTGGGGGCGGGGGCGTCCGGCGCGATCAGCGCGGCCACGGACTCCACGGGCCGGCCGACCTGGCGGGCGACGTCGCGCACGAGCGCGCCGTCGTCGCTGCCGGGCCCCAGGCGCAGGCGTTCCCGGGCCCGGGAACGGGCCGCGGAGCGGAGCGCGGAGGCGGCGTGCGCGCGGTCGCCGGAGCGCCGGTAGAGGCGGCCCCGGCTGTGCGTGGTCTCGATCGCCTTGACGACGACCGGGAGCGGCTCGGTGGCCAGCGGCCCCAGCCGCCGCGCCCGCCACACGACGAGGGCCACCAGCGCGAGGGCACCGAGCCAGAGCGCGGGGCGGATCCACCGGGGCAGCAGCGTCGAGAGGCTCACGCCGTCGTCGGCGACCAGGTCGTCGATCGAGGGGACGTACCAGACCAGGCGGTCCCCGCTCCCGAGCAGCCGCAGCATCGCGGCGGCGTTGTCGGCGCGGAGGACCTGGTCGTTGCTCAGCGCCTCGCTCGCCCCCAGCAGGGTCAGCCCGTCGCGGGGCTCGGCGACGAGTACGCCGTGCCGGCCGCGGAAGCAGCCGTCGGCCGAGGGGTACTCGAGCGCGTGGTCCATCTCCAGCGACAGGCCGGCGAAGCGGGGGTCGGAGCAGCCGGCGTCGCGCGGGTCGCCCACCGTCACGGTGAAGGCCGACCCGGAGAGCCCGAGTGCCTCGGTGGTCCCCGGCCCGGGTGCGGCCAGCACCAGGTCGGCCTCCCGGGTGTCGTCGAGCATCCGCCGGATCGTGCTGTCGCCCAGCTGGTCGGTCGAGGTGACCAGCACCGTGGTCCCGGACGGTACGGGCGAGGCGTCGAGCGAGTCGGCGCCGCGGACCACGGTGACGTCGACCCCGTGGTCGTCGAGCACCCGCGCCAGCGCCTGCGCGCCCCCGGGGTCCGGGTTGTCCGGGTCCAGGGGGGTCGTCGTGCGCACGCCGCCGACCCCGAGGACGACCACGACGAGGACGGCCGCCGCGATCCCTCCGACGATCACCAGCGTCGAGCGCTGGCGGCGCCACCACGACGCCTCCGGTGGCGAGGCGGCGGTGGCCGTGGTGCTCCCGGCGGTCATCGCCGGGCCGTCAGCTCGTCGTCGAGCGCCAGCACGACCGTGGCCTGCTCCCGGGTGGCCGGGCGGTCGCCGTACAGCACCTGGTCGAAGAGGGCGGCGCTGCCGCCGACCCGCTGCCGCTGCTCGGGGTACGCCGTCGCGAGGGCGTCCGCGACCTCGTGCGCCGTCGCGCCGGGGAGGTCGTCGAGCCGGCCGCGCTCCACCTGGCGGACGGCCAGGGCCCGGAAGCCGTCCACGAGCGCGGCCGCGTGCCGACCCTCGGCGAGGGCGGCGTCGGCGCGGCGGCGCAGCTGGTCGGCGGTCACCGTCTCGTCCGCGAGCACCGGTCCCGCCGCGGCCGCCTGCCGGGCGGTGCGGCGGGCCCGGGACAGCAGCCAGGCGAGCCCGCCGACGAGCAGCAGGAACACCAGCATCGCGGCGAACGTGGACAGGGGAGGGGCGTGGCTGGCGGCCTCGACGCCCTTGTCGACCTGGCGCTGGAGCCAGGTGATGACCTGCTCGACGACGTTCTGCTGGTGGTACTCCGGGTGCAGCAGCTCCTGCCGCAGCCACGACCGCGCCTCGTCCCCGGAGGGGTCCAGGGGCGGGTCGGACAGCAGCAGGCCGGCGGGGGTCACGGGGTGATGATCCCGGCCCGGGTCATCAGCTCGACGTCGAAGGCCTCCTTGCGCATCCGCTGGTCGAGGTACTGCAGCGAGGCGACCGTGGTGGTGAACGGGGCCACGAAGGCCGCCGAGACGACGGAGGTGAGCGCGTTGGTGAGGACCAGGGCCAGCACCGCGAAGTGCACGGACCCCGAGCCCATCAGGATGCCCTGCCCCAGCAGGGAGATCGGCATGGCCAGCATCGAGCCCGCGACCTGCGCGATGACGACGGTGAGCAGCGCGATGCCGAAGGTCCGCCAGAACTGGCGGTGGGTGAGCCGGAAGCCCCGGCCGATGGCCCCGAGCACGCCGACCTGCTCCAGCATCAGCGCCGGCACCGGCAGGTAGTAGACCCGGACCCAGAACCACACCAGGAAGCAGAGGAAGAGCGGGACGGTGACGACCCCGTAGAGGAGGACCTGTCCGCCGTCCAGCAGCATCACCGCCGGGACCCAGGACAGCGCGTAGCCGGCGAAGATCGCGACGAGCATCAGGCCGAGCAGCAACGTCAGGCCGATCAGGCGCCACCGCTTGCCCCGGGTGGCCCGCCACGCCTCGCCCAGGGTGAGCCGCTTGCCGATCGCCGCGGCCGCGGTCACGTGGGCGATCATCCCGGTGACCAGGATCAGGCCGATCGACTGCAGGATGCTGCCCAGCCCCAGCGAGCCGAAGGCGCCGACGAGGCCGGCGACGTCCGCGCCGGACATGTCGTCCCCGGACTGGTCCAGGGACAGGTCGACGGTCCAGGTGAGCAGTGCGGTCACGAGGACGGGGATCGCCATGGCCACCGCGGCCACCAGGACCGCCGACCCCACGGTGGCCCTGGGGTTGAAGCGGATGATGCGGAACGCCGCGTCGTACATGTCGCCGATGCCCAGTGGCCGCAGCGGCAGAGCCCCGGGCTTGTGGGCCGCGCCGAGCATCCCCGGCACCGGGCCCGGGGGAGGAGCCCAGCCGGCGGGCGGAGGCGCCCAGCCCGGAGGGGGCGTCCCCCAACCCGGAGGGGGCGGTGCCCACCCGGGCGGCGGGGACTGCCCACCAGGCGGGGTGGCCGGCCCCGGAGGCGGGTACCACTCGCTGCCCGACATCAGATCCCCCTCACGACGCACTTCGGAGCCGCCATCTTGTCAGAGCGCGGCGCCCCGGCGCGGCGACGTCATAGCCTTGCCCGGTGCCGATCCTGCGGGTCCTCGTCGCCCTCGTCCTGAGCGTGGTCCTGGGTGCGTGCTCCGCGGACGACGAGCCGGCGTCCGGAGGCACAGCCGCCGGCCCCTCAGCGAGCACCGACCTGACACAGCGGTGCGGGACCGCGATCCCGTCCGGCGCCGACGTGCGCAGGCTGGTGCTGGACGGACCCGACGGCGCGACGCTGTCCGCCGCCGTCTTCGGCCCCGCGCACGCCCGGACCGCGCTGGTGCTGCTGCACCAGACCGGGCCCGGTGGCCTCTGCGGCTGGGGCCGGTTCGCGAGCCGGGCTGCCGAGCAGGGGCTGGCCGCCGTGGCCCTCGACATGTGCGGGTACGGCGACAGCGACTGCCCGCCGGGCCTGGAGAGCGACCCGCGGGCCCAGGTCGAGGCGGCCGTGACCCACGCGCGCGACGCGCTGGGAGCCCGGCGGGTGGTGCTCGTCGGGGCCTCGATGGGCGGCTCCAACACCGTGATCGCGGTGTCCGACGGTGCCCACATTGACGCCTGGGTCGACGTGTCCGGCGTGAGCACCTGGAACGGCGTACGCCTCCAGTCGCGCGCCGGAGGCCTGCGGGAGGCGCCGCCCGGCATGATCGTCTACGCGCGCAGCGACGGCCCCCTGGAGTACGCCGCCGCCCAGCGCCTGGCGCGCGCGTCCGGGGCGCGCTTCCTCGACGGGGGATCGGGGCACGGGTACGAGCTGATGGCCGACTACCGGGGCCGGCTGCTGCCCGCAGGACGGGCCGTGATCCACTGGGCGCAGGGGTGATCCGGCCCGTCCGTCGCTCGGTCCCGAACCGATTTGGCGCTGTGCTGGATCTCTGCCAAGATAGTCCGGTTGCTCCGGCGGGTTGCCGGGGTGCGGCACATCTTGACTACTGAATCGCGTCTCCTGATGGTTTCGGTGGTTTGGCGTGCGGCCGCACCGGCCCTGCATCACTGCAGGGAGGGGACCCGATTCGCTCGACGAACCCGTCGAGTGTCACCAACAACGATGCGAGATCCCGGTCTCGTGTTGCGCGCCCACGGTGTTTGTTTTCCGGGGTGGCGACACGCCCGACCGCGGGGGTCGGCCGAAAGGTCGAGTGTCGGAGGTGGTGGAGCAGGGCGGCAGGGCCTCACCCGGGGCCAGGTCGAGAAACGAAGGCACGCGGTTCCGGCTCATGCGGCCGGCACAGAACTGACTAAGGACGAGAGAGACCTATGGCGGGACAGAAGATCCGCATCAGGCTCAAGGCCTATGACCACGAGGTGATCGACACCTCGGCGCGCAAGATCGTGGACACCGTCACCCGTACGGGTGCCAAGGTCGCCGGCCCTGTGCCGCTGCCGACCGAGAAGAACGTGTACTGCGTCATCCGCTCGCCCCACAAGTACAAGGACTCCCGCGAGCACTTCGAGATGCGCACCCACAAGCGCCTCATCGACATCATCGACCCCACGCCGAAGACGGTGGACTCGCTGATGCGTCTCGACCTGCCTGCCGGTGTCGACATCGAGATCAAGCTCTGAGGTCACTGACATGACTTTCGAACGCAACGTGAAGGGCCTGCTGGGCACCAAGCTCGGCATGACCCAGCTGTGGGACGAGAACAACCGCGTCGTCCCCGTGACCGTGATCGCCGCGAGCACCAACGTGGTCACCCAGGTCCGCCAGCCCACGACCGACGGCTACAACGCCGTCCAGGTCGGCTTCGGCGAGATCGACGGCCGCAAGGTGAACAAGCCGCGTGCGGGTCACTTCGCCAAGGCGGGCACCACCCCGCGCCGCCACCTCGTGGAGATCCGCACCGCGGACGCCGCGAGCTACACCGTCGGCCAGGAGCTGGCCGTCGACACCTTCGCCGCCGGCGAGGAGATCGACGTCACCGGCACCAGCAAGGGCAAGGGCTTCGCCGGAACCATGAAGCGTCACGGCTTCTCCGGTGTGTCCGCCTCGCACGGTGCGCACCGCAACCACCGCAAGCCCGGTTCGATCGGCGCCTGCGCCACGCCGGGTCGCGTGTTCAAGGGTGTGCGCATGGCCGGTCGCATGGGTGCCGACACCGTCACCACCCAGAACGTCACCGTCCACGCGGTCGACACCGAGAAGGGCCTGATCCTCCTCAAGGGCGCCGTTCCCGGCCCCAAGGGTGGTCTCGTGGTGCTCCGCTCGGCCGCCAAGGGCTCTGTCATCACTACGGGCAAGGAGGCGTGAGCATGGCTACCCAGTCCCAGGTCAAGACCCTCAAGGTCGACTTCCCCGCCGAGATCTTCGACGTGGCGGTCAACGTCCCGCTGATCCACCAGGTGGTCGTCGCCCAGCAGGCTGCTGCCCGCCAGGGCACGCACGCCACCAAGACCCGCGGCGAGGTCCGCGGTGGTGGCCGGAAGCCCTACAAGCAGAAGGGCACCGGCCGCGCCCGCCAGGGCTCGACCCGTGCGCCGCAGTTCGCCGGTGGTGGCACCGTCCACGGTCCGCAGCCGCGCAGCTACGACCAGCGCACGCCCAAGAAGATGAAGGCCGCCGCCCTGCGCGGTGCCCTCTCCGACCGGGCCCGCAACGGCCGCATCCACGTGGTGGAGTCGCTGTTCTCGGGTGACAAGCCGTCGACCAAGTCGGCTCTCGCCGGGCTCGCGGGCCTCGCGGACCGCACGCGGTTCCTCGTGGTGCTCGAGCGCACCGACGCCCTCACCTGGCTGTCGCTGCGCAACGCCCCCGAGGTGCACATCGTCGCCGTGGACCAGCTCAACACCTACGACGTGCTGGCCTCCGACGACGTCGTCTTCACCAAGGGCGCGTACGACGTGTTCGTGTCCGGCACCGCCAAGGAGGGGTCGAAGTGAGCACCCTGCACAAGGACCACCGCGACATCCTGATCGCGCCGGTCGTGTCCGAGAAGAGCTACGGCCTGCTCGACGCGAACAAGTACACCTTCATCGTGCGCCCGGACGCCAACAAGACCGAGATCAAGATCGCGGTCGAGAAGGTGTTCAACGTCAAGGTCACGTCGGTCAACACCATCAACCGCGCCGGCAAGACGCGTCGTACCCGCAACGGTCTCGGCAAGCGAGCCGACACCAAGCGCGCGATCGTCAGCCTGGCCGAGGGTCACCGCATCGACATCTTCGGAGGTCCGGTCTCCTGACCGGGCACAGATACGAGGACTGAAAAATGGCTATCCGCAAGTACAAGCCGACCACCCCGGGCCGTCGTGGCTCGTCGGTCGCCGACTTCGTCGAGGTGACCCGGACCACGCCGGAGAAGTCGCTGACGCGTCCGCTGCCCAAGAAGGGCGGCCGCAACAACCAGGGCCGGATCACCACCCGGCACCAGGGTGGCGGTCACAAGCGCGCCTACCGCATCATCGACTTCCGTCGCTACGACAAGGACGGCGTGCCGGCCAAGGTCGCTCACATCGAGTACGACCCCAACCGCACCGCGCGCATCGCGCTGCTGCACTACGCCGACGGCGAGAAGCGCTACATCATCGCGCCGAAGGACCTGCGCCAGGGCACCCCGGTCGAGTCGGGCCCCGGTGCCGACATCAAGCCGGGCAACAACCTGCCGCTGCGCAACATCCCCGTCGGTACGACGATCCACTGCGTGGAGCTGCGTCCCGGCGGCGGTGCGAAGATCGCCCGCTCCGCCGGCAACAGCGCCCAGCTCGTCGCCCGTGAGGGTTCGCGCGCCACGCTGCGCATGCCCTCGGGCGAGATGCGCTTCGTCGACGTGCGCTGCCGCGCCACGGTGGGCGAGGTCGGCAACGCCGAGCAGTCGAACATCAACTGGGGCAAGGCCGGCCGCATGCGCTGGAAGGGCAAGCGCCCGACCGTCCGTGGTGTCGTCATGAACCCGGTCGACCACCCGCACGGTGGTGGTGAGGGCAAGACGTCCGGTGGTCGCCACCCGGTGTCCCCCTGGGGCAAGCCCGAGGGCCGTACGCGCAAGCGCAAGGCCAGCGACTCCCAGATCATCCGTCGTCGCAAGTCCGGCAAGGGTAGGAAGTAACCGACATGCCTCGCAGCCTGAAGAAGGGCCCCTTCGTCGACGGCCACCTCATCAAGAAGGTGGACGCCGAGAACGAGAAGGGCAGCCACAACGTCATCAAGACCTGGTCGCGCCGCTCGATGATCGTGCCGGACATGATCGGTCACACGATCGCCGTGCACGACGGCCGCAAGCACGTTCCCGTGTTCGTGACCGACGCGATGGTCGGCCACAAGCTCGGCGAGTTTGCCCCCACCCGCACGTACCGCGGGCACGTGAAGGAAGACCGGAAGGGTCGCCGCCGCTGACGCGGTGGGGCCAGAGGAGATATACAGCCATGAGCGTTACCGAGCGCAGGCGCACCAGCGCCCGCCGCGAGTCGCTGCTCGGCGACCAGCCGGGTGCCTTCGCGAGCGCACGCTTCGTGCGGATCAGCCCGATGAAGGCTCGCCGTGTCGTCGACATGGTCCGCGGCCTTCCCGTCGACGAGGCCCTGGCGCTGCTGCAGTTCGCGCCGCAGGCCGCGTCGGAGACCGTGTACAAGGTGCTGGAGAGCGCCGTCGCCAACGCCGAGACCACTGAGGGTCTCGACGCCGGTGACCTGGTCGTCTCCGTCGGCACCGTGGACGAGGGTCCGACCATGAAGCGCTGGCGTCCTCGCGCGCAGGGCCGCGCGACGCGCATCAACAAGCGCACGAGCCACATCACGCTGGCCGTACAGCCGGCCGCCGTGGTCGCAGAGAAGAAGGGACGGAAGGCCTGATGGGCCAGAAGATCAACCCGAACGGCTTCCGCCTCGGAATCTCGACGGACCACAAGAGCCGCTGGTACGCCGACAAGCTCTACAAGAGCTACGTCGGTGAGGACGTCGCGATCCGCAAGCTGCTCTCCAAGGGCATGGAGCGGGCCGGCATCGCCAAGGTCGAGATCGAGCGCACCCGGGACCGCGTGCGGGTGGACATCCACACCGCGCGTCCGGGCATCGTGATCGGTCGCCGTGGCGCCGAGGCCGACCGCATCCGTGGCGAGCTGGAGAAGCTCACCGGCAAGCAGGTCCAGCTGAACATCCTCGAGGTCAAGAACCCCGAGATCGACGCGCAGCTGGTCGCCCAGGGTGTCGCCGAGCAGCTCGCCGGCCGCGTGCAGTTCCGTCGCGCGATGCGCAAGGCGATGCAGACCTCGATGCGTTCCGGTGCCAAGGGCATCCGGATCCAGTGCTCCGGCCGCCTCAACGGCGCCGAGATGTCGCGCACCGAGTTCTACCGCGAGGGCCGCGTGCCCCTGCACACCCTGCGTGCCGACATCGACTACGGCTTCTACGAGGCCAAGACGACCTTCGGCCGCATCGGTGTGAAGGTCTGGATCTACAAGGGCGAGGTCGCCGGCACCCGTGCCGAGCGCCAGGCCCAGGCCGCTGCCCGCGCCGGTGTCCCCGGCCGCGGTGGTCGTCCGTCGCGTGGCGGCGACCGTCCCAGCCGTGGCTCGCGTGGCGACCGTCCGTCGCGTTCGGACCGCGCCGCCGAGACCCCGGCGAAGGACGCTCCGGCCGAGGCCGCTGCTGCCCCCGCCGCTGACTCCGGACAGGAGGCCTGAACACCATGTTGATGCCCCGTCGTGTCAAGCACCGCAAGCAGCACCACCCCAAGCGGACCGGTGCGGCCAAGGGTGGCACGAAGCTCGCCTTCGGCGACTTCGGCATCCAGGCGGTCGAGGGCCACTACGTGACCAACCGCCAGATCGAGTCGGCGCGTATCGCGATGACCCGCCACATCAAGCGCGGTGGAAAGGTGTGGATCAACATCTACCCCGACCGCCCGCTGACCAAGAAGCCCGCCGAGACCCGCATGGGTTCCGGTAAGGGCTCGCCGGAGTGGTGGATCGCCAACGTCAAGCCCGGCCGCGTCATGTTCGAACTCTCCGGCGTTTCGGAGGACATTGCTCGCGAGGCCATGCGCCGCGCGATGCACAAGCTCCCGATGAAGTGCCGCTTCGTCTCCCGTGAGGCAGGTGAATTCTGATGGCTACGACTGCTCACGAGCTCGACGAGATGACCAACATCGACCTCGAGGACAAGCTGCGCGAGGCCAAGGAGGAGCTCTTCAACCTCCGCTTCCAGGCGGCCACCGGCCAGCTGGAGAGCCACGGCCGGCTCCGCACGGTCAAGAAGGACATCGCCCGGATCTACACCGTGGTGCGCGAGCGCGAGCTCGGCATCCGGACCGCCCCGGGTTCTGACAACGAGGATGGTGCCGCATGAGCGAGCAGGCAGTTGAGCGCAACGCTCGCAAGGTCCGTGAGGGCCTGGTCGTCAGCGACAAGATGGACAAGACCGTGGTCGTGTCCGTCGAGGACCGCGTGAAGCACGCGCTGTACGGCAAGGTCATGCGTCGCACCAGCAAGCTGAAGGCGCACGACGAGCAGAACGAGTGCGGCATCGGCGACCGCGTCCTCCTCATGGAGACCCGGCCGCTGTCCGCCACGAAGCGCTGGCGCGTCGTGCAGGTCCTCGAGAAGGCCAAGTAAGCCCCGACGGCTCAGGCCCGAGGAACAAAGAACCCACTAGTTCGGCCAGGCTCGCAGCTCGTGAGAGCGCGAGAACCAGCTCGACAACCAGGAGAAACTGATGATCCAGCAGGAGTCGCGACTCAAGGTCGCCGACAACACCGGTGCAAAGGAGATCCTCTGCATCCGTGTTCTCGGTGGCTCGGGTCGGCGCTACGCCGGTATCGGCGACGTCATCGTTGCCACCGTGAAGGACGCGATCCCCGGTGGCAACGTGAAGAAGGGTGACGTCGTCAAGGCCGTTGTCGTACGCACCGTGAAGGAGCGTCGCCGTCCCGACGGTTCGTACATCCGCTTCGACGAGAACGCCGCCGTCATCCTCAAGAACGACGGCGAGCCGCGAGGCACCCGCATTTTCGGCCCGGTGGGCCGCGAGCTGCGCGAGAAGAAGTTCATGAAGATCATCTCGCTCGCGCCGGAGGTGCTCTGACTCATGGGCAAGAACAGCGTCAACATCAAGAAGGGCGACACCGTCAAGGTGATCGCCGGCAAGGACAAGGGTGCCGAGGGCAAGGTCATCCAGGTGCTCCGTGAGGAGCAGCGGGTGATCGTCGAGGGCGTCAACCGGATCAAGCGGCACACCAAGGTCGTGAACCAGGGTGGGCGCGCCGGCAACACCGGCGGCATCATCACCGCCGAGGCCCCCATCCACGTCTCGAACGTGATGCTCGTCGAGGGCGACGGCGTGACCCGGATCGGCTTCCGCCGCGACGAGGTCACCAAGCGCCGCCCGGACGGCTCGACGTACTCGTCGACGCGCAGCGTCCGCATCTCGCGCAAGTCCGGCAAGGAGATCTGATGACCGAGACCCAGACCTCAGCTGCGGTCACCCCGCGTCTGAAGAGCCGCTACCGCGAGGAGATCCTCCCCGCGCTGCAGTCCGAGTTCGACATCAAGAACGTCATGCAGGTGCCCGGCCTGACCAAGATCGTGGTCAACATGGGCGTCGGCGAGGCGGCTCGCGACTCGAAGCTGATCGAGGGTGCCGTCAAGGACCTCACGGCGATCACCGGGCAGAAGCCCCTGGTCACCAAGGCCCGCAAGTCCATCGCGCAGTTCAAGCTGCGTGAGGGCATGCCGATCGGTGCGCACACCACGCTGCGCGGCGACCGGATGTGGGAGTTCCTGGACCGCCTGCTCTCGCTCGCGCTGCCGCGTATCCGCGACTTCCGCGGCCTCTCGCCCAAGCAGTTCGACGGCCGGGGCAACTACACGTTCGGTCTGACCGAGCAGGTCATGTTCCACGAGATCGACCAGGACAGGATCGACCGGTCGCGCGGCATGGACATCACGATCGTGACCACGGCCACCAACGACGACCAGGGTCGGGCGCTGCTCAAGCAGCTCGGCTTCCCCTTCAAGGAGAACTGACATGGCGAAGACCGCTCTGAAGGTCAAGGCCGCCCGCAAGCCGAAGTTCGCTGTCCGCGGTTACACCCGCTGCCAGCGCTGCGGCCGGCCCAAGGCCGTCTACCGCAAGTTCGGCCTGTGCCGCATCTGCCTGCGGGAGATGGCGCACCGCGGCGAGCTGCCCGGCGTGACCAAGTCCTCTTGGTGAACCAGAACTTTTCGACCAACCAACGATCGCTGCAGGTCGCACCTGAGATGCAGGTGCGAAACCACGGTGGAGAAAGGGCCTCGCGGCCATGACGATGACAGACCCGATCGCAGACATGCTCACTCGTCTGCGCAACGCCAACCAGGCGTACCACGACGCGGTTTCCATGCCGTACAGCAAGCTGAAGCAGGGCGTCGCGGAGATCCTCCAGCAGGAGGGCTACATCACGTCCTTCGACGTGAAGGAGCCGGCCGAGGGTGAGGTCGGCAAGACGCTGACGATCACGCTCAAGTTCGGCCGGAACCGGGAGCGCTCCATCGCGGGCGTTCGCCGCATCAGCAAGCCCGGTCTGCGGGTCTACGCCAAGCACACGGGTCTCCCGAAGGTGCTCGGCGGCCTGGGTGTCGCGATCATCTCGACGAGCCAGGGCCTGCTGACCGACCGCCAGGCAAACCAGAAGGGCGTGGGTGGGGAAGTCCTCGCCTACGTCTGGTAGCCCGAGACCCGAGAAGGAGAACTGACATGTCGCGCATCGGAAGAATGCCCGTCGTCGTGCCCTCGGGTGTCGACGTGGCGATCGACGGCTCGCTGGTGACGGTCAAGGGCCCGAAGGGCACCCTGAGCCACACGGTGGTCTCCCCGATCACCGTCGAGAAGAACGACGGCGTCCTCAACGTGACCCGGCCCGACGACGAGCGTGAGAGCCGGTCCCGCCACGGGCTGACCCGCACCCTCGTGAACAACATGGTCGTGGGCGTGACCGAGGGCTACGAGAAGAAGCTCGAGATCGTGGGCGTGGGTTACCGCGTCCTGTCCAAGGGCCCGACCCAGCTGGAGTTCCAGCTCGGGTACTCCCACTCGATCACGTTCAACGCCCCCGAGGGCATCACGTTCACCGTGGACGGCCCGACCAAGCTCGGCGTCCAGGGGATCGACAAGCAGCTGGTCGGCGAGGTTGCCGCCAACATCCGCAAGCTGCGCAAGCCCGAGCCCTACAAGGGCAAGGGCGTTCGCTACGCGGGTGAGCACATCCGCCGCAAGGTCGGAAAGGCTGGTAAGTGACCATGGCGATCTCGCTGAAGCACAACAAGCACACTGCGGGTCGCGTCAAGTCGCGCCTGCGCCGCCAGGTGCGGGGCCGCAAGAAGGTCGCCGGCACCGCCGAGCGTCCGCGTCTCGTGGTGACCCGCTCCTCGAAGCACATCACCGTGCAGGTCGTGGACGACAAGGTCGGCAAGACGCTTGCGTTCGCGTCGACCACGGAGAAGGACCTGCGGTCCTTCGACGGCGACAAGACCGCCAAGGCCAAGAAGGTCGGCGAGCTGGTGGCCGAGCGTGCCAAGGCCGCCGGGATCGACGGCGTGGTCTTCGACCGCGCCGGCAACAAGTACCACGGCCGCATCGCGGCCCTTGCCGATGGCGCCCGCGAGGGCGGCCTGACGTTCTGATCGCAAGACAAGCAAGAGAGAGAAGAGGAAAGTCTCATGAGCGGAGCCCAGCGCGGACAGCGCGGTGGCGAGCGCCGAGGCAACCGCGACGACCGTCGCGGCGGCCAGGCTGCTGACAAGACCGCCTACATCGAGCGCGTCGTTGCGATCAACCGTGTCGCCAAGGTCGTGAAGGGTGGTCGTCGCTTCAGCTTCACCGCCCTCGTGATCGTCGGTGACGGCGAGGGTCTGGTCGGCGTCGGCTACGGCAAGGCGAAGGAAGTTCCGGCCGCGATCGCCAAGGGTGTCGAGGAGGCGAAGAAGCACTTCTTCCGCGTCCCCCGCATCCAGGGCACGATCCCGCACCCGGTCCAGGGCGAGAAGGCGGCCGGCGTCGTCATGCTGCGTCCGGCCGCTCCCGGTACCGGTGTGATCGCCGGTGGCCCGGTGCGTGCGGTGCTCGAGTGCGCCGGCATCCACGACGTGCTGAGCAAGTCGCTCGGTTCGTCCAACCAGATCAACATCGTGCACGCGACCGTCGAGGCGCTGCGGATGCTGGAGCAGCCGGAGGCCGTCGCGGCTCGCCGTGGCCTGCGGGTCGAGGACGTCGCTCCCGCGGCGCTGCTCAAGGCCCGCGCCGAGGTTCCGGAGGGCGTGTCCCAGGAGGTGTCCTCCTGATGGCACAGCTGAAGGTCCAGCAGAAGAAGTCCACGATCGGCTGCAAGGCCAACCAGCGCGAGACCCTGCGCACGCTCGGTCTCAAGCGGATCGGCGACGTGGTCGTCAAGGAGGACCGCCCGGAGATCCGCGGCATGGTCCACACCGTCCGTCACCTGGTGACGGTCGAGGAGGTCGACTGACATGACGCTCAAGCTGCACCACCTGCGTCCGGCTCCCGGCGCCAAGACCGCGAAGACCCGTGTGGGTCGCGGTGAGGGCTCCAAGGGCAAGACCGCCGGCCGCGGTACCAAGGGCACCAAGGCCCGCTACCAGGTTCCGGTCGCCTTCGAGGGTGGCCAGATGCCGATCCACATGCGGCTGCCCAAGCTGAAGGGCTTCAAGAACCCCTTCAAGGTGGAGTTCCAGGTCGTCAACCTCGACCGGATCAACGAGCTCTTCCCCGAGGGTGGCACCGTGACCGTCGAGGACCTGGTCGCCAAGGGCGCCGTCCGCGACAGCCTTCCGGTCAAGGTCCTCGGTCAGGGTGACCTGTCCGTCGCCGTCCAGGTGAGCGCCAACGCGTTCTCCGGCTCGGCGAAGGAGAAGATCGAGGCGGCCGGCGGCAGCACCACGGTGCTGTGACGGACAACTGACCTGCCTTTGATGTGTGTGGTGCGAGGGCGCGGACGGCTGAGGCCGGCCGCGCCCTCGCCACATCCGTCGGGCATCATCGGACCCAGTGGGGAGCCTGTTAGGCTTCCCCGGGTCTTCGCGGGTGACGTGCGAGGGCCGCACCCCGCTCGGAGAAAGAGGATCCTGTGCTAGGCGCGTTCGCGAACGCTTTCCGGACCCCGGACCTGCGGCGCAAGCTGCTGTTCGTCCTGCTGATCATCACGATCTTCCGGCTCGGATCCCAGATCCCGACCCCGGGCGTCAACGTGGCCAACGTGCAGGCCTGCGTGAACGACGTGGGCAACTCGGGGGTCTACAGCCTGATCAACCTGTTCTCGGGCGGTGCGCTGCTCCAGCTGACGGTCTTCGCGCTGGGGATCATGCCCTACATCACCGCCAGCATCATCCTGCAGCTGCTCGTCGTGGTGATCCCGCGGCTCGAGGCGCTGAAGAAGGAGGGGCAGTCGGGGCAGACCAAGATCACGCAGTACACCCGCTACCTGACCCTCGGGCTCGCCCTGCTCCAGGCGACCGGCATCGTGGCGCTCGCCCGCTCCGGCAACCTGCTCCAGGGCTGCGCCAAGCCGCTGCTGCACGACAACGGCACCGGGACCTTCCTGGTCATGGTCATCACCATGACCGCCGGCACGGCCGTCATCATGTGGCTCGGTGAGCTCATCACCGAGCGCGGTGTCGGCAACGGCATGTCGCTGCTGATCTTCACCACGGTCGTCTCCGGCTTCCCGTCCTCGCTCTGGGCGGTGCAGAAGGAGAAGGGCTGGTGGGTCTTCGGCATCGTCGTGGTGATCGGTCTGCTGGTGATCGCGGCCGTCATCTTCATCGAGCAGGCCCAGCGCCGCATCCCGGTGCAGTACGCGCGCCGGATGGTCGGTCGCAAGATGTTCGGTGGCAGCTCGACGTACATCCCGCTGAAGGTGAACCAGGCCGGTGTCATCCCGGTCATCTTCGCCTCGTCGCTGCTCTACCTCCCGGCCATGGCCGCGCAGTTCAACCAGAACAGCAGCTCGGCCTGGGTGACCTGGATCAACGACTACTTCGTCAAGGGCAGCCACCCGCTGTACATGATCACGTTCTTCCTCCTGATCGTCTTCTTCACCTACTTCTACGTCTCGATCACCTTCAACCCCGAAGAGGTCGCGGACAACATGAAGAAGTACGGCGGCTTCATCCCCGGGATCCGGGCGGGCAAGCCGACCGAGGACTACCTGTCCTACGTCCTGTCCCGCATCACGCTGCCGGGTGCGCTCTACCTCGGGTTGATCGCCCTCATCCCTCTGATCGCGTTCGTCTTCATCAACGCGAACCAGAACTTCCCGTTCGGTGGCACCTCCATCCTGATCATGGTGGGTGTCGCGCTGGACACGGTGAAGCAGATCGAGAGCCAGCTCCAGCAGCGCAACTACGAAGGATTCCTCCGCTAAATGCGACTGATCATGATGGGCCCGCCCGGGGCGGGCAAGGGCACGCAGGCGAAGTTCGTCGCCGAGCACTTCGGGATCCCGGCGATCTCCACCGGCGACATCTTCCGTGCGAACGTCTCCGAGGGCACGCCGCTCGGCCTCGAGGCCAAGCGGTACATGGACGCCGGCGACTACGTGCCCGACGAGGTCACCAACCTGATGGTCCGCAACCGGATCGACGAGAAGGACGCCGAGCCCGGCTTCCTGCTCGACGGCTACCCGCGGACGCTGGCCCAGGTCGAAGAGCTCGACGGCATGATCAAGTTCACCGGGCACAGCCTGGACGCCGTCGTGGTGCTCACCGTCGACCCCGACGAGATCGTCGGGCGGCTGCTGCAGCGGGCCCAGGTCGAGGGGCGGGCCGACGACACCGAGGACGTCATCCGCAAGCGCCAGGAGATCTACGCCGAGCAGACCGAGCCCCTGATCGAGGTCTACCGCGCCCGCGGCATCCTGATCGAGGTCGACGGGATGGGCGAGGTCGCCGAGGTCACCCAGCGCATCTTCGAAGCGCTGGACGTCGTCGCACAGAGCTGAACGGAGCCGACGTGGCCTTCCGCGACCGCGGCCTCGAGATCAAGACCCCCGACCAGATCGCCGGCATGCGCCGCGCCGGACTGGTGGTCGGGCAGACCCTCGAGCTGCTCCGGTCCTCGGTGCGTGCCGGGATCAGCACGGGGGAGCTCGACGCGATCGCGGAGGACAACATCCGGTCCTCCGGCGCGACCCCGTCGTTCAAGGGCTACCACGGCTTCCCGGGGTCGATCTGCGCCTCGGTCAACGACGAGGTGGTCCACGGCATCCCGGGTGGGCGGGTCCTGGCCGACGGTGACGTCATCTCCATCGACTGCGGCGCCATCACGCCGGACGATTCTGGGCAGGGCTGGCACGGCGACGCCGCGATCACGGTCGCGGTGGGCACCGTCCCCGCCGAGGTGACCGAGCTGATGCGCGTCACCGAGGAGGCGATGTGGCGCGGGATCGCCGCGGCCCGCCTCGGCGGCCGGGTCACCGACATCTCGCACGCCGTGGAGAGCCACGTCCGCAGCCAGGGCTCCTACGGCATCCTCGAGGACTACGTCGGTCACGGCATCGGGTCGCAGATGCACATGCCGCCCAACGTGCCGAACTTCGGCCGTCCGGGACGCGGACCCAAGCTCGTCGAGGGCCTCGCGCTGGCGGTCGAGCCGATGATCACGCTGGGCACCAAGGACACGGTCGTCCTCGAGGACGACTGGACCGTCATCACCTCCGACGGCTCGTGGGCAGCCCACTTCGAGCACACCTTCACCCTCACCCCGCGAGGGGCGTGGGTGCTGACGGCCCTCGACGGCGGCGAGGCGGCGCTGACCGCCCTCGGCGTGCCGTTCGGAGGGGCTGAGTAGGGTCGCCTGCCCCACGCCGGTCCCGGCGTGGGAGGATGGGTCCCCAGGAGGGGAGTATTCCCGTCACGGTGGTGTCGTCAGTACGGCCCGGCTCAGCCCGGACCCGGTGCCACCGGCTCGGTCAGCCGAGCGGAAGAGACCTCCGGAGAAATGAACGGCCGGCGCAGCACCTGCGCGCCGGCGCCGCAGCCTGCTCCGGAGGAGAACTCACTCGATGAATGCCGTCATGGGCGACTCGGTCGCCTCCCCGCTCGTCTGGGCCATCACCATCGTCGTCACGGTGGGGGCCCTGTTCGTCGACCTCGTGGTGATCGCGCGTCGACCGCACGAGCCGACGATGGGTGAGGTGAGCCGCCACCTGGCGTTCTTCATCGGTCTCGCCGTGCTCTTCGGCGGCGCGCTCTGGCTCTTCGCCGAGCCGCACGCGCTCTCCTCGGCCCCCGGCCCGGAGTTCTTCGCCGGGTGGTTGACGGAGTACTCGCTCTCGATCGACAACCTGTTCATCTTCATCATCATCATGGCGAACTTCTCGGTGCCGCGGCAGTACCAGCAGACGGCGCTGATGATCGGCATCGTCCTGGCCCTGGTGATGCGGGGGATCTTCATCGTCGTCGGCGCGGCGGCCATCAACCAGTTCAGCTGGGTGTTCTACGTCTTCGGCGCCTTCCTGCTCTGGACAGCGGTCAAGCTGGCCAAGGAGGGGCGCAACGACGACGACGAGGAGGAGTACGAGGAGAACCGCCTGGTGCGGTTCGCGGAGCGGCACCTGCCGGCGACCACCGAGTGGAACGGCACCAAGCTGTTCAGCCGGGAGAACGGCAAGCGGCTGATCACGCCG
Source organism: uncultured Actinomycetota bacterium (assembly GCA_963805685.1). GTDB lineage: Bacteria > Actinomycetota > Actinomycetes > Propionibacteriales > Nocardioidaceae > Nocardioides. Next base: position 110,964 of record CAWDVM010000017.1, read on the forward strand.
ATGTTCCTGGTGGTGCTGACCCTCGGCACGACCGACCTGCTGTTCGCGCTCGACTCGATCCCCGCGATCTACGGCCTGACCCAGGATCCGTACCTCGTGTTCACGGCCAACGTCTTCGCGCTGATGGGCCTGCGCCAGCTCTACTTCCTCATCGGCGGCCTGCTGCAGCGGCTCATCTACCTCTCGTACGGGCTCGCGGTCCTGCTGGGCTTCATCGGCGTGAAGCTCGTGCTGCACGCGATGCACGAGAACGAGCTGCCGTTCATCAACGGGGGCGAGCCCGTCGAGTGGGCGCCGGACATCCCGATCTGGCTCTCGCTGGTCATCATCGTCGGGACCCTGGCCGTCACCGCCGTCGTCAGCCTGCTCGTCTCCAGGAACATGTCGCAGGCCGAGATCGAGGCGCGCACCATCTCGCTGGGCGAGTCCGAGGACGGCTGAGCCCGCGCGGAATACCGGGCCCGGCAGGGCTGGTTGGACAGGGGTGAGCACCCCACGTCCGACCCTGTCCGTCCTCGACCTGGTGCCGGTCCGCAGCGACCAGGCCTCCCGGGACGCGGTGGCGGCCACCCTGTCCCTCGCCCGGGTGGCCGACGAGCTCGGCTACCGCCGGTACTGGCTGGCCGAGCACCACAACATGCCGGCGGTGGCTGCGACGAACCCCCCGGTGCTGATCGGCCTGGTGGCCGGTGCGACCCGGGACATCCGGGTGGGCTCCGGCGGGGTGATGCTGCCCAACCACGCGCCGCTGGTCGTGGCCGAGCAGTTCGCGCTCCTCGAGGCCGCCTACCCGGGCCGGATCGACCTCGGCATCGGCCGGGCGCCCGGCAGCGACCCGGTCACCACCTACGCCCTGCGCCACGGTGCGGGCGGGGTCGACGACGAGGCGGTCACCCGGTTCCCCGAGTACGTCGACAACGTGCTGGCGATGATGGACACCGAGGGCGTCGCGATCGGGATCCAGGGGCGCAGCTACCCGCTGCGCGCCACCCCCGTGGCGACCTCGGTGCCCGACATCTGGCTGCTCGGCTCCTCGGACTACTCCGCCCGGCTGGCGGCCGAGAAGGGGATGCCCTACGTCTTCGCGCACCACTTCTCCGGCAGTGGGACCGCGGAGGCGCTCGAGCTCTACCGCTCCGCCTTCCGGCCGTCGGCGGCGCTCGCCGAGCCCCGCACGTTCCTCACCGTGAACGCCGTGGTCGCGCCCACCGCCGAGGAGGCCCACCGGCTCGCCCTGCCGCAGCTCCTCGCGATGCTCGCGCTGCGCACCGGTCAGCCGCTGACCGCCCAGCAGCTGGTCGAGGAGGCGGAGAAGGTCGAGCTGCCCGAGCCGCACCGGGACCTCGTCGAGGCCATGCGGTCCCGCTGGGTCATCGGCTCGCCGGAGGAGGCCCGCGCCCGGATCGGCGAGCTCGCCGCGGCGTACGACGTGGACGAGGTGATGGTGCACCCGGTCGCCGGCGCCCACGTCGGGACCGAGCCGGCCACCAGCCCCGGCCGGGAGGACACGCTCCGGCTGCTCGCCCAGGCGGGCTGACCGGTCGGATTCGTGTTTGCCGGCCGTTTGCCACTAAACTGGCGTGTCGGCCCAACGTGGGTCTGCTTCGTGGTGCCTCGCGGCTGCCCGGACCATCGTCAGACGAGCTCCCTCGAGCACGTCCGACTGTGCCCGGGAAGAGGTTTCCGGAGCGGCTGCACGAGGTCCACCCGCCACTCGTGGCGGGAGGTTCCCGGGCCACCCGGACCCGGTCCATGCCGGATCCGGTGCAGGACACGGTAGACCACCCGACCCCCTCCCAGGGGCCGGACCGACCAACAGATTGTGGAGGACATGCCGAAGAAAGAAGGCGTGATCGAGATCGAGGGCACCGTCGTGGAGGCCCTGCCGAATGCCATGTTCCGCGTCGAGCTGAGCAACGGGCACAAGGTTCTCGCCCACATCAGCGGCAAGATGCGCCAGCACTACATCCGGATCCTCCCCGAGGACCGCGTGGTGGTGGAGCTCTCGCCGTACGACCTCACGCGAGGTCGGATCGTCTACCGCTACAAGTGAGCGAGCTTGCGAGCTCACTCATGCAGCACAGCAACAGCCGAGCGAGCTTCAATTGAAGCGGGAAAGGACCTTTCGTGAAGGTCAAGCCGAGTGTCAAGCCGATCTGTGACAAGTGCAAGGTGATCCGTCGCCACGGCCGCGTCATGGTGATCTGCGAGAACCCGCGCCACAAGCAGCGCCAGGGCTGAGCCCCAGCGCCGCCACACAACTGAACACCCGAACGTGATCGCTTGGTGCGTCGTACGACGTGCCGAACCACCTCCGGAGCAGAGGCCGGAGCCCACCCGACGAGGAGTGGGACGCGACACGACCAGACACCTCTGTGGACAACCCGAAGGGCTTCGGCCCTTTTGAAAGGAAGCGCCACCACATGGCACGCCTCGTTGGTGTTGACCTTCCGCGCGACAAGCGCATCGAGGTCGCACTCACCTACATCTACGGCATCGGCCGTACCCGCGCCCAGCTGCTGCTGGAGACCACCGGGGTCAGCCCCGACCTCCGCGTCCACCAGCTGGGTGACGAAGAGCTGGTCAAGCTCCGTGACGCGATCGAAGCCAACTTCAAGATCGAGGGTGACCTCCGTCGCGAGGTCCAGGCAGACATCCGCCGCAAGATCGAGATCGGCAGCTACCAGGGTCGCCGCCACCGCATGGGCCTCCCGGTCCGCGGTCAGCGCACCAAGACCAACGCGCGTACCCGCAAGGGCCCCAAGCGCACGGTTGCCGGCAAGAAGAAGGCCAAGTGACCGCTGCCTGACGGACGTGGTCTCGACCACCGAACTCGGCAGATCACCGACCTGATCTTCCACAGACTTCCAGACCAGCTACTTCAGGAGATACTGCATGCCTCCCAAGAGCCGCACAGCGGCCGGCGCCAAGAAGGTGCGCCGCAAGGAGAAGAAGAACGTCGCCCAGGGCGAGGCTCACATCAAGAGCACGTTCAACAACACCATCGTCACGATCACCGACCCCACCGGTGCGGTGATCTCGTGGGCCTCGGCCGGCACCGTCGGCTTCAAGGGCTCGCGCAAGTCCACCCCGTTCGCCGCGCAGATGGCCGCCGAGGCCGCGGGTCGTCGGGCGATGGAGCACGGGATGAAGAAGATCGACGTCTTCGTCAAGGGTCCGGGTTCGGGCCGCGAGACGGCGATCCGTTCGCTGGGTGCCATCGGCCTCGAGGTCGGCACCATCCAGGACGTCACCCCCACGCCCCACAACGGATGCCGGCCGCCCAAGCGCCGCCGCGTCTGATCACCCGAGACTGAACTAGGAGACAACTGAGTTATGGCCCGCTACACCGGCCCCATGACCAAGAAGTCGCGCCGTCTCGGTGTCGACCTCGTTGGTGGCGACTCGGCGTTCGAGCGTCGCCCCTACCCGCCCGGCCAGCACGGCCGCGGCCGCATCAAGGAGAGCGAGTACCTCCTCCAGCTTCGTGAGAAGCAGAAGGCGCGTATCTCCTACGGCATCCTGGAGAAGCAGTTCCACCGCTACTACGTCGAGGCCTCGCGTCGCCCCGGCAAGACCGGTGACAACCTGCTGCAGCTGCTCGAGTGCCGCCTCGACAACGTGGTCTACCGCGCCGGGTTCGCCCGCACGCGCCGCCACGCCCGTCAGCTCGTCGTGCACGGCCACTTCAAGGTGAACGGCAAGAAGGTCGACATCCCGTCCTTCCAGGTCACCGCCCACGACGTCATCGACGTCCGGGAGAAGTCGCTGGAGATGACCCCGTTCATCGTGGCTCGCGAGACCCACGGCGAGCGCGTCGTTCCGGCGTGGCTCGAGGCGATCCCCTCGCGCATGCGGGTGCTGGTGCACCAGCTCCCCGTCCGGGCGCAGATCGACATCCCGGTGCAGGAGCAGCTGATCGTCGAGTACTACTCGAAGAAGTAACACCCTCGGGGGCACCCCGGACTCCCGGGGTGCCACCACCTTCCTTTTCACCTTCATTGTTCGGGCCCGTCAAATGGTGGGCTGGCCCGGAAAGGAAAAATCAGTGCTTATCGCTCAGCGCCCGACCCTGTCGGAAGAGACCGTTGACGAGTTCCGCTCTCGGTTCGTGATCGAGCCGCTCGAGCCCGGCTTCGGTTACACGCTCGGCAATTCGCTGCGTCGTACCCTGCTGTCGTCGATCCCCGGCGCGTCCGTGACCAGCATCAAGGTCGACACCGTTCTCCACGAGTTCTCGACCATCGAGGGCGTCAAGGAAGACGTCACCGAGATCATCCTCAACCTCAAGGGCCTCGTCGTCTCCTCGGAGCACGACGAGCCGGTGACCATGTACCTCCGCAAGTCGGGCGCCGGTGACGTCACCGCCGCCGACATCGCGCCTCCGGCCGGTGTCGAGGTGCACAACCCGGACCTGAAGATCGCCACCCTGTCCGACAAGGGCAAGCTGGAGATGGAGCTCGTCGTCGAGCGCGGCCGTGGCTACGTCTCGGCCGTGCAGAACAAGGGTGCCGACAACGAGATCGGCCGGATGCCGGTCGACTCGATCTACAGCCCGGTCCTGAAGGTGACCTACAAGGTCGAGGCCACCCGTGTCGAGCAGCGCACCGACTTCGACAAGCTGGTCATCGACGTCGAGACCAAGCCGTCGATCCGTCCCCGCGACGCGATCGCCTCGGCCGGCAAGACCCTGGTCGAGCTGTTCGGTCTGGCCCGTGAGCTGAACGTCGAGGCCGAGGGCATCGACATCGGCCCGTCGCCGGTCGACGAGCAGCTGGCTGCCGACCTCGCCCTCCCGGTCGAGGACCTGCAGCTGACCGTCCGGTCCTACAACTGCCTCAAGCGTGAGGGCATCCACACCGTGGGTGAGCTCATCTCGCGCTCGGAGCAGGACCTGCTCGACATCCGCAACTTCGGCGCCAAGTCGATCGACGAGGTCAAGGCCAAGCTGGTCGAGATGGGCCTGTCCCTCAAGGACAGCGCGCCCGGCTTCGACCCGCACGCTGCCCTGGCGGCGTACGGCGACGACGACGACGACGCGTTCGTCGAGGACGAGCAGTACTAATCCCCAAACCGACCCTTCCCGGGTCGTCTACCCCGGTACCTGACACGGCCGGAGAGAAACGAGAGAAGCAATGCCTACTCCCAAGAAGGGTGCCCGCCTCGGCGGCAGCCCGGCCCACCAGCGCCTGATCCTCTCGAACCTGGCCACCGCCCTGTTCGAGCACGGCCGGATCACCACCACCGAGGCCAAGGCGCGCGTGCTGCGCCCGGTCGCGGAGAAGCTGATCACCAAGGCGAAGAAGGGCGACCTGCACAACCGTCGCGAGGTCCTCAAGACCATCCGCAACAAGTCGGTCGTGCACGTGCTGTTCACCGAGATCGCGCCGACCTTCGCCGAGCGTCCGGGTGGCTACACCCGGATCACGAAGATCGGTCCCCGCAAGGGCGACAACGCCCCCATGGCCGTGATCGAGCTGGTGACCGAGGCGTACTCGCCGAAGGCGCCGGCCACGAAGGCGAAGAAGGCCGAGGCCCCCAAGGCCGCTCCGGTCGAGGAGACCGAGGCTCCGGCCGAGGACGCCCCGGTCGAGATGACCGAGGAGACCGTGCCCGAGAGCACCGTCGCCGAGGCCGAGACCACGGACGAGGCGCCCGCCGAGACCGAGGACACCGAGGGCAAGGCCTGACCCACACCAGGTCAGCGAAGGCCCGTCACCCGCGAGGGTGACGGGCCTTCGTCATGTCGCGACGCTGCCGTCGTCAGCCGTGGCGGGGCAGTGCGCGCCGGGCACTGCCGACGCGTCGCTCGCCGAGGTCGGCGCGGCGGCCGGCGGCCCAGCCCTCGGCGCCGCCCGAGCCGGAGAGCTGCCGGGGGCGAGCGGTGGCGAGCCGCGGGTAGGCGTCGTGGAGGGCGGCCTCGACGAGGGCGGACCGGTCGGCGAGGACCAGCTCCGTGGAGGTCCCGGACGCGCGGAACCTGTCCGAGGACTCCGCCTGGGCGCGCCGCTCGGCCGCGTCGAGACGGTCGCCGATCGCCATCCGGAAGCCGGCGAGCCAGGACCGGCGGAAGGCGGCCTTGTGCTCGTCGGCCGGGACCCGGGTCCGGGCCAGGCCGGTGGCCGCCTGGAGGAGCAGGCTGGTGAAGAGCAGCTCGGTGCGCTCGAGGTCGGAGTGGTGGCCGAACAGGTGCAGCGAGAGCTCCTTGCGCCCGTCGCGCCAGCGGGTCCGCTGCACCGCGCGGCAGCGAAGCCGGCTGGCGACGGTCGAGAGCAGGTCGGCCTTGTCGGCGGCGTACGGCGCGTCGAGGGTCAGCACGCGGTCGCCCACCGGGTCGGAGGCGGGGTCTGCCTGCGCGAGGAGGGCCTGGTCGATGCCGTAGTCGGCGATGAGCTGGGCTGCCTTGGCGGTGTAGGTGACGGCTTCGTGCTCGGTCGCCGCCGGGTCCTCGGCCAGGGCCAGCAGCTTGCGGACCTTGGCGAGGATCGGGTCGTGGTCGGTCATGGGGCCTCCGTGGGAACGTGCCGACCACCCTGACAGGTGGTGGGGACAGCCGGGCCGGGGACGGCGGTCTGTCCACAGGAGTCGCTCGGTGCCGATGATCGCCCTCGTGGGGGATGCGCACCGAGTGAGCCGTGGGGTAAGGCAGGAGGTAGGCCCCGGGGCGGACCTCAGGGCCGGCAAGGAGGACGGCCATGATCCGTCGACTGCTCTCATTCTCATCCTCGGCGGCCTGGTGATCCGCCCTGAGCGCCCCCGCACAGGCGAACGGTCCCGGCAGCGTCTACTCGCGCGAGCACTTCGACAACCCGGTACTCGTTCAAGGTCGACCCCGCTGCGGCTTCACGTTCAAGATCAACGGTCACGCAAGCGGCTACCAGGTCGATCCGCAACGTCCCGGGATCGCAGGCGACAGGCGTTCCTGGACGACGACCACTACCGGTTCCACGAGGCCTGGACGAACCTGGCCAACGGCAGAGAAGGCCTACGTCCACGGCCACGCCCACTTCAACGAGCTCAGTGCGCAGCACGTCAAGGGTGACCTGTGGCGGTTCCTCTCCGTGACGACCGGTCGGCCGTTCGTGGTCCGGAACGACCGGGGCCAGGTGGTCCTGGCTGACTCCGGACGGATCGTGGAGCAGACGTTGCTCGACACCCAGGGAGACCACAGGCCGGGGGGCGAGTTCATCCGGTACGGTCGTGCTCCAGGTCCAGGGCAGCTACCCGTCCCACGCCAAGGACCTGTGGCGCTTCCTCGCCGTGGACGAGGGAGTGCCCTTCGCGGTCGAGAACGCCAGGCACAAGCCGGACCTGTCCGACTCGGGACGGATCAGCGCGGACACTCTCGACACGGTCGTGACCAAGCCGCAGGTAGGAGCGAGCCCGACGGGATTGACGAGCAGAGAGCGGCTGGTCCCACTCGCCGACGTCGACCTCGGCAAGCGGCCCGTCCTCTGGCGACCGCGGTCAGGCTCCGGGCCCCCGCGGGCGCCGGACCAGGCCCGGTCGAGCATCTTGTGGGCCTCGGGGAGGCTGACGCCGAGGCGCCGGAGGGCGGCGGCGTACTGGTCGGCGGCCCGCCGGGCCTCGCCCGACCCGGCCGCGGCCGAGGTGGCGACGAACGTGCCGCGTCGGCCCTCGGTCACGACGACGCCGTCGGCCTCGAGCTCGCGGTAGACCCGCGCGACGGTGTTGACGGCCAGCTGCAGCTCGGCCGCCAGCGCACGCACGGTCGGCAGCCGGGTACCGGTCGCCAGCTCGCCGGACGCCACCCGGGCGGCGATCTGGGTGCGCAGCTGCTCGTACGGCGGGGTGCCCGACGAGGCGTCGACCGGGTGGACGTCCATGAGACGGACCCTACGTGCATTTCGCACCGCCACGCCGATGCGTCAGAGTCTCCCCATGGAGCGCGACGTGCTGGTGGTGGGTGAGTCCCTGGTCGACATCGTCAACGCGGCGGACGGCGAGACCAAGGAGTACGCCGGCGGCAGCGCGGCCAACGTGGCCGTCGCCCTGGCCCGGCTCGGCCGGCCCGTCCGGTTCGCGACCAGCTTCGCCGACGACGACCACGGCCGCCTGGTCGCGGAGCACCTGAGCTCGGCCGGCGTCACCCTGGCCTCCGACCCGGGAGCCGTCTCCCGGACCTCGACGGCGGAGGCCACGATCGGGGTGGACGGGGCCGCGGACTACGAGTTCGACCTCGAGTGGCGGCTCAACCCGGTCGAGTCCGACCCGGATCCCCTGGTGGTGCACACCTGCTCGCTCGGCGCGGTGCTGAGCCCGGGCGCCGACGACGTGGTCGCGCTGCTCGAGCGGCTGCGCGAGGTGGCGACGATCAGCTACGACGTCAACGCCCGGCCGGCGATCACGGGCACCGGGCCCGACCTCATCGACCGGGTGGAGCGGATGGCCGGGATCGCCGACCTGGTCAAGGCCTCCGACGAGGACCTCGAGGCGATCTACCCGCAGCTGGACCAGGTCAAGGCCGCGCGTCGCCTGCTGTCCCTGGGCCCCGAGGCGGTCGTGGTCACCCGGGGCAGCGAGGGGGCGCTCTGGGTCGGCCCGGACCACGTGGTCGAGGTCGACTCCCACACCGTCGAGGTGGCGGACACGATCGGCGCCGGCGACACCTTCGGCGCGGCCCTCCTCGACGCGCTGTGGGAGGCCGGCTTCCTCGGCGCCGACCGCCGGGAGGCGCTCAGCGAGCTCGACCGCGAGCAGATCGAGGCGATCCTCTCCCACGCCTCCCGCGCGGCCGCGGTCACCGTGTCGCGGCCCGGCGCGGACCCGCCGTACCGCCACGAGCTCGCCTGAGCGAGGTCGCCGCACCGGTCGTCCGGGCCGATGGCAGGATTCGGGGCGTGCGGATCCGGATCGACCTCGCCTACGACGGCACCGACTTCCACGGCTGGGCGACCCAGCCGCGGCTGCGGACCGTGCAGGGCGAGCTCGAGGCGGCGCTCGCCACGGCGCTGCGGGTCCCGGAGGCGACCGTCGTCTGCGCCGGCCGGACCGACACCGGCGTGCACGCGCGCGGCCAGGTCACCCATCTCGACCTCGAGGAGTCGGTGCTCGCCGCCTCGGCGGGCCGCTCGGAGGACCCACCTGCGGAGGCGCTGCTCCGCCGGCTCAACGGGATCCTGCCCCCCGACGTGCGGGTACGCCGCGTGGCCGCGGCCCCGGACGGGTTCGACGCCCGCTTCTCCGCGGTGTGGCGCCGCTACGCCTACCGGGTCGCGGACCGACCGGAGACGGTGGACCCGCTGACCCGCCGGCACGTGCTGGCCTGGTCGCGTCCGCTGGACCTCGACGCGGTCAACGAGGCCTCGGCGCTGCTGGTGGGGGAGCACGACTTCGCGTCGTTCTGCAAGAAGCGCGAGGGGGCGACCACGATCCGCACGCTGCTGGACCTCTCCTGGGACCGCGACCCGGACGGTGTCGCGGTGGCCACCGTCCGCGCCGACGCGTTCTGTCACAGCATGGTGCGCGCGCTGGTCGGCTGCCTGCTGGCCATCGGCGAGGGGCGCCGGCCGGTCGCGTGGGCGGGGGAGGTGCTGCGGGCGCAGGTCCGCGACCCCGCGGTCACGGTCGCCCACGCGCACGGGCTCACGCTCGAGGAGGTCGGCTACCCCGCGGACGACGCGCTGGCCGCGCGCGCCGAGCAGACCCGCGCCCGGAGGACCACCGAGGTGGGCTCGGCCGATGAGGTGAGACATGGATGAGCACTACTTCAGCGCCGACCCGTCGGTGCCCTTCAAACGGGCGCCGGTGCGCGCCACGGTGTGGGGCCACGACCTGGACCTGACCAGCGGGTCCGGGGTCTTCGCCCAGGGGCGTCTCGACATCGGCACGGCGGTGCTCTTCCGGGAGACCGAGCCGCCGGGCGGGGGCCGGGTCCTCGACCTGGGCTGCGGGTACGGCGTGATCGGGCTGGCGGTCGCGGTGGCCGCCCCGACCGCCGTGGTCACCGCGGTCGACGTCAACGAGCGTGCGGTGCTGCTGGCCAACGAGAACGCCGCCGCCCTCGGGGTGGCCGACCGCTACACGGCCAGCACGCCGGCCGGCGTGCCCGCGGACGCGGCGTACGACGAGATCTGGTCGAACCCGCCCATCCGGATCGGCAAGGAGGCCCTGCACGAGCTGCTGCTGACCTGGCTGCCGCGACTGGCCCCGGGCGGCCGCGCGGTGATGGTGGTCGGCAAGAACCTCGGGGCCGACTCGCTGCAGCGGTGGCTGGGCGAGCAGGGCTATCCGACCGAGCGGCTCGCCAGCGCCAAGGGGTTCCGGGTGCTGGAGAGCCGCCGCCCGCGCTGATTCCCCCGCGTCCGGGTGGGCGCGAGAGGATGCTGGGCATGACCTACGAAGCAGCCGAGAACCGCTACGACACCGACGCCACCGGCATGGAGTACCGCTTCACCGGTCGCAGCGGGCTGAAGCTGCCCGCGCTCTCGCTCGGGCTCTGGCAGAACTTCGGTGACGACCGGTCGGAGGAGAACCAGCGCGCGATCCTGCGCCGGGCCTTCGACCGCGGCGTGACCCACTTCGACCTCGCCAACAACTACGGCCCGCCCTACGGTCGCGCCGAGGAGAACTTCGGGCGCTACCTCAAGGACGACTTCGCGCCCTACCGCGACGAGCTGGTCATCTCGACCAAGGCCGGCTGGGACATGTGGCCCGGCCCCTACGGCCAGGGCGGTGGGTCGCGGAAGTACGTGCTCGCCTCGCTCGACCAGTCGCTGGCCCGGATGGGCCTCGAGTACGTCGACATCTTCTACAGCCACCGCTTCGACCCGGAGACCCCGGTCGAGGAGACGATGATGGCGCTGGACCACGCGGTGCGACAGGGCAAGGCGCTCTACGCCGGCATCTCGTCGTACTCCGCGGCGAAGACCCGCGAGGCCGCCACCATCGCCCGCGACCTCGGTACGCCGCTGCTGATCCACCAGCCGTCGTACTCGATGCTGAACCGCTGGATCGAGGAGGACCTGCTCGACGAGCTCGAGCAGCAGGGGATGGGCTGCATCGTGTTCACGGCCCTGGCGCAGGGGCTGCTGACCGACCGCTACCTCGACGGCGTCCCGGAGGACTCGCGGGCCGCTCGCAACGACTCGACGATCCCCGGTGAGCACCTCGACGAGAAGGTGCTCGGCCACGTGCGCCGGCTGAACGAGATCGCCGGGGCCCGGGGCCAGAAGCTGGCCCAGCTGGCGCTGCAGTGGGCGGTGCGCGACCCCCGGGTGACCTCCGCGGTCATCGGCGCGAGCTCGGTCGAGCAGCTCGACACCAACCTGGACGCGCTGGCCTTCCCGGCGCTCAGCGGGGAGGAGCTGGCCCAGATCGACCAGAGCGCCGTCGACGCCGGCATCAACCTGTGGGCCAAGCAGACCGAGGACTGAGCGGCCGCCAGAGGGGTCGTGTGGCTGTGAGTGCGCCCGGGCGCACCGTCGGCCGCACGACCCGGCGGGAGTCAGGTCCCGCGGGCGTCCTCCCACACCTTGCAGCCGACCAGCACGAGGGCGGCGAGGAGGGCGCCGGCCAGCACGTCGATCACGTAGTGCTCGCCGTAGTAGACGAGCGCGGTCGACATCGCCACCGGGTAGACCAGCAGCAGCCAGCGCCAGCGCGTGTGCAGCCGCTGCACGGCGTACACGGCGATCAGGACGGTCATGCCGGCGTGCAGCGACGGCATCGCCGCCACCGGGTTGCCGACCCCCGTCAGTGCCGCGTCGAAGTGGCCGAGCCCGAGGTCCGACCAGCCGCGCCCGGTGATCTTGTGGATGCCGGAGGGGAGGTACCCCTGCTCGGCGGCCATCCACGGCGGCGCCATCGGGTAGAGGATGTAGACCACCAGGGCGCCGAAGTTGATGGTCACGTAGCGGCGCATCCAGCGGACCCACTCGACCCGGTTGCGCACCCACAGCACGGCGGCGATGGTGAGCCCGGCGAGGAAGTGCGACATGTAGACGGTGGTGAAGCCGACGTCGAACCACCGCGGCGGGGTCTCCCGCAGGCACGGGTCACCGCACCAGGCCTCCTGCAGCCGCTGGGTCGGCGTCTCGCCCCCGCCGAGCCAGGTGTCGACCGTGACCGGCATCGTGAAGTGCACCCCGAACCCGAGGTTGTCGGTGAGGCCGCGGCTGTAGAAGTAGATCATCAGCCCGACCACCGGCGGCCACCAGTCGAGCAGGAAGTTCAGGTGGTAGCGCGGGTGCGCCTCGACGTGCCAGGCGACGGTGCCCAGCCACAGCCACGCGAACACCTGGAGCGTCCCGCTGGGGATGCCGAGCAGCTCGGACCAGAGCACGAACAGCGCGGCGTACACCGTCATCGCGGTGGTCCGCGCCCACGGCCGGGTGCTCGGGGCGCGCTCGACGGCCTGCGTGCGCGTCACACTCCCGGGCCCCGTCCCCATGTCGGGATCCTAAGCGGGGGAGCCTGCCGACACGTCCCCTTTTCGGGTCACTCGGTCAGACGCGGCGCAGGGCCATCAGCGGGCAGCTGCGGACCGCGTGCTCGGCGTGCTCGGCGAGGTACGCCGGCACCTCCGGGTCGCGCTCGCCGGTCCGGCTGACCGGGAAGCCCCACTCGTCGCTGGCGAGCAGCTCGGGCACCAGCTCGGCGCAGGCGCCGTGCCCGTCGCAGCGGGTCCAGTCCACGTGCAGCCGGTTCATCGTCGTACTCCTTCGATCTCGCAGTGCCCGGCGAGGTGCCGGGTGACGTGGTCCTCGAAGACGCGCATCGTGCTGGCGACCATGCGGGCGGTGCCGTCGGGGTGGGCGCAGGCGCCCCGGCCGGTGACCAGGAGCCGCATCCGGTCGATCTCGCCCGGCAGCCCGGGATCCGGGACGCGGTCGGCGAGCCGCTGCAGCGCATCGGCCATCCGAGGCAGCCCGTTGATGCAGGGTCCGCACTGGGCGGCGGACTCGTCGGCGAGGTACGCCGCGATGGCGGCCGCCGCGCGGATCGGGCAGAGGTCGCGCCCGAGCACGTACAGCACGCCCGCCCCGACGGCGGCGCCCCACGGCCTGAGCTCCCGGGCGGTCAGCCGGGTGTCGAGCGCCGAGGCCGGCAGCCAGGCACCGTGGTAGCCGCCGACCAGCACCGCGACCGGGTCCACCGGCAGCGCGGCGGCCAGTACGTCGCGCAGACGGCTGCCGCGCGCGGCCTCCACCACGCCCGAGCGCTCGACGGCGCCGCTGATGCTGAAGAGGGAGGTGCCGGGGTCCTCGTCGGTGCCGGCCGCCCGGAACCACGGCGCGCCGTGCCGTGCGGCGAGCGCCAGCTGGGCCAGGGTCTCGGCGTTGAGGACCAGTGTCGGTCGCCCGTCCACCCCCTTCGTGGTGACCCGGACCAGCGGGTCGCGGGGCACCGCCGGACGGCCGTCGAGCTGGTTGACCAGCGCGGACTCCTGCCCGGCGACGAAGCCGCCCTCGAGCCGGGCGACCCGGACCCGGCGTACCCGAGCGGCCGCCTCGGCCGCGGCCGGGTTGATCTCGGGTCCGATCGCGAGCACGGTCTGGCGGGCCCGCAGCGCCCGTCCGACCAGGGCCAGCCCGTCGACCACGAGGTGGGGGGCGCGGGTGAGCAGCACGGCGTCCTTGCGGCTCAGCGGCTCGCCCTCCATGGCGTTGCCGACGACGACGGGCGCCTGCCCGCCCTCGGCGACCGCGCGCAGCTTGATGGCGGTGGGGAAGCCGGCGCCGCCCCGGCCGGTCAGGCCGGACTCCTCGGCCAGCGCCAGCAGGGCCTCGAGCGAGAGCTGCGGCAGCGTGGGGGTGGGCTCGGCGGTGAGCAGCCGGCGGGTGTCGACGGGGGCGATCGTGCTCATCAGGCAACCTTTCGGGGAGTGCGCTTGCGGCCGCGGTCCTCGAACGACGGCAGCAGCCGCCAGCCGACGGCGGCGGTCACGGCCGTGAAGCAGGCCACGGCCAGGCCGGTCATCCACACCGAGGCGGCGTCGGTGCCGGTGCCGAGGGCGTGGACCAGGGCGACCGGCCAGAGCAGGTAGGTGAGCCAGTGGACGGTCTTGAAGACCCGGGGGCCCACCCGGTGGCGCAGCAGGCTGACCACGGTGACGACCGCCAGCAGGTCCACGGCCAGGGTGCCCAGGCCGAGGTACAGCGGCCGGTAGCTCCCGAGGAACGGGAACACCAGGTCGACCAGGTGCAGCTGCGCGTACGGGTCGAAGAGCAGGCTGCCCACGTGCACGGCGACCAGGCCGGTGCCGGTGAGCGCCGCGGTGCGGTGCACGTCGGCGACCCCGAAGCGGCCGAGCCCGCCCACGGAGCGCCCGGACCGGGTGACGATGCCCAGGACCAGGGTGATCGTGAACATCACCAGGGCGACGATGCCGGTGCCGCGGCCGAGCGCCCAGAGTGCCTCGGTCATGCCGCCACCCCCGTGGGCTCGTCCGGCCAGCCGTTGCGCAGGTGGACCACGCCGTCGCGGTCCACGAGGCGGGCCGGCAGCCGCTGGGCGGAGAGCCAGGCGAGCCCGGCGCCGCCCTTGACGATGGTCGCGGTCGCGGCCGCGTTGGCGATGCTGCAGGTCGTGGCGGCGACGCTGACGCTGCGCCAGACCGGGTCGGCCGGCCGCCCCGTCGCCGGGTCGACGATGTGGTGCAGGGTCTCGGTGCCCCGGATCCAGGTACGCCGGACGGTGCTGGAGGTGGCGAGGGCGGAGCCGGCCGGCAACGAGACCTGGGCGGCGGGGTCGGACCCGGTGTCCTGGACCCGGACCTGCCAGCCGCCCTCGGGGGCCGGGCCGGCGGTCGCGATGTCGCCGCCCAGGCTGACCAGCACCCCGGTCCCCAGCCGCTCGGCCACCAGGGCGGCGGCGCGGTCGGCCGCCACGGCCTTGGCGGTGGCGCCCAGGTCGAGCTCGAGGCCCTCCGGCAGCGTGAGCCGGCGCCCGGCGAGCCGGAGGGTCCGCCAGCCGGGCACCGGCCGGACGAGCGCGACCAGGCCGGGCCCGCTCTCGACGAGCCGGATGTCGCGGTCGTAGCCCAGCGCCGACAGCGCGGCCCCGATCGTGGGGTCGACGGCGCCGTCGGTCCGCTCGGCGGCGTCGAGCGCCTCGACGAGCAGGTCGGCCAGCATCGGGGAGACGAGCACGGTGCCGTCCGGTCCCGGACGCAGCACGCTCACCTCCGAGTCGGGGCGGAACCGGCTGGCCGCCGCCTCCACGTCCGCGAGCAGGTCGTCGACCAGGAGCAGTGCCCGGTCGAGGGCGGCCGGGTCGGTGACCACCAGCCGGGCCCGGGTGCTCCACAGGTCCCACTCACGTGCGGCGACCATGTCAGGACCCGCTCGAGGTCGCGTGGCTGGCGGTCGACGAGCCCTGCTGGAGGGTCGTCGTACCGGCGGACCGGTGGTTGCCGGTGGACGCCGAGCTGTTGGCGCCACCACCGCCTCCGCCGGAGCCGGTGCCGGTGCTCGTGCCGGCGGTGTTCTGGGCGGCGATGCCGCAGGCAGCGGTCACGCCGAGCGAGGCAGTGACGGCGCCGACCAGGAGGGAGCGGCGCACGCGGCTGGTGCGTCGGAGGCTGGTGGTGCGGTCGTGGGTCATCGTGACTCCTCGGGTCGGAATCCCGGTGGAACCGGGCATGTCTCCACGGTGACGCAGCGACCTTGTGAGTTCCCTGTGTGCAGCCCCCGCGTTTCCGTATCGCCTCCGAATCGCCGCTAAACGGGATGCCGGGGCGGGCCCGATGGCGGAGAATCCTTCGACGTGGGTCACGTGGATGTCGCCGGAGTGCGTTACGAGCTGCCCGACGGGCGGGTGCTGCTCGACGAGGTGTCCTTCCGCGTCGGCGAGGGCGCCAAGGTCGCGCTCGTGGGCGCCAACGGCGCCGGCAAGACCACGTTGCTGCGGATCGTCACCGGCGAGCTGGTCCCGCACGCCGGGGTCGTCACCCGCACCGGCGGGCTCGGCGTGATGCGCCAGATGGTCAACGCCGGACTGGGGGAGGCGCCCACCGTCGCCGACCTGCTGCTCTCGGTCTCCCCGCCGCGGATCCGCGCGGCCGCCGCCGAGGTGGACCGCTACGAGCGCGCGCTGATGGACACCGACGACGAGAAGACCCAGATGGCGTACGCCGCGACGCTGGCCGAGTACGCCGACGCCGGTGGCTACGACCTCGAGGTCACCTGGGACGTCTGCACGATGGCCGGCCTCGGCCTGCCCTACGACCGGGCCAAGTACCGCGAGCTGCGCACCCTCTCCGGTGGCGAGCAGAAGCGGCTGGTGCTGGAGTTCCTGCTGCGCGGACCCGACGAGGTGCTGCTGCTCGACGAGCCGGACAACTTCCTCGACGTCCCGGGCAAGATCTGGCTCGAGCAGCGGATCCGCGAGTCCGACAAGACGATCCTCTACATCAGCCACGACCGCGAGCTGCTGAACAACACCGCCACCCGGGTGGTGACGGTCGAGCTCGGCAGCGCAGGCAACCAGGTGTGGACGCATCCCGGCGGGTTCGCGTCGTACCACGAGGCGCGCCGCGACCGGTTCGCCCGCTTCGAGGAGCTGCGCCGGCGCTGGGACGAGGAGCACGCCAAGCTCAAGGCCCTGGTGCTGATGTACAAGCAGAAGGCGGCCTACAACGACGGCATGGCCAGCCGCTACCAGGCGGCGCAGACCCGGCTGCGGAAGTTCGAGGAGGCGGGCCCGCCGACCGAGCAGCCCCGCGAGCAGCAGGTGAAGATGCGGCTCAAGGGCGGCCGGACCGGCAAGCGCGCGGTCGTCTGCGAGGACCTCGAGCTGCTCGGCCTGATGAAGCCGTTCGACCTCGAGGTCTGGTACGGCGAGCGCGTCGCCGTGCTCGGCTCCAACGGGTCCGGCAAGTCGCACTTCCTGCGGCTGCTGGCGGCCGGCGGGTCCGACCCGGACGTCGAGCACCAGCCCGTCGGGGTCTCGACAGGCTCGACCACCGGAGAGCTCGCGCCGGTGAACCACACCGGCAAGGCCAAGCTCGGCGCGCGCGTGCGCCCGGGCTGGTTCGTGCAGACCCACGAGCACCCGGAGCTGGTCGGGCGGACCCTGCTGGAGATCCTGCACCGCGGCGACGCCCTGCCGGACGGGAGGGGTCGCGACGGGATGGGGCGCGAGCAGGCCAGCCGGGTGCTGGACCGCTACGAGCTCGCGCACGCGGCGGACCAGAAGTTCGAGTCGCTCTCCGGCGGCCAGCAGGCGCGCTTCCAGATCCTGCTGCTCGAGCTCTCCGGCGCGACGCTGCTGCTGCTCGACGAGCCGACCGACAACCTCGACGTGCAGTCCGCGGAGGCACTGGAGGAGGGGCTCGAGGCCTTCGAGGGCACCGTGCTGGCGGTCACCCACGACCGCTGGTTCGCCCGCGGCTTCGACCGGTTCCTCGTGTACGGCGCGGACGGCGGGGTCTACGAGTCCGACGGCCCGGTGTGGGACGAGGGGCGGGTGCAGCGCGTCCGATGAACGAGCTGGTCATCGAGCCGGTCGATCCCCACGACCGGGACGCCTTCGACGCTTTCTACGACGTCTACCTGGCCGCCGAGCGGGCGCTGGGGGACATCGCCTCGCCGTGGATGCGCGAGGAGGTCCGGGTCTCGCTGCTGGAGCGCGGCAGCCGCCGCTGGATCGGCGTCTTCGGCGGTCCGTGGACGGCCGGCTGGTCGTGGTCGGCCAGCTGTCGACCCCGCTGCTGGACAACCTGGAGAGCGCGACGCTGGCCGTCCACGTCGACCCGATGCGCAGCGGCGCGGCCTCGGCACGGCGATGCTGGCCCGGCTCGAGCAGGAGGCCCGTCGGCATGGGCGCCGGCTGCTCAACGCCGAGGCCTTCTGGGCCTGGCCCGCCGGGCCGGACGGTGCGGGCGAACCGGGGCCGGAGTTCGCGCGCAGCGGCGGCTTCGCGCTGGGGCTCGGCGACGTGAAGCGGGTGCTGGCGCTGCCGGTCCCCGAGGAGCTGCTCGACCGGCTGGCCGCCGAGGCGGCGCCGCACCACACGGCGTACACCCTGCGCTCGTGGGAGGGGCCGGTGCCCGACGACCTCGTCGAGGGCTGGGCCGCGGCTGACCGGCTCGCTGATGACCGAGGCGCCGACGGGCGAGCTGGAGCGCGAGCCGGAGCACGTCGACCCGGCCGTGGTCCGGGAGGCCGAGGCGCGCTGGCCCGGCAGGGGCGCACCGAAGTACAACACCGTGGCGCTCGACGCGCAGCGGACAGGTCGTCGCCTACACCGACGTCGCGACGACGGTCCACGAGCCCGGGAAGGCCTACCAGTGGGGCACCCTCGTTCGCGCGACGCCCGCGGCCACCGACTCGGGCTCGCGCTGAAGGTCGCCAACCTGCGCCTGCTCCAGGCAGGCGCGCCCCGACCTGACCGGGCTCACGACGTGCAACGCCGAGGTCAACCACCACATGGTCGGCGTCAACGAGCGCCTCGGCTTCGTGCCGGTCGCGCGGCTGGGGGAGTTCCAGAAGCGCCTCGCGTGAGGTCAGTCGAGGACCCGGACCCGCTCGCAGCCGACCAGCTCGTCGAGGGGGTCGACGGGGCCGAAGTAGGTCACCCGGTCCGTGCCGGGACCGCAGTCGATGACGTCGACCGCGTCGTCGTCATCGGTCGAGATGCTGTCACCACCGCTGCCGGCGCGGACCCGGTCCGCCCCCTCGCTCAGACCGATGCTGTCGTCGCCGGACCCGCCGACGACGAGGTCCCGGTCGTCGGGGGCGGGGTTGTCGAACTCGGTCGCCACCCAGTCGGTCAGCCCGTCGTCGCCCGCACCGCCGTAGATGCGGTCGTTGCCGGCACCGCCCGCGAACGAGTCGTTCCCGCGACCGCCCGCGAGGTGGTCTGCCCCGCCCCACCCGTGGCCGGTGTCGCGGCCGGTGGCGCCGAGCAGCCGGTCGGCGCCGCCACCGCCGTCGAGCAGGTCCCTCCCGGTGCCCCCGTCCAGCGTGTCGTCGCCGGGGCCCCCGTGCAGCACGTCGTGGTCGCCGCGGCCGCGCAGGGTGTCGGAGCCCCCGCCGCCCCACACCTGGTCCTTCCCGAGGCCCGCGGAGACGTGGTCGTCGCCGCCCAGGGCGTGCACGACGTCGTCGCCGGCAGCCGCCCGGATGTCGTCGGTCCGTGGCGTGCCCCGCAGCACGTCGTCGCCGTTGGTGCCGAGGATCGTGTCGGCGGATGCGGCGGGCGCCACCAGCAGCAAGGCGGTCGTCGCGACCGCGAGCCCAAGTCGTCTCATGTCGTTCCCCCTGTTCCTGTGCGCCCCACTCTGGGCGCCGGACCCGTCGGCCCGTAGGGGCCAAGGTCACGGCGGGGGCACGAGAAAGCGGGGCCCCGACAGGCGGCTGGGAGACGGACCATCCGCTGCAGGGCCCCGCTCTCTCTCGGGGGCATGACACCCGGGCGGCTCTCACCCACGCCCGGGTGTCGTGTGGCTCAGGAGTTCGACGTGTTCGCGTCGGAGTCGAGCTTCAGCTGGACGGTGTTGGTGTCACCGCCGCGCTGGTAGGTGAGGGTGACCTCGTCGCCGGGCCGGTAGGACCGGATCGTCGCGACCAGCGAGTCGGCGCCGGTGATCTGGTGGTCGTCGACCTTCGTGATCACGTCGCCGTTCTGCAGGCCGGCGTTGTCGGCCGTCGAGCCGTTGCTGACGTCGCGCACCTGGGCGCCCTCGGTCACGGTGGCGCCGCTGTTGCTCGACACGTCGGAGACCGAGATCCCCAGCCGGGCATGGGTCGGCGTCTCGCCGTTGGCCATCTGGTCGACGATCGGCATCACCTCGTCGATGGGGATGGCGAAGCCGAGTCCGATGGAGCCGCCCTGCTCGGTGCTCGACGACCCGGTGGTCTGGATGGAGGCGTCGATGCCGACCACGTGGCCGTTGAGGTCGGCCAGCGGTCCGCCGCTGTTGCCGGGGTTGATCGCCGCGTCGGTCTGGATGGCCGGGTACGCCGTGGTGTTGCCCTGGCCGTCCGACCCCACGTCGACCGGCCGGTCGAGCGCGCTGACGATGCCGCTCGTCACGGTCGACTCCAGGCCGAACGGAGAGCCGATCGCCACCACGCCCTGCCCGACGGCGAGGTCGGAGGACTTGCCGATGGTGGCCGGGGTGAGCCCGGAGACGCCCTCGGCCTGGATCACGGCGGTGTCGGTGAGCGGGTCGGTCCCCAGGACCTTCGCCTTCGCCGAGGACCCGTCGTTGAAGGAGACCGAGATGCTCCCGGAGCCACCGGCGATCGCGACCACGTGGTTGTTGGTGAGGATCTGGCCGTCCGAGCTCAGGATGATGCCCGACCCGGAGCCCGACTCCTGGGGACCGGCCACGTCGATCTTCACCACCGACGGCAGCACCTGCTGGGCGACCTGCTCCACCGAGCCCTGGGCCGCGGGCCGGTCGGGCGTGGCCACCACCTGCGAGGTGCTCCGCGCGGCGGACGGGCCGGCCGACTCGGAACCGTTGGTGCCCCACTGGTCCCAGGCGGCCGCACCGGCCACCCCCGCCGCCCCGCCCACGAGCAGGGACGTCGCGACCACCGAGGCCACGAGGCCCGACCGACCACCACGCCGCGTCGGCGCCGGCCCGGCGGGCGGAGGGGGACCGCCCGAGGGGGGCATCGGGTACGGCGACGTGTACGGCGGGGGAGCGGTCGGCCTTTCGCCCGGGGGCGGGACGGAGGGGGTGTCGGTCATGACTCCGAAGATGCCCAACGCGGCTGTGGGTTTCCTGAGACACCGCTGGGTGGTGGTGAAGAAGTGCAGTGGCCGTTGTGGCACCTGGTGTCGTACGTCACAATCGGGCCTCATGGATGCCCCCGCGCCCCGCTTCGTCGACGACCGCCTCGCCCACTGGGCCGCCGAGACCCCGGATGCGGAGGCCATGACCTACGGCTCCCGCACCTGGAGCTGGGCCGAGTGGAACGACCGGGTACGCCGCGCGGCCGGCGGACTGCAGGCGCTGGGGATCGGTCGCGGCGACGTGGTCGCCTTCCTCGACAAGAACCACCCGGCCTGCGTCGAGATCAGCATGGCCGCCGGCTCGCTGGGCGCCGCGAACGCCATCATCAACTGGCGGTTGGCGGGCGAGGAGGTCGACTACGCCGTGAACGACAGCGGCGCCAGGGTCCTGATCGTCGGCTCGGAGCTGATGCCGCTGGTGGAGAAGATCCGGGACCGGCTCCCGGCGGTGGAGAAGGTCATCGAGGTGACGCCCGACGGCGCCGAGGGGGACGAGTACGAAGCGTGGCTGGCCGCCTCCTCACCGGTCTCGCGCCCCGACGACGTCGACCCCGACGACACCTGCCTGGTGATGTACTCCTCCGGCACGACCGGCCACCCCAAGGGCGTGATGCTCACCCACACCAGCATGGTCGAGCACACCGTCAACGCCCACGACGGCTGGGAGTTCGAGCCCGGCGACAAGAGCATGGTGGCGATGCCGCTCTTCCACGTCGGCGGCTCGTCGTACGTCCTCTTCGGGATCCACGACGGCATCCCCAGCATCATGACCCGCGAGCCGGACGGGGCGTCCCTCGCCGGCGCGATCCTCGGCGGGGCCAACCGCACCTTCCTGGTCCCGGCGGTGCTGGCCCAGGTGCTCCAGGCCGGACCGGACGCGGTCAAGCTGTTCGGTGCGCTCAAGACCTACACGTACGGCGCGTCCCCGATGCCGCTGCCGCTGCTGCGCGCGGCGATGGAGGCGTGGCCGGAGACCGACTTCATCCAGGTGTACGGGCTCACCGAGGTCGCGGGCGTCGCCACCCACCTGCTGCCCGAGGCGCACCGGGACGCCGAGCACCCCGAGCGGCTGGTCTCGGCCGGGCTGCCGCTCCCGGGGATGGAGCTGCGGATCGTCGACCCGGGCACCCTCGAGGACCTGCCGGTCGGCGAGCACGGCGAGATCTGGCTGCGCACCAGGCAGCTGATGAAGGGCTTCCTCGGCAAGCCCGAGGAGACCGCCAAGGTCATCACCGAGGACGGCTGGTTCCGCACCGGCGACCTGGGCAAGGTCGACAGCGAGGGCTACCTGTTCGTCGAGGACCGGCTCAAGGACATGATCATCAGCGGCGGCGAGAACATCTACTCACCGGAGATCGAGCGGGTCCTCGCCGAGCACCCGGCGGTCATGGAGGTCGCGGTCATCGGCGTCCCCGACGACCGGTGGGGCGAGGTCGTCAAGGCCGTGGTGTCGCTCAAGCCGGACACGTCGGCCACCGAGGACGAGCTGATCGCCTACTGCCGCGAGCACCTCGCCCACTTCAAGTGCCCGCGCTCGGTCGACGTGATCGAGGCGCTGCCGCGCAACCCCACCGGCAAGATCCTCAAGCGGGAGCTGCGGGCGCCGTACTGGCAGGGTCACGACCGCACGATCGTCTGACCGCCGAGGATCGGGAGACACGCCTACCCCGCCTGGATCGGAAGGCGCACCCGCAGCACGGTCTCGTCGGGCGCCGGGACGATGTCGATGGTGCCGGCGTGCCGCTCCACGACGATGCGCCGGGCGATGTCGAGGCCGAGCCCGGTGCCCTCGCCGACCTCCTTGGTCGTGAAGAAGGCCTCGAACGCGCGGGCGGCCGCCTCGGGCGTGAGCCCCGGGCCGGTGTCGCCGATCTCGACGACGACCCAGCCGTCGTCCGCGCGGGTGGTGACGCGGAGCGTGCCGGGCCCGTTCATCGCGTCGACCGCGTTGTCGACCAGGTTGGTCCACACCTGGTTGAGCTCGCCCGGGTTGGCCTCGATCCGCGGCAGGTCCTCCGCGTAGTCCCGGACGACCTGCACCCCGCCCCGCAGCTTGTGCCCGAGCATCACCAGCGTGCTCTCGATTCCCTCCTCGACGTCGACGTCCTGCCGGGAGGCGCGGTCCATCTGGGTGTAGGAGCGCACGGCGGCGACGAGGTCGCTGACCCTGCGGGTGGACTCCCTGACCTCGGACACGAGCGTCCCCATCGACAGGGTGCTCGCCACCCACTCCAGGCCGTGCTCGAGGACCAGCCCGTCGCCGAGCACGTGGGCCGCGCGCTCGCACCAGCCGACCTCGACGCCGGCCGCTGCGAGCGGGGGCGCGATGTCCCACGCGCGTGCGACCCCGTGCCGGGTCAACCACGCCGCCAGGGCGTCCGTCGCATCGGCCATGGCCAGCGGATCGGCCAGGGCGGTCCGCGCCGGGACCTCGCGCCGCAGCGCGTCGAGGGCCACGAACTGCTCCGAGGAGATCTCGCCCTGCGCGAGCCGGGTGAGCGAGTCCAGCAGCGTCGTGCAGGCGGTGTCGAGGGAGTCGACCGCCCGCACCGCCGCGGACGCCGGGTTGTTGATCTCGTGCGCCAGTCCCGCCGCCAGCCGGCCGAGGGTGGCGAGGGAGTCGCGCTGCCGCGCCGTGGACTCGATGCTGCGGGCGGTGCGGTAGAGCCCGCTCACCAGGTGCACGCCGAAGGGGAACCAGGTGTCCATGAGCCCGCGGAGCGCTTCGGCGGGCACCCGCAGCACCCGGCCCTCGGCCGCGCCCCGCCCGGTCGCGAGGTACACCCCCTGCTCGTCCCAGGCGCGGAATCCGCCTGCCCATCGTCCGGGTGCGTCCATGCGGCCGACCACGACGTCCTCGCGCCCGACGTGCCGGACCAGGTCCAGCGCCCCGTCGACCAGCACCCACCAGAAGTCGGCGTGCGCGCCCTCGGTGAACAGGTCGACGCCGGGCTCGACGGGCACCACCGTGCCGGAGGCCAGCAGGTCGGCCAGCTGCTCGTCGGTGAGCCCGTCGAACAGCCCGATCGGGCGGAGGTCCTCGACGTCCATCAGACCGTCGCCAGGTAGCGGTGCACGAGGTAGACCGACATCGCGCCCTCACCGACCGCCGACGCGACCCGCTTCATCGAGTCGAGCCGCACGTCGCCGGCGGCGAACACCCCGGGCACGCTGGTCTCCAGGGTGTACGGCGGGCGTGACAGCGTCCAGCGGGCGTCGTACGACGGGCCGAGGAGGTCGTGGCCGGTGACCACGAAGCCGTGGGCGTCGCGGACCACGTCGGCCCCCAGCCAGTCGGTGCGCGGCGAGGCGCCGATGAACGCGAACAGCCAGCCGGCGGGCACCTCCTCGGTCACGCCGTGCTCCCGATCGGCCAGCGTGAGCGACTCCAGGTGGCCCGCGCCCGCGGCTCCGACGACCTCGGTGCGGTGGCGCACCTCGATGTTCGGGGTGGAGGTGATGCGCTCCACCAGGTACGACGACATCGTGGCGCCCAGCGTGGCCGCCCGCACCAGCATCACCACCCGCTTGGCGTAGTGGGAGATGTTGAGCGCGGCCTGTCCTGCCGAGTTCGCGGCCCCCACGACGTAGACGTCGTCACCCCGGCACTGCGCGGCGTCGCCGGCGTCGGCGCCGTAGTAGACGCCCCGTCCGGTGAGCTCGTCCACGCCGGAGGCGTCGAGGCGGCGGTAGGACACGCCGGTCGCCACCACGACCGAGCGGGCCTCGATCTCGCCCGAGCCCCCGAGCAGCACCGCGCGCACCGGGCCGCGGGCCTCGAAGCCGACCACGTCGTTGGCGACCACCATCTCGGCGCCGAACCGGGAGGCCTGGGCGATCGCCCGTGCGGCCAGGTCGGCGCCGCTGAGGCCCTTCGGGAAGCCCAGGTAGTTCTCGATCGCGGCGCTCCGGCCGGCCTGGCCACCCGGGGCCTCCCGCTCGACGACCACGGTGCTGAGTCCCTCGGAGGCCGCGTAGACCGCGGCGGCCAGCCCCGCCGGCCCGCCGCCGACGATGCACACGTCGTAGAGCGGCTGCTCCGCCCGCACCCGCAGCCCGAGCGCACCGGCCAGGTCGCGGGTCGACGGTGCGCGGAGCGACTCGCCGTCGGGCACCAGCACCAGCGGCAGGTCGGCGGCCGTGGCCCCGGCCAGCTCGACCAGCCGGCCGGCCTCGGCGTCCCGCTCCACGTCGTACCAGTGGTAGGGCACGTGGTTGCGGGTGAGGAAGCTCTTCACCTCGTAGCTCCGGTCGGACCACCGGTGGCCGACCACCCGGACGTCGGAGGCGTGGTCGGGGTTCGCGCGACGCCAGTCGTCCAGCAGGTCGTCGACGATCGGGTAGAGCCGGCTCTCGGGCGGGTCCCAGGGCTTGAGCAGGTAGTAGTCGAGGCCGATGTCGTTGATGGCCCTGATCGCCACGTCGGTGTCGGCGTAGGCGGTGAGCAGCAGGTACTTCGCCCCGGGCGCGTGGGTCCGGGCCCGCTGGAGCACCTCGATGCCGGTCATCTCCGGCATCCGCTGGTCGGTGACGACGAGCGCCACCGCCTGGTCGCGCAGTGCGATCTCGGCGAGCACCGACAGCGCCTGCTCGCCGGACGTCGTTCCGACGACCCGGTAGTCGGCGCCGTACCGGGCGCGAAGGTCCCGGGTGATCGCGGCGGAGACCGCCGGGTCGTCGTCGACCGTGAGGATCGTGGGGTTCATGCGCCCGCCTCGAGCCCCCCGATGGGCCGTGTCGTGTGCTGGTCGCCCGAGCGCTCGTGCTGACGAGGATACGACGCGGCGGAGGTCAGACCGGCAGGCCGCGGGCGCGCAGGTCGCGCCGGAGGCGCTCCGCGTCGGTGAAGACCAGGGCGTCCATGCCGGCCTCGGCGGCCGCCTCGACGTTGGCCGGCCGGTCGTCGACGAAGACCAGGTGGGCCAGGTCGTGGCCGGTCCGGGCGCGGACGATCTCGAAGATCCGCGGGTCCGGCTTGGCGACCCCCTCGGTGCCGGAGACCACCACGTCCTCGAGCAGCGCGAGGAAGTCGAAGAGCACCGGGGCGTGCGGCCAGAGCTCGTGGGACCAGTTGGTCAGGCCCCACATCGGGACGCCGGCGGCGCTGAGCTCGCGGACCAGGGCGACGCTGCCCGGCACCTCACCGACCAGCGAGGCGGTGAAGTTGGACCGGTAGGACAGGGCGTGCTCCGCCCAGTGCGGATGGGTACGCCGCACCTCGGCCTCGGCGTCCGCCCAGCTGCCGCCGGAGTCGGGGCCGTGGTTGAAGGCCATGAAGTCGAAGTCGTCGGCCGCCAGGAAGCGCCGGGCCTCGACGGGGCCCACGCCGGCCGCGATGGCGGCGTACGGGTCCCAGTCGATCAACACGTTGCCGAGGTCCCAGACCACGCCGCGCGCGCCGCCCATCACGCACGCTCGCTGCGTTGTCGTCGGTCGACGGCCAACCCCGGGCCGCCTCCCTCCTCCGCCTTGCGAGCGCACGCGCTGGACGACGCGCGTGTCACGATCGCAGGTGTCAGGCCCAACGCTCCGACGCGGGCACGAAGTCGAGCTTGCGGTCGCCGGTGTAGATCTGCTTGGGGCGCGCGATCTTCTGCTCCTTGTCCTGCACCAGCTCGAGCCACTGGGCCAGCCAGCCCGGGGTGCGGCCGATGGCGAACAGGACGGTGAACATCTCCGGCGGGAACTGGAAGGCCTCGTAGATCAGGCCGGAGTAGAAGTCCACGTTGGGGTAGAGCTTGCGGCTGACGAAGTACTCGTCCTCGAGGGCGATCTTCTCCAGCTCCTGCGCGATCTCGAGGAGCGGGTTGACCCCGGTGACCTCGAAGACGTCGTCGCAGGCCTTCTTGATGATCTTCGCGCGGGGGTCGTAGTTCTTGTAGACCCGGTGGCCGAAGCCCATCAGGCGCTCGTTGCCGTCCTTCACGCCCTGGATGAAGGCGGGGATGTTCTCCTTCGACCCGATCCGGCGCAGCATCCGCAGCACCGCCTCGTTGGCGCCACCGTGCAGCGGGCCGTAGAGCGCGGCCACGCCGGCGGCCACGGCGGAGTAGGGGTCGACCTGCGAGGAGCCGACCGAGCGGACCGCGTTGGTCGAGCAGTTCTGCTCGTGGTCGGCGTGCAGGATGAACAGGATGTCGAGGGCCTTGACCAGGCGCTCGTCGGCCTCGAACTTGTGCTCGCTCATCTTGAACAGCATCGAGAGGAAGTTCGCGGTGTAGCCGAGCTCGTTGTCGGGGTAGACGAACGGCTTGCCCTGCGCGTGGCGGAAGGACCAGGCCCCGAGCGTGGGCATCTTCGCGATCATCCGCACGATCTGCATGTGCCGGTTGTCGGCGTCGGAGATGTTGCGGGCGTCGGGGTAGAAGGTGGAGAGCGCGCCGACGGAGGCCATCAGCATCCCCATGGGGTGGGCGTCGTAGCGGAAGCCCTCCATGAAGCTCTTCACGTTCTCGTGGACGAAGGTGTGGTAGGTGATCTCGTGGACCCACGACTCGTACTCCGCCTTGGTGGGCAGGGTGCCGTGGATGAGGAGATAGGCCACCTCGAGGAAGTTCGACTTCTCCGCGAGCTGCTCGATCGGGTAGCCGCGGTACTCCAGGATCCCCTGCTCGCCGTCGATGTAGGTCACGGCACTGCGGCACGAGGCGGTGTTGACGAAGCCCGGGTCGTAGACCGCCAGGCCGGGAGCGTCGTCCCCGGCCTTGATCTTCCCGATGTCGGCCGCCTTGATGGTGCCGTCGAGGATCGGGACGTCGTACTCCTGTCCGGTGCGGTTGTCACGGACGGTGAGAGAATCAGTCACTCGGCCAACTTAGTCGGCTCGGCCGGGCTGGGCGAATTCAGGTCCCCGGATTTTGACCCGCGCGGACGCGTGCCCGTACTCTTGACGGTCGCGACTCCTGCCGCGTTCCACCTGCCGTGCGGTCCCCGCGTGAACGGTGGAGCGCAGTCCCGGAAGCCAGCTCCTGGCAAGCCGGGCCGTGTTCGTCAGAAGCCGCCGCACCACCACCTGTCCGGACAGATCCGGGCGGGTCCTACGAACGAAGAAAGTAGATCAGCCGTGCGTACGTACAGCCCCAAGCCCGGTGACATCCAGCGTGCCTGGCACGTCATCGACGCCGAGGACGTGGTCCTGGGCCGCCTCGCCGTCACGACCGCCAACCTCCTGCGTGGCAAGCACAAGCCGACCTTCGCCCCGCACATGGACATGGGTGACTTCGTCATCATCGTCAACGCGGAGAAGGTCGCCCTGTCGGGCACCAAGAAGACCACCAAGATGGCCTACCGCCACTCCGGCTACCCGGGCGGCCTGTCGTCCACCCCGATCGGTGAGGTCCTCGAGAAGGACGCCCGCAAGGCCATCGAGAAGGCGGTCTGGGGCATGCTCCCCAAGAACCGACTCGGTCGCCAGATCCTGAAGAAGCTGAAGGTCTACTCGGGCCCGAACCACCCGCACCAGGCCCAGCAGGCCACGCCCTTCGAGATCGTCCAGGTCTCCCAGTAATCCGCGACGAAAGACTGAGTGAGGAACACCGTGGCTGAGACCACCGAGACCACCGAGAACGCCGAGGTCGAGGAGACCTTCGAGACCAACGAGCAGGGCGTCGCCTACAGCTCGGAGAGCGCGCCGTCCGCCGACGCC
This sequence comes from uncultured Actinomycetota bacterium, assembly GCA_963805685.1. Classification (GTDB taxonomy): domain Bacteria; phylum Actinomycetota; class Actinomycetes; order Propionibacteriales; family Nocardioidaceae; genus Nocardioides. Next base: position 139,321 of record CAWDVM010000017.1, read on the forward strand.
CCGCAGCGCCCGGCGACCATCGCCCCCGCCGCGGCCACCGGCCGTCGCAAGGAGGCCGTCGCCCGCGTCCGCCTGGTGCCCGGCACCGGCGTGTGGACCGTCAACGGCCGCACGCTCGACTCGTACTTCCCGAACAAGCTGCACCAGCAGGTCGTCAACGAGCCCTTCGCTGCCCTGCAGCTCGAGGGTCGCTTCGACGTCATCGCCCGCATCCACGGCGGCGGCATCACCGGCCAGGCCGGCGCGCTGCGCCTCGGCGTGGCCCGTGCGCTGAACGCCATCGACGTCGACGCGAACCGTCCCGAGCTCAAGAAGGCCGGGCTGCTCACGCGTGACGCCCGTGTCATCGAGCGCAAGAAGGCCGGTCTGAAGAAGGCCCGCAAGGCGCCTCAGTTCAGCAAGCGCTAAGCAGTTCTATAGTTTGGGCCGCATGTCACCCAAACTCTTCGGCACGGACGGGGTCCGGGGCCTGGCCAACGGTCATCTGACCGCTGAGCTGGCCCTGGACCTTTCCGTTGCTGCCGCCCGTGTCCTGGCCGACCGGGGCGAGTTCGAGGGCCACCGCCCGCTCGCCGTCGTCGGCCGGGACACGCGCATCTCCGGACAGTTCCTGGAGTCGGCCGTCGTCGCCGGCCTGGCCTCGGCGGGGGTGGACGTCCTGCTGCTGGGGGTGCTCCCCACTCCGGGAGTCGCCTATCTGACCGGCTCGCTCGGCGCCGACCTCGGCGTGATGCTCTCCGCCTCCCACAACGCGATGCCCGACAACGGCATCAAGTTCCTCGCGCGCGGGGGAGTCAAGCTCGACGACGCGATCGAGGCCGAGATCGAGCGGCACCTGCACGAGGACTGGGACCGCCCGACCGGCGGCAGCGGTGGGACGGGTCCGGACCCACCCGACGGCGGTCGAGGAGTACGCCGCCCACCTCGACGGCACGCTGCGTCAGCGGCTGACCGGCCTGCGGATCGTGCTCGACTGCGCCGAGGGTGCGGCGTACGACGCCGGGCCGCGCGCGCTGCGCGAGGCGGGAGCCACCGTGCTTCCCATCCATGCCGAGCCCGACGGCCTCAACATCAACGACGGCTGCGGGTCCACGCACCTCGAGCCGCTGCGCAAGGCCGTGCTCGAGCAGAGCGCCGACGCCGGCTTCGCGCTCGACGGCGACGCCGACCGGTGCCTGGCGGTCGACCACGACGGGGAGGTCGTCGACGGCGACCAGATCCTCGCCATCCTGGCGCTCTCGATGGCCGAGGCCGGCCGGCTGGCGAAGAACACCGTGGTCGCCACCGTGATGAGCAACCTCGGCTTCGTGCACGCCATGAAGGACGCCGGCGTGGGTGTCCGGCAGACCAAGGTGGGGGACCGCTACGTCCTCGAGGCGATGAAGGTGTCCGGCTACTCCCTCGGTGGCGAGCAGTCCGGCCACGTGATCATGAGCGAGTACGCCACGACCGGCGACGGCATCCTCACCGCGCTGCACGTCCTGGAGCGGATGGCGGCCACCGGCAAGAGCCTGCAGGAGCTTGCCTCGGTCGTCCGCCGGCTGCCGCAGGTCCTCGTCAACGTCCCGAACGTCGACAAGGCGCGTGCCGACGACGACGCCGTCCTCGCCGCCGCGGTGGCCGAGGAGGAGGCCGCGCTGGGCGACAGCGGGCGGGTGCTGCTGCGCCCCTCCGGGACCGAGCCGCTGGTGCGGGTCATGGTCGAGGCGGGGACGTACGACGAGGCGCACGCGGTCGCCGGGCGGCTCGCGGACGTCGTCAAGCGCCAGCTGTCGCTCTGAGGCTGGTCGAAACCCGGTCGCCCCGGGTGGCCGTCGCTGCCTAGGCTCCGAGTTCGTGGCCACACTGGAGATCCGCAGGATCGACCCCCGCGACGAGCAGGTGCTGCGCGCCTGGTGGGAGGTCGGCCGCGCCGCGAGCGTGGAGCGCCCCTTCGACGCCTGGCCGCTGTGGGAGGTCGCCCGCGACAACATGAGGGCACCCCGGCACGACGGCCGCGTGGTGCACACGGTGGCGCAGCGGGAGGGCAGGGTCGTCGGGGCGGCCCAGCTGTGGCTCTTCGACCTGGACAACACCCACCTGGCCGAGGTGGAGGTGTGGGTGCACCCGGAGCACCGTCGACGTGGTGTCGGCCGGGCCCTGCTGGACGAGGTCGAGGCCGCCGCGCTCCGCGAGGGGCGGACGACCGTGATGTCCAGCGCGTACGCGCCGATCGGCCTGGAGAGCCCGGGCTCCCGGTTCGCCGCGGCCGCCGGCTACGAGGTGGGCAGCTTCGAGGAGACCAAGCTCGTGGACCTGACCACCGCGCCGGCGGGGTGGGGAGTCCTCGACGAGGAGGTGGCGGCCGCGCTGGGTGGCTACCGCCTCGAGGTGGCCGTCGACCGGGTGCCCGACGAGCGGCTCGACGACTTCTGCCGGCTGCTGTCCGCCTTCCTGGGCGAGGTGCCGACCGGGGATCTCGACCTGCGGCGGGCCGAGTGGACGCCGCAGCGGATCCGCGACGGTGAGACCCGGGCGATCAGCACGGGCCGGGTCTCGGTCTACGGCCTGGCCGTGGCTCCGGACGGCCACCTGTGCGGCTTCTCCGACGTACGCATCCACCGCGCCGACCCGCGCCACGCCTCGGTCGGAGGAACGCTGGTCCTGCCCGGGCACCGGGGCCATCGGCTGGGCCTGGGCATGAAGCTGCTGACGCACCGCACGGTCCACGATCTCTTCCCCGAGTGCGCGTACGTCGAGACCGGCAACGCCGGCGTCAACGCGGCCATGAACGCCGTCAACGAGCAGCTCGGCTACCGGGTTGTGGAGAGGTGCCTCGACGTCCAGAAGCGGCTCGGGTAGACAGCAGCCATGACCCTGTCGCGGCTGGCCACGGTGCTGGCCGTGCTCGCGACGCTGGGAGTGCTCGGTACGACGGTCGCCGCGGTGGCGGCGTACACGCACCGGGACGCGGGGGTGGCGGACGCCGGGCCGGTCGAGGGGGCCGGCCGGGCGCACGCCTTCGCCGGCGGCCGGTTGGTGGTGGACCGTGGCGGCGACGCGGCGTTCGAGGTGCCGGGCAGGTCCCGCGGCTGGAGCACGGAGCGCCGGGGCGTGGTGGTCTACTACGTGGACCGCAGCGGCAGCCCGGCCGTCGGGGTCGAGGGGCCGGCGGTGTTCCGTGACGGCTACTGCGCGTTGGAGCCAGGCAGCTCCAACCGCGGCTTCGCCGGTTTCACCCGCTCCGTGGCCGGACGGGACGCCCGGGCGGCCAACGTGGCGCTCAGCCGGGAGTGGGTCCGGGCCGTCGCGCTCGACGAGGACCTGCGCACCTCCAGCCCGCACACCCCGCTGCGGACCGACGAGATCAGGCTGGCCGACGGGTCCGCGGCCGTCCGGTCCAGGTCGCGGATCGCGGTGGCCGACCGGGGCCCGTGCGGCGCCCCGTCGGTGGTCTTCACGATGGTGAGCCTCGACACCGGCGCCGGTGTCGCCAACCTGGTCCTGGTGCGGGACGCGGGCGTGCCCGGCGCCCTCTCCGGCGCGGCGGCCGACCGGATCCTCGGCACGCTCCGCGCGCGGGGCTGAGCCAGGGCACCCGCCCTACAGCTTGCGCACCCGCACGTAGCGCACCGAGTGGTCGCGGTCCTTGCGCAGCACCAGCGTGGCCCGCGAGCGGGTCGGCAGGATGTTCTGCACCAGGTTCGGGCCGTTGATCGTGTCCCAGATCCGCTCGGCCTCGGCGACGGCCTCGTCCTCGGTCAGGGCGGCGTACTTGGAGAAGTAGGAGCCGGGGTCGCGGAAGGCGGTCTCGCGCAGCCGCAGGAACCGCTCGACGTACCAGTTGCGGATGTGGCCGGTGCCCGCGTCGACGTAGACGCTGAAGTCGAAGAAGTCGCTCAGGGTCAGGCCGGTGCGGCCGTCCTCGCGGACGCGGGCCGGCTGGAGGACGTTGAGGCCCTCGATGATCACGATGTCGGGGCGGCTGATGACGACCTTCTCGTCGGGCACCACGTCGTACACGAGGTGGGAGTAGGTCGGCGCCTCGACCTCGTCCTTGCCGGACTTGATGTCGACGACGAAGCGGAGCAGCGCCCGCCGGTCGTAGGACTCCGGGAAGCCCTTGCGCTGCAGGATGCCGCGGCGCTCGAGCTCGGCGTTGGGGTAGAGGAAGCCGTCGGTGGTGACCAGCGCGACGTTGGGGTGCTCGGGCCAGTGGGCGAGCATCTGCTGGAGCACGCGCGCCGTGGTCGACTTGCCGACCGCGACCGAGCCGGCCAGGCCGATCACGAACGGCGTGCGCGGTGGCACGCGACGGTGCAGGAAGTCCTCCTGCTGCCGGTGCAGGCGGCCGGCCGACCCGACGTACAGGCTGAGCAGCCGGGAGAGCGGCAGGTAGACCTCCCGCACCTCCTCGAGGTCGAGGGAGTCACCGAGGCCGCGCAGCCGCCGGATCTCCTCCGGGGTGAGCGGGGCCTCGGTCTCCTGCGCGAGCGCGGCCCACGCGGAACGGTCCAGCTCGATGTACGGCGAGGACTCGCGGCCGGCGTCCTCGGGTCCGCCGTTGGGGACCCCGCCGTTGGGAGACATGCCGGAGATTGTTGCAGTCAGGCTGCCGCGGTCCCGCGGGGTGTCCGCTCGTTAGAGTGGCCCCCATGTGCGGAATCGTGGGCTACGTCGGTGAGAAGCAGGCGCAGGACGTCGTCATCGAGGGGCTGCGTCGCCTGGAGTACCGCGGCTACGACTCCGCCGGGATCGCCCTGATCGACGGGGGGACGGTGTCGTGGCAGAAGCGGGCCGGCAAGCTCGCGAACCTCGAGAAGGCGATCGTGGACGAGCCGCTGGAGGCGTCGACCACCGGGATCGGGCACACCCGCTGGGCCACGCACGGCGCGCCGAACGACGTCAACGCGCACCCGCACCTCGGCCGGTCCGGCCGGCTGGCGCTGGTGCACAACGGCATCCTCGAGAACTTCGTGGAGCTGCGCACCGAGCTGGAGAACGCCGGCCACGAGCTGGCCTCGGAGACCGACACCGAGGTCGCCGCGCACCTGCTGGAGCGCGAGCTGGACGCGGGCGCTGACCTGACCACGGCGATGCAGCGGGTCTGCTGCCGCCTGGAGGGCGCGTTCACCCTGGTCGCGCTGGACGCGGCGGACCCGTCCCGTGTGGTCGCAGCCCGCCGCAACTCGCCGCTGGTCGTGGGGCTCGGGGAGGGGGAGAACTTCCTCGGCTCCGACGTCGCCGCCTTCATCGAGCACACGCGTGAGGCGATGGAGCTCGGCCAGGACCAGGTCGTCACCATCACCCGGGAGGGCGTCTCGGTCACCGGCTTCGACGGGACCCCCGCGGAGGGCCGTCGCTACCACGTGGACTGGGACCTGTCGGCGGCCGAGAAGGACGGCCACGACTGGTTCATGCGCAAGGAGATCTACGAGCAGCCCCGCGCGGTCGCCGACTCGCTGCTGGGGCGCCGGGACGCCTCGGGTCAGCTGCAGCTCGACGAGATGCGCCTCTCCGACCAGGACCTGCGCGACACCGACAAGATCATCATCATCGCGTGCGGCACGTCGTTCTACGCGGGGATGGTCGCGAAGTACGCCATCGAGCACTGGACCCGGATCCCGGTCGAGGTCGAGCTGGCCTCGGAGTTCCGCTACCGCGACCCGATCCTGACCGCCTCGACCCTGGTCGTCGCCATCAGCCAGTCCGGGGAGACCGCCGACACCCTGCAGGCGATCCGGCACGCGCGGCTGCAGCGGTCGCGGGTGCTGGCGATCTGCAACACCAACGGCTCGACCATCCCGCGGGAGTCCGACGCGGTGATCTACACCCACGCCGGCCCCGAGATCGGCGTCGCGTCCACCAAGGGGTTCCTGACCCAGCTGGTGGCCTGCTACCTGCTGGCGCTCTACCTCGCGCAGGTCAAGGGCACCCGCTTCGGTGACGAGATCACCGAGATCATGGACCAGCTCGAGTCGATGCCCGCGCACATCCAGCGCGTCCTCGACGACGACGAGGCGGTGTACGCCCTGGCCCGCGAGCACGTCGACGCCCGCTCGGTGCTGTTCCTGGGCCGGCACGCCGGCTACCCGGTCGCGCTCGAGGGGGCGCTCAAGCTCAAGGAGCTGGCCTACCTGCACGCCGAGGGGTTCGCCGCCGGAGAGCTCAAGCACGGCCCGATCGCACTGGTCGAGCACCAGCTGCCGGTGCTGTGCGTCGTACCTCCCCAGGGGCGGGACCAGCTGCGCGACAAGATGCTCAGCGGCATCCAGGAGGTGCGCGCCCGCGGGGCCCGGACCATCTGCCTGGTGGAGGAGGGCGACGAGTCGATCGGGCCGTACGCCGACGTGCTGGTGCGGCTGCCGAAGGTGCCGGTGCTGCTCCAGCCGCTGGTGGCCGTCGTACCCCTGCAGCTGTTCGCGTGCGAGCTGGCCACGGCGCTGGGCCACGACGTGGACCAGCCCCGCAACCTCGCCAAGTCCGTCACGGTCGAGTAGGGCTGCGGTGGCCGTCATCGGGGTCGGGATCGACGTCGCCGACATCGAGCGCTTCGAGGAGGCGCTCGCTCGCACGCCGGGCCTGGTGCAGCGGCTCTTCACCCCGCACGAGGCCGGCCGCCCGCCCGCGTCGCTGGCCGCGCGGTTCGCCGCCAAGGAGGCGCTCGCCAAGGCCCTCGGCGCCCCGGTCGGCATGGCCTGGCACGACGCCGAGGTCGTCTCGGAGGAGTCCGGCCGCCCCCGCTTCGACCTGCGCGGCACCGTCCTCGCCCGCGCCACCGAGCTGGGCGTCGCCAGCGTCCACCTGTCGCTCTCCCACGACGCCGGCATCGCCTCCGCCATGGTCGTCCTCGAGTCCTGACCCACCGGGTCGTGTGCCTGAGAACGCGCTATGCCGCGTTCTCAGGCACACGACCCGTCAGCCCGAGCGCGATGAGATCGGCTGCCACCTCCGCAGCCTCGTGCCGGAGCTCGTACGCCGAGCAACGGACCACCAGGCGCCGGCGTGTCGTGAGCCGGCGTGCCCGCTTCATGTCGTCGCCCCATTGGCGCACCTCCGTGTGAAAGCTGCCGTCGACCTCCAGCACCAGCGTCGTGCCGTCGGGCAGGTCCCACTCGCAGTCGGTCCAGCGGCGCTTGCCGCCCCGGTCCGTCCGGACCCGCTGGCGGTGCGGCAGCGGGATCGCGAACTTCCGGCACATCGAGCCCACGGCCAGCTCGGCTCCGGACTGGGCGCCACCCGCGACGTCAGCCAGTGTCGCCTTGAACGGCTTCGCCCGCCGGAGGGGGCGGAGCTTGTCCACCCACTCCACCATCCGCTCCGCGGTGGTGAGCCGTTGCTGCACCGCGGCAGCGATCACCGCGTGTGCCGGGCGGTTGGCTGCCTCGTAGCCGGCGAACAGCAGAACCGCGGGCTCCAAGCGGCAGATCGGGATCCCGGGCCGAGGGTCGCGCAGCAGCGAGAACGGGCGACGGGACCGGAAGAAGTCGATGCCCTCGACCTCTTCGAAGCTGAGCTCGTCGTCGACGATCACGCTGACGTGAGGCCGCTCCCAGCCCTTCAGTCCGTGCCGTCCTGCTGCAGTCAGGCTGCCGAGCATGCTGCGCGGACCCGCGTGCAGTACCGCCAGCCACAGCCACTGGTCCCACGACAGCGGCCCCGTCGTCGTACTGATGACACGGGGCGTCCGCTCGGCCCATCGACCTGCTGCCACCTGGTTCCGTGCCGCGTCCCAGTGCACGCCGTGCGCGTTCAGCTGCCGTCGCGCCACCATGCCCTCCTGGCCGGCGATCAGTTCCTCGAGCTCCTCGTTCACGGCGTCGAGACTTCCCCGATCCGCCGACCGGGGCGGCTCATCCACAGGTCTTCGGGTCGTGTGCCTGAGAACGCGCCATACCGCGTTCTCAGGCACACGACCCGAAGGGACCCGGTTAGGTTGGCGGCATGAGGAGCGCGCACACCGTCGAGCAGGTGCGGGAGGCCGAGGCGGCGCTGATGGCGCGACTGCCGGACGGGGCGCTGATGCAGCGGGCCGCGGCGGGTCTGGCGTACGCCGTGATCGACCTGCTGGGGTCGGCGTACGGGCGCCGGGTGCTGCTGCTGGTCGGCTCCGGCGACAACGGCGGCGACGCGCTGTACGCCGGGGTGCTGCTGGCCCGGCGCGGCTGCCAGGTCGAGGCGTGGCTGCTCTCCGACAGGGCGCACGAGGCCGGCGTGGCTGCGCTGCGGGCCGCCGGCGGTCGGGTCGTGCGGTTCAGCGTGCGCCAGGGCGCACCCTCCACCACACGACCCGATGTGGTGGTGGACGGGATCGTCGGCATCGGCGGCAGGGGCGGGCTCCGCGCCGACGCGGTGGCGGCGCTCCGGGCGGTCCGGGGCGTGCCGGTCGTGGCCGTCGACACGCCGTCCGGGATCGGCGTCGACACCGGTGAGCTCGAGGGCGAGCACGTCTGCGCCGACGTCACCGTCACCTTCGGCACCCACAAGATCGCGCACCTCGTCGACCCGGCCGCCGCGGCCTGCGGCGCTGTCCACCTCGTCGACATCGGCCTCGACCTGCCCCCGGCGCCGGTCGAGGCGCTCCAGCCGGAGGACGTCGCGGCGCTGCTGCCGCGCCCGCGGCCGGACGCCCACAAGTACACCCGCGGGGTCGTGGGCATCCGCTGCGGCTCGGCGGCGTACCCCGGCGCCGGCCTGCTCAGCGTCGCCGGGGCGGCGACCGGCCTCTGCGGCATGGTGCGGTACGTCGGGGACCGCGCCGTCGCCGACCGGGTCCGGGAGGCGCACCCGGAGGTGGTCGGGGAGGGCCGGGTGCAGGCCTGGGTCGTCGGCTCGGGCGGTGGCGAGCACGCGGGTCGCGAGCTCACCGACGCCGTCGAGGACGGTGTCCCCGTGGTCGTCGACGCCGACGCCCTGGCCCACGTCCGGCGCCGGCTGGGGGTGCCGGGCGTCCTCACCCCCCATGCCGGCGAGCTCGCCGCCATGCTCGGGACCGCCCGGGCCGAGGTCGAGGCGCGCCCGCTGCGACACGCCCGCCGGGCCGCGGACGAGCTCGACGCCGTGGTCCTGCTCAAGGGGCGCCACACGCTCGTGGTCGAGCCCGCCGGGCGGGTCCGCGCCACCACGACGGGGGTGCCGTGGCTCGCGACCGCCGGGGCCGGCGACGTCCTCGGCGGACTGGTGGGGGCCCTGCTCGCCGCCGGGCTGGAGCCCTTCGACGCGGCGTCGGTCGGCTCCTGGCTGCACGGTGCCGCCGCGACGCTGGCCTCCGGCGGCGGGCCGATCGTGGCGAGCGAGGTCGCCCGGCACGTCGCCGCCGTCGTCCGGGAGCTCCCGTCCCGAGTCTGAACGGTCCCCGACGGGCCGCCGACCGGTGATGGAAGAATCACCCCCCATGAGCCCCTCGCCGGTCGCGCGCGCCGAGATCGTGGTCGACCTGGCGGCGATCCGGCACAACGTCGCGACGCTGAGGCGGACGGTGTCGCCGGAGGGTGCGGCTCCGGTGCAGATGATGACCGTGGTGAAGGCCGACGCCTACGGCCACGGCATGGTCGAGGCGGCCGCGGCCGCCCGGCAGGCCGGCGCCGAGTGGCTCGGCGTCGCCACCATCGACGAGGCGATGGCGCTGCGCGAGGCCGGCGACACCGGCCGGGTGCTCTGCTGGCTGGCCGTCCCCGGCGAGGAGTACGCCGCCCCGGTCGCGGCCGGCGTCGACGTCACCGCCTACTCCGTGGCCCAGCTCGACGAGATCGCGGCGGGCGTGGCCGCGGCCGGGCGTCCGGCCCGGGTCCAGCTCAAGGTCGACACCGGGCTCTCCCGCGGCGGGGCGACCGTGGCCAGCTGGCCCGACGTCGTCGCCCGGGCCCGTGCCGGTGAGGAGGCCGGCACCTGGCGGGTGACCGGGATCTGGTCCCACTTCGCGTGCAGCGACGAGCCCGACCACCCCGCCAACGACGCGCAGGAGCGGGTGTTCGTCGACGCCCTGGCGGTGGCCGAGGCCGCCGGCCTCCGGCCCGAGGTGCGCCACCTCGCGAACTCGGCGGCCGCCCTGCTCCGGCCCTCGTCGTGGTTCGACCTGGTGCGCTGCGGGCTGGCGTCGTACGGCCTCGACCCAGCGCCGGGGCACTCGCCCGACCTGGGCCTGGTGCCCGCGATGACCGCGCGCGCCCGCCTCGTGCTCACCAAGCCGCTGGCGGCCGGCGCGAGCGTGTCCTACGGCCACACCTGGACCGCCGCGCAGCCCACGACGGTCGGGCTGGTCCCCGTCGGGTACGGCGACGGCGTGCCGCGGCACGCCTCCAACAGCGCCGAGACCTGGGTCGCCGGGAAGCGACGCCCGGTGCGCGGGCGGATCTGCATGGACCAGCTCGTCGTCGACCTCGAGGGCGACGAGGCCCGCGGCGGCGACGAGGTGGTCCTCTTCGGGACCGGGCGGGACGGCGAGCCGACCGCCCAGGACTGGGCCGAGGCGTGCGGCACCATCTCCTACGAGATCGTCACCCGGATCGGCGGTCGGATGACCCGCCGCCATGTCCACCCCGACGGAGGAGCCGCGGAATGAGCGTGAAACGCAGGATCCTGGGACTCGCGGCCGGTGCCGCCGGTATCGCGGTCGCCGGTACGGCCGTCGGCGTCGCCCGGCACCGCCGGGTCATGGCCCGACGCGGGGCGGGGGACGCCACCCCGTTCGGGTCGCTGCGCTCCCGGCCGATCACGGTCGTCGCCGACGACGGGGTGCCCCTGCACGTCGAGATCGACGAGTACGAGCCCGCCGAGGACACCGGACGGCGTCGTACGTCGGGGGAGGCGCCGCCGCCGCTGACCGTGGTCTTCTGCCACGGCTACGCGCTCAACCTCGACTGCTGGCACTTCCAGCGCGCCGGCTACCGGGGCCTGGTCCGCGCCGTCTACTACGACCAGCGCTCCCACGGCCGCTCCGGCCGCTCGAGCATGGGCCACGCGACCATCGACCAGCTCGGCCGTGACCTGAAGCGGATCCTCGACGAGGCCGTGCCCGAGGGCCCGGTGGTCCTCGTCGGCCACTCGATGGGCGGGATGAGCATCATCGCGCTGGCCGAGCAGCACCCCGAGCTCTTCGGCGACCGGGTCGCGGGCGTGGCCCTGATCGCCACCACCGCCGGCGGCCTGGACCCGAGCCGGATCCTGCTCCCGGTCGTCCCGCTGTCGGTCGGCGCCGGGGTCACCAACAGGGTCGTCGCGCTGCTCGGTCGCGGCCACCGGAGCGTGGACCGGGTGCGCAGGCTGGGCCGCAACGTGGCCATGGTCGCCACCGACCTGTTCGCGTTCGGCGACGCCGTACCGGCGGCGTACGTCGACTTCGTGGACCAGATGCTCTCCAGCACCCCCTTCGAGGTCGTGGCGGAGTTCTTCCCGAGCTTCAGCCTGCTCGACAAGTTCCACGCGGTGGCCGCGCTGGAGAACGTGCCCACCGCGATCATCTGCGGCACCTCCGACAGGCTCACCTCGATCGGGCACAGCCGCAAGCTGCACGCCCACATCCCCGGCTCGACGCTGCTGGAGTGCGAGAAGGCCGGTCACATGGTGATCATGGAGCGCCACGACCAGGTCAACGCCGAGCTCGACCAGCTGATCGCCGCCGCGGCCGGGCTGGTGGACTCGCGGTGAGCCTGGAGATCCGCCACGTCGGGCCCGAGGGGGCCGAGGAGGTCCGGGCCGTGGTGCTGCCGGCCTTCGAGGCACGCCCGCCGCTCGACCCGCCGGCCGCGGCCCTGAGCGAGAGCCTGACCGAGCTGGCCGCGCTGCTCGCGAACGGCGCCGGCGGCCTGGTCGCCCGCTTCGAGGGCGAGGACGTGGGCGCGCTGGTGCTCGACCCCAAGGGCACCACGATGTACCTCCGCCGCTTCGGCGTGCTGCCGAAGGCCCAGGGCCACGGCATCGCGAAGGTGCTCATCGACGCGGCCGTCGACGCGGCGCACGGCTTCGACGACCTGACCGTGGTGACCCGCGAGGAGCTGCCGCGCACGCGGCGGTTCTGGGAGCGCCAGGGCTTCCGCGAGATCCGGCGGGCCTCGCCCAACGTGGAGCTGCGCCGCCCGCTGCGGACCTTCCTCTTCGACGCGCCGGACGCCGAGTCCATGCGCGAGATCGGCCGCGCGCTGGCCGGGCAGCTGACCGCCGGCGACCTGGTCGTCCTCAGCGGCGAGCTCGGTGCGGGCAAGACCACCTTCACCCAGGGCGTGGGCCAGGGGCTGGAGGTCCGCGGCGACATCACCTCGCCGACGTTCGTGATCGCGCGGGAGCACCCGTCCCTGGTGGGCGGGCCGGGCCTGGTCCACGTCGACGCCTACCGGCTCGGCGGCATCGAGGAGCTCGACGACCTCGACCTCGAGACCTCGCTGGACGACTCGGTGACCGTCGTGGAGTGGGGCGAGGGCGTGGCCGAGGGGCTGGCGGAGTCGCGGCTCGAGGTCCGGATCATCCGCGCCCTGGCCGACGAGGAGGTCGACTCCGACCTCGACCCGCGGCGCGTGCTGATGACCCCGATCGGGCCGCGCTGGTACGAGATGGAGGTGCCCTCGAGCCAGCGCCCGCCGCTGGCGGAGAAGCTCAACGAGAACCTCCTGCTCGACTTCTACCGCTGCCCCGAGTCCGAGCTGTCCGAGCTCGACCCGAGCATCCCGCTGCCGCTCTCGCTGATGGTGGCCGAGCACGCCGGCGGCGTGGTGATGGTCCACAACAGCTGGCGCGACGAGTGGGAGCTGCCCGGCGGCACGATCGACGAGGGCGAGACCGCGCGCGAGGCCGCGGAGCGGGAGTTCCTCGAGGAGACCGGCGTGCCCGCCGGCGACGTGGAGTTCGTGGGCGTGGGGACGGTCCAGCTGGGCCACGAGCGGCGCATCGAGTTCGTCGCGGTCTACCGCACCGTCCTCGACGGGGAGGTCGACTTCGTGCCCAACGACGAGATCGACGAGCTGTGCACCTGGCAGCTCGGCGCGGAGCTGCCCGGCCTCTCCGGGATCGACGCGCACCTCGCCGAGCTCGCGGTCGACCGGCAGGCGCAGGACCGCCCGGCGACCGAGGAGCCTGCGTAGCCGCAGTAGCCTTCGACCCGTGCTGCTCGCCTTCGACACCGCCACGCCGTACGTCTCCGTCGCCCTGCACGACGGCGAGGACGTGCTGGTCGAGCTGACCTCGGAGCGCCCGATGAAGCACGGCGAGCAGCTGGCGCCGCTGATCGAGCAGGCCCTCGCGCAGGCCGGGATCGTCCGGCAGGACCTCACCGCGATCGCGGTCGGCGTCGGCCCCGGTCCCTTCACCGGGCTGCGGGTCGGGCTGGTCACCGCGCGCACGCTCGCCTTCGTCCTCGACCTCCCCGTGTACGGCGTGTGCTCCCTCGACGTGCTCGCCGTCGAGGCGGTCGACACCGGGGTCGTGGACGGCCACTTCGTGGTGGCCACCGACGCCCGGCGCAAGGAGGTCTACCTGGCGTCGTACGACGCCGACGCGACGCGGCTGCACGGGCCCCTGGTGGAGCACCCGGGAGCGGCCGCGACCGACCTGCCGGTCGTGGGCGAGGGGGCCACGCTCTACCCCGACTCGTTCCCGAACGCCGTCGGGCCGGCCCGGCCGAGTGCCGGCTGGCTGGCGCGGGTGGTGACCGGGGAGCGCGCCGAGCTGCACGACCCGGAGCCGCTCTACCTGCGGCGGCCGGACGCCGTCGCGCCCGGCAAGCCCAAGCCCGTCTCGTGATCCGCGCCGCGGAGGCGGCCGACATCGCCGCGATCGCCGCGCTGGAGGAGACCAACCTCGGCGTGGACGCCTGGTCCGAGGCCCTGGTGGCGGAGGGCGTGAGGGGCCGGCTCCCGACCGTGCAGTACCTGGTGGCCGAGGTCGCGGGGGACGTGGTCGGTCACGCGGCGGCCAGCATCGTGGCCGACATCGCGGAGCTGCAGCGGATCGCGGTCGACCGGGCCCATCGGCGTACCGGCCTCGCGACCGCCCTGCTCGAGCAGGTTCGCCTGCTGGCCGTCGACGGCGGCGCGGACCGGCTGCTGCTCGAGGTCCGTGAGGACAACGCCGGCGCGATCGCGTTCTACGAGTCGCAGGGGTTCGCCGAGATCGCCCGGCGCCGGCTCTACTACCGCGACGGCGCCACCGCGGTCGTCCTCAGCCTGGGGCTGGAACGCCGCGATGGCGCCGTCGGTGGTTGAGCACTGCCCGTCAGGGCAGGTGGAGCTGAGCCTTACGGCAGGTAGTACGTCGGGTTCGGCAGCTTGACGGCGCGGTCCGAGGAGCCGCCGATCAGGTCGCTGAACTGGTCACCGAAGTTCGCGATGATGTGCAGGCCCATGTCGTCCTGGACGTGCTTGCGGGTCGACGCCTTGTAGTCGATCGTCGAGCACTTGGTCGCGTCACCGTCGAGCGAGCAGTCGACGTACGCCGGCGGCTGGTCGGTGCTGGTCCACTTGGTGAAGTAGTACTGCGAGCGGAACAGCGAGTTGTCGGTCTTCGCGTCGAAGTAGAACTTGGCGAGGTTGTCGAGCGTCGCGGTGCGCTGCGCGTTGTTGCGGCCGGTCAGGCCGACGATCTTGCAGCCACCGGCGGCGGCGGCGCGGACGACCTTGACCATGCCCGGCGTGGCCAGGAAGCGCTCCTCCTGGACCCAGGTGTTCTGCAGCACCGGGTCGAAGTTGAACGCCATCGCCGCGTCCTCCATGTCGTAGGTCCACAGCGTGGTGTCGTCGGCGTCGAAGACGACGGCCGGCTTGGTGCCCTGCGGCGACACCCGTCGCGCACTTCGACTGGAGCTTCGGGGCCCACTTGCTCGCGAACGCGCTCAGCTCGCTGATGTACGGCGAGGTCTCCTTGTTCGCCTTGTGGGTGACGGGGTCCGCGCCGTAGTAGGTGCGGATCGTGGACTTCACCGAGTCGATGTTCGGGATGCCCTCGCCGCCCTCGGTGGCGCCGCTGGAGCCGTTCGGCGCCATCGTGAACTCGGTGCGCGGGGTCAGGCTGGCGTCGGTCGCCGGCGCGCCCTGGATGTTCGGGCTCGGCAGGTAGTACGTCGGGTTCGGCAGCTTGACGCTGTTGAGCGAGTAGCCACCCTGCAGGTCGGAGAACTGGTCGCCGATGTTGAGGGCGATCGTGTAGCCGAGCTTCTCCTGGATGTACTTGCGGGTGCCCGCCTTGTACTCGACCGTCGTGCACTTGGCCGGGTCGTCGGTCGGGTCGACGCTGGTGTGGCAGTCGAGGTAGTCCGGCTTGGGGCTGGTGCTGTCGAACTTCGTGAAGAAGTTGTCGGCGTCGAACTCGGTGTAGCCGACCTTGGTCAGGTTGTTGAGGGTGGCCTGCTCCTGGGCCGCGCCGCGGCCGGTGATGCCGAAGACGGTGAAGCCGCGGGCCTCGACCTCCTTGACGAAGTCGACCATGCCCGGGGTGGCCGGGAAGGCCTCCTTCATGACCCACTCGTCGTTCTGGAGCTTCGGGTCGAAGTTGAAGTGCATCGCCCCGTCCTCCATGTCGTAGGTCCAGAGCGTGGTGTCGTCGGCGTCGAGGACGACGGCGAGGTTCGGGGCCGGCGCCTTGGCCGGCATCTTGGCCAGGATCGCGGCCTCCATCGCCTTCATCTCGGTGATGTAGGGCGAGGACTCCTTGTTCGCGATGCCCTTCGAGTCCGCGCCGTAGTAGGTGCGGATCGTCGACTTCACCGAGTCGATGTTGGGGATCTGGGCACCCTTCGCGGTGGCGCCGGTGGAACCGTCCGGCTGCATCACGAAGTGCGAGTGCGGGACGAGCTTGGCGTCGTCGACGACGCGGGCGTCGGCGGTGGCGGGGGTGAGGAGGAGTGCGGCCGACGCGGTGGCGACGAGGGCGGCACGAGTTCGGGGGGTTCCCGGAATTCGCATGTGGTGCTCCGAGTCTTGATGTGAGAGAGACAACAAACTCGGACAACTTACGGCTGCGAGCGCCCGCCCGCAGGAAGACTCACCGATTCACAGGTCCGGAGGCGAAGGTGTGTGCCACGGAGTACCCGAGCCGTCGGTAGATCGCCACTGCCGGGGCGTTCGAGACGTAGACCCCCAGGGTGGCGACGCCGGACCTCCCGGCCAGCGCGCGCAGCGTCAGCGCCGCGGACACCGAGCGCCCCAGCCCGCGGCCGGTGTGCGAGGGCAGCACCGACACGGCGCGCAGGTGCCCGCTGCCGTCGGCCTCGCGCCTGAGCGCGCCGACCGCCACCAACCGGTCCCGGTCGCGGACGCCGAGCCAGCACACGAGGCCCGGCGCGCCGGGCCTCGCGAAGGAGTCCGGGTTCGCCGTGTCGAGGAGCGCGTTGATCTCGGCGTCGTCGACGACCTCCCCGACCGTCGTCCCGGGTGGCTCGCACCGGTCCCGGGTGAGCATCCAGTGCCAGTGGCCGTGCCGCTCGTAGCGCCAGGGGTCGGGCACCGCGGCGTACGACGCGTCCTCGACCGTGAGCCGCGCCGGCGGCGGCGTACGGCCGGCCACCTCGCGCATCAGCGGCTCGAGGTCCTCGGACGGGCCGAGGCAGGTGAGGACCGGGCCGGGGGAGGCGTCGCCGTGCCGGCCGCGGGTGCCGTGGACGACGGCGGCGCGCCCGGACACCCAGGCGCGGGCGGTGGTCGCCGGGTCGACCTGGTGCCGCACGAACGGGTCCTCGCTGAGCGCCAGCAGCTCCGCCGGGCCCACCTCGCGCACATCGGTCACGAGCGACATTCTCGGGGCCGAGGGGCTTCCCGTGCAGCGACCCCGCACCATGGCCCCTCACGATCGCCCCCCACAATGACAGGGTGAACGAACCCCTGGTCCTCGGCATCGAGACGTCGTGCGACGAGACGGGTGTCGGCATCGTCCGCGGCAACACGCTGCTCGCCGACGCGGTCGCGAGCAGCGTCGAGGAGCACGCCCGCTTCGGCGGGGTCGTGCCCGAGGTCGCGAGCCGCGCCCACCTCGAGGCGATGGTCCCCACGATCGAGCGCGCCTGCGAGACCGCCGGCATCGCGCTCCACGACGTGGACGCGATCGCGGTCACCAACGGCCCCGGGCTGGCCGGGGCGCTGCTGGTCGGCGTCGCCGCGGCCAAGGCGCTCGCCGTCGGGCTCGGCAAGCCGATCTACGGCGTCAACCACCTGGCCTCGCACGTGGCCGTCGACCAGCTCGAGCACGGCCCGCTCCCCGAGCCGTGCCTGGCGATGCTGGTCAGCGGCGGGCACTCGAGCCTGCTGCGGGTGCACGACGTCACCACCGGCGTCGACCCGATGGGCTCGACCATCGACGACGCGGCCGGCGAGGCCTTCGACAAGGTGGCCCGCCTGCTGGGGCTGCCGTTCCCGGGGGGCCCGCACATCGACCGGGCCGCCCGCGAGGGGAACAGCGTGTACGTCGACTTCCCGCGCGGGCTCACCTCGCGCCGGGACCTCGAACGACACCGCTTCGACTTCTCGTTCTCGGGCCTCAAGACGGCCGTCGCGCGCTGGGTCGAGGCCCGCGAGCGCGCCGGGGAGCCGGTGCCGGTCAACGACGTGGCCGCCAGCTTCCAGGAGGCGGTCTGTGACGTGCTGACCCGCAAGGCGATCGACGCCGCCGTGACCGAGGGCATCGAGGACATCCTGATCGGCGGCGGCGTCGCCGCGAACTCCCGGCTGCGCTCGATGGCCGAGGAGCGGGCCGCCGCGAAGGGCATCCGCGTGCGGGTCCCGCGCCCCGGCCTGTGCACCGACAACGGCGCGATGGTGGCCGCCCTCGGGTCCGAGATGGTGTCGCGGGGGCGGACCCCGTCGCCGCTGGACCTGCCGGCCGACTCCTCGCTCCCGGTCACCAGCGTCCTGGCCTGACGACCGGCGTGCTCCTCACTGCGAGGGCAGGTACTCCGACATGATCTCGGGGTTGCCGCCGCCGACTGGTCCGGCGACCGTCTCGGGCTCGCCGCCGTCGAGGGGGTAGCGCACCAGCGTCCACCGGTTGCCGTCGAGGTCGGCCGTGCGCCACCAGCACGTGGGTGTCGTCCCCCCAGGCGACCCGGCTGACCACGTCCGGGTGCGGGGTCGATCTCACGCACCACCTCGCAGCTCGCGGTCGAGCACGGTGACGTTGCCGACCATGTTGTTCTCGTAGCAGCCGGACAGCAGGTGCTCGCCGTCGGGGGAGAACTCGAGGCCGTCCGGCCGTGCAGCTGCGCGCGGTGACCTCGTCGGCCTCCGGGTCGTAGAGCCCGACGCAGCGGGTACTGCTCGTCCCCTCGGGGATGGAACGACGACCGCCCAGGTGTCCCCGTCGGGGCTCACGTCGGTGACCCGCAACGGCTCGGAGGTCGCGCAGCCGCTCAGTGCCGTCGAGCGGACATCCGCGCCATCGTCGTGGTCCCGTCGCTCAGGAGCGCCTCGCAGCCCGCCGTCGGCGCAGTGGTCGCCGGTCACCGCGTCGATGAATGGCATCGGTGCCGTTCGATGGTCGGCAGCTGCGCCAGGTCGACCGGCTCGGCGCTCGCCGCTCTCGAGCACCTGCACCCGGGCCGTCCTGGCGATCCAGGCGGCGAGCCTCGTCGGTCGAGCTCATGGTGAGGACGTGGCAGTCCGACCGGGTACGTCGCCTGGGGCGAACCGTTCGGCGGCGAAGCACCTGGATCGGCTTGCCCGCCTGGTTCGCCACCACGATCCGACCGTCGGTGAGCACACCGAAGCTGGCTGACGTCCGCGTTGTCCACGTCCACGCTGACGGTGTGCCGTCCGGGAAGGGTCACCTCGCCGTCGTGCAGCACGGACGCGCCGCGTGCCTGGTGGAGCGGGGCCGGCTCGGCTGCGGCTCGTCGGTCCGGTTGCAGCGCCGCCGCAGCACGCGGGGACGGCCGCCACCACGGCAACGCGCGGCGGCGGTGCTGACGGCCGCGGCCACCCGGCGGCGACGGCGGATGCCGCGCGCCCGGCCCCGCACGTCGTCGAGGGTGAGCGGGGCGTCGTACAGGGCGTCCACGCGGCGGTGGAGCTCCCGGCCGAGCTCCTCGGTGAGGTGGTCCTGGTTGCTCATCGCTCCTCCTCCCGGGGGTTCAGGTCGGCGGGGGTGCGCTCGCGGAGTGCCGCGAGCGCGCGGCTGGTCTGGGACTTCACGGTGCCGACGGAGATGCCGAGCACGCCGGCGGTCTCGGCCTCGCTCAGCTCCTCGTAGTAGCGCAGCACCACGACGGCCCGGGCCTTGCGGGGCAGCGTCTGGACGAGCGCCCAGAGCGCGTCGCTGCGGCCGTCGTCGTACGTGTCGAGGACCGGGGCGCTCTCGGGCACCTCGTCGGTGGGGTGCTCGCGCCGCTTCCAGGCCCGCCGCCAGGTCGAGTTGTTCTCGTTGACCATGATCCGGCGCACGTAGGCGTCCACCGAGTCGCGGTCGCGGACCCGGTCCCAGGCCAGGTAGAGCTTGGCGAGCGAGGTCTGCAGGACGTCCTCGGCCTGGTGCCGGTCCCCGGTGAGCAGGTACGCCGTACGCAGCAGCGCCGGCTGCCGCGCGGCGAGGTACGCCGTGAACTCGGCGTCCCGCTGGGCCGATCTCCCCGGCACCCCGACCTCCGATCCCGAACCCGGATGGGCTGTGAGCTGCATCTTCTCCTCCGTCCGTACGGGAGCAAGACGCAGCCACGCCGCCGAAGGTTGCAAACCGGCCGGGCGGGGCCGACCAGCCGCTCCCTAAGGTGGCAGCAGTCGGTTGGACGAGCCCGCACCGGGCGGACGAGAGGACAACGCATGCAGCAGGTCAAGGCGGTCGTCGCACGAGCCAAGGGGCAGCCCGTCGAGGTGACGACCATCAACGTGCCCGACCCGGGTCCGGGGGAGGCGCTGGTGAAGGTGCAGGCCTGCGGGGTCTGCCACACCGACCTGCACTACCGCGAGGGCGGCATCAACGACGACTTCCCGTTCCTGCTGGGCCACGAGGCCGCGGGCGTGGTCGAGGCCGTCGGTGACGACGTCACCAGCGTCGCGCCGGGCGACTTCGTGGTCCTCAACTGGCGCGCGGTGTGCGGCGACTGCCGCGCCTGCGACCGGGGCGAGCCGTGGTACTGCTTCGCCACCCACAACGCCACCCAGAAGATGACCCTGGAGGACGGCACCGAGCTGTCGCCGGCGCTGGGCATCGGTGCCTTCGCCGAGAAGACCCTGGTCGCGGCCGGGCAGTGCACCAAGGTCGACCCCTCGGCCCGTCCCGCCGCCGTCGGCCTGCTCGGCTGCGGCGTGATGGCCGGCATCGGCGCGGCGATCAACACCGGCGCCGTGACCCGCGGCAAGTCCGTCGCGGTCATCGGCTGCGGTGGTGTCGGCGTGGCCGCGGTGGCCGGGTCGGCGCTCGCCGGCGCGAGCCCGGTCATCGCCGTGGACATCGACCCCAAGAAGCTCGAGGCCGCCAAGAAGCTGGGCGCGACCCACACCGTCGACTCCTCGCAGACCGACCCGGTCGCGGCGATCCAGGAGCTGACCGGCGGCTTCGGTGCCGACGTGGTCGTCGAGGCGGTCGGCCGCCCCGAGACCTGGAAGCAGGCGTTCTACGCCCGCGACCTCGCGGGGACCGTCGTGCTCGTCGGCGTCCCGACCCCGGACATGAAGCTCCCCGACATCCCGCTCATCGACGTCTTCGGCCGCGGTGGGTCGCTGAAGTCCAGCTGGTACGGCGACTGCCTGCCGTCGCGGGACTTCCCGATGCTGGTCGACCTCTACCAGCAGGGCCGCCTGGACCTCGACGCGTTCGTGACCGAGGAGATCGGCATCGACGACGTGGAGGCGGCGTTCGCCCGGATGCACGAAGGCGACGTGCTGCGCTCGGTGGTGATCTTGACACCCCACGACACCACTCGCTCCGCTCGCGCTGACGCGGGGACCCCGGCATGACCGCCCGCGTCGACCACGCCGTGTCCAGCGGCACCTTCAGCCTCGACGGCGAGACCTTCGACGTCGACAACAACATCTGGGTCGTCGGCGACGAGTCCGAGTGCGTCGTCATCGACGCCCCGCACTCGGTCGACGACATCATGGCCGTGGTCGGCGACCGCACGGTGAAGGCGATCCTGCTGACCCACGCCCACGACGACCACTGCCGGGTCGCCCCGGCGCTGCGGGAGCGGGCCAATGGCGGGCAGGGTGCGCCGATCATGCTGCACCCCGACGACAAGCCGCTGTGGGAGCTCACCCACACCGACCGGCTCTGGGACGTCGACCTCGAGGACGGCTTCGAGATCACGGTCGGCGGGACCACCCTGCGGGCGATCCACACGCCCGGGCACGCCCCGGGCGCGGTCTGCTTCCACGCCCCGGAGCTCGGCTGCGTGTTCACCGGCGACACCCTGTTCCAGGGTGGTCCGGGGGCGACCGGGAGGTCGTTCAGCGACGAGGACCTGATCAAGCGGTCGATCCGGGCCCGGCTGTTCGAGCTGCCGGCCGAGACCGTGGTGCACACCGGGCACGGCGACGACACCACCATCGGCGCCGAGCGGGACGCCCTGGGCTGAGCGACGCCCGGGTCAGAGCGGGCGGACCAGCAGCGCCGTACCGTGCCCGGCGACCCGGGTCAGCACGATCGTCGCCTCGGTGTCGCCAGTGAGCGCGAGCCGCTTGCGGAGCTGGTCGGGGACCACGTCGACGCCCCGCTTCTTGATCGTCAGCGTCCCCACCCCGCGCTCCCGGAGCGCGGCGCGCAGCGCCTTCTCGCGGTAGGGCAGCTCCTCGACGATCTCGTAGCCGCGGGCGAACGGCGTGTGCACCGGGACGTCGGAGGTGACGTAGGCGATGTGCTCGTCGACGAGTCCTCCGTGGGCCGCGGCGGCCACGGCGGTGACCAGGCCGGCCCGGATCACGGCACCGTCCGGCTCGTAGAGGAACCGCCGGACCGGGACCACCCCGGCGCCCGGGTCGTCCTCGTCGGTCAGCGTCGCCAGCCCGCCGCCCCCGATCACCGTGGCCCGGCGCGCCGTCGTCGCGAGCCGGCCCGACCACAGCGCCGCCTCCTTGACCTCGCCGTGGTCACTGACCCACTCGGCCTCGACGCCCTGGGGGACCAGCTCGTGGGGGATCCCGGGCGCGACCTTCACGCAGGAGTCCCGGCGCAGCAGCCCCTCCACGAAGGACCAGGGCGGCGTCCAGTCGTCGACGTCGAAGGTCCGGCCCCGGCCGGTACGACGGGCCGGGTCGGCGAAGGCGACGTCGAAGGGAGCCGTGCTGACCTCGGTCGCGTCGGCGACCTGGACCGCGCCCTCGAGGCCGAGCGCGGCGAGGTTCGCGGCGGCCACCTCGACCCGCAACGGGTCCAGGTCGATGCCGGCGCAGATGAGGTCGGTCTCGGCGAACGCCACCAGGTCCCCGCCGATGCCGCAGCCGAGGTCGATGACCGTCCGCGCCGAGGCGGCCCCCAGCCGGGCGGCGCGGTGCCGGGCCACCGGCAGGCGGGTGGCCTGCTCGAGGCCGTCGGGGGTGAAGTACATCCGGGGTGCGAGGTCGCCGAACTTCGCGGTGGCCCGGCGGCGCAGGGTCGCCTGGGTCATGGCGGCGGCGACGTGCGCCGGGTCCGCCGTACGCCGCAGGGCGGTCTGCGCACGCAGCGGATCCTCCTCCGCCACCTCCTCGGCCGCGGCCAGCAGTCGCTGGCCGTCGTCGGTCAGCAGCCAGCGGAAGTCGTCGAGGTCCATGCCGGCGATCCTTCCAGAGCGGCCGGTCCGGCCCTTTGCTGGCACTCATTCAGGGCGAGTGCTAACGTCTGATCTGGCACTCTCACCATGAGGGTGCCAGCGCTTGCGAGCGAAGTGCGACCCCCGCGACGGCGTACCTCCCAGCAAGCCCCAACGTCCGGAGGACTCCCGTCACCCGGAGTGCTCCAGCCCTACGTCAGACAAGTGGAGAAAGTGGAGGTCGACATCGTGTCGGTCAACATCAAGCCCCTCGAGGACCGCATCGTCGTCAAGCCGCTCGAGGCCGAGCAGACCACGGCGTCCGGCCTGGTCATCCCCGACACCGCCAAGGAGAAGCCCCAGGAGGGCGAGGTCGTGGCGACCGGTCCGGGTCGGATCGACGACAACGGCAACCGCGTCCCGCTGGACGTGGCCGTCGGCGACAAGGTCATCTACAGCAAGTACGGCGGCACCGAGGTCAAGTACGCCGGGTCGGAGTTCCTCATCCTCTCCGCCCGCGACGTGCTCGCCGTCGTTTCCTGATTTTCCCTGGGTCGTCCGCCTGAGGAGGGTTTCAAGCCCTCCGTCAGGCGGGCGACCCGATCTCTTTGAGGAGAGCAATGCCGAAGATTCTTGAGTTCGACGAGGGCGCCCGCCGGGCGCTCGAGCGGGGCGTGGACGCGCTCGCCAACGCCGTCAAGGTGACGCTGGGCCCCAAGGGCCGCTACGTCGTCCTCGACAAGAAGTGGGGCGCGCCGACCATCACCAACGACGGCGTGACCGTCGCGCGTGAGATCGAGCTGGACGACCCGTTCGAGAACCTGGGTGCGCAGCTGACCAAGGAGGTCGCCACCAAGACGAACGACGTCGCGGGTGACGGCACCACCACCGCCACCGTGCTGGCCCAGGCGATGGTCCACGAGGGCCTGCGCGCCGTGGCCGCGGGCGCCAACCCGATGGGCCTCAAGCGGGGCATGGACGCCGCGGCCGAGGCCGTCGGCGACGCGCTGCGCGAGGCCGCCCGCGAGGTCGAGTCCAAGGAGGACATGGCGTCGGTCGCCACGATCTCCAGCCGCGACTCCCACATCGGCGAGCTGCTCGCCGAGGCCTTCGACAAGGTCGGCAAGGACGGCGTGATCACCGTCGAGGAGTCCAACACCATGGGCACCGAGCTGGAGTTCACCGAGGGGATGCAGTTCGACAAGGGCTACATCTCGCAGTACTTCGTCTCCGACCCCGAGCGCATGGAGGCCGTCCTCGACGAGCCCTACATCCTGCTGCACCAGGGCAAGATCTCGGCGATCGCCGACCTGCTGCCGCTGCTCGAGAAGGTCATCCAGGCCGGCAAGCCGCTGTTCATCCTCGCCGAGGACGTCGACGGCGAGGCGCTCTCGACCCTGGTCGTGAACAAGATCCGCGGCACCTTCAACGCCGTCGCGGTGAAGAGCCCGGCCTTCGGTGACCGCCGCAAGGCGATGATGCAGGACATCGCGACCCTGACCGGTGGTCAGGTCGTGGCGCCCGAGGTCGGCCTCAAGCTCGACCAGGTCGGCCTCGAGGTCCTCGGCCAGGCGCGTCGCGTCGTCATCACCAAGGACAACACCACGATCGTCGACGGCGCCGGTGACGCCGCCGAGGTCGAGGGTCGCGTCAACCAGATCAAGGCCGAGATCGAGTCCACCGACTCCGACTGGGACCGCGAGAAGCTCCAGGAGCGCCTCGCGAAGCTCGCCGGCGGCGTGTGCGTGATCAAGGTCGGCGCCGCCACCGAGGTGGAGCTGAAGGAGAAGAAGCACCGCATCGAGGACGCCGTCTCCGCGACGCGCGCCGCGATCGAGGAGGGCATCGTCCCCGGCGGTGGCTCCGCGCTCATCCACGCGGTGTCGGTCCTCGACGACAACCTCGGCCTCACCGGCGACGAGGCCGTCGGCGTCCGGATCGTCCGCAAGTCGGCCGACGAGCCGCTGCGCTGGATCGCCGAGAACGGCGGCCAGAACGGCTACGTCGTGACCACCAAGGTCCGCGAGCTCGGCGTCGGCAACGGCTACAACGCCGCCACCGAGGAGTACGGCGACCTGGTCGCCCAGGGCGTCCTGGACCCGGTCAAGGTCACCCGCTCCGCGCTGGTCAACGCCACCTCGATCGCGGGCATGCTGCTCACGACCGAGACCCTGATCGTCGAGAAGCCCGAGGACGAGGACGAGAACGGCGCGGGCGCCGGTCACGGCCACGGTCACGGCCACGGCCACTGACCCGTCGCAACTTCACGCCTGAACGCGTCGACCCGTCGTCAGTGACGACGGGTCGACGCGTTTTTCGTGTCAGCTGACGACGGGTCGGCGTCTACCGGCCGCGCAGCAGGGAGACCCGCATCTCCCGGAGCTCGCCGCGCACCGTGCCGGTGGCGATCGCCGGGTCGCTCTCCATGACCGCGCGGGCGGCGTCCTCGTCGGCCGCCTCGAAGACCGCGATGCCCGTGTTGGTCTCGCCGAGGGTCGGCCCGGCCAGCACCAGGGTGCCGTCGGCCAGGAGCCGCTGGAGGTGCTCGAAGTGCTCGCCGAAGACGGCCCCCTCCTCGGCGGTCATGGTCGCCGCGAAGTCCGGCCGGGGCGGGTGGAGGAAGTAGATCCAGCTGCGCATGGCCCCAGCCTCCCAGTTTCCGGCACGGCAGTCCGGACCCGCGAGCGCATCCGTGTGATGCGCCGGAAACACGGGGGACCCCGACCGGCAACCTCGTCCCGGCAGAGTGCGGGCATCCGCACATCGACGAGGGGGAGAGCCCATGTTGTGGAGAGTCCGCACCACCCTGCCCGACCGACCCGGCTCGCTGGCCGTCCTGGCCCAGAGCTGCGGCGAGGCGGGCGTGAACATCCTGGGCCTGCAGATCTTCCCGGGCATCGAGTCCGTCACCGACGAGCTGGTGCTGCGCACCCCGGAGGGCTGGGGGCTGCCGGAGATCGCGGAGCTGGTGGAGGCCTCCGGGGGACT
The DNA here is from genome assembly GCA_963805685.1 of uncultured Actinomycetota bacterium. Lineage (GTDB taxonomy): Bacteria > Actinomycetota > Actinomycetes > Propionibacteriales > Nocardioidaceae > Nocardioides. The sequence continues at coordinate 164,921 of CAWDVM010000017.1, forward strand.
GGCGGTGAGTGCCGCCCCGTGCACCGAGGCGGCGCTCAGCGACCAGCCCACGCGCTACGTCCACGCGGCGCGCACGATCCTGGCCCAGCCCGCCTCGTTCCCCGAGGTCGTGGCGATGCTCTTCGACGCCGAGGCCGACCCGGAGCAGGGGACGCTCGGCCCCGTCCAGGACGTGATGGACATGACGGTGGGCGACGTGCAGGTGCAGGTCCGGCGTACCGCGCCGTTCACGGCCACCGAGCACGCCCGCGGGACCGCGATCGCCGAGCTGGTGTCCGACGTCCTGGCCCGTGGCCGCGAGGCCGCGGTCTCGTCGACCCCGGGCCGCCGGGTCGGGGCCGGCTCGACCCCGGAGTACGTCATCGAGGGGGATGCGGTCCGGGCGCTGATCGACGGCACCCCGGTCGGCCTGGCCGTGGTCCGCGACGCCGTCGACGACCCCGAGGTGCGCCCGGTGACGCTGCGGGTCGACCCGGCCTGGCAGCGGCGCGGGATCGGCACCCGGCTGCTGGTCGACGCGGCCCGGCTCGCCGGCTCGATGGGGGCCTCGGAGATCGTGCTGACCACCCGCGCGGACAACCAGGCGGTGCTGCCGATGGTGCTCGCCGCCGGGCTGCGCGCGCGGATCCGGATGGCGGCCGACCAGCTGACGGTGCGGGTCCCCGTGCGGTCGCTCCGGCCGCTGCCGACCTGACCCCCGGCGGGTCGGCCCGGCCACCCGGCGCTCGGTAGGATGAGCCGGGTGGAGCTCCCCGAGAAGTTCGCCGCCCTGGGCCTGACCTACGACGACGTCCTGCTGCTGCCGGGTCACTCCGACCTCGCGCCGTCGGACATCGACACGACCTCGCGGCTGACCCGCGAGATCTCGCTGAAGGTGCCGCTCGTCAGCGCCGCGATGGACACGGTGACCGAGTCGCGGATGGCGATCGCGATGGCGCGCCAGGGTGGCCTCGGCGTGCTGCACCGCAACCTCTCGATCGAGGACCAGGCCTACCAGGTCGACCTGGTGAAGCGGACCCAGACCGGCATCATCTCCAACCCGGTCACGATCGGGCCGGACGCGACCCTGGAGGACCTCGACCGGATCTGTGGCGAGTACCGCGTCTCGGGCCTGCCGGTCGTCGACCCCGGGAACCGGCTGCTGGGCATCATCACCAACCGCGACCTGCGCTTCACGCCGGTCGCGGAGTGGGCGACCACCAAGGTCGACGAGGTGATGACCCCGATGCCGCTCATCACCGGACCGGTCGGGATCTCGCGGGACGAGGCGACGCTGCTGCTGCGCAAGCACAAGCGCGAGCGGCTGCCGCTGGTCGACGAGGACGGCCGGCTGGCCGGCCTGATCACGGTCAAGGACTTCGTGAAGTCCGAGCAGTTCCCGCACGCGTCGTACGACGGCGACGGCCGCCTGCTCGTCGGTGCCGCGATCGGCTACTTCGGTGACGCCTGGCAGCGTGCGACGACGCTGGTCGAGGCCGGGGTCGACGTGCTCGTGGCCGACACCGCCCACGGCAACGTGCGGCTGCTGCTCGACATGGTCCAGCGGCTCAAGACCGACCCCGCCACCAGGCACGTGCAGGTCATCGGCGGCAACGTCGCCACCCGCGAGGGCGCCCAGGCGTTCGTCGACGCCGGCGCCGACGCCGTCAAGGTGGGTGTGGGGCCCGGCTCGATCTGCACCACCCGCGTGGTGACCGGCGTGGGTGTCCCGCAGGTCACCGCGGTCCACGAGGCCTCGCTGGCGACCAGGCCGGCCGGCGTACCCCTCATCGCCGACGGCGGCATGAAGCACTCCGGCGAGATCGCGAAGGCGATCGTGGCCGGCGCCGACACCGTCATGCTGGGCTCGCTGCTCGCCGGGTGCGAGGAGTCCCCCGGGGAGCTGGTCTTCGTCAACGGCAAGCAGTACAAGGCCTACCGCGGCATGGGCTCGCTCGGCGCCATGTCGAGCCGCGGCAAGAAGTCCTACTCCAAGGACCGCTACTTCCAGGCCGAGGTCGCCAGCGACGACAAGATCGTGCCCGAGGGCATCGAGGGCCAGGTGGCCTACCGGGGCCCGCTCGCCGCGGTCTCGCACCAGCTCATCGGTGGCCTCAACCAGTCGATGTTCTACGTCGGCGCCCGCACCATCCCCGAGCTGCAGGAGAAGGGCCGCTTCGTGCGGATCACCTCCGCCTCGCTCAAGGAGAGCCACCCGCACGACGTGCAGATGACCGTCGAGGCCCCCAACTACACAGGACGCTGACGTGACCGAGATCGAGATCGGCCGCGCCAAGCGCGCCCGCCGCGCCTACTCCTTCGACGACGTGGCGATCGTGCCGTCGCGCCGCACGCGTGACCCCGAGGAGGTCAGCGTCGCCTGGCAGATCGACGCCTACCGCTTCGACCTCCCGGTGATGGCGGCGCCGATGGACTCGGTGATGTCGCCCGAGACCGCGATCGCCTTCGGCCGCTTCGGCGGGCTCGGGGTGCTCGACCTCGAGGGCCTGTGGACCCGGTACGACGACCCGACCTCGCTGCTGGAGGAGGTCGCCGGGCTCGAGGGCGGCGACGCGACCCGCCGGATGCAGGAGATGTACGCCGAGCCGATCCGCGCCGAGCTGATCACCGCGCGGCTGAAGGAGATGCGCCAGGCGGGGGTGACCGTCGCCGGGTCGCTGTCGCCGCAGCGGACCAAGGAGTTCGCCAAGACCGTCGTCGACGCGGGCGTCGACATGTTCGTCATCCGCGGCACCACCGTCTCCGCCGAGCACGTCTCCTCACAGGCGGAGCCCCTGAACCTCAAGGAGTTCATCTACGAGCTCGACGTGCCCGTCATCGTCGGCGGCTGCGCGACGTACCAGGCTGCGCTGCACCTGATGCGCACCGGCGCCGCCGGCGTGCTGGTCGGCTTCGGCGGCGGGGCCGCCCACACGACCCGCACCGTGCTCGGCGTCGCGGTGCCGATGGCCTCGGCCGTCGCCGACGTGGCCGCCGCGCGGCGTGACTACCTCGACGAGTCCGGCGGCCGCTACGTGCACGTCATCGCCGACGGCTCCATCGGCCGGTCCGGCGACATCGCCAAGGCGATCGCCTGCGGCGCCGACGCGGTCATGGTCGGGTCTCCGTTCGCCCGCGCCTCCGACGCTCCGGGCCGAGGCTTCCACTGGGGAGCCGAGGCGCACCACGCCGAGCTGCCGCGCGGGCAGCGGGTCGGGTTCGAGCCCGTCGGAACGCTCGAGGAGATCCTGTTCGGCCCCTCCCGGGTCGCCGACGGGACCATGAACCTGATCGGTGCGCTGCGTCGCTCGATGGCCACCACCGGCTACACCGACCTCAAGGAGTTCCAGCGGGTCGAGGTCGTCGTCGTCTGACGACCACCTGACCGGGCAGTGCCCGGTCACGGGCCTGAGATTGCCCGGAAGTGCCCGGTCACGGGATTTGCGACACTGGAGGCATGAGCCAGTCCAGCGCCCTCAGCCCACAGGCCCGGGACGACGCGCTGGCGGCGATGGAGCCACCCGGCGAGCTGGACGTGCTGGTGGTGGGCGGCGGGGTGGTCGGGACCGGCACGGCGCTGGACGCGGTCACCCGGGGTCTCAACACCGGCCTGCTCGAGCAGCGCGACCTGGCGAGCGGCACCAGCAGCCGCAGCAGCAAGCTGGTCCACGGCGGCCTGCGCTACCTCGAGATGCTCGACTTCGGGCTGGTCCGCGAGGCGCTCCAGGAGCGCGGCCTGCTGCTCACCCGGCTCGCGCCGCACCTGGTCCGGCCGGTGCCCTTCCTCTACCCGCTGACCCACCGCGGCTGGGAGCGGGCCTACGTCGGCGCCGGCCTGGCGCTGTACGACGGCATGGCCGCGCTGGGCAGGTACGACATGGGCGTGCCCCGGCACCGGCACCTGGGCCGCCGCCACGTCGCTCGCCTGGCGCCCGACCTGGCCCTCGGCAAGATGGCCGGCGCGATCCGCTACTACGACTGCCAGGTCGACGACGCCCGGCTCGTGGTCACGCTCGCGCGCACGGCCGCGGCCCACGGCGCCCACGTGGCCACCCGGACCCGGGTGACCGGCTTCCTCCGGGAGGGGGAGCGGGTGGTCGGCGTCCGGGCCCGGGATCTCGAGCACGGACGCGACGTGGAGATCCGGGCCCGGGTCGTGGTCAACGCGGCCGGGGTCTGGACCGACGAGATCCAGGAGATGGTCGGGGGCCGCGGGGCGCTGAACGTCCAGGCCAGCAAGGGGATCCACCTGGTGGTGCCGCGCGACCGGATCCGCTCCGAGGCCGGCTTCATCACCCGCACCGAGACCTCGGTCCTGTTCGTGATCCCGTGGGGGCGGCACTGGATCATCGGGACCACCGACACCCCGTGGGACCTCGACAAGGCGCACCCCGCGGCCAGCCGCGCCGACATCGACTACGTGCTCGCCCACGTCAACACGATCCTGCGCGAGCCGCTGGACCACGAGGACGTCGAGGGCGTGTACGCCGGGCTGCGGCCGCTGCTCACCGGCGAGTCCGAGCCGACCTCGAGGATCTCCCGCGAGCACACCGTGGTCACCCCCGTGTCGGGCCTGGTGATGATCGCCGGCGGCAAGCTCACGACGTACCGCGTGATGGCCCGGGACGCCGTCGACGCCGCCGCGCACTCGCTGCGGACGACCGTCAACGAGACGGTGCGCGACTCGATCACCGACCGGGTGCCCCTCGTCGGGGCCGACGGGTTCGAGGCGCGGACCAACCAGCGGGTCCTGCTCGCCCGCCGCGCCGGCCTGCACGTCGCCCGCGTCGACCACCTCCTGGGTCGGTACGGCGGCCTGGTCGACGAGCTGCTCGGCCTGATCGCCGAGCGGCCCGACCTCGGCCTCCCGCTCGAGGGCACGGACGACTACCTCGCGGCGGAGGTGGTGCACGCCGTGACGCACGAGGCCGCCCGCCACCTCGACGACGTGCTGACCCGGCGCACCCGCATCTCCATCGAGACCTTCGACCGGGGACTGGCCGCGGCCCCGGCGGCCGCGCGGCTGATGGCCGACGTGCTCGGCTGGGACGAGGCCCGGCTCGCCGGGGAGGTCGACCACTACCGGCGCAGGGTGGAGGCCGAGCGGCGCAGCCAGGAGCAGTTCACCGACCGGGAGGCCGACGAGGCCCGGGTCCAGGCGCCCGACATCGTCTGACGACCTTCTGAGGGCCCCTGGTCAGAGCTCCCGGATCGCGCCGGTCCGCCGGCGTTGACAAAGTCAAGGCCTGTGTAAAACGTCTCACTTGCTACTGCGGGGTAGTGAGCGAGACGGGGGTCACATACTCTCGGTACATGAGCGCGCAGAACCCCAATCCCTCGGGCGGCCCGACGGTGGAGGGCCCGCACGACCCCGAGCACGACCCGACCGCCTCCTACGCCCTCGAGCCCGATCACACCGCGCGGCTGACGCGCCGGATCCTGGCCACGTCGGGCAGCACCGTCGAGGTCCGGTCGCCGCTGAACGGGGCGCCCCTGGCGCACATCCCGCAGTCGACCGACCAGGACGTCGCCGAGGCGTTCGCCCGCGCCCGCCGCGCGCAGGCTGCCTGGGCGCGGACCTCGCTCGAGGAGCGCTCGGCGATCGCGCTGCGCCTCCACGACCTGGTCCTCGACCGCCAGGACGAGATCATCGACCTGATCGTCTGGGAGTCCGGCAAGGCCCGCAAGCACGCCTTCGACGAGCCGCTGCACATCGCCCTGACCGCCCGCTACTACGCGCGCACCCTGCACCAGCACCTCGACACCCAGCGCAAGCTCGGCGTCGTCCCCGGGCTGACCCGGGTGGAGGTCAACCGGATCCCCAAGGGCGTCGTCGGCATCATCTCGCCCTGGAACTACCCGTTCACGATGGCGCTCTGCGACGGCCTCCCCGCGCTGATGGCCGGCAACGCGGTGGTCGCCAAGCCCGATTCGCAGACCATGCTCTCGGCGCTGCTCGCCGCCGAGCTGCTCGAGCAGGCCGGCTTCCCGCGGGACCTCTGGCAGGTCGTGGCCGGCCCCGGCTCCCGCGTCGGTACGTCGATCATCGGGCGCGCCGACTACGTCTGCTTCACCGGCTCGACCGCCACCGGCAAGCTCGTCGCCAAGGGCTGTGCCGACCGGCTGATCGGCTGCTCGCTGGAGCTCGGCGGCAAGAACCCCCTGCTCGTGCTGCGCGACGCCGACCTCGAGAAGGCCGCCGAGGGCGCCGTGCGCGCCTCGTTCTCCAACGCCGGGCAGCTCTGCGTGTCGATGGAGCGGCTGTTCGTGGCCGACCAGGTCTACGACCGGTTCGTCGAGCGGTTCGTGGCCCGCACCGAGGCGATGACGCTCGGCGCCACCCTGGACTGGGGCAACGACATGGGTTCGCTGATCTCGCAGGACCAGCTCGACACGGTCACCGCCCACGTCGACGACGCCGTCACCAAGGGCGCGCGGGTGCTCACCGGGGGCCGGGCCCGGCCCGACCTGGGGCCCTTCTTCTACGAGCCGACCATCCTCGAGGGGGTCACCCCCGAGATGACCTGCTTCGGCCACGAGACCTTCGGGCCCGTCATCTCGCTCTACCGGTTCCACGACGAGGCCGACGCGGTCGCCCGCGCCAACGCGGGGGAGTACGGCCTGAACGCCTCGATCTACAGCCAGGACGGCCGCCGCGCCCGGGCGATCGCCCGCGAGATCACGTGCGGCACGGTCAACATCAACGAGGCGTTCGGCGCGACCTTCGCCAGCATCGACGCCCCGATGGGCGGGATGCGCGAGTCCGGGATGGGTCGGCGCCAGGGCAGCGAGGGGATCCTGCGCTACACCGAGTCGCAGTCGGTGGCCACCCAGCGGGTGGTCCGGTTCGCGCCGATGCTCGGCATGTCCGACGAGACCTACGCGAAGGTGATGACCGCCAACCTGCGCCTGATGAAGAAGCTGGGGAGAGCGTGATGGTGCCCTCGGCAGGCGCGACCGACGGCCAGCGTTTCGACTACGACGTCCTCGTCGTCGGCTCCGGCTTCGGCGGCTCGGTCACCGCGCTGCGGCTGACCGAGAAGGGCTACCGGGTGGCCGTCCTGGAGGCGGGTGCCCGCTTCGCCGACGAGGACTTCGCCGAGACGTCGTTCGACGCCAAGCGGTTCCTGTTCCGGCCCGAGATCGGCTGCTACGGCATCCAGCGCATCGACGCCCTCCGGGACTGCCTGATCGTCTCCGGCGCCGGGGTCGGCGGCGGCTCGCTGGTCTACGCGAACACGCTGTACGAGCCGCTGCCGGCGTTCTACAACGACCCGCAGTGGAGCCACATCACCGACTGGCGGTCCGAGCTCGCGCCGTACTACGACCAGGCGAAGCGGATGCTCGGCGTCGTCGAGAACCCGCTGCGCACGCCCGCGGACGAGGTGATGGAGCAGGTCGCGACCGAGATGGGGGTGGGCGACACGTTCCACCCGACTCCGGTGGGCGTGTTCTTCGGCGGCCCCGGCGACCAGCAGGGCACGACGGTCGCGGACCCGTTCTTCGGGGGCGCCGGGCCCGAGCGCACCACCTGCATCGGGTGCGGCTCCTGCATGACCGGGTGCCGCCACAACGCCAAGAACACCCTGGTCAAGAACTACCTCCACCTCGCCGAGCAGGGCGGCGCGAAGGTGCTGCCGTTGACCACCGTCACCCGGGTCGCGCCGCGGTCCGGTGGCGGGTACGACGTCCACGTGAAGTTCACCAAGGCCAAGACCCGGCGGCCGTCGGCCCGGCGGGTGCTGACCGCGGAGCAGGTGGTCTTCGCGGCCTCCTCGCTCGGCACGCAGCGGCTGCTGCACCGGATGCGCGACGAGGGGCACCTGCCGAACCTCTCGCCCCGGCTCGGCTTCCTCTCGCGCACCAACTCCGAGTCGATCCTGGGCGCGATCGCGCCGGACGCCAAGGTGGACTACAGCCAGGGCATCGCGATCACCTCCAGCTTCCACCCCGACCCCGACACCCACATCGAGCCGGTGCGCTACGGCAAGGGCAGCAACCTGATGTCGCTCATGCAGACGGTGCTCACCGACGGCGACGGGCCCGAGCCGCGCTGGCGGACCTGGCTGAAGGAGATGTGGAAGCAGCGCCGCAGCGTCGGTGACCTGTACGACATGAAGCACTGGTCGGAGCGCACCGTCATCGCCCTGGTGATGCAGAGCCTCGACAACTCGATCACCACCTACACCAAGCGGCTGCCGGGCACGCGTCGCCGCTACCTGACCTCGCGACAGGGCCACGGCGTACCGAACCCCACCTGGATCCCCGCCGGCAACGCGGCCGTCCGGGCGATGGCCCGGCTCCTCGGCGGGACCCCCGGCGGCTCGATCGGGGAGCCGTTCAACCGGCCGCTGACCGCGCACTTCCTCGGCGGCTGCGCGATCGGGGACAGCCCGGAGTCCGGGGTGATCGACCCGTTCCAGCGGGTCTACGGCCACCCCGGCCTGCACGTCGCCGACGGCTCGGCGATCACCGCGAACCTCGGGGTGAACCCGTCCCTGACGATCACCGCGCAGGCCGAGCGGGCGATGTCCTTCTGGCCCAACAGGGGTGAGGCCGACCGGCGTCCGGCGCTCGGGTCGACGTACCGGCGGATCGAGCCGGTCAGCCCAGCCTCGCCGGCGGTTCCGGCCGACGCGCCGGCGGCGCTGCGCCTGCCGATCGTCGGGGTCAGCTGACACCCGACCTCCGGCGCGCCGCGCGGGGGAGGCGGACGAGCCTGGTCGATGATCCGGTCCATGACGGAACCGATCACCGGCGGGACCACGCCCCTCAAGCCTCTCGCGGCCACGGCCTGGGGCCTGCTGCTGGTGGTCCTGGACCTCAGGATCGGCGATCTCGACCTGCTGCCGGACCCCGTGGGCTGGCTGGTCGTGCTCCTCGCGGTCGGCTCCCTGTCGTCGCTCCACCGCGCCTTCGCGGTGGCGGCCGCCGCGTCTGTGCTCGGGCTGGTCGCCTCGGTCCCCGACTGGGTGGCCCCGGGCCAGTCCCTGGTCGCGATGGCGACGTCGGTGGCGGAGACGGTCCTGGTCTTCGCGACCTGCACCGGCATCATGTCGTTGGCCCCCGACCGGCGTGCGAGTGCCAACGCCATCCGCTGGTGGGACCTCGGGCTGTCGGTGGCCCTCCTCCCGGTGCTGGCCCTCGCCGCTGCGGACCCGGCGTTCGGGGTCGCGGCCGTGCTGTTGGGCATCGCCGCGCTCGTCGTGCTCATCTGCTTCGTGGTGCTGCTGTTCCGCACCGCCGGGCAAACCGGAAAAACAATCCGGAACAGCCCGTAACCCCCCTGTCTGCACCTCGTTGACCCCTGCGGACCCGGTAGCAACGCTCCCTCCCAATCGCCGGGTCCCGCGGTCCAGGCACTGTCCAGCAGATGCGTGGACGATCAGGGCCCGGCCACCCTCCCTCCCCGGCCGGGCCCTGATGCATTTGCCGGGCAGGGCCCGGCGCGGTGCCTTCGCTCCCCGGCCGGGCCCTGATGCAGTTCCCTCGGTAGGCTGGTGCCTCGCCGTACGTCGAAAGGGCACCATGACTCAGGTGACGGACCACGACCTCGTCCTGGTGGTCGACTTCGGGGCGCAGTACGCCCAGCTGATCGCCCGCCGCGTGCGCGAGGCCCGGGTCTACTCCGAGATCGTCCCGCACTCGATGCCGGTCGAGGAGATGCTCGCCCGGCGGCCCAAGGCCATCGTGCTGTCCGGCGGGCCGTCCTCGGTGTACGCCGAGGGGGCGCCGTCGATCGACACCTCCCTCTTCACCGCGGGAGTCCCGGTCTTCGGGATGTGCTACGGCTTCCAGCTGATGGCGCGCGGCCTGGGTGGCGAGGTCGCCCACACCGGAGCCCGCGAGTACGGGCGTACGCCGGTCAGCGTCAGCGAGGCGGGCACCCTGCTCGCCGAGATCCCGGCCCAGCACACCGTCTGGATGTCGCACGGCGACTCGGTGACCGCCGCCCCCGAGGGCTTCACGGTGCTGGCCTCCACCGAGGTGACCCCGGTGGCCGCCTTCGAGGACGTCGCGCGGGGCCTCGCCGGTGTCCAGTGGCACCCCGAGGTGCTGCACACCCAGCACGGGCAGAAGGTCCTCGAGCACTTCCTCCACCAGATCGCCGGCTGCCGGCCGACCTGGACCATGGTCAACATCGTCGAGGAGCAGATCGAGCGGATCCGCGACCAGATCGGCGACGCCGGCCGGGCCATCTGCGGCCTGTCGGGCGGCGTGGACTCCGCGGTCGCGGCCGCGCTCGTGCAGCGCGCCATCGGTGACCGGCTGACCTGCGTCTTCGTCGACCACGGCCTGCTGCGCAAGGGCGAGGCCGAGCAGGTGGAGCGCGACTTCGTCGCGGCGACCGGCGTCGACCTGCACGTCGTGGACGCCGAGAAGCGCTTCCTGGATGCCCTCGCCGGGGTCTCCGACCCCGAGGAGAAGCGCAAGATCATCGGCCGCGAGTTCATCCGTGTCTTCGAGGCGGCCGAGGCGGAGGTGCTCGAGAAGAGCGCCGCGGAGGGCGACAAGGTCGCGTTCCTGGTGCAGGGCACGCTCTACCCCGACGTGGTCGAGTCGGGCGGCGGTGCCGGCACCTCCAACATCAAGTCCCACCACAACGTGGGCGGCCTCCCCGAGGACCTCGAGTTCGAGCTGGTCGAGCCGCTGCGGACGCTGTTCAAGGACGAGGTCCGGCTGGTCGGCGAGCAGCTCGGCCTGCCGGCCGAGATCGTCTGGCGGCACCCGTTCCCGGGCCCCGGTCTGGCGATCCGGATCATCGGCGCCGTCGACCGCGACCGCCTCGACATCCTGCGCGAGGCCGACGCGATCGCCCGCGAGGAGCTGACCCGCGCCGGCCTGGACCGCGACATCTGGCAGTTCCCGGTGGTGCTGCTCGCCGACGTCCGCTCGGTCGGCGTCCAGGGCGACGGTCGCACGTACGGCCACCCGGTCGTGCTGCGCCCGGTCACCTCCGAGGACGCGATGACCGCCGACTGGGCCCGGCTGCCCTACGACGTGCTGGAGAAGATCTCGACCCGGATCACCAACGAGGTCCGCGAGGTCAACCGGGTCACCGTCGACATCACCTCCAAGCCGCCGGGCACGATCGAGTGGGAGTGACTCTCCCGCTCTGACCCCACGTGCCCCGCGACGGATCATCCGTCGCGGGGGATCCTCTCGCCTGGTGCGCGGGACGAGACTCCGGTGTACCGGGGCCGTCGAACCCGGCACGACCGGAGGCGAACGTGGGCAAGAAGGCCGGGAAGAGTTCTCGCGGCGCGACGAAGATGGGCCGCCGTGAGTACGAGGCCGAGCTCGTCCGGCTCCAGGCGGAGCTGGTGGCCCTCCAGGAGTGGGTCAAGGCCACCGGAGCCAAGATCTGCGTCGTGTTCGAGGGCCGCGACACCGCGGGCAAGGGCGGCACGATCAAGCGGATCGTCGAGCGCGTGAGCCCGCGCGTCTTCCGCGTGGTGGCGCTGGCCGCACCGACCGAGCGGGAGCGGTCGCAGATGTACGTCCAGCGCTACCTGACGCACTTCCCCGCGGCCGGCGAGGTCGTGATCTTCGACCGCAGCTGGTACAACCGCGCCGGGGTCGAGCGGGTGATGGGCTTCTGCACCCCCGAGCAGACCGAGCGGTTCCTCGACTTGGCGCCGGGTGTCGAGAAGGCGATGGTCGACTCCGGCATCATCCTGCTCAAGTACTGGCTCGAAGTGAGTGCAGAGGAGCAGACCCGTCGGATCGAGAGCCGTGTCCACGATCCTCGCAAGGTGTGGAAGCTGTCGCCGATGGACCTGGAGTCCTACGGCCGCTGGTACGACTACTCCCGGGCCAGGGACGCGATGTTCGCAGCGACCGACACCGCATGGGCGCCGTGGTACGTCGCGAACACCGACGACAAGAAGCGCGGGCGCCTGAACATCATCACGCACCTTCTGAGCCAGATCCCCTACGAGCCGCTCGAGATGAAGGACGTCGAGCTCCCGAAGCGCCAGAAGCCTGGGGACTACCGCGAGCCCAGCCTGCCGATGCGGCACATTCCGACGCCGTTCTGACCGAGGGGGCACCGATGACCGAGCACACCGCTACCGCGGACCCGGCGGCCGTCAGCTGGCACGCCCTCGACGTGGCGGACGTCGCCGACCGGCTCGGCGTCGATCCGGTCCGGGGTCTGAGCGCGGCCGAGGCGCAGCAACGGCTGCAGCAGCACGGACCGAACGCCCTGGCGAAGCCCGAGCCGGAGCCGGTCTGGAGGCAGTTCGTCAAGCACTACCGCGACTACATGCAGATCGTGCTCGTGGTCGCGGCCGTGGTCAGCACGTTGATCGGCGAGTACCGGACCGGCATCGGTCTGCTGCTGCTGACGTTGTTCAACGCGTGGCTCGGATACCACCAGGAGGGCAAGGCCGAGGCGGCCGCCGCGTCCCTGGGCGAGATGATGAACGCCGTCGCCAAGGTACGCCGCGACGGCGTCGTCACCGAGGTGCCCGCCGAGGAGGTCGTTCCCGGTGACCTCGTGGTGGTGGACGCAGGCGACCGGGTCCCGGCCGACGGGCGGATCGTGCTGGCGGCGACGCTGCAGGTCGAGGAGGGCGCCCTGACCGGCGAGAGCGTCGCGGTGGAGAAGGACACCGACGCCATCCCCGAGCTCGAGGTGCCGATCGGCGACCGCCTCGACATGGCGTTCATGAACACCAACGTGACCCGGGGGCACGGCGAGATCCTCGTGACCACGACCGGGATGGGCTCGGAGGTCGGGCACATCGCCGACATGCTGGGCGCCCAGAAGGTGGAGAAGACGCCCCTGACCCGGCAGGTGGACCGGCTCACCGTCTTCATCATCGGGGCGGCGCTCTTCGCCTTCGTCGTGATCGTGGTGACGGGGCTGGCGCAGGGCGATTCCTTCACCGTGCTCTTCGGGATCGGCGTGGCACTGGCAGTCGGCTCGATCCCGGACGCGCTGCCGGCCGTCGTGACCACGATCCTCTCGGTCGGGTCGGTGAACATGGCGAAGCAGAACGCGATCATGAAGGTCCTGCCCGCGGTGGAGACCCTGGGCTCCACGTCGGCGATCAACTCCGACAAGACCGGCACGCTGACGATGAACCAGATGACGGTGCGCGAGATCACGACGGTGGCTCATCACTACACCGTCAGCGGCGAGGGCTACAGCTTCGACGGGACAGGTGGAGCGCACGGCGGGCGACGCCGAGCGCGACCTCGACTACGTGATGTTCCCGTGCGCGCTGTGCAACGACTCCGACATCCAGGAGGGCGCGGTCGTCGGTGACCCCACCGAGGGCGCGCTCTACGTGCTGGCCCAGAAGGGCGGGGTGAACGTCCGGAGTTCCGTGAGCACCACCCCCGCATCGCCCTGGTGCCGTTCGACTCCGACTACAAGTTCATGGCCACCTTCCACACGATGCCCGGGGCCGACGGTGCGCCGGTGGTGCGGGCGTACGTCAAGGGCGCGCCCGACGTGGTCCTCGAGCGCTCGGGCTCCGCGCGTATGCCGGGTGGCCGCAGCGAGCGGTTCACCGACGAGATGCGGGCCAAGGTGCTGGCCGAGAACGAGCGGATCGCCAGTCAGGGCCTCCGGGTGCTCGCCCTGGCCCAGCGGGAGTTCGACCCGGCGACCTTCGACCCCTCCGGTGACCTGATGGCGCTGATGCAGGACCTCGAGATGTCGGCGCTCGTCGGTGAGGTCGACCCACCGCGGCCGGAGGCGACGAAGGCCATCGCGGAGGCCAGGAGCGCCGGCATCCGGGTGCGCATGATCACCGGCGACCATGCCGTGACCGCAGAGGCGATCGCGCGGGAGCTCGGCATCGAGGGGCGCGCGGTCACGGGTGCGGACTTCGCCGCGCTCGACGACGACGAGGCCGACCGGCAGGTCGAGGAGATCGGCGTGTTCGCCCGGGTGGCACCCGAGCACAAGGTGCGACTGGTCGAGGTGCTCAAGCGCACGGGGAACGTCGTCGCCATGACCGGTGACGGCGTCAACGACGCACCGGCCATCGCGGCCGCCGACATCGGCATCGCGATGGGGGTCACCGGCACGGACGTCGCCAAGGGCGCGGCCAAGATGATCCTGGCGGACGACAACTTCGCCACCATCGTGAAGGCGGTGGAGCAGGGGCGCCTGGTCTACGACAACCTGCAGAAGTTCCTGCGCATCCAGATCGCCAACCTCTTCATGTTCATCCTCGCGTTCCTGGGCTCGTCGGCATTCGCGATCGCGGGCACGGCCCTGCTGATCCCCTCGCAGGTGCTGTGGATCCACATGGCCGTCGTCGCACCGATCGGGGCGGTGATGGGCCTGGACACCGCCACGCCGGGGATCATGCGGCGCGCGCCCCGGCCGTTCGACCAGCCCATCATCGTCAGGTCGATGATGGTGCGGCTCTTCGTCGCGGGGCTCTTCATGGCCGCCGCCACCCTCGTCCTGGTGCAGATCGGCAAGTCGACCTACGACTCGCTCGAGGTGGGACAGACCATGGCGGTCGTCGGCCTCGGCCTGATGAACGTGTTCCTCGCCCTCAACCTGCGCTACCCCGAGGAGAGTGCGTTCGGGCCGTCGACGCTGTCCAACCCGAAGCTGCTCTGGGCGTTCGCCTGGGCCGCCGTCGGCTCGATGCTGATCACCCAGATGCGCGTCCTGCAGGATGTCTTCCAGACCACCCCGCTGACCGGGAACCAGTGGGCGCTGTGCCTGGCGCCGGGGGTCATCCTGCTGCTGCTCGGCGAGCTCGGGAAGGGCGTCCGGCGGGCACGGCTCTCGCACGAGGCGCCGGTCGCCGCGTCAGCGGCCGCACCCGCTCCGGCCTGACGGGGTGTGGCAGGCCGCCCGGGATGCCCCTAGGGTCGGGTCCATGCCTCGAGCCGTCCACCACCTCGACCTCTGGGTCGGTGACCCCGTGGTGGCGGCCGGCGAGTGGGGCTGGCTGCTGGGGGAGCTGGAGTGGGACGTCTCCGACGACGGCCGCTCGTGGGCACACGCGGACGGCACCTACGTCTTCATGGAGCGCTCCCGCGACCAGGTGGACGCGGCGTACGACCGGATGCGGCCGGGCGTCAACCACCTCGCCCTGACCGTCGAGGACCGCGCGACGCTCGACCGGATCCGGGCGGAGTCGTCGGCGCACGGCTGGCACGAGCTCTTCGCCGACCGCTACCCGCACGCCGGGGGAGAGCAGCACACGGCGCTCTACCTCGAGAGCTCCGAGGGGTTCGAGGTCGAGATCGTCCTCGGGGACTGAGCCGGTGCCGGGCAGGGCGGGGGAGTGCCCCGCCCCGCCCCGGCTGTCAGCGGAGGACGCTCCAGCCGCCCGGGCCCACGGCGAAGCCGACGACGATCAGCACGACACCCCAGAGGATGTTGCGCTTGAAGAGCTGGACGATGCCCGTGATCACGAGGATGACGGCGAGGATCCAGAGAAGAAAGGCCATGTGGTTCTCCGTTCAGGGGTGAGGCGCCCGCGGGGGACGGGTGCCCGGTCGGCGGATCCGGAACCGGATTCCGGACGACGTACGCCGACCCTGTTCGGTACCCGTCTGGTCGCCGACCCATGCCCCGAGGAGTCCCGAGTCACACGCTCTCGACGACCAGCTCGGTCCGCTCTGCTGCCAACAGTACGGCGCCCACGAGGCTGGCCCGCTCGCCGAGCTCGCTGGCCAGCACGGGGGTGAGCGCGACCGAGTCGAGGGCGTGCCGGCGCAACCCGATCCGCGCTGACTCCAGCAGCAGCTCTCCGGCTCGGGCCATGTCGCCGCCGACGACCACGAGGGAGGGGTTGAGCAGGTTCACGATGCTGGCCAGGCCCCAGCCCAGGTGCAGCCCGGCGTCCTCGAACGCCCGTCGGGCGGAGACGTTGCCGCTGCGCGCGGCCGCGACGACGTGGTCGAGGTCGGCCTCCGGGAGCTGGCCCGACATCATGGCCAGCACGTTGCCGACCGAGGTGTAGGCCTCCAGGCAGCCGCGGCTGCCGCAGCGGCAGAGGGGTCCCTGGTCGTCCAGCGTCAGGTGGCCGATCTCGCCGGCGGTGCCGCCCGCGCCGTGGAACAGCTGGTTGTCGATGATGATGCCGGCACCGACACCGGAGGAGATCTTCACGAACACCGAGCTGTCGTGCCCGCGCCCGACGCCGTGCCGGTGCTCGGCGAGGGCGCCCAGGTTGGCGTCGTTCTCGACGTGGACGGGGAGGCCGAACTCCTTCTCGGCGGCCGCGCGGGCGTCCACGTCCTCCCAGCCCGGGAAGATCGCGGAGGAGCGGATGATGTCGTTGGTGACCGGGGCGGGCAGGCCCATGCCGATGTGGCGCACCGTCTCGCGCCCGGGCGTCATCGCCTCGAGCATCGACGCCGCCATCTGGAGCGCCTCGGTGTACCGGTGGCCGGCCTCGAGCCGGCGTCGTTCCTCGACCACCAGCCGTCCGGTCAGGTCGCCGACGGCCACGGCCACGTGGCTGTGGCCGAAGTCGACCCCCGCGACCAGGCCGGCGGCCCGGGCCAGCCGGACCGAGGACCCACGCCGCCCGCTGCCCGGGTCGGTCTCGACCAGGCCGGACCCCGCCAGCTCGCGCACGATGTTCGAGACAGTGGCGGGTGCCAGCCCGGTGGCGCGGGACAGCTCGGCCTGCGTGAACGCCCCGTCCTCGTCGAGCGGATCGCCCGGCGCGCCGCCGCGCAGCACGTCGAGGACCCGCTGCTGGTTGGCACTCCGCAGCGAAGCGGGGGACCCCGGGGAGCTCTCGGGGCGGCGACGGGGCATGGACGAACTGTGCACTCATGGTGGCGTTGTGGTCAAGGCGTGACGACAAACTGGCCCCATCCCCTCGATGCGTCATTTTTGCGTTCAAGTCTTGACGGCAATCGTGTGACCGTCGACACTCATGACAGGTCAACGGGCCGGCCCGCGGGCAGCCCCCAGTCGAGGAGAGACACGTGTCCACAGCCCTGCATCGCCTCGCGCCCCTCGGGGCCGCGCTCATCCTGAGCTCCACCGGCCTCGCCGCCTGCGGAGGAGACAGCAACGACGACAACAGCTCCGACGGCAGCAGTGGCGGGGTCACGGCAGCCTGCAGCCTCGACAACCCGCCCACCAGCACCGCGGAGGGCCGACCCGGCGGCGACCCCGGCAAGGCGTCCGGCAAGGTCGGGGCGATCCTGCCCGACACCACCTCGTCGACGCGCTACACGCTCTACGACCAGCCGCTGCTGAAGAAGAACCTCTCCGCGGCGGGCCTCCAGCCCGACGTGCAGAACGCCGGCGGCAGCACCAGCAAGCAGGCCTCGATCGCGCAGAGCATGGTCGGGGAGGGCATCAAGGTCCTGATCCTCGACTCCATCGACATCCCGTCGGGCGTCGGCGTCGAGAAGCAGGCCACCCAGGCCGGCGTGAAGACCATCGACTACGACCGCGTCAACCTCGGCGGCACCGCGGACTACTACGTGTCCTACGACAACCAGGACGTGGGCCGGCTGCAGGCCCAGACGATGGTCGACTGCCTCGACGCGCAGGGCGTCGACAAGCCGAAGATCATCATGATGGACGGCGGCACGGACGTCGACAACAACGCGGTGCTCTTCGCCAAGGGCGCGCACGAGGTGCTCGACCCGCTGGTGGACCAGGGCAAGCTCGAGATCGTGTCCGAGTCGGTCGTCAAGGGCTGGACCATCTCCAACGCCGCGCCGACGTTCACCCAGGCGCTCCAGTCGGCCGGCGGTCAGGTCGACGGCGTGGTCGCCGCGAACGACGACATCGCCAACGCGGTCATCGGGTCCCTGAAGAGCTCCGGACTGAACGGCCACGTGGTCGTCACCGGCCAGGACGCCGGCGTGAACGGCCTGCAGAACATCATCACCGGCCAGCAGAGCATGACGATCTTCAAGAACGTCGAGAACGAGGCGAAGGCGGCCTCCAACCTCGCGATCGTCGTCATCCAGGGCAAGGACCCCGCCTCGGCAGGGATGACGCTGACCACGTTCGACGACCCGGAGTCGCCGGACCGCAACCTGCCGGCGCTGCTGCTGCCGCCCCAGGTGATCACCCAGGCGAACATCCAGGACATCATCGACGCCGGAGCCCTCACCGCCGCCGAGATCTGCAAGGGCATCGAGGACGACTGCCAGAAGCTCGGTATTTCCTGACGACGATCCAGGCTCGATGATGGCCGGGCGGGGGGTTCCTGCCCGGCCATCATCAGGTCAGACCCCCTCCTCGGCCCCCGACACCGGACGGTGATACCCGTGACTGAACCGATCCTCGAGATCACGAAGCTGAACAAGAGCTTCGGACCCGTGCACGTCCTCCACGACGTGGACCTCAACGTCTACCCCGGCGAGGTGACCGCGCTCGTCGGCGACAACGGCGCGGGGAAGTCGACCCTCGTCAAGTGCATCGCCGGTATCAACCACATCGACAGCGGTGAGGTGAAGTTCGAGGGCAAGCCGGTCGAGTTCAGCGACCCGCGTGTCGCCACCAGCCTGGGGATCGAGTTCGTCTACCAGGACCTCGCGCTGGCCGACAACCTCGACATCACCCAGAACATGTTCCTCGGCCGCGAGATCCGCAAGCTCGGGATGCTGGCCGACGGCGAGATGGAGAAGAAGGCCCGCCAGACGCTCAAGGGCCTGTCGGTGCGCACGGTCTCCTCGGTCCGACAGCTCGTCTCGAACCTCTCGGGTGGCCAGCGGCAGACCGTCGCGATCGCGCGTGCGGTGCTGTGGAACAGCAAGGTGGTGTTCCTCGACGAGCCCACGGCGGCGCTCGGCGTCGCCCAGACCCGGCAGGTCCTCGACCTGGTGCGTCGGCTGGCCGACCAGGGCCTCGGGGTGGTGCTCATCTCCCACAACATGAACGACGTCATGGAGGTCGCGGACCGGGTGGCGGCGCTCTACCTGGGCCGTGTCGCCGCCGAGGTCCTGACCAAGGACACGAGCACCACGCAGATCGTCGAGCTCATCACCGCCGGGCGCAGTGGTGACATCGGCCTCGCCCCCGCCACCGCCAACGCGAACATCTGAGGACCCCGCCATGTCTGCCACCAGCGAGACCACCAAGCCGTCGAACGAGTCCGGGGGCGAGCCGGGCTCCGGCTTCGCCCTCGACATCGAGCGTCAGACGATCCCAGGCGCGTTTCAGTCCTACATCGGCAAGCTCCGCTCCGGCGACCCGGGCGCGCTGCCGTCGGTCCTCGGCCTCGTCGTCCTCGTGCTCATCTTCATGCAGGTCAGCGATCGGTTCCTGACCAAGAGCAACATCGGCAACCTGCCCGGCCAGGGTGCCTACATCGCGGTCATCGGCATGGGCCTGGTGTTCGTGCTGCTGCTCGGCGAGATCGACCTGTCCGCCGGCACGTGCGGCGGCATGTGCGCCGCCTTTGCCGCTCGGTCGGTGTTCTCCGGCGACCTCCACCAGGCGTGGCCGTCGTTCCTCTACTGGTCGCTCATCGTGGGGATGCTTGGTGCGATCGCCCTCGCGGTGTGGCTCAAGGTGTGGACCGGCGCGGTCGTCGTGGCGATCGGGATCGTCCTGATCCTGACCAACATGATCCAGCACGTCGGGTGGGCGATCGTCGCCGCCGTGTGCCTCGGCGCCGCGGTCGGCATCTTCACCGGCTTCCTGGTGGCCAAGGTCGGCATCCCGAGCTTCATCGTGACGCTGGCGCTCTTCCTCGCCTGGCAGGGCGTGCTGCTCTTCGCCCTCACCTCGCAGCCGATCGGCACGACCGACTACGACCTCTGGTACAACCTCGCCAACGCCAACCTCTCCACGACCCTGAGCTGGGTGTTCACGATCGTGGTGGTCTCGGGATACCTGGCGTTCACGCTCTGGAAGTCGATCTCCGCGCAGCGCGCCGGCCTGGCGCACGACGCGCTCAGCCTGGTCCTGCTGCGTGGTGGCGTGCTCGCCGCCGTGGGGATCCTTCTGACCTTCCTGGCCAACCAGAACCGCAACACCAACCCCTACCTGGTCATCGCGGGCATCCCGTACGCCGCGGTCATCGCGCTGACGCTGATGATCGTGTGCTCCCTGGCGCTCTCCAAGACGACGTGGGGTCGGCACCTCTACGCCACCGGCGGCAACGCCGAGGCCGCGCGTCGCGCGGGCATCGACGTGGTCCACATGAAGGTCACCGCGTTCACGCTCTGCTCGGCGTTCGGCGCCTTCGGCGGCATCATGCTCGCCTCGACGTCGCACTCGGTGTCCCTGGACCTCGGCGCCGGCAACATCCTGCTGTTCTCGGTCGCCGCGGCCGTCATCGGCGGTACGTCGCTGTTCGGCGGGCGCGGCAAGCCGCGCGACGCCGTGATCGGTGCCCTGGTCATCGTGATCATCCCGAACGGACTGGGCCTGCGGCCCAACCTGGGTGTCCAGTACCAGCAGGTCATCACCGGCGTCGTGCTGCTCGCCGCCGCCGCCGTCGACGCGATCTCGCGCAAGCGGTCCCAGCGCACCTGAGCCGGGGCGCTCTCCCCGGCACCGAGGCCACCCGTCAGCCGCCAGGCACGGGTGGCCTCGGTCATTCCGCTACGGGACGAAGACCTGCTGCCGGACGCCGTCGACGACCAGCGTCACGTAGCTGTTGAAGCGGCCGGGGGTCACCTGCCACTCGTGGATCTGCGCCCCGCGGCCGTCCTTGCCGACCTGCACCGGCCGGAACGTGCAGTCGCACCACGGGTTGCCGGCCGCGTCGTAGACGAAGGCCTGCGGGCTCGTGCCGGGGGCGAACCCCTCGACGTACACGTTGTACCAGTGGCAGCCCGCGCCGGCCGTGCAGGCATCGTCGGTGCGCACCAGTCGCACCGAGCGGGGAGCGGCCGTGCCGCAGCCGCGGACGGGCTTGCTGGTGGCCTGCTGGCCGGCGTCGTCCTGATCGACGGTGCGGGCCCGGATGCAGCCGCGGTCACCGCCCTCGCGGGTCGGCAGCGTGAACCGGGCCACCGGCTTCCAGCCGTGTCCGGCGTTGACCTCGACCGCGCGGTCGATGCCGGGCCGCTTCGCCTTCGTCGCCGCGAGGGTGAACACCACCGACCGGTAGCCGGGGGCGGCCTCCACCCGCGGTGGTGCGGGCCGCGCCAACGGTCGCGCGGTCGGGGTGGTGGCCTCGGTCGGCTCGGCCGCGGCGCTCGAGGTGGTGCCGGGGGTCAGCTCCGCTGCCGGGGTGGCGGGGTCGCCCGCGCCCGCGTTGACCAGCACGCCGGTGAGCGCGACGGCGCCGACGGCGGCGGCGGCCACGAGCATGGCCGGCACCCACCGGCGCCTGCGGTCGTCGGCGGACGGCTCGACGTCCGGACCCGGCGGGGGCGGAGGTGGCGTCGCCACGCTGCGGATCGCGGTGCGGTCCGCAGCCGGCTGCTCGCCGGTCGAGCCGGCACCGGCGGCCGGGTCGGGGGCCGCGGCCGCGGGCGGGGGTGTCGACGAAGGAGCGGCCGGGGGTGTCGACGGAGGCGCGGCCGGCGGGACGAGTGGCGGCACGGCGGCGGCGTCGATCTCCCGGATGATCCCCAGCAGGGACGCGCGCATCGCCGCGGCCGACGGCGTACGACGCTCCGGGTCCTTGTTCATCACCTCGGCGAGGACCTCGTCGATGCGGTCGTCCACCGGGTCGCCGGTGCCCAGCTGCGGGACCGGCGCGTTGATGTGGGAGTTCATCATCTGGAAGTCGGTGCCGCTGTACGGCGCGTCCCCGGCCAGCACCGCCCAGAGCAGGCAGCCCATCGAGTAGAGGTCGCCGCGCTCGTCGGCGGCGTGCCCGAAGTGCCGCTCGGGGGCCATGTAGGCCGGGCTCCCGACCAGGGTGCCGGTGCGGGTCAGGCTGGCCCGGCTCTCGGCGCCGTCCAGGGCGATGCCGAAGTCGCACAGGTAGGGGATCAGGCCCTCGGGCCGGCTCCACAGCAGCACGTTGCCGGGCTTGACGTCACGGTGGATCACCCCGGCCTCGTGCGCGTCGGCGAGCGCCTCGCACACCTGGGCGACCAGCGCCAGCGACGCCCGGCGGTCGAGCGGCCCGTGCGTGGCGATCCAGGTCTGGAGGTCGCCGTCGGGGAAGAACTCGGTGACGAAGAAGACGGTGTCGTCGTGCTCGCCGTACTCGTGGATGCCGACGATGTTGCGGGACCGGATGCGGGCCAGCACCGAGGCCTCCCGGGCGAAGCGGGCCTGGTAGTCCTCGCGGTCGGGCAGCGACGGGAGCACGATCTTCAGCGCGACGGAGCGGTTGAGCACCAGGTCCTGGGCCTCGTAGACGACGCCCATCCCGCCGTGCCCGATCTGGCGGAGGATGCGGTAGCGACCGCCGTACTCGTCGCCAGCCTTCGGAAATCCCGCCATCGCCCGCCCTCGAACCCCTGTCCGGCCGACCGGCCGCCCCGTTGACCCGGACGACTTTACTGTGGCACACCGGGCTCGAGGAGGATCCCCGGAAACCCGGACTAGCGCAAGCGGGGCGTGGGGTCGGCGTACGTCGTGGTGCGCTCGCGGAGCGGGCGGCCGATGCCGGCGGCGATCTCGGCGAGCTCCTCGACGGTCTTGGCGGAGCCGTGCTCGGAGCCGGCCATGCGGGAGATGGTCTCCTCCATGAGGGTGCCGCCGAGGTCGTTGGCGCCGGCCTGGAGCATGGCGCGGGTGCCGTCGGTGCCGAGCTTGACCCAGCTGGTCTGGATGTTGCGGATGCGGCCGTGGAGCAGGATCCGGGCGAGGGCGTGCACCGCCAGGTTGTCCCGGAGCGTCGGCCCGGGGCGGGCGACGCCGGCGAGGTAGATGGGGGCGCTGGTGTGCACGAAGGGGAGGGGCACGAACTCGGTGAAGCCGCTTCCCCCTGATTCCAGTGCTGCGTCCTGGATGCGGGAGAGCACCCGGAGGTGCGAGACCCAGTGACGGGGGTTGTCGACGTGGCCGTACATCATCGTGCTCGTCGTGGGGATGCCGATGCGGTGGGCGGTGCTGATGATGTCGACCCAGGTGGCGGTGGGGAGCTTGCCCTTGGTGAGGATCCAGCGGACGTCGTCGTCGAGGATCTCGGCGGCGGTGCCGGGGATCGAGCCGAGGCCGGCCTCGCGGGCCTTGATCAGGAAGTCCTCGAAGGACAGGCCGGTGCGGGTGGCGCCGTTGACGATCTCCATGGGGGAGAAGGCGTGCACGTGCATCCCGGGGACGCGGGTCCTGACGGCGGCGACGAGGTCGAAGTAGGCGGTGCCGGGCAGCTCGGGGTCGATGCCGCCCTGCATGCAGACCTCGGTGGCGCCGAGGTGCCAGGCCTCCTCGGCCCGGTCGGCGACCTGGTCCAGGGAGAGGGAGTAGGCGTCGGCGTCGGTGCGGCGCTGGGCGAAGGCGCAGAACCGGCAGCCGACGTAGCAGACGTTGGTGAAGTTGATGTTCCGGTTGACCACGTAGGTGACGTCGTCGCCGACGGTCTCGCGGCGCAGGTCGTCGGCGAGCCGGCAGACCTGGTCGAGCAGGTCGCCCTCGGCGGTCATCAGCGTGAGGGCGTGCTCGTCGGAGAGGTTGCCGGGGTCGGCCTCGGCGGCGCGCAGGGCGGCGTACCCGGTCGTCGAGCCGGCTCCGGTGTTGGAGACGCCTGCGGTGGCCTCGGCCACGGCGGCCCAGTCGCCGTAGACGTCGTCGAAGTCGCAGCGGCGGTCGGCGCTCCGCCCCTCGGTGTCGATGGCGGTGTGCAGGTCGACCCGGCCGGTGCCGGCGTGGCCGTGGAGGTGGGTGAGCCGCCGTCGGGTTCCTGCCAGGGCAGGCCGGCCGGGTGTACGCCGGGGCGGGCGAGGCCGTCGTCGTCCGCGAGCGCGGCGACGTGCGCGGAGACCCGGGGGTCGAGCCAGGGCTCGCCCTGCCGGACGTACTCGGGGTGCACGGTGAGCCGCGGCCGCAGCTCGAAGCCGCACTCGGCGGTGATCGACCGGAGCCGGTCCAGGGAGGGCCAGGGGCGTTCGGGGTTCACGTGGTCGGGGGTGAGCGGGGACACCCCGCCCCAGTCGTCGACCCCGGCCTCGAGCAGGGCGCGGCACTCGGTGAGGTCGACCAGGTTGGGCGGTGCCTGGACCCGGGCCTTCGGACCGAGCACGAGCCGGGTGACCGCGAGGGCGGCGCGGTACTCCTCGAGCCCGAGGTCGTCGGCGTGCCGCATCGCCGTGTCGGGCTTGGCGCGGAAGTTCTGGACGATGACCTCCTGCACCGCGCCGTACCTGCGTGACGTGGCGCGGAGCGCGAAGATCGTCTCGGCGCGTTCGGCCAGCGTCTCGCCGATGCCGACCAGCAGGCCGGTGGTGAACGGGATCGCGAGCCGGCCGGCGTCCTCGAGGACCCGGAGCCGGACCGCGGGGTCCTTGTCCGGGGAGCCGTGGTGTGCCTCGCCGCGGGTCTCGAAGAGCCGGCGGGAGGTGGTCTCGAGCATCATGCCCATCGAGGGCGCGACCGGCTTGAGCCGGTTCATCTCCTCCCACGACATCACGCCCGGGTTCAGGTGGGGCAGCAGGCCGGTCTCCTCCAGCACCCGGATCGCCATCGCCCGGACATAGGCCAGGGTGGAGTCGTAGCCCTGCTCGTCGAGCCAGGCGCGGGCCTCGGGCCACCGGTCCTCGGGCCGGTCGCCGAGGGTGAACAGCGCCTCCAGGCAGCCCAGCGCCGCACCGTCCCGGGCGATCTCCAGGATCTCGTCGGGGGACAGGTAGGGCGCCTTCCCCTCGGCCGCCAGCTTGCCGGGCACCGTGACGAAGGTGCAGTAGTGGCAGCGGTCCCGGCACAGCCGGGTGACCGGGATGAACACCTTGGGCGAGTAGGTCACCACCGCCTCGCGGCCGGCGGCGACCAGGCCCGCGTCCCGCACCCGGGCCGCGGCCGCGCAGAGCCGGTCCAGCTCCTCGCCCCGGGCGGCCAGCAGCGCGGTGGCCTCCGGGACGTCCAGCGCGGCGCCCCGCTCGGCGCGGGCCAGGGCACGGCGTACCTGCTGGGGAGTCGGCTGCTCGCTCATCGTCCTCAGGCTAGTCGCGCGCCGGGCCCGGGAGCTCCCGGGCCCAGCGCGCGGACCGGACCTGCTAGACCGACGCGGGCTCCCGCTCGGGCTCGGCCGGGGTGACCGTGTGGTCCCCGCGGTCGAGCTTGCTCGGCCACCAGATCTTGCTGCCGAGGTCCACGTTGATCGCGGTCACCAGGACGGAGCGGACGATCATCGTGTCGAGGATGACCCCCAGTGCGACCGCGACACCGAGCTCGGCGAGGAAGACCACCGGGATGGTCCCCAGCACCAGGAACGTGGCGGCGAGCACCAGGCCGGCCGACGTGATCACGCCGCCGGTGGAGGTGAGGGCCACCAGCGATCCCAGCCGTGTCCCGCGGGTGCGCGTCTCCTCCCGGACCCTGGTCATCAGGAAGATGTTGTAGTCGATGCCCAGCGCCACCAGGAACACGAACGCGAACAGCGGGAAGGCGGGATCGGCGACCTCGAACCCGAAGACGTACTGGAACAGCAGCGCCGAGAGTCCCATCGCCGCGCCGAAGGAGAGCACGACCGTCGCCACCAGGATGAGCGGCGCGGTCAGGGCCCGCAGCAGGATCATCAGGATCAGGAAGACCACCAGGAGCACCGCAGGGATGATCACCTTGTTGTCGTCGGAAGCGGCGATCTTGGAGTCGAGGTAGACCGCGGACCAGCCGCCCACCAGCGCGTCGGCGCCGCTGACGCCGTGGACCGAGTCCCGGACGTTCTCGACCACGTTGAACGCCTCCGTCGAGGCCGCGTCACCGTCGATCGGCGCCTGGATGTAGGCGGTGTCTCCCTCGAAGACGGGCTTCGAGGGCGCCCCGGTGCCCGGGATCCCGACCATGGCCGCGCGGACCGCGTCGGCCTCGTCGGCGTTGGCGACGACCTGGACGGTGTTCGACTGGTCGAACAGGCCGTGCTCGGCGAGCGCCTTCTGGCCCTCGATCGACTCGAACGTCTTGGTGTAGCTGTCCTCGACCGGGATGCCGTCCGCGTCGAGCTGGACGATGCCGAAGCAGGCGACGCCGAGGGCGAGGGCGGTCCCGACCCACACCGTCCGGGGCCGCCGGACGATGCGACGGCCGATGTGGGCCCACAGGCCGTCGGTGGTGGGCTCCGCCGAGCCGAACGTCGGCCGCTTGGGCCAGAACATCCAACGCCCGAAGATCACCAGCAGGGCGGGCAGGAGCGTCACCATCACGACGAAGGTGACCGCGATGCCGATGGCCGCGACCGGGCCGAGGCCGGCCGTGGAGTTCATCTCCGCGAGCAGCAGGCACAGCATGCCCAGGACCACGGTGGCGGCGCTGGCCAGGATGGCCGGGGCGGCCCGGTGCAGGGCGAAGGCCATCGCCTCGTGCCGGTCCTCGTGGCGGCGCAGCTCCTCGCGGTAGCGCGCCACGAGCAGCAGCGCGTAGTCGGTGCCGGCGCCGATCACCAGGATGGTCAGGATCGCCTGGCTCTGGCCGTTGACGGTCAGGTCGGCGTACTTGGCCAGCAGGTAGATCAGGGCCTGGGACGACGTGAGCGCGAAGCCGGCCGAGATGATCGGCAGCACCCACAGCACCGGGCTGCGGTAGGTGAACAGCAGGATGATGATCACGATGCCGAGGGTGGCGAACAGCAGGGTGGAGTCGATGCCTCCGAACGCCTCGGCGGAGTCCGCGGCCTGGCCGCCCGCGCCGGCGACGTAGATCTGGACACCGTCGATGGCGGAGATGTCCCGGAGCTCGTCGGCGGCGTCCGGCATGTCGTTCCAGCCGTTCTTGCCGAAGTTGAAGTTGACCAGGGTCTGCAGCGCCTCGCCGTCCTCCGACGGGATCGGGCCCACGACCTTGCCGTCGACGCCGTCCAGGGTCTGGAACTCCTTGGCGTCCGCGGCGGCCGCAGCGCGGTCCTCGGCGGTCAGCCCGGACGAGCGCTCGTAGACGACCAGGGTGGGGATCAGGTCAGGGTCCTGGAACGGCGTGAGCTTCTCCAGCGCCCGGGTGGACTCGGCGGTCGCCGGGAGCCAGGACGACGCCTCGTTGTTCTGGACGTCGGTGAGCTTCTGCGCGTAGACGCTGGACACGCCGACGACGAGGATCCAGAAGACGAGGACGATCCACTTGGTGACGCGGCCGGTGAGCTTTCCGGCGATCTGTCGATGCATGAGAGAACTCCAGCAGAGAGCGGGGACATTCGGCATCAGGGTTTCCCCCGATCAGACCCGTTTCCCGCCAGGAATTCATCGCCCGTTGGGGGCATCGACTGCTCGCCACGCATGGCCCGTCTAGACCATTCCGGACGCTAGTGTCACCGCATGTACCCCGGGACCTGGGCCGCGACCACTCCTGACAAGCCCGCGCTGGTCATGGCCGGCTCCGGCCGGACGCTCACCTACGCCGAGCTCGACGACCGCAGCCTGCGCCTCGCGCGGCACCTCCTGGCCCGCGGGCTGGCCAGGGGTGACGTGGTCGCGCTGCTCAGCGACAACACCCCCGAGGCCTACGAGGTCTACTGGGCGGCGCTGCGCTCCGGCCTCTACGTCACCGCCGTCAACCACAACCTGTCCGCGGACGAGGCGTCCTACATCGTCCGCGACTGCGGGGCGAAGGCGCTGGTCGTCTCCGCCGCGAAGACCGACCTGGTCCGCGCGCTCGACGTCGACGTGGCCGAGCGGCTCGTCTTCGGCACCGGAGCCGGGCCGGGCCTCGAGGGGTACGGCGACTACGAGGCCGCGCTGGCCGCGGCCGGCAACGAGCCGCTCGCCGAGCAGCCCCACGGCGACGACTTCCTCTACTCCTCGGGGACCACCGGCCGCCCCAAGGGGGTGAAGGTCAGCCTGCCGGCGATCCAGGTGGACGAGCCGGGCTACACCTACGTCACGATCTTCGGCGGCCTCTACGGCTTCGGCCAGGA
This sequence comes from uncultured Actinomycetota bacterium, assembly GCA_963805685.1. Classification (GTDB taxonomy): domain Bacteria; phylum Actinomycetota; class Actinomycetes; order Propionibacteriales; family Nocardioidaceae; genus Nocardioides. The sequence continues at coordinate 192,778 of CAWDVM010000017.1, forward strand.
CACCGTCTACCTGTCGCCGGCGCCGGTCTACCACGCGGCGCCGCTGCGGTTCGGCGGCGTCGTGCACGCGCTCGGCGGCACGCTGGTGATGATGGAGCGCTTCGACGCCGAGGGCGCCCTGCGTGCGATCGAGGAGCACCGGGTCACCCACACCCAGATGGTCCCGACCATGTTCGTGCGGCTGCTGAAGCTCGACGAGCAGGTGCGGACGTCGTACGACGTGGGGTCGCTGCGCTGCGTCGTGCACGCGGCCGCGCCGTGCCCGGTCGAGGTGAAGCGGCGGATGATCGACTGGCTCGGCCCGATCGTGCAGGAGTACTACGCCTCCACCGAGGCCAACGGCGCCACCATGATCGACAGCGAGACCTGGCTGGCGCACCCCGGCTCGGTCGGCAAGGCGCTGCTGGGCACGCTGCACATCTGCGGCGAGGACGGCGCCGAGCTGGGGCCCGGCGAGGTCGGGACGGTCTGGTTCGAGCGCGACGCAGGTGCCGTTCGCCTACCACAACGACCCCGACAAGACCGCGGCCACGCAGCACCCCGCGCACCCGACGTGGACGACGGTGGGCGACCTGGGCTACGTCGACGAGGAGGGGTTCCTCTACCTCACCGACCGCAAGGCGTTCATGATCATCAGCGGCGGGGTGAACATCTACCCGCAGGAGGTCGAGGACCTCTTCAGCCTGCACCCGGCCGTCGCCGACATCGCCGTGATCGGCGTCCCCGACGAGGAGATGGGGGAGCGGGTGGTGGCGTTCGTGCAGCCCTCGCCGTCCGCGACGCCCGGGCCGGAGCTGGCGGCCGAGCTGACGGCGTACGCCCGCGAGCGGATCGCGCACTACAAGGTGCCGCGCGAGATCCTGTTCCGCGACGACTGCCGCGCACGCCCACCGGGAAGATGGTCAAGGGCAGGCTGCGCGAGCAGTACGCCGTCGACTGAGCGGGCGTCAGATCCCCAGGCTGCGCCCGATGATCTCCTTCTGGATCTCGGTGGTGCCGCCGTAGATCGTCTGGATCCGGCTGTCCACGTAGGCCTTGGCGATGGGGTACTCCATCATGTAGCCGTAGCCGCCGTGCAGCTGCACGCCCTGGTCGACGACCTTCTTCTGCAGCTCGGTGGTCCACCACTTGGCCATCGACGCCAACGAGGTGTCCACCTCGCCGGCGTTGAGCTTGAGAACGCAGTCGTTGACGAACACCCGGGCGATGCGGACCTCGGTGGCCATCTCGGCCAGCAGGAACCGGTTGTGCTGGAACTTCCCGATCGGCCGGCCGAACGCCTCGCGCTCCTTGGCGTAGTCGAGGCACAGCTGCAGGATGTGCTCGCAGGCCGCGACCGCGATCGCGGCGATCGAGATCCGCTCCTGGGGCAGGTTGACCATCAGCGAGATGAAGCCGGAGCCCTCCTCGCCGAGCAGGTTCGCCTTCGGCACCTCGACGTTGTCGAAGAACAGCTCGGCGGTGTCCTGCGCCTTCAGGCCCATCTTCTCGAGGTTGCGGCCGCGCTCGAAGCCGGCCATCCCGCGCTCGACCACGAGCAGGCTGATGCCCTGGTGGCCGGCCTCGGGGTTGGTCCGGCACACCACGATGACGAGGTCGGACATGATCCCGTTGCTGATGAACGTCTTCGACCCGTTGAGGACGTAGTGGTCGCCCTTGTCGACGGCCGTGGTGCGGATGCCCTGGAGGTCGCTGCCGGCGCCGGGCTCGGTCATCGCGATCGCCGAGATCAGCTCGCCGCTGACCAGGCCGGGCAGCCAGCGCGCCTTCTGCTCGTCGGTGCCGAGGCTGCTGATGTAGGGCACGATGATGTCGCTGTGCACCGGGAAGCCGAGCCCGGAGGCGCCGACCCGGCCGATCTCGTCGGACACGATCATGTTGTAGCGGAAGTCCTTGATGCCGGCCCCGCCGTACTCCTCGTCGACGTCGAAGCACAGCAGCCCCGCGGCCCCGGCCTTGGTCCACACCTCACGGTCGACCTGGCCGTCCTTCTCCCACTGGTCGTGGAAGGGCACCACCTCGCGCTGGAGGAAGGCCCGCACGCTGGCCCGGAAGTCCTCGTGCTCCTGGTCGAAGAACGTGGCGGTCATGGAGGTCCTCCTGGGTCGGTGGCCGCCGAACCGGCGGGTACAGCCCAACTGTTACAGCATCGCTGTCACGATTCAAGCGGTGTGGAGGCGGTCCCGGCGGTCGAGCTCGTCGAGCATCGAGGCGGGCCCGAGGTCGCCGAGGCGGTAGCCCTGGGGGTACGTCGACGGCCGGTGGTGGTACGCCGTACGCCGCGGCGGCGCGAGGCGCAGCAGCCGGGCGCGCAGCCGCAGCCCGGCCCGGACCGCGGCCGCGAACCAGGCCGGCTGGCGGGGCATCCCGAGCGCCTCGCGCAGCGGCTCGTCCATCAGCGCGATCGTCACCCGCCGCACGACCGGCCGCAGCGGGCGCGGGGCGGTCTCCCGGGCGATGCGCAGCGTGGCCTCGGTGACCCGCCGGTTGACGGGGTCGAAGGAGAAGCGCTCGCGCTCGTACGACGTGAGCAGCTCGAGGTAGCCGTCATAGGTGCTGGGCAGGTCCTTGATGCCCATCAGCTCGCCGAAACGGGTCGTGAACCTCGCCAGCGCCCGCAGCTCGACCGGGTCGAGCCGGCGCCAGCCGAACTGCTCGATCCAGCGGACCGGCCCGACGATCGTGGTGGCCAGCACGTAGCGGAACTCGTCGTTCGGGATGTCGTAGTGGCCGTGGATCCGGTTCAGCCGGCGGACCGCGGCGTGCGAGCGCTCGGAGTCGATGCCCTCGACCGAGGCCTCCTCGGCGAACAGCAGCGTGTCGTCGTACCGCTTCACGCCGTCGTTCTCGAACTCAGCCGTGCGGTCGAGCAGGCGAGAGATGGACGGGATGCCGTAGTCGCGCAGGAACGCGATCCCGGTGCCCTGGGTGTAGTCCCACGGGAACTCGTGCCGGCTGGTCAGCCACACGATCCGGTCGGTGTCGCGCTCGGGGTCGAGCGTGCGGATCTCCCGCAGGTTGGCGTACCTGCGGGGATGGGCGAGCCTGCCTAGGAGACCCATTCCTTGACCTGGGCGATCGTCGCGGCGGGGTCGTCGGAGGCGGGGGAGACCTGCAGGCTGGTGACGCCGGCCTCGCGGAACGCCGCGATCCGCTCCTTGACGTACGACGCGGGGCCGACGAGGTTGCCGGCCTCCAGCCACTCGAGCGGGACCTTGGCCTCGGCGTCGCGCTTGTTGCCGCCGAGGTAGAGGTCCTGGATCTCCTTCGCCTCCTTCTCGTAGCCGTACTGGCAGGCGAGGTCGTTGTAGAAGTTCTTCCCGCGGGCGCCCATGCCGCCGACGTACAGCGCGTACATCGGGCGCATGAAGTCGAGCATGCCCTTGACGTCCTCGCCGATGGCGACCATGCCGCCGGCGCTGATCTCGAGGGGGCCGAGGTCCGGCGAGCGCTTGGCGGTGCCCTTGGCCAGCGAGTCGCCCCAGACGTCCTTCGCCTTCTCCGGGTGGAACAGGAACGGCAGCCAGCCGTCGGCGACCTCCGCGGTCATCTGCACGTTCTTGTCGCCGAGCGCCGCGACCCAGAGCGGTACGACGGGGCGCTCGGGCTTGTTGAGCAGCTTCAGCGGCTTGCCGAGGCCGAGCCCCTGGCCCTCGGGGAGCGGGATCTTGAAGATGCCGTCCTTGACCAGCGCCTCGCGGCGCAGCCCCATCCGGATGATGTCGATGACCTCGCGCGTGCGTCCCAGCGGCTTGTCGTAGGGGACGCCGTGGAAGCCCTCGATCACCTGGGGTCCCGAGGCGCCGAGGCCGATGACCGCCCGGCCGCCGGAGACGTTGTCGAGCCCGGCCGCGGTCTGGAGCAGGGCGCCCGGGGTGCGGGAGAAGACGTTGAGGATGCCCGCGCCGATCTCGACGGTCTCGGTCTTCGCCGCGAGGTAGCCCATCAGCGTCGGCGCGTCGAAGCCGTAGGGCTCGGCGACCCAGATCGTGTCCAGACCCGCCTTCTCCAGCCCGGCCACCTGGTCGGCGGTCTCGCGTGGGTTCCCGGCGTAGATCAGCGGCATCGAGAGCTTCATGGTTCCCCTGTCGGGAGTGGGGTCGCGGACCTCACAACCTTGACAGAACCACTGTCACGACGGCAAGGACGGGCCGGCCGGCGATACCCGGGAGGTACCGGCCCGTGACAGACCTGATGTCGGACGCGGGGCACCGGGCCCCGCACAGGGAGGAGCCAGATCATGAACGAGTCATCAGTCTCGGGCTTGCGTCGCCCGGGGTGGCGCACGATCGCCGCAGCGGCTGCCCTCGCCACGGCCACGGCCGTCGTGGCGGTCCCCGCCGGCTCGGCCACCGGGACGTCCTCGCCGGACCGTCCCTGCTTCATGTTCAGGGCGCACTGGAACGTCGCCCTCGACGGGCCGCAGCCCGTGTGCCCGCTGCCGTGAACGCCCACCCGTTGCGTGTTGTCGTGAGGAGAGCGTCGACCCGTCGTCAGTCCACGACGGGTCGACGTCTCAGCGCTTGAACACGCGACGGGTCGGCGTGCTGCGCGGTGAACAAGCGACGGGTCGGCGTCAGCCGCGGCCGTGCCAGGAGTCCCAGAGGGCGGCGTAGGAGCCGCCGGCCGCGACCAGCTCGTCGTGGGACCCGAGCTCGGCGATCCGGCCGTCCTCGACCACCGCGACCCGGTCGGCGTCGTGGGCGGAGAACAGCCGGTGCGCGATGGCGATCACGGTCCGGCCCTCCAGCACCGCGGCCAGCGAGCGCTCGAGGTGGCGGGCCGCCCGCGGGTCGATCAGCGAGGTCGCCTCGTCGAGGACCAGCGTGTGCGGGTCGGCCAGCACCAGCCGGGCCAGGGCGATCTGCTGGGCCTGCGGCGCGGTGACCGCCCGCCCTCCCGAGCCGACCACCGTGTCGAGGCCGTCGGGGAGCGCGTCGACCCAGTCCAGCGCGTCGACGGCCGCGAGCGCGTCACGGATGTCGTCGTCGTCCGCGCCCGGTGGGGCGGCGAGCGCGAGGTTCTCGCGCAGCGTGCCGACGAAGACGTGGTGCTCCTGGGTCACCAGCGCGACGTGGCCGCGCAGGTCGTCGAGCGGCAGCTCGGTCAGCCCGACCCCGCCGACGGTCACCGAGCCGGTGCGGGGCGGGTGGATGCCCGCGAGCAGCCGGCCGAGCGTGGACTTGCCGGCCCCGGACGGGCCGACCATCGCGACCCGCTCGCCGACCCCGACCGCCAGGTCGACCCCGTGCAGCACGTCGCGGCCCTCGACGTACGAGAACCGCACGTCCGACGCCGCGAGGTCCTCGCCGTCCGGCTCCGCCCCGCTGACCTCCCGGTCGTCGGGCACCTGGGCGACGCCGAGCAGCCGGGCCAGCGAGGCCGCGCCGATCTGCAGCTCGTCGAGGATCGACACGATCCGGTCGACCGGGTCGATGAGCATCTGGACGTACAGCGTCGCGGCGGTGACGTCGCCCAGCGAGACCTGGCCCTGCGTGTAGAGCCAGCCGCCGAACAGCAGCGTCGCGACCGTGGGGATCAGGTAGGAGATCTCCATGTTCGGGAAGAACACCGTGCGCAGGTAGAGCGTGTAGCGCTCGGCCCGGTAGGACTCGTCGATGTCGGCGTCGATCGCGCGGATCCGCTCCTCGCCGGTGCCGAGCGCCTCGACGGTGCGGGCCCCCTCGACGGTCTCGGTCAGCGTCGCGTTGATCGCGGAGTACGACGCGCTCTCGCGCAGGTAGCCGTCCTTGGCGCGGGCGAGGTACCAGCGCAGCCCGATCACCAGCGGGGGTACGCCGAGCACGCACGGCAGCGCGACCCACCAGCCGACGCTGATCGCGGCCACGAACGTCACCACCGCGGTGATGACCGCGATCGTCCACTCCGGCAGCGCCATCCGCACCGACCAGCCGAGCTGGTCGACGTCGCGGCTGGTGCGGGTGAGCAGGTCGCCGGAGCCGGCCGACTCGACGACGCCGACCGGCAGCGCGAGCGTGTTGCCGACGAAGTCCTCGCGCAGCTCGGCGAGCACCTGCTCGCCGAGGACCTGGCTGACGTAGCGGGCGTACCGGGTCAGCACGGTCTGGACGAGCAGGAAGCCGGCCAGGGCCAGCATGATCTCGTCGACGTGCGCGGCGGTCGTGCCCTCCTGGACCGACTGGACCAGGTCGCCGAGCAGCCGGGGCGCGGCCAGGCCGGCCAGGGCGGCGAGCACGTGCAGGGTGACCGCCGTCCAGAGCAGCCGGGGATGGTGGCGGGCCAGCCGGGCGGCGTAGCGGCGCACCTCGCGGGTGGACGCGACGGGCAGGCGGGTGTCGGGGGTGCTCATCGGACGACCTCCACGGCCTCGGCGGCCGGCTCGGTCTCGCGGGTCACCACCGCGCGGTAGACGGGGTCGGTCTCCAGCAGGTCGACGTGCCGGCCGGTGGCCACGACCCGGCCGTCGCGCAGGAACGCCACCTCGTCGACCGCGTCCAGCATCAGCGGGCTGCTGGTGGTCACCACCGTGGTGCGGCCGGCCCGGTGCCGGCGCAGGCGGGAGGCGATCCGCGCCTCGGTGTGGGCGTCCACCGCCGAGGTCGGCTCGACCAGCACCAGGATCTCGGGGTCGACCGCGAGCGCGCGCGCCAGGACCAGGCGCTGGCGCTGGCCGCCGGAGAAGGTGCGGCCGCGTTCGGCGACCGGGGTGTCGAGGCCCTCGGGCAGCGCCTCGAGGATGTCGTCGGCCGAGGCGGTGTCGAGCGCCTCGCGGACCCGCCCGGTGCCGGTGACGTCGATCCGCTCGGCGAGCCGCCCGGAGAACAGCGTCGCGCCGGTGTCGGAGACCAGGATCCGGCGCCGGACCTCGTCGCGGCGCAGCGAGGTGAGCGGGACGTCGCCGAGCCGGACGTCGTCGTCGACCTCGGCGGCCGCCATCCCGAGCCGGTCGGCCAGCGCCGACGACTCGTCGGGCTGCTCGCTGACGACGGCCGTCAACGACCCGGCGCGGACCCGCAGCCCGGTGCGGACGTCGTACAGGCTCGACCCCACCGGCGGCGAGGGCGCGGGGTGCTCGGGGTCGGTGACGTCGGGGGTCAGCGACAGCACGTGGCAGACGCGGCGGGCCGCGACCCGGGCCCGGATGATCTTGTTGGCGTACTCGGTCGCGGTGCGCAGCGGGATCATCAGGAACGCCGAGTAGCCGTAGAACGCGACCAGCTCGCCGGGGCTGATCCGCCCCTCGACGGCGTAGCGGGCGCCGAGCCACACCACGACCACCACGAAGACGCCGGGCAGGAAGACCTGCAGCGCGTCGAGCACCGACTGCAGCTTCGCGACCTCGACCCCGGCCCGGCGGGTGGCCTGCGACTCGCGGCGGTAGCGGTCGTGGAAGACCTGCTCGCCGCCGATGCCGCGGAGCACCCGCAGGCCGCCGACGATGTCGCTGGCGGTGTTGGACAGCTCGCCCATGAGCGAGCGCTGGTGGGCGCTGCGCTCCTGCAGCGGCGCGAGCAGCGGGCCGACGACCAGCATCAGCAGGGGTACGCCGACCAGCACGACCAGGCCGAGCGTCACCGAGGTGCTCAGCAGGATCACCGAGACCAGCAGGAACGACACGATCGCGCCGGCGAACCGGGCCGAGACGTCCATGACCTGCCCGAGGTGGGAGAGGTCGCTGGTGCCGATCGCGACCACCTCGCCGGTGGAGACCTTGCGCGGCAGGGTGCCGCCGAGGTGCACGGTCTGGCGGCCGACCAGCTGCACGGTGCGGTACGCCGCGGTGAGCCAGTTGGTGACGGCGAACCGGTGGCGCATGATCCCGCTGGCGGCCTGCACGAGCCCGATGACGAGCAGGACCATGGACCACCGGACGAGCTCGCCGGTGTCCTTCGCGGCGACGCCGCGGTCGATGGCCCGGCCGATCACCGCCGGCATCACGGCCTGGGCGCTCATCCAGACGATGCCGAACAGCATGCCCATCACCAGGGTGCGCCACTGTCCCTTGGCCATCCACCACAGGAACCGGCCCGGCGACCGGTGGTCGGCGGTCCCGGGGTGGTCGAGAGGGAGGCGGCGCACCAGCCCACGCTACGCACCAGGGTGGTCCCCGGGCGACCGATTTTCGACCGTGCGGACGTGAGGCGTGGGGAGCAGGAAGCCACACAGGAGTCAGGCGTTCACCCCGAGACGACCGCGGCCTCCGCGCGTGCTGCTCGTTCGACGTTGCGCTTGAGTACCGACAACATCCGCGCCTGCATCACCCAGACGAGCGGCGGGAAGATCCAGAACGAGATCACACGTCCCAGCCATCGAGGGCGGAAGACCTCGTAGCCGCCGATGACGAGCCGGGTCCGGCCCCCAGGCAGCTCGCTGAGCCGGAAGCCCCACAGTCCTTCGGTGTAGGCCGACGGCCGTGCTCGTCCCGGCTCGAGGGGGCGACCCCGCAGGTCACTGGATGCGAGCAGGCCCAGGAATCGATGCGGTTCGAGTGCCGCAACCTGCCAGGCGTTCACGATGCCGTGGCGGCGGGTCCGGTACTTCACGTGGTCGCCGAGGGCGAGGTCCTGCCACTCGGGGTGGACGCGCTGCGCGCTCGGATGGCCGGCGTTGTCGAGGTGGTCCCAGGAGTACCACCCCGCGCGGTCCCCGCCCAGCTGGACGAGCCACGGCCACACGTGGTCCGGCGGCGCGTCGATCGTGACGGCCATCGTCGCGCCCCGGTGGCCGTCGGCGACCAGGCCGGCACCCGGATAAGGCCCCTTGACCTCGTCGTCGGTGGCGCCCCAGCGCAGGAGCCGCGGGCGCACCCAGCGCTCCGTAGACCACAGCCGCCATCGCCGCCGATCCCGCGAGCTGGCGTTTCGATGCCATACGACGAGCATCGAAACGCCTGCACCGCTCTCGCTAGGGGCCAAGGGCACCTGTCGCGGCACGAGCGATCGGCGGTCGAGGCGCCCGCCAGACCTCGTCGAATCCGGATGTCGGTGGTCCCTGTTTGACTGTGGTCATGGCCGAAGCGCAGGCGCTCGACGACATGTCGGAGGACCAGGTCCTCGACTTCGCCGGCGCCTGCGCCGAGGCCGCCCGCCGCGCCGAGGTCGACCTGCTCCGCGCGGCGTACCACTGGGCGGTGCTCCACTCCGCGGATCGGCTCGACGCCGGCGAGAGTGGGAAGCCGGGCCGGGAGAGGGCCCGGCGGCTGGGCGGCGAGGGCGTCCCGGACGTGTGCGAGTTCGCGGCCGCCGAGCTCGGCGCCCGGATCGGCCGCTCACCTTCGCCGCCGCCCGGCTGATCGCCGACGCCCAGGACCTGCACCACCGGCACCCACACCTGTGGGCGCGGGTCCAGGCCGGCGAGGTGCGCGCGTCCTACGCCCGCCACGTGACCGCGAAGACGCGCGACCTGAGCGTCGAGCAGGCGGCGTACGTCGACGCCGCGGTCGCCGAGTCCGCCGACGGGCGGATCCCGTGGTCGCGGTTCGAGGCCCTGGTCGAGGCCAAGGTCACCCAGGCCGCACCCGAGGTCGCCCGGGAGAAGGAGGAGCGGGCCGGCCAGGCGCGGTTCGCGAAGAAGCTGCGCGGCGAGGCGCACGGGATGGCGTCGTTCATGATCCGCGCCGACGTCGCGACCATCGACCGGATCGAGGCCGCGGTCACCGCCGGAGCCAGGCACCTGGCGGAGTCCCTGCCGGACGCCGAGCACCTCCAGACCGACGACGACCGGAGGGTGCACGCCCTGCTGCTGATGGCCAATCCGGGCGCCGAGCCCGACACCGACCTCGCCGACCTGCTCCCCGACGTCCAGCTGCACGTGCACGTCTACGGACACCGCGACGGCGACGGCATCGCCCGCGTGGAGGGCCATGGCCCGGTCACCGAGGACTGGCTGCGCCGCGTGCTCGGGCCGCATGCCCGGTTCACGGTCCGGCCCGTGCTCGACCTCGCCGGTCAGGCGCCCGTGGACGCCTACGAGATCCCGGACCGACATAGGCAGGCCGTGCACCTGATGACGCCGGCCGACACCTTCCCCTACGCCTCCTGCACCGAGCGGTCGATGCAGGTGGACCACACCGTGCCTCACGCCCAGGGCGGTGTCACCGGCGTGGGCAACTACGGCCCGATGACCACGACCCATCACCGGATCAAGACCCACGGCCGGTGGCAGGTCCAGCAGCCGTACCCCGGCATCTACGTGTGGCGCGACCCCCACGGCGCCTTCTACCTCGTCGACCACACCGGCACCCGCCGGCTCCCGGCCGCGCCCGCGAACCCAGGTCCTCCCGAGCCGCACCGGTCGCCTGTCGTCATCGAGCTCTGGCACTCACCGGTCGACCTCGAGCTCGACTACGCCGCCTGACAGCAGTTCGCTGCGACGAGCACTCCACCCCCGGTGGCGCGTCTGGTCGATGTCATTCGCGTCGAAATGACGCACCTGGAGGCTTGCCCGTTCGAGTCGGCTCACGCTCATGGCGATGAGCGGTAGACGCGCAGTGCTGGACAGGTGATTTCTGTGTTTCGGCCGGAAGCCGCAAGTCAGCAGAGCTGCTGCTCCTGCGGCTTCGGTCTGGCGCGCACCGAACCACTCTCAGTGCACTCGAACACACACGCTTACTGCGCGACAAGTGTCGACTGTTCGGCAATCCCCAGCGGCTGGCGGGCGAACGCGTTCGCCGCGTCCACCTCGTGGCAGAGGTTGCGGCTCGAGTCACCGAGCGTCTCGTCGACGTACCCCTGCACATCGGCAACGCCATTCGTCTCCCAGAGGCAGGTCGCGCCCGACCCGTCCCGCGCCGGGTAGAACTGCAGCACCGTAGTGCCGTCTGGGGATCCCTCGTTCTTGATGAGCTTCTCGCCGCGGGAGAACGCCTCGGAGGGATTGAGGAATGTGTGCTGGACGACGACGTACATGGCCTGCTCCTCTTCTCCATCAACTGCTGGACGTCACGACCATACGAAGCCGAGGCGGAACCGGTCGTCGCCGTAACTGACCAACTTGCGAACGCCCGACGATGGTGAGAAATCAGTAGTTGCGTCAGGCCAGGCGATGTTCAAAGGCGTACGCCGCCGCTGCGGTTCTCGTGGAGACTCCCAGCTTGCCGAAGATGTTCTGCAGATGGCGTGCCACGGTGTGCTCGCTGATGACCAGCGCGGCCGCGATCTCGCTGTTCGACCGCCCGGACGCCACCCACCGGAGCACCTCGATCTCGCGCGCCGTGAGCCCGTCGTCCTTGCCGCCGCGCCCGACCAGCGCAGCCACGCGCGCCTGATCGGGCTTGGCGCCGATCTGACCGAACGCTGCCCGAGCGGTGTCCAGCTCGAGCTCAGCAGTGTCGTGATCGCCGACGGCCCGGCACGCCAGGCCGATCAGAACCCGGGCCCGGGCTGCCTCGTAGGGGACCCCGAGACGCTGCCACGCCCCCATCCCGGGTCGCAGCGCGATCAACGCTTCCCGCGGCTCCTCACGCGCCATCAGGAGCGCACCCTTGGCGCATGCCGCCATCGCCGCGACGGCGCCACCAAAGGTGGTTGCGATCGCCTCGAGCTCGTCCACCGCGGCCCTGGCCCGGTCGAACTCGCCGACTGCAAGGGTGATCTCCACATAAGCGGGCAGCAGACGGACGCGACGCAGCGTTTGCGTCGACTCCCCGATGGCACGCCGGATCGCGGCAGCGGCGGCATCAGGGTTGCCCTGCACCAGACGTAGGAGGGCGAGGCCGGGCTGGGGTTCGTGTCCGAACGCGTTCGCCTCGCGGAAGGATCTCTCGGCCGCGGCTAAGTCGCCCGCAAGGCGATGGATCTCACCTTGGACGTAGGCCGCCTTGCCGCGAACGAGCTGGTTGAGCTGGCCCGCGGTGTGCGTGGCGGCGGCGCGCTCGCTCTCCTGCTGGGCCAGCGCCCGGGAACCGCTCAGGTGATGCAGTTCTGCCCGGTGTACCAGGCAGAAGCCGAAGTGCTCCTCCATCTGCGGCTGACCTTCGCACCATCGGGTCAGTGCCTCGGTCCACTCGCGTGCGTGGTCAAAGGCGTACCCGTCGACGCAGTACGCGATCGTGTTGCAGTAGACGATCCCGGTGACCACGGGCGACAGCTGGCCCTCGGTGGCGACCACGAACATCTCATCAACCAGTCGCAGTCCGTCCGCGACCTGGCCCATGTTGATCAGGGCTCGGCCCTGCTCCCCTCGGGCGAGCCAGAGCAGGTCGACGTCGTCGAAGCGACGGGCGATGTCTGCGGCCTCGCCTGCCGTCGCGTAGCCCGACTCGTAGTCCCCGGTCCCCATTTGCTGCAACCAGGCGGGGATGAGCAGCCAGCCCCGCTCGGCGCCGTCCTCTCCGGACTCGTCGAACAGCCGCCGCGCACGAGCGAACCAACCGCCGGCGGGTACGGCCTGACCTCGGAACAGCAAGCTGTGGCCGATCCAGAACGCGACCCGGACCGAAGGCAGGACGTCACCCGCCTCGAGGTGCGCCCGGTGTGCCCGTTCGAGGGCGGTCACGTAGGCATCCGTGTCGCCCACCATGTACGCGGACCGACCCAGCGCTTCGAGATCGCTCGCCGACAGAGCGGTCACGCGATCGGCCTCAGACAGCTCCAGAAACGCCTCACGCCATGCCGCCCGCACAAAGGCTTCGCGTCCGCGATCGAGGGGTGCGACGGTGTCCGTCACAGGCTCAGCGTAGTCCCGCTGGCGGCGAAAGGACGTGGGCGTGCGGTGGGAAGCGACGAGCGCTGCCTGGTCCTTCCGAGCCGGCCGCCGGACACCGCGACCGGCCTCGATCAGAGGCCGCAGGAGTCCCGTGCGAAGGCGATCGCGGCGGAGGCGCCGGCGGGGCTCATCCGCACGACCAGGCTGCCCGGCCGGCCGTCGAGGCGCAGCGACACGAGGAACGCCGTGGCGCCGGCGGACTCCATGAAGACGTGGTCGTCGCAGCGGGCGGGGCGGACCGGCAGCTCGAGCCGCTGGACGGGGCCGTCGCCGCGCACCCGCGCCCGCGGCCGCCAGGACGAGCCGCCGGCCGCACCCAGCAGCGGCGTACCCCCGACGGCGTCGATGCGCAGCACGTGGCCGGGTACGCCGGTGGGTCGCGCGACCAGGACCAGCGTGCCGGTGCTGCCCTCGCCCGGCCGGTCCACCCGGACCCGGTCGGCGAACCGGAGGGGCGCGACCCGGTCGACGGCGAGCTCGAGGCAGCGGGAGGCGACGTACCGCGCCACGACGTCGTTGTCGTCGGTGACCGGCAGGGTGACCGTCCGGCCGGCGTACGTGACGCGCAGGCGACCCGGCCCGTGGTGCTGTCCGCAGGCCGGCACGGCCGGCAGGGCGAGCGGGTAGCCGCGCTCGGAGCGCGACGGGTCGAGCCGGAGCCGCTCGCCCGGGACGGGCCGGCGGAACCTCGGGTCGGTGTAGGTGATCCGGGTCGGCGTCACGTCGCGGCGGGTGTCGTTGCCGAGCCAGACCTCCATCCGGCCCAGCGCGGCGTCCCGGGAGGACTGCCGGAGGTCGGCGTAGAGCCGCCCGGTCGGCGGCCCCTTCGGCGGCAGCCGGATCGGGGACAGGGTGGGGACGGACGGCTCCGGTGAGCCGGCCCGCCCGGGCCCCGGCCCGCTCGCTCCCGTGCAGGAGGTGCAGCACAGCAGTGCCGCGAGCACGGCGCCGAGCAGCCGGGACATGGTTGCTAGTCGCGGGTGAGCCTGGCCGGAAGCACCACCAGGAGCCCGATCAGCACCACGCCGACGCAGCCGGCCACCACCAGTGCGATGGTCTGGTCGACGACCACGTCGTAGATCAGCGTGACGATGCCGAGGATCAGCAGCGCCAGCGCAGCGATCACGGTCCGCACGATGCGGTGGCCGGTGTCGACGACCTTCTCCTTGACGTGCTCGCCGGAGAGGTGGCGGTGGACGGCCACCGGCGTCATCACCATCACGATGATCAGCGAGGCGAGCAGGACGAGCCCGAGGTAGAGCCCCTCCTGGAACTTGTTGAGGTCGGCGAACGCCGTCTGGAACGGGAGCGTCAGCAGGAAGCCGGCGGTGAGCTGCGCGCTGGTCTGCATGACCCGCAGCTCCTGGAGCAGGTCGTCCCACTTCCGGTCGAGCCGCTCCTCCTCGGTCTCGTTGCGCCCCGACTCGGCCTCCGGCCCACCCTCATCTGATGTCACGGGCGTCAGTATGGCAGCGGGGCGGCCCGGCTCAGGCGCCGATCGGCACGCCCAGGTCGTCGACCACCTCGGCGCCCGGGAGCGTCGCGAGCAGCCGGCCCGGCAGCAGCAGCTTGGAGCGTCGTACGCCGGACCCGACGACCGCCACGTCGATGTCGACGACGCGGGCGTCGAGGAGCAGCCGCCAGTGCGCCGGCAGGCCGAGCGGGGTGATCCCGCCGTACTCCATGCCCGACTCCTCGACCGCCCGGTCCATGGACAGGAACGACGCCTTGCGCACGTCCAGGGTCCGCTTGACCAGGTTGTTCACGTCTGCGCGGGTGTCGGCCCGGACGACGCAGGCCGCGACCCGCTCCTCGCCGCCCCGGCGGCCGGCCACCACGACGCAGTTCGCGCTGGCGGTGAGCGGCACGTCGTACGCCTCGGTCATGGCGGCGGTGTCGGCCAGCTCCGGGTCGATCTCGACGACGGCGACGTGCGGCGCGTGCGGCCAGCCGGCGAGGACGGCGGTGACCGGACCGGCCAGCAGGCCGGGATGGTCGGTGGCCGGCAGGGACGTGAGGGCACCGAGGCTGGGCAACGTCATCGCCCCATCCTGACGGGGACGTACGCCGACGGTCACCCGGGGTTCATGCGGATCCCGCCGCCGGTCCACCTCGCCCCGGTCTCCTGAGGGGGTGAGCCCAGCCGTCCTGCCGCCCGCACTCCTCCCCTCCCGCCCGTCCTCCCTGGTCGTCACGCCATCCGTGGCCGCGCACCGCGGCGCCAGCGGCTACCGCCCCGAGCACACCCTCGAGGCCTTCCGGCTGGCCGTCGAGATGGGCGCCGACGACGTCGAGCTGGACCTGGTGGCCACCCGCGACGGCGTGCTGGTGGTCCGTCACGACGTCGAGCTCAGCCACACCACGGACGTGGCGACCCGCAAGGACCTCGCCGGCCGCCGCACCACGAAGCTGGTCGGTGGCAGGCCGATCACCGGCTGGTTCGTCGAGGACCTCGACCTCGAGGAGCTGAGGACGCTCAGGACCCGCGAGCGGATGCCGCGAGCCCGTCCCGAGAGCGCGGAGCACGACGGCCGGCACCGGGTCGCGACCTTCGAGGAGGTCGTGCGCCTCGTCCGCGAGGAGGCCGAGCTGCGCGGCCGAACGGTGGGGGTGCTCGCCGAGATCAAGCACGGGTCCTACTTCCAGGCCGCGGGGCTGCCGCTGGACGAGCTCCTGCAGGACTCGATGCGCCGGCTCGGCATGGACCACGAGCGGTCGCGGGTCAGCGCGATGGCCTTCGAGCGCGACGTGCTCCGCCGGCTGGCCCGGACCGTGCGGGTGCCGCTGATCCAGCTGGTCAACCGCCGCGACCAGGTGACGCGGGCGCAGCTCGCCGTCACCGCGACGTACGCCGACGGGGTCGGTGCCCGCAAGGACCTGCTGCTCCGGCGCGGGCTGGGGGCCCGGGTGGTCCGCACCGCCCACCGCGAGTGGCTGACCGTCCACGCCTGGACCCTGCGCGCCGAGAACAGGTTCCTCGCCAAGGAGTTCCGGGTCGGGGAGCGGCGCCGGCACCGCGGCGACCTCGCCGGCGAGGCCCGGCAGCTGCTCGACCTCGGCGTGGACGGGCTGATCACCGACCACCCCGACGAGGTGGTCGGTGCCAGGGACTCCTGGGCGCGGTCCGCCGGTCACTCCTCCGGCATCAGCAGCCAGCCGACGACGTAGGCGATGGCGACGGTGCCGAAGCTGATGATGGCACCGATGACCGTCAGGATCCGGACCAGCGTCACGTCGACGCCGAGGTAGGCGGCCACCCCGGAGCAGACGCCCGCGACCATCCGGTCGTCGCGGCGCCGGACCAGGCGCTTGGGGTTGCTGGGGACGGGCTGCGGGGTGCTCATCGGATCTCCTCGGTGCTGTCGTGCGCGGTGTCGTCAGTGGTCTCGTACGTGGTCGTGCCGTCGGTCGGGGGCCGTGGTGTCGCTGCCGACCCAGCCGGTCTGGCGGGCGCCCCAGCGGTCCCGGCTGGTCAGGGTGGTGGCGAGCAGCCCGGCGATGCCGGCGAGCACCCAGGGGACGGGCAGCAGCCAGCGGATGTCGTGGCCCTCGACCACGTCGGCCTGGTAGAGCGCCCAGACCCCGACGACGCCGAGGAAGGCCAGGCCCATCACGAGGTGGCCGATGTTGACCGGGTGCCGGCCCGAGTCGCGCGTGTTCTCCATGGTCGTCTCCCTCATCGCTGGTGCACCTCGATCCGGCCGACGCTGAGTTCGGCGTCCACCCTGATCTCGCCGACCGAGCCCGGGACGTCGAGGTTCCGGGTGCTGCTGATGTCGATCCCGCCGTTCTCCTGGCCGAAGAGGCCGATGGCGCCGGGGCCGTGGACGTCGGCGTGGACGTCGGCGTCGAGGTCCGCGGGCAGCACCACCTCGATCCGGCCCACGTCACCGCTGACCCGCAGGGTGCGTCCGTCGAGGGCGGAGGCGTCGCGCACGTTCGAGAGGTCGACCACCAGCTCGCCGTTGGTGATCTGGTAGCTGCCGTTCACGTCGGCCGCGTGGCGGGGCCGTGCGTTGACGGTCTGTCCGTCCCAGTGGTCCGCCGCGGTGGTGCCGGCCAGCGCGACCAACGAGACCAGGCCGACCAGGATCAGCCCGCCGGCGCGTCCCCAGAAGGCCCCGACCAGCAGCATCAGGCCGGTGATCCCGACGGCCAGCGCCGGGTAGGCCGGGGCGGCCACCGCCACGCCTGCCATGTCGACGATGCCGAGCACGCCCTCGGCGAGGGCGATCAGCGCCAGCGTGAACCAGAACAGGACCGGTCCCCGCCTGCGGGGCGAGCGCGGCCGCACCGGCGCCGCGGACGCCCAGTCGGACGGCGGGTAGGCCGGCGGTGCGTAGGCCGGCGGGGGATAGGTGCCCTCGGCCCCGGGGGTGTACGTCGCGGCGGCCGCCTCCGCGGTCGGGGGGCCGTACGCCGGGGCCGGCGGGGTGCGCCCGCGGTCCTTGCGGCTCACGACGAGGACGACCAGCAGGGCGATCACCGCCAGCGGCCACGGGAACCAGGAGGCCCCCCACGTGTCGCCGAGCAGGGCGAGCGCGGCCACGACCCCCACGAGCACCAGCGCGACCGCGCGGCTGCGGTCGTCGAGGTGCAGGGGTGCGGACTCGCTGCCCTCCTCGGGGACCAGCAGCCAGCAGGCGCCGTACAGGATCAGCCCGGCGCCCCCGAAGAACACCAGCACGACGAAGGCGACCCGCAGGATGACGGGGTCGATGTCGAGGTGACGGGCCAGGCCGCCGGCCACGCCGGCGATCTTGCGGTCCGTGACGCTGCGGCGCAGCCGGCCGAGGTCGCGGACCTCGTCCCGGCTGACCCGTGGGCCCTGGTCCTGCGGGGCGTTCGGCCCGGAGGGGGCTTCGGGCGGTGTCGTTGTCATGGCTCCAGCCTGCTGCCCGCGGGCCGCGCGCACCATCGGGGACGACCCTGATCCCCGGGTGCCCGGCCGGGCCCGGAGTCAGGGTCGCGTCGGGGTTCGTCCTCATGGTTCGGGCCCCTGCGCTGTGTGACGATTGAGCCGACATGACCACCACATCCACCACCGGGCCCGCCGGCGTCCGACGGGCCACCCGCGACGCGCAGGCGCCGATCCTCGGCGGCGTGGCCGCCGGCCTGGCGCGCCACCTGGCGGTGCCGGTGCTGTGGGTCCGGGCGGCCTTCGTGCTCACCGCGCTCCTCGGTGGTCTCGGCATCGCGTTCTACGCCGGGCTCTGGCTGGTGCTGCCGTCGGACTCCCGGTTCGTGACCGGGGCGCCCGGCCTGGAGAGCGCCTCCCGGGGCGGGCGGCGGCCGGGGCGGATGCGCCGGCTCGGCGACGTGGGCCCGGCGATCGCGCTGGCGGCGCTGGCCTTCGGCGGCATCCTCCTGGTCGAGGCGGTCTTCGGCAGGGGCGCGGTGTTCTGGCCGCTCTTCCTCGGGATGATCGGCGTCGCGCTGCTGTGGCGGCAGGCCGACGACGCCCAGCGGGAGCGCTGGCTGGACACCACCGGCCGGATCGACCCGGTGCGGGTCGTGCTCGGCAGCGGCGGCTGGGCGGCGTACGCCCGACTGGCCGCGGGCGTGGGCCTGGTGGTCACGGCGCTGGCGCTCTTCGCGTTCCGGGGCGAGTCGCTGGCCGTCGCCCGAGACGTGGTCGTGGCGTCCCTGCTCGGCATCGTCGGCATCGCCATCGTGGTCGGGCCGTGGGTCTACCGACTGGCCTCCGACCTCACCGCGGAGCGGGCGGAGCGGGTGCGCACCCAGGAGCGCGCGGACGTCGCGGCGCACCTGCACGACTCGGTGCTCCAGACGCTCGCGCTGATCCAGAAGAACGCCCAGGACGGGCCGACCGTGGCCCGGCTGGCCCGCGCCCAGGAGCGCGACCTGCGCGCCTGGCTGTACGCGGGGGAGTCCACCGACGAGAGCAGTCTCGCGAGCGCGCTGCGCGGCGCGGCGGCGGCGATCGAGGACGCCCACGGTGTCTCCGTGGACGTGGTGACGGTGGGCGACTGCGACTTCGACGAGTCCCTGCGGGCGATCGTGTCGGCCACCCGCGAGGCCGTGACCAACGCCGCCAAGCACGCCGGCACCGGCCGCATCGACGTGTACGCCGAGGTGTCGCCCGCCGCTGTCGACGTGTTCGTCCGCGACCGCGGGCAGGGCTTCGACCCGGCCGACACTCCCGCCGACCGGCACGGCGTACGCATGAGCATCATCGACCGGATGGACCGGCACGGCGGCTCGGCCGAGGTGCGGTCGACCATCGGCGAGGGGACCGAGGTGCGCCTGCACCTGCCCCGCCAGCCCCGCGGGGCCCGACAGGAGGACCTGGATGAGTGAGCACAGCCCGGTGAAGGTCGTGATCGTCGACGACCACGCGATGTTCCGGCGCGGGGTCCGCGCCGAGCTGGAGGCCGCCGGCGCGAGTGCCGTGGACATCTGTGCCGAGGCGGCGGACGTGGACGAGGCGGTCGCCGCGATCGCCGCCCACCACCCCGACGTGGTCCTGCTCGACGTGCACCTGCCCGGCGGTGGCGGCGCCGAGGTGATGCGGAGGATGCCCTCGCCGGACGCGCGCTACCTGGCCCTGTCGGTCAGCGACGCGGCGGAGGACGTGATCGGCACGATCCGCAGCGGCGCCCGCGGCTACGTCACCAAGACCATCACCGGCCCCGAGCTGGTGCAGGCGATCCAGCGCGTCGCCGAGGGGGACGCGGTCTTCTCGCCGCGGCTGGCGGGGTTCGTCCTCGACGCCTTCGCGGGCACGATCGACGTCGCCGCCGTCGACGAGGACCTCGACCGGCTCACCGAGCGGGAGCGCGAGGTGATGCGGCTGATCGCGCGCGGCTACGCCTACAAGGAGGTCGCGAAGGAGCTGTTCATCTCGATCAAGACCGTCGAGACCCACATGTCCAGCGTGCTGCGCAAGCTCCAGCTCTCGTCGCGGCACGAGCTGACCCGCTGGGCCTCCGACCGCCGCCTGCTCTGACCTGGGTCGGACACCCTTTCGCCCCGGCGACGTGATCGATGAGCCGGTCGAACTGGGCGTGCAGCGCGGCGGCGCCGGGTGAAGTGTCGGGCTAGCCCATCGGCGCTATGGCCACGGTCGTTGCCGCGGCGTTGACTGGATGAGGTCGCCTGGTCGACCGCGTCCCGGCCGGCCGGGCCACCGGAACCTCAGGGCCCGAAACAAGGAGGTGTTCGATGGGACTCCCACGCGAACTTATGGACCGAGCCACCGCCGCGGTGCTCGCCGGCGACCTGGATGCATTGCGCGAGATCTACGCGTCGGACGTCGTCGCGAGCACACCGGACGAGGGTGAGCTGCACGGCATCGACCGGTTCATCAAGTGGAACCAGGCCTTTGTCGGATCGTTCTCCGACCGGCAGTACATCTCGATGAAGGAGCACGAGACGGCTGACTGCGCGATCGACGAGGGCGAGTTCGTCGGCACGCACACCCAGCCGCTCGAGATGCCTGACGGGCAGGCGATTCCGCCGACGGGCAGACAGGTCCGTATGCGCGCGGCCGACGTTGCCACCGTGCGGGACGGCCGGATCGTGCGGCACGACTTCTACTTCGACCAGCTCGACATGCTGGTCCAGCTAGGGCTCCTGGAGGTGCCCACCGGCATCAGCACGACCTAACAGCGACCGCCGGGTTGGCGCGGCGCGCCCTCGAGCACCGCACGTTGCGTGTAACCGCTGAGTCACCCGCGGGCCGCGGGAAGCCGAGGCGAGGCTCCATCGAGATCATCGACGATGCGAGGGCCGCCGATCCCAGTGAACAGCGAGGCCTGACCGCAAAGGCGTCGAGGTTGCGAGGAGCCATCGCACCCCCGTCGCTCAACTGCCGCCTTTCTGCAGGGTGCGCTGGGCGAAGGTCTCGAGCGCCACTAGCGCTCGACGCTGTTTCCCGAGCTCGGCATCGCGGAGAACAAGACCCGTCGTAGGAACTTCGAGTCGTGCTGGCCCTCGTTGTCTCGGACCTGCATGCCGCGCTGGTCCTAGGTGCTCGGCACCCCGGGAAATACTTTCGTAGGCGATGTCGAGGGCGAAGGATGTCGTTCGACGTATGGGTGAGTCGGCCACCGAGCAGCGGTGGGCCCCAAAGCTGAGGAGCAAAGCAATGCCGCGATTCATGGGTTTCGTGAAGATGGAAGAGGGCATCGGCGCGCCGCCGCAGGCGTTGTTCGACGCGATGGACACCTACATCGGTGAGCAGGCGCAGCAGGGTCACTTCCTCGACGGGGGCGGTCTGTTCGGCACCGAGGACGCGGTGAACTTCGTGGTCCGCAAGGGAGAGACGACGCGGGTCGACGGCCCGTACGCCGAGGCCAAGGAGGTCGTCGGTGGGTGGGCCCTGCTTCAGTACGACAGCCTGGAGGCCGCGATCGCCGGGCAGCAGGAGTTCGCCGAGCTGCACGCCAAGTATTGGCCCGAGTGCGAGATGGTCGCCACTCTGCGACAGATCTCGGAGGCGCCGCCTGAGGCGTCCGACGCCTGAGCATCCCTCAGATACGGCCGTGCGGCCGGCCCTAGGCTGGCCGCATGGCCGAGACCACTGGCGAGACGATCACCGCCACCTGGCGTGAGGAGTCCGCGCGGCTGGTCGGCGCTCTGACCCGGATGACCCGGGATCTCGACCTCGCCGAGGACCTGGCGCAGGACGCGCTGGTGAGCGCGCTTGAAAGCTGGCCCACCCAAGGCATTCCCGACAACCCCGGTGCCTGGTTGATGACGACTGCCAAGCGTCGCGCCGTCGACAGCTTCCGGCGGGCTGACACCCTGCGTCGCAGGACCGAGGAGCTCGGTCATCGCCTGAGGGAGGAGGACGGAATGCCCGACCTCACAACGCAGGTGGACTTCATCGAGGACGACGTCCTCCGACTGATCTTCCTGTCCTGTCACCCGCAGCTCACCCCGGAGTCCCGGGCCGCATTGACGCTTCGCTTGGTCGGCGGGTTCGCGACCGCGGAGATCGCTCGCGGCTTCCTGGTCACCGAGACCGCGATGGGGCAGCGGATCTCCCGGGCCAAGAAGACGCTCAGCGAAGCCCGCGTGGATTTCGAGCTCCCCGTCGGTGCCGAGCGCACTGACCGGCTCGACGACGTGATGGCCGTGGTCTACCTGATCTTCAACGAGGGCTACACCGCGACCGCGGGCGACGACTGGATGCGCCCCGAGCTGACGAACGAGGCCATCAGGCTGGCCAGGATGCTCGCCGAGCTGATGCCGGACGAGCCGGAGGTGCATGGGCTGCAGGCGCTGCTGGAACTGCAAGCCTCTCGCACCGCTGCCCGCGTCGACGCCGAGGGCCGGCCGGTGCTGCTCGATGACCAGGACCGCAGTCTGTGGGACGAGCTCCTGATCCGGGGCGGGCTGGCCGCGTTGGAGCGCGCGGAACTGCTTGCCGCGCGCGGAAATGCCGTCGGTCGGTACTACCTGCAGGCAGCGATCGCCTCCCGGCATGCCCGCGCAGCAACACCAGAGGAAACCGACTGGCGTGCCATCGCGAAGCTGTACGACGTGCTCGCCGAGGCCGCACCCGGCCCGATCGTGGAGGTCAACCGCGCCGTCGCGCACGGACGGGCATTCGACCCCGATTCAGGCCTCGCCATTCTCGATGGCCTCCCCGAGCGTGCGCTCGCCGGGTCGCACCTCCTGCCCAGTGTGCGCGCCGACCTGCTCGCACGGGCCGGTCGCCATGCCGACGCGGCCGCGTCGTTCCGCGAGGCGGCGTCGCTGACCTGCAACGAGAGCGAACAATCGTTGCTGCTGGGCCGCGCCGAGGAGTCCCAGAAGGCGGGCGCAAAGGGAAGGTGACCCGTTCGGTGTCGGCCCATGACGCGAGCAATGCGAAACGCCCCGGTCATTGGCCGGGACGCTTCTCGAGCGTGTCAACAGGGGCCACGGCCCAGCTGCGTGCGCGGCAGCCCGATGGTGACCCGGATCGCCAAGGCGGATACCGGAGTTCCTTTGCGTGACGCACAGATCCTGGCCCGACATGCCGACCCGCGGACGTCTGAGCACTACGACCGCGCCCGCGGAAACCCAGACTTCTCCACGGAGTGCATTTCCTCACCGCCTACGTCGCCGGCGTCTATGAGCAGGGAGGCACGCCAATTGTTTGGACGGTCCCCGCCTGCACGTGCTGCATTCCGCCGCGTGTCGGCATCCTCGAGCCAAGGGACCCGCCGACGAGCATGGCACTCGGGGGCGTGGTCTCGTCTCGACGTTCTCGTGCAACATGCGCCAGTCGCGCAGTCAGGGCCAGATCAATACCCCAGGTGTGCTTTGAGCCGTTCCACGGCTCCATCCACGTCAGTGAGCTTGTCGAGGCCGAAGAGTCCCACCCGGAAGGTGGAGAAGTCATCTCCTTCGCCGCACATGAGCGGCACGCCGGCGGCCACCTGGATGCCCTGCTCCTTGAACTTCGCCCCGCTTCGGATATCGGGGTCATCCGCGAAGGCCACCACGACGCTGGGCGCAGCGAACCCCTCGGACGCGACGGAGGGAAACCCGAACTCTGCGAGCATGGCGCGGACCCGGGCGCCGAGGGATGTCTGAGCCTGACGCAGCTCGCTGAGTCCGGCGGCGCGGGTCTCGAGCATGAGCGCAGCGTCGTGCGCGAGCGTGTCTGTCGGCATCGTGGCGTGGTAGGGCGTCTGCCCCCGGGTGTAGGCCTCGGTGATCGTCAACCACTTCTGCAGGTCGACTGCGAAGCTCGTCGAGGTCGTCGACATGACCTGGGCCCGACCGGCCTCACCGAGCATCACGTAACCCGCGCCCGGTGAGCCGCTCCATCCCTTCTGCGGGGCGCTGAGCAAGACATCAACTCCGAGCTCGGTCATGTCCACCCAGAGCGCACCCGATGCGATGCAGTCGAGGACGAAAAGCCCACCGGCTCCATGCGTCGCCGCGGCGACGGCGCGGACGTAGTCATCGGGGAGCACCATGCCTGCCGCTGTCTCCACATGCGCCGCGAAGACGACCTCGGGACGGGTTCGCGCGATGGCCTCGACGACCTCATCGACGGGAGGCGGAGCCCAGGGAGCGTGCCGCTCATCGGACACCGGGCGGGCGCTGCAGACCGTCGTGTGGCCAGGCACGGACCCGGCGTCGAAGATCTGCGACCAGCGGTAGGAGAACAGCCCGTTGCGTACGACGAGGCATCGCCGCCCCGTCGCCAGTTGCCGGGCGACGGCTTCCATGGCGTAGGTGCCGCCACCCGGGACGACCGCGACAGTCTCAGCACCGTAGGTCGTGCGCAGGACGTCGACGATGTCCTGCATCACACCGACGAAGCGTTGGGACATGTGGTTCAAGGACCGGTCGGTGAAGACGACCGAGTACTCGAGCAGTCCATCGGGATCGACGTCGCGCCGAGGAAGACTCACCTCAGCAGATTGCCACAGTTCCACTGCTCGTGCGGTGACGAGCCATGCCGCGCCAGGGCCGCAGCGCCCGTACCTACCGCGATCCGGTCG